>NZ_JACJRG010000029.1 GCF_014697125.1 Anabaena minutissima FACHB-250 | reverse complement strand
ACGCGTTACTCACCCGTCCGCCACTAAATGCCTAAGCATTCCGTTCGACTTGCATGTGTTAAGCATACCGCCAGCGTTCATCCTGAGCCAGGATCAAACTCTCCATTTTGTTGTGTTTTGAGTTTGTTATCTGAAAATCTAGTTTTTCAGATTCCTTGCTATAATTTTTTAAGTTTCTGGGAAATCCCAAAACCAATTTTTCTTGACGAGGTTGGTTATTTTTTAGCTTTCAAAGTATTCTTTTTTCTCGGTTCAGTTGTCTTGGCTCTCTTGCCTCAACACCTATCTAGAGTAGCGAGAATTTTTATGTTCGTCAAGGGTTAAATCAATCTTTTTTTGAAATTACTGATCGCAATTTCTCGGCAGAAGCTGTAAGTCTTGATATAGAAGAATTTACAGCTTCTAAGATTTATCTGGGTTTTCTGAATTTATTTGTGAATCAGGAGGTCTTGCAATCTTGCTACCATCTCAGCACGGGCTGAAACCCCTAGTTTGCGGAACATTCTTTTTAAAGCTTGCTTGACTGAGTTTTGGGTAATCCAAAGTCTTTGAGCGATTTCAGCGTTGGTTAACCCGTGGGCTACTAGTTCAGCAATTTGCAATTCCCGTGGGGTTAAGGGGTTGGGTAATGGAGAGGGGAAGCTTTTCGGGGTGGTTCGCAGGGTGGCGAGTTTGGCAGACAAATGAATACAGAGTGCGCTGAGGTCGGCTAAGTCATTGGCGTTAAAGGGTGGATTTCCTTTATCGCGGGTAAAGTTGAGTGTTCCTACCAGATGTCCATCACAAACAATTGGCCCAGTCATGACGTGTCCGTGGTCGTGGCGGGGACAGACATCTTTCCAATCTTCTGGGGTTAATAGCAATTGTTCATGGGTGGGAGCATGACGTTCAACTACATAGCGTCCAATGGGATTACTCTCTAAGCAGACGGCGGGAATAGTTTGTGCATCGGTATCAGATGCGGGCTTGCTATCTATAAAATGGATACCCCAACGTTGGACACTAAAATATTCACCAATTTTATCCATGAGCGTCTGTTTTAATTCTTGCTCATTATGGATATTGGCGATCGCATGAAATACATCATAGAGAGAAATAGGCATAAGTGTACCCAGTTGGGGTCTATGCGAGACTCAACAATTACTTCTATGCTAATACCAGCAAAACTAAAAAGCGACTATAACTAATTACGCTAGGAGAAGCGCATATGACGGTTACACAAATTTCGGCTCAGGAACTTTTCCGGGCTGCTTATGAAAACCGCTATACTTGGGACAAAGATTTTCCTGGGTATACAGCAGATATCACCTTTAAGGATGGCGATAAAGTTATTACTGGTCAAGTCATTGTCAACGCTGAACTCAAAGCAGAAGTTTTGGGCGTAGATGACGAGTCAGCGAAAAAAGCTATTCACGGACAAGCATGGGAAATCGCTATTCACCGTGTGCGTCGCACCTTTGAACAAACCCACGGTGCAAACACATTTCGTTATGGGGACACTGACGAGAATGGGGCTGTTGCAATTTTGATGGGCGGGAAAGCAGAAGGCGATCGCTACAAAATCCACAATAATATAGTTACCCTCGTTCATCGCCAGATTCACGGTGTTGTTGTAACCATTAATACTTTTAGTGTTCACGAGACTGGTGAAGGCTATTTGCCTCACACCTATGACTCTGTTTATCATGAACCCCAAACTGGAGAACAAAGAGGCGGAGTCAGCAACTTTGTGGATGAGTATGAAAAGGTTGGGAATTATTCTATTCTCAATCGTCGTGAGATTCGCACAGAAACAGCAGGTAAAATGGCTGTTCAAGAATTTGTTTTCTCTAATATTCAGTTATTAGAGCCTGTGACGGCTTAAGCTGAGTTTTTTAGGCATCACAATTAATAAATAAAGGGGATACCCAGGGCGGCAGCATTAATTCACCAAAAGGATCATATTCTTAAATCAGGTCAAATTATTGACACAGATTTAGCGATTGTCTATGACTGATCAGAGGTCATCGCTTTGAATCTGGGAAACTAAACCAAACGAGAAATACTGATCTTTCCCTTGGGTTTTAATCTTGGTTGTGATCAAGAGTAATTTAGATGCGTTTGCCCTGGTGATATGCCTTAATCATGTTGCTCTCTCGGTGCTGTCTGTTATCTATTCACAGCTTGTAATGGGAGAGCTTTTTTACAACCTGTCCGCCTTTGCAAACACCCTCTAAAATACATAAGATTGCTATACAGCAGCATATATCTAGGACTGACACTAGTATCACAATTAAAGTTACTTTTACCGTACATTAAGTGTCAAAACCATATTGATTTTTGAATTGTAAATTGTTGATGTGTTTATTCATTCATATTACGGTATGTAGCTACTGCAGATGGTGATATCCGGTTGAGGTAACGGAATATCCAGTATTTAAAGATTGTATCTAAAATTACTGGGAAAGTAGCAATGAATAAGAAAATGAAGTCTCGATTGGCTGGTAAACCCCAATGACGAGTTATACCTTCTAAGATGACTTCCCAACCATGTGGAGAGTGAAAACCTACGAAGATATCAGTAAACAAAATAATAATAAATGCCTTAGCACTATCACTTAAACCATAAACAACATTATCAAAAAAATCTTTTAGCACCATAATAGAAGGCTTACTCACGATTAGCAACCAAATAACCGCAGCCACAGAAAAAATATCTGCGAAAACATTTTTAATGGCATT
This sequence comes from Anabaena minutissima FACHB-250, assembly GCF_014697125.1. Classification (GTDB taxonomy): domain Bacteria; phylum Cyanobacteriota; class Cyanobacteriia; order Cyanobacteriales; family Nostocaceae; genus Trichormus; species Trichormus minutissimus. Next base: position 74,519 of record NZ_JACJRG010000029.1, on the reverse strand, counting down.
AGCACTTTCACGACGAAAGTCCTCTGCTACTTCCTTAGCCTTTTCTTTCATCCGAATCTCTATTTCTGCTGAAGAAAGAGGGGGTGCATCGCTAATTAAGTTTTCAAATTTGATTCTCTCTTCAAATTTTTGTAATGTTAATAGGGCTTCTTCTTCCATTTCTTCATTGAGAAACACTTGCTCTACTTGAGAGTTTCTAACCCGATCAATAAGTGGTCCTAAAACTAAGGCTTTTGATAATTGATGGGTTAAAAGAGGTATTATAATAAGTAGTAAAATAAATCTAATAGAAATTATTGTTCTGCGTTGTGCTTGCCGGAAATTCTGCACAACATCTTGTTCGGAATTAGGATCTAATTCAATCTGCAATCTCCCAATAGTGCTGAGGATAGAACGGGGTAAAATGCCCATGGAATCAGCTTTTGGCCGCTTTTTTTTCATTTGATCTGGATTTTCTGGTGGTGATATCGGCGCATAGATACGTTCTACTAAATCATTATTTTTAGATTTAATTATTCCTGGGGTATGGGTTAAAGATGGGTTATTATTTATTACTGTTTTATTGGAAATAGTTGGAGATTCATTGGCTACAGATTGAGAAAATATTTCTTGATTAAAGTCAGTGTATTTGGAGGTGATATTATCAATAAAACTTAATTTTTCTAAAATTTCTGTAGGATTAAGATACTCTATGCCTGCTTTATTAGCAGCTTTTTGATTAGATTCATTGGCAAACAAGCGGCTAAATCGAAATTCCGTTAGACGCATCCTGACTAATTTTAATTCTTTTTTGAGATCAGATTTAAAATAATCCATCACACTACTGCTGTACATGGATGATTTAAAATCTATTGTATTACTATTAAAATATTCATCTTCTATAGATTTGATTTTCAATGCTGCTTTATAAGCTTCTTCTAAAGAGCGTTCTGGTGTCTGTAAATACCATCGATAAGCGGATAGTAAAAAAGGATAAATTTTTTGGTTAAAGATAGAATTGTTCATCTTAAGTAATTTTCCTTGATTGTATATTATGTAGTGATTATTAACCTTAAGTTAACGCAAAGTATAATAATAAATCTGCTAAGGATAAGGTTTATGGTTAATAATTCTGTTTGGATTATAGGTAATAGCCGTAGTGGTAAGACTAGCCGATTGGTAGAGCAATTTGGGAATTGGCTGCAAAATGAAAAACAAATGTACGAATTATTTTATACTAAAAAAGCAAAATTAAAATCAAGCACTTACACGCTTCCATCTTTATTAATGCAACAGGCAAAACCGGGAATTTTAGTTTTGTCTGCCAATGATGATAATCGCCGAGAATTGGGTGATAAAATTGCTACTAATACCCAAGGAAAGTATCCAGTTCGTGTCAGAACTCCATTAGGTTTTTTTCAAGATGATGTAATATTATTTTGGCCTTTACTGATTCAATTGTTGAATCTCAAGGCACAATTTCCTGTACGATTGCGTCCAGAAACTGAGCAAGAACTAGCAACTAAACTCTGGAGAACAGAGTTAAATGAAGAAATATTAAGGCGTGTTGGGGTAAATGAGTACCGCTTAGTGAGGCGCATCTTAGATTTAATGCAATTATCAGCTTACAGTGGTACACCTTGCGAGGATATCGCTGGGATTCTGCAAACAGGTTTAGAGGAAAATAACGTCAATCTAGAGCCAGAATTTATGGCAAATTTACTGTTAGATTGGCGTAATTGGTGTTTAGAGAGAGGATTACTCACCTATGGGATTATTACCGAACTCTACACTCAATATTTATTAACCAATGAGAATTATCAACAGCATTTAGCTAACCGTTATCAAGCTGTCTTGGCGGATGATGTGGATGAATATCCTGGTGTAGTGCGTGATTTATTAGAATTGCTATTAGATCAGGGAGCGGTAGGTGCGTTTAGTTATAATCCTGATGGTGGGGTCAGGTTGGGTTTGGGGGCAGATCCTGATTATATGTCAGGGTTGGCGAGGCGTTGTCAAATAGAAACTTTGCCGGGATTTGCTGTTGACTCTCTAGCTAACAGACTAGCTGCGCCAATGGTGGAATCACTTAATACACCATTGGTATTGTCAGATTTACCAACAGTAGTACAGTCCATCCAAACAACTTCTCGTTCCCAATTATTGCGACAAACAGCAGAAGTAATTGGTAATGCAATTAAGTCTGGACAGGTAGCAGCAGAAGAGGTGGCTATCATTGCCCCTGGTTTAGATGCGATCGCTCGTTATACCCTAGTAGAAATCCTCACCAAGCAAAATATCCCCGTAGAGTCACTCAATGACCAACGTCCCCTGATTAGTTCACCAGTAATTCGGGCATTACTCACCATGCTAGCTTTAGTCTACCCTGGTTTGGGACGATTGGTAGACCGGGATGCCGTAGCAGAGATGCTAGTTATCTTGAGTACAAAACCAGAACCATCAGAAATTCCTTCCCCACTCCCAACCAAAATCGATCCAGTACGAGCAGGATTACTTGCCGATTACTGCTTTGTTCCCCATCCCGAACACCCCAACTTGTTACCAGTTACAGCCTTTGAACGTTGGGATCGCATTGGCTACGCTGCAACTACAGCCTATACAGAGATTCTACAGTGGTTAGAACAACAGCGATCGCAGCAGGAATTGCGTCTAATTCCCAGCCCCATTTCCCTCTTAGACAGGGCAATTCAACGCTTTTTGTGGAATGGTAGTAACCTCCCCTATGAACAACTAGCCGCACTGCGAGAATTACTAGAAACTGCCCAACACTATTGGGAAATCGACACAAGGTTAAAACAAACAACACCAAACACCCCAGACGCTATGAATTGTATCTCTAATAGTGCGATCGCCGAATTCATTCAGCTACTGCGGCGGGGAACAATTACAGCCAACCCATACCCTCTACGTTCTATTGGCAAAACCAGGAAGGCTATCACCTTAGCAACCATCTTCCAATACCGAGCTAGTAGAAGATTTCACCGTTGGCATTTTTGGTTGGATGCTGGTTCACCCCTATGGGCAAAAGGTGGTGCTGCTACCTTGTTTGGTGCGCCATTTTTCTTACAAGATAGATTAGGGCAACCTTGGACAGCAGAAGATGAAAAGCTAACAGAAGAAGCGAGATTACAACGGATTTTGACCGATTTACTATCGCGTGTATCCGATAAAATTTATTTGTGTCATAGCGATTTAGCAGTCAATGGACAAGAACAACTGGGGCCTTTATTACCGTTAGTTCATGCTTGTATACCTTTTGAGTGTTGAAAAAAGTCTACCTTGTCTACCTTGTTTCCCCTACTCTCCTGCCCCTCTGCTTCGTCGCCAAAACTACTAAAATATTAAGTAAAGTAAACACATCTATAAAAATCAGAGTTGAAAACAATGGCATTATTTGGATTTGGCAAAAAGCTGGTTATCCCCACTCCTGAGAAAGCTTTACCAGGAAGAACACAAACCATGCCCGTACCTGCCCATCACTACGTCAACAACAACCCACTTAAACCTCCCTTCCCTGAAGGAATGGAACAAGCAATGTTTGGCTTGGGTTGTTTTTGGGGTGCAGAACGGAAGTTTTGGCAGAAAGAGGGCGTTTATACAACGGCTGTCGGTTATGCTGCTGGCTTCACACCTAATCCCACCTATGAAGAAGTATGTTCTGGCTCGACTGGACACAACGAAGTAGTTTTTGTTGTATTTGACCCTAACGTGATTAGTTACGCCGAATTACTCAAAGTCTTCTGGGAAAGTCATAACCCCACCCAAGGAATGCGCCAAGGTAATGACGTTGGCACTCAGTACCGTTCAGGAATTTATGTTTATTCCCCAGCTCAAAGACAGCTAGCCGAAGCCTCACGGGATGCCTATCAAACAGCCCTTAGCCCTGCCGGATATGGAGAAATTACCACCGAGATTCTTGATGCCCCTGAATTTTACTATGCAGAAGGCTATCATCAGCAGTACCTAGCTAAAAACCCCAATGGGTATTGTGGCTTAGGTGGGACAAATGTTTCTTGTCCTATAGGTGTCTTAGAATCTCAAGGTAAATAAGGAAAGCAATGTGATAGTCAATGACAGTATGTTTACTTTATCTTTATGTAAAATTACTGAAAAATTGACCATTGCTTTATGATACATGATTGTAATCACTGAGAGGAAAAGATTAATCTCTTACTTAGGTTAAATAAACTGAAATAAACCTAAGACGTCATGCCTACTTCTAGCATTCTGAAAAAGCTCTCAATGGCTACATTGGGAGCAGCATTTATGTTCATAGGAACATCCAGTAACGCTCAAGCTGCCGGCCTTATTCTTGATGGATTTGGAGGTTCTGCTGGTTTCGGTGAATTAGCTCTAGAGCGAAACGATGATGGTTCTTCCAACCAGCTCAATCTACCATTCCAAATCAACTTTTTTGGTGAAACTTTTAATAATTTCTATATCAACAATAACGGCAACCTTACGTTTAGAAGTCCATTAAGTACTTTTACGCCTGATCCTTTCCCTATTGCCAACCAACCAATAATCGCACCCTACTGGGCAGACGTTGATACAAGCTGTGGACTTTGCGGTGAGGTTTATGTTGCATCTCCCAACCCAGATACTGTTGTCGTCACCTGGAACAATGTTGGGTACTATGCTGCAAATAATGATAAGACAAATACCTTCCAAACAGTTCTTCGGAATCGGAGCGACACAGGGGCGGGAAACTTTGATATTGAATACCGTTATGGTCAATTGCAGTGGACAACAGGAGATGCTAGTGGTGGGACAGATGGGTTAGGTGGTACACCCGCTCAGGCAGGTTTTGATGCAGGTGATAACACTAATTTTTTGACTCTTCCTGGTTCTAGAACAAGTGAGGTTTTAAACTTGCAAAACCTCAGTAATCTACTTACTCCCGTACCAGGCTTGTGGTCTTTTGCTATCCGTAGCGGGGAATTGCCTGGTTCAACTCCAGAAAATCCATTGTTACCAATTGTTACAGAAGATGGATTTTTATTCAACTTTAATATTGGTGATCTCAACCGGCCAATATTTATTGACCCTGTAGTTGCAATTGGTTACGACTATATCGTTGATTCAGGCCCCAACTTTGCCTCTGTTCTACTGCCAACTGGTATTGGGGATGATTTGTACGATCTATGGACATTTGACAGTTTATTGAACGATTTTGTTGATTCGGGAATAATTCTTGCAGGGGGTGATACCTACAATTTTGGTGCGGGTGGAGTAAATCGCTTCCGCATTCTAGGCATTGAACCCAATGCAGAACTTGATCCTAATGATCCTACTGCTTTTGTCACAGGATTAACATTTACAAGTACAGGTCAAATACAATTACGTCAAGTACCAATCACCCAAAACACTGATATTCAAACACCTCGCCCAGTTCCAGAACCTTCAACTATCTTAAGTTTGTTTCTGGTTGCTGGATTCGGTGCTAATTTCCGTAGAATGCATTCCACAAAGGTCAACAAGTTTCGGATAGAAATTTAACATTTTGACACAACAACACTGAATTCAGGAAAGCGATCGCAACCATCAGCTTGTAGATTCGATATATTCTTATTCTTGAGCAAGTTGGGCTTTTGCCTGCTGCCAAAGAGTTTCTAACTCATCCAAATTGTACTCAGAGAGGGGGCGGTTAACTACTGCCTCCATTTTTTGTAAACGCTGAATAAATCGCTGATTTGTGCCTTGTAACCCTTCACTGGGGTCTAGATTATGCCAACGGGCTAACTGAATCACTGCAAACAGTAAATCGCCTAACTCTGCTTGTTGGCGTTCCGGTGTTTCCTCCGCGACAGCCTGTTGAAACTCCTCTAACTCCTCATAGAACTTTGCCCACACCCCATCAATATTTTCCCACTCAAACCCAACCGCCGCCGCCTTTTGGGAAATCTTCATTGCTGCGGTGAGTGGGGGAAGAGTCCGTCCATAGCGGCTGAGTTTGGTACTAAGTTTTTGACTCTCTGAAGATGATTCACCTTTCTCTACCGCCTTAATTTGTTCCCAATTTTGTCGTACCTCATCCACACTTTGCACCGACACATCACCAAACACATGAGGATGACGACGAACCAACTTTTGGGTAATACCTTGGGCTACCTCTTGCAGAGAAAACTGACTAGATTCACTAGCTATCTGCGCCTGCAACACCACCTGCAAAAGTAAATCTCCTAATTCTTCAGTAACTTCTGCCTGCGTCCCATTTTTAATCGCATCTACCACCTCATAAGCTTCCTCAATCACATAAGGTGTCAGCGTTTCAGGAGTCTGTGCCAAATCCCAAGGACAACCCCCATTAGGCGATCGCAATTTCGCCACCACCTCAATTAACTCCTGTAAGGCGGTCAAAGTTTTTCTATTCCCTTGATTTTGATTCAATTCCATAACTATTAAATACTTCCGCGTTTCGTGCAGATCAAAAGTGATGAATTAAAAACATGATTGAGGTGAATATTACTCCTCAATCCTACTTATTCAACTACTTTATTTGGGCTTTTCGGCGAGGGGGAGTAGAATTAGGTGGACAAGTGCAGTTGGAATTATTGCCCCTATTTACTGTAGATACAGCATTGGGTTTAGCTGCTATAGTGCCAATCTTAGAAAGAGCTATTTGTTTCGGAATCGTTTGAGATGAATTAATCCATTGCAAGTAACCTACATCTAAAGCAGTTAATTCTTTAACTTGTACTGGGATTTCAAAAATGAAGCTGACTTTTGTGGGAATACCAGGAGCAAAGTTGAGATCAACCCAAGACTTAGTAGTAGAACCTCCAGCACTTAATTCATTGGTAGCATATACAGTACCAGAAGAATCGATGGCATTTGTCAATGGTTTATAAGTGTCAGTAGCCGCAAACCGAATTTTCGGACGTGTAGTACCTAAATTTGTAATTAAAACATCACAAATCACTTGTGTACTTTTAGTTCTATAGCAACCACGGGCTTCAAATTTCAGGTTAGTGTCTTCATCCACCAATTGAGCCACCAAGGTTTTTTCTTCCGATTTCTGTGTAATTCCCTGACATACAGGAACAGCCATTGCCGTTGAAGTTGCTGTCCCCAAAATTAAACTAGATACAGCCACCACTTTAAACGTCCGGGTTTTGAACATAATTTATGATTCACTTCACCGATAAGACTCAAATGAGCCGTTTTACCATAATGTATCTTGGTTTTGAGTATATTTGCTGCTTTTTACTAGTAAGCATCAAGTGATTTAGGATTTGGCTGGAGAAACAACTATTCCTTTGTGCGGGGTTTAGTAATTTTTGGTTGCAACCGACGACTACCACGACTGGTAACTTTACGCTTCTTCATCTTGCTCCTAGGAAGTATTCCCCGAACCCCCTGCTTGCGAAATCGCTTGTAAGCCGAACCGCCCCAGTCGCTGAGAGAATGACTCATCGCACCCAATTCTAAACCCAGAAATAAGGCAAGACATTCTGTAGCATAACTGGATAGCGATCGCCCCACAGTTTCCTCTAAATCCTGCCATGTAACAGACACATTCCATAACTTGTCAGCTACAGCCACCATCAAAATGGCCACGACAGCCAGCAAACTACTGAGATAAACCACCCGCAGCGTCGTGCCAATAATCGGCCCGTGGGATAAAAAAGAACGATGCCGGAGACTTTTTTGGTAAGGCAGCCAAATCCAGCGTAAAACACCCCAACGTTGATATTGACGGGAGTAGATATCCAAGTCAGGGCCGAACATCAACCCGCCAAACATAAACCCACCAGCCACCAACAAAGTTACATTGCCACTGCGAGTCTGCCAAAAGGTCATACCCGCCACCATCGGCAACGCCCATAAAGTAATGCGATCGTGCGTTCGACCAGAGGGCATTTAAACGTTCTCAAAAATATTTTAAAAATTTTCTCAAAAATACTAGCGCAATCAAAAATATTTTGCTATATTGTTTAGATGTGAGCGCAAAAAGAAAAGCGCGAATGGGTGGTTAGCTCAGTTGGTAGAGCGCCTGCCTTACAAGCAGGATGTCATCAGTTCGAGTCTGGTACTACCCATACTTATTTACCTAATTATTATATCCACATTTATAGCTTCTTCTTGCTGATATTGCAGCTTTGGGCTGTTGGTAGAGGGCTAACTTGTGATCGCAGGTCTTTGGGTGTAAAGTATTACATCTGCGAGAAAAGAGACTTTCAAAAACTTGCACCTGTCAGTATCCCCCATTTCTCTAATCTCAGTGACTCATTCTGAGATAGGATAACGATGGCGACAAAATTGCAAATAAATGTAAAGAATATACATATACAAAACCCGATTTAGTCAATCAGTTTATTTTACGTAGGTAGCTTAATGTCCATGACCACGATCGCCCCTGAGCAGGTTAATAGCATCGTTTGGAATCAGCATCAAGATCCTTTTGAAATACTCGGTTCTCATCTAGTAGACCAAAACGGCAAAAACATTTGGGCTGTGCGAGCCTACCTACCAAATGCCAGTGCAGCATGGGTAGTCTTGCCTGAACAAAGAATAGAATATCCCATGCAATCGGTACATCATCCGCATTTCTTTGAATGTACTATTGAAACTTCCGAGTTATCCAACTACCAATTAAAAATAAAAGAAGGAGAACACGAGCGGGTCACTTACGACCCCTACGCTTTTCGTTCTCCCCACTTAACAGACTTTGATTTACATTTATTTACTGAAGGTAATCATCATCGCATCTACGAAAAATTGGGAGCTCACGCCACCGAAATAGATAGTGTTAAAGGTGTTTATTTTGCTGTCTGGGCCCCCAATGCTCGCAATGTCTCTGTCCTAGGGGACTTCAACGAATGGGACGGACGTAAACACCAGATGCGTAAAGGGGCGACAGGGGTTTGGGAATTATTTATTCCTGAAATAGCAATTGGAGCGCATTACAAATACGAAATCAAAAACTGGGAAGGACACATTTACGAAAAGTCTGACCCCTATGGTTTTCAACAAGAACCCCGGCCAAAAACAGCATCTATTGTCACCGATTTAAATTCCTACCAGTGGCAAGATGAAACCTGGCTAGAAAAACGCCGTCATACAGACCCTCTGACGCAACCGGTTTCAGTTTACGAAGTACACTTAGGTTCTTGGTTACAAGCTTCTAGCGCAGAACCAGCTAGATTACCTAATGGGGAAACCGAACCAGTAGTCATTGCTGCGGAATTAAATCCAGGCGCACGTTTTCTGACCTATCGAGAATTAGCTGCTCGCTTGATTCCCTACGTTAAAGATTTAGGATACACCCACATAGAACTCTTACCCATTGCCGAGCATCCATTTGACGGCTCTTGGGGTTATCAAGTCACTGGCTACTACGCTCCCACATCTCGTTTTGGTAGTCCAGAAGACTTTATGTATTTTGTTGACCAATGTCACCAAAACGAAATCGGTGTAATCGTAGATTGGGTTCCTGGCCACTTCCCCAAAGATGGGCATGGTTTAGCATTTTTTGATGGGACTCACCTGTACGAACACGCCGACCCCCGCAAAGGTGAACATAAAGAGTGGGGAACTCTGGTATTTAACTACAACCGTAACGAAGTCCGCAATTTCTTAGTAGCCAATGCTTTGTTCTGGTTTGACAAGTACCATATTGATGGGATTCGGGTAGATGCAGTTGCTTCCATGCTCTACCTAGACTATTGCCGTAAAGATGGCGAATGGCTAACCAACCAATACGGGGGAAGAGAAAACTTAGAAGCAGCAGATTTCTTGCGTCAGGTAAACCATCTAATTTTTAGTTATTTCCCTGGTGTTGTTTCCGTTGCGGAAGAATCCACTTCTTGGCCGATGGTGTCTTGGCCTACCTATACAGGTGGTTTGGGCTTTAACCTGAAGTGGAATATGGGCTGGATGCACGATATGCTCGACTACTTCAGCATGGACCCTTGGTTCCGCCAGTTCCATCAAAACAATGTCACCTTTAGTATGTGGTATAACCACAGCGAAAACTTTATGCTGGCTTTGTCTCATGATGAAGTCGTGCATGGTAAGAGCAACATTATTGGCAAAATGCCGGGTGATACATGGCAAAAATGTGCTAATGTGCGTAGTTTATTTGCCTATATGTTTGCTCACCCAGGTAAGAAAACCATGTTTATGAGCATGGAGTTTGGACAGTGGAGTGAGTGGAATGTCTGGGCAGATTTGGAGTGGCATTTGTTACAGCATGAACCACACGAACAATTAAAAACATTTTTCAAAGAATTAAATCATCTCTACCGTTCTGAGCCGGCTTTGTACACTCAGGATTTTGCGAAAGAGGGGTTTGAGTGGATTGATTGTAGCGACAACCGCCATAGTGTAGTTTCCTTCATCCGCCGTGACAAAGATACAGAGGATTTTCTGGTAGTGGTTTGTAACTTTACACCACAACCACATTCTCACTATCGCGTTGGTGTACCAGAAAAAGGATTTTATACTGAGTTATTTAATAGTGATTCCCGTCAGTATGGCGGTAGCAATATGGGTAACTTAGGTGGTAAGTGGACTGATGATTGGTCAATGCACAATCATCCTTACTCTCTGGATTTGTGTTTACCACCTTTGGGTGTGTTAATGCTCAAGTTAGATAGAGAGACGACTGCTAAAGCTCTATATTCGTAATTTTGAAGGGGTGGGTAATTCCCACCCTTTTTTAACGCAGAGGGGCGCGAAGTTACCGCAAAGTAACGCAGAGTATTTTCAAAACTGATGCGTTACTTTTAACTCAGCACTCATAACTTTTGATCGCTCAACCAAGAATTACACAAATCAAGACCCCGCTTCAATGGTGTTAATCCAAATTTGATGATTAATCTGATGGGACGAATTAAATAATAAAGACTAGAAAGGGATTTGGGTAAAGGTAAAGAGACATAATCTTTATCTTTGGGAGTCATGGCAAATCTCAACACAAAAAGACATAGTAAAGCTCTATGTTTAAAGCTTTCCATAACTCGGAAATGAAAAGCTAAACGCCAAGACCAAAAAGACCTTTCAAATACATCTAGTGGTTCATCACTTTGAATCCACAGTTTTTCTTTTACTTCGGTGGCGAGGGTTGTAATAATAGGATTTTTGTGAATCTTTTGCTGAACTTCTTCTGGTAAACTTATTTTTTGGATATCTTCTGCCAAGAACAAACCTAGTAGCAGCATTCGTTCGCAACCTTCCCTTTTAGCTTGCTCTAAGAGTTTTGTCCATTGAAGTTCGGGATGAGATTTAATTAATTCGGCAATATCACAAATCCAAGATAATCTTTGCCATAAATCCTTACAGCCGTGAACGCAAAGATATAGTATTGAGTCTTCTAAGGAAAGTTGCAGGATATCACTACCAGCAAGAGAGATAGGTTGCAGGCGTTTCCACAAAACATCAAAATTTGGTTTAAAAGCAAAATAAGTTGGTGTAAATTCCCAGTGCAGGTCTATTAATATCATGCCGTCTTCACTCAGCAAACTGTATTCACAAAATACTTCTTGCAGTTCTTTTTGTGCTTCAGTTAAATATTTTTTTGTTTGGTATTTTTGAGCTTGCAAAAGTTCTATTGTTTTGGGAATATCTTGCTTGTTTACTAAAATATCAAGGTCGCCAAATTTTCGTAGTGCCAGATTACCATAGGCTAAAGTTGCTAAGACCGGCCCTTTAAATGGAATGGCACGAATATTATTAGCTGTCAGTAATTTCAGGATATTCACAAGCTTGTGCGCCAGAAGTAAGTTATTGAGCGTGATTTTTTGACAATGGGTGTGTAAAGATTCCAAAATGCTCTGGGGAACTTCATCTGGACAAGTTTCCTTGAGGCTCGAATACAGAAGTGTTTGTACTCTATGCCAAATAGCAATTTTAATTAAATAATTCCAATCTATTTCTGCTATTACTAGCTGTTTAATTTTGGCTGCTGTTTCTGGGTCGATTTTAGTGTTAGCACAATAGACCAACAATTCTGCTTCTTTATTGGTGGTTAATGGCTGCGTTTTAGCAGATATTTGCGGTAATGCAATCATTTTGTATAGAACTTACTAGCCCGGTTATTTTGATGAAACACACTTGTTTGATTTTCTGATCTAATTTCATCAGCGAACAACTAGTTATATGAAAATTCGGTAAAGTCTTTACACAAAACGCTGTAATAGACCAGTAAATACGGCTGGTAATTCTAGATGGAGTAGGACCCCTGCATCTGCGATCGCATAAAATTCTCGAATAGCACTTAAATTTAAACTCATCAACCGCTGTCCTAGCTTGATGCTGGTAAATTGTGCTTTCTCGCCCCAGAAGAATACTGTGGGAATTTTGAGTTGTTGAATATACAAACTCAGGTCAAAGTACAAGTCACCACGTAAAAATGCTAGAGCCGCAAATTTAGCATTAGGTTGCTGTGCTGAGGTGAGATAAGCTTCCACTATCTCTGGAGTGACGCGTTTTGGTTGAGCAAACAGGAAACTTTCTAGAAAATTTCTGACTGCAAGTTCATTTTCAGCCCCAAGGGCATAAATGAGATTATCTAATAAGGGTGTATTAATTATTGGTAGTGGTAGTCTGCGTCCTGCACCTTGGCCAAAGTCATCAAATCCAGAAGGACACACCAAGCACAGGTTTTTGAATAACTCAGGTTTCTGAATAGCCAAACGAATAGTCAGAGCCGCAGTGAGGGAAGAAGCTACTACTGTTACGGGTTGGTGACAAGTTTGGGTGATAAATTCAGCAATAGTTGTCAGGTAGTCTTGAATTTGAAAATCTCGAACTGGATGAGCAGATTCCCCCCAACCAATTAAATCTGGCGCGAGGATGCGATGAGTAAAAGCAAAAGCTGGGTAAACTTTTGACCATTCGTAAGCAGATGCACCACCACCAAAATTGTGCAGAAATAGTAATGGCGGTAAGTCTTCAGTGTCAGTATTCAGCCAAGGTGCAGCAGTTTGAGTATAGTAAACTGTTTTTCCTAGAGATGTATTGATGACTTTATGCCCAAAACCAGGCGGTTGAAACTGAAGCATAGGGTTAGTGATGAGTAGTGTTAGCGGTAGCGCGGCGTTTAGCCGGTGCTGAGTTGTTAGTGGTCTGTTAGTTATTAGATAAATCTAGTGGATTGAAGTTAAGGATACTTCAAGTGCTGAATTAACTTTTTACCCATTACTCATTACTCGTTACTCAGCACTTTTATGCTTTGTCGCCAGTGATTTGGGTGAGTTGATTTAGGCGATCGCCACTGATATGGTATGCTGCTCCAAACCCAATCACAAATCTTCCCTGCGTAGGAGTCAGGCGGAAAATGCGAAAGTCAGACAAGCCGCGCAAAACTTCGATAATTTCACCAAAACGTTGCTGAAATTGATCAACTACTTGATTCCAGATATCAGATTCTCGCTCAATCAGAGTAGCAGTACAATCAAAACTCAACCGACGACGAGCAAAAATCTGATTAGTCTTTGTCTCATCCTCAATAAATAAAACACATACATGAGGATTAGCATAAATATTTTGAGTGTGAGTTGATAATCCACTTACATATATATATATATTCTTCGCATCATCCATGACAAAGGGTGTATAGCTTCCATTAGGAATACTCTGCTCATTGACTGTACTAATAATCACACTCTCAAAATCCTGAGTAAAATCTTCATACTCAGCTTGAGCTTTTTCTAGTTGACTCATAAGTAAATTTCTATTTATTTAGCCATACCTAATTAATTATCCTAACGCGCTGTAACAATAAGCTGTTTAACTAATCAATCATCTAGTTACTCCAGCCAAGGATAGAAAACTCATAACTCAGCACTCACCACTCACTACTCACTACTCTGGACTCATAACTCAGCACTCACCACTCCGTTATCATGTAGCAAGAAGAGAATTATGAAGATGCAACTGTGGCTGATAAAAATCGTTCTCAATGGGACTTAGGCAGATTTGTTGAAACCTTGACCTACTTCGAGGTATTTCCTTTCCTGACCTGGGTACAGCAATTAATCCAAGGTCGCCCCCATGATCATCAATATCTACCTAATGGAGCAAAAAACGTGGGTGTAATACTAGTAGCAGGTGCAACAGGTGGCGTTGGTAAAAGAGTAGTTAAGCGGTTGTTAGAACGAGGTTATAAAGTCCGCGCACTAGTGCGAGATATTGATAAAGCCCGGTCAATTCTTAGTAATAATGTTGATTTAGTAGCTGCGGATATCACTAAACCAGAAACTTTAACTCCAATGGTTATGGCTAATATTCAAGCCGTAATTTGTTGTACAGCAGTGCGTGTACAGCCAGTAGAAGGAGACACAGCAGATAGGGCTAAATACTATCAAGGTGTAAAATTTTACCAACCAGAAATTGTGGGTGACACTCCTGAAACTGTAGAATATCAAGGAGTGAAAAACTTAGTTGATGCGGCTGCAAAATATCTATCCTCAGCCGATGAAAAACTTATATTTGATTTTACAAATCCCTCCACAGAATTAAGAAATATCTGGGGTGCGCTAGATGATGTCGTTATGGGAGGCGTAAGTGCGAGTAATATGCAGTTGTTAGATAACACTGCTGTGTTTACTGGTAATGTTTCCACAGCTAATTCTGGTGGATTTGCATCTGTGAGAACGAAAAATTTTGAGCCACCTTTTAATTTATCTGGCTATACAGGTGTAGAATTGCGTGTTAAAGGTGATGGACAGCGTTATAAACTCTTCCTGCGGACTGATAGCAAATGGGACGGATTAGGTTATAGCTATTCATTTGATACTGTAGCTAACACTTGGATTAATGTCCGCATTCCCTTTACTGATTTTGTACCTGTATTTCGAGCCAAAATAGTTAAAGATGCTCCAGCAATTGATCAAAGTACAATTAGTTCTTTTCAACTGATGTTGAGCAAATTTGAATATGATGGTGCGTTAAATCCCCATTTTTCAGCAGGTGACTTTGCTTTGCAGTTGGAATCTATGAAAGCTTATGGGGGAAAAACTACACCACAATTTGTTCACGTTAGTTCCGCAGGTGTAACTCGTCCTGGAAGACCGGGAATTAATTTAGATGAAGAACCGCCAGCAGTGAGGTTAAATGACCAACTGGGAGGTATTTTAACTTGGAAATTAAAAGGGGAAGATAGTTTAAGAGCCAGTAGCATTCCCTATACAATTATTAGACCCTGTGCATTAACAGAAGAAGTAGGAGGTAAAGAGTTAATTTTTGAGCAAGGTGATAATATAAAAGGCAAAATCAGCCGTGAAGACATAGCAGAATTATGTGTACAAGCTTTAAATCAACATAATGCCTGTAATTTAACCTTTGAGGTGAAAGAAGGAACTAATACTCCTCAAAATATTAATTGGCAAGATTTATTTTCTCACTTAAAACCTGATTAATAACGTATAATTTTTCTCGAAATAACCTCCTCCCTCGAAGTTCTGTTCGGCAGAAACCGCCGCTCAGACTTCTCTTTGCTGTGAGAAAGGGGCTATGATATGCCTATGAAGAAATGCCATATCAGAGAATTGCTAAAATAATAAATGTACATCACTAAGTAGCTAGGAATTAATAAATTAAAGTTTGTAGTAAAAACTTTATTCCTAATGATATTTTTGTCCTGGTAATAAGCTACAACTACAAACTAGGTTTTTTTGTATATTTAATTATGCCTAACTACTTATCTCCCTCTTTTGGAGTTAATACAATGTTTCGCAGATTATTGCTTGCTGTGTCTTTAGTAATTATTATCTGGCTGGGGTTACTCTCGAACCCTGCTACATCACAGCAAGTTGAATCTCGCTTGAATAATTTACAAGTGGATTTAAATCGTGTTGAGTTACGGTTAAATCAAATAGAATCAAGATTCAATCAAAATCGACAGTCTCCATCCCCAAGAACACCAATTACAATACCTCCAGGTTCGAGAAGAACTATATCACAATCAGAGCAGGAGCAGATGTTTGACAGGTTGGCAACTTTAGTAGTCGAATTAAAGCAACAAGTTAATAACTTAGAGATGCGAGTTTCTAAACTAGAATCACGCTAACTAAACTGCGATCGCTCACATTGAATTTCTTTACCATTACCCAAGAGGGTTTACGCTTCTATGCGGAATTATTTAAGCTGATCAAATGTCATGGTCAATCTGTAATTTTTCTCTAAATATCAGCATTGACCAAAAAGCGGTAACTTTTCAATAGTTAACTGTTTCTCCTCAGCATATAAAATACTGACATCAGATGATTACTAGTATCAATAGTAACTTTATTATTTTAAAATACTCTTGGGATCTTCTTGGAACTATCAACAATAATTTTGCGTCATTCCATTTACTGTTCTTCCCGTGTCAATCGGTGTCAAATCAATGTCAGTGCTTAGACATTTCAACTACTTTTGGAAACTAAAGAGTAGAAATTGATGAATGTCTAACGACTTACAGATATTTTAGTCCCGATTTTAAGCTTATTTTACAATAATTACAGGAATCTTATTTCTTCAGGTTGTATCTACTAGATAAAAATGCAGGAGTCTGTAGTGAGAGTTCCGTAAACTAGACGGAATGCCAATTCAAAATTCTAAATACCCTACAGGTTCTCTACGTTCCCTGCGGGACGCTGCGCGAACGCGGAGCGTGTCGTAGACAGAGGCTAACGCCAACGCATAGCGTCTTGTAGGGATGAAAAGGCTATGCCTACAAAATTCATAAAGCCATATGTCGCAAGGGTTTCTGAGTTTGTATTTGTTGCCTATTTCTGGAGAATTGGTAGAAGTAAAACAGACTTGATATCTTGCTTTGATACCTAAGTTCTGTAAATTACTTACTTGCAAACTTGTTTAATTGAATGGTTTGAGCGAAAAAAATGTTGATATTTGAAATTTATGTACTGATTGATTAATAGAAATATTACTAACTTTCGGGATATTGATAAATGTAGTCCTAAAATTTCTGATAAATATATCGATAATTCTCAGAGGGAAATTTAAAAGTGTTCAGAATTTTAATTGATGCTGATTTAATCTTAGAAGCTGTCATGAATCGGAGTGAATTAACAGCCGATGTTACCAAATTATTAGAAATGGTAGATTCATCTATTCAAATGTACTTAACAAATGTTGGCTTGCAGAAAATTTATGCCTATACTGCTTGTTTAAAAAATCGTCAGATGGCTAATATAGTAGTTGATTGGTTAGAAGAAAATATTAAAATTTGTATTGTTGACCAAAGTATGATGCACACAGCACGTTTATCACCTTTAAAAAACTTTGAATCTGCTGTAGAGGTAGTGTGTCTCAATCATTATCAATTGAATGCAATTATTACTAATCAGCCAGAAGATTTTAGAGATGTGGTTAATAGGTTTCACATTTGGTCTTTTCGCGATTTGTGGTTGCGTGTTAATCTAGAAACTCAGTTGCAGGTATCTTTCTAAAATCGTGCTATTCTGGGTTAGCTTCGCTAAATTATACTAGAATCGACGGACGATATTTTATATCTAGCCTAATAAGAAAAGCCAAGCTGCATATAAAGGTTCATGCCATTGCCAAAACTTCGGAAACTGACACCGCAGACTTTTAGCAAATTTTAAACTCTAAAAGAGTATGAGATCCTACCAGAGCAAAATATTTTTCGGTGTTGCTTTGAAAGTATAGATAAATCTTATTTATTGCTAGTCCCGTATGTAAAATATTTTAACAAATATACAAAAGTTTTTTAGTAATTTTATAGGCGTAGGTTTTCTTTGGTGCTACGATCTACGACTATAGATAGATAAAAGTGCTGTAGCTGTGAAACAAAAGCCAAAACCAAGGATCGCTTTGCTTCGAGAAAAAGCAGGGCTAACCCAGCTTGAACTGTCCCGTCTTGTAGGCGTAACTGAAAGCACTATTCAAAACTGGGAAAGCGGACGAACTGGGACAGATCATATTGAAAGAATTATTAGGTTTTGTAAAGCCTTGAATTGTCAAGTAGAAGACCTAATAGACTATACAAGCGAGTCAACAGATGAGTCTGTAGCTAAACCCGCTTCATTAAATGACTTACATCAACTGTTAGGAAATCATGAGCCTATTCCAGTTAATACTTCTGATACCGAGGTCACTCAGCAACCACAAGTTAAAAGCACCTGAAACATATCTTTGAAAGATATCTAAATATGTTATGTAGGGTGTGTCAGCCAGATCAAACCTTGCGATACCAAGAAATTATTTGTACTGACACTCCTTACTAACAGATTTTATGGGATAGATTTTTTCGTGTTTCCCAGAATTTAAAATTCCCTTTGAAAATCAAGCTATAGTAGTCAAAATCAGCTTAGTTTCTGCGGGGAAAGTAGGCATTAATAAGTTTTTATGCTTAGTTGTGGTAAATTCTGTACTTTGTCAAAAGTTGGCTTGAGTTTGTTGCCATAGGGCATCAACGGTTACAAATTGATAACCAGTTTGTAGCAGATGAGGGATGAGAATTTGGATGGTTGCGGCCACATCTTGTCCACCACAAGCACCATCATGTAAAACAATTAATGAGCCGTTTTGTACTTGCTTTATGACTCGCTGTACTACTTTATTTACTCCTGGTCTGACCCAATCTTCTGGGACAACACTCCACATTACCGGACGATATTGCCATTGTCTAAATAAGTTGAGAGTTTTAGGTGTAAATAACCCATTGGGAGGTCTGACATCTCGGACTTTTACAGGTAGGATATCGCAAGCATGATAAATAGCGGTTTGAGTTTTTTCTAAACTTTCTTTGAGGTCTTTGGGTGAGAGCCTAGTAAAAGAGCGATGATCATAACCATGTAACCCTATCCAGTGTCCGCGATCGCTCACTGCTTTGGCAATGGTTGGTGAATGGTTGACGCAAGCACCCAACCAAAAAAAGCTAGCTTTGATGTTGTACCGATCTAACACTGCTAGCACTTGGGGTGTGTATTGGGGATGAGGCCCATCATCAAAAGTGAGGGCGATTGTTTTAGTGTGAAGATTTCCACGCCATAGACAGTTGGGAAAAGTCGGTTGGAGAATCCGGTAAGCTATTGGTAATAGGGGAGCAAGTTCCATTCTTGATAGGGAACAGGTGACAGGTGACAGGGGTTATTTGGAAATGTCTACAACTGATTTCTGCTGACTCATTTTTTTTGCTTTATCTAAACTTGGTCGTCTTTGACCTACGACATCACAAAATAAATCTTCATACTTCTCAATTGCCTGCTCAAAAGAAAATTTCTCTAGAGCAAATTGTCTACCTTTATATCCTAACTTAGCGGCTAGTTCAGAATCATTGTATAACTCCAACACGGCTGCGGCTAATGCTTCTGAAGACTCTGGTTCTACAATTACACCGCCACCACTCTCGGTAATTACTTTGGCTGCTGTTCCAGTGGCTGGTACTGAACCTACTACGGGACGGCCAGCTGCTAACAATAGAGGAATCTTAGAAGGCATATTGAAGGAAATCACATTACTTTTCTGCACAATCAAGCCCACATCAGCAGTTGCTAACATTTGGGGTAATTGTTCTCTCTTTTGCAATGGTAGGAGTAAAACGTTATCTGCACCACAAGCTAGACAATGTTGCTGCAATCTGATCAAGGCTGTAGATTCACCCACAATCACAAAACTAATATCTGGAATATGACGCAAATAAGCGGCGGCGGCGATGACAGTTTCTAGGCCTTGTGTCAGAGCAATGTTACCAGAGTACATCACCACAAATTTGCCATCTAGTTGGTGAGTAGTTCTCCAAGGGTTACTCTTAGGTAAGGGACGAATGAAATTAACATTGACCCAATTGGGAATACAAACCATCTTTTGGGGATTGACTCCCTTATTCACTAAATTTTCTAAAAAGCCATCAGAAATTACGCTAATTCTAGTCGCATGACGATAGGCAAATTTTTCTATAGCTTCACAGAAGCGAATCATTAGCTTATTTGTCATCAGTCCGACACGAATAGCTGCTTCTGGTAAAATATCTTGTACGTTTAGTACCACAGGACATTTATACAGACGACCTAGTAAGATCGCTGCTAGTGAAACTAGTAATGGCGGTATTGTGAGGAGAATGACATCAGGCCGCTTACCATTAAAGGCTTGCGGCAAACTGGTAAATATAAAACTTAATTCTAAAAGCAACCGATCTATCAAATTGGGTTTTGATTTAATTCGCAGATAACTACGCTGAATCTTCACGCCATTCTTTTTTTCTGTAATGTACCATTTACCCCGATATCCTTCGTAAATTTCTCGTTGGGGATAGTTAGGCATTCCCGTAATTACCCGTACTTCATGACCCTGCTCTACTAAACCTTCTGCTAGTTCGGTGATCAGAGGCGCGATGCCAATCGGCTCTGGATGGTAGTTGTAAGAATAAATCAGAATTTGCATGAGCTGTAGATAAGTTTTGTAGATCAGCCTGAAAAAACGTGTACAGTCAATGTCAACTGAGTTTTGATGCAGTGCTTAGGGCTGTTTTTGGAAAACTTTTGCAGCACATATACTTTTATTGAGAGATACAATCTTACTTCTTACGTGATTATAGAAATACATAATACGAATCTTTACGAATTACTCTAGAGAAATTACTTAGGAGTAAGATATCAATCTCTTTCTACGAATTAAGTTATTGGTTTTGAGATTCCATCTAAATGAAATTACCAAAACAATAGATTTTTGTGGGTGTTGATATTTGTACTTGGTATCGTTAATTTTATTCTCTAACGAGAATTGTAGCTTTATATTCACCATCTCTGAGGGTTTTTACGGGTGATTCATCAAATCTTTAAAATTTTCGGCAAATTTTCATTTAAATATTAAATTTTTATGTATATCAAATTATTTGTAAGTGTGTTACGCGTTTAGCGTTGATCAAAAATCTCAATTCATCCTGCCAATATGCAACGCCAATTTATGATGTTTTAAACAACTTCAAAAATATCCCCAAAAACCCAGTATTTGGCTATGGACGATCGCGGTTGAGCTAAAGACGGACACTAGCAAGAAAGTCATGCGTTAGTAGCTTGGCATAGTCTACGTCAGCATTGTGGCAAGGTAAACTGTTGAAATTGACCAATAATATAGTTAAGCTACGCAACGTTAAAAACAGAGTCCTATGTCGGCATTTTTATTAGAAGTTGGTACAGAAGAACTACCTGCAAGCTTTCTGAGTGGTGCGATCGCACAATGGCGATCGCGCATTCCCCAAAGTTTAGCAGCCCATAGCCTCACCTGTGAATCCGTAGAAGTTTACGGTACTCCCCGACGGTTGGCGGTACTGATTACAGGTTTACCATCCCAGCAAGCAGATAGAGAAGAAGAAATTAAAGGCCCACCAGCCCAAGCAGCCTTTAAAGATGGTCAGCCTACCCAAGCTGCTCTAGGCTTCGCTAAAAAACAAGGTGTAGCGATTGAAGCGTTAGAAGTACGCCCCACCGACAAAGGGGATTTTGTGTTTGTGCAGAAAAGCATCCCCGGCCGTCCTGTAGCAGATATCTTGACGGAACTTGTCCCCCAGTGGATTTACACTTTGGAAGGTAAGCGGTTGATGCGCTGGGGGGATGGGGATGTGAGGTTTTCTCGCCCCATTCGCTGGTTAGTAAGTTTGTTAGATGACACGGTGTTGCCCATTACATTAGAAAATGGTGCAATTAAGATTCAGAGCGATCGCATTTCTCACGGTCATCGCGTCTTACATCCCGAACCTGTCACCATTCATAGCGCGACCGATTACGTTAAAACCCTGCGCTATGCTCACGTAATTGTAGACCCCCAGGAACGCACCGATCTAATTCAAGAACAAGTACAGGCGGCGGTTGAGAAACTCAACGGTAGTACAGAAATGTACCCCGATTTGTTAGCGGAAGTCACTAACCTTGTAGAGTGGCCTTCCCCAGTGGTGGGTAAATTTGAAACCGAATTTTTAGCCTTACCCACGGAAGTAATTACTACTGTCATGGTAAGTCACCAGCGTTATTTCCCGGTGTTTAAGGCTGGGAGTACCACTACACTGCAATCATATTTTGTCACCGTTGGCAATGGCGACCCCAACAAAGCAGAGATTATCGCCGTGGGGAATGAAAGGGTAATCAGAGCCAGGTTAGCTGATGGACAGTTTTTCTACAAATCTGACTTATCTAAGGCGTTGGAGAATTACTTACCCCAACTAGAAACTGTCACCTTCCAAGAAGATTTGGGTTCTTTGCATGCCAAGGTAGATCGCATAGTTAAGATTGCGGGACGAATTAGCAGCCAACTGCAATTAACTGCAAGTGCTTCTCAACAGACCGAAAGAGCAGCATTATTATGTAAAGCCGACCTTGTAACCCAAATGGTCTACGAATTCCCAGAGTTACAGGGAATTATGGGACAAAAATATGCGATCGCTAGTGGGGAATCAACGGAAGTCGCCACAGCAATTTTTGAACATTATTTACCACGGGGTGCTGATGATATCCTTCCCCAAACCTTAACAGGTCAAGTTGTTGGTTTAGCAGATAGATTCGATACCTTAGTTAGTATCTTTGGTTTGGGGTTAATTCCCACTGGTTCTTCTGACCCCTTTGCATTGCGACGCGCCGCTAACGCTGTAGTTAACATTACTTGGGCGGCGAATTTACAAATAAATTTAGCCACCCTCTTAGAACAAATCGCCTCTGACTTTACTACCCAATACAACAAAGACCTAGCCCAATTAACCACAGCCTTACAAGAATTTTTCTTACAACGGATTCGCACCTTGTTGCAAGAGGAAAAACAAATTGACTACGACTTAGTAAACGCTGTTTTAGGCGAAAATGACCCAGAATATACAGAAAGGGCATTAGAGGATTTATTAGATGTACGCGATCGCGCCTTATATCTGCAACAAATCCGTCGCGACGGTACGCTAGATAAAATCTACGAAACCGTTAACCGTTCTACACGGCTAGCCACCCAAGGAGATTTGGATACCAAACAGCTAGACCCCACAAGTGTAGTCAGTCCCGAACTGTTCCAAAAGTCTTCTGAATCAGCCTTCTATGAAGCCTTGGTCAAACTAGTACCGCAAACCCAAGCCGCACAAAAATCACGCAACTATCAACTGTTAGTAGCGGGATTAGTAGATATCGCGCCGACGGTGGGTAATTTCTTTGATGGGGCGGATAGTGTTTTAGTAATTGACCCTAATCCAGAAATTAAGCGGAATCGGTTAAATTTGCTGGGATTATTGCGAAATCATGCCCGTGTGTTAGCTGACTTTGGGGCGATCGTCAAAAATCTGTAGCGTAAAGCAACAAAAGATGGTGTAATTTTTGCCAATTAGCGGTAACATAATGAGTGCTTAACCAGGGAACTCTGCCACAGTCTATGTCCAAAGCCCATATCATTGGATTCGGAAAATCCGGTATTGCTGCGGCGAGATTGTTGAAACGAGAAGGCTGGGAGGTAGTTCTGAGCGATCGCAACGCCTCCGAAAACCTTCTCAAACAACAACAAGCACTTGCCGAGGAACAAATCACAGTTAAATTGGGACATTCACTGGAATTAGATGGTGATGATTTACCCGATCTAATTGTTGTTAGTCCCGGTGTGCCTTGGGACATACCAGCGTTAGTAAAAGCGCGAGAATTGGGCATAGAAACAATTGGCGAAATGGAATTAGCTTGGCGAAATTTGCAAGCAGTGCCTTGGGTGGGAATCACCGGTACTAACGGCAAAACCACCACCACCGCCTTAATCGCCGCCATCTTTCAAACGGCTGGATTTGATGCCCCAGCTTGTGGTAATATCGGCTACGCTGCCTGTGAAGTAGCATTAGCAGAGAAAGCACCAGACTGGGTAATCGGAGAGATGAGCAGCTATCAGATAGAATCTTCTGTGTCTTTAGCTCCTCAAATTAGCATTTGGACGACTTTTACCCCAGATCATTTAGCTCGTCATCAAACTATAGAAAATTACTACAACATCAAAGCCAAGCTATTACGTCAGTCTCAATTGCAAGTCTTCAACGGCGATGATGCTTATCTGCAAAAAGTGGGCATAACTGACTGGCCCGATGCCTACTGGACAAGTGTTAAAGGTAAAGACTTTCTGATTGGGGCAAAAGGCTTTTATATTGAAGATGGTTGGGTTGTAGAGCAGTTACAAGCCGATTCTACACCCCAAAGAATCATTGCCGCCTCAGCGTTGCGGATGGTGGGAGTGCATAACCAGCAAAATTTACTCATGTCTGTCGCCGCAGCACGATTGGCGGGGATTGCATCAGAGGCGATAGATAAAGCAGTGCGAGAATTCCCAGGAGTTCCCCACCGTTTAGAGCATATCTGCACTTGGGAAGGCATTGATTTTATTAACGACAGCAAAGCCACTAACTACGATGCGGCGGAAGTGGGACTAGCATCTGTGAGTAGTCCAGTGGTGTTAATTGCTGGTGGTGAAGCTAAACCAGGGGATGATACTGGCTGGTTAGCAAGTATTCAAACTAAGGCGGCTGCTGTCTTGCTAATAGGTGCGGCTGCAACAGCATTTGCTCAACGTCTGCAAGCAGTAGGTTATGGCAATTATGAAATTGTGGAAACAATGGAGAATGCAGTGCCTAGAGGTGCAGAGTTAGCCAAACAACATCAAGCATCTGTAGTATTACTATCTCCAGCCTGTGCCAGCTTCGACCAATACCCGAATTTTGAAGTACGAGGCGATCGCTTTCGGCAGTTATGTTTAGAATTCGTAAAAGAGGGTGTAGGGGTATAGGGTTGTAATAAATAGTCCGTCTTACCCCTATGAAGGCAGACTTCCAGTCTGTGGGGAGGCATTGCTCATGTTTTTGATTTTCTCTATGACGGCAATGGTATTTGCGATCGCATCTTCGGTTCGGATTTTTGCCCCTAAATCAGCCGCACGCTGACGCATAGTCTTATCTGTCACAGCTTTTTGAATCGCTTGTGCAAGTCGTTCAGCAGTGAGTTGTTTACGTGGAATCGGTTCAGTTCCCACCCCTAATTCCGCTACACGTTGCCCCCAGAAGCCCTGATCTCCAAAGAACGGAATAATAATTGTAGGAACACCTGCCCTGAGACCAGCAGCTGTAGTACCCGCACCACCGTGATGCACGACAGCCGCGACACGCGGAAATATCCATGAATGGGGTATGGAGTCCACAAAATAAACGCTGTCTGGTAAATTTTCTTTATGCAGACCACTCCAGCCAGAGAGGATGATGGCTCGTTGTTGAGTTTGTGCAAGTGCTTGCAAGACAAGATCGGCAGTTTCTTCTGGATTTCGGTTGCCCATACTTCCAAACCCGATATACACAGGAGGTGGGCCGTCTTCCAGAAATTCTATTAAGGCTGGGGGTGGACTCCAATCGGGTGCTGCATCCAAAAACCAGTAGCCAGTGACATGGGTATTCTGCCAATCCGATGGTTTGGAAATCACAGATGGGCTGAAACCATAGAGAGTTGGATAGCGATGGAGATGGGCGGCATTGTAGGGGCCGAAAAATGAGTTTACGGGCAAGTTAAGCACTTGCTTTCGTACTAAAGCATCGCTTGTCCGAAATCCCTGCCACATTATCTGCCTAATCAAATGATGGGACAGCCAATTTACCGTACCGCCGAATCTGGCTATAGACCGGGGAAAGAGAACACCAGGAAATGTTTTTGTAGGTGTAAAGGGAAAAACATAGGCTGGAAGCAAAGGAAGACCTAACTTCTGTGCCAGTGAAAGACCAACGAACAGTCCCCCAACTCCTGTCAGCAATAAATCCATGCCCTGACAAGCTACTAAACCTGCTTTTACCCAATTTATAGCTGCACGCTGGGTTAATCTTGCTGTGTACGACGTAATGGCAAAAAAATTACCCTTCTCCAAAAGCTCTCGCATTTCCTGAGTCTCAATGATTTCTTGCACATTACCCTGCATAGGACAGAACTCTAGACCATGCGAACTAACTAGCGTGTCAAAGTTTTCATGGGTCAATAGACGCACAAAGTGACCTGCTGCTTTTAAGCCCTTCCCCAAAGCAATATAAGGTTGAACATCCCCTCGACTTCCCAAAGCAATGATAGCTATACGCATCAATGACACTCCTGTTCTGTATGATTAGCGTTTGTTGGGCGGTGCGAATAAATGACATTTACGTCATTTTGATATTATAGTCATTTTGATGAGAGTGTCAATTGTGAGTTAAACTAGGATCATCGCTATCTTCATGCCGCAATATGAAGCCATCTCGTCGAGCATCAATTGGGTTAGAAAAACGGGAACGGACAAGATTAAATCTGATTGAGGCAGCTTATCGAGTATTTGCTCGAAAAGAAGCAGATGCCGTGACGATTGACGACATCATTGCAGAAGCCAGCGTTGCCAGGGGAACATTTTATAACTATTTCCAAACACGAGAGGATGTGCTAAAAGCGGTTGCGGCATCTCTGAGTGATCAGATGAATCAAAAGATTTGGGCGCAGTCTGTGGCGATCGCTGACCCTGCCGAAAGAATGGCGATCGCTATTCGCCAATTTCTGCATCAATCGATTCAGGATTCTACATGGGGATGGGTGATTGTCCGAATCGGATTAGTGGCAGCCCCACTGAGTGAAACCATAGAAAGAGGCGTGATGACCGACCTGGAAGCAGGCATACGACTGAATCGTTTTCAGGTTGATAGCTTACAGGCAGCGATCGATTTGATTTTGGGAACAGGGTTGATGGCAATGCGTAGTATTCTGGAAGGACAGACAGAGCCAGATCACCCTGAGCAGATCGCTAAAATTATTCTCAAAACACTGGGTGTTGCTGATGCTGATGCTCATGCGATCGCTTTCAAATTTCTAGAGCCTTTGGTATTTGAGTAATAGAAAAAAGCCTGAATTTAGCCGATTATAAACCGGGAATCGTTACATCTATCGGTGTCACCTGTGTTGCTAGCTGCGTCAAAGGCGGTTGAATGGCAGTTTGATTTCCCACTACCAGAGTCACCATATTTTCTGGTTTGAGGTATTGCTGTGCTACTCGTTGCACATCAGCTGCTGTAGTTGCTGCTACGGCTTTTTGGTAGCGAAATGGAAAATCTTCAGGATAACCGTAATATTTGTATGTGATCAACCGTGACAAGGTTTGGCTAGGATCTTGAAAATTGAAGATAAAAGAGTTGAGTGTGGACTCTTTAGCCAAAGCTAGTTCTTCTGGTGTAACTCTTTGCTCTTGGATACGCTTGATTTCAGTTTGTAAAGCTTTTATAAACTGTACAGTAGTCTCAGAGCGGGTTTCTCCACCAACAATGAAAATTCCAGGGTAATCATAGTTGGGACTCCAAAAACCGCCTACGGAGTAAGCTAAACCTTGACGCGATCGCAATTCATTAAATAAGCGTCCACCCATTCCATTTAAGATCCCATTTAATACATCTAGTACCCCATAGTCGGGACTATCCAAACGTCCGCCTAAATGCCCCATGCGAACACTACTCTGAGTTAGTTGTGGTTGATTGACAAAAAAGACACCATCTGTATTAGCTGCTGATACTGCTGGTAATTGGGGTTTAGTAATGTTGGGGTTAGACGGCCAATCACCTAACTGAGCTTGGATGAGCGATCGCATTTGCTGAGGATCAAAGTCCCCCACAATCCCCAAAATAATATTATTGGGGTGGAAATATTGTTGGTAAAACTTCAGCAAGTCTTCACGAGTAATCCGATTTACCGTTGCGTACTCTGGTGTACGGGCATAAGGGCTATTCTTACCATAAATCAATTTCACAAATTCCCGCTCAGTGATACTATTTGGATCGTCATTGCGACGGGAAATCATATCTCTCATCTGAGCCTTAGCTAAATCCAGCTTTTCCTGAACAAATACTGGCTCTCGCAACACCTCAGTAAACAGCCCAAATACTGTTTCTAAATCTTCACTGAGTCCTATAAAAGCAGCACCACCATCAGTTTTGCCAATGCCAGTTTCCACCACTGCTGCGCGTTGTGCCAACAAGTTGTCTAATTCATCCGGTGAATGCTTCTTAGTCCCTCCAGTTCGCATTACTGTTCCAACAAGATCAGCTAAACCAACTTTATCTGCTGGTTCTAAGCGATCCCCTGTACGCACTAACGCTGCCCCATTCACAAAAGGTAGCTCGTGATCCTCCGCCAAATACACAACCATGCCATTTTGTAAAACAAACTGCTCGTACTTGGGTAGCTTGATCTCTGGTAACGGGGCAAACTGCAATTCGGTGTAATGCTTTGCCGTTGCCGTCACTGCCAGAGTAAAGTCAAAAGTTATAATTAAAAAGGCCACAGCTAGACTCAAAGCATAAAACAACCTCTTACTCTTGGGAATTTTGCACTTTGAGAGAAGTCTAAACGGCTGTTTGTGCTGCTCAAAATTTCTACTGTTCACCTTGTACCTGTCCATATCTTTAATTCCTTGACATCTTTTGCATTAGCCTGCGGCAAACCTCTGCGCGTCTATGTTGCTTACCCATCTTGTGATAACAGCTTGCCAATCGTGCGATTTTCGGGCGTAAAAGTTGCCTTTGCCACTCGCTGAATATCAGCAGGAGTCACTGCTATAATTTCATCTAAATACTTAAATAAATTCCGCCAAGAGCCAGTTTTTACCTGATATTCCGACAATAGTCCCGCCATCCCCATATTAGATTTGAGGTTAGCTAATAAACCTGCTTTTACTTGGGTTTTCACACGTTGCAATTCAGTTATGGAAACAGGCTCAATCTTCAATTTGTCTATTTCCTTTTGCAAAGCTGCTGCCAACTCATCCACCGTGTGACCAGAAGCCGTAGCAGCTAAGAAAAATATCAAATTGGGGTATTTGTTTCCTGGTATACTAGTTTCACCATCTAACGCTAGTGCCAGCTGTTGCTGTTCCACCAAGGACTTGTACAATCGGGACGTGCGCCCACCCCATAATAAATTGCCAATGATCTCATACACCGCATTATCTGGATGGGTTACTGCTGGACGGTGATAACCTTCAAAGTAAAATGGTTGAGATGGCAGTCGCAAGGTCACTTCCCGCATTTTTGTCTGCGGCGGTTCTACCGGAATTTTAGAAATTGGTTGTGGTTTGGACTGATAACGTCCAAAGTAAATTTGTGCTAGTTTTTTAACCTCAGCCGTGTTGACATCTCCGACAATAGCGATCGTTAAATTGCTTGGGACATAATATGTCTCAAAAAACTTCTGCACATCTTTTGGTGTCAAGTTACGGATATCTTCTTCATAACCTATAACAAGATGTTTGTAGGGATGGACTTTGAAAGCAGTGTCGAAAAACTTTGCACCCATCAATCCAGTAGGTGAGTTTTCCACTCGCAAGCGTCGCTCTTCCAAAACGGCATCTTTTTCTTGATAAAACTCGCGACGAAATTCTGGTTCTAGAAATCGCTCTGACTCCAGCGACATCCATAGTTCCAACTTATTAGCAGGAAGGCTGTAAAAATAACGAGTGGCATCTGTAGTAGTCTCAGCATTTAAATCCGGGCCTCCTGCTTGTCTGACAATTTGCCCAAACTCATTCTGCTTAACTAGTTTGGATGCTTGCAATTCTACTTGCTCAAACTCTGCTTGCAACCGAGCAACCTCATCTTTTTTACCATCGGCTTTTGCAGCTTTAATTTGAGCATCTAACTGTTCTAATCGTTCTAGTAGCAATTTCTCTGCTTGATAGTCTTTTGTACCAATGCGTGTTGTACCTTTAAATGCCAAATGCTCAAGAAAGTGAGCCATACCAGTTTTCCCATCAGGCTCATCCACTGCACCCACGTCTGCGTAAGTCACAAAGGAAACGACTGGTGCTTGATCCCGTTTCAAAACAATAAATTTAAGTCCATTATCGAGACGAAACTCTGTCACCTGCTTAATCGCGCGATCTAGATAAGGTTGTATTGAACTTGGGACTGCTGGGGTTTGGCTTTTACTTCTTTGTAGTAGTTGGGGAGGAGATGCTGTCTGAGTTTGAGCTATAGCTACTTCTGACCCCATTCCCCACCATAAAATTGTCAGCATGATCAAGATTGCCAACAGCCGATGCAATCTGACAGACACAGTAATTGCACAATATGAACGGGGAATTAAGCGTTTCAGCTTAGATAACAGCATATGATTTATGCCTTATGTGAGTTAAAAATTCCTCAGCAATATCAAAAATCCGGCTTTATGAACGAAACTGTGTTCTTTCAGCCTCTAATTCACATAAGCCGTTACTAATAAATTCAGCGTATTTGCCCGATATGTTCGTAGTTATTCCTGTTCGGGAATGGCAATTTCTTTCGACTATTTCTTTAATCTACTTTTGCCAAACTCTTAAAATAATAGGCAGCCTAAAATGACCTGAAACGTTTTGCTTTTAGTCCCAGAAGTTCAAAAAAACCACCGCCGCCAAGATTGCGAGAACCCCACCGTTCCTGTGTCAATAATGCTCGCCTTCTTGCTGAAAAACAACGCCCATATGAGCCTTCTACCCCAGATAAATTTCTGACAGATGCAGTTTCCCCCCCCTGCTATACACATATCAGAGGCATAAATTTACCCTTTTTTTAGTACACCTGAATAGGGATAGAGTTTAGAGGAAAGCAAAGTAGTTGGATGGAACGCAGTGAAACCCAACACAGCAGCATCAGAGTATTGAAAAAACTTTCCTTTCCTATTCTTTGTCCCCTATTTCCTAATATTTAATTTTAATGTTGATGCACTTTTTCTAATAACCACATCGATGCTACAGTCCCGATAAAATGAGCAGCAATACCATTGATGTTTGCCACCATTACAAACACATCCAACGCGCGGATAATTTTATTAGGATCAGTGATAGCTACCCCTGGGGGTTGGGAAATAGATTTTGCTATCAACACTCCCAAGGTTGCACCCGCACCTAAAATAGTTAATAGAATCCCTACTAAACCTACAATTATGCCTAGTTGAATAATTCTAGTAGTCTCTGCCTTGCTAGGATGTAGAGTTGGGTTAGGATTATCCAATCGCTTACCGATGCGGGTGTAACGAAAATCCCAATACACGCTAAACATTAATGCCACAACTCCGCATATAGCCCAGAATATACCAATACCAAGTCCAGCATTTGGTTGAGCCGTAAAGTCACGACCAGTGGAAGCAAACAACAGGACTAGTCCGGAAACGACAACTAGTGTCAGTTGCACCCAAAAAGTAACCCAGCCGGTGAGATTAATAGTCTTGGCAATTCCATGCAGCGAACTATGTACTAGCGATCGCGTTTCTGTTTCAGCTTGCATATATCTGACTTCCTGATATCCCAATCACCAGCATATTTTTACTTCTCAGCCTTTACCCCCACCCACAGACATAACCACTGCCACATCTCCAGGCATAAAATTAGACAAACACAACATCTCGAACTTAGGATTGATGAGGAATTTGGCTGTAACCTGACATAATTTCGACAGAATAACTAATATTGAAACGCTACGCACCGCCGTAGGCGATCGCAAGGAACAGAAGACATGATTAAATCTTGGATGGTAATTGGAGGTGTAGCGTTTGTCGTGGCATTGGCAGCAAATTGGATTACACCAAGCGATCGTCAGTGGTTCAACCGCTTACAAAGACCTAAATGGCTGACCTTTGAAGCTGCAATTCCTCTTATCTGGACTGTCATCTTTATCTGCGGTGCATGGTCAGCTTATATTGTTTGGGAACGCCAACCAGGCACAAACCCGACTTGGGTACTCATGGGTTTATACTTACTACTAGAAATTGTCACAATCGCCTATACACCAGTTATGTTCAGGCTTCGCAGTCTTCATGTGGGTACAGTTCTTGGTGGCACAGGCTTTACTATCTGTATTATTTTAGCCATTACAGTCTTAACGGTTTCTAGTTGGGCAGCATTATTATTAGTTCCCTATTTACTTTGGAGTCCCATTGGTACATACACCACTTGGCAAATGATTAAAATTAATCCTCAAGATGCTTAAGGTTACTACCAGCGCATGATTTAACCCATATCATCAATTGTCAAACTGGCGGTGTATTAATTGACAAAAAATAAATTTGGGAAAATGATGATTCCATCTTGGATGGTAATCGGGGCTGTAACTTTCTTAGTAGCAGTTGGTAGTTTCTTCATCACACCGCGTGATGCTAAATGGTTTGCACAATTGAGCCGTCCCCGATGGCTAGTTTTTGAACCGTTTATCCCCCTGATTTGGACTGTAATTTTTATTTGCGGTGCAGCTTCTGCTCATCTTGTTTGGCTGCATAATCCAGGTGGTGTGATTACTTGGCTACTGATGGGTTTATACCTCCTAGTAGAAATAATCACTGTAGCTTATATACCTTTAATGCTAAGATTTCGCAGCCTCAAAACTGGGGAAATTATTGGTATAAGTGGTTTTATGTCAGCAGTGTTGCTAGCTATCTGTATCCTACCAATTTCTGGGCTAGCGACATTGTTACTCATTCCTTACCTACTTTGGAGTCCCATTGGTACATACACCACTGAAGAATTAAGACAGATGAATCCAGAGGATGCGTAAACTTAGGGGACAGGGGACAGGTGATAGGTGATAGGTGAAACTTCAGCACAAACGTCCATAAAAGGCTGTGGCTTGATGATTTAGCCAAGCCCACATTTGATCACCGTAACAAAAATGCCACCATTCTTTGGGATTGCGTTGAAAACCAGCTTTTAACATCACATCGGACAATAACTGACGATGGGTGTGATAGTAGTGTGCATCTGGATGATCCCTATGAGCATAGTAATCGGGATGCGATCGCTCTGACATTTCATCTATCGGCGAACCCATATTGATAATCTGTCCAACTTCGTCTACCAGCGTAATGTCTACTGCTGCACCTGTACTATGAGGAGGGGGCGTTTTTTCATCCATACTGGGTACAGCCCAAATTTCATACACTGCTTCCCAAATCTCTTGGCATTGTTTGGGTGTTAACTCAGCTTCAGTTAGTCCTCGTTCCTCTAATGCCGTAGCAAAACTGTAATCTACCATAAACTGCTGCACAGCCACCGGGCGATAAGCATCAAATATCTGAATGTGCCAATTAGGACGCAGCAATTGCAGGTAATTCTGAGCTTGAATTAAATTCTTAACTACACTCTCGCGGAGATAATAAGGAGAATATTTCCCATAACTAGCACCTAGCTTTTCATAAGGATGAGGAGATTCCACTGCAAACATTTCTAAGGGAATCTCCACCAGTCGTTCACCACATTCCAGAATTGGTATCTGATGATACGGCCTCATTTGATAAGTTTGCATTCACTCACAACCACAAATTTTCAGATAAATACTCAAACAGAATTAAGCTCTTTGTGTCTCTGTGCCTCTGTGGTTAATTAAATTATTTTTTACCACAGAGGCACAGAGAACACAGAGTTAAGAAGTTCAAGAATAATTATCTCCGTTGGGGTTGGCTAGTATATGGATTGTATGGAACATTAGGTTGGGGAATTTGGTTCGGTTGCTGCCAGATAGAATTTCCATAACTGTTTGGTACTAAGGGCATCGTGTTTGTTACAACACCTGGGCTGGGATTGCGGATAGTATAGGGGCCAATAATTGGTGATGTCCGCGTGATGACTGGTGATGTTACTTGTACTTGGTTAGGCGAAACCTGACCGTTATTTAAGTTATTATAAAAACCCGGTTGGATGTTAGTTGTATTTGGTTGGACATAACCTGGGCTAGATGTAAGAGGCTGATTGTTGAGGTTATTGTCAACACCAGGCTGAAGATTGGGTGTATTTGGTTGAATATAATTTGTGGAAGAATTTAGTCCTGTATTCGGTGAAAAAGTTTGACCGTTATTGAAGTTATTGTATCCACTTGGCTGAATGTAATTAGTTGGTGAATTGATTCTTCCACTAGGCGAGAAAGTTTGGCTAGGTGAGATGATGCTGGGTGAAGTTTGTATGACTCTCCCATAGTAAGAACTGCCTACAGAGTTAATTGGTGATGAAGTATCACTATTGACACTGGATGAATTTTGACTAGTTGATGAGTTGACAACGGTTGTCAAAGGATTAGTTGAGTTATTATTTTGATTCTGATTAGTTTGATTAAATAGTGCTGTTTCTACTCCCGGAGAATTGGCATTGGCTGCTCTTGATTCAGCCGATGAATCCAAAGATTTAAAACCTAATAAATGATTATTATCAGTCGCTCCAAACCTTAATAGACTTTGGGTTTGTGATACAAACAAGTTCTGGTTTTGAGAGGTAGCTGTGGTATTAAAACTATTAGCAATAGGTTTTGATTGCTGATCTGTAGATTTTTGTTTACTAGCAGCATCCAATAAGGAGTTTTTACTTTTATCGTCTGGAGGATTATTTGTAGGTACTGGCAAACTCAATTGTTCATTTGTGCCAAACAATAATGGTAAATTATCAATATCTGCGGCGATCGCTCTATCTTCAGCCGAAAATGAAGCACTTAGAGGATCTGAAGCACTCACCGCGTTATCTGGCCTTTCACCAAATAGATCCGGGTTTGCCCAATATTCTTGAATCACCAGACCAACTACAGATAGAAAAATTGCAGTTCCCCAAAAACTAGGTCGCCCCAAATTCATTAATCTGGCTTTGAGATAGCGTAAGTAAGCAGGGGGATAACGACGATTTGGCATAATGAATATTAGTAAATTTAATGTGTATTTAATTGGGAATTGGGCATTAGTGATTTTCTACCTTGTCTAAATTTTTTCCTGTCACCTGTTACCTAATCCCTATTCTCCCCCTAAAATTTACCTTTGAGCAACACGCATTAATAAAAATGTACCTACTCCCAAGAACATGAAGTTAGGCAACCAAGCACCGACAAAGGGAGAAAGGACACCGGCTTGTCCTAAAGCCCCAGTAATAAAGCTGAGTAGGTAATAAGAAAAAATTACAATAACACTAATACCAAAACTTGTGCCGCGTCCGGTGCGTTGGGGTATAGTTCCCATTGCTGCACCAACTAAGCCGAAAACTACGCAGACAAACGGGAGGGCAATTTTTTGCTGAATCCTGACTTCTAGTTTACGAATTTTTTGGCGATCGCCTGCTAATTTTTCCACGGTTAGCTGTTCTAAAGCCTCTGCAATATTCATCTCGCCATAGTCGCGGCTTTTTTCTGCCAAACTTAAGGGTGTGCGGGGAAGCTTTAATTGTTGCTTTTCAAATCTTAATATATTGCGATAAGAGCGATCGGGAGCTACTAAATAAATTGTCCCGTTATAAAAATCCCAAACACTTTGCGAGCCATTCCACTCGGCTGATTCTGCTACCACAATTTGATTTAAGCCTTCCGTAGAACGGTCTATAATAGTTAATCCTTTCATTCGCTTACCATCAAATTGGTCAGCATAAAACAGCCGCGTCAGCATTCTGTTTTTCGTGCCATCCGCTTCTACAACTTCCCGGTATTCTGGATAAAAAATATTCTGTTGCCTAAGAGTTGGTTTGTCTGACTTGATGGCGGCGTTTAAGGTAAGAGTAGCTTGGTAATTTGCGGCTGGTGCAATTTGTTCGTTAAATACAAAAGTCATGCCAGTCACAACAAAACTCAGCACTATCGCAGTTAACACCATGCGATAGACACTTACCCCACAACCTCGCATAGCAATTAGTTCGCTCTCACTCGAAAGACGACTATAGGCCATCAAAGTCGCCAACAGTGTAGACATGGGGAAGGCTAAAACGATGAAATTAGGCAGCTTTAACAAAAAAACCTGAACGGCGATATTGATGGGTAGTCCAGATTCTACGATTCTGCGTACTAACTCAAATACTGCATCAATGGTGACACCAATTGAAGAAAAAGCCCCAACCCCAAATAAAAACGTTGGTAGCAGTTCGCTAGCAAGGTAGCGATCCATAATTGTCAAAGGCAGCAATGAGTTGAAGCTGTAGAAAGACGGGAAATTTTTTGACACCATAATTTAATTCGTAATTCGTAATTCGTAATGAGGCTCGTGACGCTCGATGACTCGCTAACGCTGCGCTATCGCCCTTGGCGTGCCGCAGGCTTTACGTAATTCGTAATGGGGGTAAAATCTCCTCTGCTCCTCTGCTCCTCTGCTCCCCTAAACTTGAAAGTTATCGCCTAAATAATACTGTCGCACTAGTGGATTTGTATATAGTTCATTAGCAGTACCATAGGCTAAGATTTGCCCCTCGCGCATGATGTAGGCGCGGTCGGTAATGGCTAGGGTTTCTCGGACGTTGTGATCTGTGATTAAGATGCCCATGCCGCGATCGCGTAGTTGTGCGACAATGTGTTGAATCTCATGAACTGCGATCGGGTCAACACCTGCAAAGGGTTCATCTAAAAGTAAGAACTTTGGCCCTTCTCTCCCTGCTGCTAAGGCTCTGGCTAATTCTGTGCGCCGTCTTTCTCCGCCAGATAGTTGAATCCCTTTGCTTCTAGCTAATTTTTCTAAACGAAACTCCCTCAATAGAGTTGTTAATCGTTGTGACCATTCCCGTCTCGGTACATTGGTTTGCTCTAGCACCAACAAAATATTATCTTGGACTGACAGTTGTCGAAAAACACTCGCTTCCTGTGCTAGATAGCCAATGCCCAACCGCGCCCTTTTGTGCATTGGCAATCCAGTAATCTCTAAACTATCTAACCAAACTTTCCCCTGATTAGGTTTTTCTAACCCTGTGGCAATGTAAAATGTGGTTGTTTTACCAGCCCCATTGGGGCCAAGTAAACCGACAATTTCACCCTGAGCTACAGAAAGGTTGACGCGATTCACAATTACTCGCTTGCCGTAAGATTTGTGAATATTTTCTAAAACAATTTTCACTATTTGCGGACTTTCTTAATGGTTGATGCTAATTAGCAGGTTTGAATACTGGTGTTTTGGGGGCAGGTGTAGTATCTCCAGCGTTAAGTTCTGAATCTTCCACCATATAGATAGACTCTACTTGACGGCTAGATTGGGGTAAGGCAACAAATCGGCCTTCATCAATCAAATATGTTACCTTTTCGGCGCGCATACTATTACCGCCTTGTTGCAAAATATAGACATTACCACTGAAATCAATCCGGCGTTCCTTGCTGAAATATTGGGCTTGAGTTGCTGTAGCCTGAATCTGGCGAGCAGGATACAACATCTGTACATTACCACGAGCCGTTATCACCTGATTTTTTGAGTCATATTCTTGGATATCAGAGCGGATAGTCAGGGGACGATTTCCGGCTGTTGTTTGTGCAGTAGCTGTTTGTAGTTGATTGGAGAAGGCTAAAGTACCCAAGAATGTAGCTTGTAACACCAAAGCTAATCCAAGGCGGCGTATTTTTGAACAAGATTGATAGCGGGTTATCATAGCAATTTCAGATTCGGGATGGTGGATGATATATTAAGGTATCTCCAGCATTTTTTCCATAAATAAAAGCTCCAATCGGGAGTTAATTGGGTTAAATACTGGCTAAAGCTTTGACGCTTCACTAAATCTTAAAGTTTCTGCAACACTTAAGCATAAATTTAGAACCCTGGTTTTGCAAAGAAACCGGGGTTCTGTAAGTTTTCATTTTTTGTTGGTAGTAAGGACTTTAGTCCTGATTGGTTCGCGTAGGGTTCGCAACAGAGGACTAAAGTCCTCACTACGAACTGAAAATTCAATGATCAATCAACACAATTTTGGGTAAGGGTAAGGCTGGATTGTCACTAAGGTTATCAGTATTATTTTTATCTAAGTCGATCAGTTGTATTTCCTGTAATAAGACTGCGCTCTGGTTTCGTAATTCATCTACATCAATACCACCGTAACTAGATGGGTAACGCCGCAGGCGATTACTACCTTCTCCTAATAAAATGGCTGCACCCCGCCAGTTACGATTACCCATATGATAAAGAGCCACAGCAATTTGGAGGATGCCTTGATAAAAGGTTTTTTCCGGTTCACTAGCTTCAATCCATAAAGCCTCTAGGGTGTCATGACAGGCATAGAACTGTCCAGAGTTAAATTGTTCTACGCCTTGCCAATACTCCGGGGGCATGGTTTCGCTCATCCCATACTCTCTCGCACTTCTTTAATGGTTTCCAGTGCAATTTCTTGCTGTTGTCCCGCAAACTCATTGTCTGGGGTGAGAAATAGCATACAATGGCACTCTTTGCGTTCTCTCATTGGCACACAAGGACAGTTCCAATATGTAGCCTTAACTTCGGCTTCTTTATCTTCATAGTGGCGACATGGACACAAAGGCGCACCCAGGTCGTCTTTATGTTTAGCTAGTCCTTCAATCACAACCGCAGTCACGGAAGGTTCAGCACAAAAGTAAGTTCCTGTACGCTTGGCATATTGTTCTGAAAAGTGGCGCATTGCCTCTAGACTTTTATCGGTGGATGTTGTGTTCGCTTCTGATGAGATCATTGGGATCGGCAGCTCATAATTTAAATATTTCTTTGCATTGTACCGCAGCAACACTAGGCTATTGTTGGGGAGATGTCCCCAAACAGTGTTTTTAAATTTGAGGACAATTTTTGCTGAGGCTCAGATTGCTGAAATGTTGGGATCAAGATGAAATGTCCCACCCAGAATGTTTAACTTGTCAGCATTCATGAATCTAAGGGTTTTTGTAATTGCGATCGCAACGCCTGTTCTTTGTCGATGATCATGCCAGGATAATCTCGATTAACTACTACTTGCTCTATAGCTGATTGTATATCTTGCCACAGCACCCAACGACTACCTTGAGGTAGTGTAGAAAGACCCAGAGGGTTTTGTGTTAACCAAATCAAGGGATGCCGCAATTCTAGGTTGCTAGCATCTTCATGATATCTAGTAGCTGCTAGAGTTTCTAAAACTGAGCGATCGCCTTTCACTAATCCTGTCGCGGCTGTGAATAGTTGCACCTGTAATTGCTGACGCTGTGCGTAAAAATACAGTGAAGCTGCGGCAATTACTGCTTGTTCAAAGTTTTCAGCTTCCCAACTACCAGCACTATCCAGAGCAATAATGATTTCCTGTCCACTTGTAACTATTTCTAACTCCCGCACCCGCAATTCACCGTAACGTGCGCTAGTCCGCCAGTGAATCAGCCGGGTGGGGTCGCCAAGACGGTAGGGACGGAGCGATCGCACTAATCCTGATGTTGATGTCTGCAAAGGTTTCCCCCGATACTCACTCCTGTTACTTTCTGCTTGTCCGATTTCATCTACAAGAGGGCAAGTAGTCAAAGGTAAGACTGTAGGATAAACAATGGCTGTAGCTTCACAGTGATGCTGACGGCGACTCCAAAACAATCCTAAAGGCGCACCTGTACCCAGTTCAACATTGTGCCAACGATATACACCCCGGTGTTGGGTAGGTTGGTCATACACCCAACGGTAACTTTCTTGACTGGCGATAGATTCAATCCCCTGTTGGACTGGTTTTCCTAAGACAAAGGGCAATATATCTGCAATTTGCAATAAGCTGACAGATTGCTTGGTTTGATTGCGGATTTCTAATTCTAAGATTAAGTCATCCCCGGCGGATACGGGTTGAATCGGGCGACGATTGACAGATAAACCTGTGAGCGATCGCGGTGGTAAAAATGCAGCTATACCCAATAAGGCAAAACTCACGCCGCTAATGGCGTAAAGCCAGCCAGCCATTGTATTAATCGCTGCACCAAAAAAACAAACAGCAATTCCCGCTAGTACCCAACCGGTGTATGCAGGGGAACTAGCATGGATTTCTAACCAGTTAGTGATGGGTTTGATCATTTTCATGTTTCTTTTTTAACCCAACACTGATGCAAATTCACACTAATTCACCGTGTGTCTAGAATGTGAGCTAAAAATTCTCTACCCATTTAATTAAGGCTTGACTTAAACCCTCTAATGTGTATTCTTCAGCTTCAACATCGACACGCCCTAAAAAAGCATCACAAGTTTTTGAAGTTTGCGGGCCAATGGAAGCTATACAAACTCCCCTTAAAGCATTGGCTACATTACTCGTAAAGATACTATCTACCAATTGACAGAAAAATTGGACAGTTTTAGAACTAGCAAAGGTAATCACATCTACCTCGCCATTTTTTAGAGCAAATTCTGCGGCTGGTGCGATACTACTGGGACAACAAGATTGATAAGCCGCAACTTCAACGACTTCTGCGCCTTTAGCTGTAAATTCCTTAACTAAAACTTCTCTACCACCACTTTCTACTCTAGGAAATAAAAGCTTTTTCCCTTGCAGTGCTTCAGGAAAGGTTTGTACTAAAGAATCAGCGACAAAATTTTGGGGGATAAAATCGGCTTGGAGTCCGCGCTGTTGCAGACTGTGGGAAGTTTTCTCACCAACAACAGCAATTTTTACCCCAGCCAAAGCACGACTATCTTTCCCTTGGACTTTCAGCCTGTCAAAGAAATAATCTACGCCATTGGTGGAAGTCAGAATTAACCAGTGAAATTCAGATAAATTATTGATTTCCCTGTCTAATGCTTCCCAACTGGAAGGGGGGCCAATTTCTAAAGCTGGCATTTCGATGACTTTAGCACCAAAAGAAGTGAGGCGATCGCTAAATTGACTCGATTGTCCAACAGAACGGGTGACTAAGATAGTTTTACCAGTGAGAGGTAGGTTGTGAGACATAGCTGTAGTCGAATGCTTTAAGGACATTGTCTCAGGTTGTAGGAAATTACGTAGCTCCACCACTTCCCCAATGACGATGACAGATGGGGAAAGCGATAACCCAGCCGCTTGTTCGAGAATATTGCACAGTTGACCAGTCCAAATCTGTTGTTGAGGAGTTCCTGCCCATCGGATAATGGCTATGGGTGTTAAGTGCGATCGCCCATTTCGCTGCAATTTCTCTACAATTTCCCCCAGGTGTCTCCCACCCATCAATATGACTAGTGTCTCTAACCGTGACAACGCCTCCCAGTCTAAAACCTCTGGTTCGTGGGCTGTCAACACTGCAAAGCAGCGACTCAAAACCGGATCTGTCAAGGGAATCCCCGCTAGTAAAGGCGCAGCTAAAGCTGAGGAAATTCCTGGTATGACTTCAAATTCACAGCCAAAAGCCTTTAATGCTTCAATTTCTGAAGTACATCGTCCAAAAATAAACGGATCACCTGATTTTAGCCTGACGACTTGTTTACCTGCTTGACAGTGCTGTACTAGTAATTGATTAATTTCTCCCTGGGGTGTGCTAAGTTTTCCGCCACGTTTCCCCACATCCAACTTTAAGCAATCAGATGGTACACACTCTAATAATTGTTCATCAACTAGGGCATCGTAAATTAAAACCTCAGCCAGAGCCAAAAGATTATCAGCTTTTACTGTCAGATAAGCTGCATCTCCCAACCCTGCACCCACAAGATAGACTTTGCCTGTGTTAGTCATTAGTCATTAGACCTCTTGCATAAATGCTGAAGCTGTCATATTGAGCAAAGCGAAACATCTAATTCAAAATGGCACATCCCATTTTCGGACTTTTGCAAGAGGTCTTAAGTTGATTTAGAACCCATTTTATCTAAAACTTGACTAATTCTTGCAGCTTTTTGAGGTTGACGCTGTTTTTGGAATAGTTCTTGAGATTTTCTGAGATTAATTGTTGCTTCTTCTTGTTGATTTTGCTGCATCAAAATATTGGCTAGTCTTAGATAAGCTTCAGGATTTTTAGGACTACGTTGAATTACTTCTTGATATAATTCTGTAGCTTCTGCCATTTTGTCCTGCGCTTTTAAAACATCACCTAAAAATAACCGCACGACATCATTTGTAGAGTTGATATTAATCACTTTCCGAAAAGCAGTTTCTGCACCTGGATAATCTTTTTGCTGTGAAAGGTTAACACCTTGTTGGAATAAATTGGCTGTAATTAAAGTTTTGGCAGCAAAATAAATCAGCAACAAAACCCCAATAGCAACTATAATAACTGCCAAAATATCATTTATTTGCAAATTATCTAACATGATTTTACGCCAAAAGACAGGCAATGGGGAACATTAAATATTCTAAGAAAAATAGCTTCCAGATGAATTGATAGAATTGAGCGATCGCTTTTTTATCTTGTAAGTCTACCGCTAAACTCCGCACCCACATCCAACACAGTGCAACTAAATGGGTAATAACTAAAAATGCTGGGTTAATTGACTCTACACGCAACACCCCAACTATCACCATACCTAAGTAGCAAATCGTGATTACCCAAAGTGCCAAATTAAATACAGCCTGTGAACCTAATTGAATAGTAAAAGTGGTGATATTGTAGAGGCGATCGCCTTCCATATCAGGGATATCTTTAAAAATAGCGATCGCAAAGGTAAATATCAAAATAAATAAAGTTAATACCCATACTGCCAAAGGAATTGATGGATTTTTCTGTAGTACCCAATTAAAGTGCAGGAACAACCCTAAGTTAACAATAGTCCCCCGCACAGAGAAAATACACAATGCTGCCCAAAACGGAAATTGTTTTAAACGAATTGGTGGCAAAGAATAAGCTGTACCAATTGCTAAACTCAAAGCCACCATACCCAATAAATAAGGGCCATTTAGTAATGCTAAAACTAAAGCTAAAATCCCCATAATCATCACGATTATTTGCCCTTGTCTCCGGGTATATTCTCCTGAAGCTAGGGGGAGATGAGGCTTATTAATTTTGTCAATATCAACATCTTCTAGTTGATTTAGCCCCACAATATAAACGTTGCCACATAAACAAGCAATCCATGCACCCAAAACAGGCATGATTTGAGTCACAGCAAAACCTGTAGAACTAATTGCCACAGCGACTAAATATAAACCCAATACACTTAAACTTGTACCAATAATTGTGTGTGGGCGCGAAAACTTCCAAAAAGCATAAAGCCACTGGAAAGGTGACGGCAATTGTTTACTTTGCGAAGGACTGTTTTGAGAACTCTGAGTCATGAGTAGCTTGGATAGGTAGATATTGCGGCTGGACGTTCATCCATTGTCACAGAATTTGGGGAGTAGGGGTAGGGATCAAGGATACAAGGGAAAATTTTTCACCTGTCACCTGTCACCTGTCACCTCTAGCCTACTTATTCCCACACAGTAACCCAAACTTAATCAACCCACGCTCATAACCGCGACGCATCAACCCCAGGGATAACGCACCTTGAATGGTAGTCCAACCAGCACGCAATAATCCTAATATTGCTTGGGGAGTAATCGCAGAATCTATAACGATGTTCCAAAATTGGGCAACAGCCTGCGACCAGTCAGCAGTGCGGATATTGTTTAATGGTAATTGACGTGCGATCGCTTCATACTCAGGCAAAGAAATTACATAAGGCAAACAGTACACTTGATAAATATCCTGCAAGTGTTTTTGTTCATCTGCTGATAGTGGCAATTCATCAGTAGGGCGATGACACCATGTAACCATAATAAATGTACCACCAGGTTTTAACACCCTATAGCACTCTTGCATAAACCTAGTTTTATCTGGCATATGTTCACCACTTTCCAGTGACCATACCAAGTCAAAAGTATTATCATCAAAAGGCATGGCTTGAGCATTTGCTACAAGAAACTTACTTTTAGCACTCAACCCTTTTTCTTGGGCGCGTTCTGTCGCCCTAGCCGCTTGTACTGGACTTAAAGTAATCCCTGTAGCCTGAGCC
The DNA here is from genome assembly GCF_014697125.1 of Anabaena minutissima FACHB-250. GTDB lineage: Bacteria > Cyanobacteriota > Cyanobacteriia > Cyanobacteriales > Nostocaceae > Trichormus > Trichormus minutissimus. Next base: position 30,984 of record NZ_JACJRG010000029.1, on the reverse strand, counting down.
TGAAACTTTTCTGCTAAGTAGAGAGAACTACCACCTATACCACAGCCTACATCTAAAATATTTTCTGCTGTCTCTACCCCTGCCCAACTCAGCAGTTCTTCGATTAAATCTATTTGCGCTTGACGACGGTCTTTTTTTTCAGTCCCATTCACACCGTAATAGCCGTGGTGCATATGTTCGCCCCAAATCTGTTCCCACAGACTAGAGGACGCATCGTAAAATTGCTGGATTCGTTGGTAAAGTGTTGCACTCATGAAAAAAGCAGTGTTAAGACAAAGCTAAATTTAAAAAAACATATTCGTAGGCTACCATGTGTGTTTTTAATTAAATAAGAAAGTTTTTGTTTCCTGGGAGGTTAAAGTTTATCAACCCTCCCAGGAAAAATTTATTGATTAAGTTCCTGTCTTACTTGATACAGCAGTAAGTACCAGATTACACAATTTTGAATTTTGAATTTTGAATTGTTTATGACTGTTTCTCGCACAATTTGTTTGGGATTTTTGGCTGTCATTGCCGTAGGAACTATCTTACTGATGATGCCGTTTTCTACCAGTAATGGTACATGGAATGATCCTGTAGTGGCATTGTTTACATCAACATCCGCAGTTTGTGTTACTGGTTTAGCAGTAGTGGATACTGGTACTTATTTTTCCTTTTGGGGTCAGTTGTTTATTTTGATGTTGGCTCAAATTGGTGGATTGGGCTACATGACAACTACAACTTTTCTGATTTTGCTGATTGGACGTAGGTTTGATTTACGCCAAAAAGTTGCTATCCAACAAGCTTTAGACCGTCCAGGCATGAGTGGTAGCACGCAAGTCATTCGCTCCATTATTGCCACAACGCTGATTTTTGAGATTACAGGCATATTATTATTACTACCAACTTTTGTCACTGATTATGGATGGAGTCGAGGTATTTGGTTGGCAATTTTTCATAGTATTAGTGCTTGGAATAATGCCGGATTTAGTTTATTTCAAGATAGTTTAGTAAAATATCAGTCATCTTGGTTAGTAGTCTTCACGATTACCTTTTTGATTATCTTTGGAGGCATTGGATATCAGGTAATTTTAGAAATGTATATATGGTTGCGCGATCGCCTGGTCAAAAAAAAGGCTACCTTAGTATTTTCTCTAGATTTTAAAGTTGCCACCAGTACAACATTAATACTTTTAGCTTTGGGGACAGTTGCATTTTTCTGTATAGAAATGAGAAACCCCAACACTTTTAGCTTACAAGGTCTTAGCAACCATTTATTATTAGCATGGTTTCAATCAGTTACAACTCGAACTGCTGGCTTTAACTCTATAGATATCGGTAAAATGACAACTGCTGGGTTATTTATTACTATTGCACTTATGTTTATTGGTGCTAGTCCTAGTGGGACGGGGGGCGGTATTAAAACCACTACATTACGCGTATTAACTAGCTGCACTAAAGCAATTCTTCAAGGTAAAGAAGAAGTATTATTGTATGAGCGTAAAATAGCAATTCCTTTAATCTTAAAAGCTGTTGGTGTTTTAGTCGGTTCTGTCTCTACAGTTATTTTGTCCACAATTATCATAGCTCTTACAGACCCCAAACTAGAATTTATTCAAATTTTGTTTGAAGTAGTATCAGCATTTGCTACAGTAGGACTTTCTACTGGCATTACCAGCAGCGTCTCCACAGCAGCAAAAATAATTTTAATTATCACAATGTATGTAGGAAGAGTTGGTGTTTTATTGCTAATGTCATCTCTATTAGGTGATCCCAAACCTACCAGGATTCACTATCCTGAAGAAAATTTACTCGTGGGTTAGTTAGGGAATAGGGAGGTAGGGGAAGAAGATAAGGCGAAAAGGGAGACAAGAAAGAGAATGGCTCATGACTATTGACTCCTGATAATATGTAAAAGAACAGGCAAAAAATAAAACTTTTTAATAAGTCAGTCTAACGTTTTTGCCCTAAATACAGGGATTGATCATAAGGATTACATTGTGAATCTTTCATCGTTAGGTTTTTTTCGTAGTTTACGTAGAGATAACCACCAATTCGCCATAATTGGGTTAGGTCGTTTTGGTCGTTCTGTTTGTTCAACACTGCATAAATTAGGCTACCAAGTGTTAGCAACAGATATTGATGAAAAACGCGTATCGGCAGCATTGACTGAAGACATAGTTGGTCATGCTTTACAATTAGACTCTACTGAGCCGGCTGCACTTAAAGAAGCAGGCATATATGAATTTGATACGGTAATTGTAGCTATTGGCAACTATGTTCAGGAAAGTATTATCACAACTCTAAATGTGAAGGAATGTGGTGTACCTCACGTAGTAGCTAAAGCTTCTAGTGAAGTTCACTACAAGTTGTTAAAACGGGTAGGTGCTGATCATGTTGTCTTTCCTGAATATGAAGCAGGTTGTGCTTTAGCACGTACACTTACTAAACCATCTATATTAGACAGATTTGACCTTGACCCAGATAACAGTATTGTTGAAGTCATCGTACCTGATGAGTTTCACGGTAAAACTGTTGCAGAACTCCAACTGCGTAACCGTTATGGGTTAAATTTGTTAGCTGTGAGTCATGATGGTAAATTTCAAATTAATCCTGACCCTTACAAGCGTTTAGAACGTGGTTCAGCAATGGTAGTGATTGGTTGTAATAAAGATATTAATCGCTTGCCGATTTGAACATGGAACTTCGCTTCAAGTCGCACTAACAATTCCTGACCACTGCACTTTTTTTTGTTGCTCACGTCGGTAAGAAAAGAAATGCTCTGGAGTTTGGTAAGTGCAATAAGGCGCGATCGCTATTTGCTCTACACTAATACCTAAATTTTCTATTTGCAAAGCATTGACTCGGCGCACATCTAGTCTTACCCTTCCTGGTTCGGGGTCAGCTAATAATGGTGAATGGGGTAGCTCGTGTAACCCATGAACAATTTTGTGGGTGTCATCATGTGGTAAGATACTGCATCCAATTTCTGCTGCTACCTCCACAGAAACTTGGTAAACTTCGCCCGCAATAGCTGGCCCCATCGCAATCCGTAAGTCTGATAACTGACTACCTTGAGCTTGCATTCGGGCGATCGCTTCGGGGACAATTTTCTTAGCTGTACCCCGCCAACCTGCGTGTAATGCTGCCACCTGTCCAGTTTTCACATCCCCAATTAAAACAGGTGTACAATCGGCACTTGCTACCCACACCGCTTGCAAGGGTAGTTCACTCATTAAACCATCTGCCAAAGCTAGGGCATCTTCTACATCCAGGTTGCTCTCTATTTCCGTGGGGGTGAGAACTGTGTTGCCATGTACTTGTTTCAAGCGATATGCTGATGCTTCTGGGTGCAGCACCTGCGTTAATTCCTGGGGCGATCGCGGCCAAAATTGCTGAGTAAAAAAGCCGTGCTGCCAATTTTTTAAGAGACTACAAGTTAGGTATGGTAGTCCCTCCCAATTATGCCAATGCCAAGTGTGCATCTTGAACCCAACCTAAACAGAAACTTATCCGCCAATCAATGTTAACTTGAACAACGGAATTTCGCTTAATGGCTGTGGAACTTGATCAGCAAAAATTACTAACCGCCCTCACCGCAGGACGTGAGTATGATGATTTACCCTTTTCTCTACAGGTTTTTGACAGTGTTCCTTCCACTAACCGCACCCTATGGGAATTAATCAACCAAGGGGCAGGTGTAGGAACTGTAGTTATTGCCACACAGCAAACAGCAGGCAGGGGACAATGGGGACGACAGTGGACTTCCCCAACAGGGGGACTATATCTTTCTGTGGCGATCGCTCCTAATTTAGCAGCTAACGCCAGCTACCAACTAACTTTAGCTACTGCTTGGGGCATTGCTCATCAGTTGCGTCAATGTGGTATTAGTGTAGGGATTAAATGGCCGAATGATTTAGTATTAGATGGTCGTAAATTAGGCGGCATCTTAACAGAAACCAAAGTTAACCAAGGCAAAATTACACAAGCTGTGATTGGCGTTGGCATTAACTGGTCAAATCCAGTGCCAGAGACAGGCATCAATTTACAATCATGGCAACAGAGCAGGGGACAGGTGACAGGTGACAGGGGACAGGGAGCAGGGGGCAGGGAGCAGGGGGAGAATACTTATACAAATTCTGTCTCCCAGTCCCCATTACCCCTTATCCCCAGAGGTGGCCCCGATTTCCCCAGTTCCCAATCCCCAATCCCTTGTCTGGAAATGTTAACCTGTAAGGTTTTACTGGGAATAGAATCCGGTATGGCTTGCCTTTTGCAAGAAGGAGTAAGTGTACTATTGTCTCGCTATTTAGAATTTTTGGTGAACATGGGCGATCGCGTTTACGTCAACGATCTAGCAGGCAATGTTGTCGGCGTAACACCTCAAGGGAGTTTACGAGTATCCTTAGAGACTGATCGCATAAATGATATGAAAACACCAGAAATTTATTTAGAACCCGGTAAGATTAGTTTGGGTTATCGTAAGTCTTGAGGTTCATATTAGGTTTGTTCATAATTTCGCTCTTTGGGCAAGACAAACCACTAGCATCATCTCTTTAGACCAAGAAGACACAACTCAACTGAGAGAAAAAATGACGCAGCGCAATAACTCTGCCCATAATCCAAAAAAACACCTAGCCCATACTCTACCAGCACAAAGTCTGTGTTGGTTAAGTAGCTTTAGCCTCCTAAGTGGCGGTATGGTGTTTGCTCAAACAGAAAAATCAATAGATAACATCGTTCCTACTATTGAAAATTCCCAACCGACAGCAGCCACAAATTTCGTGAAAAAAGATATTGTTGTACCAACAGCATCTCAACCCCAACCAAAATCATCCGAACGGCAAACTCAACTCAGACAACGACTACGTAAACCAGAAGTTTCTCAATCACCAAAACCAGTCAGACAATCTAAACCCAAAGTTGAGATTGAGCCGACTGAGCCAGTTTTGAGTGTGAAAAAGTCACAACCGCAAGTAGAAACTTCCCAAGTTGCACCAGAGCAAGATTCAAAGGTTAAACCAAAACTAGAAGTAACTACCCCGAAACTTTCCGTCCCTGATAAAAAACCAGCAGTTGCTCAACCATCATTAACTAATAAAAAACCAGTAGTTGCCCAGCCATCTAACGAATCAGATAAGAATCAAAGCGTTACAGTTCGGCAACCCAAGCAGGATTATAACAACGCCTATATTGACCCCCAAGATTACAACCCCAATACTGCGGGTACTTATCAAGCACCAAATTCTGTAATTCTCACAGAACGTTCTAGTGGTTGTCGCACGATTTTGTCTTCTGGACAAGGGGTAGCTGGTAGCGCGTGCGCTCAAACACCATCTGTAGCTAATTCCAGTGGTAAATCATCCCCCACATGGCTGAGAAAAAGTCAAAATGCTCAGTTAGCTACGACATCTCCAGTCCGTCCCCTAGCTAATGCGAACAGCCAAAGCAGATGGCGTGGTTCTCAGGTGAATTCTGGTAGCGTCAATAAAGGGGCTTTTCAAGCTAACCGATTTATTCCCAACCCCAGCGAATTCGCCACCACTAGAGTTAGTGCCACTCCCATTGCACCCAGTGGTGGTACACTAACACCACCAATGGCAGAAGGGAACATCGCTCCTCGTGTGAGCAGCGTAGCTTATGACATCCCCCTGGCATCAGTATTGCCACAAATTCCCTACACAGGTACATTAGCCTACCGTGGTGGTAGTGGCATGATGTATCCCTTAGCTGTAGCATCGCCCATTACATCTTTATTTGGCTGGCGAGTTCACCCCATTACAGGCGATCGCCGTTTCCACGCTGGTACTGATTTAGGTGCGCCTCTGGGTACACCCATTTTGGCAACTGCTAGAGGTCAAGTATCCACTGCTGATTGGTTGGGTGGTTATGGTTTAACCGTCGTCCTCAACCACAGTTCTGCACAACAAACCCTCTACGGTCATATGTCAGAAATCTTGGTTCAACCAGGACAGTGGGTAGAAGCAGGAACTGTAATTGGGCGAGTGGGTAGCACTGGTAACTCCACAGGCCCCCACCTCCACTTTGAAGTCCGTCACCTCACACAGAATGGATGGGTGGCTGTTGACCCCGGTGTACAATTACAGGTTGCCCTCAGCCAGTTATTGCAAGGCGTACAAACAGCACAGGCGTTGAAGAGGGAGTAGAAAGCAGGGGGTGCAGGGGATGCAGGGGGTGCAGAGGGAGGCAAGCAAGACTTTTTCCCCAATCCCCAATCCCCAATCCCTATAAATACCCGTGTTCTGCTAAAAATGCGGGTGTAACTTCACTGAAACTGGAATCATCTGTGGTTGTGAGAGATTTTTTGCCAGGGTGAAGCAACTTTTCCACGTATTTGCCGAGAATATCGCCTTCTAAATTTACCAAACTGCCAGAAACGAGATAGCGAAGATTGGTGTCAGCATAGGTGAGAGGAATAACCGCTACGCTAAACTGAGATAATTCGGGATCGTAAGCAGCTACCGTCAGACTAATGCCGTTGACAGTGATACTACCCTTGGGGACAATGTAACGAGTGATCGCTTCGGGTGCAGTGAAAGTCATTTCCCAAGAACCAGCAGTCTGTTGAGCATCTAGCAAGCTGCCTACACCGTCTACGTGACCCATAACAAAATGACCCCCCACTTTACCACCAACGCGTAGTGAAGTTTCTAGGTTAACGTAGCTCTGTTGTGTCTGTTCGTAGCCTAGAGTTGTACGGCGCAAAGTTTCTGGGGAAGCTGAGGCGATAAATCCATCTAGCAAAATTTCTTCTACTGTTAGGCAAACACCGTCTACAGCAACACTGTCACCGTAAGCCAGATCCTGCATAATTAAGGATGACTGACTCACACAAGTGATTTGCCATGAATCACCCTCTAAAGGTTTGATTGTTCCTAATGCTTGAATTAATCCTGTAAACACTGTTATTTTGCAAAACTAACTCTATTTATTGCCTAATTTGTCCGAAAATCCACTGGTAATTCTCACAAGAATGTCGAAAATTTTGAGTATATTTTCTGACTGTATTTATTATAAGGTAATTAACACAATCGCATCCTTCACAAGTCATACTTGGTTAAGAAGGTTATTGTCTACAAAGACCCATTTAATTTACTCTGGTGTTCACAACCAGTTCGGAGTTTAATAGAAGCAATTATAGAGAACGATGCCTATGTTTATTCCTGATCCTAGTTACCTGCTTGAGGGTATGATTTATCACTTAACGATTAAGCACTCAAAGGAGTGTAGAGGGTTAGCCAATGATTGAAATGAAAGTCGCTGGCATAGCATTAGATGCCATAACCCGTAGCCCAATAGTCTTATTAAAAGATGCCTCAGATCGGCGGGCGTTGCCAATTTATATTGGTCAAGAACAGGCTAGGGCAATTATGGGCGCATTGGAGAATCAAAAGCCTCCTCGACCCTTAACCCATGACCTAATTGTCAATATTCTAGAAACCTGGAGTATGACTCTAGAAAAAGTAATTATTCATTCTTTGCAGAAGGATACATTTTATGCAGCATTAATTGTTCAACAAGGCGAAGTTAAAAAAGAAATTGATGCGCGTCCTAGTGATGCGATCGCTGTAGCACTGCGGACAAATACTCCAATTTGGGTAATGGAAGAAGTCATTGCTGATGCTTCTATTCCTGTTGATCGGGATGCTGATGAAGCAGAACAAGAAGCCTTTCGAGAATTTATTTCTAACCTTCGTCCTGAAGATTTAATTAAACGATTTGGTAATGACGAAAGTTAAATCAGTGCTGAGTGCTGAATGTTGAGTGCTGAGTGCTGTTAGCGGAGCGGGGCGTTTAGCCCGTGCTGTTAGCGGTAGCGCGGCGTTAGCCTGTGCTGAGTGCTGTTAGCGGGGTGTGAGCAGCGTGCTAAATAGCTACAAGTACAAACCTGAACCCCAAACAAAATCTAATTTCCTAATTACGAATTACCAAAACTCAGCACTTTCAACTGAGAACTTAACTTTATGCACTACCGACGCTTTGGGAAAACAAATCTCTATCTATCTGTTTTTTCTCTAGGTACAATGCGCTATCTTGCTGATGTTGAAACCGCACAGCGAACCATAGCCAAAGCCTTAGAAATGGGAATCAATCATATAGAAACAGCCAGAGGTTACGGTAAAAGTGAGGAGTATCTGGGTGCAGCGATCGCTCTTGGATTATCAGTAACCCGTTCCCAAGTGTATATTACTACCAAAATTCCACCCACTGCTGATGCTGATAGTATGCGGCGGTGCATCGATGAATCCTTAACTAGATTGAACTTAGATTATCTAGATTGCTTAGGAATTCATGGTTTAAATACTTGGGAACATCTGGAGTTGGTACAAGCCAAAGGTGGCTGTATGACAGCCGTTGCACAGGCGATCGCTGACGGTAGAGTCAGACACGTTGGCTTTTCCACCCACGGATCATTAGAAGTAATTCAAGCCGCCATAAATACAGATTTATTTGAATTTGTCAATCTGCATTATTACTATTTTTTCCAAAGAAACGCGCCAGCAATTCAGTTAGCAACTGAGAAGGACATGGGCGTTTTTATTATTTCTCCAGCCGACAAGGGAGGACGGCTATACACGCCACCTCAAACCCTCAAAGATTTGTGTCAGCCATTTTCACCTTTAGAATTAAACTATCGGTTTTTATTAAGTGACAACCGCATAACTACCCTGAGTATAGGGTCAGCTAACCCAGAAGAATTAATCGAACCTTTACAATTTGCTGATAGTAATGGTGAGTTAACATCAGCCGAAAAATTAATTTTCCAAAATTTAGAAAATCATCAAAACCAAATTTTAGAATCTGAAAAATGTAGCCAATGCTATGATTGTTTACCCTGCCCAGAAAATATTAATATTCCCGAAGTTTTGCGGTTACACAATCTAGCAGTAGCCTATGACATGATAGATTACGGGCAATATCGTTATGGTATGTTTGAAAATGCTGGTCATTGGTTTCCAGGAATGAAAGCCAACCGTTGTACAGAATGCGGTGATTGTTTACCTCGTTGTCCAGAAAAGCTAGATATTCCTGCTTTATTAGCAGATACGCATGATCGACTTAAAGGAAAATCTGGTAGAAGACTTTGGGGATGATTCGTAATTCGTAATGGACTAACGTCCCGCTCCGCTCTAAGCGCAGCTATGCCGCAGGCTTTACGTAATTTGGAATATAGAGCAGTAGCATATCTTGCCTAACAAGTGAGTTAAAGTATTTAGTAAGATTGTTAAAATCTCTTGAGGCTGTCGCTACCTAATAAAATTATGCAAATAACGCAACAGCGATATTACACCCCAGAGGAATATTTAGCACTAGAAGAAGCGGCTGAATACAAAAGTGAATATATTGACGGGCAAATAATTCCAATGGCAGGTGGAACAGTAAATCATAATCAAATAGCACTTAATTTAAGCACTGAGTTGAATTTTGCATTCAGAAAGCAACACTATCGCGTTTATATGGGTGATGTTCGTTTATGGATACCTCAAAGGCGTATTTACACATACCCAGATGTCATGATTGTGGAGGGTGAACCGGAATTTTTCCATAACCGCACAGATATGATTCTCAACCCACAGGTAATAGTTGAAGTTTTATCTGAGTCTACCAAAGGTTATGACCGCGAATATAAGTTTCAGATTTATCGGACAATTTCTACCTTCCAAGAATATGTATTAATTGATCAAACCCAAATCTACATAGAACATTTTTCCAAAACGGGTAAAAAGCAATGGAATTTACGCGAGTATGACGCAGAAGATGAAAAAATATCTTTGGTTAATATCCCCTTTGAAATTTGCTTACAGGATTTATATAACAAGGTGAAGTTTGAACTTGTGGAATCGCAGGGAGAGAGTGTTGATGTGGAGTGAGGAGTGCAATTGTCTGCGCCCGAAGGTCAGTCATCGCTGATTATTTGTACAAATATTTTTCTGTTAGAGTGGATTTTGAGTAGGTATACCTACAGCACGGGGAAACTTAGCTGGTGTAGCTGCTACCTTGCGTAGATACAAGCAATGACGAATACTGTTAGTTAGAGGTGTCGTAAACTCTTCAATTGATTCAATTTCGCCACCCAATTGATTGACTGCATTTTGTAAAGTTGTAGTTTCTTCCTCCGTCCAAGTACCACGATAAATTACTGCTAAACCACCTTCCTTGAGTAAAGGGAGAGTATATTCAGCACACACTGAGGCATTACCAACAGCGCGGATTAATGCTATATCGTAGTGTTTTCGATGTTGTGTTTGCTGACCAATTTCTTCAGCCCTTGCAATAAGAGTTTTAGCATTGGTAACAGCAAGTTCGCTCAATATTTGGTCTATAAAAGTAATTTTTTTGCGGGTAGAATCGGCCAGGGTAATTGTCGAATTAGGTGCAATCATGGCTACAGGAATACCAGGAAACCCAGCACCTGTACCAATATCAATTACAGATGCACCCGTTTCGAGAGACGAGATAAATTTTTGCTGTGGTGCAATTCCCCGCAAAGAGTCCCAAAGATGCTTTTCCCAAAACTCTTGAGGTTCGGTAATGCGAGTTAAATTTAACTGACGATTCCCTTCCAAGATTAATTCATACAGTTGCTGAAATCCCGTGTTCTGTTCGTCAGTAGGTTGCCAATTAAGAGTTTGCTGCCAAATTTCTGCCATTTCTGGCAATGAGTTAGTCATTAGTCGAATCAATTAAAAAAAGGTCAATGGGGATTGGGCATAAAAGATATAATCCACCTTGTCTCCCTACACCCATATTTCACACCGCCGCTTGAGCTTCTTTCGCCTTAGCTTCAAGTGTTGCAGGGTCTACTGATTCTAGTTCACCCTGTTTGAGTGTCCAGCAACGATCTGCGATCGCTAGCATATCACCGGCATCATGTGTTACCACTAACAATGTCCAATCTTGTTTGAGTTTTGCTAATAAACTCACTAATTGCCGACGCATTGACCAATCTAAGCCTGCTGTCGGTTCATCTAATAATAATAGGTTTGGCTGGCGAATCAGTTGCACTGCTAAGGCTAAACGGCGTTGCTGTCCTCCACTTAAAGCATGAGGTGCGGCGGAAAGGGATAAATGCTCTAATCCTACTTCGCTTAATGCTTGCCTAACGCGTTCAGTTCCTAGTTCGGGATGCCCTAAACGTAATTCTTCTAAAATTGTACCACCGCAAAAGTGCCGTTCTGGAAACTGAAATACTAAGCCAGCTAATTGTTGTAGTTGTTCAGCAATAAGTTCTTGTTCTCGCCAAAAAACCTTGCCTGATGTCGGTTCAGCCAGTCCAGATAATATCTCCAGTAAGGTACTTTTACCAGAACCACTAGGGCCAATAATTAAACCTAGCTTTTGGGGTGGTAATTCCAAGTTAACAGATTTAAGAATTGCTGTTGGGCAAGCTGTGGGATGATAAGTTAGATTTCTGAGATAGAGCATTTGTTAAGATTACTAAAAAGTTGGCGAAGAACTCACTAATTAAGATTAACTACAACCAGAACAACTAGAAAATTCGGTAAGGGTTCATAGAGTATTATTCATTAAAATTCCAAATCAAGCAGTCACAATCATCTTGATTTTCTCATTCTGACAAATTCAGTCATTAGTAATAGCTACAACCAATATGGGAACTCGGAAAAATTACTTGTGTCTAAGTATATAGATGATTACGGCTTAAACAGAGGTGATTTTTAGTTACCTTTTTCTGCATTTTAAGTAACATATAAAACCATTTCAACCGCAATTTTTCTGAGGCTAGTAATGACTAAAAAGTTCTTTTCTCCTCAACCGCTAAGATTTTCCCAATTAACTAGACTAGCTCAGGTGACTTTTGGTGTGGCGATCGCACTGAATCTTTCACTAAGTCCAACTCTAGCTGGTGATCCGTTTCGTACTAGTGAGCCACGTAAGATTGGCGACAACACAGAGGCGGCCTTTAAAGCAGTTTTTTACAAAGGTGATTATCCAACCGCAGAACGTTATCTCAAACAAGCAGTGTCTAGCGAATCAAATGAACCCCTAGCTTATGCGATGAAGGCCTCTTTAGCATACATGAAGGGAGATTTGGCAGGACTAGACAATTTCAGCCAAAGAACCCTAGAAAGTGGGCAAAAATTGCTTGCTAATGACGAATTACGGGGTAATATATACAGTGCTGTCGGGCATTTTTTGTCAGGAGCAGTCATTCTTACCCGTGAAGGGACAATCAAAGGCGCACCCAAAGCCTTAACTCGGCTCAGACAAGTCTATCAACATCTAGATAAAGCTGAGGCGATTTCTCCTAAAGACCCAGAACTGAACTTGGTTAAGGGTTACATGGATTTGATGCTGGCTGTGAGTTTACCCTTTGCTAATCCAGATGAAGCAATTGAACGTTTAGAAACCAATGCAGCACCTGAATATTTAGCTCATCGGGGGATTGCGATCGCTTATCGTGACTTAAAACAATACTCTCAAGCCTTAGATTACGCCAACCGCGCCATAAAAGTTGCAGCAGACAACCCAGAGTTGTATTATCTAAAAGCCCAAATTCTCAAAGAACAGGGTACAAAAGACAAAAACCAGCCACTAATTAAAGAAGCGATCGCTAATTTTGACAAAGCCTTAACCAAAAAATCTCAACTCCCCGGAGATTTGGTAAAACAAATCGAACGTGAACGCAATAGTGCTGTAAACAGTTTAAATAAATAATTCAGGTGGGTGATTAAGACTTGGGCATAGGGAATTGGGCAGTAAAAAGTAAAAAGATTCTTTTCTTTTGCCTTTTACCTCCCGTGTCTTCCTTGTTTCCCTTGTCTCCCGCTCCCCTGGTTACTGAGCGCAGTCGAAGTAACTCCCCACTCCCTAATAACCAAGATGTACATTCAATTTCGTGAAGTTAATCAATTTGATGTTTGGATTTGGCTGAAATTTAGTACAGTCCCTTCTCAACGTGAAAAACAGTATATAGAGGAAGTATTTAATTCCTGGTTTTACTTAGGAAAGTTAGGTGGATTTAATGCTGAAAATCTGCAAGTGCAGGAAACAGGGCTGGATTTAAGTTATATGGACTATGACACCCAAGGTTATGACAAAAGCCTACTGGCGTTAATGCACAACATGGGTGAATTTGAGTATGAAGGAGAGTGGGGACGTTGTTGGTTTGACTTGGGAACAAGCGATGCGATCGCTTTAGATATTTTAATCAATGCTCTCACCCAAATCAGTCAAGAATATGTCACCATTGAAGCCTTGTATATTGGCGGCGAAAACGAAGATTGGCCTGTCGAAGATAGTGATAGTCGTACTTACTCTATTTACGATAATTAATTAAAGACAATGGGTAAACACAATGAAATCCGGGTGATAGCCTTGGGGCTAATTCAGGATGAAAAAAGAATTTTTGTCTCTGAAGGTTATGACCCTGTGAAACAATCAAAATTTTACCGCGCTTTGGGTGGCGGTGTTGACTTTGGTGAAACTAGTATAGAAGCTTTAAAACGAGAATTCCAAGAAGAGATTCAGGCAGATTTAACTAATATTCGCTACTTAGGTTGTATAGAAAATATATTTATATACAATGGTCGCAAAGGACATGAAGTTATTCAACTTTATCAATGTGATTTTGCTGATTCTAAATTTTATCAATTAGAAAGTTTAGTGTTTTCTGAATCTGAGCATCATCAGCATACTGCACTGTGGATAGATATTGCCCGCTTTCAATCTAGTGAACTTAGATTAGTTCCAGAGGAATTTTTTAATTATTTATAAATCAAATTTATACATTAATCGTATCTATGCTTTTTAGATTTAATTACTTCAATTACATCATCATGACGCTGACCTTCAATAATGTCATTTAAATGAATTTTCCCATCAATATATTGCAAATGAATACGCCATCCAGATAATTTATCGATATCAGCACGGTATATTGCCTGCTTAATACCTTTGACTTTACGAAGTCTTGTCTTGGGAAACGTTCTCGTTCTATGACATTCATTATCTTCAAGTTCAGCCAAAGCTTCTAGAAAATCTATTTTCAGATTATCCGGTAAAATCTCCATAGCTTCATGGATAATACCATGCTCATCTAGAAGTGGTTTAATCCGTGGCATTAGCTAGGACTAACCTCAATTTCTTGATGTTTGACGCTAAAATCTTGGTAGAGAGACTCTGCGATTGCAGCGTATGCAATTGCAGCATCTTCAGTATTAACAACCCTGAATAATGTAATTACTGTAGCGTTAAAAATTGGGTCATCATCAATAGTCAGAATTAATCTGATATCTTTATCAATAATTAAGGCGTAGAGCGAAGAATCATAATCATCACTAAGCTTAATTTCTTTGAGTTTAAAAGCCTGGTTTTCTAATATTTTTTTGTTTTTTGAGAGAATTTCAACGTATCGATTTAATTTTTTAATAATTTTAAATTTTTCTTTATTTTTAAATCTATCTAAATCCTGCTCAAAATCTTTTGTCGATTCAATAAGTATTTCCATTTAACTGATTCTAGTCCTGAAATACTAAACCTTATTTCAAATTTAACGTATATGTAGATAGCTGGGAAGTATTCTAACTATATTCATGAGGACTTACGCAACTGGCATATTTTTTATGTAGGGGAGGCAAAAAGCGGTGTGGATTTTCCTCCTGCTTTATTGCCGTTGTGTGACGCTGCGAATTTATTTGAACGTAGTTATGAGACATATAGCGTCACGCACCAAATATCGATTGTGACCAAGTTAAATATTACATAAATATAGCGATCGCCTTCAGAAATAAGCTTAAATACAGTTGTATTTAGCATAGGTTATCTCTAGCACTCAATTTCTTATGTCAACTAAATTAATATCACCTTTATTGATAATTTTATTAGGGCTGACTCTGACTCCCACTATTGGATGCACTAATCATCAAGATGATTCAGCAGTTGCTCAAAGTTCACCCAAGCCAGAACCTCAAATCATCGTCCAACCTGGAGAAATACGACCTTTACCCGGCAAATTAGATAACATCCCTGTATTTAACAGCAATAGCCCAGAATGGGTTAAAACAGAGGGTATTTTACTGTCTACCTTCCCCGCAAATAACAAAAAAAACCCAACCGCACACCTGAATTTTCCTTTTCAGGGAAGGTTTGATGTCTTTGCTCACCACTATACTCACACCCCCAAAGATTTACAAACTTTATATATAGGCATTATTATTCAGAACCCTGGTAAAAAACCTGTAACGATTGATACCCTACAAGCAGCCAGTTATTTAATGCAGGATGCACCCTTTGTTACCTTACCCCCTTACCGCGAAAACAATGATGGGAAAGTCTACTCCGGTCCGGGGGCTAGGGCTGTGGCTGATGTTCTGCGGGGAGTGCGACAGGCTGACTTTCCAGCAAAACTAGTCATTCCCCCTGGACAAAGCCGAATGTTACTCAATCATCCTATTCCTGTGCGGAATTTGGAAAGACCTGTCAATGGTCGGTCTAGCTTTATGCGCCTGCGGAGTAACGGTAAAGTTTACACGGCGAGTTTAGCGATGTTTGCCAAGAAAAACGCTGATGGTTCAGACCGTGCGCCAACTCAGGCAGAATGGCAAGGTTTACTCAATAACGGTAACTTCGCTGGGCCACGGGATAAAACTCCCTCTCCTCCTAATGCTACTAGCGGGGCGTTAATTTATGGACGAGTGGCCGGTGTTTCTCAAGGTTCACAATGGAAAGCGAACTTAGTAGATAATTCTCAAGCAACAACACTCACCATTCCTCAAGTTGGTAAAGGAATTTCTTATCCCTTAGTAACTTTGCGGGGTGGTCGATTGGGTACTGAACAAAGCCAAACCGCCAAAATGTTGGTACGTTATTCTGATACAGCCTATGAAGCGCATGGTAATTATGGCGTGGAATATAACCTCAGTTTACCCTTAAAAAATAATACCAATCAAACTCAAAAGGTGACAGTTACTTTAGAAACACCTTTGAAGGAAGATAAATTATCTCAAAGTGGCGTGCGTTTTCGGAAACCATCTCTAGATTTTCCCTTTTTCCGAGGTACGGTAAAGCTGAGTTATTTTGATGACCAAGGGAAACAACAAACACGCTATGTTCATCTCTGGCACAGAACTGGTCAAGTTTTAGAACCATTAGTACAGTTTGTTATGCCACCTGGAACTAGACGCAATGTGCAGGTAGATGTAATTTATCCCCCTGATTCTACACCACCGCAGGTTTTGACTGTAAGAACTTTGTAAAAATCAGGACTTACGCAACTGGCATAGTATTAGGGTGCGTCAGATATCAAAAATGTCTTTATTGACAGCATTTAAGCCGTCTGACGCACCCTACACCAGATTTAACAGTGTTGGGTGGTTTTCTTCCGTTAAAGCACTGATTCTTGTGCTTAACTTTATGTCAAACATATATTAACACTGGTAAACTTCTAGATAAAACTTTTACCTGCTGATGCCATGAGCCTCTGCATAAACCCTAGCTGTACGCAACCTCAAAATCGTGATGATGAGCTATTTTGTCAGACTTGTGGCTCAGAACTGTTACTAAAAGGACGTTATCGGGTAATGCGTCAGTTGGGCGGTGGTGGCTTCGGCTTAACTTTTGAAGTCAATGAAGTGCGTAGTAACACCGCCAAAGTTCTCAAAGTCCTTATTAACACTCAGCAAAAAGCGGTTGATTTATTTCAGCAAGAAGCAGAAGTTTTAAGTCAACTAGATAATCCTGGTATTCCCCAAGTTGAGGGTGATGGGTACTTTGTCTATTTTCCCAGAAATAGTCCAAACCCAGTTCATTGTCTGGTAATGGAAAAGATTGTGGGGATGGACTTAGAAAAGTATATGCACAAGCGTGAGTTACGTCCCATAGATCAAGATTTGGCTATGCAATGGCTTAAGGAATTAGTCATTATTTTAGAGGATGTACATAGTCAGAACTTCTTCCATCGGGATATCAAGCCACCCAATATTATGCTCAGGGCGACTGGTGAACTAACACTAATTGACTTCGGGACAGCGCGACAAGTCACAGCAACCGTTGTCAATCAGCAAGGTGGTGTAACAATGATATCGTCAGCAGGCTACACACCAGTTGAACAAATGAATAGTCAAGCTGTACCCCAATCAGATTTTTTTGCTCTGGGGCGGACATTTATATATTTATTAACAGGTAAATATCCTCTGGATTCAGCTATTTATGATGCTCACAATGATGAGATAGCTTGGCGTATTCATGCACCACATATATCGCCACTGTTAGCAGATTTGTTAGATGAGATGATGGCGCATAAACCCAAGCAACGTCCAGCAAATACACAAATGATTTTGCAAAGGTTGGCGGAGATTAAACAAGCTTTAAATCCACCAAAGGTTACTAGGAGAACAAATCCCCCTGGAGTTGCACCAACTCAGCCAGTAAACACACCCCAGCCAAAAGTAATAGTTTCAACATCAACCCAACCCAAATCTTTTTGGCAGGAGGTTCTAAAAGTAGCAAATACACCTATCATCACACCAACTCAGTCAGTAAATACACCCCAGCCACCAGTAACAATATCAACACTAAGCCAAGCTAAACCAGTTGGATGGGGCTTTTGGCTGCAATGGGTGTTAGCAAATATTGTCGGGTGTCTTGTCTTTGTATGGTTTGCTTTTAGACCTTCAATATACATAGGAGGATTTTTGTTTTCACATTTATTTCCTCGTGGCGCGGTAGATATTTTATTGTCTGTTACTTTTTGGGGCGGTATTCAATGGTTAACACTGAGGCAGCTATTCACCTGCAAATGGTGGGTGTTGTTAACAGTTTTGGGCGGGATTATAGGGTTTGTTGTGGGGGGTATTATGATGGTGACGGCTTATAGGGCTTGGGGGCTGACGGATGCAATAAGTATAAGTGTGGGTGGTGCGGTATTTGGTGCTTCACTCGGCGTAATGCAATGGTTAGTTCTGAAGCGGCAAGTCTCTCGTGCTGAATGGTGGATTATAGCAAATGCAGTGGGGTTTATTGGTATATGGTATAGCGTTTATTTTACTTGGTCGTTGGCTGGAACAGTTCTTACTACAGTGGCTTGTACATTTTTTAGTGCAATTACAGGCGGTACTCTAGTTTGGCTGATGAGACAGCCTGCTGTAAAACATTAGGTTTGCGAGATTGAGGCGATCGCCCCTCTCTGGTAAAGTCTGGCAAGCAATCGCCTATTCTCATCATTACAAGCGATCGCATCCTCTGGTGAAATATGATATGCGATGCCTACGGCTGGCTGCGCCTACGCCTACTCTCATCATTGCAGTAGATGTCTGAGTTCAATCAGCAAGCCCTAATTCGCGCCTGTAACCAATCCTGCAAATCAGCCACACTGGTAAAATCTAGTAACGCTTCCCCCAACTCTTCCAGCATTGGTAATTGCAAACCCCCCACCACAGAAAGCACATCTTGGGGAATTTCCCCCAATCGCTTTGTTAACTGTCGGCTAATCATATTAGCCATTGCTTCTCGTCCTTCCTCTAGTCCTTCTTCCTTAATTTCTCGATAAACTCGTGTTTGTTTCAATGTGATGTCTAACATTGACTCCACCTCCCTTCGACTTAGTTGCTCAAACCGATAAGCGATGATTGTGGTAATTATTTCAATTATCGCACTACTGACTGGCGCAGCAGCTTCTTGACGAGTTCTACTCAACAAATACCTGGCTTCTGAGGGGGCTTGCTCTTCCTTGATAGTAGTTAACACCATCACCGCCACCCATAAGGGTAAAGAATGAATATCTCCCAATTCATCTAAATATACCCGATGTACTTGGTCGCCGTTGAGTAATGTGCGATGAGGAAGAGTATCACTTTGCTCAATACTCCGTGATGGATAAATGATTACGGCTTGCCAATCACTAAATCGCTCACGGTTGCGGTAAAAATAGAGTGAAGATTCTGCAAATACCCTTTCATAAAGCTTTTCGTCTTTTTGGAATTGGACTTCACAGAAATACACAGTCCCCGGAGTTTTATTTTCTGGTGGTAAAAAGACCCCATCAATTTCAAATTTAGGCTCTTTAACAGCTACCGAGTCAAATTTATATTTATCTGCATCTTTTGGAGGATTTGTCAATAGTTCAAATAATAAACTAGGCGATTGTTGAAATATTTTGTAAAAAATCGAATCTCGACGCATGAAAGATGGGGATGGGAATATATCTTAAATGATGGGTTCACCTACTCTGATTATTACAGGCTTAGGCATCGCTTTTAGTAAAATATGACAAGGGAGGATTATACACCGCCCATAAGATAAAGACGGTGCGTTACTGCGTTAACACACCCTACGAAAGAATATCAATAAATATTTTAAGCGATCGCAATCCTTGAGATTCAGAACAAGAAATTAGTCGCCCTGTGTGCGATCGCAAATTGTCTATAAACCCATTGAATATAAAATTACACGGTCGTACAATCTATCAGGCAAAAGATACTTGAGGAATGCTCCCATTTTCGCGTCTTGACCGATAAGATAGCGTGTCTTTGGTTTTTTTGCTGTGAGTGCATGAACAACAGCCTCAGCTACAATATCCGATGAAATGCTCTTAGATGCCAGAATTCCTACTTGTTTACGGACAGCCGTCAACGCATGACCGTAGAGATTTAGGGCAGATGGTGATAAATTTTGCTTTGCTGTATCGGCTTGAGTAAAAGACTTTTCCCACATGGGAGTAGCGATCGCACCTGGTTCTATAATTGACACTGAAATTCCCCAAGGTCGTAACTCCATACGCATCACATCAGTGAGTGCTTCAAGTGCAAATTTTGAAGCATTGTAAGCACCAAGAAAGGGCGCAGCACTTCTACCGCTAATAGAACCCATATTGACAATTCGTCCTCGACTTTGGCGCAATAAACCAAGAAATGCTTGTGTGACTGCTAGTTGTCCGGTGACATTAACTTGAATTTGTTGTTCAAAGTCTGCAATTGGTAATAATTCTAATGGGCCGGGAACGGCGATTCCAGCGTTATTTACTAAACCGAAAATTTCATCACCAACTGTATTTTTGACTGTCTCAACTGCAAATGCAATCGAATCAGCATCAGTAACATCTAAAAAGATAGGAATAAGTCTTTGAGAGGCTTTCTGTTGAAGTTTTTGAGCATCAGAATCTTTACGCACGCCAGCAAAGACACAAAATCCTAATTTGTCTAAACGCAAAGCGCAGGCTTCACCAATTCCTGTTGATGCGCCTGTAATCACGACTGTACCTTGATTTTTTGCAAGCATTTATGTTATCCACTCTCTGAGCTTAACTATAAAATTACTTGCTAATAACAAATGACAGATTTGCTACTTATATGCCATATTAATTAGTTCAAATCTAAAATTCTATTAAGTTATATCATCCTGGTAAAATATTGTTAATAAGTCCTATATTTCCTTGTGCTATATATCTTTAGAATATTTTATTCATCTACTAAAGGAAAGAGATTTCTTGCTTTTTCTCTTGACTAATGGAGTTAATGTTTTGTGACTACTTAGCATTGCGATCACTGGCAGAAATGAGCGTAGGCTACGCCTACGCTCAAAATTACTTACCGCCGTAGAAAAAGGCAATGTCTTTCTCTTTTAGGGGTGCAAAGCCTGCTTCTATGAGTAATTGATCAAGTTCTGGTTGGGGGATATGTTTTGCCCCAATGCGGATGATGCGCGATCGCATAGTATTAGATACACCACTGCGTTGTCTGTTGGCTTCTAATGCCATGACTTTGGTGTAAAGGTCTAACTTTGCAACTGGAATGGGTGTACCATCAAAATCGATACCTTTGGCGATCGCTTCATCAATAGCATCAGCACCCTTGGTAGTGGCATTTACTTGGTTAGTGTCAGCACTCATGGTAGTTTTTTATTGAAGTTCTAGGTATATCTTACCAGTCATGCTGATCTTGGGGATAGGGGATTAAGGATTGGGGACTGGGTATTAGGTAATCATATTGTTTCTGTACAATAATGAAGGAGTCATAACACCCTAGTTATTGATTCGTGTATAGCAAAGTAGATTGAAAAGGTTTTAACAAAATTCCTAGAATTTTTTCAATATCATTAATGTAGTATTCAACAATATCAATATATAGTTGATGATTTTCTAAAATTAAAAAACGCCAGTTAGTTCCAGTAGTAATAACCCCGTATATTTCATTGACTTCTTGTTGTGTATTTTGATTAAAAACTTGCGCTCCCACCATTGTGGCGATACATTGTCCTAAACCACTTTTAATGTCTTCATTTTTGGCTACAACAACTGTAACTACAGGAGCTTTAATATAAAACTGTTCTTCTGAATCACAAAGAATGAAATTACAAATTCCATGTAATCCACGCTTGTGATCGACATCAAAATCTGTTCCAGAGAATAGAGCAATTTGGCAGCTTAATTGTCGTCTAGCTTCTGCTAGAACTTGCATAATTAATAATTCCGAACGGGCTTTTTCTGTATTTATAGCCGTTGCCAATTGAATATATTCGTGTAAAAGTGTTGTTAAAGTGACTGAGGCTTTGACAGGAACTACTTCTTTAAAAAGATTGCGCTTTCCATCAATGATAAGTGTAAATTTTTCTTTCATTGTAGCTAACATGAAATCACTATATGCCATGAGGAATAATTCCTAATTTGTAATACTCTGCGAGCAGGCTAACACCTATGTAATTTTGGCTACATGATTTTAACTAATCATTAATAGATAGCTATCGACTAATAACGATTTTCTCGTATTATCAAACCACCAGTAAAAGCACCTAATATTGTCCCTGTCCAAATGCCGGTTGTACTACCTTTCCATGTTGCGCCGGGTGTTATCCAAACTTGGCATAT
The DNA here is from genome assembly GCF_014697125.1 of Anabaena minutissima FACHB-250. GTDB lineage: Bacteria > Cyanobacteriota > Cyanobacteriia > Cyanobacteriales > Nostocaceae > Trichormus > Trichormus minutissimus. The sequence goes on along the minus strand of NZ_JACJRG010000029.1, from coordinate 9,164 downwards.
TTGTTGTAATCCCCAAGACTGATTTTGACACTTTTGGCTATGGAACATCAAAGCGATTTGTCCGCCAACATAACTGCCGAAAAATCCTGATGTTAGTGCTAAAAAGGTACAAATTAAAATTGGATTTTTAGTCATTAGTTATTAGTCATTAGCGTCAATAGTCAACAGTAATGGCTTTTGACTATTGACTGTTTATAAAACTCAGCACTCCCCACTCCCCACTCAGCACGGGCTAAACGCCCCGCTACCGCTAACATAACTTTTCAACCTGTATTTCTCATTCCCGCAGCGATACCGTTAATGGTTAATAGTGCGCCTCTGAGTAACTCACCTTTACTGTAACGGGAATGAATTACGCCGGAGGTGGCAATATTTTTTGACTGGCGCAGACGTTTGAGGAGAGAAACTTGGATAAAACCAAGGGGAACAATTGTACCGTTACGTAATTGTACAGAACGTTGCAGTACAGGATCACCATCTAACAACCGACCATGATCAGTGATTTGAAGAACTAAATCCCTAGTGAGATAGAATTCACTGGCGATTTGCTCAAACACCTTCTCAAATCGGGGTTTGTCTTCAGGGTTAGATAACTCCTGGACGTAGTGATGCGCCATTTGCATATCTACTTTTGCTAGAGTCATTTCGGCTTTGGAAATGACCATTTTGAAGAACGGCCACTTAACGTAAAAGTAGCGGAGTAATTTCAGGTGTTCTTCTGGTTCTGCGCCCAAAAATTCTTGTAAAGCTGTACCTACGCCGTACCAAGAAGGGAGCAAAACGCGGGTTTGTGTCCAGCTAAATACCCAAGGGATGGCGCGGAGACTGCTTAAATCTTTTTTACCAGAGGGACGGCGTGCGGGACGGGAACTAATCTGTAGCTGGCTGATTTCTTCAATGGGGGTGACTTGGTGGAAGAAGTCAATAAAATCTGGCTGTTCGTAGATTAAACCACGATAATGCTGCCGCGATCGCGCTGCCAATTCCTCCATTATTTCATTCCAAGGTTCGATATCATCAAACCCTGTACGTAGCAAACTGGCTTGAATTACTGCTGTAGTAATGGTTTCTAGGTTGTATAAAGCCAAGTCCAGCAAGGAGTATTTGGAAGCCAATACTTCCCCTTGTTCGGTAATCTTGATGCGTCCATTGATACTATGCCCTGGTTGCGCCAAAATCGCTTCATGGGCTGGGCCGCCTCCCCTTCCTACTGAACCGCCGCGTCCGTGGAAAATTCGCAGATGTAAACCGTATGCTTCGGCAATTTTCTGCAAGGATTTTTGGGCTTTGTGAATTTCCCAGTTACTACTTAAGAAGCCAGAATCTTTGTTGCTGTCAGAATACCCCAGCATGACTTCTTGTAAGTCAAGGGTGAGTAAGGCGTGCTGAGTGCTAAGTTGTGAGTTGTTTGTTGACTCAGCACTCGTTACTTTTAACTCAGCACTTTCATACCCACCAGCTAATAAGGCACGATATAACGGTAATTCAAACAATTGACGCATGACGCTGCAAGAGCGTTGTAAGTCTTCGACTGTTTCAAATAATGGTACAACTTGAATTGTGCCGACTGCGATCGCCGGGTCAAATAATCTGGCTTCTTTGGCTAATAGCAAAACTTCTAGTACGTCGCTGACTTGACGACACATACTGATAATGTAAGTTTTGCAGATACTAATCCCAAATTCTTGTTGTAGCGATCGCACTACCCGGAAGGTTTTAATGACATCATTAGTCTTGTCAGAAAATGGTAATTCTGACGAAATTAATGGGCGGCGGGTTTGCAGTTCACTGGTTAACCATTCAACGCGCTGTTCTTCTGAGAGGTCATTGTAAGATTGGGGTAAAAGTTGCAAGTATTCGAGAATCTCGTTTAAAGCATCCGAATGTCTGGAAGATTCTTGGCGGATGTCTAGCTGGGTGAGGTTAAAGTCAAAAATTTCGACTTGACAGATGAGATTATCCAGTTCTCGGCAACTTAAACCCGTTTCCGTCAAGTTGCGCTGAATCATCCGCAGTTCTATCAAGAAATCTGCACCCGAACGGTACATGGGGCTATCTTCGTTGGTGGGAGTTTCGCCCTTGTACAAAGATAAATTGCGATCGCGGGTATTTTCCAGCCGCTTTAATACATAAGATAGTTTGAGACGATAGGGTTCTTGGCGATATCTTAAAGCCAATGCGTCGTAAACGTCACTTAATTGGGATTGATCTAACTCTAAAGATTCCAGCAAATCTGGTAAAACATCGCTCCAGTGCATGGAGATACTCAGTAATTCAATTAATTGTGTAACTGACTTGATATATCTCTCCAGCACCATTTTGCGCTGATAGCAAGCTGTTTGCCAGGTAACTTCCGGGGTGACAGATGGATTCCCATCTCTATCTGAACCTACCCAAGAACCAAAGGAGCAAAAATCTGTACTGGGTGGTTCTAACCAAGGAAATGTTTTCCCCAAAGCGTACTTGAAGCGTTTATACAGTTGAGGGATACCATCAAATAAGACTTCTTGGAAGTAGTGCAGAGCATAATCTACTTCATCTAACACCGTAGGTTTAAACTGGTGGAGTTCATCAGTGCGCCACCAGAGGCGAATTTCTTCCATTAATTTTTCGCGGATTTCTCCAGCTTCCCAAGGATAGCCACCGCCGTTGCTCTTCCGGTTTTCTACCCCATCTAGTTGTTGCAATAATTTGACTACTTGCCGTTGTTTATCCCGAATGGTGTGGCGGACAATTTCTGTCGGGTGGGCTGTAAATACCAACCGTACATCCAAATGAGAAATTAAGCGTTGAATCTGTTGGGGTGGAACATTCAACTTGTGTAATAGGGGAAACAGGGCGGCGAATGTACCTTTTTGTCTGTTTTGTTCTCTGGAAGAACCATTTTTAGTTAGCCAGTCCATTCCGCCTGAACCATTGAAAATGACATCATCTTCATTTTGGTTAGAGGAATAGTTAATATTGTGAGAATTTTCCTGATGGGCTAGTTCTTGTTCAGCTTCAGAATAGCGAGTTAGTTGCTGCCGTTGTTCGTATTCCTGCTCTATGATGTTAATCAGCTGAAAATACAACGCAAAACCCCGCGCAGCCCGAATTGCTTCGTTAATATTTAATTGTTCAATCAATTTGACAGCAGAAATGGCTTGGTCTTTTGTCGCTTGTCCTTCTGGTGAACATAAGTCACGCAACTGCCGCAACAGATCCACCATATTTTGCCCACACTCTTGTCGGAGTACAGACTCCCACAATTCTTCCACAATTTGGAGGCGATGACGCAAAAATAATTCTGAGGTGGGGTATAGATTGGCAGATTCAGATAAAGAGTATAAAACAGAACTCATATTTGCTTCTCTCGTAAAGCCGATTGCTGTTCAACGGTTTTCGGGCTACTGCCATACTGGAAATTCAAAATTCAAAATCATGCCCTCGAACGAAGTGAAGGGTCAAAATTCAAAATTCTTAATTTAATAAGATTTTTTGGTATTTTGAGTCATGATTTTGTTGACATCCGATTGAGCAGTTTTTGGTAAGTATATTTTTTAACTGTGATTATCTAATTCTGTTGCATCGGGGAAGGGAAGAATCGGCAGGCGATCGCCACGAAATAATTCTTCACTGGCTTGCCCTATAGATTCTAGGGCTTTTGCTGATATTTTCCCGGTGGTAAGCAGCATTAGTATAGACGCTGAACCTATTTGTAAGAGGAGAGATTGGGGAATGCTAAACAGAACCAAATCCAATCCTGATTCATTTGTGGACTGTTGGGTAATAGGAGGCATTGCTTTGTTCTTAGTGATTGGCCAACGAGTAAAATAAAACGCAAAACTCAAAATCTGTATGACTTGCAACCTTATAAGACTATTCTGTCTCACTTGGCAAGCTCAGATGGTAACAAAAGTGTTAACAAAAAACTCCAAAATGTGATAGACCTATGGTTCTAGTTTACAAGTCCAGGCAATACCCCCTGTTAACAATTCAAAATTCAAAATGACGCTCTCTACGAGACGCTGCGCGAACGATGACTCGCTAACGCTGCGCTAACAAAATTTAAAATTTAAAATTCAAGACATTTTGCCTACGACACGCTACGCGAAGAGTCGCGGATTTAAACCCCGACTATAGCTTGCTTCCCACCGGGTAAATGATACTACGTGTAGACCTGTCACCTGTCCCCTATCACCTGTCCCCTGTGTTCCTTCAGAGTTAACTTCCCATGAAAACATTAGTATTAGATAGCCAGCAATCCTTATTGCAGTGGGTAAGCCAAGCAACAGGGATTAACACTTTAGGGGTGAAAGTCCGATTACGGGGAAATGACCTTCATATTTTGTGTGAAGGTTCAGAGTGTCCACAACGCTGGCGGACTCTATCTGACTTGCTTCATGCACTCCAACAAACAGATTTAGATGTCTTAACCAGCCTCGAACAACCATCAATATACCAAGTATTTGTCTACGGGCGAAAGAAGGGAGAATATCGTCCCCAGTGGTGTCATAAAGTTTACTTAAATCAGCTAGAACGTCATCTAGAACAGGTAGAAAAAGCCTTGTTAGAAGATGCGGCTAAAGCCCCTGGGGGCGCGTTAATTATTTCTAATGAAAGTTTGGCACGGCGGGGAGATCCCAACGCCATAGCCCGCTATCTCAGTGAAACTCTGAGTGCTATGGGTGTGGCGGTACAGGTAAAAGTTAAGCAGATCGAAGCCAGTGATGATAGTCAAGCTGTATCTAATCGTCTGTGGATATTTTGCCAGTCAAGCTATAATCCCGATTCTTCGCTACTAGCCGAACCAGTCGCCCATCAATTACGGCTATTAAAGCTAACTGGCTATAAAGATGCCGTGATAGTTTCCCAAATTAGTGGTGAGACAAGGCATGATTGGCGGTTGCGGATTGACTTAACACCGCCGGAAGTAATGCTCAAAGAATGGGCGCGGTGGGGTGATGTACAAGCGATCGCTCGTCTATTGACAGCAGTATTATCAGAATTAAAAGTTACTGTCCAGGTTTCTCTACAAGAATCTACCTTACATATCTTTTGTTTACCGCTTGCTGACTCCCCCACACCAGAGAAAGCAGTATGTATAGAAAAAATATCACAGCAATTAGATGCGATCGCGCCTCAAGGTATCCTCGCCGCCACGGTTTACGGACAGAAAACCAATGAAGATAAGCAACCCGACTGGATTGATTGGCTGACTTTACCAGCTAAAGAATATCCGGCTTTGGCTACCCCAGCTTTAGAATTAGCAGTTGAAGGTGATGAACCTGCAATTATTTTCTTGCTAGAAAGGTTACTTAATCCAAATTTGGATCGCAAGTTAAAAACAGGTGGTTTGCGGGTGCTGCTGCTGCGGAAAGATGATTTGTTTCACATCATGTGTGATGCACCTATTTGTCCCAGCCGTAAACAAGTAGCCCCCAGAGTTACCCAGTTCATTCGCCAATTAAAAATTCCTGGGATTGCTGGAGTGCGTGTTTATGGTAGACGCGCCGGGAATAAAGAACCTTTTTGGCATCATGGTGTAGATTTAGCCCAGCGTCAACGATTAGTTCCAGAGGCTACCCCAGAATTTGCTGCTACTGCTGATTATGTCAGTGAATTAATTACCCAAGACAACGACGAACCAATTTTGCGTCCTGACTTAACTACAGAAGAAGTTCAAAGTTTCGTCACCGAAGTCGCGCGGGATTGGGTAGCAACTGCAACTACCACAGTCAAACAATGGCTTGTGAATACCCAGTTATTTACAGAAAGTGATCAGTCAGCTAACCAAATTCCTGATGCTCAAGGTGTGAAAGTTGCCTTAGTCTGGGGTACTTTAGGTTTATTGCTCACTCTGCAAACCGATTGGGTTTTGGGTTACATTGTGACTCGCACCATACCAAGTTCACCAGAAGTTCAAAATATTTCATCATCATCCTCTGAACCACAATCATCTGCAAGTACCAGAGACAATCAACACGAAAGAACAGCATTTTTTACTACTAATTCTCAGCCACCAAGTTCAGCCTTTAATGGGTCTGGTTTTACTCAAGAAGACGATCAACCGAGAGATTTAAGAGCCGCACCCTTAAAAGATAAAGCCAACGCTACAGCTATTTTACTGGCAGCGCGGTCTTCCATGCCCAGCTTTAATATTCGGCAATTAGATGAGCAATTAGCCTTATACAGACAACGCATTGCCAAAAATGGCAAACCTGCCGATGTCTTAATTATTGGTTCATCTCGTGCGTTACGGGGAGTTGATCCAGTCGCGTTGTCAAAAGCCTTAACTCGTCAAGGTTATCCCAATGTTGACGTATTTAATTTTGGCATTAACGGCGCAACCTCACAAGTTGTAGACTTTGTGATTCGCCAGGTGTTACAGCCATCGGAACTACCAAAATTAATTTTGTGGGCTGATGGTTCTCGTGCTTTTAACAGTGGTCGTGATGACTTAACATTTAAAGCGATCGCCACTTCTCCAGGTTATGAATATGTGCTAAAACAGGCACAAATATCTGGTGACAGCGATGAAGTCTCAAAAAATCAAGCTAATTCCTCTAAAGATACTAAAACAACACCCCAACAGGAGATAAACAACTATCAAGTTATTAATAAGTGGTTAAATCAGGTTCTTGGTGGTGTTTCCACTAGCTATCAACACCGCGACCAAATTCAAACTTTATTCCACAAACAACTGGAATCTCTGCCAATATTTAGTGAATCTGCAAAACCTTCATCAACCACTCAATTAAACACCGATAATGCTGAAGATGAAAGTACCTTGACACAAGCAGTTGACTTTGATGGTTTCCTACCCTTATCTATAAGGTTTAATCCTAATAGATACTATCAAAAACATCCTAAAGTTGCTGGAAAATACGATAACGATTATAAAGACTTCCAACTAGGGGCAGAACAAGATGCAGCTTTCCAAGATGTTTTGCAATTTACCCAATCTCGAAATATTCCTTTAGTTTTTATTAATCTCCCTCTCACCTCCGAATACTTAGATCAATTTCGCCGCCAACATGAACAAGAATTTCAAATGTATATGTTGCAATTAGCGACTAATCCCAACTTTATTTATAGAGATTTAAGTCAAGTTTGGCCAAAAGCCAATGAATACTTTTCCGATCCCAGTCACCTTAATCGGTTTGGTGGTTACGAAGTCTCGAAAAAACTAGCCATTGATCCGATGATTCCTTGGCCAGTGAAGTAGACAGGTGACAGGTGACAGGGAAGAGAAACTAATGAATAATGACTAAAATATGAACTTTATATCTATTCTTTATGGACTGTTTTTGCTGAGTGTATTGGTTATTTATTGGTCTTTGGAACTGCCAAAATTGCGCCTATGGGCTTTATTGATTGCAAGCCTTTTTTTCTACGCATCTTTAAATATTCAATATTTACCTCTCCTATTAGCACTAACCTTTATTAACTTTCAGTTAGGGCGAGAAATTGGAAAAAATACTTCGCCGGGACAACATAGTCTAGATTGGCAGATTTCTAATGAAGAATGGCAATTTGCCCACATGGATTGGAATCGCCGCAGACTAAAGCTATTATGGCTGGGAATAGGGTTAAATGTCTCAATATTATTAGGATTTAAATATATAACTTGGTTGGTAAAATTAATTTTTGATGCGCCAGTTAGTGCATCAGATACACCTTTTAAAATCATCGCACCTTTGGGAATATCGTTTTTTACCTTTGAGTGCATTGCTTATTTAGTAGATGTGTATCGTGGTGCGCCTGCTAGTAATCAATTTCTCAAATTTGCAACATACAAATTGTTTTTTGCTAAATTAATTTCTGGACCAATTACCCGCTATCACAATTTAGCAAATCAATTTAGCTCTCTGGAATTCCCTGGTACTGATAAAGTAGCACAAGCTCTATGGTTGATTGCTAGAGGTGCTGTGAAAAAGGGTATCTTAGCAGACAATCTAGGCATTTTTGTTGATTTATGTTTTGGTAATCTGCAACGAGCTGGTAGTAATGATTTATGGCTGGCTACCATAGCCTATGGGTTGCAATTGTATTTAGATTTCAGTGGGTATGTAGATATTGCCCGTGGTAGTGCTTTACTGTTTGGGTTGATGCTCCCAGAAAACTTTGATTTTCCCTATTTCAGCACCAGTATTGCAGAATTTTGGCGACGTTGGCACATGACTCTGGGTGACTGGCTGCGTAATTATGTTTATTTTCCCTTGGGTGGTTCTCGTCAAGGTTTAACTCGCACCTGTGGGAACTTATTTATTGTCATGCTAATTGCTGGGATTTGGCACGGTTCATTATGGGGCTTTATCATTTGGGGTATTTATCACGGATTAGCCTTAGTAGTGCATCGACTGACAGATGAAATGAGCGATCGCTATGAAAAACTAGAACAATTCTGGCAAAATCCTGTAGGTATACTCATAGCTTGGTTTTTAACCCAACTGATGGTCTTCACCTCTTGGATTTGGTTTCGCCTACCTAACCCGCAACAATCTGCTTGGGTATTTCAGCATTTATGGGGTCATACTGCCGACGCCCAATTTCATCAAAAGGTTTATGTCGAAGCCCTCAACACCAGCCCCTACCAAATTGCCTGGATGATGGGCTTGTTAGCAGCTTTCATGAGCATAAATTATGCCTTCAAAGGCAAACTCAAACTGGATCTGAGTTGGCCGCTTAAACTAGTATTTGTACCACTTTGCTTCTATGCTGTTTGGATGCTCGCCCCTGAAGGTAGCCTTCCTTACATTTACTTCGATTTCTAATTCCCTTACATATCTTCCTCTGTGTCTCCGTGGTTAAAAAATCCCCTTTTAACACAGAGACACAAAGAATACCTTAACCAGCCTCTTTAATATAAGTAAAATTAATTATTTATTAACTAATACATAAGAAATTCAATCAATGAAATAACGTGAATAGATGTAAAGTTTATGAGCAGGCGAAAATATTACACGCCTCAATCATAAAAACCAAAGCAATCATAAAAAAATGACCACAACCTTACAACAGCGTCAAAGCGCGAATGTATGGGAACGGTTCTGCGAGTGGATCACCAGCACCGAAAACCGGATTTATGTCGGTTGGTTCGGCGTATTGATGATCCCCACCTTGCTAGCCGCAACCACCTGCTTCATCATTGCCTTCATCGCAGCACCACCAGTAGACATCGA
>NZ_JACJRG010000028.1 GCF_014697125.1 Anabaena minutissima FACHB-250 | reverse complement strand
TTTGAAACCTTCTATACCAAGAACATTTTGCTGAATGAGGGTATCCGCGCTTGGATGGCTCCTCAAGATCAGCCTCACGAAAAATTTGTATTCCCCGAAGAGGTACTACCACGCGGTAACGCACTCTAAACCTGGTGAATTAACATACATCTTTTGTCTGAATTTTCATAGCCTCCGCATTTTAGCGGAGGTTTTTTTGATCTATGGTGAGTATCTCTAAATTGATATGCTATAGTAATCGAAGGTTAACGCCCAGAGATTTACTCTCTGCCTTTTTGAGAATTAGACCGATTAGGCAATAAGGAGGTGATGCCCATGATAGAAAGTAGTAAACCCATGGGTCATCAGGTTGCAGTTAGCCGGCTGTGTGCCGGGGCTGTTCTCTAAAAGTTAGCCTTAGTCTGCTAGTCAGACTAAGCAAGCTACTAGTAGCTAGGCTAAAGCACGGAGTTCCTTCCGGCAGTCTGGTTGCAACCTGAAGACCCGCTAGACCGCTCTGATATAGATCAACTGATCTAACATCAGAGCGGATAGTTTTTGATAGGTATTCTAAGAGTTATTGATAGTTGCCGTTGGAGATTTGAGTGGCGATGGCGTTCCGCCTACGTAGGCGAATGTCTTGCATAAGCAGATATAGCAAATATATAAATACTAGTGGTTTTTGTTATGGCGCAACTACTAACGGAAGCAGAAATTCAAACACAAGCTACCAGCCTTTTAGGTTGGACTGTGGCAGACTCTAAGTTGCAAACTACCCGCAAATTTAAAGACTTTGTTGCAGCGATCGCATTTGTCAATAAGCTGGTAGAACCTGCCGAATCAGCCGGACATCATCCAGATATAGAAATATCTTATAACAAAGTGAAAATCACATTAACAACTCATGATGCAGGTGGCTTAACCCAAAACGATTTTGATTTGGCCGAAGTAATTTCTCGAATTAATTAAAAGATATTATGCAAGCTAGTTTAAGGCTCAGACAACCTAAACATCTGCGGAGAGTAGGGAACTTTTAAAACCTTACTCTCTCTTTTTTATATGGGTGATTTAGTGTGACAGTTAATGAGCTGATCGCCTATCTCTTGCCATATAGCTGAAATAATCTATAATAATAAGCTATATAGCTATGTTTTAGCTTAAGTTAATCGGTTATTAACTTTGCGAAAACTAAAATTGTGGTAGTGGCAACTATGCCTCATCGACAGATTTCAATAAGATGTCCGTTTTTGAGAATGTAAGTGCAGCAGAAACAATTATCTATACAAGGTGTGAGGAGAAAAGTAAAGATGTCTAATTTATTGTGGAAATCCCTAGTGGTTAGCCCTGCGGTATTAGGAGCAACCCTGTTAGTTTCTTCAACAGCGATCGCAGCCCCCAGTACAAATACAGAAGTCCTAACAACTGTAGTACCAACAACTGAAGTAGCAACAACAGAAACCAAGCTGTCTGAAGTCGCTCAAGAACCAGTAATTGTGGCGCAAGCAGCCCCAACATCTGAAGATACAAAAGTAATAAACCAAGTTAATCTCTATAGTAACGAAGGCAGAGCTAACAATTCTCAGTCTCAAGTTACATCAGTTTCTCAGTTTTCCGACGTACAACCAACCGATTGGGCATTCCAAGCATTGCAGTCCTTGGTTGAGCGTTACGGTTGTATCGCTGGTTATCCCAACGGCACTTACCGTGGTAACAGAGCTTTAACCCGTTATGAATTTGCAGCAGGTTTGAACGCCTGTTTAGATCGGGTCAACGAACTGATTGCTACAGCAACAGCTGACTTAGTAACAAAAGAAGATTTAGCTACCCTACAACGCCTGCAAGAAGAATTTTCTGCTGAACTAGCAACCTTGCGTGGTCGTGTAGACGCTTTAGAAGCACGGACTGCGGAATTGGAAGCCAACCAATTCTCCACCACCACCAAACTTGCCGGTGAAGCTATTTTTGCAGTGACCGATGTGTTTGGCGATGACATTGGTGATGCCAATAACACCGTCTTCCAAAACAGAGTACGCCTAACCTTAAACACCAGCTTCACAGGTAGAGACCTATTAACTACTCGTTTAGCGTCTGGTAATGCCAACAGATTTGTAGACAACACTGGTACGCCTACTACAGGTGGCGAAGGTTTACAAACATTCCAAGTTGGTAGCACTGGTAACAACAATGTTGTGGTAGACAAACTGACCTATGAAGCACCCATAGGACCAGCTCAAGTTTACTTGGCAGCTGTTGGTGGACGGCACGACCATTATGCTGCTGTTAACAATCCTTACTTCCACGACAAAACTGATGGTGGTAACGGTTCGTTATCTACCTTCTCTGCCAAAAACCCCATCTATCGGATTGGGGGTGGTGCTGGTATAGCTGTTAACCTGCCCTTTGGTAGAGGTGGCGGTATCCTCAGACCAAGTTCTCTAACTGTAGGTTATTTAGGTTCTGAGCCTAACAATCCTGGTACTGGTTCAGGTATCTTCAACGGTAACTATGCTGCATTAGGTCAGTTGAACTTTAGTGTAGGCGATCGCATAGCTTTAGCTGCCACCTACGTTCATGGTTACACTGGTGCGGGAAGTCAGCTCTTCGCAAATGAAGGCAACGTTGCTTTAGTAGGGACTCGACAAGCTAACACTTTGAATGACCCAGCTTCCAGCAACTCCTATGGTTTATCTGCGGCCTTCAGACCTAGTGATAAATTGTCAGTAAGCGGCTTCGTTTCTTATACTGATGTCACCGCCTCTGGCATAAATAATGACAAAGAAATTTGGAGCTACGGCGTTGGCGTAGCGTTACCTGACTTTGGTAAGCAAGGTAACGTTCTGGGTATTTTCGCTGGCGCGCAACCCTATTCCCTTGGCCGACTAAATACTGCTGGTGAAAATGAAGTACCTTACCAAGTTGAAGGCTTCTACAAATACCGCGTTTCCGAGAATATCTCTATCACTCCTGGTGTCATTTGGCTCACCAATCCTGGTCAAACAAATGACAACGATGCGATTATTGGTACTCTAAGAACTACTTTCACCTTCTAGATTGCTCCAAATCTTAAACGCTTTAAACTGAATTTATCCCCGCTACGAAGCGGGGTTTTTTATTTGACTGAGTTAACGTTATCTGCACTTACTATCTTTAAGGCAATACGGTTCAGTTAAGAGGAAAAGTAGGTTGGGTTGAGCGATAGCGAAACCCAATAAAGTCTTGAGGGTGTTGGGTTTCGTTCCTCAACCCAACCTACACAAATTTTAATTTTTAGCCTTAACTGAACTGTATTGATCTTTAAGGGACTTCCAGAGAAAAAAATATCCAAACTGTAGGGTGCGTCAGTGCGATAGAACTTAACTATACTCAGAAATTATTCATACTGACGCACCCTACCCAACCATCAATTGCGGATAATTTATTTCTTGGTGTTCCCTAACAGCAACTCAGCATTAATTACTAATTACCATAAGGCAGAAACCCTAGTGTTGAACCGGAGTATACTAAAGAAAGTTGAGGGATCAGCCTTAACTTTCTCATAATTTCATTCATCACTTACTATTTTGCTTGTGGAACTATCGTGTAAATCAGAATACGCAATTCTTGCCTTATTAGAGATGGCAACTCATTACGAAAGCGGTGAACCAATGCAAATTCGACAAATCGCCGCCCAGCAAAAAATACCCGATCGCTATTTGGAGCAGTTATTGGCAACCTTAAGGCGTGGAGGCATACTCAAAAGCCAACGTGGGTCAAAAGGGGGCTATTTTTTAGCGAGAGAACCTCGCAAAATCACCCTCTTTGAAATATTAGAATGTTTGGAAGGGTTAGATGTGAGGACTAATGAAAATAACGGCAACTCTAAAACTTTAGACAATGCAGTCATAGAAGAAATTTGGCAAGAAGCTTGTCAAGCGGCTAACTCTGTGTTAAAGAACTACTCCCTTCAGGATCTGTGCGAAACAAGAGATTCTCGGCGGCAGTTGGATATTATGTACTACATTTAGTCCATAGTCATTGGTCATGAGTCAATCAAAGAGAAAGCTGTAGACTCTAGACTATGAATACTGAGATTATGGATAAATGATTAATAAATAATGGATCAGGAAAGAGTATGCAGATTGCTAATAACATTACAGAATTGATTGGTCGGACGCCTTTAGTGCAGCTAAATCGTATTCCCCAAGCTGAGGGATGTGTGGCGCAAATTTTAGTCAAACTGGAAAGTATGAACCCCTCATCATCGGTAAAAGACAGAATTGGCGTGAGTATGATTAATGATGCCGAAGAGGAAAGGTTAATTGCTCCTGGAAAGACAGTATTGGTAGAACCCACATCGGGAAATACAGGTATTGCTCTAGCAATGGCAGCTGCTGCTAAGGGTTATCGATTAATCTTAACCATGCCGGAAACCATGAGTGGTGAACGGCGGGCAATGTTGCGGGCTTTTGGTGCGGAATTGGAACTCACCCCAGGGATGGAAGGAATGAGTGGGGCAATTCGCCGCGCGCAGGAGATAGTTAATACTACCCCCCATGCTTATATGTTGCAGCAGTTCCGTAACCCAGCCAACGTGAAAATACATCGAGAAACTACCGCCGAAGAAATTTGGCAAGATACCGACGGACAGGTAGATATGATTGTGGCAGGGGTAGGTACAGGTGGTACGATCACAGGTGTAGCGGAAGTGCTGAAAAGCCGTAAACCCAGCTTTCAAGCGATCGCAGTTGAACCAACCAACAGCCCAGTTTTATCAGGAGGCAAACCAGGCCCCCATAAAATCCAAGGGATTGGGGCAGGGTTTATTCCCCAGGTACTTAAGGTAAACTTAATTGATGAAGTGATTACAGTCAGTGATGAAGAAGCGATCGCTTACAGCCGACGTTTAGCTAGAGAAGAAGGGCTATTATCTGGAATTTCTAGTGGTGCAGCTTTATGCGCTGCTGTTCGTGTTGCCCAACGCCCAGAAAACGAGGGACGCTTAATCGTGATGATTCAGCCCAGTTTTGGCGAAAGATATTTGAGTACGCCGTTATTCCAAGACCTAGAAGCTAAGGTAGCCACTAGCGTCAGCTAACAATCAAGTGAATGAATGGTCGATTTTAAACAAGATTCCAACCACTACAAAACTCTCAAAGTGAGTTCCAGTGCTAGCCAAGCGGAGATTAAGCAAGCCTACCGCCGCTTGGTGAAATTATTTCATCCTGATAGTAATCAGGACACAGCTAACCATGAGCAAATTATCCGTATTAACGCAGCATATGAAGTATTAGGTGACAGTCAAAGTCGCCTCAATTATGACCAGCAACTGCGGGGTGAGGAGCTAAAATTAAATAGCGATCGCCTACAGCGTACAGCATCAGCGCAAAAACATTACCAAACTAAGCGCAAATCAGGAAAAGACGCTGATGAGCAAGTTGAGGAATGGCTGCGCCTAGTATATCAACCAGTTAATCGCTTATTATGCAGCATTCTCAATTCTCTAGAAGAGCAAATTGAAGAACTCGCTGCCGATCCCTTTGATGATGAATTATTAGACGAATTTCAGGAATACTTACAACACTGTAAGTCCGACCTTAAACAAGCCCAAATTACTTTTCGTTCCTTACCTAATCCTCCCAGTCTAGCTAGAGCCGCAGCTCATCTCTACTACAGCCTTAGTCAAGTCGGAGATGGACTAGAAGAATTGGCTTACTTTCCCTTGAATTATGATGAGCGTTATCTACACACTGGGCAAGAACTATTTCGTATTGCCACAAGATTACATTGTGAAGCGCAAGCATCTGTTGAATAGTCAATGATCAATCGTTAGCATTAGTTTCTCTAGGCCATGGACTATGAACTTTTGACTCCGCGAAACGGCTGAATTAGTTTATGCTGGGAACAGAGAAACGTTAAGAAATTTTAAATTCTGCTCCCAGTGTACTCATGCAATGTATTGTAAATCGCCGCGCTCAGTTTTCGGCAAGCCATCGCTATTGGTTGCCAGAATTGAGTCCAGCCGAAAATATTGAGAAATTTGGTGCTTGCTCTAAATTTCCCGGACATGGACACAACTATGTCTTATTTGTCTCTATGGCTGGAGAACTAGATGAATATGGCATGGTGTTGAACTTGTCTGACGTGAAACACGTAATTAAAAGCGAAGTTACCAGCCAATTGGACTTTTCCTATCTCAACGATGTCTGGGCAGAATTTCAGCAAACTTTGCCCACGACTGAGAATATCGCACGGGTAATTTGGCAGCGACTAGCACCCCATTTACCACTAGTCCGCATACAGTTGTTTGAACATCCTGAACTTTGGGCAGATTACATAGGAAACGGAATGGAAGCTTACCTCACTATTAGCACTCACTTTAGTGCAGCCCATCGGCTAGCACATCCTCAACTCAGTGATGAAGATAATGCTGAGATTTATGGTAAATGCGCCCGTCCCCACGGACACGGACACAACTACCACTTGGAAGTAACTGTTAAAGGTGAAATTGATCAGCGTACTGGGATGATTGCCGATTTAGGTGCTTTGAATCAGGCGATAGATGATCATGTGCTAGAAGCATTTGACCACAGCTTTTTAAACAAAGATATTCCTTACTTTGCAGAGGTTGTACCAACTGCTGAGAATATCGCTCTGTATATTAGTAATTTACTGCGATCGCCTGTACAAAACCTAGGTGCAAAGCTACACAAGATAAAACTCATTGAAAGTCCGAATAATTCCTGTGAAATTTACTGCACGGATGCTGAATCTAACACTGTTAGTGCAGTACAAAATCAACCAGTTTTAGCACGCATTTAAATGAGTAATGAGTAATGAGTAATGAGTAAGAAGTAATAGGAATAGAATTTTTAGAGACGCAAAATTTCGCGTCTCTTTTGCTTTGAGCGTCAACATCCTAGTACCGCTACGCCAAAGTCAACCAATTTTTGATTTTAGTAGGAGCGGGTTCACAGATATCCTCAATTATTCACGATTATTCGGGTAAACCCACCCCTACTTCACAAAAGACGGGGCTTTGACTCAAACTAATCCAAAATCCAAAATCCAAAATCCAAAATTGATTGACTTATCAAAAATTACTGGAATTCTCTAACAAATCTTTTTTTTGCAACCAATCTCTACCTATCTGGATACTAATATCGGAATCGAGACTGCCGGTACTTTCTACGCGGACTTCTCCAAAACCTAAAGTATTGCGAATTGATTCTGCACTATCGCCATCGCCCTGTTGAGCAATAATATTAGTCACTTCCAAAGGTTCAGACCAAGGTTTATATATATAGATATTGCGATATCCGGCTGCTTCCAAAGTTTTGATCAAAGGACGGAGTTGAGAGCGATCGCTGCCTGTGCTATCTTGTATTGCTACCTTTAATGCACCCGGCTCTGTAATTTGGCGTTCCGAGAATGATTCTAAGCCAAAGTGCTGAGACATCAGGTTGGCAATACCTCTTTTACTCGGTATCCAGTAGCTAGCATCATACTCACCATTTTCGCTAAAGCGACCAGGCAACATAAACATTTGCATATTAGCCCGATTGGTGCGGACTCCAAAGCCCAATAGTGCCACTAATTCTTCAACGGTTAAATTAGTGTCAATGTTATCTTTGACAACGTTGAGAATTTTTGGTAATTGAGTTACTGTAGCTGGGTTGAGACTCTGCTCAATCAAAGCCCGAATTACCATTTGCTGGCGTTGAATGCGGCCAATATCTCCCAGTGCATCGTGGCGAAACCGAAGTAATTGTAGTGCTTGATCACCGTTGAGATGCTGCTTACCCGCCTTTAAATTAATATATAGATGTTGAGAATCATCTTGATATTTCATATCTTTGGGGATGAAGACTGTGACTCCACCCAAAGCATCGATTAGTTTACCCACCCCTAAAACATTAATGCGGATGTAGCGATCAATTCCTGCACCTCCCAAAACATTGCTAACTGTTTTAGCAGTTAAAGCCGGCCCACCTTCGACATTTGCAGCATTAATTTTTCTTGTCCCATACCCTTGTATTTGGGTGCGGGTATCCCTGGGAATAGACAGGATCGCTATTTTTTTCTTTTCTGGTTGAAATTGAACCAAAAGCATGACATCCGCAAGACCATCGAAGGAATTGATTTGCGGTAAATGTCGGAGATTTTGGGTTTCAGCAGGAGGATTCCGTACATCTGGCGGTAGTACACTCATGCCCATAACAAGAAGATTTACGGGACGAGTTAATTCTGAGAAACGCAACCCATTACCAGCAATGCGATCGCCATCAAAGACAGCTTCTTCTTGGGGACTAAGTTCTGCTTGTTGTAACTGTGTACCACTTAAAGACACTGCCAACAACGCCCCTGCTGTTGCCGATACCATAGCAATACCACTCATCCCCACCCAAAACCATAGCCAACGCCCAGACTTGGCATTTTTCCCCCTGGACTTAGGGGCTTTTGCTGATTGGTTTCCTTCGGTCGAAGTTCTTTGACTGGTCACAGACTGCCTCACACTTAACTGATTAAATTAGGTAAATTTGCCAACTAACAATTAATGCAGATAAATCAACCCATAATAGCTAACTTTTAATAAACCATGCTGATCTATAAATACAGTTTCAACCACAACACTTATAGCAGGATTTTTTGTTAGTTGTGGCAAATCTCTCCATATTTTCTTGAAGTATGACAACAATTCAGTGAGTTTGACTAGATGTGGACAGAAAATTTTTTGGAAATTGGGGACAAGTCAATTCACAATTCAACATGAAGAACTCTTGGGGACTAGGGACTGGGGATTGGGAATTAGATACTATTTATATAGTGTGGAAGTTTTAAATTTGGGTGGTTTTACTTAGTTTGTGGCTTTCTATTTGATTGATGGTGAGAAATATATCTAGAGACACTGTTTCTTTTGATAAAAAATGTAAAGGTCTAAAGCCAGACTGGTTTTCGCTCACACTCCTTGTAGATAAATTAGTTTTCCCTGTCACCTGTCACCTGTCCCCTGTCCCCTATCCCCTATCCCCTAATCCAATAATTTTTGTGCCAAATTACTTAACCCTGGTAAGCGGTGAGACTTACCTTGAATAATTCTGAAAATCAGCCAGATACTCACCAGAAAATAACCAGATGTACAAAAACTGTTGAGGATTAGTAAACGTAGAGCTAAAAAATCGGAAGTTGCTGCGCCGGTGGCTAATAAGGCATAGCCTAATACCCAGGTAAATGCCAGAGTAATAGACAGACGACAAACAGCTAGTTGTTCCCGATTACCTTGGCGGCGATAAATCGTCCATAGGGCAGGAAAAAAACCTATCGCGGGAATTAAATATAAAATCAACTGGGTTTTGTTGTTTTCCGCATCTTGTTTACAGAATAGCGATTGGGTCACATCTTCCCCACTCCCCATTTCCCAGCCTTTACTCTCTTGATACAGAGAATGATCACTCGATTCCGAATTTTTCATAATTTTGTCAAATCCTAAACTAGAGAGATGAATGACAGTGGTGTAGTTAGAGATAATAAGCTATAGATTCAGAATTTTATTGAGTTCTATCCCGCAATCGGTTTAAGATGCAGACACGCAAGCTATTCAACTGGTGGCAGACACTAACACCAATAGCGAGAATTGGGGCGATCGCTATCTTCGCCCCATTGCTGGTTCTCAATGGTTGGGCATTTGCCGCAATTTTTAATTATTTCCACTCCCTAATAGCTATTTTAGTTGGAGCTTCAGTTTTAGCATTTCTGCTCAACTATCCCGTTAGCTGGATGGAGTATCACGGTGCAAAACGAGAGCAAGTAGCTATTTTAGTCTTTTTATTAGCTCTATCGGTGCTTTTGGCTTTAGGTGTAACTTTGTTTCCTTTGGCACTTACCCAAGCTCAACAATTAGTGGCTCGCCTTCCCGAATTAATTGATTCTGGGCGATCGCAGTTAATGATGTTGAACGAAAAAGCCGAAGTGATGGGCTTACCTCTTAACCTTGACGCTTTGGTAGTGCAAATTAACGATCGCGTCAAGGGACAATTGCAGGCGATCGCAGGGCAAGTATTAAATCTGGCTGTGGTGACTGTCACTAGCCTGCTAGATTTTCTCTTGACGATGGTTTTAACTTTCTATCTTTTACAGCACGGCGGCGAACTCTGGGAAAGTCTAGTAGAATGGCTACCAACAAGATTTCGTAACCCTTTTTCCCAAACAGTACGCCTGAGCTTTCAAAATTTCTTTATTACCCAGCTAATTTTATCCACTTGTATGGCCTCAGCCCTGATTCCTACCTTTTTGTGGCTGAAAGTGCCTTTTGGTCTATTATTTGGCCTAACTATTGGCATTATGGCTCTCGTGCCGTTTGGTGGTTCTGTAGGTATTGCCCTCACTACTTCCCTAGTGGCGTTGCAAGATTTCTCGATGGGTGTAAGAGTTTTAATCGCAGCTGTGATTGTGCAGCAAATTCTGGAAAACTTGATTGCACCCCGGATTTTAGGCAGCTTTACTGGGTTAAATCCTGTGTGGATATTAATTTCTGTGTTGACAGGAGCTAGAATTGGCGGACTTTTAGGGGTAATCGTGGCTGTACCTACGGCTGTCATTATTAAGACTGCTCTAACTGCTTTGCGCCCTACTAGCTTCATCACTGAAGCAGACGAAAGTACAAGTCACACAGAGACAACTACATCAATCACGCCAGGAGAGAATCCCAAAGCAGAGACAAAAAAGGCTTTGAACATTTCTGAACAGCCAACTTTACCTTAATTTCCACCCTCAACACTCTTGTAGAGACGTGATTAATCCCGTCTCTACCTCATTTATTTTGGATCAACGATCGCACCCATAAATAAAATGCTCCCTGTCTGATTATCGCGAATTGCAGTGAAGAAGGGGCGGTCAACAATCATTTTAAATGGTACTTGTGGCTCTTTGAAAGATGTGGCAACTATCCCGACAGAAGTGGCTGCACTAGCTTCTGTACCTTCTTCGTTGACTTCTACAAAAGTTTTATGTCTCACCTGGCTGATAGCTAGATTTTTGCCCATACCAGAAAAATTAGCTTGTTGACTAAAAGCCTCTCCCATGCCCAAAGCTTTGAGCGCATCGTTGAGGGTAATATCATAATCTGTCTGAAAGCGAGGTAACTTAATTGATCCTTCACGCTTGCTAAATTGAGACATCCATTTGTCCCAGTTTTCAGCATTCAAGTTTTGCGAGAAGGCTTTAAGGTTAGAGTTCTGCTTGGGTAAAAAGATGTACAGACTAACTTTACCATCCTGACCATAAGGCAAACTCACCGCCTGAAATTGTTCAGTTTCGTAGTATTTATAATCACCCGTTTGGGACATCATCGGGTGTGGTTTTTGCTGAGTTGATGAAATGTAAAAGGGTTGGGGTTTAGTTTGAGTTTGATCAAACTTCTCGCTCCATTGCCCCTTAAAATATATGGCATTCACCAAAAACAGCATTTGATTCGGTTCTATTTTGTTGACAATGCTATCGATTTTACCATTGGTGTTATCTTTTACCCATTTGTTAATGGTGTTAGGGGTAGCAGCATCCTGAAAGTCTACAGTTGTGACTTTGGCTTTATAGAAATCTTGGGTTCTCTGAATAAAATCAGGACGCAGGCTAGCATTTTGATTTGCCCATAATGAGTTAGCAATCTTCAGTTGCACATTTTGATCAGGATTTTCTAGCAGCTGGTTGAGTGAAGCGTAAGCAGAGTTAAGTTCTGGTAGATTGATACCCTGTAACTCCAGAGTCTTAGCCATTGCTTGTTGAGTAGAGCCGCTAGCACCATTGTAGGTCATGGACAAAGCGATCGCGATACTGGTAGGCGACACAAAAATATTCTTGGTGCTACTCTCTTGTTTCCCGATTTCCCGAAATAGTTTAAAGCCAAATTTATTGTTAGCAGAGATGATTTTTGTATCGGGAATTACTGTTTTTTTTTGCACTGAGGCCTCTCTTGGAGGTAAATCGGATTGGGCTAGCGCACTTGTACTATCATTTACCTGGGAACAACCTAAAACTCCAAACAAAACCACGCTAGCTGCGGCTAGAACATAACGTCTTCCTAAGCTCACAGCGTAACGTCTTTGCAGGAAGCTTTCTTTCACACCACTGAATTTCTGCCGAATCATTTTACTACCTCATATACCGAAATTTTTGACCTGTCTACCAAATATTGACGTTAATGCTGTGTTCACTATTTAATTTTGCATTAATAACAATTTAAATACTCGGCGGTTACAGTTTTGGTAACGGTAATTTTCAGTTCACAATTCCAGGCAAATTTTATAGGAGTTTAGTAAATGTAATCATCAATAATAGAACTGTTTTGAATACATTTTAAGATAAAAAACTGTATTGATAATTACTAAACGATGCCGCAGGCTTTACCCTTTGCAAAGCTCAACTCAGAATGACATTTAAGGGCTATAAAGTAAGTTTTGACTGGGATTTTTAAGACTTGTGTGTACACCGTAGTCGAAGGGTAGCAATCCGAAAGGCTTTGTGATTGATTCCCGATGGGACGCTGGTGCGATCGCAATGACAGAGCATATTATATTGTATTTACGCCCATCTACTGAGTTGTGTCACTCCACGAAGAAGCGATCGCACCGAGATTGGACTTAGCATGGTGCGATCGCTACGCCCGCCGCAGGCATCGCCTGATTTTGCTCTATTTACATTTCTTGAGAGACAACCTCTAAGGAGTCAACTATTTACACAGTACGCCAATTTTCGATTTGCAAATTAGGTACTCTTTGAAATTCTCGGACGTTAGATGTCACCATAATGTGATTATTGATTACTGCGGTGGCTGCTATAAGTACATCATAAGCACCAATAGGTAAACCTGCTAATTTAAGAAAGCTTCTGATGTGGGCTGCTTGTTTTGCTTCTTTTGCATCAAAAGGTAAAATTGTAATTGAACTTAATAATATTTCAATAATTGATTGGATTTTAACAGCGCGTTGTGGGTTGATCGCTAATCCATATTTGACTTCCATAACTGTTAGAGATGAAACAAAAATTTCAGTAGGAGATATTAATTTTATTCGCTTGAGGGTGTTTTCTTCTCCTTTGACAACATCACTAATTACGCAAGTATCTAGTAGATAACCCATACATAATTAAAGTTCTATTTCCTTTGGTGGTATCAATTCATCTCGATACGATTCAAATATAATACTTTCTTTTACACCAGAATATTGCATAATTATTTCTGGCCATTGGCTGGGTTTAGTTTCTAGGAAGGTTACAAACACTAAACTTTCAGTAATACCCTGTGGTGTTTCAGCTAATTCAATTTTGCCGTTTTTATAAATTCCTTGAATTGTTTTTAACATATAGCTTACCTCCTACATAAACTTTAACCTATTGCTTCTAATTATTCTGTCATGCAAGGTAAATAGAACTTACGCAACTGGCATATTTTTTATGTAGGGGAGGCAAAAAGCGGTGTGGATTTTCCTCCCGCTTTATTGCCGTTGTGTGACGCTGCGAAAGTATTTGAACGTAGTCGTGAGACTTATAGCGTCACGCACCAACTATCGATTGTGACACTTACGTAAGTCTTGGTAAAGTGATTAAACAACCATCAGAGCATAACATCTGAAAGCGATCGCACCGAGATTTGACTTAGCATGATGCGATCGCTACGCCCGCCGCAGGCATCGCCTGATTTTGCTCTATTTACATTTCTTAATCCAGTTGCGTTTTTTAGCACCCACCTACTTACAGCAGTTGGCGATCAAACCCGCCACAGCAATAAATCGTAGAATTAATTCTAGAACTGGGTTTGATTATTTCTGTCTGTAGCAAGGTTGATAACAATTTGCTGTAAGTTTTTCGTTTATTCAGCAAGCCCTAATTATCGAGACGTTTAGGCAGTTTCTAGGAGTTGTAATATGTTAGTACCGTCACCAGAAGCTAAACTATTATCCCAGATAGTTCCTTGAGTGCCAAACATGAAGTTGGAAGTCATGTCACCCCTAGTTAAAGACTCTCGACTAGAAGAACCAAGTAATTGATGGGGAGCAACACCAATCAGTTCAGCCAAGACATCATTATCATCAATTGTGTTTAAATAACCTGTTCCACCCATAAGAATTTGGGTTGTTTGGAAGGTGATGTTACCTTGTGTGTAGCTTCCTGCTTTCAGAATCAGTTTGTCAGCAGGATCAATACCTACACCTACATCTGTTCCGAACAAAATATCATCTTTACTCTGAATAGCATTATGGTCAATACCGATGAAATCTTCAGCAGGAGTGAATCCCTCAATGCGTAAAGTAGTGCCAAGAGGTCCAGAACCATATATTGAATCACGGATTAACCAATAGCGAGGTTTAAAGATGTGTTCCCTCAAGTTGCAAGGTTCTCAAGAAGTAGCCCTGCACTTACTCCAATCAAAGCAACTGCAAAGAATAGCCACTAAATCATTATTCATTTACTAGAAACAGTCCACCATGCCAAACTATATGCTTGAGTAGGTTCGTTGACTTGCTGACGGAACTGCACACGAATTTTGTAGTTACCAGTAGCAGGAACGGGGCAAAAAATGTGTTCTACACTATCAACATCACTCATCGAAGAACAAATTGTCCCAGCATCGGGATTTTTATTATCTGCTTTGACAAGATAGAGGTCTAAATTATTCAAACCGCGATCGCTAAATTTTTCACCAACATCATACATTTGGTTTTTGTTAGTATCTTGGAGTTCCACCAAACGATCCCAACTTAAAGTAATAGAGACAAAACTTCCCTGCTTCAAAGGTTTTGCTAAGGTATAGTCAACAGATTTACTAGTATCTACTTGTCGATAATCCCACCCAACAGCCGGGATAGTAGCAGTCGGTAGCCATTGACCGGCACTAAATTGCTGATAAGCGCGAAAAACATTTAAATGACCCGTTCCCATTTGAGAATCCAAAGGAATTTTTGGGTTTTTATAGGCATCAGAACCTAGCCAATCTTGGTTTTGTTTATCAATCAGCGTCCGCGTCATCCCCAACAGTAAACCATCACCCTTATCTTGAATTTTCTCTGCGGAATTGAGTAACACGGCTTTCATCACTTGATGACGGCGACTATCAACACTCCAATTTGGTTGTTTGGTGCGTAGTTGTCTGTCGCCAAATTCTTGGAGTAAAGCCACAGTAGCGGTGACATGAGGTGCAGCAAAGCTTGTACCTGTAACCTTATTTAATTTGCCATCGGGATTGAGCAAAGGAATATTACTACCTGGTGCAACTATACCTATAGAGCGTCGCCCATCCAAATTAAATTCCTTACCAGCTAACCGTCCACTAACCCCTTGATTCAAACCCGCCAGATTAGAAACATCGACTTTATTAAAAATCCCCCCACGACGGGATGAAAAAGCCACGTTTAATCCGTTAAAATTGTCTGTAGGGATAGGAATACCCCCTTTACCCTGATTGCCGGCGATCGCGTACAAAACATCATGAACACGACTAGACCAGTCAACACATAACGTCAATAAAGCTTTGCCATCTAAGGTAGCGTCTGGTCGAGGGTCACGGTTGAGAGGCTCACCAAAACTAAAGTTAATGGCGCGAACATCACCAGTATTTTGCAAAGCTATGTGTTGAGCTGACAAACACTCTTCCGGCTGACCCGTATTTTTTGTAGAACCGACAGCAGAAGAATATAGTCTCGCTTGCGGCGCAACTCCAGGTAAACCTTTATCTCTACTGACCATAACGCCAGCTACATTATAAGCATGGGGGTCAACACTATTATTAGACTTAGCTGGCGCATTGCGTAAAAAAACCCCCGCCAAGGATAAAGAGCGATTTTTAGACACCGCCTTATCCCAGCCAAACATACCCGGACGACCAATTTCCACCTGACCGATCGCAATTTTCCGACCGAGCAAATTATAAGGAGGTTGATGTAGCCTCAAAACATCAATACCATTATTTCCTAAAGAACTTGGTAAAGCCGAAGCCAAAACAGGCAAACTCAAACAAGAAGCACCTAAACCCCAAATTATCCAGCTTAATTTTTTATTCATAGTTAATAGTCAATAGTCATTAGTCATTAATTTGTCTATCTTGTATTCTTCCCTATCACCTGTCCCCTGTCCCCTGTCCCCAATCCTAAAAATTCTCAATATTTTGTTACCTATTTTGTTACAATACTTACAGACGAGGACGCTTAAGAAGCCACTAGCCATGACCCAAAACCAATCTCAAAAACCCATTGTTATTTCTCCATCTATCCTATCAGCCGACTTCAGTCGTTTAGGTGACGAGATTCGTGCTGTAGATGCAGCTGGAGCTGATTGGATTCATGTTGATGTAATGGACGGTCGATTTGTACCTAATATTACGATAGGCCCTCTGGTAGTGGAGGCGATTCGTCCGGTTACAAATAAGCCTCTGGATGTCCACTTGATGATTGTCGAACCCGAAAAGTATGTAGAAGGCTTTGCTAAAGCGGGTGCTGATATTATTTCTGTACATTGCGAGCATAATGCTTCCCCACATCTACACCGGACTCTCGGACAAATCAAAGAACTCGGTAAGCAAGCTGGGGTCGTACTTAACCCTGGTACCCCTTTAGAACTGATTGAATATGTTCTCGAACTGTGCGACCTCATACTAATTATGAGCGTTAACCCCGGTTTTGGTGGTCAAAGCTTTATTCCTGGGGTAGTGCCAAAAATCCGCAAGTTGCGTCAAATGTGTGATGAGCGCGGTTTAGACCCTTGGATTGAAGTAGACGGCGGACTGAAAGCTAATAATACTTGGCAAGTGTTAGAAGCCGGCGCAAATGCGATCGTGGCTGGTTCTGCTGTATTTAACGCCAAAGATTATGCTGAGGCGATTACTAATATTCGCAACAGTAAGCGTCCTACACCAGAATTGGCGAAAGTTTAATGCTGTTGGTAGTTTGCATTAATTGAAAAACCATAAATAGAGTTAGGGTTGGAAATTTCCAACCCTAATTTTTTGCTCCGTTACTAAATTTTTTGTTGTTGCTTATAACCAATTACCAACTAATACATAAGCAGCCCAATAAGCAGGGCGACTATAATTAGGATACTTGGTTAATAATTTTACTTGAGCGCGACGCAAGGCTTCTGCTTTAGTCACTTTACTATTGACTAATTCATTGTAAAACTCACCAATTAAAATAGCAGTAGATTGATCATCGATGTGCCATAGTGAAGCGACTGTGCTACGTGCGCCTGCTTTAATAGCTGCACCTGCCAAGCCTAATGTAGCACGATTGTCACCGGTGGCAGTCTGACAAGCACTCAAAACTAATAATTCTATGATTTGTGTATTAGTTTCACTCTGAGAGCGGAGTAAGTTATCGAACTGTAAAACATTGATAGAACCATCATTGGCTAGAATAAAAGTATCTTCCGGGCGAGAACTGAATTGTCCGTGAGTCGCCAAATGTAAGACATTAAACGGCACAGTATTGACATTTTTTTCTAGAGTGCTGCTGGTAAAGTCTTTATCTAGTAGTTTTTTGGTAGATGCTCCTGTTTGAGCAATGAGGTCAAATTCTAACTTGATTCCTGGTAAGGGTGGGAATGAAGGGAACTCCGGCGGTGGTTGCACTAAACCCGCAGCCAGTACACTCACAGGTTTTTCAGCCAGAGCTTTGGGAGTTAATAGCTGAAGTCCTAAACTAAGAGCAACAGCGTATTTTTCTACCAAATATTTCTCGCCATCGTAAAGCGCAGTTAGGGGAATATTTTTTAATGCTCCGTCTAGTACGAATACCAGAGTATTAACTTGACTTGTGGTTAAATCAGATTCTATAGGTTTAATTAACCAGTTATAGACTTCTTGGGAAAGGGTTTGTACTTCCGCAGTTCTATCCGGTTCTAAAATATATTCCCGTAGTTCTGCTAAGGTGCGTTCTACTGCAACCTGAGATTTGTTAACTGTATAGTGACGCAGTGGTTGCTGAGGAATTTTCACAATTACTTGCAGTTTTTCTGGCAAAATAATGGGATAGAGTATGGCAGTGTTGGGATTTTCTTTGTCTACTACTTGATCTAAGAGTACCCTCTGCCCTTGTAAACAAGCCTCTCTAAAAAAGTTATCCAGTTCTGCTAACTGTAACGCTTCTATGCGGGTTCTAGCTTTATCTAAGGTTTTAAGATCGGGGTTTTCACCAGAATTTTGCAACAGTAACGCCACCGACTCACGATAAACTGGCTCTACATTGTCTCGGAAATTAAACTGGATATCTTGATTAACTGCTACTAAATCGGTACGCAGCGACTCCAATGTTTCTATAGTTGCGTCGTAAGCTGCGATCGCTCTGGTAAAATTACCTTGGGCTTTTAATAGTCTACCCATCTGCCATTGCCAAAGATAAGCTATTTCCGGTGCGTTGCTGGTTTGTGCCAAAATTAAAGCCTGTTGTGTCAGGCTAATAGCCTCAGCAAATTGTTGCGTTTTCTCATACAAACTACCCAGATTACCTAAAGCATAGGCTTCGGCGCGGATATCGTTCAAATTCCTGGCTTGTTGTACAGCCGTAGCCAGGAGTGGAGCAATTTGGGATTTGGGAGTATTTAAACTACCCAAACTGTGAGCAAAGTTAATCCGGGCGTAAATTGATGAGCGCGAAGGTGGGAGTTGTATTAGCAGAGATTGAATTTCAGGAATTAAATTTTGTGTTGCTGTGAATTTTTTTTCCGCAACTAGTAAATTGAGATGATTAAGTCGGGCTTTAATTTTTGTAAGGGGTGAAGATGATATTTCAAATGTTTGTTGATAGAATGCGATCGCCTGGGAGTTTTTTTGTTGAATCCGCGCATTATTCCCTAAACTGAGCAGACTTAAAGCCATATTTTCAGGTGATTTTAGCCTTTGATAAATTGCTAAACTTTGTTCTAAAGCCAGGCGAGATTTTTCTAACTCTCCCACATTTTCTAAAGTATCACCGAGGGAAAGCAAAACTGCGGCTTTAGCCAAAGAATCACTTTGAGGTTTTAAAGTTTGATTTACCTGTTCTAGTGTTTCAATAGCTTGCTTATTAAAACCTTGAGTGCGTAATGATTGAGCTTGATAAATTAGTGCCAAAGCAATACCATTTTTATCTCCTAGCTTGGTATAAATATCTTCAGTTTGTTTCCAAGTAAGAAGAGATGCTTCTGGCTTTCCTGTCAAGAGTTGTAAGCGTCCTTGAATATCTAGAGTTTGAGCAAAGACTGCTAAATTTTTATTACTTGTGCCTTGTAAATCTAAGCTTTTAGTAATAGCTAATTGCGCCTGTTGCCAATCACCAAGTTGTTGATAAGCAAGGGATAAATTACTCAAAGCTACAGCTTGTTTTAAAATATCTCCTTGCTGTTGATATGCTTGGACTTCTTGCTGTAAAGCTTTCACCGCTTCAGCAAATTTACCACTTGCATATAATTGTTGGCTTTCGACAATTTTTGATTGTGAATCTTGATTTATTATATTTTGAGAACTATTTGCGAAAACTGGACGCATTAGAATACATATAAATATAGTTAACACAACCAACAAACAAAAATTAATGAATTTCTTTCTTACCATTCCCCACCTCCCTCAGCCAAGAAAACATATTGATTCTTCTCTGTGCCTCTGAGGTGAAGATAGATTCTTGTAGACCACACAGACACAGATAACTACTTACGCTGCAACTAAAAACGTAAAATTTCTCGCTCATATTCTGCTGGTAAAGGTATGACTTCCCAAACCAACCCTTCACCCGGTTCTAACATTACTTCTACAGACAATTCTTCTACAGGCGTTGTTGCTGTATCTTCATTGTTAGGAAATGCTTGTAAGTCTTCGGTCAGCAGCCAGAGTTTAAACCCTACAGGAATCATATTGTCTGGATTTGCACTGCGTAATTCAAAACGCCAAATTTGTTCTTCTGGATTACCTTTGGGGAAAACTCGTAACTCGTAAGTGTTCCCAGATACTAATATTTGTCGAGAGCAACCCAAAATAGAGGCTTGGCTTTCTCGACTCCTCATTCCTGAAGATAGTGCGGTAAATTGCCTTAGTTCCCAGCCGAGTTGTTGAGCAAAATTTGATACACCTTCTTGCAACCATTGCCCGATTGATGCTGGTTGAACAATTCCTTGGCGCAATTCATACAAATGTTGTCGCCAACCGCCGTGTGCTATCAATGCTCCCCAAAGAGGAAAGGGAACTTCTAGGCGGGGAAATTTAATATCTGCATTACTTAATCTTTGGAGTAAATTTTCTGCTTGGGTTTGGGGTAAGGGTGGTAGAGGTGCAACCGGCGCACGAGTGATTTCTTCAGGAGACAATTGGCGAGTTACCCAAAGCACATTTAGGTCTGAGATGAGCTGATCAGATTCTAAACTGTAAGTGCGATCGCCTGCATCATAAACCCCCAAAGTTTTCAGTTGTTGATGAGTTGTGTAACCCACAATTCTGATCCACTCTTCATCAGGATTTACCTGCACTGTTAAGTAATAATCAGCCACCAATTCGGGAATATCTACCCATTCTTGAGGTACACGCAACTCATCTACATCCATCGCTAAGGTAGGAAGTAACACCAACCGGGAGTTATCAAAACTTATAGCTGTACCATTCACTACTTCCCAAACACTCGGTAGTATAGCCGTGTTAGGATGCACTCTAGCATTGGGTGTAATTTCCTCATGCAACCAGTCTAAAAACGTACTTAAACAAACTTGATTGATCCAAGCACGCTGAAAACCACCAGACGTAGAGTAATTATGCTCTATATTTGGTGATGTCTGAATCATTTCTAGAACTAAGTCATTATCAACAGCGAAACCCACAGCAGCATCAAACATAATCTCAAGAGGTTCTATAGTAATTGTTGAGCCATTCTTCCAGACTTTTACTTACGCCATCCACTACGACGGATGTAGGTGAGATATGCAAATGATTTTGACTCCACTGCGTTAGGGTTGTGAGTAATGAGCGTTTAATACTGCTAAGACGGCGAGAAACTGTATATTGCTTCATTTCTAGCTGTTCGGCAATTTGTTGTTGAGTCAGCTTTTGCTCGTAATAAGTTTGGAGTAATTTTTGAGACTGAATATCCAAAGCTGCTACAGCATCTATTAAAACTTGGTTTAATTGTGCTTGTTGTGTTTGTCTAGTTTTGGCTTCCTCTTGGGCAATAATTTCTGTAAGTAAGGATGCTGGTAAATCTGCGGGTAATGTATCTAATAAATTACCTGATTCTTGCCCATGAATAGGAGCATCTACAGACACAAACTTGGGGTATAGAAAGTTTCGTACAGATTTAGCACAGGTACTCAGGCATTTTTCCAAAGTTTCTGGAGTCATTTGGTTCAAGCTTTGTCTATTGTAAAGCTGAGTAATTGCTTCCCATGTTGCAGTATCCGGTTTTCCCAACTGACGGATAGTTTGACTATCACTCGTGTAGAGTTCCTTAAAACATTCCCAAGCTAAGACATAACTATTGATAATTTGACTGGTACAACCAGCATTCTCTAAAGCATTTAGCAAACGTCTCCGACTAATTTTATGCAATAAAGCCCAGTCAGTGCAGATATCTGCTTCCTTTCCTAAACGTAGTGAGTCTTTGAGAAACCGCTCAAAAGCATATTCTGCATAACTTTTTAAGCTTGTGCTGTATTCAGGATTAAAATTTTTGAGAATTTTATGAATGCAGGAAATAGCAATCTGAAAACAATCAGCAACCGAAAATTGACTGATAAAGTTTACAGCTATTTTTCTAGCAACCCAGAAGCATACCTCCTGCAAATAAGCGGAAATATGCCCCGTCGCTAGAGGACTGGATTCCATTTGCCAGATTTTGTACCAATAAAGCACCCAGAAATTATCAGATTTCTGCTGAGGGTATTTTTCTAAGCATTTTTTGATACTTCGCTGTAGTTTACTATCTGTTACCCAAAGGCTGAACCTATCTGCATCAAACTGCACAAAGGTCGAGAAGACTTCAATAATGCCCTGTCGGGGTTGCATGAAATTTATGTGACTATAGAAAATTTAGAGTTTACGAATTTCTACTTAATTGTAATACAAAGCAATCCAGGTAACTTCTACATTTTGGAAAAAAATTTCCTGCTAGCTGCATAAACACTCAAAGCCATCGTAGAGAAGCACAGAACAACCGAAACACAGGTTAATCCCTTAAAGCCAAGGTCAATTTCTGAATATCCTTGCAAACATTGAAGGAGTACAAACATGACAAATATTGACATTATCCGGGCGTGGAAATCTGAAGGAAATCCAGCAGGGCTGGTTAAATTAACAAATACTAGCCTGGAAACTATTGTAGGGGGTAATCAAGAAGCAAATCGTGGAGTCTCTTGCATAAACAATTTTAAGCAACTGGGCATTGCACTTCATTAATTTGAGTGTAGAAAAATAAAGAATATCGTAACAGCTTGAGTGCAGAAAATTGCCAAGAATATTAGTTCAAAGAAGCTATTTGCTAACTAAAATTACCAGAGCTATCTCTTCAATTAGTAAATAACAGCTTCGTATATATAGGACTCCTATTTGATTTTTGAAAAACCAAATTGCCTAGAAGCTTGTCATACAAAGGTTTCTTTCTCAGTATACTTAGCAAGAATCAAGTCGGATTCCTATATCAGATTTTTGATCACAAGTTCACAATACCCTTTAAAGAATTATGTTGCGTACAAGTAGTTACACAATCTATGTTGATTTACCCAATAATCAAGAAAAAATGCTTCTCGTTCATGGCTATACAGGTGCTTACGATAATGTTTCACGACGGGTAGCTACTTATTTGCGTTCATTAGAAGTCAAGTGTCCCCCAAAACCTCTCTATGGTGACTGGAGTCCTGAACTACCGATTGATGGTGACGTGATACCTCCTTCTACTGAAACAATAGAGTTACTCATAAAGCGAGGTTACTTGACCGAAATGACGTTGGAAGAAGAACAAGAATTCTTCACCAAGATGGCAATAAAACTGCACCATTTAGCATCTCGCTTGATGCCCAGTTATATATTTATGCCTACCTATAGCTGTAATCTGCGTTGTCCCTATTGTTTTCAAGACCATATGCGGACAAATCCTATTTTTAAACATTTGCTACGAACAATGCAGCCAGAGATAGTAGATAGAATATTTGCTGCCATGCCCCAAATTGAGGCAGGACATGGGGTGACAGAAGAGATGGATTTACCCCGCAATATTACTTTCTTTGGGGGCGAACCTTTGTTAGCAGAAAGTCGCCCTATTGTTGAATACATCATTAATAAAACATTGTCTTTGGGTAAAGCAAGTTTTTCGGCTGTTACTAACGGGACTGAGTTGGAAGCTTATCAAGATATACTAGGAAAAGATAAAATTTCCAATCTTCAGATCACTCTTGATGGACCTCCTAGTGAACATGACAAGCGACGTATCTATGCTGATGGAAGTGGTTCTTTTGAGAAAATTGCTCGCAACATTACAAAGGCATTAGATTTAGGGGTTCAGATCAGTGTTCGGATGAATATTGACCGCAACAATATCCACGAACTCCCTGAATTAGCTGATGAGATAATTGCACGAGGATGGAACAGCTACCAAAATTTTTCTACCTATACTGCACCGATTACTACTAGTGAATTAAATAACAACACAAGTATCAAAACTACATTCAATTCCTGGGAGTTAGATAAAGCATTAGATGGAATGCACCAGCAATACCCCCAAATGAAAATAATTACTCGCCCAGATGATGGTTTGATGGATCGGGCAAGACAGATATTTGAACAGAAAGAAAATCCATTACCTAACTTCAAGGCTAGTTTTTGTGGCGCACACAATAAGATGTACATCTTTGATGCCTTTGGAGATATTTATGCTTGTTGGGAAAAAACAGGAGATCAAAAAATTCGCATTGGCTACATAAATGAAGAGAACGAAGTAGTTTTAAATGAGGAATTAAATCAAACTTGGCGAAACCGCACAGTCATATCAAATCCGGTTTGTCGTAAGTGTCGCTATGCCTTCTATTGTGGTGGTGGTTGTGCGGCTTTAGCAATGAGTCATAAAGGTAAATTTCATACAAACTATTGTGATGGATTTGCTAATCGCTTCCGTTCTAGTGCGGCTGAAGCTTATAAAGATTATGTCGATAGGATTGAAGTATCTTTTAAGCCTGAAAAACTTTGTACAGACTGAAAATCAATTCATCCGTGATAATGATGTATTTTCATTTTTGCCAATATCATTTGTAATTAACTCAAGATGAGAAACAAAGATCCACCCATTAGATTGTATTTTCCATTCTTTCAATATTCAACGCAATCAGTTTTTGTAAACAACACAATCTGTAAAACAGAAGGAGACATATCATGAACCAAAACCATGAGATCGTACCCCAAAATATGAATGAAATTGAGTCTTTAAATGAGATAGTCGATCTCGATCTTGAAAGCATAGAAGCAATAACAGGGGGGCTTTGTGGAACTAAAATTGGTCGTTGCCCTAATCTTATTTGTGGAATAAATGGCAAACTTACTTATGCTACAAGTGAATCCTTAAATGTATCTTAGAGGTGTAGGCTTCATGTTTCATAGTTTCATGAAGGCTTTTAATACGCCATAAAATTTTGTCCATCCTAGATAATTAGGATGGACTTGCACAAAAATATCCTTCATTTAAACAAGAATTAATCTATATAAAATATGTCGTTAAAAATAAAATAATAGCGTTAGTTTTAGATTTAGTTATTGAAAAATTTTAGAAGGAATATTTAATTTAACTTATAAAATTAAAAGCACAAGAAAATTTCAAACAAGTAAATTATTCACTATCACTAGAAAAGGCTCACATAAAAAATAACTAATTAGTATAGAAGATATAAATAATGAAATACCAACTTGTTAAACAAAATAGCGAAGAAGACTGTGGAGCAGCAAGTCTTGCTTCTATTGCCAAATATTACGGCAAGACCTTCACTATCAATTACATCCGGGAAACAGTAGGAACTAGACAACAAGGAACCACATTACTAGGCTTGAAACGAGGAGCTGAAGCTCTTGGTTTCAATACACGAACAGTGAAAGTACCTCTGGC
The DNA here is from genome assembly GCF_014697125.1 of Anabaena minutissima FACHB-250. GTDB lineage: Bacteria > Cyanobacteriota > Cyanobacteriia > Cyanobacteriales > Nostocaceae > Trichormus > Trichormus minutissimus. The sequence goes on along the minus strand of NZ_JACJRG010000028.1, from coordinate 54,857 downwards.
AGCCGTCAATGAAAAAGCCATCCCCTTACCAGCTATCATGCACTGGAAAGGTTATCACTGGGTAGTTTTGTATGGTAAACAGGGCAATAAATACGTCGTTGCTGACCCAGGTGTAGGCATCCGTTATCTAGAAAAAAAGTCCCTTCTCGAAGGATGGACAAACGGAGTAATGCTTCTGCTAGAACCAGATCCAGTCCGCTTTTTTGCCCAGGAAGATGAACAAGAGAAAATTGGCGGTTTTGGTCGCTTTCTGCGTCGTATTGCCCCTTATCGCGGCATTCTTAGCCAAACATTGTTACTCAACTCGGTTTTAGGTTTACTTTCCCTCGCTTCTCCCTTCCTGTTGCAAATTCTCACCGATGATGTGCTAGTGCGGGGAGACACCCAACTTCTAACTAGTGTTGCTATTGGTGTTATTGTTATGCACCTAGTTAGCAGTAGCCTACGGTTAGCACAATCAAATCTTGTTGCTCATTTTGCTCAACGTCTGCAACTAGGACTAATTTTTGAATTTGGACGGCAAATTCTCCGCCTACCTTTAAGTTACTATGAATCCCGTCGCAGTGGCGAAATTGTCAGTCGTCTTGAAGATATTCAACAAATTAATCAGTTAATTTCTCAAGCTGTTGTGAGTCTGCCCAGCCAGCTTTTTATTGCCCTGGTTTCTTTAGGCTTCATGCTGTTTTACAGTATAAAACTCACAGTTTTGGCTGGTGCGATCGCTCTTTTCATGACCATATCTACAGTAGTTTTTTTACCCACCTTACAACAAAAAATTCGTAGTGTTCTAGTTTTATCTGCCGAAAATCAAGGCGTTTTAGTAGAAACTTTCAAAGGTGCAATTACCTTAAAAACTACTGCTGCTGCTCCCCAATTCTGGGAAGAATTCCAAGGTCGTTTTAGTAATCTGGCTAACCTTACCTTCCGTACTATTCAAATTGGTATTGTTAACGGTGTCTTCTCAAATTTAGTATCTAACATTGGTAGCATCGCTTTAATCTGGTTCGGCAGCACCTTAGTAATTCGACAGGAATTATCTATTGGGATGCTCCTGGCATTTAATAGCATGAATGGCAACTTTACCAGCTTTATTCAAACTACTATCGATTTTGTTGATGAGTTCACCCGTGCGAAAACTGCTACTCAACGCCTGACAGAAGTCATTGACGCGACCCCAGAAACTTTAGATAATCAGCAAAAGCCTTGGGTAAAAATTCAGAGCAACGCAGACATCAACTGTACCAACCTCAACTTTCATCATCCAGGTAGAGTTGAACTGCTAGAAGATTTCTCTCTAACTATTCCTGGCGGTCAGGTAATTGCCCTCATTGGTAAATCTGGCTGTGGTAAAAGCACCCTAGCTAAATTGATTGCCGGTTTATATCAACTCCAGTCTGGCAATATTCGCTTTGGTATTTATAATCTCGAAGACCTGGCTCTAGACTGTTTCCGTCAACAAGTGGTTCTAGTTCCGCAAGACGCTCACTTTTGGAGTCGGTCGATTATGGAAAACTTCCGTTTAGGTTCGCCTGATATTAGCTTTGAGCAGATTGTAAAAGCTTGTCAGATTGCTGGGGCTGATGAGTTTATTAGCAACCTCCCCGACAAATATCAAACGGTCTTAGGAGAATTTGGGGCTAATCTTTCAGGGGGACAACGGCAGAGATTAGCGATCGCCAGAGCCATTGTCAATAACCCGCCAGTCCTAATTTTAGATGAATCTACTGGCGCACTCGACCCAGTTAGTGAAGCCGAAGTATTAAGCCAGTTGCTAACTCACCGCCAAGGTCAAACCACGATTTTAATTAGCCACCGTCCCAAAGTCATCCAGCAAGCTGATTGGATTGTCATGTTGGAACAAGGGAAATTAAAAATTCAAGGTTCTCCAGAGGTTCTGTGTCGTCAAGCTGGTGAGCATTTAGATTTTCTCGATGGGGTTGATTTATCGAGAGTCAATGGTTTTACCAAAAATTCTTGCAACTGTCATCCAAATGCAATTTCCCCAAGCAGCATTCGCTAATCTCTACCCAGAAAACTGTCATGGTTAACCAAATTAACGCAGACTCTCTACCCCTAGTTGCAAGCAATGAATTTCTCCCACCGATTGGTAATTGGGCGAGATTAGGCGGTCTGGTTGTCGTCGGTGCTGTTGGGGTAGCGATCGCACTCTCTTCTATTATTGAATATAAAGTAACCGTTAAAGGACAGGCGAGTGTCCGTCCCACAGGAGAATTGCGGCTGGTGCAAGCAGCTACAGCAGGTCAGATAACAAATATATTTTTCAAAGAAAATCAGGTAGTAAAAAAAGGAGACGTGTTAGCCACTCTTGATGATTCCCGCCTGCAAACTCAAAAAAGTCAATTGCAAAGCAACATCCAGCAGACACAACTGCAACTGCTGCAAATCGATGCCCAAATTACAGCTTTGAATCGGCAAATTCAAGCGGAAACCGAGCGCAAAAACCGTGTAGTGACTTCGGCTCAAACCGCATTCCATCGCACCCAACGCAATTATCGAGACCAACAAATTACTGTCCAGGCGGAAGTAGAAGCAGCCGAGGCGAATTTAAAGAGAGTCCAAAATGAATGGTCTCAAGCACAGGTGGAACTGCGTTCAGCTCGTGCTAACCTCCAGTCTACAGAAGCGGCGTTGAGTGCAGCTCAAGCCAAACGCGATCGCTATCAGAAAGTAGTCCAAGCTGGTGCTTTATCTTTGAATCAATTAGAAGAAGTGCAGTTAGATGTAGTTCAACAAAAACAAGCGGTTGAGGTGCAACGAGCTAATGTAGAGGCGCAACAGCAAATTATTGCCCAACGACAACAAGCTGTAGCCGCAGAACGAGCCAAACTACGCCGCACCCAAACGGCTCTTAATCCCAGTGATTCTGAAGTTGCGATCGCTAAACAAACTATCGCCCAAGAAATTGCTAGCGGTCAAGCTACTCTCGCCACCCTCAACCGAGAATGGGAAGCTTTGTTACAGCAGAGGATTCAAATTAAAAATCAGATCCAGCGTGACACCAGCGAACTACAACAAGTGGAAAGCGACCTCAGCCAGACCAAGATTACAGTCACCGAAGACGGGATTCTCTCTCAACTCAACCTGCGAAACCCCGGTCAATCGGTGCAACTGGGTGAGGAAATTGCTCAAATTGTCCCTAGCAATGCACCCTTAGTCATCAAAGCCGCAGTTTTCCCTGATGATGTAAGTAAGTTGGCAAAAGGTCAAGAAGTACAGATGCGGGTTTCTGCTTGTCCCTATCCCGACTATGGGACTCTTAAAGGTGTTGTCAGTCAAATTTCTGAAGATACTATCAAATCTCAAGTAAATCAGTCTCATCCCGCACAAGGTAGTGCAAGTTCTGTTTATGAGGTGATGATACTCCCAGAAAGCTTTTCATTTGGTAGAAGCAACCATCAATGTAATATTCAACCAGGAATGGAAGGACGAGCCGATATTATTTCCCGCAAAGAAATAGTCTTGAAATTCCTGCTCAGAAAAGCCAGGTTAATTGCAGACTGGTAATATTGTCTTCAGTGAAAGACTCAGAGAAATAAAAAATATTCTATTGTGATCATTGATTGCGATTGTTCACGGTCAACAATCAATAGTCAACGGTCAACAATCAATAGTCAACGGTCAACAATCAATAGTCAACGGTCAACAATCAATAGTCAACGGTCAACAATCAATAGTCAACGGTCAACAATCAATAATCAACAGTCAACAATCAACAGTCAACGGTCAACAATCAATAATCAACGGTCAACAATCAATAATCAACGGTCAACAATCAATAATCAACGGTCAACAATCAATAATCAACGGTCAACGGTCAATAATCAACGATTCTCAGTTAAATTGATAATCTCTTCAAAACAAAAATCATTGACGAGGTTTGTTAGCGTTTTAGCTAAACCAGCCTGGGATGATGGAATTTCTGCAATCAGTTGGAGAATGTGCTTAGAATTGACTCGCCTTGCTGCTTGATGCAATTGTTCTATCCATTCAGCAGGCATTTGGAGCATTGCATTACTTAATTCATTGACAGGAATCTCTGCCGATTGTGGCTGTGTAGTTTGTTCAGTTGCATATATATATTTCACACCCAAGTGTTCTGCCATTTTGTCAAAAATCACTTCAACTCGAAATGGCTTACGGACAAAATCATCACAACCTGTAGATAAAGCAACAATCCGGTCTTCTTCAAATGCACTACCAGTTAAAGCAATGACGACTGGCGGCGAATCAATCGCTGTCTTAATGCGTTTAGTTGCCTCATACCCATCCATTACAGGCATTCGCATATCCATCCACACTAAGTCAGGACACCAACTTTTACAAACGGCGATCGCTTCTTCTCCATTATTAACTTCCCGCACATCAAAGCCTACTGGTTGCAGCAACTTAATCATGATCTGGCGAATCTCTGGTTTATCTTCTGCTATCAGAATCCGATATTTTGGCTGTCCGGCTGCCAAAGCAATCACTTGTTGGCTAGATTTTGCTGTCTCCACCTCATCAGGTTGAACTTGTTGGGTGTGGATATCGAACCTAAAAATTGTTCCCACCCCTACCTGACTGTTAGCAGTTATCTCTCCCCCCATGAGTTGGACAAATTTTTGACTAATGGGTAAACCTAATCCAGTTCCTTCTTGAGAGTTTTGACCTGTTTGAGTTTGGACAAAAGGTTCAAATAACCTTTCCATGTCCATTAATTCAATACCAGATCCAGTATCTTCAACTTCAAATAATAGGCGTATCCCTGTATCTATTTCTTCCGTGTCTTGCCAGACGCGCAGAGTTACACTACCTGTTTGGGTAAATTTGATGGCATTACCTAATAAATTAATTAAAACTTGGCGCAGTTTACTTTCATCAGTGCAGATATATGGAGGTAAGTCTGAGGCAAGTTTAAATATTAACTGTAATCCTTTCGATTGGGATTTTAAACTTAACATTTGGTACAGTGTCTCCAAAAGATATTTTAAATCAAAACCCGTTTGATTCAATGTGGTTTTACCAGCTTCTATTTTGGACATTTCTAGAACATCGTCGATTAATTTCAAGAGATGTTCACCACTGCGGGCAATAGTATCTAAATACTCCTTCTGTTGGATATCAAGAGAACCATATCTAGTCAGTAATTGGCTAAAACCCAAAATAATATTGAGGGGAGTTCGTAATTCATGACTCATGTTTGCTAAAAACTGACTTTTAGCAATATTAGCTACATCTGCGGCTTCTTTAGCCTGTTGGAGTGCTGCTTCTGTTTGTTTACGATCCGTAATATCACGAATTGCCAAAACAGCACATTTTTCTCTTTCAACAAATTCGATATTGCTTCCTGCAATTTCCAAAATTAGTTTTTGCTGAGATTGTTTAAACTCATATTCCGTTGCTTTTAATTGGTCTTGTAGTGCTATCACCACTGGATGTTCTTCATTAGCAATCACTTTACCCTCCTGTTTTAGCGGTAATAGTTGAATTAGTGGGCTGCCCAAAATTTTAATATGAGGTATACCAATTAAACGATCAAAGACTGTGTTACACCATTGCACTTTGGTGTCCTCACCAGTCCAAACAATTGCATCATCAATAGCCCCTAATGCTACTTCCATTTTGCCTAAAGTTGCACGCAGCCGATTTAACTGAAGGGCAGGATCTTTATCCATAAATATAACCTAAGCAATAAAATGTTAATTTTTATAATGGAGAAATTGTTGCTGCAAAAAACCAAATTCCTCCTTGCTTCTCTGCTGTGATGAAATGTTCGCTTTCTACTTCTATCCCATCCTTAGTTACAGTTTTGAGCAAAAGAGGATGATTGAGAACTTTAGCTTTTTCAGTCATCACAAAGCGGGAAAAACTCAGTCGATGAGAATCATGGAGGCTCTGCGGAATAATGACTTCCAAAGGAAACCCAATGATTTCTTCAGAAGTCCAACCATAAACAGTGTTGAAAGCCTCATTTATATAAGTAATAAATCCTTCTTGATCAGTAATAACTACTGGCAGTTCAGTTTCTAACTGCATTTGCTGGAAATTGTTCATAACTAGGCTTTAATATTTAAATGGTAATGGTTGAGAAATAAACGATAACCTTAAATCATATACGTTTTTATATCTTATTTTATGCAAATTCCTGGAAGAAGAATAGATAAACTCAGAATTATCTGGCGGCAAGCTCCTTGTAACTCAATACTGTTCAGTTAAGAGTTTTTGTAGGTTGGGTTAAGCGACAGCGCAACCCAACAAAAGTCCATAAATGTTGGGTTTACTAATGTCAACTCAACCTACCTGATTTAATGTTTTTAGCTTAACCGACAAGTATTGCCTTGTAACTTACTTAACAATTCGGTTACAGGAGTTTATGATTATATAGGACTCATATTTGAAAATTTGCCCTAAAGCAACTAGTACAAGAAATTAGTTAATCTTTATTTATTCCATCAAAAAATGATATATTTTTCTTGAATATTTTCGCAATTAATCGTGCTGATTTTTTGAGTTTAATTCAATCTAAGATTTTATGGATGGCAGTCAATTACACAAGGGAGATATTCTCATAGTTGATGACACCTTGGATAACCTGCGCCTTTTATCGAAAATGCTGACTAATCAAGGGTATGAGGTGCGGTGTGTCACCAATGGGGCAACAGCATTGATAGGATCTCAGGCTCAACCGCCAGATTTAATTTTATTAGATATAACTATGCCAGGATTAAATGGCTATGAAGTTTGCCAGCAGTTAAAAGCAGACTCTCGCACCTGCGAAATTCCGGTAATTTTTATCAGTGCTTTAAATGAAACTTTTGATAAAGTCAAAGCCTTCTCAGTTGGAGGTGTTGATTACATTAGTAAGCCTTTTCAGTTGGAAGAGGTATTTGTGCGGATGGAAACGCAACTGACAAGTCGGAGATTGCAAGCTCAACTACAAGTGCAAAATTCCCGGTTGCAGCAAGCGGAAGCAGACTTACTCAAAGCTTTAGAACAAGAACGAGAACTCAATCTACGACTTCAGGAAATGGCAACTATAGAAGAACGCCATCGCATTGCTCGTGATATTCACGATTCTCTAGGCCATTCGTTGGTAGCACTGAACATTCAACTGGAAGCAGCTATGGCTTTATGGTCAGATAACTCTACTAAAGCTTATGAATGTTTGTTAGAAGCAAAACAACTGGGGTCACAAGCGTTAAAAGCGGTACGCGAATCTGTGGGGTTAATCAGATCAGAACCCCTACAAAGTCAACTTTTAGCAACTGCGATCGCTAACCTGACAGAAGAATTTCATCGACTAACTGGTATTTTACCAGAATGTAACATTCATATCCCACCAAACTTGCCCCATGCAGTGAATACAACTATTTATCGAATTTTACAAGAAGGCTTGACTAATATCTGTAAGTATGGTGAAGCGACAACAGTTAACATTCAGATTCAGAGTACAGATTCTCATACGGTACTCATACTTCAAGATAATGGTAAGGGCTTCCAAGTAACTGAAAATACTCAAGGATTTGGTCTGAAGGGAATGCAAGAGAGGGTTACAGCATTAGGTGGTGACTTAGAAATTACCAGTCAACCAAATGCCGGCTGTAGGATTACTGCCATTTTCCGATCTAAAAATACTAACAATTGCTAACAATTACCAGCCTTTTATTTTGTTGATAAATTATATTCCAGAATCTAAAATTATCCTTAGTAATTTTACTGTGGTTCTGGTAACTGATATACTGTTGTGTAGTGCTAAAAGTGCATATAAAAGTCATATCTAAATTTCTGAAATAACTTGGCACACAAGCCGTTGTGTTATTCCCTATTCCCTACCTCTAGGAGTGATTTCAGTAATCAAACCGCATTTCTATCAATATTTAACCTACTGAATGATTTAATTTATGATTCGGGTGTTGCTTGTTGAAGACCAAGAGATTGTGCGTCGTGGATTGAAAACCTTACTAGAGATTCAATCCGACTTACAAGTAGTGGCAGAAGCAGAAAACGGTCAACAAGCAATTCATCAGATAGAAAGCCTGTATGCAGGAGATGCTAAACCCGATATTGTGTTGATGGACATCCGTATGCCTGTCATGGATGGGGTAGTAGCTACCCAACAGTTATGTCAGCAGTTTCCAGACACAAAAATCCTGATTTTAACAACATTTGATGATGTTCAATACATCTCTGAGGCCTTACGTTTTGGAGCTAAGGGCTACTTACTCAAGGATACGCCAGCACAAGAACTTGCAGAAGCAATTCGTTCAATTTACAAAGGCTATACTCACTTTGGCCCCGGAATTTTGGAAAAGATGCTGAGTGTTGTACCTACTTCTGGGTTAGAAGCACCAAAAGAGCAACCACCTGAACTTGCAGAACTCACATCCAGGGAACTGGAAGTTTTACAGTTGATTGCAACTGGCTACAGTAATCGAGAAATTGCTCAGGATCTCCACTTGTCTGAAGGAACTGTGAGAAACCATATTACTAATATTTTGACACGACTGAACTTACGCGATCGCACCCAAGCTGCTATTTTTGCCAATTCTTTTCTATCTTGAGTAGACCGAAAACTTGTGTAAGTTGACGAAAGCATCAGGGTTTCAGCATAGTTTTTTCTTAACATGGTTGTGTTTTTTCCGCCGATTTACTTAGTTATGACAAATGTCATGGTTGAGTCATGACATTTATTAGATGTTTGCTAAGACTGCTTTCGAGTAACTTAAAACTATCAAAGAACTCAGGCGAGCAAAAATTGCTCAACAAGGTCAAAATTTAGATAAATGAAACAAAGTTCTTAATCTTGGATAAATAAAGTCCAGCTAAAGCTATACAAGAGACTGATTTTTTCGGAAACTGCATCTGCTAGTAAAACACTGAAGCAACAAAAAAGGTAAAGATGAAAAATAACCTGAAGAAACTGAAAGATATCGATTTTCTCACTAAACTTACTCTGAGTGAGCAAGAACAAATCAATGGGGGTAATCTTGACCTTACATCTGATGGTGATGGTACTCCCGGTGGTAGGTCTCCGGGATTCGGGGCAACTCCAGAACCTCCACCACCAGAGGACGAGGATGATTTGTACAAAGGAACAGAAGAAGGTAGAATCTTCCTAAAAACTACTCCCTAACCTTTTAATTTCAATTGTCCCATTAGTTTTTCTTTAAAAAATGCAGAGCAGATTTGTTTAAAAATAAAGTCCTAATATTTTTGAGGATGGCAATCATGGGTCTAAGCTGGTCAAATTCCTGCTGGCTATTTAGGGTAGCTAGTTTCTTCGTAGTGTGTGCAGCATACACTGCATCTGGAGATATTGCCAAAGCTCAGATTACCCCTGATTCCTCCTTAAGTCCTGAAAGTTCTATGCTGACTCCAAATGTTAGCATAGATGGTCTTCCTACGGATCGGGTTGATGGGGGAGCTATAAGAGGTACAAGCCTATTTCACAGTTTTCGAGAATTCAATGTTGGGGATGGACAACGAGTCTTGTTTGCTAATCCTGGGGGAATTGAAAACATTTTCAGTCGAGTCACTGGAACTAACCCATCAACGATTCTGGGGACACTCGGTGTTAACGGTGGAGCGAATCTATTTTTAATAAATCCCAATGGCATTATTTTTGGCTCTAATGCCAGGCTTGACCTCCGTGGTTCTTTTTTAGCCAGTACAGCCCAAAGTATTAAATTTAACGATGGTATAGAATTTAGCACTACTAACCCCTCTGCTCCTCCTTTACTAACGCTCAATGTTCCCACTGGCTTGCAATACGGAGAAAATCCAGGCAGAATTCTCGTCCAGGGGCAAGGTAATGAACTAATAATGAATCAGGAGACTGGTCGGGTACTTCAGGTCAATCGTACTGGTGGTCTGGAGGTTGACCCTGGTCAAACCTTGGCTCTGGCTGGTGGTGAAGTCGTGCTGGAAGGCGGAAGTTTGAGAGCTGAATCAGGGCGAGTTGCCGTTTGGAGTGTTCAGGGAGAGGGTTTAATAGGTCTTACCCCAACCAATCCAGGGTGGGAATTGAGCAACCAGAACGTGCAGAACTTCCAAGACATCTTCCTCTCCCAAACTGCTGCTATTGATACCAGTGGTGTTAGAGGTGGTAATATTCAAATGCAAGGCCGGCGAGTGGCACTACAAGATGGTTCATTGATTTTATCTCTGACACGGGGTAACGAAAGTGGAGGAACTTTAAGCATCAGAGCTTCTGAGTCTATCGAAGCCAGTGGTACTGCTCCCAATGGCGAGGCTAGTAACTTTTTCATTGAAACAATAGGTTTAGGAAAAGCTGGTGATGTAGAATTTAACACCAAGAAATTGATTTTTCAAAATGGAGCGCAAGTATCATCTAGCACTTTTAGTCAAGGACGTGGTGGAAATATTATTGTCAACGCCTCAGAGTTAGTCGAGGCGACAGGAATCACAGCCACTGGCAATTTTACCAGTGGCTTATTTTCTATTGCCCAAAGCAGTACTGGTGATGGCGGCACAGTTGAGGTAACAACTAAGCGGCTGGTACTCCGAGATGGGGCGCAGGTAAGTGCCACAACTTTTAGTCTGGGGCGTGGAGGAAATGTACTGGTGAACGCTTCTGAGTCAGTGGAAGCTATTGGGATTGCGCCAATTACTTCTAGTGGCTTATTTGCTGGCAGTCTGAGTGCAGGTGATGGAGGCACAGTAGATATCACGACGGGGAAGTTGATACTCTTGGATGGCGCAGAGGTAAGTGCCTCAACTTTTAGCCTGGGGCGTGGAGGAAATGTACTCATCAACGCCAAGGAATTAGTGGAAGTGATTGGTATTGATCAAACTGTCAGGATACCCAGTAGATTGACAGCACAGACTGAGGGGACAGGGAAAGGAGGTACAGTAGATATTACAACAGGGAAGTTGATACTCCGGGATGGAGGACTGATAAGTGTCACAACTTTTAGTCAAGGTGATGGAGGCGATATATTCGTCAACGCCAAGGAATTAGTGGAAGTGACTGGCATTAATCAAACTGGCAGAATACCCAGCAGATTGACAGCACAGACTGAGGGGACAGGGAAAGGCGGTACAGTAGATATCACGACAGGGAAGTTGATACTTCAGGATGGGGGGCTGGTAACTTCCACAACGACCAAAGCGGGTATCGGGGGTGTTGTGCTTGTAAATGCGAGGGAGTCAGTAGAAGTTATTGGTCGAAGTGGCAATTTTCTCAGCAGTTTGGCAGCACAGACTTCTGGGACTGGCAAGGGTGGTACTGTAATAGTTAACACAGGAAGCCTAATTCTACTAGATGGGGCAAGGTTAACTGCCTCCACTTCTAATCAGGGTGATGGAGGCGATATACTCGTTAACACAGGAAGCCTAATTCTACTAGATGGGGCAAGGGTAACTGCCTCTACTTCTAATCAGGGTGATGGAGGCGATATACTCGTAAATGCCTCAGAGGTAATGGCAGCAGGTTTTGGGAGTGGGTTGAGAGTGCAGACTCAAGGGTCTGGCGACGGTGGTACTGTGACAGTGAATACGGGCAGGTTTACCGCTAGCAAAGGCGCACAAACTTTAGCTACCGTTTTTGAGAATGGTACAGGCAAAGGGGGAAACATTAACATCGAGGCTGACGATATCCAATTAACCGGCACCTCTGACAATGGCGAACCTACCATTGTGTTTGCTAATACTCTTGGCAAGGGCGACGCAGGCGAAATCAGAGTTGACACGGCTCGATTAATCGTCCAAGACGGAGCGCAAATAGGGGTTGGGACTGGGACTTTTAGTAGCGGTCAAGGTGGAAACCTTTTTATCAAAGCTACTGATTCGATTGAACTAATTGGCACAGTTCCACAGATTCCCAATCGCCAGTTTTTTCGAGATCAGTCGGGTCAGCAGTTTCCTAGCGGTTTGTTTACTAGCTCTGAAGGTATTGGTACAGCAGGAAAGTTGAGGATTGAAACCGATAAGTTAACGCTGCGAGATGCGGCTACAATTAGTGTGAACAATCAGGGATTAGGAGATGCAGGTAATCTAGAAGTGGAAGCTCGTAACCTGTTGTTAGATAATCGAGCCGTTCTCTCAGCCACAACTACATCAGGTCAGGGCGGCAATATGACGCTCAAAATTGCCGATATCTTGCTTTTACGCCGCAACAGTCAAATTTCCACTACCGCAGGCATTGATCAGGCTGGTGGAGATGGTGGCAACATCTTGATTGATAGTGGCTTTATCGTTGCCGTTCCTAATGAAAATAGCGATATTACTGCTAATGCTTTTCAAGGGCGAGGTGGCAATATTAACATTAATGCTCGGAGTATTTTTAATCTGGAACAACGCCCATCAACTCCACCTAATAATACTAACGATATTGATGCTAGTTCCCAATTTGGCTTAACAGGTACAGTTACAATTGATACACCCGATATAGATCCTAGTCGCGGTTTGGTACAGTTACCGAATAATCTCACGGATGCGTCACAACAAATTGTCTCTAGTTGTAACCCCGGTAATGCTGCTAGGCGTAGTTCCTTTACCGTCACAGGAAGGGGAGGAATTGCCCGCAGTCCCATAGAACCATTTCAAGGTGATGTATCTACAGCACGATGGATAACACTAGATACAGTCGATGCTGATCAAAATAGTAATGTCATGAATGAAATTCTGCCATCTTCCCCAGCGAAAATAGTCGAGGCGCAAGGCTGGATTGTCGATAAAAACGGTAATGTATCTCTAGTAGCTCAAGTACCGAATACTACTCCTCGTGGTTTGTCTGTATCTAGTGGTACTTGCTCCTGAGAAACATAGGTGACAGGTGACAGGTAACAGGTGACAGTAAAGAGGAAACAAAGAGTTTTTCTTTCATTCGTGGCGAGTGGTAACGCCACCAGTGCGGTTGCTCCTAGGTAAAATCTGAATTATTTATGCGGCGAGACTCAATTTTTTACAAACTATTTCAACCTACATTCTGCACCCACAACTGCCACATCCTAAAGAAACAGATAGAGTATTTTTAGCAATCAGTTTAAATGCTGTAAAAATATATCAGATATCCCTCTCATAATCAAAAACAATCAGATTGTTTAGGAAAAGAAGATGAAGAAAGGAAATCACCTGTCTTAGACAGAGGCTGCGTCAACGAGACCCGCGAAGGGGAGAGAACCACCTCTGGCTTAATTTTAATCGCTAATAACAATTGAGAAAAGCGATCGCCAACGGCGACACATCCTCATTTCTCCAACTTAGCATCCCAAAGTAAGCTACAATTCAAGCAGAACAAGCATTTCACGCTCACTAAAACCCAATGCTGGAGAATCTGCAAACCCAACTTTACCAACTAGAACAATTTGCCAATACCCTTGTTGCTAATCAACTGACACACCTGAGTTTGCTGAGTATTGGTATTATCTTTGCCGCAGGTTTGCTAACTAGCCTTACTCCCTGTATGCTGTCTATGCTGCCAATTACGATAGGCTATATTGGTGGCTATGAAACAAAAAGCCGTCTCCAAGCAGCAGCCCAATCAACGTGGTTTGCTTTGGGATTGGCTACTACCCTAGCAGGCTTAGGCATTATAGCCGCTTTGGTGGGCAAGGTTTACGGTCAGATAGGTATTGGTTTGCCGATTATTGTTAGCATTATCGCCATTCTCATGGGGCTGAACTTACTAGAAGCATTACCTCTGCAATTACCTTCTTTTGGTGATACCAATTGGATTTCCCAAGATTTACCTCCTGGGGTGCGTTCCTATGGGGTTGGGTTGACGTTTGGCTTAGTTGCATCCCCTTGTAGCACACCTGTTTTAGCCAGTCTATTGGGTTGGGTAGCGAATACACAGGACTTAATTTTGGGTGCTGTGTTGTTAATTTCTTACACAGCCGGATATGTCGCACCATTGATTTTAGCAGGTACTTTTACTGCTTCAATTAAAAAATTACTAGAGTTGCGTCGCTGGTCTGGTTGGATTAACCCCGTTAGCGGTGTGCTTTTAGTCGGATTTGGCGTATTTTCTCTAATTTCTCGGATTCCCCTTGGCAGTTTGTAAGCAATGACTATAGATAATTCAGCGTCTACAGCATCCCCTTGGTGGTCAGTACCAGGGAAATACTTGCGGCGAGAGTTTTTACCTGTACTGACAGATTTACGATTGGCGATCGCACTATTATTAATCATCGCCTTGTTCAGTATAAGCGGGACTGTCATCGAGCAAGGTCAATCACCAGCATTCTATCAAGCCAACTACCCAGAACACCCGGCTTTATTTGGTTTTCTGACTTGGAAGGTCATTCAAGTAGTAGGTTTAGATCATGTGTATCGGACTTGGTGGTTTTTAAGTTTGTTAGTCTTATTTGGAACTAGCCTGACTGCTTGCACATTTACCCGTCAGTTACCAACCTTAAAAACTGCTCAACGCTGGAAATATTACGAAGAACCACGACAATTTCAAAAACTCGCTTTAAGTGCAGAACTAGATACTGGTTCTGTGAAATCTTTAACTCCCTTATTACAAAATCGTCGTTATAAAATCTTTCAAGAAAAAGATGGGATTCTCTACGCCCGTAAAGGTCTAGTCGGACGTATTGGCCCGATTATTGTGCATATTGGCATTGTCATGATTCTTCTAGGGGGAATCTGGGGGGCGATGACAGGATTTATGGCTCAAGAAATGATTGCTAGTGGTGATACATTTCAAGTCAATAATATTATCGATGCTGGGCCTTTAGCCGCCCCAGTTCCCAAAGATTGGTCTGTACGCGTCAATCGATTTTGGATTGATTACACTCCCACTGGTGGGATTGACCAATTTTATTCCGATATGTCAGTTTTGAATAATCAGGGAGAGGAAGTTGACCACAAAAAGATTTTTGTTAACCAACCTCTGCGTTATCATGGCATAACTTTCTATCAAACAGATTGGGGGATTTCGGCTGTTCGTGTCCGCATCAACAAAAGCCCCATCTTTCAGTTACCAATGGGACTATTAAATACTAAAGTTCCGGGGCGCATTTGGGGAACTTGGATTCCGACGAAGCCAGATATGAGTGAGGGTGTGTCTCTATTAGCAAAAGACTTGCAGGGGATGGTGTTAATTTACGATTCCCAAGGTAAGTTAGTTGATACTGTCCGCGCTGGAATGTCTACCCAAGTCAACGGTGTCACTCTGAAAGTTTTAGATGTAGTGGGTAGTACAGGGTTGCAAATTAAAGCCGACCCAGGTATACCTATTGTTTATACTGGGTTTGCTATTTTGATGCTGGGTACAGTGATGAGTTATTTTTCTCACTCCCAAATTTGGGCATTAGAAACAGGCGATCGCTTGTATATTGGTGGTAAGACTAATCGCGCTCAAGTGGCTTTTGAACGGGAAGTTTTAGAAATTTTAGATAGTGTGAGTTCTGATTCCCAACTAACTCCAGCCGTCAAGTAAATGTTTAATAGATTTGATAACCCCGCTTTTTCTTGAAAAAGCGGGGTTATCGGTTGATTGAATTATTTTTGATGACGCACTTCTACAACAGTGTGAACATTACCACGAGGGGTAAAATCAGCTTTTACTGTAACTTCTAAGGGGTCACAAGCTGTGACAAAATCATCAAGAATTTGATTAGCAGACTCTTCATGGGAAATGTAGCGATCGCGATAACTATTAATATAAAGCTTCAGTGCCTTTAACTCTACCACGCGCTCATCAGGAACGTAGGTAATATGAATGGTAGCAAAATCAGGATAGCCGGAGAACGGACACTTACAAGTAAACTCCGGCAAACTAATATTAACGTCATAGCGTCTACCCACACGCGGGTTAGGAAATGTAATTAGCTGTCCTTCCGCAATAATACGTTCGCCATACTTCAACTCTTGGCTAGACTGAGATACATTTTCTGGTGATAAATTACTCATAAGTTACTAAGGTGGCTATGTTAGCAATATGGAGAACCCAATAATTACTAACTTAACACTCACCACTCACTTACTCAGCATCGGCTAAACGCCCCGCTACCGCTAACAGCACTCACTACCCATTCCAGTCTGGACAACTCCCATCATCCCAGCCGTGGGGGTGCATCCCACAAACCAACAAATTACCCCCATACACATGACCGTGGTAATGCTGACAACCGACACAAGCAGGGTTTTGTTCAACTGAAGGTTCAACGGAATAAGGAAAACCGGGATCAGCATCAACTACAAGGTCTTCCAATTCCCAATAAGCATCGAAAATTGGTTCAGCTATATCCTGTAAATACTGATCCACTTCAGTAGCAATCGAGTTTTGTACTTGTTCGGAAATCTCTTCTGTTAGCTCAAAGAAAGTATCTACCATTTCACTCATTCCTAGGAAGAAGCGCTCTACCTCATCAGCCACTGTTTCCACGATTTCAATCAAATCTTTTTGCCACTGTTCCATAAATGTTACGCCCTTAATTCCTTTCAACAGGACGCTTAGTGCTACTTGGCTGGAAGCACTAGAGTACACCCTAGGTAATCTATATTATAGATTCTTATGGAAACGACATTCCCCAAAGTTTTACGGTACTAGCTGCAAAAGAGTGCTGAGTAGTGAGTTGTGAGTGCTGAGTAATGTTAGCGGTAGCGCGGCGTTTAGCCAATGCTGAGTAGTGAGTACAAAGGGATAAACATTACTTAGGTTAAGAATATTCCTGCAACAGAAGTTACGACACTTATCAAGTGTCAAAGCGTTGAGTATTCTTCTTTTTACTCAGCACTCATTACCCATTACCCATTACTCACTAGTGCCTTACTCGTTTTGCAACTTCTTTAACTCTTCTTGCAGGTTTAGAACTTGTTGGCGTAATTGATCTACGTTTTCAGTCGATTCCTTTTTCACCGTGGGTTCTTCGTCTTCCTCTAAAATTTCGATGCGACGAGGTTCAGAAGGTGGTGATTTTTCGGAAGTGTCAGCAGGTGGTTGCGGCTGTTGAGCTTGTCTCATCATGTCTTCCACAAAGCGGCGGGCTTCCTCTGTGTTCATTTCACCCTTCGCTACCATCTCATCTGCCAGCTTTTGGACTTGCGATCGCAGTTCAGATAACTTGCCTCCGGCTTTCTCACCAGCGTAAGAAGCCAAACCGACACCAAGGTAAAAAGCTTTTTGAACTAAATCTCCAAAACCAGGCATTGCTGCTGATCGCTCCTACAAAATAGGGCGACCCGGAGACTACGCCTACTACAAGCATCCTGTGTTGCTGCTACCTTCCGGTCCTGACAAAATTTAGGCGTTGCAGTCGCATAGATCCAGGTCTAAACAATAGTATAACATCAATATTTAGTAAGTGAGTATTATTCCGCTACGATTTTCCATTCGTATAGTTTGTAGTTAACGCAGCCGTTCTTTACCAAGGGGTCGAGTGCCACGATCGCCTCAGCTTCTTTCATAGAAGCTGCTTCAAACAGTAACATTCCACCGCCAAAATTTGCCCAGTAGCCTGTTTTGGCTTTGTGTCCTTGAGCAATTAACTCTTGAACGTAGGCTCTATGGGCGGGTACGTATTGGTCAAAAATAGTTTTATCAACTTTGCCTTCCTCTATTTTGACAAACATGGGCATTTTGCTGTAGACCTCTTGAAATTTTATGTTCTAATATCCTTAAAGATTATCTGTTTTTTGAATGTTTGATGCTTCTAAGAGCCGGTTTTTCATTGCCTTGTTACCACCTCAAGACATTCAAGCTTACGCCAACGAAATCAAGCAACACTTTGCTGATCACTATGCTAGTCAGCACGCGCAAAAGTCGCCGCCACACATTACACTGCAACCCCCTTTTGAATGGCTAGATGATAAGGTATCACGTCTAGAAGCTTCGCTGAGAGAATTTACAAGCCAGCAGGAATCATTATCCATAACATTAAGTGGGTTTGCGGCCTTTCCGCCCCGCGTCATATATATAGATGTGGTGAGAAGTCCAGAATTGTTGTCATTACAAGTCCAGTTAATGACACACATGGAAGCCAACTTAGAAATTATTGATGAAGTAGGTAAAAAGCGTCCTTTCGCGCCTCACATGACAGTTGCGTTTCGGGACTTAACAAGACAAAACTTTCATGCTGCTTGGACAGAGTTTGCAAATCGTCAGTTGTACTTTGAGTTTCTTGTAGACAAGTTAACGTTACTGATTCACGACGGTAGACGCTGGAATATTCACTCAGAGTTTGCTTTTTTGTCTGGTAACAGCTAATCAATATTTGTTACAGAGCAATTGCGTATAAATGGAAATAATATTTTATTAGTAATTGAATAACTACTAATCGAAATCAACACATAAATTATGATTATCACGGCGAGTCTCAGGAAAGGCTCACAAGGTTCACAAGTCAAGCAACTACAAGAAATATTAACTAAACTCAAATTAGATCCAGGGCGAATAGATGGTATTTTTGGTGACAAGACTGAAGCATCTATTAAGCAATTTCAACAACAGCAAGGTCTTAAACCTGATGGGGTAGTAGGAACAGACACTCAGAATGCTATCAATAAGTTAATTCAAAAATTAGCAGCGTTAGAAAAAAGCTGGTATGGGGGTAATTCGGGGAAATTACCACTTCCAGGAGTAGCTATCATTAAAGAATTTGAAGGCTGTAAATTACAAGCCTATCCAGATCCTCGGACTAAAGGTAAACCATATACTATTGGCTGGGGTTCTACTCGCAAAAAAGATGGTAGTGAGTGGAAATTGGGTGAAAAAATCACGCAGCAAGAAGCTGACGAACTATTGATTTTGCAGTTAGAATGTGATTATCTCCCACCTCTAGAGAAAATACCTGGATGGCAAGATTTGAACGCATATCAAAAGGGAGCTATATTAAGTTTTGCCTACAATTTGGGAGCTAACTTCTTTGGTGCTAAGAATTTCGAGACTATCACAAAAGTCTTACAAAATCAGCTATGGGATGGGATAGAAACGACATTAGCTTTGTATAGAAACCCTGGTAGTCAAGTTGAGGAAGGGTTAAAGCGGCGACGACTAGCAGAAGCTAAATTGTTTCTTCAGCCAGAGATTGACATTGCTTAATTTTCAGTTGATAAAGAGTGCTGAATCTGGTAAATAATGACAGCATAATCGACTTTAGAGACAGAAAATGTACTAAGGTAGAGTGCGATCGCGTAGCGTGCCGGAGGCAATAATCGTTCACCTCTCGAACAAAGAAACAGGTAGTAGGGAGTAGGGAACAGATAACAGATAACAGGAAATATTTTGTCACCTGTCACCTGTCACCTGTCACCTGTCACCTGTCACCTGTCACCTGTCACCTGTCACCTGTCACCTGCCACCTGCCACCTTCTTAATAAGATACAGCTACCTTTTCATCAATTAATTGTGTATTATTCTCAGCCACAATTTTGCGGAATAAGTCACCATCAATCGTTTCTTCGTCTGCCAACAAATCTACTAGCCGTTCCAATAACGCCCGGTTTTCTTGTAAGAGTTCTTTAGCTTTTTGATAACAAGCCTTGACAATTTCGCGGACTTGTAAATCAATCTTGGCGGCAATTTCCTCAGAATATTCTGATTTATTCATCCAGTCACGACCTAAAAATACCTCGCTATTCTGAGTTTCTAGGGATAATGGCCCTAATTCAGACATACCAAAACGTGTGACCATTTGGCGTGCCATTGATGTGACTTGTTGTAAGTCACCGCCTGCACCTGTAGTTACTTCCGGCTGACCAAACACAATTTCCTCGGCGGCTCGTCCCCCTAAAGTTGCTGTAATTCTCGCTTTGAGTTGAGAACGGGAAATTAAACCTTGTTCTTCGCCGGGAGTAAACCAAGTTAATCCTAGTGCTTGTCCCCGTGGCATTATGGTAACTTTCTGCACTGGGTCATGGTCTTTTAGTAAAGTCCCGACTAAAGCGTGTCCGACTTCGTGGTAAGCAATCAGGCGTTTGTTCTTGCTGTCTACTAGTGGTGTTCTTTCCATCCCAGCGACAACCCGGTCTACAGCATTATCAATTTCGAGGATGGTGATGGCTTCTTTGCGTCTTCTGGCGGTGAGAATGGCTGCTTCATTGAGTAGGTTGGCTAAATCTGCGCCAGTGAATCCTGGTGTGCGACGCGCGATCGCATCTAAAGATACACTAGGATCAACTTTCTTATTCTTGGAATGAACTTTCAAAATTTCCGCACGCCCTTTTAGGTCAGGTGCATCAACTATCACCTGGCGGTCAAAGCGTCCCGGTCTGAGTAATGCTGTATCTAATACATCAGGACGATTGGTAGCAGCAATAATAATGATGCCAGTGTTACCTTCAAACCCATCCATCTCAGTTAGTAACTGGTTGAGCGTTTGCTCTCTCTCATCGTTACCGCCGCCGATACCTGTACCCCGTTGTCTACCTACCGCATCGATTTCATCAATAAATATTAGACAGGGGGCATTTTCTTTGGCTTTTTTAAATAAATCGCGGACGCGGGAAGCACCCACACCCACAAACATTTCCACAAACTCAGAACCGGAAATACTAAAGAATGGTACAGCCGCTTCCCCGGCGATCGCTTTTGCTAGTAAAGTTTTACCTGTACCTGGAGGGCCTACCAACAGTACTCCTTTGGGAATGCGTGCGCCAACGGCTGTAAATCTTTCTGGCTGCTTTAAGAAGGTAACAACTTCTTGTAATTCTTCTTTAGCTTCTTCAATACCCGCTACATCATCAAACTTCACCCCAGTTTTGGCTTCCATTTGGAAACGCGCTCTCGATTTACCAAAGTTCATAGCTTGACTAGAAGCATTGGTAGAGCGACGCAAAAACAGCAGCATTAAAGCCACCAGAGGCAAAATCCACATGAGGTTAATCAATAACCCCACCGCAGCCCTACTATTGGCAGAAGATACTTGACCAAAATCAACGTTTTTATCTTTGAGTCTATTAATTAACTCTGTATTTTGCTCCAAAAGCCTCACCTGTATTGGTGGCGCATCTGGCTTTTGACCTTTTAAATAAACCTTTGCTATTTGTTCGGTTTCATCCAGTTCGACCTTTCTGACTTGATCTTGATTAACTTTTTCGATTAATTTCCCATATGTTAAAGAATCGCGCTCTGTCTTTTCTGCCAAAGCAAGATTACCTCCAAACATACTCGGTAACATAATCAAACTGGCTACTAGCGCACCAGTCCATGCAACGCGCTTTGGTGATTGCTGTTTCATCAATGCCTTCTTAGCAAGATTTTTCATAAAAATTACCCTTTGTCTGCTGCCGTAGGCCGAGCATATTTTTTTGACTACTTTTCTCGCAAAAATTGCAATAACTGGAAATTACTACTTATCTAATCTAGTCTAACTCCCAAAAGAGCCAGGGGTGTAAGAGAGCAGGGGGAGCAGGGGAGGTAGAAGATGCAGGCAGAGAAAATCCCCAATCCCTAATAATTTGACTGTGGCAAAATAAATCGTTAAGATGATCAGCATAGTCGTAATGACTTCGTATTTTATAAATACTTAATGATGGGTGAATTATGGTAAAAATTGTTGGTATCGGCGGTAGTTTAAGACCCAACTCCTACACCCAGTTGGCTTTACAAGTAGCAGCACAACGGCTAGAAGCAATAGGTGCTGAGGTAGAAATTCTCGATTTACGACAGTTGCAATTACCATTCTGCACGGGAGCTAAAGAATATTCAGAATATCCTGATGTTCAAAAGTTGCGTGATACTGTACGCAACAGCGATGGATTAGTTTTAGCAACCCCTGAATATCATGGCGGTGTGAGCGGTGTCATCAAAAATTCTCTGGATTTAATGAGTTTTGAAGAATTGTCTGGAAAAGTCACAGGACTAATTAGTGTGCTGGGTGGTCAATCCAATAGCAACGCCTTAAATGATCTGCGGTTGATTATGCGTTGGGTACACGGTTGGGTAATTCCAGAACAAATTGCGATCGGACAAGCTTATGGTGCTTTCAGTCCCGAAGGCAAAATTTTAGATGAAAAGCTTTCCCAAAGATTTGATCAATTCGCTCAGAGTTTAGTTGACAACACTCGCAAACTCAAGGGAGTGAATTAGAAGCGGAAGAGTGGTGAGTGCTGAGTGCTGAGTTTTGAGTGCTGTTAGCGGTAGCGAGGCGTTTAGCCGATGCTGAGTAATTAAAAAGTATGGGCTTATGGCTCGCTACGCTAACAGCAATTTTAATTCAGCACTCTTAATTGCCAAAAACATTAAATCGATTGATAATCAATATTACGCACGCTAAATATTTCGATGATTGTTGAACCCGATCATTCTCTAACTACAGATTCATGGCAGCATAACCTAGCCCCTTATAACTTGGGTTATAGAATCAAACTACTTTCACAGTTACTTACCCGCAAGTTTACTGACAAGCTAGAACCCTTTGGCTTAACACCATTTCATTGGCTGGTTTTATGCTGTTTGTGGCAAGAAGATGGTTTGCCTACTTCCAGTATTGGGGAGAAACTTCAACAAGTGGGAGGTACACTGACTGGTGTACTAGATCGAATGGAAGAACGTGGTTTAGTCCGTCGAGAACGGGATAATCACGATCGCCGTATCTGGCGAATCTGGCTGACTGATGCTGGTAAGGAGTTAGAAACTGTATTACCACCTCTAGCAGCTGAGGTGCGTGAAGAAGCAATGCAAGGTATTTCTATCGCTGATCGCGACATTTTTTCCCAACTTCTCAATCGCGCGATCGCTAACCTCTCTTAAATATTATTCCTGAATCATCCAACTGGATGAAGGAATACCCTAATTTTTTGCAGATAATCCTACGTACATGAAAAAAAGATGTGTAAACTCTAGGCGTATATATTACGTACTCTAAATATTTATAATTCATGAATCATCAGAAATGGCGGCTAATACCTGTATTTAGCTCAAGAAACTATCGGTTGTTTTTTGCAGGACAGGGAATTTCTTTAATTGGCACATGGATGACGCAACTAGCGACAGTTTGGCTAGTTTACGATTTAACAAAATCACCTTTAATGCTGGGAATTGTAGGGTTTTCTAGCCAAATCCCTAACTTTTTTCTTGCTCCCTTTGCCGGAGTCTTTGTAGATCGGTTTTCGCGCTATCGTACTTTAATTGGTACACAGATACTATCTATGATCCAGTCGTTAGTGCTTGCCACATTAACATTTACTGGGGTGATCCAAATTTGGCAGATTATTGCCTTAAGCTTGTTGCAAGGATTTATTAATGCTTTAGATGCACCAGCTAGACAAGCATTTGTACCAGAACTAGTAGAACATAGAGACGATTTAGCTAATGCGATCGCTGTCAATTCAACTATGGTTAATGGTGCGCGATTAATTGGCCCGGCTGTAGGTGGTTTATTAATTGCTCAGTTTGGGATAGCCTACTGTTTTTTAATTGATGGGTTGAGCTATATTGCAGTGATTGCTGGGTTATTAGCGATGACTATCAAACCTTGGACAATCTCAGTCAGTCCAGGAAATCCCTTACAAAAAATTCACGAGGGATTTGTATATGCCTTTAGTTTTCCACCCATTCGTTCTATTTTAATACTATCAAGTTTAGTCAGTTTAATGGGACTACAAAATACTATTATTGTACCTATTTTCGCTGAAAAAATATTAGCAGGTAACGCAGAAACATTAGGATTTTTAATGGCAGCTTCAGGACTAGGAGCATTATCTGGAGGCATTTACTTAGCTACACGGAGAACAATTTTAGGGATTGGTAAATTAATTGCTATAGCACCAGCAATTTTAGGTGTTGGTTTGATTGCCTTTGCTAACTCTAGATTTTTACCATTTTCTCTATTTACTATGTTATTTGTCGGCTTAGGCACAATTCTACAAATAGCTGCTAGTAATACATTTCTACAAACAATTGTAGAAGAAGATAAGCGCGGCAGATTAATGAGTTTGTACACAATGTCATTTTTAGGAATGATACCTGTAGGTAATTTATTAGGTGGTGTATTAGCAAGTCATATAGGTGCGCCTAATACATTAATTATTGATGGTATCGCTTGTATTATTGGGGCTATTATTTTTTATAGGCAATTACCAGACTTGAAGAAATTTATCTACCCAATTTACCACCAGAAAGGTATTTTAACGTGAGCTTTTAATGAATTACATTCCTGAAAAGCTCACGTTAATTACCAATCACCAATTACCAACAAATTATTTCCAAGAGGAATTACTGTTACTAATAGATTGCAACATTTTTTCTCGCTTTTTACGGGCGATTTCTTGCAAATCAACACTTCTATCAGTCTCATCAACAATCTCACCAGTGATCACTTCCAGCACATCTTCTAAAGTGATTACACCGGCGACACTACCATATTCATCTACTACTACAGCTAGATGTTCACGGGCTTCGATGAAGTTTTTTAGCAGTCTATCTGCTTGAATGACTTCAGGGACGAAGCGGACTTTGCGAGTCAGTGTAGAAATTTGGTTATTTTGATTTCCTTGAACGATCGCAGTGAGTAATTCCTGTTTTAAAGTAAAACCCATGACTTGATCAATCGAGTCATCCGTCACAATAATTCGGGTATGCTGGGAAGCGATAATGTCTGCTGTCGCCTCAGCGATCGTGAGATGTCCGTCGATATGTGTCAGCATAATGCGGGGGGTCATCAGATCAGCAGCTGTGACATCATTGAGTTTAAACACCCTCTGAATCATTTCCGCTTCATTACTTTCAATGATCCCTTCTTGCTGACCGATATTTGCAAGTAGCTTGATTTCTGCCTCATTAGTAGTAGGTCTTTTTTTACCTTTAGAAAAGGGTGCAGTGACGTTTTCTAAAATCCATACTAGGGGTGTAAAGACAATGGAAAGCCCAGTAATGGGTATAGCGGCTAGCATCGCCAGTGGTTCACAATACCTTTCTCCTACTGTTTTGGGAATAATTTCACCAAAAATGATAATCAAGAAAGTCAAGACAGCTGAAAATATACCCAACCACTGTGATCCTAATGCTTGAGTTGCAACGCCACCTGTGACGATACTGCCAATAATATTAAAGATGTTATTGAGAATCACAATGGTTGCAATTGGGCGATTCATATTTTCCCGAATCGCCAATAGTGCAACGGCTGACGGGTTATTTGATTGTGCTAATTGTCTGACCCTGAGGGTAGAAACAGAAAACAGCGCGGTTTCTATACTAGAACACAACGCTGAACCTAGAATTACAACAAAGATGATAGTGATTAGCTGTAGCATATTGTTTCCCAAGAATGGGAATCGAGAATCTCCTCTTGAGTGGCTACCTCTAATTATGAGTTAATATCCACATTGCTAGTCAAAATGAGAGTAGAAATAGCAGAAACTGAGGTCAGACTACTCTGATTTTCAGCTATTGTTTGTGTAAGTGTTCAATATTTGAGAAAAAATAGGCGGAGTACCTGATTAGAGAAACTATGTCACAGCTATTTCCTGGAGAAGTATTCACCAATACTGCTGATTTTGATAACGGGATTAGGCGTTTATTGCCACGATATGATGAAATACTAGATGTTCTTACCCGTTGTCTGCCTTCTACTAGTCGTTACATTTTAGAATTAGGTTGCGGTACAGGTGAGGTTAGTCTCAAGGTACTCAAACGCTGTCCAGAGGCGCAAATTATTGCCTTAGATTACTCACCCCGGATGCTGCAATTTGCCCAAGATAAAATCGCCGCAGCTGGATACGAACAAAGATGGACTGGAATACAAGCAGATTTCGGTGAATGGGCTATTAATCCAGAAAAATTAAATATTCGTAGTGAATTTGATGCTTGTGTCTCATCTTTAGCAATTCACCATCTTCAGGATGAGATGAAGCTAAAACTATTTAAGCGTATTGCCTCTAGTCTCAATAAAGATGGTTGTTTTTGGAATGCAGACCCCATCTTACTCGAATCACCAGCCCTAGCGGAAATTTATCAAGAGGTGCGAGAGGAATGGGCAAACCAACAGGGTACTAGTTTGACAGAGATTTGCGCTAAAGTTGGCAACAGTAGCCAACAAGGATATTCTGGTCAAGACCAACTTGCTACTTTAGACACTCATTTGCAAATGCTGACTCAGGCTGGATTTAAGGCTGTAGCAGTACCTTGGAAGTATTACGGGTTAGCCGTTTTTGGAGGATTTAGAGAGTGGTGAGTGGTGAGTAATGAGTAATGAGTGGTGAGTAATGAGTAATGAGTTTTGAGTAATGAGTTTTGAGTTTTGAGTAATGAGTTTTGAGTTTTGAGTGGTAATAGTATTTTAAAAATGTTTTTGGCAGGTGAGATTGGTTAAGCAGCGACTTGATACCTTATTAGTAGAGTTAGATTTATGTACTTCTCGCGCTTTAGCACAGAGGCTAATTCAGGCGGGGGAAGTGATGGTTAATCAACAGGTAATTGATAAGCCTGGGACAGAAGTTGATGCTGCGGCTCAAATTAAGATTAAAGAGCGATCGCGGTTTGTCTCTCGTGGTGGTGATAAACTCGCTAAGGCTTTAGATGTATTTGCTATTCCCCTTGCCGGGCGTGTTTGCTTGGATGGTGGGATTTCTACAGGCGGCTTTACTGATTGTTTACTGCAAGCTGGAGCTAAATTAGTTTACGGCGTTGATGTTGGTTATGGACAAACCGACTGGGGTTTACGAAACAATCCCCAGGTAAAGTTGCGGGAACGTACAAATTTACGACAACTAGAACCTGGGGATTTGTATGGTGAAGATGACCTGATTCCTGATTTGGCGGTGGTGGATGTCTCCTTTATTTCCTTAACCAAGATTTTGCCTGCTGTCTGGCGACTAACTCAACCCCCTCGTGAAGCGGTGTTGTTGGTTAAGCCTCAGTTTGAAGTTGGGAAATCTCGTGTGGGTAAAAAAGGTGTGGTACGCGACCCCGATGACCAAGCTGATGCGATTTTCCAGGTGTTGCGAGTAGCTAACGAACTAGGTTGGAAATACAAAGGCTTAACTTGGTCGCCAATTACCGGCCCGGCGGGAAATATTGAATATCTCTTGTGGTTGGGAATAGAAAGCGAAACACCACCGCCAGATTTAAGTAGTATCAAACAAATGACGCAATCAGCCGCAGCTGATTTTCACCGAAAAAGTGCAATCAACAGTTAACCATCAACCGTTAGCACTTTAAACATCATAGATGAGACACTCTAAAGCTTCTGGGTGTAATTCACAGTATTCATCTAGAGAGGTTTTGTATTTTTGAGCCTGTGCTTGGTGAGATTTTTCGGCTTGTAATTCTTCCACAATATCCCAGGCTACAGCACAATTAGGAGAGCTATCACCACTTTGCTCACAGGTGGCGCGGGCTTCGACTATCGCTGTTAAAATAGCTTTCTCTAAATCTGTAATCCCATTGTGGTCAGAGTTAACAGTATTTAAACCTATGCTGAAAGTTCCTGCCATGATCTTTATCGCCTCTGTTGACTGATATCAAAATGTGATTAAAAGCTGATATTCCTAGTTTAGATAGGCTGACTAAAAGATGTAGTGGTGAATACCGTTCTAGTTTTCAACACCTTTTCTTAGTAATTCCTGTCTGGTCATTAGCTAATAATTGCCATTTCTTTTATGTTGCACTCAAAATTGGATTTATGGGCGATTATCAGAGGAATTTGATATTAATTGACCAACTATCAATCACAACAACAATTCAGCCAATATCTTTTATTTAATCTCAATATTTCATGTTTAATTCTTGTTGCAGCCGATACAGAATAGTATTTTTGTCAACTTGAGAGAGAATTTCTTGAATAACGGTATCAGCACCCAATTGTCCCCAAGTGCAGCCTTTTTCTAGATAGACTTGAGCAGCTTTACCTACAGAATATGCACCATAACCAGCAATGCCTGCTTGAGCGATCGCACTACCAGCAAATGCCGTAATATTAATCGGGTTATCACCACTAGTTAATGCTGCCGTACTCTTACCTAATCCTAATAGAAAACTGCTACCTAATTCTCCTAATAATAAACTCCCTGAACTCAATAAAATTGTTTTTAAAATTCTCCCGGCTTCATAGCTAGTCATAGGTAAACCATACAATCTTGCCAAAGCGCGAATTAAAGCTAAATCAGCCACACTACCACCGAGAATATCGAAGAAAGCTATGGGATTTAACCCAACGGCTAAAGCTTTATATTTGGTAAATCTCCAAATGATATCTTCTGCTTCTTGTTCGCGGATATCGATAGTTTTTTGGGCGATCGCAGCTTCGGCTTCCCGTGCTTGAATCAGTGCATTTAATGCCAATAGCGATCGCCCTTCCCGATTGAGAATATTTAGAATAGTTTCCTTGAGTTCGTCTACCTGTGGCGGGGGTGTTTCCCATTCATAACTCACATTCCCATCAGGCCATTCCACCCGGACTTCCATTGGTGCGGGTTCTGCCGCCACCATCACAATTTCATCAGGTAACAGAGGCTGGGTATGGGGATTTGCTGCACCTAATTGCTGTAAGTTTTCATAAATAGCTGCCCTATCTGTATCTGGGTATAAATCAATTTTATTGAATACTAAAATCAGGGGTTTTTGTGCCTGACGTAATTCTAAAAGTGCCTGATATTCAGTGCGGGTAATATCTCCAGATACCACAAACAAAATTAAATCAGCTTGACGCGCTACATCCTTTGCCATTTGTGCGCGTGACTCACCTTGAATTTCATCAAGTCCAGGGGTATCAATTAACTCTACTATCACCTTTCCCCCTGGTTGCCAACGTACAGAACGCGGCCATTGAGTTACACCATTGAGGGGGCCAGTTTGTAAAATCTTGCTTCCCAACACAGCATTTAAGATCGCTGATTTACCACGACTCACCAAACCAAAGGCGGCAATTCTAATTACGTTAGCATCAAGCTTGCTGAGTGTAGCAGTTAAAGCTTCTATTTCGGGTTTGACTAAAGCTGACAATTCTGGGTTAGATGATAAATGCCCTGGTTTCCGAAGATATCCATACCAGGACATTGCTTGTCTGAGACTAGCACGGGCGCGGTTGAGGTGAGTTTCTTGCAAATTACGCACGGAGTTAGTTTGATTCAAGGTGGGAAAAACAACAGGCTATATTTCTATTTTGATCTATCGGAATTAAATTTGATGTTTTAAATATAAGTACCAGCGTTGACGTAAGGAAGCCCACCCTACAATACTTAAACATGGGTACAAACAAATTCAATCACATCAGTCAGCCCTTGTTGAGTTTTCAAATTGGTAAAAATAAAAGGTTTATCACCGCGCATTTTTTTTGCATCTCGTTCCATGACACTTAAATCTGCACCAACATAGGGTGCAAGGTCAGTTTTATTAATCACCAATAAATCAGATTTAGTAATACCGGGGCCGCCTTTGCGGGGGATTTTATCACCAGCCGCCACATCAATAACGTAAATAGTTAAATCTACCAATTCAGGACTAAAGGTAGCGGCTAAATTATCACCACCACTTTCTAAAAAGACTAAATCTAGCTGAGTGAAACGCTGTTCTAGTTGTTCAATTGCTGCCAAATTCATCGAAGCGTCTTCTCGGATGGCAGTATGGGGACACCCACCAGTTTCTACACCCAAAATGCGATCGCTAGTTAAGGCTTGAGAACGTACCAAAAACTGAGCATCTTCTTGAGTATAAATGTCATTGGTCACTACGGCAATTTGATAGCGATCGCGCAATGCTTTACACAAAGCATCTACTAAAGCCGTCTTCCCTGAACCAACGGGGCCTGCTACACCTATACGAAATGTGGTCATAAGTTCAAACAAATCATTTGTCAAGTCACAATTATTCGGAATTTTGGCGGCGGAAAATATCTGTTAATTCTTCTTGTGTCATTTTATACGGAAAAGGATAAGTCTTAGCTTGAGAACTACGACGATTGACAAATAATTCTCTAATTGCTTCATCATCAGTAGGGTGTTGTCGGATGTAAGCTTTTAATTCTTGACGAGTCATTTGGGTAAAATCAGGCTTTTTCATCTTCGTAAAACTCCCAAGTTCCATTTTCAAAAACAATAATTTCTATGCCTTCATTCATGCCAGCCAGTATGAATATATGTTTATATAACGCATCATATCTAAATAAGTGTATGGGCTGTAACATATCTGAGAGTGATTGACAAACACAAACAGAAGCTAAAGCTTGCTCAAAGGTTGGTTTAGTATTTTTAAAATACATTTATATCTTCTATCTTAATTACTAAAACACGAATTTGATTTACTATTTTATGCCTCCTAAATCTCAACTTCTAAACAATCTAGTGTATTGTGTTTCGTGCTGCATACTGGCTAAAGATAAGCCCCAACTACAGCAACTCAGATCATCATCTTCTAATTCCATTATTTCTAGTGTGGCAGAAGTAATTAATGGTTGTAAGTTTAGTAATATTTCTTGTCCTGCTGTTTGCCCTAGGGGGATGAGTTTTACTCCAGCCGTCATTAAATTAGTTGCCCAGCTATGCAGATATGCTAGTAAAGCGGCTTGAGGATTGATTTGCCAATGGGCAGCAGCAATGCCATAAGCGATCGCATAATTGCAAGGATTACCCACAGCGTTGGCTAAATCTAATACTTGCGGTTGTATTTTAGCAAGTAACTGCATGAGCGATCGCCCCATTTGCCAGCTAGAATTACGTAATTCTTGGGTTTCCCTCGCAGCCGATAACCACACATTCCAATAGCGTAATCTTTCCAGATCACCCGTAGTCACAGCCTCATGCACTCTGACTATTACCGCCGTTTCTAACCGAATTGCCCCATAACGCAGTTCTGCCTCTAACCAATGTTTAAGGGTATCTTTGTTGGTAATTGTGCTATGTTCTACTAAAGTTTCCAATCCTTCCGAATAGCTGTATGCTCCCACAGGTAAGGCGGAACTAGCTAGCTGCAAGAGATGCAATAAATGACTATCCGTGAGGTTGATGGTGTCCATAAGCACCTACCTCCGGCTGAAATGGGATAATTTCCTCTGTGATTTCCAGCCCCATCTGTTCTAACAGGGTGCGTAAAACTGGGTCTGGAGATAAACGTAAATAATTGCAGGTAATTTCTACAGGTACATGACGATTTCCCAAATGGTATGCAGCCCGCATTAATAAAATTGGTGTAGGGGAGACAACAGTTAAAACCTGTTCTGGTTTAGCGGTAATTCTAATAAAACTGCCATTGGTTTCATCTTGTAGAATATCCCCATCCCACAACACCGTCCCCCTAGGTAAACGTAAAAACACCACCTTACCTTCTTCTGTTTCAAAGCGGTGACGGCTGCGGGTACGTTCTTCTGCTGTCAGTGCCAAAGTAAAAGTGACTGTTATATCAGGGTTTGGTGGTTGCCTTTGCGTCAACGTCAACATAATTCGTAATTTGTAATTCGTAATTAAGATACAAGAAAATGGGAGTAGAAATTAATATTTTCTACTCCAAAGGTATACCATCCAGGAATTTTAATCTTGATATAGCGGTTTGCAGTTGAGTCTAATACAGACCTAACCTAGGCTGTTGACTCTGTGCCTTTTTGGAGAGTAAAAAATCATGGTGTTTCTGTGTCATTAATTGGGTCAGAATTAAAGTTAGATTAGCAAACTCAAGCCTTCAATCTTGCAACCATTTCTGCCCGTGCAGAAACGTCTAACTTCTGAAACATCCGTTTGAGAACTTGTTTGACAGCATCACGGCTGATATACAACTTCAAAGCAATTTCTCGATTACTCAATCCTTGAGCAACTAATTCCGCAACGTCAACTTCTCGTGGTGTTAGACAATTGATTAAAGAAGGAGAGATCGCAAAACGTAAAGTTGCTAAACGAACGGATAAGTGTTGGCATAGAGAACCCACATGAATAAGGTCGCTATCGTTAAAGGTGGGAAACTCCTTCCCACGCAAAAAATAGATCCCACCGATCAAGCGACTAACACCGATGAGGGGTGCAACCATGCCATGTTCAAGCCCGTAATTACGAAATACATCCTGGTAAAGTGCGCTCTGATGCCAAGCTTTTAAAGACTGAACCGATAGATGATGAACTGGAATTTGCTGCTGAATCATGCGTTGGCTTACTCGATCTTCACTTTGTCCAACTTCTTGATAGCGATCGCGAAAGGTATCCCGCACTCCCCAAAGGTCTGACTCCAACACTCGAAGACGACTATCCAGCAAATCCAATCCCCAAGCCGTAGCTCCCACCAGTTTGCCAGCATAGTCCATGAAGCAAGAGCGTAAGTGTACTTCATTGGATACCATAGTGATTTTTTCAATCAGAGGAGCAAATTTCATAAACTTGTACCCAGTTGAGGACTTGGTTCGGTGACTATGAGTCCATATTGTATAAAATTGATCTACAATTCACATCTGTTATGCCTATCCCTGTTTCAACCTTGTTTGTTGGACTCAATGGTTTGATTGCGCTTGTTTTGTCTTACCTTGTCGTTACAGAGCGCACCCGAACGCGTATTTGGCACGGAGAAACGGAGACAGACATTATTAATCAGCCCAATTACCTTGAACACCCCAATACGTGGGCAGCTTTTGTCGAAAGCTATACTCAGAAATGTGTGATTACAAAAACTGCCGATGATGGCGTTCTTCAGCGCAAAGTACGTGCCTATGGCAATTTTACAGAATATGTCCCGTTGGGGCTGTTGTTTGTCATCACATTAGAGTTGATGCGTTCGTCGTCTTGGATACTCTGGTTGCTTGGCAGTATGCTCACGATAGGACGAGTTGCTCATGCGTGGGGGCTGACTATCACCTATGGTCCCTCACCGGGTCGCGCATTTGGTTTTTTCCTAACGTGGTTAGTTTACATTGCTGGTGCTAGTGCCTGTGTATATTACGGTATTGTAGGACTTCTCTCGTAACAGAATTTGCATGAACTTTTTTGAGGAATTTTCCCACAAAGTCAACACCCTAGACCTAACCCCCAACCCCTTCCCTAAAAGGGAAGGGGAGTAAGCCTCAAAGCCTCTCTTCTACAAGGCTAAGGTGTACACACAAGTCTGAAAATCCCAGTCAACAATTGCTTTATAGCCCTTAAATGTCATTCTGAGTGAAGCTTTGCGGAGGGTTCGCAAAGCGTTCCGTCGGAAAGAATCTCGGATTTGCACGGTAGTCTCAAGATGTTTCATTTCGCTGTCGCTAGATACTCCTACGGAGTAGGCTTACGCCTGCGTAGCAAAGCAAGCTACAACATGACAGTTGAGAATTTTGTCAAGGTTCTGAAATGTATGTGGGTATCACTTGTGTGTACACCGCAGCCTACAAGGAGAGAGGTTAGAGTGTATTGCATACAAACGAGAAGTGCTATAACTGTTAACTGATTTAAGTCAATTCCAACCAACCTTGATAACCGGTGACAATACGATTTCCATCTTTGAGGATGTGAACTTCTATCTGGTCGCTAGCCCAAGAAATTTTGTCAGCAAAGGCTGGGTTAAATACGCGAACCTTTTGATTTCGCGAGGAAACAGGGGAATCTGGAGAATTAATTGCTAAAGTTTCTACAAACGGCCCATCAATCAAAATATCTAATTGTGCTAATAATTCTTGAGAACCTGGCGGTGCGGATTCTGATTGGAGTTGCTTGAGGGTAAAACCACTAAAAGACATGACATTTAAACCAGCCGCTTTTAGCTTACGGGCTAAATCAGCTAAGGCGGATGCTTGCCAAAATGGTTCTCCTCCTGAGAATGTCACGCCGGTATTTTGGGGTTTGCTTAAAATTTGCTCAACTAGACTATCAACAGTTACTAGTTGGTTAATCTCAAATGTCCAGGAATCGGGATTAAAGCAGCCAGGACATTCCCTCGGACACCCTTGAACCCAGACAACAGCACGACAACCAGGGCCATTCACTTCTGATTCATCAATGTAACCCATGATGTTAAGATGACCAGAGGGAATTTCTGGGCGTATTAGTGATAGGTTGGTTTGTTCGGTTTCCATCTGTTGATTCCTTGTAAACAGTGAACTATGACAAAGCTATCGGGGCGCAACGCACAGGAATTTTGGTTGCAAAGTAAATAGCATCAGCTAAAGCATTGAGGACATCAACGCTGATGCAATTGATTTGGCGAAAATCACCACAGTCAGATTCAAAGGCATTATTTCCCCTAGCATCTAACTGACGAACCAAAGCACGGGGTCGAGATGGAATGTTGAGTTGAATTTCATCAGGACTAAGACGCTGTACTAGTTGGATGTAATCTTCTAGCATTTCTGTTGTCCAGGAAGACAAAACCATTGTTTGGATAGCGAGATGTCCTGTATATTCCCCGCGAAATTGGGCAATACCTGCCAAAATATCAGGTAGATTCATTGTCCCTATAGGCTGATTGATGCGCTGCCATTGATGTGACGAAATGGCATCTAATTTAACAGCTACAATATCAGCTAGTTGCAAAGCGTCGCGTACCATGCGATCGCCTAGGAGTGAACTGTTAGTTAAAACTACTGTTGGCAGTTTTGTCAACTGTTTGGCGATCGCTAAAATTTCATCTAAATTTAAGGCTAAAGTCGGTTCACCACTACCACTGAGGGTAACTACATCTATTTTTTCATCTGGTGATAGAGATCGCAAATCCTCAAATATTTGGGCTGTAGGTACAAAAATCCGGCGTTCAGTAGTATGTACTTGAATTTGCCCTAATTGACAGTAGACGCAATTAAACGAGCAAATAGAAACTTCCCCAATTGGATCAATACCCAGCGATCGCCCAAATCGCCAAGATTTGACCGGCCCATAGACTAAGGAATGGCGGGAATTTTGTGTAGATTGTATGGCGTTCATACTTATTCTTTCGCTGGCGTGGCGATCGTCGGGAGCATCCACAATTTACAATTAGAAGATGAGGAAGTTGTGAAGTCAAAAGTCCCTAATTATTAGCCTTTTTAATCTAGCTGGTCATTTAAATCAAGAGTGGTGAATAAGTGTATACTTAGTTACTAATCAGCACTTACCACTCACCACTCAGCACGGGCTAAACGCCCCGCTACCGCTAACAGCACTCACTACTCAGCACCGGCTAAACGCCGCGCTACCGCTAACACTACTCAGCACTCACCACTCAGTATGATGAAAATACAGCGTTTTGCAAGTAGATGGGGTGTACCTAATTTACTTACAAAACGCTGTATCTCCTATATTTTCTCGATTTTCTGGTTTCTTGATCCGATTTTCCGTCTTAATCTAAATATAAGTAATAATACGATTTCTCTGCCAATAAAAATACAGATAATTATACAAGTATACAAAGATATAGAGACGTAAAAGTTGCGGTATGGAAAGATTTTCAAATCACATCTTCGAGTATTCTCAGCAAAGACTAAAAACCAGGGTTTCAACTAATCATCAACGGTTTTAGCCTCAAATGTACTCCAGCATTGCGGTTTTCGACGCTAGTGCAAGATGTTCAGTTAATGAATAGCCTGGGTAATTTTATTGCTGTGACTGTAGCATATATGAGTTATATTTAACCGTAATACTTCAAGCCATATGAATAATTAATCTACAATTTTCTGCCAACATAGTACGGACAAAAATATTTTGTTTTAATTGCCAGTTAATCAAGGTGTGTTGAAATTTTTTCACAAAAAATCATGCTATGAAGATAGATGATCAGCAAATTAAGATTCTCTTAATTGAGAACGGTCTAGAAAATTGGAATTGTTTATTAAGAATATTTGATGCGATTAATTATAATTTACAAAAATTATCTTCTAAGGAAATAGAAGTTAATTTAGCAATAGACTTTATTCCTGATCTAATTTTACTGGACAGTTCTATAGCTAACCGCAAGGGGTCAAAAATCGCTCAACGATTAAAGAGTAATCAAAACAAAATAGATATACCCATAATTTTACTGATTGATTTAGAAAAACTATCTCAAACATTGAATCATATTAAATTAGATTTCGCCGACTATATTACTAAACCATTAAGAGAAAAAGAAGTTTTAATTCGAGTAAAGAATCAACTTAAGACTCAAGAACTACGGCAACAATTACTTGTAGAGCAGGCAAAATATCAACAACTAGCCGTTGAGTTAGCAAAGCAAACACAGCAGCTAGAGACAATATGCAATACTGTGCAAGCGGAGAGTAATCTGCAAAATTACCATCAAAATACCAACCCGCCGGCAAGTACCATCAAGCTATGCAACTATAATTCAGTGTTAAGCCAACTAGCGAAACATCAGGCATTATATCAAGGAGAATTGCCAGCCGTTTTGAGGGAAATTACAGAAGCTGGAGCAAAACATATTGACGTAGAAAGAGCTAGTATTTGGCTGTATAAAGTCACAGGTACTGAAATTGAATGCTGCGATTTATTTGAGCAAAGCCAGGATCAACACAGTACAGGATTGACCCTATCAGTAGCCGAGCATCGAGCATATTTTCAACTTTTG
This sequence comes from Anabaena minutissima FACHB-250, assembly GCF_014697125.1. Classification (GTDB taxonomy): domain Bacteria; phylum Cyanobacteriota; class Cyanobacteriia; order Cyanobacteriales; family Nostocaceae; genus Trichormus; species Trichormus minutissimus. The sequence goes on along the minus strand of NZ_JACJRG010000028.1, from coordinate 18,526 downwards.
CATCAAAATGAAGCGATCGCCGCCGATGATGCCCATAAAGATCCCCGCACACAACAATTATCTGAGACTTATCTTACCCCCTGCAATATTACTTCCATGCTCGATACACCCATTCGTTTAGGGGGAAAAACAGTAGGAGTTTTGTGCTTAGAAACTGTGGGAATAGTACATCACTGGACACTGGAAGAGCAAAATTTTGCCCGTTCTTTAAGTAATTTAGTCTCTTTGGCACTAGAAGCACGAGAACGTCAACGAGCTGAAGCAGCTCATCGAGCTTCCGAACAGAAGTTAGCCTCAGCCTTTAGAGCCTCCCCTGACCCCATCGCTCTGTGTACTTTTCCAGAAACACGCTACATTGAAGTTAACGACAGCTTTTGTCGGCTCTTTGGTTATTCTCGATCGCAAGTCATTGGTAGCACTAATACAGAATTGAACATTTGGGTAAATCCCCAGGAATGTCATTTTCTGTCCAAAATCCTGCAACAAACAAAAACTATCCGCAACCATGAAGTTGATTTTCGCACTGTAAGCGGTGAAATCAAAACGGTGTTGCTCAGTGCAGAAATGATCGAAATAGAGAGTCAAAAGTATCTACTCGCAACAGCTAAAGATATCACCGAACGCAAACAAGCAGAAACTGAAAGCCGTTTATTGCTGTTGACTACCCAGGGCATCACCCGCGCTATTGATCTCAAAAGTGCTTTAACATTAGTCTTGCGTTTGATTTGCCAAACTATCGGTTGGGATTTTGGGGAAGCATGGATACCCGATGATGATGGTAGTGTATTGGAACATAGTTTAGTCTGCTACTGTGAAGAAAACCATCTGGAAGAATTTTGCGATCGCAACCAGACAATGACATTTGCTTTGGGTGTGGGACTACCGGGGCGAGTATGGCAAACGAAAAAACCAGAATGGATAGAAGATATTTCTCAGGTAACCCAGTCAGTATTTTTACGCTCTCCACAAGCTGCGAAAATCGGCTTTAAAGCGGGTTTTGGTGTTCCCATTCTTGCCGGTCGGGAAGTAGTAGCTGTTTTAGTATTTTTTAAGCGCAGTGCTGTCTCAGTAGATAAGCGGTTACTGATGTTGGTGGGTGCTGTAGCCACGCAATTAGGCAGTTTAATTCAACGCCAAATGATAGAAGCAGCCCACAGACAAAGCGAAGAACGATTACAACTAGCCCTAGAAGCCAGCGAGTTGGGTTTGTGGGATTGGAATCTCCACACAGGGAAAATCTATCGTGACTGGCAATGGCAAAATCTACTAGGGTATACAGAATCTGAAGTCGATCAAAATCAATTACTGAGCCAACAATTAATCCATCCACAAGACTTACCCGCCGTTAAATCAGCTATTCATGCTCATCTACATGGGATGACATCTGTATATGAAATGGAATTTCGGATACGCTGTGCCTCTGGGGAATGGAAATGGCTACAATCTCGCGGTCAGATTGTGGAACGTGACGAACAAGGTGCGCCTTTACGGATGACCGGCACTAATAAAGACATTACAGAGCGCAAAACCCTAGAAAAACAGCTAGAACTGCGGGAAGCTCATCTCAATGCTTTTTTCAGTGGTGCGCCTGTAGGCATGAACATCTTAGACCACCATCTGCGATTTGTCCAAATTAACGAATTGATGGCAGAGATTTCTGGTCAACCAGCAAAAGACCATATCGGCAAGACACTCGATGAAATAGCACCCCACATCGACCCTTTGCTGACACCATTTTGTCAACACGTACTATTGACCGGTCAAGCAATTCTGAACCGGGAACTAAGTATTGCCGTTTCCGAGTCGCGGGAGCATCTACGTCATTTCTTAGTTTCCTATTTTCCCATTCCTGGAGAAGATCATCGCCCCTCTGGTGTCGGCACTGTGATGCTAGAAATTAGTGGACTCAAACAGGCAGAAGCAGCTTTACGCGAAAGTATAGAACGGGAAAGAGCGATCGCTCAAGTCATTCAAAGGATGCGCCAGACCCTAGATTTAGAAACTATTTTTACCGCCACCACCGCAGAATTACGGCAAGTTTTGCATTGCGATCGCGTCGTTGTTTATCGCTTTCATCCCGATTGGAGTGGCGAATTTGTCGCCGAATCTGTAGGTACGGAATGGGTATCACTCATCGAAATGCACCAACAAAACCTCAATCTCACCAAAGATGCTTTAGAAAATGGTCGCTGCATCCTGAAAATGTTGGATGGTCAAGAAATCGAATTACAAGATAATCAGATACCAGCTAATACAGGCACAAGTTTTTGTTGTGTGTCGAACATCTACCAAGCCTGTCTAGACCCTCATTACATCAATCTTTTGGAGCAGTTTCAAGCCCAAGCCTATATTACTGTCCCCATCTTATGTGGTAATCAAGTTTGGGGGTTATTAGCCACCTATCAAAATTCCCAGCCTCGCCAGTGGAAAACAGGGGAAATCAACATCGTAGTCCAGATTGGTAATCAGTTGGGAGTGGCTTTACAGCAGGCACAATTGTTAGCCCAAACTCAACAGCAATCAGAAGCCTTACAAGCGGCGGTGACAGCAGCTGATGCTGCCAATCGAGCCAAGAGCGAATTTCTAGCCAACATGAGCCACGAATTGCGAACACCCCTAAACGCCATCTTGGGATTTACGCAACTAATGAGCCATGACAACACCCTCTCTCGTGAACATCAACAAAACTTAGGCATCATGAACCGCGCCGGAGAACACCTGCTCAACCTCATCAACGACATTCTGGAAATGTCCAAAATCGAAGCAGGCAAAACCACCTTAAATCTCAGTAGTTTTGATTTAATTCATCTATTGGATAACCTCCAAGAACTGTTGCAAGTTCGGGCAAAAGCCAAAGGCTTAAAGCTGATATTTGAATATGATCCTCATTTGCCCCAATACGTACAAAGCGATGAAAGCAAAATACGTCAAGTTTTACTCAACATTGTAGGAAATGCCATTAAATTTACGGCATCTGGCAATGTGATACTTAAAGTAAGGTTAGGGACTGGGGACAAGGGGACAAGGAAACAAGGGGGACAAGAAAGTAATACTGCATCTCCCGTGTCTTCCCCTTCTAGCTTGTCTATTTCCCATCCCCAATCTCTCATCTTTGAGATACAAGATACTGGTACAGGAATTGCACCACAAGAACTTGAGTTGTTATTTGAAGCTTTTGGACAAACTCAAAGCGGTAGACAATCGCAACAGGGAACAGGCTTAGGATTAGCAATTAGCCGTAAATACGTGCAAATGATGGGGGGAGAAATTAGCGTTACTAGCAGTTTAGGGATGGGGAGTCAATTTACCTTTGATATTCAAGTCGCTTTAATCTCTGCTGCTGATATGCCCATGTCATCAGTGTCTTGTTGGGTAACTGGTTTAGCATCGCAGCAAGCACAATATCGAATTTTGGTTGTAGATGATATACCCGATAGTCGTCTCTTACTAGTGAAACTCCTTTCATCTATTGGTTTTACGGTACAAGAAGCCGCAAATGGTCACGAGGCTGTTGCTTTATGGGAACAATGGCATCCTCACCTCATTTTCATGGATATGCGAATGCCTGCAATGGACGGTTATCAAGCTACTCGCTTGATTCGTTCCCGTGAATTAGAGCATCAAGAAAAATGCAGTATGATGTCGATGACCACAGTCGGAGCAACCCTAGCAGAAACTTGTTTGCAACTGACAACATACGTTCATGAAGTGTCTCGGAACGAAAATCGCCCCATGTCTTGTTCTTATCAACACCATACAATTATTATTGCCCTGACTGCTAACGCTTTTGAAGAACAACGGGAAGCAATGATCACAGCTGGTTGTGACGATTTGATTAATAAGCCCTTCCAGAAAGCACAAATTCTCGAAACACTCAGTCAATATTTAGGTGTACGCTATCTTTACCAAAAAGATATTCGTCAAACATTCCATATTAGGCAAAAATCTCTAGAAAAAATTCCAAAAATTGATGATTTATTGTCTTTACTATCTCAAATGCCTCAAGAATGGGTGGCAAAAATCTATCAAGCTGCTGCCCAAGGTAGTGATGACCTAATTTTAGAATTAATCCAGCAACTTACCTGGGAAAATACAATTTTACAAGAGTATTTCAGTTGTTTAGCCCATAATTTTCAATTTGAGAAAATCATGGAATTAACTAATGATGTAGTTAATCAGGAACAGAGAAAAGTGAGAGTAGAGGAAGCCTCTACACCAAACTTTTGAGGAAAAGGGAACAGGGAGAAAAGCAAATGATAGCCCCTACAAAATCTTTTCATGTTGATCGCCTCTCGGTACAGATTTACAAATCTGAATCAGACATGGCTCAAGAAGTTGCAGGTATCACCCACAAGTATTTACAATCTATTCTGCAACATCAGCAGACAGCAGCTGTTTTATTCGCTACAGGCAATTCTCAACTCAAATTTTTAGAGGCGTTGATTGCTTTGGGTGGTGTAGATTGGTCACGAATTACTTTATTTCATCTAGATGAATATTTGGGAATTAGTGCAGATCATCCTGCTAGTTTTCGGCACTATATGCGAGAACGTGTAGAAAAGCGAGTACGTCCCCAAACGTTTCACTATATTGAAGGTGATACTTTAGAACCATTGACAGAATGCGATCGCTATACCAAACTACTGCAAGCACAACCTATTGACCTCTGCTGTCTTGGTATTGGCGAAAATGGACACTTAGCTTTTAACGATCCCTCTGTAGCTAATTTCCAAGATCCTTACAGCGTTAAATTAGTAAAACTAGATACAGCTAATCGCCAACAACAAGTAAGTACAGGACAATTCTCCAATCTTGATAGTGTTCCCCAGTACGCTTTTACTGTAACCTTGCCTTTGATTTGTTCAGCCAAAAAAATCCTTTGTCTAGCACCACAACAACGTAAAGCACAGATAATACAAAATATGTTACAAAGTTCAGTCACTACAGACTGTCCAGCTTCTATCCTGCGTCAACAACCACAGGCAGATTTATTTTTAGATGTCAATTCTGCTAGTTTACTGTTTTAGTCATTAGTTTTCCCCTTGTTCCTACTCCCCAATTGCCTAAAATTAGACAAACAAGCTTCCAGATAAACACAGTCTTCACACTGTAGTTCTTGTCCAGGATTGGGACAACCACAAGGGGGATTAACAAAACATTCAGATGGATTTTGAGGCGGTAAATATTTTTTAAATATCAATTGTAAAGCTGCTTCTTGTAGACAAAAAATACAATCACGTACCATCGTGTTTATCCTTAAAAAAAGGTAATATTATGCTACAGACCACCTAATCCATGCTGATACTTTATCTTCCACTACAAACACTCGCTTTTGGGAATTAGCAGTTTCAGCTACAAGCACTTTCAATGTGACTGTGTATACATTATTGATGAGGTAGTTGCCGTAACCAACCACTTTGCCTAGATGGCCTGTTTGTTGGTTAATCACATAATCTCCAATGGATAACATAACAGCACTTCAACATTTAGGAATAAATCAACTACACCTATTTATTCTCTGTAAGTAGATAAATAAAAACTTCATCCTTCTAGAGAATTTTATTTTTCACTTTAGAAATAACTTGTCAATGCTCAATCTATTCCCTAGGATATAAGATTTTTTTATTTTTTATATTAGCTTAGTAGGTTTATCTTGGTTTTCATATAGTATTATCAATACTTGTATAAATAAAAAACCTGCACTTCTAGAAATGCAGGTATGTGAAAAAATCTCAATTGCTTGGAAAAAGAATATATGCACTCATTCTGATAGTACTAGCTAATCAAAATCAGAGAACCCTTTGAGGAAACTAAACAAATATTAAGCCAGTATGTATTTAGGTAAATGTGGTCTTTCCTTTAAGTAATTGGTATGGGCAAAATTATAACTCATGACCCATTACTATCACTGATTAGATAACTAGCAACATAAATTACACATAAATTCTTATCTATTGAGTGCTAATTCTTTTTTCCTTTTCATGATTTCCAAATATTCATTGCGAGTTCCATCTATTCGGTAGTGGTCGCAGATTTGACAAAGTTTGAGCAGATCCAAGCGGCTGAATACCTTTTGGCGTTCTATTCCATTATCATTTCTCCAACGCCAGAAAGTTGTGCGGTCAATACGGCGATCGCTCTCAGGCCATCTTCGACGTGATAGAAAATCTATTACTTCTTCTTCATAAAATGAGTAACCTTTTGGCAACTTGATCAGTTCATCTTTTAAACAGTTAAGCGGTATGAGTGGATCTAACGCAGATAGTCTCATGCCAGCAAGCCCTTATAGTCTAGGTAAATTAAATTAAACAGCAGGCTTCATGCAAAACGGTATCATCAAATAGAAGTCGCATCAAAATACTGCGTCATTTATAGCTAATAGAGTCATGAGGTAATTAAGAATATTTATATGTAAACTATCCTTACCTCTGTATCTGTCACTATATATGAGCAACAGTATATTCGACATAATTATATCGAATATACTAAATATATTTATACATAATTTCAACCCCTATGCAACAAAAATCAAATCGTTTTTTATTTGTATTTATTATTAATATTAAGAGGCAAATTGGCAAAATATTTTTGAATAGATAATTTTTCATACTTTAGACAGATCAGTTAGTTTGAAAATTTACATTCAACAGAAATATTAAAAAATATAGGAATTATATTTACTTTTTTAATAACCAATTTGACTAGAAGTTTGTTGTATAAAGGTTTCCTTGTTAGTATTTTCAGAAAAATCAAACTAGGCTTCCTATACTAATTAATATATAAAAGACAACGGCAAATTGTCCATCTTCGGCTACTCACCGACTACTCGGTACTATATATTTAAAGTACTTTCTGTAACGGATTTCTATTGATCTAGGGGTAGAAGCTTGGGAAGAAACAGAAGACTGATTGTAGTTGTACATATGGCTTGGTGGCAAACTTTGGGATTGCTCCTGGACACATCTTGAGTATGGGGTTTGACGAATTGGAGGGCAATCTTTAAACTTGGGATGCGATCATTGACAAATTTTTTACCTGATTTTGGGAAAGATTAAGTTTAAGCAACTTTCAATCTCTCAGAGAATCAAGGTACTTTTATGAACAAATGGAAGATATGTAAGTCAACAAAATGGCACTTTTTTCTATTTGTAGTCAATGGCACTATAGTTATCTTGAGCAGTATCGGATTACTTTCCAAATCAAGTGTTGGAATAACTGTGGATCATTCATTAGAGATTGCACAGGTAGCACAGACAAATGTGCCAGATACAACTCTTGCTGCGGCTGAAGAAGCTTATCGCAAAGGAAAGCAACTATATCAGCAAGGAACAGCAGCATCTCTGTTACAGGCATTAGGTTTTTTTGAAAAAGCACGTTCACTATATCGAATATTAGGCGATCTCTCGTCAGAAGCATTCGCCCTTGGTCACATTGGCAAAATCTACTCAGATTTAGGGCAACAGCGTCAAGCACTGGAAAATTTGCATCAAGCCTTGTTACTCAGACGACAGGTGGGAGATAAAAAAGGGGAAACTATCACCCTTAACAATATTGGCAATGTTTACTCAGAGTTAGGAGAACTGCAAAAGGCACTAGAGTATTTCCAACAAGCTCTGTTACTCAAGCGACAAATGGGAGATAAAGCAGGGGAAGCTCTAAGTATCAACAATATTGGCAATGTCTACTTAGATTTAGGCGAACCGCAAAAGGCACTGGATTATTTCCAGCAATCTCTTCCTCTACGGCGACAGGTAAAAGACAAACTAGGGGAAGTTCGTACTCTCAACAATATTGGCATAGTTTACTTAGATTTAGGCGAAAAACAAAAGGCACTGGATTATTTCCGCCAATCCCTACCTTTATATGCACAAATAGAAGACAAGCCAGCAGAATCTCGTACTCTCAACAACATAGGTGCAGGTTACTTAGATTTAGGAGAAAGGCGAAAAGCACTGGATTATTTTCAGCAATCCCTTTCAATCAGACGACAGATAGGAGATAAACGAGGAGAGGCTCTTACCCTGAATAACATAGGTGCAGTTTACTTAGATTTAGGAGAACACCAAAAGGCGCAGGATTATTTCCAGCAAGCTCTACCTCTATTTGAATCTGTGGAAAATAAATTAGGGTTAGCAGCCACCTTGAACAATATTGGTAAAGTCTACTTAGCTTGGGGAGAAAAGCAGAAGGCACTAGATCATTTCAACAAATCCCTGTCTTTATATCAACAGGTGCGTAATAGGGGAGGAGAAGCTCAGACTCTTTATCACTTAGCCTCTGTTCAACGTGATCAAGGGAATTTGAACGCTGCCTTGACTCAGATTAAAATAGTCATCAAAATTGTAGAAGAGTTGCGTACCAAAATTCACTCTCAAGAACTTCGCTCTTCCTATTTTGCTACAGTACAGGATTATTATCAGTTTTACATCGACTTGTTGATGCAGTTGCACAAACAACAACCATCTCAAGGATATGATGCTCAGGCATTGCAAGCTAGTGAACACGCTCGCGCCCGCAGTCTTTTAGAACTGCTTAATGAAGCTAATGCTGATCTTCGCCGAGGCATAGAGCCAAAGTTACTTTCTCAAGAACGCAACTTGCAGCAACAACTCGACACGTTAGAAAAAAGCCGGATACAGCTATTAAGTGGCAATCGTACCCCAGCACAGATACAGGCTTTAGAAATAGAAAATGAGACAGTTTTAGAACAATATCAGCAAGTTCAAGCAAAGATCCGCGCGACTAGTCCACGTTATGCAGCACTGACTCAACCACAACCGCTTTCACTTACACAGATTCAACAGCAAGTGCTTGATGAGGATACCCTGCTTTTAGAATATTCTTTAGGGGAAAAGCGTAGTTATCTTTGGGTAGTTACGAATAAGAACATGACTAGTTATGAACTACCCAAACGCTCAGACATTGAAGCAGCTGTTCAAAAGTTCCGTCAAGAGATAACTACCCCATATCTTAGACATAGCCCATCCATAGATGTTCTGTCTCAGTTAATACTTTCGCCAGTAGCCCAGCAACTGCAAAAGAAACGTCTAGTGATTGTCAGTGATGGGGCTTTGCAGTATGTGCCATTTGCTGCTCTAAATACATCCAGTTTATCAGGAAGTAGCAAATATGAACCCTTATTGCTCAACCACGAAGTCATTACTTTACCCTCAGCATCTACACTAGCTATCCTTCGACGTGAACACAAAGAACGTAAATCGCCTCCCAAGACATTAGTTGTATTAGCAGATCCTATCTTTAGCAATAATGATGAGCGTCTGCGTGGTAAGGTTCAACTGTCGCGCCCACTTGGTTTAGAAAGTAACTTAGACAGTCTGGCTTTAACCAGAACCGCAATAGACTCAGACATCAGCTTTGAGCGTTTACGTTTTACACGCCAAGAAGCTGAAGAAATCCTTTCCCTTGTTCCAGCTAATCAAAGTAAACAAGCTGTTGACTTTACTGCTAGTCGCACTACCGCCACTAGTAAAGAGTTAAGCCAATATCGCATCATACATTTTGCTACTCATGGCATCCTCAACAGCAAGCATCCAGAACTATCAGGAATTGTATTATCGTTATTTGATGAGCAAGGAAGACCTCAAAATGGCTTTTTGCGCTTGCATGATGTTTTCAACCTCAATCTACAAGCAGAATTAGTTGTACTCAGTGCCTGTAAAACTGGACTGGGAGAGGAAGTCAAGGGAGAAGGATTAGTAGGGTTAACTAGAGGGTTTATGTATGCAGGTAGTCCGCGAGTTGTGGTGAGTCTGTGGAGTGTGGATGATCAAGCCACAGCTGAACTAATGAAGATATTCTATAAAAATATGCTCCAAATAGGATTAAAGCCCGCCGCCGCGCTGCGAGCAGCACAAATAGAAATTTGGCGTAATCAGAAATATGCAGCACCTTACTATTGGGCTGCTTTCACTTTACAAGGTGAATGGAATTGATAGTAGAGTGTCGCTTCCATTCACTTTTAGTGTGACTTGTCAATGCAGTTAGCGATGGGCTGCGTCCCACCGTAGGCGTTGGCGTAGCCTCTCGTAGAGATGGTTTCCGACCGACGGTCGGTCATCGCTGACTTTTATACTAAGATTTGTAAATGATCATATTTCCTCGCTGTGAATGTCAGCCAGAAAATTTCAAGGGCGTGCATTTACGTGGGATGCTGGTTGATTGGTTAGGTGAGTATTTGTAAATGTCTATTGTTACTTCAGTTACGCTTAACGTTCCTGGCACAACTGCAAATTTGGGGCCTGGTTTTGACTGCATCGGTGCAGCTTTGAGTATATATAATCAGTTCAACTTCACCCGCCTGGAAGCAGGTAACTTCATTATTAACGTTACAGGCGCAGAAGCAGAACGAGTACAAACTGATGAGAGTAATTTACTTTATCAGGCGTTTGTCAAGTTATATCAATATATAGATCAGACACCGCCACCTGTGAAAATTGAGATTAATTTAGGTGTACCCCTGGCCAGGGGTTTGGGGAGTTCCGCCACAGCGATTGTTGGTGGTTTAGTTGCAGGAAATCAATTGGCGGGTGAGCCTTTATCTCAAACGCAGGTGATGGAATTAGCGATCGCAATGGAAGGACATCCTGATAATGTCGTCCCAGCTTTGTTGGGGGGATGTCGGCTGGCGGCTACTAGTCAAACAGGTTGGGAAATTTGTGATGTTCCTTGGGATAGTAATATTGTCCCAGTGGTAGCGATTCCTGATTTTGAATTATCAACTGCGGAGGCGCGGCGAGTTTTACCCACAGAATTTAGTCGTGCAGATGCGATTTTCAACACGGCTCATTTGGGGTTATTGTTACGCGGCTTGGAAACAGGTAAGGGACAATGGTTAAAGGCAGCCCTGCAAGATAAGTTACATCAGCCTTATCGCCAAGCTTTAATTCCTGGTTACGATGCTGTGAATGCGGCGGCGGTGGCGGCTGGTGCTTACGGTATGGTGATTAGTGGTGCGGGGCCGACGCTGTTGGCTTTAGCAGATGTGTCTCACGCCCCAGCAGTGGAAGCCGCGATGTCTACAGCCTGGAAAGAAAGAGGAATTAATGCTGTAGTGCGATCGCTTTCTCTCGATACCCAAGGCGCAATTTGAAAATTAAAAATTAAAAATTCAAAATGAAACAACTTAACCCTGGCTGGCCTTTGGAGCAAATTCAGTCGGAGATTGCCGCACTCAAGTCTGAGATTCAAGTGCTTCAGCAAGAACGTGCTGACCTGACTATTAACAATGATGTCATGGCTAGTGAATATGATTCCCCTCTGGCTATGGTGCAAGCTTACCGCCTGCAAGCCAGAGAAAATCCCCAATTATCGGCGGAACTCAAAGGTATAGATGATGCGATCGCGGCTTTAAATTCACAGGTACAGCATAAACAAACTGAATTAGCCCAGTTACCTAGGAAAACACAACTAATTAGGCAACAACAACAGTTAGAAGAAGCCAAAGAACTGGCGCAAATCCATGCTGAACGCATTAATGAACTCGCCGGCGAACTAGCAAAAGAAATCCGCAGCTTAAAAGCTTGTGCTGATCATCTAAGTCCTTTGTATTGGCAGGTGTATTACAAACCATTCATCACTGGATTTAAAACCATCTCAGTCCCTTATGTACGTTCAGATGGGGAAGTATGGATGATTGTCAATCGCATTATTTAGAAGTGCAGGAGTGCAGGAGTGCTGAGTAATGAGTTGGGAGTAGTGAGTGGGCATTGTATTTTTCTCCCCCTGCTTCCCCTGCTTCCCCTGCTCCCCCTGCTTTCTTTTCCCCAATTCCATCAACTTTTGTAACGGCATTTAAAGTTGCCGTTTTTTATTGACGTTGCAAAAGTTTACATTTAGGATGGACTGGCAGCCAAATTGTATAGGTATTTATTCTCTTTTATGCTGATCATCGTGATTTTGCTGAGTATATATTCCTATAACTCACCGGAATTTTATTTTTATAGGGATAAATAACGTTTACAAAAGTACGAATTCCTTAATATAATGTAATCAAAAGCGGACACAAAAAAGATTGTTAGAAGTGATGAATCCAGTTGAATTTCCCTGGCTAACAGCCATAATTGCCTTACCGTTGGTGGCATCCCTAGCCATCCCGATAATTCCAGATAAAGAAGGTAAAACAGTCCGTTGGTATGGTTTAGGAGTTGCGATCGCTGATTTTGCCTTAATGATTTACGCCTTTTGGCAACATTACGATTTTCAAAACTCAACTTACCAATTTGTCGAAAAATATGCTTGGATACCCCAAATAGGCTTGAATTGGTCTGTAGCAGTTGACGGCTTATCAATGCCTCTAATCTTGCTCACAGGCTTAATTAACACACTAGCAATCTTCGCGGCTTGGAAAGTAACCAACAAGCCGCGATTATTTTATGGTTTGATGTTGGCGATGTACAGCGCACAGTTGGGTGTGTTTCTAGCCCAAGACTTGCTGTTATTCTTCCTGATGTGGGAAATCGAGCTAGTCCCCGTTTACTTGCTAATTGCCATCTGGGGAGGCCCAAAACGCCGTTATGCAGCTACCAAGTTTATTCTTTACACTGCTGCTGCCTCTATATTTATTCTCGTCGCCGGTTTTGCACTAGCATTCTCTGGAGATACATTTACTTTCGATATCGCATCTTTGGGAATGAAAGAATATCCCAAAGCGGTTGAATTATTAGCTTATGCAGGATTCTTAATTGCCTTCGGTGTAAAACTGCCAATTTTCCCTCTACATACCTGGCTACCTGATGCTCACGGTGAAGCGTCTGCACCTGGTTCGATGATTTTGGCTGGTGTGTTGTTGAAAATGGGTGGTTATTCTCTCATCCGCTTCAATATGGAGATGTTACCTGATGCCCATGTTTACTTTGCGCCAGTCCTAGCAATCTTAGGTGTAGTTAACATTGTCTACGGTGCTTGTTGTGCCTTTGCTCAAACCAACCTCAAACGCCGCCTAGCTTACTCTTCAATCGCCCACATGGGTTTTGTACTCATCGGTCTAGCTTCCTACACAGAAATTGGTGTCAGTGGAGCGATGCTACAGATGGTTTCCCACGGTTTAATTGCTGCTAGCTTATTCTTCTTAACCGGTGTGACTTACGAACGTACCCACACCTTGTTGATGGACAAAATAGGCGGTATGGGTAAAGTAATGCCCAAAACCTTCGCACTCTACACCGCCGGCGCAATGGCTTCTCTCGCCTTACCTGGAATGAGTGGCTTTGTAGGTGAGTTGATGGTGTTCCTCGGTATCGCTAGCAGTGACGTTTACAGTTCCAGCTTCAAAGTTGTAGTTATCATGTTGTCAGCAGTGGGTGTGATTCTGACACCGATTTACCTACTATCCATGCTGCGTCAAGTGTTCTACGGTAAGCAAAGTGAAGAATTACATTTAGATGCTGTAGTTGCTGATGTGAACCCCCGTGAGTTGTTCATCACCGCTTGTTTGATTCTTCCCATCATCGGTATCGGTTTGTATCCCAAGTTGGTAACACAGACCTATGATGTGAAGACAGTAGAAGTTGCAGCCCATGCGCGTCAAGTCTTACCAGTTGTGGGTGGACAACAACCAACAAGTCTTTACTCACAGATTTTCACTGCACCAACACTAGCTTCGGCTCAAGTTGAAAGTTTAGTTAATATTTCAAAGTAAATATACGTCCCAATCAGGGAACGAAAAGTAAATTCTAAATATGAGGGGAATATAGGGGTGGTTGCAAAACTACCCCTTAAATTTTTAGTTATGTGTGGGTAATTTATTTCGGCAGTTTTTTAGACCATTCATAAAAATCATTTTCATATGCTTCCCCACTAGTTTTATAAGCCTTCATACCGGAAAAGAACAAACCTAATCCCCAACCCAATAGGGGGAAAATTGCCCAGAAATATGCAGGACTTGTCCAAAGATTTAATACAATCAAAAATCCGTTCACACCAATAAAAGCAATTAGGTGTGATTTAAAATCATCACGTCGTTGGGCATGAAATCTCTGCCGCTTTTTCTCGCCTATTTCTTGGGTCAACCATTCTTGTTCAGCCGCTTGGAGCGATGCCGATGAAACTCCTAATTCTGAGGCGATTTCTATAATCTGCTGCCGGGAAATTTCTCCCTGTTGCTGACGGGCAAAAGCTTTTTGGAGAATCTGTTGCATTTGTTCTGAGTTGTAAGTCATATAAATACCTAAGACGGTGCAAAAATAGCTGGGAGAATGAAGTGGGTTTTGAAACTTTAGCTACAAAAGCATTAACAATATATTTATCCGTTGTTACGAACTGCTGAGACACACATTCTATCTCTGAAAAAAGAACCCATGCAGTAATTGAAAACACAAATATGGATCTATTGTGTTCGTTTTTATTGTTTGATATTTCAAATAAAATCTTGTTATTTTTGTGTATTTAGCAACACAAAAAAATAGTAAATAGTCTAGCTTAGGTGAGATAGTGAAACTAATAATCCCCAAACTTTACCAAAAAATAAGTGTAGCGTGCTGTTTGTGCTAGCATTGCGGAGCAAAAGTGTCAATTATCGTCTTAACATCTAGTTATACTAAACTGCGATCACGAAGTGTCTCAGAACGAGAATCGCTTGCATTTCCTGACCAAGAGTTGAAGGATTTTTACCCGTACAGTTATATATTGCCATGTTTTTTTATATAACTTAATATACTGAGATAAAGAACTAACACGCTTATTAATCCAACGTTACCAAGTTCGGTTGATTGTTTTTAATCCAAAAAAGTGTTATTGGACAACAAATGTACAATCGGGATGACTGGATTCGAACCAGCGGCCCCTTCGTCCCGAACGAAGTGCGCTACCAAGCTGCGCCACATCCCGTAAATTTACACATATGCCTAAACATAGCACAAATCATGAGCCATGCTAAAAATTTGATTAACCCAAGTTCTTAGCTCTGAAAGCTGATTAATTCAGCGAAGGATTTGCTTGCTAGGATTAGATTTGTACAACCTTCAGTGGTAAGAGTGGATTGTGACTGTTAAACCAGACTGGTTACGAGTTAAAGCACCTCAATGGGAGCGCGTTGGTAATGTTAAAGAGATTTTACGCGATTTAGCACTGAACACAGTTTGCGAAGAAGCGTCCTGTCCAAATATTGGGGAATGCTTCCAAGCAGGTACAGCTACATTTTTGATTATGGGGCCAGCTTGCACTCGTGCTTGTCCTTACTGTGATATTGATTTTGACAAAAAACCCAAAGCTTTAGACCCCACAGAACCATCACGGTTAGCAGAAGCTGTACGCCGGATGAAACTTAATCATGTAGTGATTACCTCTGTTAACAGAGATGACTTAGCAGATGGTGGTGCTACTCAATTTGTGCGGTGCATTGAAGCAGTGCGGACAGTTTCACCACACACTACAATCGAGGTACTGATTCCTGATTTATGTGGTAACTGGGATGCTTTAGAGATAATTTTGCAAGCTGCTCCAGAGGTATTAAACCACAATACCGAAACAGTACCAAGTTTATATCGACGGGTGCGACCTCAAGGGAACTACGATCGCAGTATCGAATTACTCAAACTAAGCCGCCAAATAGCCCCTTGGGTGTACACTAAATCCGGGATTATGGTTGGGCTTGGTGAAACCGATGCCGAAATTCGGCAAGTTATGCAAGACCTACGCTCTGTAGATTGTGATATCTTGACCATCGGGCAATATCTCCAACCCAGCCAAAAACATTTACAAGTACAAGGTTTTATTACTCCAGAACAATTTGCTGCATGGCAAGCTTACGGTGAAGGGTTAGGATATTTACAAGTGGTTTCCTCACCTTTAACTAGAAGTTCTTACCATGCTGAACAAGTGCGAGAACTCATGAAACTTTACCCACGAAAGAGAGTGCTGAGTGCTGAGTGCTGAGTGCTGAGTGCTGAGTAGTGTTAGCGGTAGCGCGGCGTTTAGCCGGTGGTGAGTGGTGAGTGGTGAGTGGTGAGTAGTTTTAATTTGAATTTTGAATTTTTGAGTGGTGCAAGGAAATATAGTAGCAATTTTGGGTGCAGGTGCTTGGGGTGCAGCTTTGGCAAAGCTAGCAGCAGAGAATGGTCATAGGGTGCGTGTGTGGTCACGCCAAGGATCTACAACATTGGCAAATGTTGTACAAGATGCTCAAATAGTTCTGTCTGCTATCTCCATGAAAGGGGTGAGAGAAGTTGCATCTCAAGTACATTCTTTCACCCCTTCATCAGAAACTATATTTGTGACAGCAACAAAAGGATTAGAACCACAAACTATCTGTACGCCGTCACAAATTTGGCAATCAACATTTCCCGACAATGCAGTAGTTGTGCTGTCAGGGCCAAATTTATCTAAAGAAATTGAACAGTCATTACCAGCCGCCACGGTGGTAGCCAGTCATGAATCTACAGCCGCCGAAACGGTGCAACTAGTATTTTCTTCCTCTCGGTTTCGAGTCTATACAAATCCTGATCCGGTGGGAGTGGAACTAGGTGGGACACTCAAGAACGTGATGGCGATCGCAGCTGGTGTGTGTGATGGCTTACATTTAGGCACTAATGCCAAAGCCGCTTTAGTAACTCGCGGACTCACAGAAATGGTTCGCATTGGCAACTGCTGGGGTGCGAAAACGGAAACCTTTTATGGTTTATCGGGTCTAGGAGATTTGTTAGCTACCTGTAATAGTCCTTTAAGTCGTAATTACCAAGTTGGCTATCAGCTAGCTGGTGGTAAGTCACTTGTAGAAATTCTGGCCAAGTTACCAGGAACTGCCGAAGGGGTCAATACTTGTCAGGTATTAGTACAACTGGCGAGGCAAAAAAATATAGTTATCCCGATTACCGAGCAAGTTTATCGATTATTACAAGGTGAAGTCACTCCTAAACAAGCCCTTGATGAACTTATGCTAAGAGATATCAAACCAGAGTACCAGTGAATAGGTGACAGGTGATAGGTGACAGGTGACAGGTGACAGATCATATATAAGCCACACACTTATACCCGCATAGCCGTACATTTGTATTTTTTTATATCTCTATACCCTTAGACCCCTACATCCCTAGTCGGAAATATGAAGACAGGTTGAGCGAATGCTAACTAAGTGTGAAGTGTTGATGAAAAAGTGCTAATTGTGAACAATTTAATAGTTGAAAGTATCACTTGTAACAGACCACTCAACCACCTATGATCATCTATATACCTCGAATTATTCCCAAAAATCCCTAGAAAAAATTAGAAAATCGTCAGGAAATCAGTTTCATATCCATGTAGATGTGACTATACCGATGAGGAACATGATTTCCACTGAAATATGTTTATACAAAATACCAAAGTAGCAATTAATATCTATCAATTTTGAAATGCTGACTCGGTAGTTCGGAATTTAAATCCTAATTGTGTACTTAAATAGCTATTGGTTCAATCAAAAGTTCGGCAGCCGAGCCTAGTTCGGTTTTAATGCTTGACACAGAACCAGTAAATTGTTTTGCAAAAAAACATTACTGGAATTCTCAACCGTGTTAGTTCATCTAAAATCACGGGAATAATAGCAACAGTTAAATAGCTGACCGCAATCTATTGTTACCTGGAGCCATAGAGACGATTTTATGCCAGCAACTTCTTTTTATGCAGATGCCGCCTACAATACCCAAAAATCCCGCCAGGTTTTAGACCCTGATCTTACTGCTGATGACGGTGAATTTTCGGTGGATGATCTCCAAGAGTTGGAAATCGCTGCGGCTGATCCCAATAACTTTGCCGCTAATGGCAACCGTCGCAGTACAGACTTAGTACGTCTATATCTTCAGGAAATAGGCCGAGTTCGGTTGTTAGGACGCGATGAAGAGGTTTCCGAAGCCCAAAAAGTCCAGCGTTATCTAAGATTGCGGATAGTGCTAGCCAATGCAGCTAAACAAGGAGATGCAGTAGCTACCCCTTATCTCAACTTAATTGAAGTTCAGGAACGTTTAGCATCAGAGTTAGGACATCGCCCTTCTTTGGAACGGTGGGCTAGTACGGCGGGTGTTCAGTTATCTGACCTTAAGCCGATTTTGTCAGAAGGTAAGCGTCGTTGGGCAGAAATTGCCAAATTGACTGTAGAAGAATTAGAGAAAGTTCAATCCAACGGTTTACACGCAAAAGAACACATGATCAAGGCCAATTTGCGCTTGGTTGTGTCCGTTGCTAAGAAGTATCAAAATCGCGGTTTGGAATTATTGGATTTAGTTCAAGAAGGAACTCTTGGTTTAGAAAGGGCTGTAGAAAAATTTGACCCTACCAAGGGATACCGTTTTAGTACCTATGCTTATTGGTGGATTCGTCAAGGAATTACGAGAGCGATCGCAACTTCTAGCCGCACAATTCGCCTTCCTGTCCATATCACAGAAAAACTTAACAAAATTAAAAAAGCTCAACGCAAAATTGCTCAACTCATTTCTTGCACCAACCGTATTCATACGTACAAGCCAAATAAACTAGTGTTCAAGTGTAACAACACGTGGCTAGAATTTACTAACTAGATTTTGTTATAAAAAGAACTAAG
>NZ_JACJRG010000027.1 GCF_014697125.1 Anabaena minutissima FACHB-250 | reverse complement strand
TTTCCTGGTGCTTATGGCGCGATGGCCCCACACTGACCCCATCCCGAACTCAGAGGTGAAACATTGCTGCGGCTACGATAGTTGGAGGGTTGCCTCCCGCCACAATCGCTCAGCGCCAGGTTCTATTTTTAAATAAGAAAGACTCCCCTCATAATCATGAAGGGAGTCTTTCTTTTAGCCTAGTTTTTCTTCCTGAAACTATGCAGGGTAAATACGCAATCGTCTATTTGGTTCTTCTCCGAAACTGTGGGACTTGAGTCGATAGTGTTCTACTAATTCATGTTGCATTTTGCGGACTTGAGGAGAGCGAGGTAATAACTCAACAGGCTGTCCTTGAGGAATGACTATTTGCTCAACGGCAAGTCTAGCTTCTTCTAGAGCGTCAATCTCGTCGTCGCTGCCATTATGCAAAAACAGTTGCAGTTCTCGATCATCAGCAATTTCTGGGTCATCGATGTTTAGCAACCGCCGCAAACCACGAGTAATTTGTGGGATAGTGCTGGACTTAATCATGTGGATAGGGACATGACGAGCTTTAGCCATTTGCCTTAATTTGGCATGATTTTTGACGTGCGATCGCAGTGCCAAAATTGCATCTGCACTATCAATGTCTTTTGTCAATACCACTGGTAAAGTTAGCACATTAATGACCTGTTCTAGCTGATGACGGCTGACACCGTATGGATAAATATGCAGTGGTAAGTCTTCACCATTTGGGCCAGCTTGTCTGCTGGTGCTGAACTCAATGCTCTCTGAATAGTTGAATGACTCATCCAGTAAGCGGTCAAATTCACTTGGACTAGGAACTCGTTCCCGTTCTATAGGGAACGATGGCAACGCCAGCATTTGTCCTGATGTCCGCCAGCCTGTAGATTGTCTTGCTGATGAGAAAGAGTCTTCAGATGTTGATAAGTGTCCCCCGCGACCGTTAACAACAGTTAGTTGCCGTGTAATTGCAACTTTACCTTGCTCATCCACAGTTCTCGTTTGCGGATTAGTTTGGCGACCTCTGAGAAGATTATCAACTGTGTCCGCAACGTTTTCGTGTACTACCCAACGTTGCCGTTCTAGCATTTCTACAGCAATTTCAAAGGTAGGAGGAGCTTTGCGTTCTAAAACAGTTTTTTGACTACCTCTTCGTCTGGCTTCATCGTCCCCCAGTGTCACAGCTTGGATACCACCAACTAAATCGGAAAGGGTAGGGTTTTTAATTAAGTTTTCTATCTGGTTTCCGTGGGCAGTACCTACCAATTGCACGCCTCGTTCAGCAATGGTACGAGCGGCTAAAGCTTCTAGTTCCGTACCAATTTCATCAATGACAATGACTTCTGGCATATGGTTTTCTACTGCCTCAATCATCACTTGATGCTGAAGTTCTGGATGAGCTACCTGCATCCTTCTAGCACGACCAATAGCAGGGTGAGCCACATCACCATCTCCAGCAATTTCATTGGAGGTGTCGATAATGACTACACGTTTGTTCAATTCATCTGCTAAAACACGAGCTATTTCTCTTAAAGCAGTAGTCTTGCCTACACCTGGCCGTCCCAGCATGAGAATCGATTTACCAGTTTCTACTAAATCGCGGATCATGCCTATTGTGCCAAATATAGCCCGACCCACACGGCAAGTCAGTCCAATGATCTTCCCATTACGATTGCGGATGGCACTGATGCGATGCAAGGTTTGCTCAATTCCTGCTCGATTATCTCCGCCAAAGATTCCAACTCTCTGAATACAATCATCTATCTGTTCTTGAGTGACTGGATTTTCGCTCAGATACTCAGCTTGATTGGGAAACCGAGCCTCTGGACGACGACCCAAATCCAAAACCACTTCTACTAAAGTCTCTATTTTGAGGTGATTCTCTAGTATTTGCCGCAGGTCTTGGGGCAAAATGTCTAACAACTTTTGGAGATCGTCTGTAATCGTCATGCTTTCTATAGTGACGTCTTGAGAGATAACGAACGAGCGATTATCGCTCCGGCTGTGACTTGATCTGGGAAACGAGAGAATGTGCAAGCTCCACGGCTTGCCAAAGTAACTCTGGTTCTTCTTCTAGGCGGATAGTTGCCTTGATCTTATTTTGATTTACCTCCTTGGTTTCTAACTGTTCGATAATGGGTGAAATTAATACACGAGCGTAGCTACCATAAGCTACTCCAGCAATGTGGTGCTGATTTTTGCTTCTTTGATCAGCACTATTTAATAATCCCATTGCTTTTAACTTAGCAACTGTATATCTATTAGTGCCACCTGCTAACTGTACATATCCTGGTAAATTAGCTGCTAAAACTTTTTGACCTAATTTCACAGTTGCTAATGTAGTACCGTCTCCAATATCACCACTCATAGGACGACCATCGGTTTGCCAAATTATTTCTTTACATTGGGGAGAAATGAGGTTGTAGATAGACTGAAGATATGCGACTATTCCTTCTCCATCAGGACAACTGATGGCTAATATCTTCAATTGTTCTGCACACGGTGAAATTACTTGCCATAGCTGCTTAAATTCGGCTAAACGCCCTACTTTTGTGTGGATTTCTACTGCATCTACCCCTGTTGATATTACCAGTGGTGCGATCGCATCTCGTGTTGATATATAAGATTTTGTATAAATTATATCATATGGGCAAATTGGCAAACAACGACCACAGCCGTAGCACTTCTGGGATTCAACTCCTGAAAAATCGTCTGCTCTACGGTCAAATATAATTGCCTGTGCTGGACAAATTTTTTCGCATGGTCTAAGGCAGTCTTCGGGACACTTCGCGTGATCAAATTCGGCTTTGCGGAAGTGAGGGTCTTCTCCATCGTTCAAGCTGACCATCAAAAGCGGAGAATTACCTTGATAGTCAAAGCCGCGTATTTGGGCATCAGTCAGGAGACTCTTGGCTACTTGTAAAGCTTCTTGAACTGCTAAAATTACTGCTGGATCGGCAGCAACATCTATACAGTCAGCACCTGCCAAAGTGTAGGCTAATGTTAAACTCCTGACTGTAGGTAGGTGTTGGAAACTAGCTCCGCAGATGAGCTTGAACCAGCGACCTGTTTTTAAGGATTGTAATGGGGCTAAGATATTAGTCACATTTCTATTATGCTTTTATGTGACTGAAAATAAAAGTCTGAGATAAAAATATTGATTTTTGATTCTAGATTTTTGGTTTTCACTCACTTAAATCGGGTTATTGCTTTGGATTAACTGCAATTATTTTATAAATAAGTAAATATTAAGCTAAAAGCTTGACTACATTTTGTAATTTAGTGCTGGTATAAATTTATTATCTCAGTTCGGAAATTTATTCAGTTTATGTATCATAAAATACCAAAATAATTAAATTTTAAAATTTTGGAAGCATTAGGAAGAAATATTGAAATAAGGTGTTTAAAGCAGACAAACATATCAAAGATTTTTGTAGCTATATCTTGAATATTGACTATTCATAGTATGTCAGGTTTCAATTGGATTGTATATTTTCATTTCTTAATTTTTTTATTTATATTACCATTGAGGTAGCAATTCAAGAAAATCAATGATTAATTTTTGTTCTATAGGTTGAGAAAATAGATAGCCTTGAGCGAAATCACAATTTAACTTTTTGAGTTGGATTAATTGTTCTTGGGTTTCAACACCTTCTGCAATTGCAGTCATTCCCATAGATTCAGCAATACTAATCATTGCAGGAACTAAGCCCATATTTGCTTTATTCTCTTGCATAAGCTTGACAAAAGATTTATCAATTTTTAAGCCATCAAAAGGAAAATTATGCAAGTAACTTAAAGATGAATAACCTGTGCCAAAATCATCCATAATAAGTTTAATTTTTCGCTTCTTCAGTTCTTGTAAAATTAGCTTTATTTCTTCAGTATTTTCCATAATTACACTTTCTGTAATTTCTAACTCTAAGCTACTTGGATTGACTTGGGTTTCATGGAGAATTTGATCAATTTGAGCAATGAAGTTAGGTTGATAAAATAAGCGTGCGCTCAAGTTAACGCTGATAGTAAGATTTTCTGGTGTTGCTGGATGATTTTGCCAAATACAAAGTTGTTGACATGCTAACTGCAAAACCCATGTATTAATCGGTTTAATTAAACCTGTTTCTTCCGCTACGGGAATAAACTCTGTGGGATAAATTAAACCTCTATTTGGATGTTTCCAGCGTAAAAGAGCTTCAAATCCAGAAATTTTACCTGTAGATAAAGAAATAATTGGCTGATAATAAATCAGGAATTCTTGTCGTTCAATAGCTTTACGCAGGTCATTGTCCATTTCTAACACATGGATCGCATCCTGATACATACGTGGATTGAAAACATGATATCTAGCTCTTCCTAAAGCTTTAGCATGGTACATTGCTGTGTCAGTATCTCGCAACAGATGTTCTGGCTTTTCGTAGTCTTTACTACCCCAATTAATACCAATGCTGACATTCATGAAAACTTCATATCTGGATAGTTTAAATGTAGTTGATAACTTTTGTAAAATAGATTCTGCAACTTGAATCGCCATATTAATATCTGTCAAATTTTCTAAAATAATCCCAAATTCATCACCACCTAATCGTGCTAGAGTATCAAATGATGTGAGACATAATTGAATACGACTGGCAATAGCAATTAGCAATTCATCTCCTACTAAATGTCCCAAAGAATCATTGATAACTTTAAAGCGATCGCAGTCCAAAAACATAACTGCAAAATGATAATTGGATTTCTGATTGGCACAATTTAATGCTTTTTCTATGTACTGAATAAATAAAACTCTGTTAGGTAAACCAGTAAGTGAATCATGCAGGGCTACTTCCATTAGTTTACTTTGCAGAGATTCACGAACAGTAACTTCGGTTTGTAATTTTATTAAAGCTTTTTCTAGTTCGTAAGTGCGCTGTTTTACCCTTTGTTCTAATTCTGAATTGAGTGTAATGATTTCTAATTGTGCTGTCCTTAACTTTATTTGATTTTGTACTCGCACTAAAACTTCTTCTAATTCAAATGGCTTAGTAATATAATCTACACCTCCTGTTTTAAAGGCCTTAACTTTATCGAAAACATCATCTAAAGCACTAATAAAAATTACAGGAATATCCGCAGTGAGTTCCCAAGATTTAAAACGTTGACAAACTTCATAACCATCCACTTCGGGCATCATAATGTCCAGTAAAATTAAATCGGGTAATACTGTTTGACACGCAGTTAAAGCCATCTGCCAGTTTAAAGCTTTGCGAACGTTATATCCTGCTCTAGTCAGAATTGAAGACAACACTCGCAGGTTGTCTACCATGTCGTCAATTATCAAAATATCTTTTTTAGATGTATCTAACCACTGGTAATTCATTCTGCATTTTTTCCGATCAGTTCCATGATTTTCTTAAAATGATACTTGTTTGCTAAATTCTTTAGAAATCGAATAACTAGTTTCGATCTAAAGGAATTTGCTGTAGTAACTTTTAAAGAGGTTGATATCTATAATTTGCTACAGCATGATTCTTGTTGCCCATTAATGAAAGTGAAATTTGCACAAAACACAGCAGAATATCTTTTGTGTACTTGGTGCTATCTAACCAATTTTGTTAGTCATGGCAAAATTTCAGGGAACAAATCAAGTTAGTAACTTAATAAATGTCTATGATCTGTGTCTGCATATTCATCATTCGAGATAATATCAGCTACATTCAATTTCAGGGTTACTACTAAATTACAATAGTAAAGTATATCAAGCAATTAGCTGCTACTAGTGTAGAAAAGTACTGATTTTAATTTCGTATACTGAAGCTTTTAAAACATATCTTCTTATATTTAAACATCAAACTTTGTTATAACACCATAATTTGTCCTCTATCACCTGGAAATACATAATATGTATCTTAATTAAGTGTTAAGGTGTATTTCCACAGCTTTATAAAAGGCTGCTAATTATAAATAATGTCACCATTAGCACTAACAATCAGTTCAATAAAATGACTGTATTATAAATTACTATTCCTATTAATGTATAAAAAAGACTGGGTAAATTCCTCAAAAGCTAGAAGGAAAGAATGCTTAAGCAATAAGCTTTTTAAACTTTGATAGGTGCAAAAAAATATCTAAATAACCTGAGTTTGGCAAAACTCTGCTTCTCATCTGACTATCCTGCAAGTGGCTACTATCCATTAAGGGAACGTGAGTTTGACTTGTATGTTTTAAGTTTTGATAAATTTTTTCATAAAAATAAATTTAAGG
This sequence comes from Anabaena minutissima FACHB-250, assembly GCF_014697125.1. GTDB lineage: Bacteria > Cyanobacteriota > Cyanobacteriia > Cyanobacteriales > Nostocaceae > Trichormus > Trichormus minutissimus. The sequence goes on along the minus strand of NZ_JACJRG010000027.1, from coordinate 74,230 downwards.
AACAAAAAAACTACTACATACTCTCAGTTCCTTAAATTTTATGTTTTATTCAAAGCTAGTTGTTAATATAAAATTCTTGTTTTAGGCAACTCCAAAAAATAAATTATCCAATTTCTGAAATCAAAACGATTATTCCTCCCCTGCTCCCTCACCATAAAAGCGACAGGATATTTTGTTATTTGGCAGCCCCTTAGTAAAAACCATAATTTATCCGGTGTGAAACCTTTATTGGGCAATTTTTTGGTCAATTATGATGGTCAATGAGCTGTTCGTATGAATTTCACCTCAACTGCTATGGGTAATTATTTATTGTGGATAGAGTGGTGACTTATCTATTTCTCCCACATTGTTGAGTGGCCAGAACCGGACTACAGCACGACCGATAATATTATTACGAGGAACAACACCCCAACAACGACTATCGTAGCTACTATTACGGTTGTCGCCTAGTACCAGATAGGAATCAGGGGGTATTGTTTGGGGTTTCTCTAAGAAAGCCGGCTGTTGTCCTGATGTACACACATCAGTAAATGTGTTCTGAGTGGAGTTAAGATATCTGTCTTCCTTCAGGGGTTGATTGTTGATATAGACTTGACCATTCCTGATGGCTACGGTTTCGCCAGGTAAGGCAATGATTCGCTTAATAAAGGCATCATGATATTGTTCTTTTTGCAACTCTTCTGTAGGCGAAAATACGACAATATCGCCCCTCTGTGGCTGGGAAAATTTGTACTTCAATTTATCAACAATAATCTTGTCTGCTTCCCATTGGTTCGGAGTGCCGTGCAGAGTGGGTTCCATAGAACCAGAAGGAATCCAGCGTGCTTCAGCCACAAAGGTACGAATACCTAATGCGAGAACGATACTTAATACAACTGTTCTACCTAGCTCGGCGATCCAGGAATTATCGGGTTGTTGACTAGAATTGTTGTCAGACACTTGATTTTGCATGAAATTGTTGAACTAAGGAAAATTGCAGGTAATTAACTCACTGAGGAATACTATATTTGTTAATTTTAATGGGAGAAACTTGATTCAGTAGTCATCATGATTAGTTTTTTTGTGGCTATCTCACCTTGGATAAACAAAAATCTCGGAAATCAGGACTAATTGAGGCCAAGTTACTTCATCTTTCGTTCCTCGTTGGAAACTTGTTAATCCCATGCCATTGTCCCAAAGTATATTAATTCGGAACGCTCGCATCATCTTACCCAATGGTGAATTTATGGTAGGAGATGTATTAACACGCGATCGCCAGATCGTTGAAGTTGCACCAAAAATTGCCACGACGACACCAGCAATAGAAATTGACGCGCAAAACTTAACTTTGTTGCCAGGAGTCATTGACCCCCAGGTGCATTTTCGAGAGCCAGGGTTGGAACATAAGTAAGATTTATTCACAGCTAGTTGTGCCTGTGCTAAAGGTGGGGTGACATCTTTTTTAGAGATGCCCAACACCCGTCCTCTAACTACCACCCAGCAAGCTTTAGACGACAAATTACAACGTGCCTCGAATAAGTGCTTAGTTAATTATGGCTTTTTTATTGGGGCAACGGCAGAAAACCTGCCCGATTTACTGAACGCATCGCCTACACCGGGAATTAAAATTTTCATGGGGTCAATGCACGGTCAGTTGTTGATTGATCAAGAAGCTTTGCTGGAGACGATATTTGCTCAAGGTGAGCGATTGATTGCTGTTCATGCGGAAGACCAAGCCAGAATTCAGCAACGTCGCCAAGAGTTTGCAGGGATTCACGATCCGGCGATTCATTCCCAAATTCAAGATAATCAAGCGGCACTGTTAGCAACTCAGTTGGCATTAAAACTAGCGAAAAAATATCACCGACGGTTACATATCTTACATATGTCAACGGCTGAGGAAGCAGAATTGCTGCGTCAAGACAAACCCAGTTGGGTAACAGCAGAGGTGACACCACAACATTTGTTGCTCAATACCAGTGCTTATGAAGAGATTGGGACTTTAGCACAGATGAATCCACCACTGCGATCGCCCCACGATAATGAGGTATTATGGCAAGCCTTGCGGGATGGGGTGATTGATTTTATTGCTACAGATCATGCCCCCCATACCTTAGCGGAAAAAGCCCAAGAATATCCCAACACACCCTCTGGGATGCCTGGAGTAGAAACATCTTTAGCTGTAATGTTAACGGCGGCGATGGAGGGTAAGTGTACTATTGCCCAAGTTGTTAACTGGATGTCTAAGGCTGTAGCTGAAGCTTATGGTATTCCGAATAAGGGAGCGATCGCACCTGGTTATGATGCCGATTTAGTGCTGGTAGACTTGAATACATATCGCCCTGTCCGGCGAGAGGAACTAGTAACCAAGTGTGGATGGAGTCCCTTTGAAGGTTGGAATTTTACAGGATGGGCTGTAACAACTATTGTCGGCGGTCAAATTGTCTATGACCAAGGTGAACTGAATACGGAAGTGCGGGGTCAAGCTTTAAGTTTCGTGTAGCAAATATTAGCTAGTCTTTACGTATTAAACCAATTTAGACCATAGTGTAACCAGGTTAAATTCTGACGTTTTAAGTTTTACTTGGTTCAAATCACAGCAGAACTGACAGAAAAGGTAATTCGTTGAGACTAGGTTGAGAGGTTTACTAACTTAATTCTCTACACCCTATCTCAATGAATAATCTCTTGGCTAACGTCTGTATAGGTCAGAAACTATACCCAAAACAAGAAACAAAATACTATCAAGGAGAATTGCAATGTCCTTCAAAATCTTGAGTTTGGATGGTGGTGGTATACGTGGAGTGATTACAGCACGCATTCTTCAAGAAGTTGAGCGACAAATTCAAGAACAGAAGGGTCAATCTTTACATGAATATTTTGACCTGATTGCCGGCACTTCTACCGGGTCAATTTTAACAGCAGGGATTGCTGTAGGAAAAAAGAGTGATGAGCTAGTTAAACTATATAGACAACAGGGTCAGCAGATATTCCCCCTGAATAAAAAAGAACGCTACAAGAAAATCCCCAGTATCATCCAACCAGTGCTAGAGGCATTGTCACCACCTAAATATTCTCATCAAGGGCTGATTGATGTCTTAACTGATGTATTGGGTTACAAAAGAATCCAGGACATCGCCAAACCGATGATTTTAATCTTGGCTTACGATACTCTTTACCGGAACACAACATTTTTTACTAATTGTCATCCAGATTTGGGGGCAAGATGGTATGACGAATGTTACTTATGGCAGATATGTACTGCATCGGCCTCTGCACCTACATTTTTTCCGGCTTACAAATTAGAGCCGATGAACAAAGAGAAATTTGGCGATTGGGTATTTCCTCACATTGATGGCGGAGTGGGGGCTAATAACCCGGCACTAGCAGCACTTAGTCTAGTCATGAGGCTGAGTCAATCCTCAATTTCACCAACGATTAAACAAGAATATAATTTGGATGGTGTAGAGTTAAAAGACATTGCCATCCTTTCTATTGGGACAGGTCAGAGTGGCGAACCATTTCGATTTGAGCAAGTCCACAGTTGGCGGGGTATAAACTGGGCGCAGCATCTAATTGATATATTCATGGAGCCGACATCAGAGGTTAGTAGCACCATTTGCCAGCAAATCATGGGCGGATACAACTCTCAACGGTATTTGCGTCTTCAGTTCGACCTAAATGAGAAATTTAAATCTAAACAAGAGGAAACCTACAGAGATACTCGGACTCTTTTAAAGCGAGAGGAAAGAACCAACAGGTTTACCCAAACCCCAATCAGCGAAGAAATGGATGATGCTAGAACCGAGACTGTAGAAAAGTTTATATATGCTGCATCCCAATTTATTGATGAAGGCTGTACTTATTACACCAGAAATCATCGTGGGCCAAAAGTCAAAGATGCGATCGCGGCTTTTATTAGGTCTAATTAGTATTTTTACGTAAAAATCTTTAGGGAAAATCTTTATTGGCAAATTCAAGACTATTTATCCGAGGAATCGGATAAATAGTCTTTCTCTTATATCAAATTACTGTTGTTTTCATCTGTCTATAGTCAAATATAAGTATATCTTGTCACAGCAGAGAAGCTAAATCAGTTTATCTCATAAATTAACAATTAGTAACTTTATCGGTAGAGATCCTGAATTGAATTTGGGAATACTTAAGTGCGAAGACAGGTTAGACAGCTAATACAGAAATTAATCATGACTGAATTTCACCCCATTAGCTTTTTTGCGTTCAACTATCCGGATGTTTTAGCAAATAACTGTAGAGAAAAATAGGGTTAAGTAAACGGGCGAATTTCTGTGAAAAATATGTTTTATACATACAAAAATTTTATAAGTGCTTATTTTGTACCTGCTTAAAACCGATTTCTGTTCTCTGATTGCTAACTGTGACCGGTAATGCTGTGGTTGAGAATCTTAGCATTACTTAGTAAAACACGACGAGAAACGATAAATATACATTCGTTGAAGTCAAGTCAAGTCCAGAGCCAGTTTACAGAGATTTTTAAGAATGGGCTAACAGTAACAACCGTAGTGCAGAAGACGCAGAATTTTTACCAGTATCAACCAGTGAACCGAGGTCTTCTAAAAAACTAAACAACAAAATTATCCACTTAAGGACAAGTTTATGTCAGTTTTCATGTTAGTTTAATTTGCTTAAAAAGCAGGTATTAAAAAAATCTCACTGCTTCCTACATAGCATCGGAAAAAGCATTTCTGAAACAAAGCAAGTTAAATTTTTATCCAACTACTGCCAGAATGACCGCGATCATACGCAATTTAGTTGATCTCAGACAACAACTGAGTAGATGGTAAATACACCAAATGTGCTAGTGAAGAATATTTCAGCGATTTTTGAATAAAGAACAAAATTATGGTAACTAATTTTTTAGATGAGCGTGGTAGTGGTAGATAGAACGAGCCGGGAATTCTCCCTCGACTATCACTAAATATTTTGTCGTGTCTTAATTAAAGTTGATTGGTAATCATGCTGTTAGTGCTGGTAAATCAAAAAAATACCGATGTATTGGAGGGTGAATTGTTGATTTATCCTCATGCACGGTCTTTGATGAGCAACCCTGACATTACTGAAGTATTGGCAGCTTTTTACCAAAATTTAACAAAAGCTTTTCACAAATTAGCAATCAAGTCGTTGATAGTGCAATTGAAGGGTGTAATTTCGGCTTGACGAGTGCCTTCATCCCCATAAGTCAAATGCACCTGGAGATAACTAGTTGGCTTGTAGGGCATTCGTTCTGCCCACTCAATCGCTACAATACCGGGAGTCACCTCAACACCTTCCCAGTAAATTTCTAAGTTTAATCCTGAAACCTCTTGTGGCTCTAAGCGGTACAAATCAAGATGGTAAAGGGGTAAGCGTCCTTCGGAATATTCATTAATCAGGGTGAATGTAGGACTAACAATAGGGTCAGTGATGCCTAAACCTTGTCCAATCCCTTGTACCAATGTAGTTTTACCAGCACCTAAATCACCTTCTAGTAAGATGACGCTCCCAGGAATCAGAGTTTGCCCCAGCTTGATACCTAAGTTGAGCGTTGCGTCTGCATCTTTGAGTAAAATTTTCATAATTAGTCAATGGTCAATGGTCATTAGGTATTCTGACTATAGACTTTTGACTGTGGACTATTTATTATTTTCCATGATGCGCGCCACCGTACCACTTTAATAGGACTTTTGCGAGCTTCTGGGGATTGTGGCGCACGCAGCCGATTTCATCTTCATACAGAATATTCGCTAAAACAATTCTTCGCCCTAGTTGGGATACAGCTTCTCTATCTAAGAAAACAGGGTGAGAATTTTGTTGAGCATAACGGATGAGCGATTTGGCTGAGGGGGATTTTTTGTGGACTAATACCGCATCAAATAGCCGTCTTTGCCCACAAGCAGCATCAATAGACTGAATGTGGTCAGCAACACTATATCCTTGAGTTTCGCCTGGTTGGGTCATGATATTGCAAATATAGATGCGGGGGACTTCAGTTTGAGCGATCGCATCAGCAATTCCCGTGACTAACAAATTAGGAATCAAGCTGGTATAAAGGCTACCAGGGCCAATAATAATGTAGTCAGCTTCTTTGATAGCTTTAATAGCGGCTGGTAAAGCTGGAGGGTTATCAGGAACGCAACCAATCTTGACAATTTTACCCGCAGCTTTGGGAATATTAGACTCGCCCTCGATGCGGCGACCATCAGCTAATTCTGCCCACAGACGAACGTCACTTAAAGTAGCAGGTAAAACTTGCCCTCGCACCGCCAGCACTTTAGAACTAGCAGCCACAGCCCTTTCTAAGTCCCCAGTGATCTCACTCATGGCGGTGAGAAACAAGTTGCCAAAACTATGCCCAGTCAACCCATCGCCAGCCCGAAAACGATATTGAAATAATTCTGTTAATAATTTTTCTTCATCTGCGAGGGCTGCTAGACAATTGCGAATATCTCCTGGTGGTAAAACTCCAAACTCTTGGCGCAGTCTACCAGAAGAGCCACCATCATCAGCGACGGTGACAATAGCGGTAATATTAGCACTGTAGGTTTTTAATCCCCTGAGTAAATTAGATAGTCCTGTACCGCCACCAATCACAACTATTTTCGGGCCTCGGTACAATCGGCGATGGGCTAAAAGTACATCAATAAGTTCTTCTTCGCCATCTGGCCTTAGCACCTGAGTAATTGAACCCACAGTGCGAGTTTGTCCCCAAAGCACCAATAACAAACCAAAAAGTATAACTAGAGGGCCGCTGACATAGTTGGGTAAAATGTTGGCGATCGCACTCAAAAATCCCTTAAGCAATTCCAATATCAAAAAAATGGGGGTCAGCTTGATCCAAATAGCCAACCCCAAAATTGTCAGCAGTACACCCCCAACACTAATCAGCAACCATCGTTTGATCGACAGTCCAGGAGATAACCATTTAAACCACTGGTTCACCCGATGGGAAGTTCGACTGCGTGATTGTTTTTGCAGTCTGTGGAGGGCTTGTCTGAGAAAACCTATTGACATACCTGATTCGGAACAGTGGTACAAACAATAATTAACAGAAAATGTACACTAACTGGTTTTAACACCAAGTATGAAGTTATGGAACTTTCCCGTTGCATTTACACTAAGGGCAGATCGTCAAAGTTGCCAAATAATTTGGCTTGGTTGCATAAACTTTCATGGAAAAACGCATTTTAGGATTAGATCCCGGACTAGCAATTTTAGGATTTGGGGCAATTACCTGTACAAAAAGCCCAACTAGTATACAAGATACAACAGTCAGCGTCTTGGATTTCGGGGTAATTAGAACTTCGGCAGGCATAGATACAGGAGAACGCCTATGTACCTTGTTCGATGATTTACATACCCTGATTGATCATTTGCAGCCAGATTTGGTGGCAATTGAAAAACTGTTCTTCTATCGTATGTCAAGCACTATCCTAGTGGCACAGGCCAGAGGCGTAGTTATGTTAGCCTTGGCGCAGCATCATCTACCCTATGTAGAATTTACCCCTGCTCAAATTAAACAAGCTTTGACTGGCTATGGCAATGCTGATAAATCAGAAGTGCAAGAAGCAGTAGCACGGGAGTTGGATTTAGAAGAGATTCCCAAGCCTGATGATGCGGCGGATGGTCTGGCTGTAGCTTTGACTGCGTCGTATCAATTGTAATTTTTGTAAAACGAGAATCATTAATTGAACTAAGAAATAAGTAGGTCGGCGTAAATAATTATTGTTGGAATAAGACAGGGACAGAGAGCAGGGGGAGAAAGAGTTTGAGCCTTATTTACTCTTCCTCACACAGTTTGGTTTTATTGCACAGACTTACTTAGTTGAGATGAAGACTGAAGTTCTCACTACGCATTTTTACCAAATTTTTTGTAAATTGAGTACAAATCCAGGTAAAGTATTCTCCCCAGAAAGAGTTGGAGGTAATTTTAATACTTCCACTGCTTGTCCTGGGCGATAAATTTCTACTTCCTGCCTTTTTCTATTGATCAACCAACCTAAACGACACCCATTTGATCTATATTCATCCATTTTGTCTTGAACTTTTTTCAAAGTGTCAGATGGTGACATAATTTCAATGGCAAAATCAGGACACAGAGGCAAAAACTTCTCTCTTTGTTCTTTAGTCAAAACCTCCCAACGGGATTTTTCCACCCAAGAAACATCAGGAGAACGGTCAGCACCATTTGGTAAAGTAAATCCAGTAGATGAATCAAAAACTTCGCCAAGTTGATTTTGTTCGTTCCATGATGCTACTTGCAGAATTAAATTAACATTACTTCTCCCTGTTTCTCCTCCCGTCGGTGGCATTATAATTAACTCTCCCTGGGCATTGCGTTCTAATTTTAAATCGGGGTTTTCTGCACACAACTGATAAAACTGCTCTCTTGTCAGTTTAATTACAGAATTGAGATTCAATGTAAGTGCTGTCATAGAAACATTTTCCGTTTGTATTTGCTGACTGGGCTACAAACCTATATCTATAGGAATCTGATTGATTTATAAAAAAATCTCAGCACCAAAGGCCTTGGGGAAGGTGCGTTACGCTGACGCTAACACACCCTACGCGTATTTCAAAAATCAAAGATGAGTCCTATATCCTCACACGTATTTTCTCTTAATGTTTTTCAAAAATCAAATAAGATTCCTATATTTTATAAATTAGACGCATAAAAAGTGAATTTGCATACATTTAAGATGAGTAAATCTTCATGATTTTAGATTGTTAGGGAAATTATAAAAACCAATTAAATTATGATAATTTTATTTATTTAATTGTCTATCATGGAAAAATAGAACTCAAAATATCCTGGAGACAATATGCCAAAACGGATCATCACCAAGTTAAATACCTGGTTTAATAGAGCAACAATTGTCACTAATCTAGAAGTTTTTCAAGATATTATTATTATTTCTCTTTGTGTAGGCTTATTTTGCGTTATGTTCATCCGTTTGGGTGATATGTTTTTATCTTTTTTACACCCATTAGATTTACGGGAAGTAACATCGGATATTTTGTTTATTTTGATTTTGGTAGAGTTGTTTCGCTTATTAATTGACTATTTACAAACACAAAAAATTTCAGTAGGTGCAGCCGCAGAAATTACCATAGTTTCTGCTTTACGGGAAGTAATTCTGCGAGGAGTGCTAGAGATTCCCCGTGACCAAATTTTTGGTATCTCCTTATTTTTGTTAGTTTTAACAGCAATTCTCATAGCTTTACCCTGGATATCTGGATTTTTTCATCATGTCAGGATTACCAACGCAGAAATATCAGCAGATGATACAGACTTATTGTCGAATACCTCAATTAATGCTGATTAAGTGGGTAGGTTATAAATATGGAAATCCGGTTTGATTTTTGAATTTAGAGAATAGATCGTGGGGAGTGGGGAATTGGGGAGATGGGAAGAAGCCTTTGGGAGTTATCTTGAGTTTTTAAACGCAAGTGCAGGCTAGTACCAACACTAAAAAAAATCAAATACTAGTCCTATATCATTTTGTTAGGCTTGATACATAATAATAGATAGGCGATCGCCAGCCAATTAGACAAGAAATAAACGAATTTATACAGATAAAATAAATAGGTAAAAAATAACTTGAATGTAGTAATTTGTTGGGAGCGATCGCAGTTAATAAATCAGTAAAATTTCTATGATATTCCAGAAACAATATAGAGTTAATTTACTAATAACATTGGCTAAGTATTTATAGTAATGCTGAGTATAATAATCTTTTCATAATCGGTAACACTGACAGGCATAATCAATTACTATAAATATTTAACAGTCATCACCCATAAAAATGAACCCAGTTTTGATTAATGACACTACATTACGTGATGGTGAGCAAGCAGCTAGTGTTGTTTTTAACTTAGAAGAAAAAATAGCGATCGCCACATTTCTGGATACAATTGGCGTTGATGAAATTGAAGTAGGCATTCCGGCTATGGGTCAGGCGGAACAGAATGCCATAGCCGCAATTTGTGAGTTAGGTTTACAAGCCAAGTTATTGGGTTGGAATCGAGCTGTAATTTCCGATATTCAAGCTTGCATAGCTTGTGGGTTACAACGCGTACATATATCAATTCCCGTCTCTGCAATCCAAATTAACGCCAAATTTCAAGGGCAATGGCAATTAGTGCTACAAAAACTCAAAGATAGTGTAAATTTTGCCCTTGATCAAGGTCTTTTTGTCTCCGTAGGGGGAGAAGACTCTTCCAGAGCCGAAGAAAATTTCCTTCTAGACGTAGTGTTATCTGCCCAAGAATGGGGTGCATCACGGTTTCGCTATTGTGACACAGTAGGCATTCTCGAACCTTTTACAACTTACGCCAAAATTAAACAACTAGTAACATCTTTGGCTATACCCATAGAAATGCACACTCACAATGATTTTGGTTTGGCAACAGCCAACGCTTTAGCTGGCATCAAAGCAGGTGCTTTATCAATAAATACTACAGTTAATGGTTTAGGTGAAAGGGCTGGGAATGCAGCTTTAGAAGAAGTTGTGATGGCTCTGAAACACTTGTATCACTATGATTTAAATATTGACACACGACGATTAATAGAAATGTCTCGACTGGTAGCATCTGCATCTGGTTATGATTTACCACCTTGGAAAGCCGTAGTGGGAGCAAATAACTTCGCTCATGAATCAGGTATTCATGCTCACGGGGTACTGCAAAACCCCAACACTTACGAGCCATTTGCACCAGAAGAAGTAGGTAATTCTCGCCGTTTAGTCATTGGTAAGCATTCTGGTAAACATCTTTTATCTAGCATATTGCAGCAACACGGCATTATTCTCAACCCTAAAGACACCCAATCTCTTTTAGATGCAGTACGAGAAGAATCAGTCCAAAAAAAACGTAGTTTGACTACACAAGAACTCTTGTATTTAGTTCAAACACAACAACAATCACAGGCTAGTTGAAATCAATACTGTTTTGAAAATGGGGTATAGGGAATGGGGTAAAATCTTCTCTAACCCTCTGCTTCCGCTAGTCTCAATTACCCATTTTCCATTCCCTATCTTGAATTAAGTATGACTAACGAAACGAATCTATCTACCCTCACAGCTTTAGAATATATTCCCTACATTGATGAAAATGGTCAATTACCTGAAGATTTACAGGGAAAGATTGGAGTATATGCCATCTTTAATCAGGAAAGAGAACTGCAATTTGTTGGTTACTCTCGTGATGTTTACTTAAGTCTCAGACAGCATCTAGTTCGTCAACCCCAACAATGTTATTGGGTGAAAGTAGCAACTATTGAGCGTCCTAGTCGGACAATTTTAGAAAATATTGAGCAGGCTTGGATAGCTGAAAACGGTAGTCTCCCCGTAGGGAATGGGGAACAAAAAGCCACATGGACGCAGCCTATTGATGTTAAAACAATAATGACACGGGAAGAAGAGGCTAATTATCAAAAACCCACTAATGATGAACTCACGCAAATGAAAATCATTAAAAATGCAGCCAGAAGATTAGAAACAGAAATTCTAGCAGCTTTAGAATTACGTGGGTTAAAAGCACAAATTCGGTTCAATCCTAAGTTAAAAGAAACAGGATTACTAGATTTAAAATAATTCGTAATTCGTAATTCGTAATTGAAGATTTAGACCACAATCAATTTAAAAATGCTAATTTTAAAACTTAACCTGGTAAGGATATCATCTTAACTACCAGTTACGAATTATGTTGAAATAAAGTAAAATATGACTATACAAATGTTAAACGATCGCTATCAAGTGATTCGCACATTGGGTACTGGAGGCTTTGGTGAAACCTATCTTGCAGAAGATAGTTATATGCCGTCCAAGCGGCGGTGTGTGGTGAAACAACTCAGGCCAATTCATAACAATTCCCAGATTTATCAGTTAGTTCAAGAACGATTTCAAAGAGAAGCAGCAATTTTAGAAGAACTGGGCGGAAAAATTGACCAAATCCCGTCATTGTATGCTTATTTCTCTGCGGATGGGCAATTTTATTTAGTGCAGGAGTGGGTGGAAGGGGATACACTCACAGCCAAAGTTCAACAGCATGGTTTATTGAGCGAGAATACAGTCCGGGAAATATTGCTGAATGTCTTACCTATTCTGGATTACGTCCACTCCCAGCAAATTGTCCACCGTGATATTAAGCCAGATAATATCATGGTGCGTCATCGAGATGGGAAACCTGTACTGATTGACTTTGGTGCAGTGCGGGAATCAATGGGGACAGTAGTAAATTCACAAGGGTTACCTACCAGTTCGATTGTGATTGGTACACCTGGATATATGCCCAGCGAACAAGCCGCAGGTAGACCAGTTTATTCTAGTGATTTATATAGTTTAGGGCTGACCGCGATTTATTCGTTGACGGGGATGCAGCCACAACAATTAGAGACAGACTCACAAACTGGTGAAATTATTTGGCGTAATTACGTACAGAATATTAGTCCTATTCTAGCCAGTGTAATTGATCGCGCGATCGCCTACCATCCCCGCGATCGCTTCCCCACAGCAAAAGCCATGCTAGAGGCTTTGCAAGGTTTAGCCAATTCCATACCACCGACTCAAGCAGTAACAAGACCCTTAGCAGACATCCCCGTTACACAACCATTATCCACCACACCAACGCCTAACACAATTCCCACTACTAATCAGCCGCCAACTTCAGGTAATAATCAGAATGCGATTTTGATTGGCAGTTTGATTGCAGGCGGGTTAATAGGTGGTTCTGTGATTATTGGTCAAGTATTAACAAAATCACCGCAACCATCAGCTAACCAAAATATCACGTCTTCAGTCACACCCCAAGTTATTGCAAAACTCCTACTCCTGTTACAACACCTGTAGCAGCGTCACCCATCCCAGAAAATCCTCAATCTCAACTACCTCCAGATATCGAAAGACCACCATCAGAACAGCCAGACGTAGCAACTACTAACAATTATTTTTGGCTTTCCGAAAGAGCTGTCACCGATGCAGATTTAGCTGGTAAAACTGGCTTTGAGCTAGATATTATGCGAAATACAATTTTCGCTGTTCACGGTCGCCGTTTTAACAATCCTGGAATCCAGAATTACTTTAATAACCAACCTTGGTATCGTCCTTTATACTCACCAAAAGAATTTCCGGGAAACCTACTCTCAAGATTAGAGCAGAACAATACAGCTTATATTGCTAGATATCAAGACCGTAATAATTTAAGATATTTTAAGAAATAAGCCCTAGTGCGTATGTAGTTAAAAGTAATCACGTCAACCTGATTATTCCTGATGGGTTTTGCTCATCAGCATTTTTAGTGACAATTTTTAAAACAAAAAATTATTCACCCTGTGTCTAGCAACTTATGGAAACGCTACTAGAGAATCGCTATCGAGTAGTTCAAACTTTGGGTAGTGGTGGATTTGGAGAAACATTCTTGGCAGAAGATACCCAAATGCCATCTAGCCGTCGCTGCGTGGTGAAACAGCTTAAACCGATACACAATAATCCGCAAATTTACCAACTAGTACAAGAGCGTTTTCAACGAGAAGCCGCAATTTTAGAAGATTTAGGCAGCTATAATGACCAAATCCCTGCCTTATATGCTTATTTTCAAGCAGATGGGCAATTTTATGTGATCCAAGAGTGGGTGCAAGGGGATACACTCACAGCTAAATTTCGCCAACAAGGTGTATTTAGTGAAAGCGCAGTTAAAGACATTCTCGTGAATCTATTACCCGTTTTAGAGTACGTCCATTCTAAGCGGATCATTCACCGCGATATTAAACCAGATAACATTATTTTGCGCCATCGAGATGGCAAACCTATACTCATTGATTTTGGTGCAGTGCGGGAATCTATGGGAACAGTATTCAATTCACAAGGGTTACCTACCAGTTCAATTGTGATTGGGACACCAGGCTATATGCCCAGTGAACAAGCCGCAGGTAGACCAATGTATTCCAGTGATATATATAGTTTGGGGATGACAGCAATTTATTTGCTGACGGGGAAACAGCCGCATGAATTAGAGACAGACCCCAGGAATGGGGAAATTATTTGGCGCACACACGCCTTGAGTGTCAGTCCTACATTAGCAAGTGTAATCGATCGCGCGATCGCCTATCACCCCAGAGAACGCTTCACCACCGCCAGGGAAATGTTAGAAGCCTTGCAATTCGGTGCAGCCGCCTTTCCTCCGACAGTAGGAACACCCCAAAGCATACCTGAAAAAACAATTTCTGTCAGTCCAGCCGCTTCTCCTCTACCTGCAAATCAAAGAAATGGTAAACAAAGAATTTTGGTGGGGAGTTTAATTACTGGTGGTTTGATTGCTGCGGTGGCGATTATTAGTTTCGCCAACAACAATAACCAACAACAGCAAATAGTAGATGAGTCTACGCCTGTACCTACTGAACAATCCACAATTGTTAATGAACCCCCATCAACCCCAACCCCTACATCTGAACCGCAGACACCCACACGAACATCAACAACAACATCAACGGAGAAACCTTATTTGGGATTTCATGTGGTGACACTGACACCAGAAAATCGAGAAAATTTCAGCAGTCGTTTCGGCGTTCCGATTACATCAAATAATGGAGTTTTAGTAGTTACAGTCATTCCGGGATATCCAGCCTCTATTGGAGGATTGCGTGTTGGTGATGTAATTCGCAATATTGATAATCAAACTGTTGCTACAGATGAAGAAGCAATAAAATTAATAGGAAATAGCACAATCGGCAATCCTTTGTCAATTGAAGTAGAACGTAATGGGCAAGTTTTTCAAGTTACAGTAATTCCTGCAACAAGACCATCACCAGAGAAAGTTATCCAAAATTTTTACGGACATATAAATCGACGTGAATATGAAACTGCCTGGCATTATTTATCAAAAGAAAATCAAAATACTACTGATTTGAATTCATTTAGAGATTGGTGGCAACAAGTCCAATATGCAGAGATTCAACAACTGACTAGTCAAGAATTAAGTAACGACACAGCAACTGTAGATGCTCAAGTTTCTTATTCCACAACATCAGGCAGAAACATATCTCAATCTCTCCGTTTCTTTTTAAAGAGAGAAACATCATCTCCATTATGGCTGATTGATAAAACAGAAAGGCTGTAAGAAGGGTATGGGGTTTGGGGTATCCCTATGAATGAATCTATCCACTGATTTAATTAGCGATCGCATCAACAGTAAAATTAGAAATACAAAATACGCAGTTACATCAATACTCGCATGAATTATTAGTATAGTTAACTAGACTAAATGAGTTAAAGTATACCGTAAACACCCTCGTCCTGACTGACACCGACTTATGGAAACGCTGCTAGACAATCGCTATCGAGTAGTTCAAACTTTGGGTAGTGGTGGATTTGGGGAAACATTCTTGGCTGAAGATACCCAAATGCCATCTAGCCGTCGCTGCGTAGTGAAACAGCTTAAACCTATTCACCATAATCCCCAGATTTACCAACTAGTACAAGAGCGTTTTCAACGGGAAGCGGCCATTTTAGAAGACTTGGGGAGCTATACAGACCAAATACCCACTTTATATGCTTATTTTCAATCGGACGGGCAATTTTATGTGATTCAAGAGTGGGTGCAAGGGGATACACTCACAGCCAAATTTCGTCAACAAGGCATATTTAGCGAAAGCGCGGTTAAAGAAATTCTCGTGAATCTATTACCCGTTTTAGAGTACGTCCATTCTAAGCGGATCATTCACCGTGATATTAAACCAGATAATATTATTCTGCGTCATCGAGATGGCAAACCTGTACTAATTGACTTTGGTGCAGTGCGGGAATCTATGGGAACAGTGGTAAATTCCCAAGGTGATCCTACCAGCTCGATTGTCATTGGGACACCAGGCTATATGCCAAGTGAACAAGCCGCAGGTAGACCGATGTATTCTAGTGATATATATAGTTTGGGGATGACAGCAATTTATTTGCTGACTGGGAAACAGCCGCAGGAATTAGAGACAGACCCCAGGAGTGGGGAAATTATCTGGCGCACACACGCCTTGAGTGTCAGTCCTACATTAGCAGGTGTGATCGATCGCGCGATCGCCTACCACCCCAGAGAACGCTTCGCCACGGCTAGGGAAATGTTAGAAGCCTTGCAATTAGGTGCAGCCACCTTCCCTCCAACTGTTCCTTATCAACAACCACAAACTCCCCCAACCGTTCCTTATCAGCAACCACAAATACCCACAGTTCCACCTGCTGCAACATTATCCAATACTGTCGCCGTCAGTCCAGCAACTTCCCCATCTCCTCAACCTGTAAATCAGAGCAATAGTAATCGGGGAGTTGTACTTGGTAGTTTAATTGCTGGGGGTTTAGTTGGTGCATCTGTCTTAATTGGTTTCGCCTTGACTAGACCAAATCAACCAGTAGCACAGTCAACAACATCTTCTAATGAATCTACAACCAACAGCAACACCAGCCAAAATGTAGAACCGACACCTACCCCTCAAGTACCTGAAACAGCCACAAATCAGCAAACAACTCAAAATACTGCACCACAGGTAAATCTTCCTGTCACCAGAAATTTACCACCTGTTGAACCCACTACATCAGAACCAGAAGAGAATACATCATCTCAAACTCCAGTATTTGAAAGACCCTCACCAGAACAAGCGATCGAGAATTATTATGCAACCATCAATCAGGGCGAGTATGAAACTGCGTGGAATATGCTATCTCCCAGCTTTCAAAATAGCAAGCTGCACCCCAAAGGCTATCTTTCTTACGTGGAATGGTGGGGAGGACAGGTACAAAGCGTTAATGTTGAGAACGTCAATTTAGTAGAAGCGAATACAGAAACAGCTACAGTTACTACTCGGTTGACATATTTCATGAAAGCTGGTAGGCAATCATCTAATCCTGTGCGCTTCTCTCTGTTATGGGATGCAGAGAATAGTAGATGGATTATCAATGGTGCTAGATAGTAATGTGTCAACAAATAAGAGTAATTGCACCATTAATAGTCACAAAAGCTTTGTCAGCGTCAAAAGTTCTGCGTTCTTCATCAAATGCGAGTGTAAGATCCCAGTTAAAACGGAAAATATCACCAACTTGTATATTATTGAAGGTTGTCTTGATAGCTGAACCATATGTAGCAGCATTAGCAAAAGGATCATCTAGATTAACTGGAGTAAGGCTATCGAGACTACCAGGAGTATTCTTCGCCATAGGCCACAAGTATTTCGTATTCTTCATCGCTACAATCGACTGAATAGCAGTTGAGATGGAGGTTTAATTGTGTTTCTAGAACGCAGGTACAGAAGAAGCCGCAGATGGAACATCCAAGACACCATTGCAGGGTATATGTTCATGATGCCTACCATTCTGGTTTTAGGAACTTTCGTATTACTGCCTATTCTCTACGCTGTTTTTCTTTCCCTGCACAAAGTGCAACTTTTAGGCGGTATTGATTATGAGTTTATTGGATTTCGTAATTTCCAGCGACTATTTACAGATACCAGAGTTGGAATTGCGCTGAAAAATACAGCCGAATATGTCGCAATTGTTGTACCCAGCCAAACTATCTTGGCATTGGTTTTAGCCGTAACCTTAAATTCTGGGATTCATGCTCAAAATTGGTGGCGTATTCTCTACTTTTTGCCTACCGTTACATCTTCGGCGGTGCTAACCCTCATCTTTATGTGGATTTATAACACTGATGGATTACTAAATAATTTTCTCGCCTTTATAGGACTACCTACTTATAATTGGTTGGGTGATCCATCTGTTGCTCTTAAAGGCATCATGATTATGAATATTTGGTCAACTGCACCATTTTATATGGTCATATATTTGGCAGCATTGCAAGATATTCCTCAAAAAGTTTATGAAGCAGCAGAAATTGATGGGGCTAATGGGTGGCAAAAATTTATTTACATTACTATTCCCTTACTGCAACCTGTGACTTTCTTTGTGGTAGCAATAGGCATAATTGGGACTTTTCAATTATTTGATCAGTCTTATATTTTCTCTGGTGGGACTGGTGGGCCAAATAATGCCACCCTGACTGTTGTGCTGCTGATTTATCAAACTGTGTTTCGCTATTTACAGATGGGATATGCTGCTGCGATCGCCTTTTTATTAGCAGTAGTGATCATTGCCGTGACACTGCTACAACGGCGACTGTTTGGAGGAGAAAGAAGGTGAAAAATATCTCTAGCTTTTCCTGGCTCAAGGGACTGTTATATATAGTCCTTTCTATCTATGCAGTTATTACCTTAATTCCCTTTCTGTGGGCTTTGTCAGCATCATTTAAGCCCCTTTCTGAGATTATTGGCGGGGAACTTAATTTTTTTCCCAAAGATTTTACCTTTGACAACTACAAGCAAATATTCTTACAAGAACCTCTATTTTTACGCTGGTTGTTCAACAGTGTATTGATTGCTGTCAGCGTCACGGGGTTAAACTTGCTGTTTAATTCTATGGCTGGTTATGCCTTAGCTAGACTACGCTTCACAGGGAGAAATTTCTGGTTCTTCTTGATTTTGGCAGTCCTAGCTGTACCCGCACAAATTACTCTAATTCCCACATTTTTGATATTGAAAGCCATAGGTTGGCTCAATTCTTATCAAGGCATGATTGTGCCTAGTATGGTCAACGCTACTTTTATATTTATGATGCGGCAGTTTTTTGTTAATTTTCCTAAAGAGCTAGAAGAAGCCGGACAACTCGATGGCTTAAACACCTTTGGGATTTTCCGGCATATTATTTTACCTCTAGCCCAACCAGCCTTAGCAGCACAGGCTGTTTTTGTGTTTATGGGTAGTTGGAATAATTTTTTACTGCCAGTAGTCATCTTATTCGACCCAGAAATGTTTACTCTCCCCCTAGGTTTAAACACCTTCAAAGGACAGTACATCAGCTACTGGAACTACATCATGGCCGCCTCTATGGTCTTTACCCTGCCAGCCTTATGTATTTACGCCTTTTTTAACCGTTACTTCATCCAAAGTGCCACCTTCACCGGTGGTAAGGGATGAATAGGAGTTGAGCAAGTATTCTCTCATCAGCACTCAGCACTCAACACTCAGCACCGGCTAAACGCCGAGCTACCGCTAACAGCACTCCCTGATCCCCCATTCCAGATTTTGGGCAACAAATTGCACTCTGAACGTGATATTGGTATTACAGCGACTTAATCTCTATCTGTTAGCTAACACACATTATGGGTTTTGCAAACCTAGCGATCGCAGAGATATCAGTAGACTACAGTGTGACTGTAGCCAAAGGTTTTTCTGTGCTAATCCTAGAGATTGAGTATCACTTTTTTAGCTGTGTTGAGCGTCAAAATCTTTAAGGGGAAACATGTTTAGAAGACTTATTGGCGTTGTTGCCGCTACTATTTTACTGACGTTTCAGTTGGTTATCGGTAGCGCAACAGCAGTGGAACTAGACGAAGCTACCAGAACAGTGAAATTAAATGCTCAGGGTGATAACGTTACACTGAGTTTAAAACAAGTCAAAGAAGGTAAACGGTTATTTCAGTACGCTTGCGCCCAATGTCACGTCGGTGGTGTAACTAAGACCAACCAGAACGTAGGGCTTGAACCAGAAGCATTGGCTTTAGCAACACCTAAGCGTGACAACGTTGAAGGTTTGGTAGATTACATGAAAAATCCCACCACCTACGACGGGGAAGAGGAAATTTCCGAATTACACCCCAGCATCAAGAGCGCAGATATTTTCACAGAAATGCGAAATCTGACCGACGATGACCTGAAAGCGATCGCAGGTCATATCCTTCTACAGCCCAAGATTCTGGGCGACAAATGGGGTGGTGGTAAAATCTACTACTAAATTCAGTGCTGTTAGCGGTAGCGCGGCGTTTAGCCGGTTTTGAGTCACCGAAGTTTGCCCGGTTCGCGTAAGCGTCTCGTAAGGGAGGGAGACCCTCTTTGCAACTTCTCGCTGTTAGCGGTAGCGCGGCGTTTAGCCGGTTTTGAGTTCTGAGTTTTGAGTAATAAGACCAGGAATCTTATTGAGTGATCATATTTGATTTCTCATCATTAGTTCCTAGTTTACCCAAAACTCAGAATCCAGAACTCGGAATTTTCGCTATACACACAAGGCTCAACAGTATTTTGAAAAAATATAAAAATATAGCTCTTAGTTAAGTTTTTACTATTGATTTCTGGCTTTTCTTCAAAAAAAAACTTCTATCTACGACAACTTGTCATATTTGGTCTTGATTTTATTTAAAATGAGATCAGGAAAATGAAAACTCTTTATCTAGGAGAACGCTATGAAATTAATTGCGGCAAGCTGGAGACGCTTTAGCCTGGCTGTATTGACACTTGTTTTAGTTGTGAGCAGTGTCGCCATCTTCACGCCTAGTGCTGCGGCTGAAACATATACAGTTAAACTGGGTACTGATAAAGGAATGTTGGCATTTGAGCCAGCAAAGTTGACAATTAAACCAGGCGATACTATTGAATGGTTAAACAACAAAGTACCTCCCCACAACGTTGTTTTTGATTCTGGCCTCAACCCTGCTAAAAGTGCTGATTTAGCTAAAGCACTGTCTCATAAACAGTTGATGATGAGTCCTGGTCAAAAAGAAACAACTACCTTCGCCGCAGATGCTCCTGCTGGGGAATACACCTTCTACTGCGAACCTCATCGGGGTGCTGGTATGGTCGGTAAAATCATTGTCGAAGGCTAGACCAAATGATTTTCCATGCTCCACAGCTAAATTAGCCAAGGGCAATACTATAAATTAATAGTGGTGACTAGTCGTATTACCCTCTAACTAAGGGGTAATATGACTAGTCACCACAAATTTTATGAGACGTGATGCGTAAAACCCCATCCCCTTGTGAGTGGGGCGGTTGAGCAATCAAAGCGTTGCAATTGCCAAAGCTTGGTTCTGAGGAAAATATTTTGAGAATAGTCTTATTAATTTTATTCGTGGCGATCGCTATACTTAAACTTACATTTACTAATCCAGTTCTAGCAGCAGAAATATCCCCAGGTGCTAAAATTTTTCAGAATAATTGCGCTGCTTGTCATATAGGTGGTGGTAATATTCTAATTTCCCACAAAACCTTGCAAAAAGAAGCACTGTCAAAGTATCTAGACAATTATAATACTGACTCCATACAGGCAATTATTCATCAAGTAGAGAATGGTAAAAATGCTATGCCTGCCTTCAAGAAGAAGTTAAGTGAGCAAGAAATTCTAGCGGTGGCTGCTTACGTCTTCCAAAAAGCCGAGAAAGGTTGGTGAACATTCCAATACTTAGAGAACCTCGGTTTCTCTGCGACACCGAGGTTCTTAAGTTTTATGAATCAATTAGCTAATTTTATGGCTTTGAAGGATTAGAGTTTTGCTTTTGCTGTCTAGCCTCACGCAAATTTTGCAACTTCTGTATCAGGTCTTGACCAGATTCTAGCGAGGATGATAAATCATCTTTGTTTACAGTCTGCTCAGAAGGTGCTTTTATGACTGCATTCGATGCAGGTTGATTTTTGTTGATTTGTAGTTGTGGTAAAGGCTCTGATTTAGCTTCGGGTTTAGGTGTAGGTTGACTATTATTGACACCCGGATTATTACCTGAATTGGGAATAACTACAGCCGGAGCTTTTTCTTGACTCGTTTCATCTGTAACACTGCTGCCATGTTGAAAACGCAAGCTAAATGGATAACGGCTGATTTGCTGATCAGCTTTAGGCTTGTTTCGATTAAAATATTGCCTTGCTTTCAGTTCTAGTTCAGGAGAAACTGACCTGTCTTGAAACTTGATATCTAACACTTTACCTTCGGGGTCTACCACTAAGACACCTAATAGTGTACTGTCAAGACCTGGTTTCTCTGTAGGGATAATGCTCCGAATAACTGCTTTTTCTTGCGAGTTGGGGTATTGCTGCTGAAGTGCTTTTCTCAAATTTTCGTATGAGTTTACATGAGCAATTTCACCAATTTCAGCTTGCTTTGAAGGCAAATTATTCAGATTGGAGGTATTTCCTTGCTCTGACTTAGGTATGCTTGGATTGGCAAGGGCTAAATTATCTCCTACTTTGGGAGTCTCAGTAATGGGAGTGAGTTTAGCTGCATCACCACCAAGTTGTGTATTGGCTTGATTGTTATTGGGTGTAGTAATAGCAGGTGGCGTAACAGCTTGAGTCGCAGGCAAATCGTTTGGTAGCGTCGCTGCACTCAATTCTGGCAATTTGTCTACAGATAGAGGTTTTGATGCTTCTGGAACTATCTCCTTGTTATCAAAACTAGGAGGTGTGACACGAGCGAATTTATTATTAGCCGGATTGAAGGTAGAATTATCAAATTGGAAATTTCTCTTGGGAGATACCCGCAAAGCCTGACGTTGTGGAAAAGAGGGTGTGCGATAATAATTTTCAGGAATTGTCGCAAGCGGTGGCATTGATAGCGGTGTATTGACAGGTGGTGGCAAAGGAGCTAAGACTGTTGTCTGGGTATCCAGATTAGGTGGATTGCTCAGTTGCGGTTGTTGAGGAAATTGATTTTGTAGTAAAGGCACTTGTGGTTGTAGTGCAACTGAGTTCATCTCTGGTGTCTGTGGTAGCCGACTTTGGTCAGCTTGGCTGAGTTCTAAGACTCCAACTGTTTTTTGTGTAGATGATTCTTTCGGTTGGTTAGAATCTACAGGCATCAATGGCACAATCAATGCAATAGCACCGTGAATGCCGACAGAGGCTATTGCTGCTATCCCAGTTGGTTGGCTGAGAAATTCTGGTATATTTTTTATCAGGGAGACGTAAGACATAGCTGTTAATCGTTCACTCGGCTCGGTTGCAGTTGACTAGCAAAGAAATTTTATCTTGATTGTAATAAATGCGTCCCTTGGAAAAATCATAGCTGTCCATGTTGACGCGCAAAACACGATCATGGAAACTTTTTCCACTCTTTAATTTTTTAAGCTATCACGCGTTTTCTTGGTTGCACTGGCTGATGAGCTGGTTAATGAAATGCTCACTCAGAAATTTCCATTGTTATGCGTTGCACCATCCCGCACCATTTCAGCTTAAGCATAGGGTAGTTACTAGTCAGGGCGATCGCATCAGTCTAAGAGCATAAGTCTATTTGCTCAAAACAAAAGATTAGTCACTAGTTGCACTTCCGAAAGAAAACTCAAGCTGTGGTGATGAATATCGGCAAGCCGAGATATATTACCATAGCTACCACATCAGGAAATGTTGCCTGTTTTGCTATTTCTTCTGAAAAAGACAGGTGACGGTAGCATAGGGCTTTTAGCACAGAGGCACAGAGGCACAGAGAGAAATTGATTTTTAGTTATTATTTTTAATAAATCTTAGTTAGAATTGTAATAAAAATATATCATTAATCCAATAATTAGGAGGGGTGAGCTATGCAAAGCACCCAGTTTGATAGGATTTTGCGGCGAATCGCCACGATATTATCGGTCGTAATTCTTTCTCTATGCCTGATTTATGTCTCTACTGGCATTTTGTTGTCTTTTTATTACGAACCGACAGCCGGCGGGGCTTATAACTCTTTGAGAATGATTGATACAGAGGTTTCCTATGGTTGGCTGTTCCATAGAGCGCATGATATTGCAGGTAATGCGATGATTGCGATCGCTCTGGTGCAGATTGTCATCATGTTTTTAGGACGGCAATTTCGCCGGAGTTGGCTATTTGCTTGGGTAAGTGGGATTTTATTTACCTTGAGTGCGATCGCGCTAGATTGGACAGCCATGATCCTCGATTGGACTCAAGAAGGTTACTGGCGGTTTAACATTGAGCTAGGCAAGATCCAAGCTATTCCTGTGATTGGTTCACAACTGCGAGATATTCTTACAGGTGGTGGAGCAATTAGCAGCATTACTGTTGAACATTTATACACCCTGCACAGCTACATAATTTCTCTAGGGGCAATTATTTTAGCTGTGGTGCATTTGGCAGCTTTATTGTGGCAAGAACAGCAAATGTATGCAGAACAAGCCGAGGAGAAAATTCAACTTGCAGGTGCATCACTAGCAGAAAGTTGAGCCAATTTTGTTAAAGGTAGTTCTTCCAACTCCGGTAACTTTTCTAGAACTAGAGGCGTAGACTGACTAGCACCAGATAAGCGTTTTAACAGGTTCGGTCTGGGGTCATGCAACAGGTAGATAATGCGATCGCCTACTTCCCACTCTTGGTTAGCTGGCGTAATCTGGAGACGTGCTTCTCTTTCTACCAACAACGGGACTAAAACTCCAGTCCGAATTTTTTCTTGGATACGTTCCTTTTGGGTAGCAAATTCCGCTTTATTGAGTGTAGTTGTCCCTAATTTCACCCGTCCATCATTGAGATACTCATTCCAAGTTTTAATTGCCAAATCCGAGACAAAAGCTTGGTTAACTTTATTATTAGCAGAATTATTGGCTTGGGGGTCACGGGGAAAAACAGCTAAAACCCTTGGGGGATTAAATTCCTCGGCGGCTCGTTGCGCCAAAACAAAATTTACCTCGCCATTATTAGTCATCGCTAAGAAAGTCCCCATCGAAGCTAGTCCTGCTTCTTCCAACACCTCAGCATCCAGCGCACTGCTAGCAATTACCCTGATATTTTGAGCTTCAGCTTGAGCTAAAAATTCTGGTTCAGTATCGATGAGTACAACATTTTCCCCCCGTTCTTGAAAGAATCGGGCAATTAATAGACTTAAGGGATTACAACCGACAATTACCGCACCTTTAGCTTCTTGAGAGGTGATTTGTAGACATCTAGCAACCCAGCCAGCAGTCAATCCTTGACAAACCACTGTCATGATAATTGTTAGGAAGACCAAAGCTTTAATTGCATCACCACCATTAATTCCATGTTTGGTCAACAAAATCGCAAACAAGGAAGCGACCGAAGCAGAAACAATACCTCTAGGCGCAACCCAGCTTAAAAATAACTTTTGTCGCCAGTTTAAGTCACTGTTCCCAGTACACAACAGGATATTAATGGGGCGAACAACAAACATCAACACCAAAACGGTAAATAAACTACCCCAACCCAAAGCCAGCACACTGGCAATGGATAAATCAGCCGCTAGCAGAATAAAGAGTACAGAAACACTTAAAATGGTCAGTTGACCTTTGAAGCTACGCAACAGTCGTTCCTCTGGCACAGAGGAGTTAGCAAATACTGCCCCGGCAACTACTGTAGTCATCACTCCTGATTCGGTGCGAATCATCTGCGCTAGGGTAAACAAACCCCATAGCACCGCCAAAACCACAAGGTTTTTTAACTCGAAGGACAAAAAATTGGCGCGTTTGAAAATCAAGCTCATCACATAACCACCAACAGCACCGATTGCCGCACCAACACCAAGGCGCATGACTAACCCGACAATGGCATTGATAGGATCACCGTCACCATTAACGATGGTATCCAGCACCACAAAGGCGAGAATTGCGCCAACTGGATCGATTAATACACCTTCCCCTTCGAGCAGTGTTGCTACTTGTCGATCTACATTGATTTGTTTGAGTAAGGGGCCAACCACTGTTGGCCCTGTCACCACGACAATAGAAGCGTAAAGAAAAGCTATATTCCAAGGAAACTCACCCAACCAATGAGCCGCCATGCTCCCACCAATCAACGTTACCAGTGTCCCCAAGGTGACAAGCAGTTGTAGGCTTAGAGAAACTCTACCCAACTCTCGCAAATCTAGGTTTAGTCCACCTTCAAATAGAATAATTGCCGTTGCTAAGGCCACAATCACTTCCAGTCCTGTGCCGAGTAACTGGGGATGTAATAGCCCAATCCCATCAGAACCGAGGAAAATACCCACGAGGAGTAATAGGACGATGCTGGGTACACGAAAATATGCCGCCAATACTTGCGCGCTAATACCTGCAACGACGGTGATCACCATCTGGAGGGTGACTTCAAAAGATGCTTCCATGCTATGGATTTTGAGCGATGTATTGCAAAATCTTTTGTAAAGAATAATGAAGATTCCCTTTACAGGGTACAACATTAGACCATTGATTTTTTGTGAACTTCAGAGTTTTTTTCATACGTAGTTTTTCACAATACTCTATTTCTCGCTATATTGGCGAGTGAGTATGGCAAGTTGCCAACAATCAGCATAACTTTCTGAGTATTAAACACTAAAAAAAATACACCTGTTGACAGATGTGAATAATTTGCCTTTTGGAAGATGTTCACTATGTACTAGAGGAAAAAGGGTTTGGAGTTAAGTGTCTAACAGGGTAGGCTAAATTGCTGAAAAAGGAAGGACTAAAGTCCTTCCTACGAACTTAAAAATTTTTTTTGCCAAATCTATTGACATCATCGGGAAAATCCGTTAATTTATAAAAGGTCTGAGGTTGATGCCCCCATCGTCTAGAGGCCTAGGACACCTCCCTTTCACGGAGGTAACGGGGATTCGAATTCCCCTGGGGGTACTGATTAAATTAAAAGAGATTAAAAAGTCTCATCTATATTTAAGAACTAGTTCCTACAGAAATCTATCTGTAGGAACTTAATCTTTATAGTTACTTTTGATTTGCTAGGTAATTGACTCGCTGGTAAATCGCCAGCAAATTGGATTTGAGATCATTGCTGAGGCGACGTTCAATAATTGTGATCGGCATAGTCAATTTTGGCCAAATTTCAATGCTGTAGCAGAGATTAGTGCCGATTAGTTGATCAAGGACATAAGGCTCTAAACACCAATAACCAGAAAAGCCTTTAAAATCTCCCTCTACCATTTGGAAGTTGATTTCTTTGGGGAAAGATTCTTCCAAGTCTAGGACTACACGGGCGCAAAAGTTGAAATTGAGTAAACGCTGAGAGCCGATTTGTTCGAGTCTAATCCCACCATCAGGATGCTCTAAGAGACTGCTTTTGGCTAGGTTGGGAATGAAATCAGTCAAGGCTTCATAATCTGTTAATACCTTCCAGACTCGTTCTACTGGATGGGGAATTTGAACTTTAGCCGTAATTTGTCGTTGTCGCTCGGCGACTTTGGCGATTTGGACTTCTACTGGGGGTAAGTTAGCTGTATCCGCAACCAAACCCAAGTCAGGATCAAGATTGGGATCGAGTTCAAAGTCCTCTGTGCTTGTTTGTTGGTTAGTCACTTTCAGAATATGGTGTGTTCTCGTCAGAAAATTGGGGCAGAGTCAGGGTGAAACAGATTTCACTGAGTTGAGAATCAGGTATGGGCTTACTCTCAACTGCGATCGCTCCATTTAAATGCTGCACTAAGGATTTCACTAAAGCGAGTCCTAAGCCATTACCTGGTGTCCAACGACCTCCTCTACCGCGACGAAACCTATCAAAGATATAGGTTGCTTCTTCTTGGGAGATGCCACGTCCTGTATTAGTCACTTTGATCATAACTTGATCTACTAACTGATTAACTTGGTGACTGGCGTGCAGGTGAATAATAGTATCCCGCTCTGAGTATGTATACGCATTATTTAATAACTCATGCAGAATTCTGTCAAAACTCTCCAGTTCGGTTTGGAGTTTTAACGGTTGCTCTGGTATATCTAAATTTATACTTAAGCCTTTCTCTACCAGTTTTGCGCTTAAAGAACTGCTTAGTTCTTGAATTCTGGTGTTGACATGAATATTTTCATAGTGTGGTGGTTCTTGCTGTGTCTCTAGTTTTTGCAGAGTGAGCAAGTCATTAATTAAGTTGATTTCTTTAGAACATTCTTTTTCGAGAATATCTAAGTATCTGTCTTGGCGTTCGGCTGTGATCCCTGGCAAACGCAAATTATTGATAGACATCATCATATTTGTCAGGGGGTGGCGGAGGCGATCGCTGATGTTGCTCATAAACTCATCTTTGAGCCGACTCAATTCCCGCAATTGGTCTACATATTGCCGTGTTCTTTCATGCAGTTTGGCCTGTAGTTCCAGGCTGGTTTGCAGTTTGGCGGTGCGCTCATCGACTAAAGTCTGGACTTGTCGTAGTGTTTTTGACTGAATAATGGCATTGCTGACTTGAGCGCAGACCATTTCGACCAAGTTTAATTCTGCTAGTTGCCATTCACGAGCTACTGCTTGCTGTAGCACTAAAAAACCTAAAATTCTACCTTGATTTTCTAACGGCATTAACAGCACAGATGGCAATTCTGTAATCGCAAATAGTGGGGCAACAGTTGTAGTATCTTGTAAATCCGTGTAGTCATTGATGATCAGTGGCTTGCCCCCCTCCAGAAAAGCTCGCTGACACAAAGCACAATCTGCCAAAGCAAAAGATTGATTTAAAGATTCTGTTTGACTGGTATTGTCCCTACACCATTCACCAACAACATCGGCTTTAGCTTGAGGAATTTGTTTTTTAGTGCGAGTTCTAAATAATGGATCTGTATATTTGAGGAGGATTAATAAACCCCTGTCTGCTTGTAAAGATTCAGCAGTAGATGCTATGGCGAGTTGGAGCATTTGATTTAACTCCAAGTTACTGCGACTAAGTATAGTTAATTGCTTGATCAGGCTTTGATGCTGATTGCTTTTTTGTAGATATTGCTGCTGGGTGGAAATTAACTGTGCTTGGGTGACTTGGGAAAAAGCGATCGCACAGGATGAGGCGATCGTGTTAAGAATTTGTTTTTCTGAATTCCCCCAATCATAAGATTGGAATTGAATCAGATTTATTACACCATTATTTTTGTTGCCAAAGCGGGTAGGAATTGCTAACACCGCTTTGATAGGTAATGGTAACTGTTGACACCCAATCGCTAAACTATTACGAATTGTGGCAATATCCTCAATCGTGAAGGGTTCATTAGCACATTGCAGCACTAACTGTTCAACAGAGAATAGTTCATCTGGCTGGGGCATTCCTAGATATTCATCCGAACACCAACTAGCGGTCGTTGCTTCGGTTGAGTCCTCACTCGTCACCGTAACTAAGCAGCAACAATCTACATTGGTGGACATTCCTATCCATTTGGCAATTTCTGGCAGCATCAATGCTGTCGATGGACTGCTAGCAATGATGTGATTAATCTTTTGTGCTAACTTGTGGGATGTTTCTTCCTGATGCTGCATCAGTTTGACTGGGTATGGTTTGAGTCTCTCTGGGTCATCGGGGCGTTGTAGTGACACTAGTAAATGCTTTTTCATTCCTGATTTGTTCTTGAATAATGACCCCATTGTGCTTGCACCCAACTTTTTGGCATATTATTCACCGTTATTTGTGTGGCTATACCGGATGGATGGCAAATCTTCCTTCAAGATTTTCTATCATTCTGTTATAGCCCCTTTATTTTGCAGATGAGCAAATTATCAGTATATTAAGAAAATTTATACATGATTATTGAAAGACTCAAAACTTTCGAGAATACTTAATCTAACTTATGTTTAAGTAGATGGTCTAGTATTCATCAATAACTTTTGCCTTAAGATATCTTGTTGGGAACTATACATAAACCGTGATATCTCTAGATTTCAAACCAGAACTTCATATGTATTCACCGCATTACTACTGTTGCGACGCAAATTTCTAAGTAAGATAGCTTGTAAAAAAGCTTATCTGGGAATTTAGCACTCCACAATTGTTGGGTGAAGTGAAGGAATAGGGCGTTAGGAGAGGGGAAAAGGTTTTTTGTTGTGTCCAATTTTTAAAACTACCCCTACACAAAAAGGCTGATTCCCTATTCCCTGTCTATTCAAATTAAGTAGGAAAATTAAAGCAGGTTACTAAGTAGAACAGGGTAAATAATTAAAGGTTTGTAGTAAGAACTTTAGTTCTCTCTGCGTTCTCTCCGTTCCCTGCGGGACGCTCCGCGTTCGCGCAGCGTCCCGCAGGGAACAAAAAAGGACTAAAGTCCTTACTACGAACTCAATCCTAGTTTTTTAACATTACTTAACATAGTTTGGTTTTTTCAAGTCGTTCTACTTATAGTGTTTAACCTAATTAAATTAAAATTATTTATTTGTCAAGCAATAAACATAGAAATTTTCTAATAAAAAAGTGATGAATACAACCTAGTAGCTTATCAAGCAGCAACTAAGCTGTATTCACCTGCATAGCAGACTATCCGGCTAGACTCTCGACAGCGAGAGGAACCATATCGCCGTTTTTGGTTAGTCCTAATAACATGGGTTGTTGGGGTTGAATGAGTTGACCTGTGAGTACACAACGTTCTTCTTGTTGAGCGGTGGCGGCTATACTAGCGCGAATATCGGCTCTTGAAAATCGCGGTTTCCACTCGCCAGATTTTTGCTGTACATAATTCCAGAGAATATCGCGGATGAGAGCTTGATACCCCTGATTGCCTGCGATTTCTTTGAGTTTCTCTTTAAGTTCTCGCTCCAAGCGAATGCTAGTAACTTCCATATCGGTAGTTGGGGTGCGAGTAATTGTGTGCATGAATTTTTCTCCTTTAAAGTATGGACAGGATAGTAATACAAGTGTAGTATGTTTAAAGAAATGTTCAATAGGTGAAATTTTCTGTGAAAGCCATTTACCCCATCTCTACTTTCTGGAGCGCAACTAACTATCGCATTAGTTGGGAATCAGGTGCTGTGGGCGTGGAGTATTTATTTATGGGCGATGGTAGCCACAAGCATGAGCAAATCACAGAGGAAAATCATGATTTTAGATATTTCAGCATGGATGGGCTGAATGCCAAACCACAACTAGATGTAACAAGCGGGAGGTACAGATGGAGAAATGCTGTACCAAGGTAAGACCAAACAAAATGATGGTCAAATTTTTACCCCCGCCTCACCTAAATCAGAAGCGGGGGTTTTTTATTAAGGAGTGAAGCTGTGGCGACATCTTCGATAAGCTACGCTAACGCGATGCCAAGATTAGAGCAATTCGTGGTGGTTTTTTCGCAAAACTACTTACCATTGTGCCGGGTTAATATTAAACGGGCTATTGTGCTGTTAATTACCAATAAAGCCGAACCTTTGCTTGGTTCTACAGAAGGTGGGTGGCGAGTTCACTCACCCAGCTTGATAGTTGATGTCCCAAAATATATTCGCCTAAAAATTGCTGCGATTGAACGGACATGGAAAGTTCCCCCTGTGAATCGGCGGGAGGTTATGCGTAGAGACCATCACAGTTGCCAATATTGCGGTAGCAATAAGCGTTTAACACTAGACCATGTGATTCCCCGTTCTAGGGGTGGTTCTCACACTTGGGATAACGTGGTTGCAGCTTGTGAAAGGTGTAACTCTCGAAAAGGCGACCGCACTCCGGTTGAGGTGGGTATGCAGTTGCGGACTAAACCAAAACCACCAGTTCACCCGGCTGTAGCCTTTGGATTTAGTGAAACTTGGCGAGAAAGTGCCACAGAATTTTGGATAGATGTGCAAGCAAACCTGGAATAGCAGGAGAGCATAAGGAATGCTGAAATTAACTTACACCGAAAGCAGTTTTTATTTGGAATATCTTGCCTTATCGCTAGAAAAATGGGTACAAAAACGAGTAATTTTAGCACTACGGGTTGGTCAAGCTTTATGCGTTGAACCCAGCACTGCTTCCTTTTTGCTACCTGCGGATTTGCCAGGAATTGAAGCACTCAAGGCTGAAACCAGATTTGCTAACAGTGAAATTATTGATGTGTCAACTGGTGATGCTGAGTATGTGGAAATTACCCTGCGGGGTTCTTGGTTATCAGATGGTTCTGAGGATGCAGATGGTGTGTTTGTGACCGTAATCAGCAATCGCACAGAACTATTTGTAGAGAAACTCTGGCAGGCAGCACAAGCCTGCGCTTCTGTGATGAGTGAATGAGGGGATTGGGAATTTTAGATTTTGCGGAAAGTTCTGTAGGCAGGTTTCCCAACCTAGGAACGCCACTTGCTACAAGCGGGGAAACCCATCTAACGCAGTGGCTCAACTTTTCAAGACGGATTTTGGATTTTAGATTAATCAATCCAAAATCCACTCATTGCAAATCAACTCATTGAAAGGCTGGGGATTGGGGAATGGGAATAATTTTTTCTAATGCCCAATTCCTTTTTTATTGCCAATAAATATATTTTTTTTGTTGCTCTGAAAGATGGTTATAATATTTGACTAAAAACTCATTAGTTAAAGGCGAAGTATTATAGTATAGATATTTTTTTCTATGAGAAGTGTAATCAAAGAAAATGGCAAATCTATCTGAATTGCTTGGTGGCTTACCACGATGAAAAATACTGCCAGTGGCTGCAAAAATTACTGTACCAGCAGCCCCTACACATGATTGATATTGTTTTGGAGATATCACCTTTTGCATTGTTTTATCTGTAAGATAGCCAGATGTGTAATTTAAAGATTTAGCCACTTCTGTTGTTAAAGGTTGAGGCAGGTACTGAAATGGCCCTGTCTCTTCATCCACACTATTGATATAAAGTATTATTTTTATAACTTGTCGGTCTTCTGTATCTATATGCCAAAGTCTTGATCCTGTTTCTAACTGATTAGCAATATCCCTACGAAAATATGCACCATGATAGGCTACTGGTAAACCAAGATAATTTTCAATAATATTTAACAATCTTTGTTCCAATCCCCACAAGAATATTTCTGGATACTCAATCATTTGTTCAGCATTAGCATGAACCACAAATCCATTTTTTTGTACAGCAATATTAGATTTAATATTGGGTAATAATTTTTGTGCTAATTGGAGAATTTGGAGATTAGATGGAATACCTAATTCATCTAAAGATGTAATTGCTATTCCTTGAGTTTTTATTGCTTTTACTATATTTAAATCATGGCTTGAAATAATCGGTAAATAGGGAAGATGTTCTTTGACATCTATTTGATAAGCAAGATCAGCATGATATTTTATTAAAGGAAATCTTATGAAATTTCTTAATAGTTTATTTTGAATTCTGGGGAATAATCTCAACATTAAATTTTATTCCTACACTAATTGACTTTAAATTACTTGAATCTGACAATTTTTAATAATCAGTCTGAGAAATATAAATTTGCATAAATTGGCGATGGTCTCCGACCGACGGTCGGTCATCAGCTACGCTGGGCGGAACACCATCACGCAACAAGACGCAATGATATTTTGGTAATCATGAAGCCTTATAAAAATACTGTCATTGGGAGAGACTAAATATCTGACTTTAGTTATAGATTTAGAGTAAAATTGCACATCTGGCAGATATTATTGAACAAGTTTGTAGTCAGAGATAATTTATAAAATAAACCTTAAATTGTAGGTTGCGTTAAAGCAACGAGTAATGCAACGCAGAATGGTATTGTGTGACGGCTAATTTCTACTGTCTCTAACGCTTAAATCCTCACATTGCCGTTGTGTTACGGCAATAAAGCGGGAGGAATCTTCACACCGCTTTTTGCCTCACCTACTTAATATTTACATCGCTATTAACTGCGCTTGAGTGCTAAAGTTAGGCCATCTCCTATTGGCACAAGAGAAATTGTGACTCGTTCATCATCATGCAATTTTTGATTGAAGTTACGGATAGCTTGCGTACTAGGGTTTTGGATTTGCGGATCGGCAACTCTTCCAGACCATAAAACGTTGTCAATGGCGATCAATCCACCAGGACGGATTAATTGCAAAGCCCGTTCGTAATAATTGAGGTAATTTTCTTTATCTGCGTCAATAAAAGCAAAATCAAATGTTGCTGCTTGTCCTTCTGCTAATAGGGTATCTAAAGTTTCCAGTGCTGGTGCTAATCGCAAGTCAATTTTATCCGCAACTCCTGCTGCTTGCCAATAACGCTTGGCAATGGCTGTAAATTCCTCACTGAGATCACAAGCAATTAACTGACCATCACTAGGTAACGATAAGGCGACAGAAAGGGAACTATAGCCAGTAAATACGCCTATTTCTAAGGTTCTTTTTGCGCTCATTAACTGCACTAGCAGGCTCATAAATTGTCCCTGTTCTGGAGAAATCTGCATGACAGCGTGGGGATGATTAGCTGTTTCTTGGCGTAATTTTTGGAGAATTTCCGGTTCTCGCACAGAATTAGCCAGTAGGTAGGTGTAAAGTTCTTGATTAAGACCAATAGTTTGTGATGACATAATACATGAGGGAGTTTTAGGTATCTCCCGCTATACTATCGCTGAAACTATATAAGAATTAACATGGTGCGGTTCGTTGTAACGGTGGTTTTGCTGATGCTATTAGTGGGTTGTGGCAATATTGGATTGTTACCAACTAGTGAGTTAGTGCAGAAAGCGATCGCACTCCAGCTAGAACAAACCCAAGAGCAACTCAATCAGCAGTTGGATCTCAAGTTCCAAAGGTTTGAAATTAAACACCTGAAAATTCGCCAGGAACAACCTTTGACGATTGAAAATTTACCGGCTTTCCGAGTGTTGGGAAACTACGACTTAATTTTTCAGCTACCCAAGAGACAGTTGACAAAACTGCAACAACCGTTTGAAATTTACTTACAGATTCAACAAGAAGGTAAAACTTGGCGATTGCTGTCACCAAGTAAGAGTAGTCAAGACACCCAAACAGTTTGGCGTAGCTATCTCATCCCGTAGATAATGTATGCAGCTAGAAAAAGCATCACAAAGTTTTCCGTAGAAATGCCATAGTCTAGCCATGATTGAGGTGATAGTTTCACCAAGATCAGGGCTATATATGTATTTCAATTTTTTTATTAGTTCGATTGCCGGGATTGTGGCTGTAGTGCTGCTAGGTTTTGGCGTGCTGCAATGGTTTCATGTCCCAGCCGGTAACTTCCTCGACTGGGTTATTGGGGGTGCAAGTTTTTGGTGGTTGTTGGTGATTGTCACTGTCCCCTGGAATATCCATTTTCAAGCCAAGCAAGTTTTAGCGGAAGCCGCACAGTCAATTGAAAAAGAAATA
This sequence comes from Anabaena minutissima FACHB-250, assembly GCF_014697125.1. Taxonomy (GTDB): domain Bacteria; phylum Cyanobacteriota; class Cyanobacteriia; order Cyanobacteriales; family Nostocaceae; genus Trichormus; species Trichormus minutissimus. The sequence continues at coordinate 39,469 of NZ_JACJRG010000027.1, read as the reverse complement.
CCTGTAGACGAAAGACAAGTTAAGTATGTCAGAATTCTAGCCAAGCGATCGCTCTGGGCTGCTTTAGCTTTACACTTAGTTTCAGCTATTGGTCTTTATACCCTCGCCGCCACGGGTATTAGTGCTGTAGGTTATATCAGTTCTGGTGCGGCGTTGTTATTAACTATCTTGCGTCCAGCTATCCGCGCTTATGAGTATTTATACGCCAGGCTGACGACGATTAGCCAAGAGTGGAAATATCCCCGTGAAGATATTGTCGAACTCCGCAATCGCTTCTATGAATTTGAGCAAAAAGTCCAAGTTTTAGAAGACCAACTCAACCCAGAACAACCCTATTCTTTAGCTACAACGCAACAACGTTTTGCTGATGAAACCCGCAAAGACTTAGCCAGAATAGCTGCTAACTTAGAGGAATTACGTGCTACCAATCAAACCGAACATGAAAGATTAGCCAGGGAAGCACGCAATGCGATCGCGCAACTTTCCACCGATGGGCAATTTTTGGATCATGTCCGCGAAATCATACGATTTTTTAAGACAGCTTAACTAATACTGCTGATAGCGGGTTAAAACTACCACATCTATTTCTTTACGTCTTGTACCTAAAGGTAGAAAATAAAGGTTAACCTAAACTTAACTTGGGCAACTTGCTCTCGATAGAAGTCCAAGAATAACCCGCCAATTTATTTGCAGTGCAACTGAGGTCAAATGACGCAATCTTGCAATCAAGCCAAAGAGTGGGAAGAACGTCGTGATACAGCCAATGGCTACTATAAGCAGGGAAAATTTCCAGAATATCTGGATTTAGTCAAGGAAAATTTACAGTTAGCCAGAGCCATTTCCGATCGAGCCAGAGAAGGGCATACATTAAATGATATTGGTTTAGCTTATCTGGGTTGTTGTCAGATGCAACAAGCCTTAGATGCTTTCAAGCAGGCTTTGGCTGTTGCCGTTGAGCTTGGTAACTTGCAAGCAGAAGCAACAGCACTCAGTAATGTAGGTTCTACTTATAGTCGGATAGGAAAACTTTCCCAGGCGTTGGAGTATCTAGAGAAAGCCGCACAAATTTTTCGGGAAGTGCAAGACACCCTAGGGGAAGTTTCTACTCTCAATGATGTCGCACTGATTTATATCAGATTGGGTGAACCCAAACGGGCTTTATTACTACAAAACCAAATTTTAGCAATGCGTCGATTACTGGGAGACTTTTCTGGTGAAGCGACAACCCTCAACGGCATTGGATTTGCTTACAGTATTTTAGGTGATCATGAAAAAGCTCTAGAATTTCTACAAGCAGCACTACCAATTCAAAAGGCTACGAAAAATGCTGTTGGTGAAGCAATTACCTTAAACAATATTGCTTCTATTTATATAGATATAGGACAACCCAAACAAGCATTATTGCTCTATAATCAAGTGCTTTTATCACGTCGTGCTATGGGCGATCGCTCTGGCGAGGCGAATACCCTCAACAATATCGGTTATATCTATAACCACCTGGATATTCACCGCAAAGCCCTAAAATTCTATAGACAAGCTGTGGAGATTTATCAACAACAGGATGATTCTATCGGTGAAATTGCTACTTTGCTCAACATGGGCAGCCTGTACGCCAAAACAAAACGTAAAAGTTTAGCGCGAGTTTGTTATCAAAATGCCCAGCAATTGGCAGAGGAAATTGCTGATGCGACTATCCAAGAGAAGGTAAAGCAGTTTATAGATGCGCTTTGAGTGCTGAGTAGTGAGTGCTGAGTAGTGAGTGCTGAGTAGTGAGTGCTGAGTAGTGAGTAGTGAGTCATTAGTTATATCCTTCACTCCTTTACTCCCTCACTGCCCAATTTCTAAACTCTATTAGCATTTAAAAATCCGGCTGAATCATATAGGCGTTTGAGCATGGCGGTGATTTTTGTACCGTACTCTAAATCTGCTGACCAGCGTCCTGAGAGTTGTTCAATGAGTGGGGCTACACCACGGGTAACAAAACGAAATCGGGGGTCTACAACTTCATTCACTAGAGGTTCTAGACTGGCGTAGGCTTTGAGATGTTGAATGTGCGCCCTAACTCCAATTCTGGCACTAGGAAAAGAGGCAGCTTCAGCACCACCACCAATAGATCCTAAACCCGCAAAGTTATTTTGCTCAGGTCTTAAGTCTCCACCAAAGCGTAAAAATCCAGTTTCTAGGCACATCTGACAGAAGGCAATGTCATAATTAACTCCTTCTGAAGCTCCTTCTTCTCGATAGAGTTTTGGTATGTCAGGAAACTTATTGAGGGCATTTTCATTGTTGTTTCTTAAGAAGAGTTGCATCTCAACTTCTGAAGTGTTGCCATTCGCCATAATTCTGTCAAATTGACCAGGGCAAATTACCAAATTTGAGCGCAAAGTGACAGTACGAGTAGTTGCATCCCAACCAACAGCAACATTAAAATCGCGCAATTCTACAGCTTTGAGATACACCACTTTGCGATAGGTAATCCGATTGACATTGGGTGATTTTGACAAGTCAATTCGCAGCCGATCTACTAAATCAATGGGGATATAAGCATTACCATTGACTAAAACTCCTTGCTCTGCATAGGTTTGCCCGTTAATGTTGATGTTGATTGGTGGATAATTGGGATCTGCGGGAGTACCGGGGGTGGGGTCAATAACACGACTCCAAGATGCTAGCCCATCGGCAATACCTAAGGCGAAATCTCGGCGGCGATTTTGCAGCAAAGCCCGATCCTCTGGATTGCTGATAAACCCTACTTGTAGCAATAAAGAGGCGATCGCAATTTGCCGACAAAAGGCTAAACTCCCTAAACCACTCTCGGTATCTGGTTTTACACCTCGGTTTGGCAGTTGAGGAACACGGCGCAACAGTCCCACTAGCAGTAGTTCGCCATTATTCTTGCGCTCATTATTACTGGCAATGTGAAAAACACTAGCCCCCCTTACAACCGGACTACTAGCAGAATCTGCATGGATTTCTAGAGCCACATCACCACGACGACCGCGAGAATTAATCCAGGCAATAGTACCCGCAGCACTGAGATCATCAGGAACAGATAACACTTCAAAACTCCGCGATCGCAGTTCTGTTACAATCAAATCGCGCAGCAAAATCATTTCCTTCGCTTCTGTAGTCCCGCCAGCGATCGAACCTGGATCTATCCCTCCCGCTTCTTGGCCTCCGTGGGCTGCTGAAATAAAGATACGCCCCATTTACCGTAATTCCTCTTAATAAAATTAAGACTAGCAATTCTATACAATATTCTTCATTTGGCAACAACAATATAATATCTATCAGATGTGATTAATCATTGATATTTTGCTATTTCTCCCAAGTTGGGGAAGAACGAGGGGAACAGAGGGGCAGAGAAGAAAAACTAATGATTAATGACCATTAACTAATATGCAAATTCCGCGCCTACACCCAGACACAATTGAAGAAATTAAACATCGTGCTGATATTGTCGATGTTGTATCAGAATATGTGGTGTTACGCAAACGTGGTAAGGATTTCGTCGGCTTATGTCCTTTCCACGATGAGAAAAGTCCTAGTTTCACTGTCAGCCAAACAAAGCAAATGTATTATTGCTTTGGCTGTCAAGCTGGGGGTAATGCAATTAAATTTTTGATGGATTTGGGTAAGCACTCCTTTTCTGAGGTGGTGTTAGATTTAGCACGGCGTTACCAAGTGCCTGTCAAAACTCTCGAACCAGAACAACGCCAAGAGTTACAGCGTCAGATATCTTTGCGGGAACAGTTGTATGAGGTTCTGGCTTCAGCCGCACAGTTTTATCAACACGCCTTGCGTCAATCTCAAGGGCAATCGGCACTCAAGTATTTACGCAGCAATCGCCTTTTCAATGAAGCTACAATCCAGCAGTTTGGCTTGGGTTATGCTCCTCCCGGTTGGGAAACTCTCCACCGCTATTTGGTAGAGGATAAGCACTATCCCGTGCAGTTGGTGGAAAAGGCAGGTTTGATTAAACCCCGAAAGGAAGGCGGTGGGTATTATGATGTATTCCGCGATCGCCTCATGATTCCGATTCGTGATGTCCAAGGACGGGTGATTGCCTTTGGTGGTAGAACTCTGAGTGATGAACAACCCAAATATTTAAATTCCCCAGAAACCGAATTATTTAATAAGGGGAGAACTTTATTTGCTTTAGATCAAGCCAAAGCTGGGATTTCCCAACTTGATCAAGCGGTAGTGGTGGAGGGATATTTTGATGCGATCGCTCTTCACGCTGCGGGTATTAATAATGCTGTCGCTTCCCTCGGTACGGCGTTGAGTTTGGAACAAGTCAGGCTGATGTTGCGCTACACCGACTCGAAAGAATTAATACTAAATTTTGATGCTGATAAGGCGGGAATTAACGCCACCGAACGGGCAATTGGTGAAATAGCTGATTTAGTTTATAAAGGTGAAATCAAGTTACGTATTCTCAATTTACATCAAGGTAAAGATGCTGATGAATTTTTGAGAACTCATGGTTCATCGGAATATCAAGTTCTAGCAAGTACAATTTCTCGGTTATCTCAACTACGTAAATATAGACATAGAAACATAGATGAGCTATCTTCTACGGAGCGCAAAGAACTCCTTGATAGTGCGCCACTCTGGATAGATTGGCAGATTCAGCAAATTTTGAAAGACCGCGACTTGAGACAAGCAACAGATTTTCAGGTGGTGTCTCAAGAGTTTGTAAAAATACTCAAAAAAATTCAAAATCCAGAAACGCGGGATTATTACATTTTTCATTTTGCTGAAATACTCAGCTTAAGAGATAGTAGCCTCATATCTCTACGGGCAGAAAATCTATTAACTCAAATCACTCCATCTACGGCTGCATATTCTCAGCCTGTAGCTATCAAAAGAACAGGGAATGGGGGAAAACTTTCTCTAGTCCCCAGTCCCCAATCTCTAATTCCTAAAGACAGCAGCCTTCTAGAACAAGCAGAAGCCTTGTTACTAGGAATTTACTTGCATTGTGCTGAACAGCGTCAAGCTATTGTTGCAGCTTTAGAAGAGCGAGATTTAGAATTTAGCCTTTCTCACCATCGATTTTTGTGGCAAAAGATTTTAGAGTTAATGGAGGAACAGGTAGATTTAATCTCTAGTTTGCAAGACAGATATTTAGAATTATCTGAAGATATAGCAATGATCTCTCATCTGTTTCATCTCAATGAGAAAGGGAAGAAAGAGATCATGCGTACTCCCCAAGTTGTGCAAGCTGCGATCGCTTGTATGGAACGAGTGCTAAGAGAAAAGCGTTATCGCCACTTTTTGGAACTGTGGGAAGCAACAGATCCAGAAGCTGAACCAGAAAAATGGCAGTCTTATTATCAAGCTTTTTATACCGAAAAATTGAAGCTGCAAGAATTAGACCGTCAACGACAGTTTTCTATTACAGAATTGTTGTAATCAATTGATTATTTTTGCTGCTGTGATTGCTGGCTTTGAGCTACTTGTCTAACTTGTTCAATATCTAAGCCTAGTTGCTCTGCTATTTGCTCTACTGTTGCACCTAAACTGAGCATAAAGGGTACAGTCTCAAGTTTACCTTCTTGTTTGCCTTCTTGTTTGCCTTCTTGATAAACTTTAGTTTGTTTTAAATCGCTTAAACCTAACATTTTCTCAATCTCCTTTCTACTAACTTTAGGAAATTTATAGATAATTATGGACTATTAACTCCCTGGCTTTCATCCCCGCAGTGGTTTCTGGTTCAATGACTAACTTGACTGTCTCTATACCAATCGACTGTTCATCTGTTGAGTCTAACTCATCAAGATAGACACGTTTTACTCGTGGCGATGTCAGTAATTCAATATATCTTTCTGTTTCTCCTATATCAATACTTTTACTAGGATAAACAATTACTCCTTGCCAATTATTGAGCAATTCAGTTTTATCTAGATACAGGAAAATTTCTGTAAAGAACCGTGAATATATTTTTTTGTCTGGTTGGAATTGAACTTCAACAAAATAAATAGGTAATGTATTGTTGTTGGGGAGAAATACCACATCAATACGAAATGCTAGTTGCTTGACTTCAACTGACGAAAATTGATAGATATTTGCTATTGTTGGGGACTGGTCGATAAGTTCAAAGAAAATACCGGGGAAACTTTGGAACAATCGGTAAAATATGCTGTCTGTTTTCACGAAAGTTTTACGAATATATTTTTTTGCATATAGGTTGCATATTTCCAGGTTTAGGTACACTCTGTCAAGAGTGAAAATTTTAAGTAATGTAGGGTATTTTTGAGCAAAATATATAGATTTAGGTTTATTTTAAACCTACTAAAAGACGTGATAAATTGCGCATATATATGAAAGTTTTGGGCTTATCTGAAATGTATTGTGCTATTATACGTCACTACAAAGCATGGTAAATCGCTATAAAAATATAAACTGGATCAAACAATCTAAGCTATTCAAATTTGCTCTGAGAAATTTTACAACTGGCATATCTTAATACAGAATTATGGCAATACTTTAAATATACTGTTGTAGGGTTTGATCTTATTTAAGAAATATCAATTGGTAAGTATATATCTTAAGTAAGAATCACTTAAACACTAAGTAGAAAATCTATTACTATTACTTGCAATAACATTACATATGAATAAAACACACGATCAGTCCTACAAGAAAACTGCTCTGATTACTGGTGCAGCTAGCGGTATTGGTTACGAACTAGCACGTATTTTTGCCCATGATAATTACAACCTTGTACTAGTAGATAGAAATCAGTTAAAACTCACAGAAATTGCTACTGAATTTCAAGAAAAATTTAATATTTCTCTCAAAATTATTAGTAAAGATTTATCTCGATCAACCTCTCCTGAAGAAATTTTTACAGAGTTACAGCAGGAGAGCATTAATGTTAATGTACTCGTCAATAATGTGGGATTTGGCACTTATGGATTGTTTAACGAAACAAGCCTTAATGATGAACTGGAAATGCTCCAGGTGAATTTAGTATGTCTTACCCATTTAACTAAATTATTTTTGAAAAGTATGGTCAAGCAAGGTGAGGGTAAAATATTAAATGTCGCGTCATCTGCTGCTTTTCAACCAGGCCCTTTAATGGCAGTTTATTTTGCTACTAAAGCCTATGTTTTATCTTTCTCCGAAGCACTTGCTAATGAATTAGAAGGTACAGGTGTGAGTGTGACAGTTATGTGTCCAGGAACAACAGAATCAGCTTTTCATGAAAGAACCGGAATGGCAGACTCGAAGCTGATCAAGAAGAAAAATATGATGGATGCTCAAACAGTAGCAGAGATTGGTTATCGTGGTTTAATGAAGGGTAAAACTATTGTTATTCCTGGGCTAGAAAATAAAATACTAGCCAAAATGGTAAGATTCATACCCAGAAAGATAGTCACTAAAATAGTCAGAAAAATGCAGGAAAATAATTAGATGTATTGTTTTTCTCAGCAATAATTCCTTAAATGGAACTGCCATTTATTGAAAATTAAGGGATGAGAATTGATGCCTGGATACTATTTTTAGAGCTAGTTGATAAGTTCAAGTGAGAAATAGGGAATTATTGTACAACTGAATCAGTTGTTGTATTCGTATCTGATATATTTCCAGTTTTATGTATAAACTGTCGATAGTTCACCTATTAGCTATTTCCCAATTAAACTTATCGAAACCTATAGGACACTAATCAATTAAACTGGCTGCTCTCTTCGAGAATAAAGGTAATCACAATATATTGCCCAAATAGCACCAAATAACCCGCTTAAAGAACCTGCGATCGCAGATGTAAAACCCCATCCCACAGGGCCAGTCCAGTTAGTAATTTCTTTTAAAATTCCTGTAGTTGCTTTGCTCACTACATAAGCTGTTCCCGTAGCACCAAATGTCACTAAACCCAATTCTGCCAAGATTTCTATTAGTCCCTTACTTGATAAGTCTTCTTCAAAGTAAATCTTCCAAATAGCAGTGTACATAAGGATATCCGAAGTAGTTAATATTAACTGTTTGGGAATTTCTCCACCTGGTGTAGGTGTAACTGAAGCCGTACCACTACCAATGGCGTAAGTGGTAATTGCTAACACAGTTTCCAATCTTTTTTTACCTAAATTATCCACAGTTTTATCTCCAATAATACTCTACATTTAGTTATTCTAACTAGACTATAAGTAGTTGGCATGAACTACCTACACCAGAACATATAACAATAGGTATTGGGGTATCTACATCGATATTGTTGGAAGTAGTATTTTCAATCCAAATCCTCCTGAAAAAAATTCACAACTAAAGATGAAACATGAATATACCCTGCTATCTTTTTAAGCTATTCCGGAGTGAATTGATACATCTATGTTTTTTGATATAACAACAATGACAATCTATAAACAGTATAAATAAAGTCCGCGAAAGCGGACTAACTACAAGGGCTAATTGCTACCTTTGTAATTAACAATTATGTCAGATAGCGTTTTGATTATCTCCTAGAGAATTCATTTAATCAAGCCTAAAACATCAAAGTTTTAGACATAATAGTTGATATAAAAAAAGTCCGCTTGCGCGGACTACGGACATTGGATAAGGTTAGGTTATTACCAAGATGGCCTACTATATTGCTAGAGGCTGATTTCATTCTTGATTAATATATTGAATAAAGCAAGTGCTGAAGATTGATTCCTTAGACATAAAAACCTGAAATATGTCTGGAAATAATTATTTAAAAATTACTTTAATCCTATGTATATTTTTCTATGTTTAGATTGATTCCGTATATTTCCAACCTTACTACCTAATGAATAAAGTAGTTTAGATTACCTCATTATTGAGACATAAATGAGAGAATTATGTCTAGATAATTTTCATCATTTATGGAGTAATTGGATAAAAATTAAATGGTGGTTCACGAGGACAGCCCTGGAAAAATTCCGGGGTTTTATTTATATAGCGATTTCCAATCATATTTGAGACTGCATAAACCCAATCTATTGGAGAAACTGGGTTTGTGCAGTTTCACAATTTTTATAAATTAAGTTATAAATGCTATTTTTTTTTAACCTAGATGCTTAATGCACACTATCTTAATCTGCTTCAATCTGGGGGTAGATTTTTTAATAATTCAAGTGTTTCATCACACCATTCTATCCAATTTTGTTCATATCTCATTCCTGCTTTTAAAACTAAATTTCTTAGTTTATCTTCCTTAATTAATACTTTTGATGGAGGACATTTTTCTTGCTCCATTTGTCGATATGTCGATAATTTGTCTATATGAACTCTGCGATGACGTTCTACATCTTCTATCAGCACACCAACTGGTACTAAACTACCAGCAAAAATCTTCACTAATATATCTTCTCTAATGACATCAGGTTCACTGGGTTTGTGCATCCATTCCGCTAAATGCTGCTTCCCCTGTTCTGTGATTGAGTAAATTTTCTTGTCTAGGCGACCTTCACGGGGAATAATTTCGGACACAACCAAGCCTGTGGACTCCAGTTTCCCTAGTTCTCTGTAAATTTGTTGCTGGGAAGCTTGCCAAAAATAACCTACATATTCACTAAAGACCTTAGACAGATCATAACCACTGTGAGGAGCATCAATTAAACAGGTCAGAATTGCTTGCGATAAACCCATAGGGAATTACTTGACAGATATTTTCTTAAGTGTACACTAGAAAATGTATACAACAAGTTGAGCAAACAAAGTTTAATAATAAATGTTGTACACAGTAAATTTAACTGCTCCAACTCCGGCGATGACTTTATGCAAAACCTTTATCCAGACAGAGTTAGGAATTTTAAGTATCCCAATAGAACTCTGATTGTGGGTGCTGTGGCTTTAGCTGTGGCTAGTGGTGCGAGTTCATTGTATTTTTTGTCCAGTGCGGGAAATTCTGGGGAAAAAGCTACTTCCGTTGTCAGTCGTCCTGTAATGAAAGCCGTGACAGCTTTAGGTCGGATAGAACCCCAAGGGGAAGTGATACAAGTATCGGTTTCGCAGACGGCTGGTAGTAATCGCGTAGCAGAACTTTTGGTGAAACAGGGCGATCGCATTCAGAAAGGTCAAATCATTGCTATTCTAGATAATCGGGATATTCGGCTGGCGGCTTTAAATAGAGCCAAACAACAGGTTAAAGTTGCCCAATCACAATTAGCACAGGTAAAAGCTGGGGCAAAACAGGGAGAACTTGCTGCTCAACAAGCCACAATATCTGAATTAGAAGCCGAACTGCGTCAAGAAGTAGTTGCTAGAGTCGCGACCGTCAAACGCTTAGAAGCCGAAGTTAGAAATGCTGAAATAGAATATCAGCGTTACCAATATCTGCAAAAAACAGGTGCTGTTTCTGCTTCTATGGGAGATAGCAAAAAATTAACCCTAGAAACAGCACAAGAGAGTTTACGGGAGGCGGTGGCTAACCAGACTCAAACATCAGAAACCCTCAAAGAAAGACTCAAACAAGCAAAAGCCACTTTAGAAAAGATTGCAGAGGTGCGTCCGACGGATGTGCAAGCCGCACAAGCAGAAGTAGAAAATGCCAAAGCCGCCGTACAAGAAGCTCAAGCTAACTTAGATTTAGCTTATGTTAAATCGCCCAAAGTCGGTCAAATCTTAAAAATTCAGACTTGGGGTGGGGAAGTAGTCCGCGACAAAGGGATTGTAGAAATCGGGCAGACTAATCAAATGTATGTCGTTGCAGAAGTTTATGAAGTTGACATTAATCGCGTCAAAATCGGACAAAGTGCAACTATCACCCAACTTAACTTCCCAGGAAAACTAGAAGGGACAGTAGATGACATTGGCTTACTGATAGCCAAAAAAGACGTACTCAGCACCGACCCCGCAGCCGATATTGATTCACGAGTAGTAGAAGTTAAAATCCGCCTCACCCCAGAGTCGAGTCAAAAGGTAGAGGGTTTAACGAATTCTAAAGTTAGAGTTGCAATTACTGGGGAATAGGGAGTAACTAAATTATGTTTAAACGCAAAATCCCTTTAGCATGGTTGCAATTATCACGAGAAAAAGCACGGATGTTAGTAGCGATCGCTGGTATTGCCTTTGCAGATGTGCTAATGTTCTTGCAACTTGGTATTCGTGAAGCTTTATTTGATGGTGCAGTACAATTACACAACAGTTTGGAAGGTGAGATTGTATTAGTTAGTTCTCGCTATAAAGCGTTGATTTCCCTTGATCAATTCTCACAAAGGAGACTATATCAGGCATTAGGTTTTACAGGTGTGCAATCAGTTAGTCCCATATATTTAGATTCAGTTCCCTGGAAAAATCCTGATAATCAACAGACTTGGCAAATTTTTGCTATTGGGTTTAATCCCGAAGAAAAAGTAGTTAATTTACCGGGCGTAGAGGATAATTTAAATTCTCTGAGAGAACCAGATACAGTTTTATTTGATAGTGGTTCGCGTCAAGAGTTCGGCAAGATTGTTGCTCAATTTGAAGGAAACAATCAAGTTACAACAGAATTAAATAACCGTCAAATCAATGTTGTTGGTTTATTCAGATTAGGAACATCTTTTGGCATCAACGGCAATATCATTACTAGTGATGTGAATTTTCTGCGTTTATTTGCTAACAAAAGACGACAGCAAGGATTAATAGACTTTGGACTAATTAAGCTAGAACCTGGAGTTGATATAAATTGGGTAATTGCTAATTTGAAAGCCAACTTACCCACAGATGTCAAAGTTCTCTCCAAACAAGAGTTAATAGCTCAAGAAAAAAGTTTTTGGAACACTAGCACCCCTGTAGGATTCACTTTTACTTTAGGAGCAATTATTGGTTTTATAGTTGGTGCAGTGATTGTTTATCAAATTCTTTATAGCGATGTTTCTGACCATTTACCAGAATATGCAACACTCAAAGCCATCGGTTTCAAAAATAGATATTTACTAGTCATTGTCTTTCAAGAAGCCTTAATTTTAGCAGCCATCGGCTTTATTCCTGGAATTGCTATTTCTCAAGGGTTATATATGATTACGCGTCAAGCAACATTACTACCAATCATGATGACTTTAGATAGAGCCATATTTATATTTATTCTCACAACTTTGATGTGTACCATTTCAGCATCTATAGCCATGCGAAAATTGCAAGCGGCTGACCCTGCTGACATTTTTTAGTTGCTTGTTATTGGGAATTACAAATTATTATGTCATCTGCGATCGCTATTTCTCATCTCAATCACTATTATGGTGAAGGTTCGCTCAAAAAGCAGATTCTTTTTGATATCAATCTAGAAATAAAACCGGGAGAAATTGTCATCATGACCGGCCCTTCTGGTTCAGGTAAAACGACTTTACTGACACTGATTGGTAGTTTGCGTTCTGTACAATCAGGTAGCCTAAAAATCTTAGACAAAGAACTTCGGGGCGCAAGTAAAAATGACATGGTACAAGTGCGCCGCAATATTGGCTATATATTTCAATCTCATAACTTATTGGGTTTTCTCACAGCCCAACAAAATGTCCAAATGCCGTTTGAAATGAATAATAGTGTTTCTTTTCAGGAAGCACAAACCAAAGCCGCCGCTATGTTAACCACAGTTGGCTTAGGAGAAAGACTAGATTACTATCCTGATGGACTCTCAGGCGGACAAAAACAAAGAGTTGCTATCGCACGGGCTTTAGTGCATCATCCTCAACTAGTATTAGCCGATGAACCGACAGCTGCGTTAGATAGTAAATCAGGAAGAGATGTAGTCAATTTAATGCAGCAATTAGCCAAAGAACAAGGCTGTACAATTTTGTTAGTCACTCACGATAACCGAATTTTAGATATTGCCGATCGCATCATTCACATGGAAGATGGTTATTTAGCAGGATTTACCAGTATGCGAGCAGAGAATTATCATTAGCAAAAGTTTTTCTTTATCTTCCCCAGTCCCCAATCCCCAGTCCCCAATCTCCAATCCCTACTCCTTCAGCGTTAAAATAGGAATCTACGTGAATTTCTTGAACTTGTAATATTATGACTGCTGCTACGAGCGTAAAAACTGAGTATGAAGCGATTATTGGTCTAGAAACCCACTGTCAGCTAAGTACGAATACTAAGATTTTCTCTAATAGCTCTACAGCGTTTGGTGCTGACCCTAATACTAATATTGACCCAGTATGTATGGGTTTACCAGGCGTTTTACCTGTACTCAACCAAAAAGTTTTAGAATATGCGGTTAAAGCAGGGCTAGCGTTAAATTGCCAAATCGCTAAATATAGTAAATTTGACCGTAAACAGTATTTTTATCCTGATTTACCTAAAAATTACCAAATTTCTCAATATGACCTGCCCATTGCAGAACATGGTTGGTTAGAAATTGAATTGGTAGATGCAGAGGGAAACCCCACGCGCAAACGGATTGGGGTGACGCGGTTGCACATGGAGGAAGATGCAGGTAAATTAGTCCACGCAGGCAGCGATCGCCTTTCTGGTTCTACCTATTCTTTGGTAGACTACAATCGTGCAGGTGTGCCATTGGTAGAAATTGTTTCCGAACCAGATATCCGTTCTGGACAAGAAGCCGCCGAATATGCCCAAGAATTACGCCGGATTGTGCGCTATCTCGGTGTCAGTGATGGCAATATGCAAGAAGGTTCTCTACGCTGTGATGTGAACATTTCAGTGCGTCCCGTAGGACGAAAAGAATTTGGCACGAAGGTAGAAATTAAAAATATGAACTCCTTCAACGCCATTCAACGGGCAATTGAGTACGAAATTGAACGTCAAATTGCCGCCGTAGAAGCCGGGGAACGCATCGTCCAAGAAACCCGCCTCTGGGAAGAAGGTTCACAACGCACCATCAGTATGCGGGTTAAGGAAGGTTCTAGCGATTATCGCTACTTCCCTGAACCAGACTTAGCACCAATTGAGGTGTCAGAAGCACAATTAACTCAATGGCGCAGTGAAATACCCGAACTCCCAGCCCAAAAACGCCACCATTACGAGACTGAGTTGGGGCTTTCTGTTTACGATGCGCGAGTCTTGACAGAGGAAGTTTCTGTAGTTGCATATTTTGAAGCCGCCATCGCCGCCGGTGCAAATCCCAAAACAGCCGCTAACTGGATTACTCAAGATATTGCCGCCTACCTCAACAAGCAAAAACTCACCATCACTGAAATTGCTTTGACTCCCGCTAACTTGGCTGAGGTGATTAAGCTAATTGAAAGCGGCAAAATCAGTAACGCCCAAGCCAAACAAAAGTTACCAGACTTGCTGACAGGGTTATCTCCCGAAAAAGCATTTGCAGGTCAAGAACTCATTACAGATTCTAGTGTATTAGAACCCATCGTTGAGGAAGTCATCGCCGCCAACCCCAAAGAACTAGAAAAATATCGCAACGGTAACATTAACCTCAAGGGCTTTTTCGTCGGTCAAGTCTTGAAAAAGACCAACAAACGTGCTGATCCCAAACTAACAAACGAATTGGTAGAAAAGAAGCTGAATGAATAATCTAAGTATTTTCTCAGGCATCTCTTCACAATATTTTTACCAAATTTACAGAAAAGGCAGTGTTAACTCTGACACTTAAAAAGCTATTCTGTTTGTATTATATGCACCCTGATAATATGGAGAGTTACCCAAGTGACTCTCCTTGTTTCTTAACCCAGGGTTTCCTGTAGGTAATAAGTTGACAACTTTTTGCAAACACTATAGACCTGTAAACCAAACTGAATAATTGAATACCTTTGTTGATTAGCGTGTCACCTCTACTGTGATGAGAATGATACAAGAACTCTTAAATGATATCGCGTCAATAGTAATTAAAGCTACCATCAATAATTTTGATGGTCATGATTTCAGTATCCTCAGTGAAATTTCTTAATATTATTTATACAAATAATAAATAATGGGTGTTACACCTCAGTGCAGAAGTGCTATACTGTGCTAAGTAGATGCACCCTGATGATCTGGAGAGCTGCCCAAGTAGCTCTCCTTTTTTGATAAAAAAGTGTGAATAGCACTCCCCACTCAGCACGGGCTAACGCCCCGCTACCGCTAACAGCACTCAGCACTATTTAATTGGTATAATCGCCAGTCAAGCTGCTAATTAGTTGTAAGGGTGGGAAAAATGGCAGACTGGCAGGAAATTACTGGTGGAGTTACAGCACCGAAAGGATATAGAGCGGCAGGTATCACCGCAGGGTTGAAACCTTCGGGATTGCCTGATTTAGCTTTGATAGTATCAGATGTAGAAGCGATCGCAGCTGGTGTATTCACCACCAGCCAAGTTAGAGCCGCCTGTGTAGATTATTGTCGCCAACACTTGCAAAGTAAAGCTATTGCACGTGCCATTCTCTGCAATGCGGGACAAGCTAACGCCGCGACAGGTAGCCAAGGTGTGCGTGATGCCCAAGAAAGTGCGGAGTTATTAGCCAAAGAGTTAAATATTACCCCCGAATTGATTCTTTTAGCTTCTACTGGGGTAATTGGTCAGCGTATTAAAATGGATGCCTTACGGGGTGGGATTCCCAAATTAGTAGCAGCACTTTCTGATACTGGTTCATATACAGCAGCAGGGGCAATTATTACTACAGATTTGGTAACTAAATCTATTGCGCTAGAAACAACTATAGGAGAACGTCCAGTCCGTATTGGTGGTATAGCCAAAGGTTCTGGCATGATACATCCCAACATGGCCACCATGCTAGCCTTTGTCACCTGTGACGCAGCTGTTTCGCCTCACTTGTGGCAAGAAATGTTAAGCAGGGCGGCAGATAGAAGCTTCAATTCCATTACCGTAGATGGTGACACCAGTACCAACGATAGCTTGATTGCCTTAGCCAATGGGGAATCCCGCACCCCGGCGATTACTGAGATGGGTGCAGAAGCCGAAAAATTAGAGGCGATGTTAACAGCAGTATGCCAGCATTTAGCCAAAGCGATCGCTCGTGATGGTGAAGGTGCAACCTGTCTTATTGAGGTGCAAGTCACAGGCGCACATGACGAACTCTCAGCCAGAAAAATCGCTAAAACTATTGCCGGTTCATCCTTAGTGAAATCTGCAATCTTTGGCCGTGACCCCAACTGGGGACGCATCGCCGCCGCCGCCGGACGTGCAGATGTAGCTTTTGAACAGGAAAATCTGCAAATTAAATTAGGAGATTTTCTCCTGTTTGAAAATGGTCAACCCCAACCCTTTGACCGCGCCGCCGCCAGCGCATACTTAAAACAAGCCGCCGCCGGTGCATATCTCAAAGAAGATACAGTTCTAATCTCTGTCACTGTAGGGAATGGTCACGGTAGTGGTAAAGCTTGGGGTTGTGACTTAAGTTACGACTACGTGAAAATCAACGCTGAGTACACCACGTAAATTCGGCGTTGCATAAATGCGGGATGAATTGAGACTTTTGTACAAAGCAAAATATTGATTCTTTGCGTCTTTGCGCCTTTGCGTGAGACAAAAATCATCCCACTAATCAGCAACGCCGTAAATTCTATCTATATTGACTCAGAAATCTTTGGAATTGGCTAGCGATTAATCGCTAGCCAATTTTTTTAGGACTTACGCAACTGGCATATTTTTTACGTAGGGGAGGCAAAATGCGGTGTAGATTTTCCTCCCGCTTTATTGCCGTTGTGTGACGCTGCGAAAGTATTTAAACCTAGTTATGAGACTTATAGCGTCATGCACCAACTATCGATTGTGACACTTGCGTAAGTCCTGTTTTTATCATATGTTCATTTGTGTGATACAATTGTACTATGCTGATGTAAGTTGACTGCAATCGACAGACAAAACAATATTCCTAGAGGAAGTCACATGACAAATAATGAGAAGATTTCCCTGTTAAAACTCATAGAGATTTTGACAGAAGACAGCAATAATATCATTATTAATATCAAGCATTTACAAGAAAATTATCAAAGAACAGGTATCCAACGGATTCAAGGTGTCAGGGATGCCAATGGTGAACTTATTCAGCCTTGGTTGCGAACAGAGTATATAGATAATGCTAAGTATGTTCGTATGGGTAAGTTTGAGTTTAATCGCAATACTGCCACAATTAATATGCTAGTTAAACGTCAAGTTAAGCTAGTAAAATCTGATGATAAAACTCCAATCTTGGAAGTTGCAGGGCTGCTAGTTAATGACTTACACACATTCAATAATTACACCATTGTTAACAATGGTAAGCTTAATGTTCAGTCATTGAAAGTCAAAATTAGCAGTAAAAAAACTTTTGAATTACTCAAAGTTGTTTTAGATGCAGTCGAATTTGATTTCCATCGGGAATACACTATTCAACTGGAGCATTTGCCCCTAGTAACTAACGATTTTGCCTGTCCAAATATTGATGGTTTGTTTGATGAATTAGCCAAAACAAAGGTAATCTCTAGTATTATTGCAGCTCATCTCAAAGGAGAATCAGATATATTTGTAGAACCTCAGTTAGATGAATTAAAAAAACACTACATTTCTAGTCATGTTTACATTAATTTCCCCACAACTAACACATACATAAGCCGTCAACAAGCAATAACTAATGGTACACTTGATTGCCAGACTAGTTATAAAATTGATATCGGCAGCAAAGATATTTTGAATTTCAGCAAGTTTTATTCTGCCAACAAATTTCTTAATAAGATGTATCGGGTTTATGACAAAGAGACTGGCGAAATTATCACTAAGCCTAATTTTACAATGGCATTTCAAGAAAATCTCGCATTTAGACATAAGCTACTGTCATCTCGCGTCAAAATAACCAAAGTAGATGAGTTGATGAAAGTGATTTTTGATGACTTTTTAGGCATCGAAAATTATGGAATAGTAGCAGAAACTTTATCTAAAGTAGGTGCTAGTAGTTTAGCGCAGTTGTTACAAGATAAATTCTCTGTTTATAGTGTCAGTAAAGAAATAATGGTAACAGCATTAACTGATGCTAAAACTAAGCTTGAAAAATATACAGATAAAATTTATCAAGAAAAAATTTCTCCATTAGTGTTTTACATTGGTGCTACTGGAACGTTACCTAAACAAATATCAGTACCAGCTATGACTGCAACGGAAATTGTGAGAAAATATCCTGATTTACAGGTTTCTAAGTATGAGCAAGAAGGTCATTTTTTTGTAGTTAGTGATAGTATTATTAGCATATATGCTCAACCGAGTTATTATTCTACACAGACAATCATTTCGGCTCAAACTTGTGTCAATAAATAAGTTGACAAAGCAAAAAAATGTAGGTTGAGTTGACGGAAAGAAACCCAACATCAATATCCGTATTTAGTTGCTGAGATACATTTTGTGGTGCGTTTAACCCAACCTACGTTTATTAATTGTGCTGATAAATAAGTTGTTTAGCTAACAGTTTAACTTCAGTTAAGGGAATTATTAAATACGTAAGGTGCGTTAGCGACAGCGTAACACACCTTATTGCTCTAACTGAACTATATTGTCATAAAATTGCACTTAATTTTCAATGTATTAATGAATAATTAAACTCCAACTGTTACAGTTACAGAAATAAAGAACTCAGCAATCTTACTTAATCCTGCACCAACACCTGGGACTATAAATAACAACATCATGGCAAAAATTCCAAAATTTGTATGTTGCAATGGCTTTAATTGCGGAAAAATTTCACTGAAAACATGAAATCCATCAAGTGGCGGAACTGGTAAAAGATTAAATAGAAACAAAGTCAAATTAATCCGAGATGCTAAATAAAGAAACTCGAAACTGAAAATTCCTGGACTATCCGGGTTAGCAAAAAATTTGAGTAAAGCAATAAATAAAATACCTAAAGCTAGATTGGATAGTGGCCCAGCCGCAGATACTATAATGTTGCTCAATGTGGGAGAACGAAATTTAGCAGGGTTAACAGGCATTTGTCCCCAAGCTATACCTGTGAAACAGAGAAATATGAGGGATTCTACTCCCATATGAATTACAGGGTTAAGAGTGAGATGACCAGTCTTTTGTGGTGTGTTATCTCCTTGACTCATCGCCGCCCAGCCGTGTGCTAATTCGTGTAAAGTAACAGACAATATCACAATGACAACGATGCGAAAAAAAAGAATTGGTTCAGTGATCAGGGTTTCGATAAACATAATTTTTCCGTAGTATTACTTCAGTGAAAGTTCATCATTAATTGACCCCTAGAAAATACAAGCTAGGTGGTGATAAAGCTTCAATTAAGGCAAAGACTAGATATTCAGTAATTTCAAAAACTAGAAATGAGCGATCGCAGTATCAAAACAGTCCTATGAATTACTTTTGTTTAATTGTTGTTTCATACATAACTTCTATATGTTGGTGATGCCCCATTTATGCAACGATATCTATTGATACAAATCTTAAACAAATAAATAAGTAGCTACCAGAGTATTTTTTGGTATATTTTTTGCTTTTAATGTTGAAAAAATAGATTTACATGGCATCTAAAATTGCATAACTACTAGTAATTAATACGTAAATAATCATAAATTTTTTGTGGCAAAAATATAATTACTGTATGGAATTACATTCATCGCCGTATTGAATCTAAAAGAGTAAGGTGTGATTTTTAATACTTAGTAATTTCCTAAGATTTAATAAAAAAATAAATAAATATACTAGACTATCTAGTGTAATCACGGCTTACTGGTAATATTTTTAATGCACTTGCGCTAGACAAAGCGGAAGTTCAGTTCCCAAAGTGACGTTGATGAAACAGCAACCAAACAGACGTAAGCGGGGTGTAATCCTCACCCTGAAAGGCTGGGATAAATTTCAAGCCGCCAAAACTCAAGCCGAGTTTGCTGAAAATGCAGGAGATTGCTTTTCCTTAGAAGAACTGAGCGATCGCACACATTTAGCATTACACACTATATCCAGAATTTTAGGGCGATCGGAATCTGTAGATAAAAGTTCGTTGCAGTCTGCCTTCGCTGCCTTTAATTTAGAGTTGTGTAAAGACGACTATACCCGACCCAACCCTCCAGAATCGGCACTCCGCAGAGCAAATCCTCAGTATGACTGGGGAGAAGCACCGGATCTATCTGTGTTTTATGGTCGCAGTCAAGAATTATTGCAGTTACGACAGTGGATATTAGAAGAACGATGTCGTCTAGTCGCACTGCTAGGAATTGGTGGTATTGGCAAAAGCACTTTAGCAGTCAAGTTAGGATGGCAAATTCAAGCAGAATTTGAGGTGGTGGTGTGGCGTAGCCTACAAAATGCACCACCTGTAGAGGAGCATTTAACCAACATACTGCAATTTTTGCTGTGGGTGCTGCGAAAAGAGATGGTACTACCTGAAAGTTTTGATGGCAGACTATCGAAGTTGATGGAATGTTTGCAATCAAACCGATGTCTACTGATTTTAGATAATGTTGAGACCATTCTCTGTAGTAGACAAGCTGGGCAATATCGCCCTGGCTATGAGGGATATGGTCAATTACTCAAGCGCGTTGGGGAAGTACCTCATCAAAGTTGTGTTCTGCTGACTTCCAGAGAAAAACCCAGAGAAATTGCGCTATTAGAAGGAGATAAAACAGGAGTGAAGTCGCTCCTATTAAAGGGATTAAATCCTACTGAGGGACAACAGTTATTTCAGCAAAAAGGACAATTCACGGGTACAGAACAAGAATGGCAAGAACTCATCAAGCATTATGGGGGTAATCCCTTAGCTCTCAAAATGGTCGCAGCCGGAACTCAAGAGCTTTTCAATGGTAAGATTACCCCTGTTTTGCATTATATGGAACAGGGGATACTAATTTTTGATGACATCTGCGATTTATTAGAACGGCAGTTCCAGCGTTTGTCTGCGGTAGAAGCAGAAGTGATGTATTGGCTGGCAATTAATCGAGAGCCAGTATCTCTTGCCGAGTTAGCAGCTGATGTAGTGACATCTTCCTCCCTGCGTCTCGTACCTTCAGCCATCAAATCTCTATTACAACGGTCATTAATTGAAAAAAGCGGTGAGTATTTCTTTTTACAACCAGTCGTGATGGAATATACTACCCAGCGATTGGTTGAACAAGTTTGTCAAGAATTAGTAGGAGAAAAATCTGTCTGTTTACGCTTATTCCAAACCCATGCTTTGATTAAGGCAACAGCCAAAGACTATATTAGGGAAACACAAAAGCAACTAATTGTACAACCCTTGCTTGAGCAATTGTTGTTAGACTTGGGCAGTCAACAAAAGCTGGTAATTTTGTTGCAGGATGTACTGGAGCAACAAAGACATCAAGTTCTAATCTTAGCAGGGTATGCCGGGGGCAATGTTCTCAACTTGTTAGCGCATTTGCAGGTAGATTTACAGGGGTACGACTTTTCAAATTTGAGCATTAGACAAGCTGATCTACAGGGTGTTAATTTAGCTGGAGTTAATTTCCAAAATACTGCTTTTGATCAGTCTGTATTTGCTGCAACCTTTAAAAGTGTTCTCTCAGTTGCCTTAAGTCCAGATGGAAAACTGTTGGCTACAGGTGATATTGATGGGCAAATTCGTTTGTGGCAAGTGGTGGATAGAAAAAAATTGTTGACATTTAAGGGACATAAGGGTTGGGTTTGGACAGTGGCTTTTAGTCCGGATGGGCAAACTTTGGCAACTGGAGGTCATGATACATTAGTCAAACTGTGGGATTTACAAACAGGAGATTGCTTAAAAACTTTAAATAAACATACAGGTTGTGTTTGGTCTGTAAGCTTCAGTCCAACTGGTCAAACTTTAGCAAGTGGGAGTGATGACACCTCTATTCGGTTGTGGGATGTTCATCTAGGTAAGTGCCTAAAAATATTGCACGGTCATACTAGTTGGGTATGTTCAGTCAAGTTTTATCACGATGGTTCTATACTCGCAAGTGGTAGTGACGATTGCGACATCCGCTTATGGGATATCAAGGCTGGTATCTGTATAAAAACTTTAAAGGGACATACGGGGCGAGTATGGTCAGTTAGCTTCAGTCCTAATGGTAAAATCCTGGCAAGTGGCAGTGAAGACCACTTTGTTCGGTTATGGGATGTGAGTAAAGGTACTTGCATCAAAACATTGGATGGTCATAAAGATTGGGTGTGGTCAGTTTGCTTTAGTTCAGATGGTCAAACCATTGCTACAGGGAGTTTTGACTCTAGCGTTCGGTTATGGAATGCGAGTCAAGGAAGCTGCACTAAAATTTTAAGTGGGCATACCAGTGGAGTGCGCTCAGTTACTTTTAGTTTAGATGGTCAAACCCTAGTCAGTGCTAGTAACGATTCAAGTGTGCGTTTGTGGGATGTGAGTAAAGGTGTATGCGTTAGAACTTTACACGGTCGAAACAGTGGCGCACACTCAGTCAAATTTAACCCAGATGCCCGTATTTTAGCTACAGGTAGTTTTGATGGTTTAGTTAGGTTATGGGATATTGCGTTTGGTTACTGTACTAAAATTTTACAAGGTCACACAGATTGGGTATGGTCAATTAGCTTTAGTCCAGATGGTTCTATGTTAGCCAGTAGCAGTGATGACAAAAGTATTAAGCTATGGGATGTTGCTGAGGGTCATTGTATTACAACCATTAACGGTCATACTCGTGGAGTACGCTCAGTTACCTTTAGTCCAGATGGTCAAATCTTAGCTAGTGCCAGTAATGATGCAAGCGTGAAGCTGTGGGATATATACAACTATAAATGTATAAAAACACTAGAAGGTCACACGGATTGGGTATGGTCTGCTAGCTTTAGTCCAGATGGAAATACTTTAGCTACAGGTAGTAATGATTACTTGGTTAAGTTGTGGGATGTCTATGAAGGTAAACCAATAACAACTTTGTCAGGTCACACCGAGCGTGTCTGGTCAGTTAGTTTTAGTCCTGATGGTAAGATGCTGGCTAGCGGTAGTAATGATGGCTCAATTCGATTGTGGGATACTAGTAACTTTACTTGCATACAAGTGTTGGCAGGACATACTGCTGGTGTCTGGTCAGTCAGTTTTAGCCCTGATGGTTGCACCTTGGCATCTGTTGGTTATGACCAAACACTTCGGTTATGGGATATCAATAACTTTACCTGTCTAAAAGTCTTACATGGTCATAGTAGTGGGATATGCTCTGTTAGCTTTAGTTCTGTTAGTAATATCTTAGTTCATACTAGTCAAGATGATGTAATAAAGCTGTGGGATGTAGAAACAGGCAAGTGCATTAAAACCCTGAAAGTTGATCGCCTTTATGAAGGGATGAACATTAGGGGGGTGACTGGGTTAACAGCAGCGCA
This sequence comes from Anabaena minutissima FACHB-250, assembly GCF_014697125.1. Classification (GTDB taxonomy): domain Bacteria; phylum Cyanobacteriota; class Cyanobacteriia; order Cyanobacteriales; family Nostocaceae; genus Trichormus; species Trichormus minutissimus. Next base: position 16,305 of record NZ_JACJRG010000027.1, on the reverse strand, counting down.
GCTATCGGCTCTTTTGGCTTTGGGGGCAGTAGAAGGTGTGGGGTAGGTTTTGCATGGTAATTGGAATCAATAAATATATTTTTTTATAACAATTATTTGTTTGTGAGTAGTTTTTAAAAAGTTACTTTTTACTGAAAAAAACTTATGAACTAAATTGAAGTTAGAGGGTGAGATATTCTTTATATCTCACCTAATATTTTGATAACTATGAGTTATCGAATGATTTTATCCATGTCAGCGATAGATAAACCCGAATATCATTAACAGGTTAGATATCATCGTTAAGGCCAACGTCTATAAAAACCAAATCCACCAAAAACAGAGTCTAACTCTTCATTGGTCAGTTGTCTGACATCAGGATTATTGTTTAGTTTTTGGGGCTTGATTTCGCTCTGAGATGCTTTGCTTTCATTTTTAGACTTAGACATTTTGATTTCCTTAATTTCAGATGTAACTTGGAACTGACTGTCAGCTAATAGCATAAACATGATTCTGAATTGGTAGCAGCAATTAGATTTTAGTCACTGTTATAAATTCAGATAGAGATGAGAAATTTTGAAGTTTGCTAATACTGTTACCTCAGTCTTCTAATTTCAGTCTGCACAGTTTTTAATTAATACACCAGGCAACTTTAGCAAGTTAATTTCAACTTAAGGCTTTCGTAAACAAGCTAGAGGTTGAGGTTGTGGCGACTTCCCCATCGCCTTTATGAAGGAATGAACATCAGAGGGGTGACTGGGTTAACAGCAGCGCAGAGGTCAGCACTTTTGGCTTTAGGGGCTGTGGATGGTATGGGGTAGGTTTTATTGTTGGCGATCGTTTCTTTGAGAGAGTTACTAAGAGTGCGATTGCTCTGTAGCTAAAACTGACAGAACGTATTTTACAGGTTTGGTCTTTTTTATGACCAAGTTAGAATTACCAAACACGCTTGATTCTTTTTAGTAAGATAGACACATACGCTGAAAAACGGGAGCATCCAAGTTTTTAAAATGCCCACAGGCTATAAGCTTAGGGCTATAAATACAAAGCCTGTCTTTGCAGGATATGAGTATTTATAGCCTGCGAAGGCAGGCTTTGTTCGTGTAGCAATACCCTAAAAGGGTATTGATTAAAAAAGTGGGATGCTCCCCTGAAAAACTTTATGGTCTAATTAACTCGGCAAGTTACCTTATTGTTTTGGTTAGAAATGACTAATGCTTGACGAGCGCCTACCCGAACCTGACAAATTCTCTGTGATTTTTCTACAGGGAAAGCAGTAGTTCTAATTTGAATAGTTGCATTCTGACATTCACTGTTACTTCCAGGACAGCAATCTTTTTCGCCAGGATTTAGAGTGTTTCCCCAATGTCTGTTAATGATTGCAGTTGAAAATCTTGTGTCTTCCCCACGAATAGTATAAGCAGACCTATTGTAAACACAAAACGCAGATGCAGATTGAGATGTTAAAAACAAGCTACTAACAGGAATAGTTCCAGTAATTAAAATCAAATACAGCAATTTATTCATGGTTTCTCCTGATTTAGAATTGAAAGTATACGGGCAAATGTCTATTCAGATCAAAACAAGATTAATTAACTCGACAAATTAGTTGATTTCTTCGTTTGCTCACAACTAATGCCTGATGAGCACCTACTTTAACCTTACAACTTTGACCGGAATTATTAACAATAAAAATAGTTGCCCCCTGACATTCACTGTTGTTACCAGGGCAACAATCACGTTGACCAGGATTTAAGTCTTTTCGCCAATGTTTTTCACCAAACTGTGCTGTCCTTCTGGTGTCACTTCCACTAATAGAATCTGAAGTTTTGTTGTAAACACAAAACGCAGATGCCCTTTTCGAGGTAAAGAAAAAGCTACCAGCAGGAATCATACCTATAACTAAAATGAGAGACAATATTTTTTTCATGGCATTGCATAACAAAGGGATAAGTTGAGGTGTACTATTGTGAATTGTCCATACTGTGTGACTGGCTTGTAGATTCGGTTTAATTGATAAATTGCATATTACCCTGAATTATCAGATGAATTCATTCTGTGATGTATCTCCAGCTTGCACAATGCAACTTTAGCAAGTTAATTTCAACTTAAGGCTTTTGTAAACAAACAAGAGCGATCACCTAAATTAATCGAGTTGCTCAAAGTTCCTAGAAGCTCTGCTTCTTGTCGCCAGACATCGCTGATTTGACATAATTACTAAGAGTGTGATCGCCAATATCAACCCCATCATCAAAAGTGCGATCGCCAAAGGCTTAAGTTTTATTTATTGCAATATCTTTCTCAAAATGCCTAATTACTTAACTCATTCCTGTAAATTCAGCAAACAAACCCCAGTTTGTTAACTCATTTGCTGCAAATGCTTTCTCATTTCAGTAGATTCAGCAAGCAAACCCCAGTTTGTTAACTCATTTGCTGCAAATGCTTGCTCATTTCAGTAGATTCAGCAAGCAAACTCCAGTTTGTTAACTCATTTTGGTGTTTTCCGCAAGCAAACCGCAGTTTGCTTTCTCATTTCGGTAGTTCGCGCATTTATGACAATTATTGCTTGTAGCAAAAGTTGTTGCAGATTTGCCAAAATTTTCTCAGGCTGATCGATACGGATATTATTTAAGGTAAAGATATTAACCGTACTATTTTACAAAGTGCGTATTATGCGGAAAAAAAGAAGCTCTACAGTGTTAAAAAAAGCAGTGCGTCGTGCAGCTGGGATGAACTCAATTCATCCAAATTTAAATGTGGGTAATGGACTGACTCTACCTGCTTTTTCAAGTTTAATTGAGACAATGCAAACTAAAGAAAACGCATACAATACCGCCCTTTCTAACCTAGATAAGTTGTATCGTGAAATGCTTGAAACAGAGCGTGAGTTAGGAGATATGACAGAACATATGCTGATGGGAGTTGGTGTTCTATATGGTAAAAGCAGTGTAGAGTATGGCATGGCGGGAGGAGTTCCGAAAAATCAACGCCGTAAGGGACTGCGAGGTGAGTCACCAACTTCTAGTTCACAGCCACCATCATTTGTTGCCAATGTAGAGAGTAACGGAAATGGAAACAATAGAGTAGCGACAAGTTAGATGCACACCATGACATAAATTTCGTAAAGTGCAAATATTGCGTAGGGGGAGCATTGTTCTAGACATCGCCTATAGCAGTGCAATCAGCTACGCTGGGCGGAACGCCATCGCAATATTTGCATCGTTAGTTGCAAAAGTGTTTATACGTAAAGCTGCTTGTCGCTAAACATTGCCCGATATTAAAGATATTTATCTCTGGCGATCGCTTTAAGGTCTTTCTGTTAGAATTTTTATGACATGGCAACTTTAACTATTTGTTCACCAGACGATAAGCACAACAGATTAAAAGAACTTGCTCAAGCCAAAGGCATCAGTGTTAATAAGTTGATTGAAGAACTTTCTACTATAGCTCTAGCAGAATTGGATACCCAGACAAGATTTAAAGCAATGGCTGCAACTGGTAATCCAGAAGCAGGCTTAAAAATACTGGCTAAACTTGATGCTCTGACAGAATAAAGCTTTTATGACGATGATGCAAACACTAACAGCAGGCGTAGGGGGAGCATCGTCTACTTTACAATAGAGAAATATTAAGTTTCCAAGTCTTAATTAGTTGCATAAACAGCAATGCTGATACATATGAGTGAATAGAAGATACAAATTCACTCATATGTATCAGTAACGTATAATGAAGAACATTACAAAGTCACTTTTGGGTTTGGCAATTGTTTCGGCAAGTTTAGTATTGGGATCTAGTTCTACTAAAGCTGGTTTAATTGCTGGTGAATGGTTCTTTGGTTTGTGGGATTGTAATATTGACGGTAGACCAGCCCAAATGGAATGGAAAGTAGTAGATAATCCACAAACTAGTTGCAGTGGTGGTGTCTGCTCTACTACTTCTGGAGTCCGTCTTGTTGGGAGGTTTAGTGATAATGGTAGTGCATGGATTCCGTTAGGAAAGCGTTTTTCCAGCAGACAAAGACAGGATTTAGGTATTCGTTATTTAGGCGCAGAGCAAGATGATTGGTATCTCAGATACAACAGTCGGACTAAGATTGCAGATGGTTGGACAACATGGCGGCGCAATCGCTACCCATTGCAATGTCGCAATCGCAGATAATACTAATATCTACTATAGGAATCCGGTTTGATTTCTGTTGGCGTAGCTTACACTTAAAAATCTCAGTATATATATATGTAGTGGCATGGCAAGGCTAAAATAGTGCATTAAATGTAGGTTGGGTTAAGCGGAGCGCAACCCAACATTGATCTCGGAAACTCAATATAAATGTTAGTGTTGGGTTTCCTTACGTCAACCCAACCTACAATTTTTTTGCAACATTTAAGGCTTGACACGCCACTACGATTATGATGTATCTATTCAAAAATCAAAGATGAGTCCTATATTTCACCTCACTCAGTGGTAAGTGGTGAGTAACGAGTCTTAGAAAAACTGTATTTCTTAAAAAATAGAAACAAATATACAAGATAGCCAAGTGTAATCACTACTGATTTATTGGTAATATTTTTGATGCACTTACGCTAGAAAAATATGAATGAACATGAGCGTCAGTCTTACTGGCGTGCTAATACTGCTTTAATTCGCAATCTTTTAATTATTTGGGGATTAGTTTCCATAGTTTTTAGTATTTTGTTAGTTCAACCTTTGAACAACTTACGTTTTTTTGGTGTGCCTTTTGGGTTTTGGATGGCGCAGCAAGGCTCAATCCTAGTTTTTGTAGCGTTGATTTTTACTTACGCTGTGCAGATGGACAAATTAGACCGCAAATATAATATTAAGAAGTAAGGTAAAACTGTGTCAGTTGAACTTTGGACAATTTTAATAGTTGGACTGTCTTTTGTTGCTTATATTTACATTGGTTGGCAATCACGAGTCAAAAGTAGCAAAGACTTCTACGTAGCAGGTCAAGGTATCCCTTCTATTGCTAATGGTGCAGCCACCGCCGCCGATTGGATGTCTGCGGCTTCGTTTATTTCAATGGCGGGGCTGATTTCTTTTTTGGGTTATGACGGTTCTATATATTTGATGGGTTGGACTGGCGGTTATGTGCTGCTGGCTTTATTACTCGCGCCCTATCTGCGAAAATTTGGTAAGTATACAGTGCCAGATTTTGTAGGCGATCGCTATTATTCTAATATTGCCCGTCTAGTAGCGGTAGTGGCAGCAATTTTCGTCTCTCTTACCTACGTTGCTGGACAAATGCGCGGTGTGGGCATTGTTTTTAGCCGTTTTTTACAAGTAGATATCAACACCGGTGTCATCATCGGGATGGTGATTGTTGGCTTTTTCTCGGTGTTGGGAGGGATGAAAGGGATTACTTGGACGCAAGTAGCCCAGTATGGGGTGTTGATTTTAGCTTATTTGATTCCCGCGATCGCGATCGCCTGGAAACTTACCGGTAATCCTATTCCTCAGTTAGCATTTACCTTTAGTGATGTTGCTACAAAACTCAATGACATTCAGGTTCAGTTAGGGTTTCAAGAATATACTAAGCCGTTTGTGAACAAGTCCATGTTAGATGTACTGTTCACCACGATTGCCTTAATGGTAGGTACTGCTGGTTTACCCCATATTATCGTTAGGTTTTACACAGTTAAAAGTGTACGTGCAGCAAGATTTTCTGCTGGTTGGGCTTTATTATTTATTGCCATTTTATACACCACAGCACCGGCACTTTCCATGTTTGCCCGTTATAACTTGATTACGACTCTAAACAATCAAACAGTCACAGAAGTACAGCAGTTAGACTGGGCGCAAAAGTGGGAAAAAACTGGACTGCTGACATTTGAAGATAAAAACAAAGATGGGCGTTATCAGTTGACACCCAGTATAGACACCAACGAAATTAAAATTGATCGGGATATTATTGTCCTGTCTACCCCAGAGATAGCCAACCTTGCGCCTTGGGTGATTGCTTTGGTAGCGGCTGGTGGTTTAGCGGCGGCTTTATCGACAGCATCCGGGTTGTTGCTAGTTATATCTAGTTCCATCGCCCATGATATCTACTACCGCATTATTGATTCTTCCGCCTCGGAACAAAAACGGGTGTTTGTCGGGCGGATAATGGTGGGGTTATCCCTGGTGTTGGCTGGTTACTTTGGTGTAAATCCGCCGGGATTTGTGAGTGAAGTGGTAGCTTTTGCCTTTGGTTTAGCGGCTGCTAGTTTCTTCCCAGTCATAGTTTTGGGTATCTTCGATAAGCGTACCAATTCCGAAGGTGCGATCGCTGGAATGTTGACAGGGTTAATTTTTACCATTGTCTACATCATTGGGGTCAAGTTTGCCGGAATGCAGCCTTGGTTTTTTGGTGTATCTCCCGAAGGTATCGGTACTTTAGGTATGCTCATTAACTTCGCGGTGACGCTGATAGTTTCTCGCGTCACCCCACCACCCCCCGCAGAAATTCAAGCGATGGTAGAAGATTTACGTTCTCCATCTCTGGAAGAAGAATCACAACCGATAGGAATTGGGGAGTAAAGAGTAAGTTCGTAGTAAGGACTTTAGTCCTTCTTTTATGACTAAAGTCCTTATTGACTAATGCTAATAATTTGAATTTTACTGGCTGCTTTCGTCGCTTTTTCCCTAGCTTCTTGCACATTATCAGCCTTAGCTAAAGCCACCCCCATACGACGATAAGGATGGGCGTTTGGTTTACCAAATAATTTGATATCTACATCTTTCTCTGACAAGGCTTCAGCTACACCTGTAAAGGTAATAGAGTCTGATTTTTCTGAAGCTAAAATCACCGCGCTAGCTGAAGCCCCCAACAATTCTATATGAGGGATGGGTAAGCCTAAAATTGCCCGCAGATGTAACTCAAACTCGTTGAGGTTTTGGGAAATTAATGTCACCATGCCCGTATCATGAGGACGGGGAGAAAGTTCAGAGAAAATTACCTCATCTTTGGTGATAAAAAACTCTACACCAAAAATACCTGCACCTCCTAAAGCATCGGTGACTTTTTTCGCTATTTCTTGGGCTTGTAATATTTTATCTGGTGATATTTCTGCGGGTTGCCAAGACTCTTGATAATCGCCTCTTTCTTGCCGATGTCCAATGGGAGAACAGTAAATTGTCGGGTTATTCCACTGTTTAATTGTGAGTAGGGTAATTTCAATTTCAAAGTTAATAAATTCTTCGATGATTACCTTTTGACTGTCGCCTCTAGAATTTGCGATCGCATAATTCCACGCTTTCTCTACTTCATCTCTCGTTTGGACTACAGATTGCCCTTTTCCAGAGGATGACATCACAGGTTTAATCACATTAGGAAAACCAATTTGATCGGCAACTGCAATTAATTCTTCTAAGCTGACTGCATAACCATATTTAGCAGTTCTAATGCCTAATTCTTGATGGGCTAATTCCCTAATTCTGTCGCGGTTCATGGTGTAATTAGTCGCTGCTGCTGTGGGGATGACTGTAATCCCTCGCTGTTCAAATTCCAGCAGTTTCTCCGTCCTAATTGCTTCAATTTCTGGGATGATAAAGTCAGGTTTATGCTGAGTGACTACGGCTTCTAAATCATCAGCACTCAGCATTGATATGACTTCACAGCAATCAGCAACTTGCATCGCTGGTGCATGAGGATAGCGGTCAACAGCTATCACATAATTACCGAGCCGTTGCGCTGCAATTACAAATTCTTTGCCGAGTTCTCCCGCACCCAATAACATGAGTTTTTGGGGGAGTTTGATGGAGTTAATCATTGACTTGTCCGAGCCAGTATGAATCTAGCAATCTGATAATTTTTGGGATTTTAATTAATCATCTGCCAAATAGTTAAACCTAGCTCCACGCAGTTGTAAATCTTTACGTTGCTGCTTTGTCAAGCCATTACCTAAGCCAAGCTGACACTCATCTACTAGTGTATCTAGCCAAATAGTTTCATTGAGTGCTGCCCCTCTTAAATCGGCTTTTCTCAAGTCAGCTTTGGTAAAATTGACAAAAATGAGATCGGCATTTAATAAACTGCTACCTTGTAAGTTTGCCCCTGTTAAATTACCCCGAATTAAATTCACCTCATTTAAAATCAACCCCGATAAATCAGCCCCAGATAAATTAGGGAATTTGACTTGACTAGGAGTTTGCAAAAATTCCATCACACAATTGATGTTGGCATCATTAAGACGAATTTTAGTCAAAAACTGGTAGCGTCCTAAGCCTAATTCTTGGAGAATCTGTAGACGTTGTGGCGGAGTCTGCTCTAAAAAGTGAATGGCATTCGAGCGGAGGTCTTGAGTATGATGATTGATCATGATCATTACTTGGCACTATATCTAACTATCGGATGCACGGCTAAAGTTATCTATAGCCAGATGAACAAAAGTAACATGAGAATGCAGTCAAATCTCCACTCAGACAAAGGGTAACATCTGACTTTCATAACTACGGCAAACTTTTGGTAAACTCAGTTGCAGAATTGTTAAAGAATTAGTTCCTCTTGGTAATTCCCAGACAATATAGTCTAACTATCCCCAGGTTCACATTTTTTCCAAGTAGCGTCTGTGTCATTTGAGGTTTTTCCAGCCATAGAGTCCAAAAATCTAATTTCTATCCTGTCTGTGGGCGGTATAGTAATCAATCTCCCCTCATATGTACGCTCCATGTCTAAATCACGATTTACTTGACAGATATGGTTACATTGTGCATCATTCAATGCCAAGATTGGTAGTAAATTTTGCTTTAGAGCGTTCATTTGACTCTCACCCATTCTCCGAAGACTCGATCTCAGCTAATTCTAACCAGCGTTCGGTAGCGTTATCAATTGCTTGTTTGAGCATCTCTACTTGGTCGTAGAGTTGTTGGACTTGGGTATAATTACCGGGAGAGACTTTAACTAGTGCTTGTTCAGCAGTGACTTTTTCGGACTCTAACTGAGCAATTTTGCCTTCTAGCTGCTCAAATTCCCGTTTTTCCCAATTAGATAACCTACGTCGCTTTTTATTCTCTACATCTTTAGTTTGGGATGTAACTTTTGATTCTTCAGAATTTTTTGTTTTTTCTTTATTGTTGGGGGTGTTTTGTTGTGCTTCTTCAGCTTTCTTATAGTCAAGATAAACCGAGTAATTACCTGGATATGAGCGCAGGTTTCCATCTGCTTCTAATGCGAATATTGTATCGACAGTGCGATCTAAAAAGTAGCGATCGTGGGAAACTACAATGACACAACCGCTAAAATCTTCTAGGTATTCCTCTAATACTGCCAATGTCTGTACATCCAAATCATTGGTTGGTTCGTCTAAAATTAGCACGTTCGGCGCACTAATCAGGATTCGCAACAGAAATAATCGTCGCTTTTCACCGCCAGATAGTTTGTGAATGGGAGCATATTGTTGATTTCCCGGAAACAGAAACCGTTCTAACATTTGAGAAGCTGTAATTTTAGTGCCATCGGCGATTTTGACAAATTCCCCTTCTTCTTTAATGTAGTCAATCACGCGCTGATTTTCATCTAAAGCTGAGAGTAATTCTTCAGAATGCTGATCAAAATAACCGATGTGAATGGTAGAACCAATTTCTACACTACCCTGATCTGGCTCTACCCGTCCAGTAATTATATTCATTAATGTGGACTTACCTGCACCATTACCGCCGATGATTCCCAGCCTATCTTCAGGGCTAAATTCATAGGTAAAGTCATGAATCAGGGTACGCCCATTATAGGATTTAGAAATATTATTGAGTTCAATAACTTTTTTGCCAATGCGACGGCCTACGGTGGAAATATCTACCTTACCCTGAATTTGTTTAAACTCAGTTTCGCGCATGGCGTGAACGCGTTGAATCCGCGCTTTTTGTTTAGTGCTACGCGCTTTTGGCCCCTTTTTCAACCATTCCAATTCTCGGCGTAATACACCCTGATGTTTACGTTGGGTGCTAATAGCTGATTCTTCTGCTAAAGCTTTCTTTTCGAGGTAGTATGAATAATTGCCTGAGTAGGTGTAAATATCACCTCTGTCAATTTCAATGATGCGATTGGTGACTTGATCTAAAAAGTAGCGATCGTGGGTAATTAAAAACAGTGCGCCCCGAAAGCGATTAAGATAACTTTGTAACCATTCTACAGATAAAGCATCAAGATGGTTGGTTGGCTCATCCATCAATAATACATCGGGATTTGCGAGTAAAGCAGTTGCTAAGGCAATCCGTTTACGATAGCCTCCGGATAAAGTCCCAATGATTGTATCAAAATCAACAATTCCTAACTTAGTCAGGATAATTTTAGCGTTGGTTTCTAATTCCCATGCGCCAGTTTCGTCCATGCGCTGCATGACAACAGAAAGGCGGGACATTAACTGATTATCTTCTGGATAGTGAGCTAGTTTATCAGAGATTTCTTCATACTCTTTTACCAAGTCCATTTGTTCGCCACTGTCAGCAAAAATCTGCTCTAACACTGTGCGGTTTTCATCTAAGTTTGGCTGTTGGGGTAAGTAAATTATTTTAGAACCAGAGTTACAACTAATTTGACCACTATCAACTGATTCTAGTCCAGCAATCATTTTTAATAAGGTTGATTTACCAGAACCATTTGTGCCAATTAAACCCACTTTGTCAGTAGCATCTAAACTAAAGCTGGCATCTTTTAAAATTTCTTTAATTCCAAAGTCTTTTTTAATTGATTGTAGGGTGATGATACTCATAGAATTTTAAAAGAAACCGTTGAATTTATTGCTGATTTGGTGTTTGGGCGTGAATGGATATTTTGCTTGCATCTCACGCAGTAACGCTTCGCAGAACCCGCAGGATGGCGCAGAGTTGCAGAGAGAAGTTTGGAGTATATACTAAGAATTTAGGTGAGTAAATATGAGGTGCATTTATTTATTTTAACGCACCTCATATTTTTGCCTAATTTTAGACAAATAAGTCCAAGGGTAGATGTCCATACATTTCGTTGATGCCTCCTTCTTCATAAGACTGACAAGAGACTAATACACCACGATGATGTCCTGCATAGGAATCGAGGTAACATAAGCCATTTTTACCATTTAATTTGATATAAACTGGCCCTTCTACTACAGGTAAATCAATGGGTACTTCATAACCCAAAGCATGAGAGTATGTTCTCATGGCTAGTAGTCCTTCTGCGGCTGTGTCAGCACAAATTCCTAGTATTTGATAATCAGAAAGTTTAGTGAACAGAATCAATGCTTGGCGTACCAATTCTTTTTCTGACGGTTTAAGAATGGGTGCGATATCTAGACAGTTAAATTTATTGAGGATTTTTTTGGCTTCTGTGGTTGTGAGGTTGGGGTGATTGGGCATTGGCATAGATTGTTTCATGGGTTATTGATTGCTGTTGTGTGTATGAGGTAGGGATAATCGAAAGTGCGTTATGTGTGATTAGGCAAATTATAGTCAGTCTTGAGTATTACCAAGATTAAAAATAAAGGGAACATTACTTTGGGATTCACCACCCATAACTAATACTTTGGGCATTTGCGAGCCTCCATTTCTCCAAGCTTCAATTGCTTCTTTTTGTAGCACTAATTGTCCCCCTTGAGCTTTGAGGGTTTCGGCTAAGAGTCTTTGAGCTTCGGCTCTACCTTTGGCACGGTTAATATCTGATTGGGCTTCTTGCTCGGCTTCTCGTGCTACATAGACGGCTCTTTGAGCGCGTTGTTCTGCAATTTGTTTTTCTTCTACGGCTTTGGCAAATTCAGGAGAGAAAGTTAGATCAATGACGCTTGTATCTAATACAATTATCCCATACTTATCTAGGCGATCGCCTAGGGCATTATCAAAGTCTTCCTTGAGTTCGCTCCGTTTGGTAATGGCTTCTTCTACTGTTCTTCTCGCGGCGGCAATTTTGAAGGATTCTTGGGTTTGGGGCGCGATAATTTTGGAGACAATATTTTCTAGAGTTCCTTGTTTTCTTCTCACTTCTACTACTTGAATGGGATCAATCCGAAAGTTAATTGCAAACCTAGCTGTTAAATTTTGCAAATCTTTAGTTGAACTTTCGGCAGGGACTTCAAATTTTTGTACAGTTAAATCATACACGTCTATCACTGAAATCAAAGGTGGTTTCAAGTGAATACCTTCTCTTAAAGCACCATCCCTAGCTTTACCTAAAATGCTGATTACTCCTGCTTGTCCTGGGTTGATAATAATAAAAGAATTTAACCCAATAATCACAATTATGGCTAAGACAATTCCTAAAACTGTGGTTTGCCAATTCCCTATTTGTTGATTTTTCAAGTTGCTATCTCCTTGTGAGTGCTGTTAGCGGTAACGGGGCGTTTAGGTAGTGCTGTTAGCCGTAGCACGGCGTTGAGCCAGTGTTGTTAGTGGTAGCGGGGCGTTTAGCATTCAGCATTTTCTGACTATGGACACAACTACCGTCAACAAATCTTGTTGGCGGCTGATTGTTCGGTTGTGAATAAAATTTTTGACTTAGCTCCACCAGCTTTAATTAGTATTGCAGTGGATGTGGTAGTTAAGCAGCAGGATTCTATCATTGCTCAGTTGGGTTTTCCCTGCTTATGGTTATCACTTGGATAATAGAGTCATTTTTTGAGTATCGCTATAAGTTGTTCTGGCATAACTTGGCACAGAACATACAGCATAACCTACGTTTAGACACATATAAACACCTACAGGGATTGGAGTTAGCTTATTTTGAAAAACACAGGACAGAGGGATTCATGTCTATTAGTGATGATGTTAACTAACTTGAGCGTTTTTTGGATGTGGGAAGCTCACGATATTATCCAAATAACCACAACTATTGTAGTCATTAGCGGTGCATTCTTTGTCTTAACTCCCAGGGTAGCTTGGATGGCTATCTTACTGATGCCATTGATTCTCTTGGGTTTAGTGGTATGTCAAAAATCATTTGCACCTCGTTACGCCGATGTGCGCGAAAAAGTGGGTTGACTCAATGGACATTTATGTCTGTCTCATAACCTGAGTGGCATCACTACGATTAAAAGTTCCACGGCACAAGAGTATGAAGTCAAGCGGTTAGGGCAATACAGTTATGTTTATCGCCAAAGTAACACTAAAGCGATGGCGTTACTCCCAGCGTAGCTGATCGCACGCACTGTCTGCGGCTTTTATTCCTTTCATTAGGATGCCCATTCTAACAGGCTTCACAGCATTACTGCTATTTCGTGGCATGAAAACCGTCGTAGGTAAGATGTCAGTAGGTGCTGATCGTTCCTGAGTCTTTTTGGTGGATAATGAAACTGAGGCAGCAATTAGGCGATCGCCTATCGTCTTTCCATAATTCGCAATGCTGATTGTATTTATATAAAGAGTTGTTACTGTTGGTGGGATTTCTGCGAGTTCCGCTTTAGCAGAACTCGCAGAATGGCGCAGAGACAAGGTAAATAAAATTACAAATTACGAATTACGAATTAATTATGATGTTTGGTAGTAATCAGCCGGAATCAGGGGACAACAAGTGGCGTAGCCAGTTGGATAGGTTTGTGAAAGAACATCAGCAAGAGTTGGCGGCACTTGCTTGGGGGTTGTGGTTAGAAAATGGTGATAAACAAGGTACTATTGGTATTGATTTACAACCAAGACCACATTTTGTTTATTGTCCTCAAGAAGCGGTGGAGAAATTAAATAATAATGTTGAGAATAGGCTTCAAGAATTAATCGGCATTATTGAGCATCATCAACCAGAAGTAGAAGTGTTAATGATTGGTATTGGTAAGGGTGAAGTCAAGTTAATTCAGTTTGCACCAGAACCAGCACCACAAGTTTGTTTTGAACAAATGGGAAAGGATGTTGACGGTTTATTAGATTTACTAGAACAGCGCATGACTGAAGCGATTATTGTTTAGAGGATGTTGGAAAAGTTGCAAGGAGTATGAATCAATTCAAAATTTAAAATTTAAAATAAAAATGTCATTCTGGCAGGAGCGGAGCATAAGGTAAAGCCTGCGGCATAGCTAGTAGTCTATCAAGTTAGTTTTGACGGTTCGTAGTAAGGACTTTAGTCCTGATTTTTCTAAGGACTAAAGTCCTTACTACAAAAAAAGCTTATCCCTCAATTCAAACACTATCTCAGCACTCAGCACCGGCTAAACGCCGCGCTACCGCTAACACAACTCAGCACTCAACTAGTTGCACAACGGAAGCCTGCAAAAATTTGCCTTACACCTGGATGATACCAATTGCGGAAACTAGGACGTAGTAACCAGGGAAGGGTTGCCCAACTACCTCCTTTTAAAATACGGTGCTGGTTGTCAAAGTAAGCTTGGGAATAACCTTTATATGGGAAACTTTGGAAACCCTCATACCCAGAAAACCAAGAAGCTGTCCATTCCCAAACATTACCGAGAGTATCATATAAACCATAGGCACTTTGCCCGGCTGGGTAGGTATTGACTGGGGTTGTATGGTTGATGAAAGCATCGCCTCTAATTGGGTCTAGCCCATTGCAATTACAATAATTATCTGTTTGTAAATCATCGCCCCAAGGATAGGTGCGCCGACGGTTAGTTTGAACATCCCAACTGGCTGCTTTTTCCCATTGGGCTTCTGTGGGTAGACGCTTTCCCACAAAGTTTGCGTATGCTTCGGCTTCGTACCAACTCACACCATACACTGGATGATGATCATAACTTTGAGCTTCTATCCAATAAAGTGGTTGTGTTACCTGCTCGTTTTGTAACCATTGCCATCCTTCTACTGACCAATACTGAGGATTATGATATCCTCCAGCCTCTATAAATAGACGATATTGTCCACAAGTCACCGGATAGCGGTCAATCCAGTAAGTATCTAAATAGACTTTGTGGGCAGGAATTTCATTATCCATTGCATCTATTAAGTTACTTCCTAACTCAAATTCCCCGGCTGGAATTTCTATCATCTCAGGCTGAAAAGAAGGAGATGGCGGAAGTGTCACGCTTAAACGCTGACTATTAAATAATTCCAGCACCATAGTCATGATTTCACAGTGTTGACTTTCGTGCTGAATTAGAAAACGCCAGAGGCGTTCTTGGGGTTCTATATCTGCAACTTCTAGGTATTTCAACACATTTTTTCTTACTGTGTCCAAGTAATCAAGAGTTTCATCTAACTTGGGTAGATTAACTCGCTGAGATTTGGGTAAACCATCAGCTGCAAACAACTGACGGTAGTGCGGAAATAAACAAGGGCTACCTGCACTATGTTCTAGTATCCATAAAGATTCTATATAGGCAATATGTCCCAAATGCCAACCCACAGGACTAAAATCAGGATGAGGTTGATTGCAGAATGTTGCTGCATTCATCCCCGCAAATAATGTTAAGGTTTTGGTGCGACATTCATCTAAAGCAACAGTAATAGAATCTTTGACGCTAGATTTTTTCACATTGGATATCACAGTCTTCTCCCACAGTGATAATGCTATTTTCTGGGCAACTAGTCCAGTTACCTGCAAATAATGGTTCAGAAGCAATGATGACAGAATTAGGGAAAGTTAAATCATCTCTGAGCCAATAAAGAGACGGCGCAGGTGCAGAAGTTGAAAACCGAGAAGCTATTAAGCGTTTTCCATCACTAAAAACTGTATTTGCAGAAGCTTCAACTTGATAGCGTTTTGCCATTTCTCCCAAGGCTAATAAAGTTGTGCGTAAAGCATACTCTGGGGGGCGATGTTTGTTCAATTGCATTTGAGAAAGCAATAATGCAAAAATATGTTCAGAATCTGTATTGCCGTCGATTTGTTCGTAGAAATTAGGGATTAAAGTGCTGCGGATTTTTCGGTGTAAGGTTTGACGAAATTTCTCAATGCGTCCATTGTGAATAAATAAGCTTTGTTGATGATTAAATGGCTGACAATTAGCAAAATCTAATGCTTGTCCTGGTGTAGCACTGCGAACATAAGCTAGTACACATTTAGATTCTACATAACGGCTAAGACTGGGTAAATTAATATCATTCCAAATTGGTAGTGTATTTTTATATATAAATGGATCAGTATTTTTCTGTGTATGATACCAACCCACACCAAAGCCATCTGCGTTTAATAAACCAGAAGTCATTTCCCGTGGTTGGTAACTCTGGACTATTAATGAGTGTTCTGGTTTATACAAAAGACGGTCTAGAGAAATAGGTGAACCAAGATAAGCAAGTAGACGGCACATAATAACAGCATTTGCTCCTAATTGCTTTCATAGGATAAGCTTTATTTCTGAGAATTTCAGTGAACTACCCACACTGACTTGGAGTACCAAGTACAGTGTCGGCTTCTGTAATCACGGGGGAATGCCCAAACTTAGACTTTCGCCCAAGCTTAGGACTTACCTCCCCTCCTAC
>NZ_JACJRG010000026.1 GCF_014697125.1 Anabaena minutissima FACHB-250 | reverse complement strand
ATTAGATACCATGCGTAAAACTGAGAAAAAAGCAGCTATGTCGCTAGACCATCAATCAGAAAAAAAGCGCATATTAGAGGCATTAAACAAAAGCAAATATAGCTTACTTAAAACTAGCTTTCCTCTTAACCCAATACCATTCAGGTTTTTTTGCTACTCACAATACTGAGGAAACATCTTCTTACTGACATTTATTAGCAGGATAAACATAGCCTTCAACCCTAGCAAAATAATAGCCTGCGGCTCTAGCGTCCTGTTCACCTTGTCTAGTAGCTGTGGTGAAGTTGTCCTCACGTTGAGGACTCCAATATAGCTTTAATGGTACTGTCCCAGGTCTTTGTGTGCTAAAAACATAACCTTCTACTCGCGCAAACGAATAACCAGCCTCAAGAGCTGATGTTTCGCCCTCACGTGTCCCTGTGGTAAAGTTGTCCCCACGCTGAGAACTCCAATATAATTTCAAAGGCACTGTTCCACGTTGCTGATTAGACAATGCACATCCTTCAACACGCACATATTTGTATCCTGCTTCAATAGCAGAATTTCCACCTACTGATGTTCCTGTTGTGAAGTTGTCTCCACGTTGAGAACTCCAGTACAGTTCTAGCGGAACTAATCCTTCTTGAGCAAGGACGGAACTGATACCACAGGCTATCGATGCACCTAGTATAGTAATGATCGTAGCAATTCTGATTCTTCTCTTTCTGAATGTATTCACGTTAATAATCACTAATTATTTACAACTTGGACTTCAGTATCTATTGACTTATAGATTTTAAATAAGTCATTTATGCACTTCATAGATCAAGATTTCATTTTTTAACATCAAATACAATTAGTGATGGATTCAGATAACCCTAAACAACGTGAGCCGTAAATAACACTAAATCTCTCACTTCACAGCAGAAGCCGTAAAGCATACGGGCAAGTTATAATCTTCTTGCGGACGAACGTAACAAAAATTTATGAGTAACCCCCTTTTACAAGCCTTTTTCGTAGGCAGAGCCTTGGCTGAAGTAGCGAATGAACGTTTAGAGGTCGTGTTGACCGATGCTTTGAGCGAAATAGGTAAATTTGATGCTGAGGCTAGAGAGCAACTACGCCAATTTACAGAAGAAGTCATAGAACGGGCAAACCGTGCAGCGACTGCGGCCCAAGCAGGTCAAACTACTACAGGTAGTAGCCAACCTGGTGCTGATGGGGTTGACTTGCAAGCCACAATTGATGAACTACGTGCAGAAATTGCCCTATTGCGAAATGAATTACAACGTTATCGCAGCAGTTCTGTATAAATGTGTTCATTCGTCATTAGTCAAGAATTATTGACAAATGGCGTTTTGTGAAAAATAGTTTAAGGATCAGAGTGTCTTTTCTTCCAGGTTATTCAGTGAAAACCCAACGGTAAATTGTAGATATGGAAACTAGTTATTCAGATAGGGCATACCGTTGGAATCGGGAAAACTACTCCAGTAAGCGACGCTTCGTGGACATTTGGTCTTTTGTGTTGACCTTAATGTTCAAACTTTGGCGGTATAACAAATCTTGGAGTTATCCTGGCGGTGTCACTGAGGCGAAACAGACGGCAAGGCGAAAAGCTCAAGCTGTCTGGATTCGCAATACCCTGCTAGACTTGGGTCCAACTTTTATCAAAGTCGGGCAGTTATTCTCTACCCGTGCGGATATATTCCCTAGTGAATATGTAGAAGAGTTGGCAAAGCTTCAAGATAAAGTACCTGCTTTTAGCTATGAGCAAGTAGAAAAGATTGTTGAGAAAGAATTAGGTAAAAAAATTCCCGAACTCTTTCAAAGTTTTGAACCCATTCCTTTGGCTGCTGCTAGCTTGGGTCAAGTCCACAAAGCGATACTACATAGCGGGGAAGCAGTTGTAGTCAAGGCGCAGCGTCCCGGATTAAAAAAGTTATTTGAGATAGACTTACAAATTCTTAAAGGAATTGCTCGCTATTTTCAAAACCATCCTAAATGGGGCAAGGGGCGAGATTGGATGGGTATTTACGAAGAGTGCTGCCGCATTCTGTGGGAAGAAATTGATTATCTCAATGAAGGTAGGAACGCTGATGCTTTTCGCCGTAACTTTCGCGGTTACGATTGGGTGCAAGTGCCGAAAGTGTATTGGCGTTACGCCTCGCCACAAGTGCTGACTTTGGAATATTTGCCGGGGATTAAAATTAGCCAATACGAGGCGTTGGAAGCAGCAGGTATAGACCGCAAGTCCGTTGCTCGTCAAGGAGCGCAAGCATACTTAATTCAATTGCTCAATGATGGCTTTTTCCATGCTGATCCCCATCCAGGTAATATAGCGGTTAGTGCTGATGGCTCGTTGATTTTCTATGACTTTGGCATGATGGGGCGAATTAAATCAAATGTCCGGGAAGGACTGATGCAAACACTATTTGGCATTGCCCAAAAAGATGGCACTCGCGTAGTCCAGTCTCTCATAGATTTAGGTGCGATCGCTCCCGTAGATGACATGGGGCCAGTGCGGCGTTCTGTACAGTATATGCTGGACAATTTCATGGATAAGCCCTTTGAAGCCCAATCTGTGGCCGCAATCAGTGATGATTTATACGAAATAGCTTATAATCAGCCATTTAGATTCCCCGCAACTTTTACTTTTGTGATGCGGGCTTTTTCCACCCTCGAAGGCGTGGGTAAAGGCTTAGATCCAGAGTTTAACTTTATGGAAGTTGCCCAACCATACGCAATGCAGCTTATGACCAATATGAATGGTGCAGATAGCAATAGCTTCCTCAATGAATTAAGTCGCCAAGCCGTACAAGTCAGTACCACCGCTTTCGGATTACCACGTAGATTAGAAGATACATTAGAAAAACTAGAGCGGGGAGATATGCGTGTGCGAGTACGCTCTATAGAAACAGAGCGGCTTTTACGGCGACAGAGTAATATTCAGATAGGCATGAGCTATGCTGTGATAATCAGTGGATTTACCCTTTCAGCCACAATTTTATTAGTTAATCATTATGTATGGTTAGCACTGCTGGCTGGTTTAATTGCCGCAGCAGTCTCAGTAATACTGATTCGACTGCTTCTCCGCCTCGAACGTTATGACCGTATGTATTAATTGTTGCAGTGAAAAGCTATGAAACTTAACTTCACGGGTCTTAGCGATCCGGGACTTGTTCGTTCTAATAATCAGGATCATTACTACATCGACCCGGAAGGACGATTTTTCATTGTTGCTGATGGGATGGGTGGTCATGCGGGAGGAGAAGAAGCAAGTCGCATCGCCACAACAGTAATTCAAGAATATTTAGTTGCCAATTGGAATGCTGCTGATTCATCGGAAAAATTGTTAGAGCAGGCTTTATGGCAAGCTAATCAAGCCATTTTAGAGGATCAGCAAAGTCATCCTGAACGTGCTGATATGGGTACAACTGTCGTAGTCGTGATTTTTCGTGACTCGCCTTGGTGCGCTCATGTCGGTGACTCTAGACTGTACCGTTTGCGGGAGTCACAATTAGAACAAGTGACGGAAGACCATACCTGGGTAGCTAGAGCCATCAAAATTGGCGACATCACACCAGAAGAAGCACGGACTCATCCATTTCGTCATGTATTATCCCGATGTTTAGGTCGGGAAGATTTACACCAGGTTGAAGTGCAGGCGTTGGATGTTAAAGAGAGCGATCGCTTACTATTATGCAGTGATGGTCTAACTGAAGAATTGGTCGATGAAAAGATAGCTGATTCTCTCCATGACATCCCCAGATTGGATCAGGCTGCTGTATCTCTAGTAGAAGCCGCTAAAGATCAAGGTGGACACGATAATATCACTATTGTTATTGTGGCGATCGCATAACACAACACTTAAAGACTTCCAAATTAAAAAATATCCCTTATGTAGGGTGCGTCAGTCAAAATAATTTCTTGGTGCTTCTAGATTTTTTCTCACTGACATACCCTAATAACAGCCAATTTGGGATAATTTATTTTTTGAAAGTCCTTTACTCTTTGCTGAGTCAATACAGTTCGGTTAGGACTAAAAAATTAAAATGTATAGTTTGATTTGAGCAACGTAGCTTGCTTTACAACGTAATATTACTCAAACCCGCACGCACTCATTACTCATCACTCAGCACTCAGCACTCAGCACTCAGCACTCAGCACTCAGCACTCAGCACTCAGCACTCAGCACTCAGCACTCAGCACTTTTCCCTGTTTTTTGATAGCTTCAGGAATTTTGTAGTAAATATACTCAGCATTTTGTTCAACCTGAGCATTTTTCCTATTTACAACTTGATACAAATATTTTTAGCCACCAAAATTCCCAACTGGCGGCTGAAATTACACAATTTAGTTGATTGACATGTTGCACATCATAATGTAAGCAGAATATAATGCGATCTTAATACCCTTCACGTTCACTCTTCTATGAAAATCTCCCTCTAGGGAAAGTTTCCAGATAAAGGACGGAACTGAAGGTAAAGAAGGATATTCCACCTACCTAAAATTTACTCCAAACCTGCCCAGGCAGACTTGGGTTATATGTCAGTAGGTTCTATTGCAGCACATCCCAACAAAAATCTCCCCTCTGAGGATATGGGCAATCTGTCAAAATAGTTGTTATCTTTCTTAATACAGAGAATTGGTAGCAAATCCCAAACAAGCCCTATTTTTATAGGACTTGTGTTACCCAAATCAACTTTACGCGTTGTCTTTTAGGAGTATACTATGAACCAACCAATCCAACTTTCCTTGGAACAGCAGTTTAGCATCCGCTCATTTTCCACTCAAGTACAGAATATGAGTCATGACCAAGCCAAAGACTTTTTAGTCAAGCTCTATGAGCAAATGGTGGTGCGCGAAGCAACTTACCAAGAGTTACTCAAGCATCAGTGGGGCTTAGATTCTGGTTCCACTTTGGCATAGAGCAAGTTGTGTGTCGCAGTGGGCGACCTCCTTCTCTTGCTCACTTCCACGGAGGAAAGGAGCTGGTGATGCTGGGGCGTCAACTTCAAGATCAAGCTAAATCACTTCTAGGATGTCATCCATCAAAACTCGATAATACAGTTGTTTGACCGTTAGCTCTGCGCTTGCATAACTTAGTTTTGGTTGATTTATCAAACCATTAGCCAGCAATTTTGTAAATATGCTTATTACTGAGTGAATGAATAATTTCACTTTGCTTACTAACACTTATATTCCTACGTGTAAAAAGCAGAATGAAAATTTACTTGTATTTGACTAATGCACTTGCTTTTTCAGCCTGCACTGATGACTATTATATTTATTCCCAATACTACTTACAAGTAGATATATATATTCTTGATAAAAGTTTACATTTTTTGATATAAGTTACATATAACCTGCAAAAATATTTACTAACCAGAGATATCAAATGCAGACTCCGTGTCAATTGCATCTAACTTGGCCAAAATTTGCGGTTTAATTTTTTCATATTCCCTTTTGAGCAAATTCTTACTAATTTGGGGATCAGCCCCAGACACAAAGGTTTTGGCAGCCACCATCCACTGTTGCAGTCGTTGACATTGAGCAGAGGCAATACTAGCAACTAGGACATGAGAACAAGTATTTGGTGATTCCCGCGCAAACAATAGCAGACGATAGTAACCTGTTTTTACCATTAATTGCACCATCTCTTGACCGAGACTAGTTTTGAGGTCAAGGTAGTAAGGTAAGCATTTAGCTCCATGTTTACGATTGTAGAGAACAGTAATCCAGAGCATCATGGGGTGGGGAGCAGTTATAAACAAAAATTGATTGTAACGGCTACAGACCAGACGTTGAATAATTTCTCGTTGTGGTAGCATCACCCATAAGGCTGGTATAACGTCACCATTGATTTGGATAGGTTGAGGAAACACAATGTCAGCTATTGGCTTATTTTTCGGCCAAGAAGTTGTCACAGTAATTTCATTTTTGGCTGGAGCTAAGTTTAATGCCCTATTACCGTTTATCTTCTTTTCAGATTCAGCTTTAACCGTGACATTATCGGTAGATTGATGATTTTCGTGTTGAATGGGGCGTTTTTGATGTTGCTGTTCGATAGATTCTAAAGCTTGGAGTATTTCACTAATACTTTGGGGGCGATCCTTTACTATTTTCGCTAAACAACTCATCACTAAATTTTCGACGTCTTTAGGAATAAGCAAGCTAGGACTGACTTCAGTAAAAGTACGTGGTGCTTGATGGTGATGAGCTTTATACCATGCGCCAAAAGAATGGGTTGAGGCCATGAGTGGCATTTTGCCTGTCAACATTTCAAACATCATCACACCCAAACTATAAATATCTGAGCGATTATCTAGTTCTTTGCCTTCCATTTGTTCAGGAGAAGAATAGGCCAGTGTCCCCAAATAGTATTTTGTGAGATCGCCGTTGGCCTGGAGTAATTTAGCAATACCAAAATCTAAAATCTTGAGCAATTCCCCAAAACTGGGGTCTTGAATCACTAGCATATTGCTAGGTTTAATATCACGATGAATAATTGGGCAGACTGAGCCATCAACTGGAATACCGTCATGAGCGCATTTTAAACCCAGGCAGATTTGACGTGTCATACTCACAAACCTGTTTAAAGATAGATGTTGCTGCCGGATTATCTGGTTGAGGCTTTGTCCTTGTAGATATTCCATAACGTAGTAGGGGGTATTATTTTCATCTACGCCATAGTCCATGACTCTCACAATATGAATACTTTTTTGTCCTAGTAAGGCACAAGTTTTTGCTTCTCGCTCAAACCTGTCTTGCAGTCGCATCTTTTCATTGTGTATTGACAATGCAAGAAACTTGATAGCAACAGGTACACCTCCCAATAAAATATCTTTGGCACGGTATACTCTACCCATTGCACCCGTACCAATTAATTCCTGTAATTGGTAGCGTTTACTAAGAAAACGGCCAATGTTGGGGTCTGACATAGAAACTTCGACTCCAATGTTTAACAAATGTGAATTACACCTACCGATGAGGTAGGTGTTAAGTGTTGGGGTGGAAAAGTGCAATTAAATAATGGGGTAGATGTATCCTGATGCTTTGCACTTGGGTTTTGATGTAGTGTTAGTTTGCCCAGTTTTTATAACCCAGATAACTTCAGCCAGTAAAACTCACACATAAATATGTTATTCATGGCTCAATATCTGGGTAAAAATGTGTTTTATTATACAAATATCTTAAAACAACTAATAATACATAAGTTACGTTCAAACACGCTCTTACTCCCTACTCCCAGCCCAAGTTACTGTCTTTGAAGCTAACTCAGTCTAAATTTAACTTCTAACTAATTATTGGTCGGCTGAAGCTTTAATCTGGCTTCCATTGTACTGATTAAAGAATGACCGGCCATGATACCACTACTGAGGTAATATGTATCGTCCGCAATTCGGTGCATCGTTTCAAAGCCGCTACGACGTTGCCGATCGCTCATTACCCAATAACGTTGTATGATTGCTTCTAAACCCATCCAACCTTCGCCTTCAACCTGACCTAACAGACTATGCTGGAGTAAAAAAGTATATTGACGTTCCCCTTCATGCAATCGCCCCTTGTATTGTAAAGAGATATCAGGGCGATCGCTACCAGGAAAGATGAGTTTTGTTGCCATAGTAAACCAGTTATCTCGATTCCAAGCCACCAAGGTCATGCCCTTAATGCTGATTGGCATTCCATTACGTTCTAGCCAATTGCCTTGAATTAACCAGCGTCCTGGCTCTAATAAAAAAGTGTGCGCCACCTTGTATATTCCTTGCCTTAATCGAGTAGTCCTCAGACTACAAAGATATATTTGGAATTACAAAAATGTCAGGTGGAAAATAGGGAGAAATGAATCAATTCAAAATTCTTGCATTAAAGACAGCCACCCACATTCGCGCAGCGTCCCGCAGGGAGGGGTGGTTTTTCTACCTAGGGCTTGCAGAATAAACAAAAAACCTAGATAAATTACAACTTCTGTCCTGCAAAAATAGACCGCACTTCACCATTCCGCCGGACTATAGCTTCACCGTTATTGACATCTACTAATGTCCAACCGCTAGAGCCAATACTTTCACCGATGTTAATGCGACGACTGACACCGTTAGTTTGAAATAGTGCCACAGACTTATTACCCAACTCTAGCAGTCCTTCTAGAATATGGGTGGGAGTAGGGGAAGTAACGGTAAGGGATGCAACCTGTACTGCTTCCCCATTATTCGATGGTCTTGGTAAGCTAGCACCGAAGGGAACAACAGGTAAATTAGGCAGAGAATTGGGTGACTGTTGAACTTTGATAGGTGCATTTCGCACAGCCACAGGTTTCATGTCTGAGCGCACAGCCGCAGTTAACATATTGACTGTGCTGGGTTTAGCAGCTGGTTGCACTTTATTTAAGGCGTTATTAACTACATTTGGTTGGCTTGCAACTGGGGCTGGTGGTAAAGGTGAACCAATACCGGGAATTGGTGGCAGTGCAGAGCGCATTGGTGAAGGTGGTTGGAAAACTGGAATATAGATGCGCTCGACAACGTTTGTAGTTCGGCTAGATGCTGGTGGTGTATTGGTAGCTGTTAGGGGTGATGGTAGATTACCGATAGGCTGATTGTTAGATAAAGCTACAGATGTTGGGTGAGAAATCACTCGATTGGCTAGTTGGGAACGAACGGCACGTTGAGTAGTGCCATCGTTTTTGTCGATGATGGCTAATGCTCCCATCATGTAATTGACTAACTCAGCCTGGACATCTGGTTTTGTAGGTAATTGTGACTGGGGTACATAAATAGTGGGTTGGGTGAGTTTAGATGTTAGGAGAACTAACACCCCAGATTGCACTATATATAATACGCCTGCGATCGCCACACCGATAGTTGTACCCCCAATCAGTAGTTTCCCCAAGGTCAGTTTCGCTGTTTGGGTAATTTTACTAGTTGATTTGATCTGAGGTTGATCAACTACAACAGTGCTGACTTTTTTGTTGCTGATGGCTGTAACAGTCTGGACAGGTCGATTAACTGTATTTGGTAGGACAATCTGCGGTACTTCAACGGTTTGCAGATGGTCATACTCTAAAGTTGTTTGCTGGGATGTATACGACCAACTACTGGCAGATGCAGCAGCTTGGCGTAGTGGTTGCCTATTGTGGAAATTGACCTCCAGTATGTCGTCAATACTGGCAAAAAGCTCATCCATCAAGCCATCAGCATAGAATTCTATTGACCAAGGCTCGTTAACAATCAAGTCTTCTGATAGTTCGGGGACAATGAGATGGGTGCTAACTTCTCGTAACATAAGCAAGTTGTAGGTGGTAGTTGCCAGGATGGGGCAACACCGCCCCTTTTACCTGGGTATCAGGATTTTCAAAATATTCAATCTCCCGTCCAAACTAGACGAGTTGATTGTTGAGTGTATGAAATTCAACTCCAAATTGGGGATCGTAGATGATGCCAGGGTTGAACTCTTGTCATCTATCTTACCCATCTCCCCCTCTACTATACTCACCCTTCATAAAGACGAAGTTAAGATAAAGCCGCAAACCCTGATTGGTTCTTAGATTGACGCAATTCTAAAAAAATTAATAAGGCGTTAACATCAGCAGGATTTACACCCCCAATTCGGGCTGCTTGACCAATTGTGAGGGGTTGTACCTGATTGAGTTTTTCCCGTGCTTCTTTAGAAAGAGTGTCAATTTTTGTGTAGTCTAAATCCGCAGGTAGCTGGCGGTTGGATTGACGGGCAATCTGTTCGATTTGGCTTTGTTGTCTAGCCAAATAACCAGAGTATTTGATGTCAATTTCTGCCCCTTCTCTTTCCGCTTGGCTGAGGCTGGGGTTGCCAAGTCCATATTTATCAAGGTCTACATAATGAAATCCGGGGCGACGTAGCAAGTCGGCTAGGGTAATCGAACCTCTGATGGTTTGTTGAGTATCAGAGGCGATCGCTTTCCCTATTTCATCATGTTCTTTGACTCTGGTAGCGTACAGTCGTTCTTTTTCAGCCGTAATCTGTGCTTGTTTGTTGCTGAACATTTCCCAACGGCGATCGTCAATTAAACCAATTTCCCGTCCCAAAGGTGTCAACCGTTGGTCAGCGTTATCAGAACGCAGCAATAAGCGATACTCTGACCGACTAGTTAACATTCGATAGGGTTCGCGTAAATCCTTGGTACACAGGTCATCCAGCAAAGTACCGAGGTAACTTTGCTCACGGGGGAAAATAATCATTTCCTGATCGCGCACAAACCGCGCCGCGTTAATTCCGGCGACAATTCCTTGGGCTGCGGCTTCTTCATAGCCTGTTGTGCCGTTAATCTGTCCTGCACAGAATAACCCCGCAATCTTTTTCGTCATCATTGTGGGATAACACTGGGTAGCAGGCAGATAATCATATTCTACTGCGTAGGCTGGACGTAACATTACGCAGTTTTCTAATCCGGGGAGACTCCGTAACATTTGCAGTTGCAAATTTTCGGGCAACCCTGTGGAAAACCCTTGGATGTATAGTTCGGGAATATCTCGTCCTTCCGGTTCAATAAAGATTTGGTGGCTTTCCTTATCGGCAAAGCGGACAATCTTATCTTCAATACTGGGGCAGTAACGCGGCCCTTTGGCTTCCACCCAACCGCCGTAAACTGGCGATAGGTGCAAGTTTTCCCTAATTAACCGATGGGTTTCGGCTGTGGTGCGGGTCATATAGCAAGGCATTTGTTCCCGTTCTACCCACACTTCGGGGTCAAAACTAAACCACCGAACTTCCGCATCCCCTGGCTGGTGTTCCATTTTGGTATAGTCCACCGATCGCCTGTCTACTCGTGCAGGTGTACCAGTCTTGAGTCTGCCGGTTTCAAATCCCAAACGATTTAGGGTTTGGGTTAAGCCTTCCGCCGCAAATTCCCCAGCCCGTCCAGCCGCCATTGACTTGTTCCCGACCCAAATCTTGCCACCGAGAAATGTACCCGTAGTTAAAATTACGGCTTTACACTCAAAAGTCACGCCAAAGTAAGTTTCTACCCCAATAACTTCATTGTTAGCACCCAAAACCAAGTCTGTGACCATCCCTTCCCGGATGCTCAAGTTCTCTTGGTTTTCCACAATATTTTTCATGACAGCCGCATATTCCCGCTTGTCAGTTTGGGCGCGTAATGCCCATACAGCAGGCCCCCGTGAAGAGTTGAGGATGCGCTTTTGTAGGTAGGTACGATCTGCCATTTTGCCAATTTCTCCACCTAAAGCATCTATTTCATGGGTTAATTGGGATTTGGCAGGGCCACCCACAGCCGGATTGCAGGGCTGCCAAGCGATTTTATCTAAATTTAATGTCAAAAGCAGGGTACGACAACCGAGGCGGGCAGTAGCAAGGGCTGCTTCGCAACCGGAGTGACCTGCACCGACAACGATGACATCAAAGGCATCTTGCCCGAAAGCGTTTTTGGTAACGGAATTGTGCATGGTCATAAGCAATTCAGAATTTAAAATTTAAAATGAAGGATAACAGCTATGGTGAGAAGTCGTCAGCAGGAAACACTGCTTTGCTCTGGTTTTTAGAGATTTTTATTGATACCTTCTTACTTAGTTGAGAGGGGTTTATTTACAATTTTAGCCGATCCCGTGATTTTATGGATGTTACTGTCTTTTGAAGTAGTGGTAGAAAGTTATTTTTTCTAATTGTTAAAACTTCAATTAATTACTTGTACATTTAATAATAACCAATGAGAAGAATAGTAAAAAAAATAAAATTTACTGCTATTACTATCTTGATGATTTTTACCTTGGTTGCCAGCAATGCAGTAAATCATCACCAAGTCGATGCAAATGCTCAATGGATAAATGAATGTTTAATGGTAGATCAAAAAGACTGTGATGCTCTTGCCACAGCACCTAGAATACCAACAAACATACCCGATATTGGGCAGTCAGATAAAGAAAGATTTTTGGCTGCGATCGCCAATAATTTAGCTACCATTCCCCAGCCTGGTAGTTATGAATATATTTTGCTCAAAGCATATGGTACTGCGTTTATAAATAGAGATAAATTAGTTACATTACCATCAACAGTTCTGCTAAATAACGAGGAGGAAACACAGACATTTCAAAATAGTTTAACAATGGTTAAAGTTAATGGTACAAATGACTGTTACTTACAAGCATCAGCCACCGCAGCATTAAATCAGGCGCGTTCTTTAGGAAATATTCCCTTAAAATCAGGCTATGGTTCTGGTGATTGTACTCGCAGTTTTGCTACTAATTTCAGATTTTGGAATAAATATGCTAACCAAAATACTTTGAATCAAGTGAAAGAAGGAAGAGAAACAGCAATTCTCGGTGTTGTTGCACCACCAGGAACATCACAACATCTTTGGGGATTAGCAATTGATTTGCGGGTATCTCATCTAAAACAAAGACAAATTCTCAATCAAAATGGTTGGTTTCAAACCGTCGCTAAAGATGTACCACACTGGACTTATTTAGGTTTAACTGAGCAAGATTTACTAAATTTGGGGTTAAGAAAGCAAGTAGAAAATGGGATTAGCTATTGGGTGACACCACTTTGAATAATTCGTAATTTTTAGTTCGTAATTCGTAATTATGAGTTAAGGCTCTAGGGTTAAAAACTGATGGCAATTTTGCTAAATTACAATTTGCTGTTGTAATAGGATAAGAATTACTACAATAAAATAGTTACACACCTAACTCTGGAGTTCTAATAGTGGGCTTATTTGATGATTTTAGTCGGTTTCTGGAAAACCGTTTAGAGGAATTCTTGCGTAATAATCCGCATCTGGAATTAGAGGCGTTGTTAGAACAGCTGCGACAGCAAGAGGAAGATACATTGAAATTGATTGCAGATTTACAATTGCAAGAGAAGCGATCGCAAGAAGATATTCTCTCCACTGCACAAGAGATTCAGCGTTGGCATATCCGTGTGCAGAAAGCTAAAGATTCAGGTAGACAAGATTTAGCGGCGGCGGCACAAGAGAGAGAAGCAACTCTATTGCGTGAAGGAAATCAGCTTTGGGGACAAATGCAAGGGCTGAAAGAACGCATCGCCCAATCTCAAGAACTGTTGCATAAAATTCAAGTGCGGCGACAGGAAGTACAAACCAAAGCAGCAGAAGCACAAACAACACGCGCTAAAGCCCAGACTCAACAGCGCATAGAAACTAACGGTTGGTGGAATACAGCTAGCACCTCTAGCAGTGGGTTGGATGACTTAGAAGAAAAGTTTCGTCGGTGGGAAACTGAAGATGAATTAGAACAGATGAAGCGCAATTTAGGAAAATAATCTGTATAGCCCAACACTTAAGAATGAAGGACATTTCCGAAATTTGCTCCTTCATTTACAAATAAGACTAAACCTAAATAATTTAAGGAAAAGACGATGAAAGAGATCACCCGGCGCAAATTTATTGCTACTGCTACCTTAGCAACTGGTTTTGCTTTGGCTGTACAACCCATTTCTGCCCAAGTCATTACTACTGATGCCAAAGAGTTAGTTGCAGGGGCAGTGAAAATTCCTGTCCAGGGTGGTGAAATTCCAGCTTACAGAGCGTTACCTGCCACTGGTGGGAATTTTCCGATTGTGCTGGTGATTCAGGAAATTTTCGGTGTACATGAACATATTCAGGATGTCTGCCGTCGCTTTGCTAAGTTAGGTTATTTAGCGATCGCACCAGAATTATTTGCTCGTCAGGGCGATGTCTCCAAGTTAAGCAATATCGATGAAATTCGTCAGGTGGTAGCTAAAGTACCAGATTCTCAGGTGTTATCTGACCTGGATGCCACTGTAGAT
The DNA here is from genome assembly GCF_014697125.1 of Anabaena minutissima FACHB-250. Classification (GTDB taxonomy): domain Bacteria; phylum Cyanobacteriota; class Cyanobacteriia; order Cyanobacteriales; family Nostocaceae; genus Trichormus; species Trichormus minutissimus. The sequence goes on along the minus strand of NZ_JACJRG010000026.1, from coordinate 71,838 downwards.
TGGGCTATCAAGTCTGCTAAAGGTAATGCTGATAGATTGGGGATTACAGGCTTTTGTTGGGGAGGTCGCATGACTTGGTTGTACTCAGCATATAATCCCAAGGTTAAAGCAGGTGTAGCATGGTATGGCAGATTAGTTGGTAATTCTACGGAATTAACACCGAAGCATCCTGTCGATATTGCCTCTAATTTGAAAGTTCCCGTTCTCGGACTTTATGGAGGTCAGGATACAGGCATTCCTCTGAAGACGGTGGAACAAATGCGCGATGAGTTGAAGTCCAGCAGATGCAAATCCGAAATCATCGTTTACCCCGATGCACCCCACGCCTTTTTTGCCGATTATCGTCCTTCCTACAGGCAGAAAGAAGCGAAAGATGGCTGGCAACGCCTCCTGGCATGGTTTAAGCAGCATGGAGTTTAAGTTTCAGGAACTCTTTGACGTTCTCACCGCCCTAAAAGTGCGGTGATTCTAAAAAGTGATTTTTAGACTTTCTCTTTCATCGACACACCTTAAAATCAACTAACCATTGCTGGCAATGCTTAAACCAGTTAACCGTTCAACAGAACCAATTAACGAGCTTAACTTAGGTAAATTATTCAAAACCCTTGCGTATCGCTAAGGCGACAGCCTCACTTCGCTGCCCTACGTTTGCAATGACATACCTGAAAATTTTACCGCTTACCTACTTAATACAAATATTGAAATATTTATTTAGTTTTTATATCAAAACTCAATTTTCTGATAAAGTTGAATTAACCAGAGTGACAAGCTTGCTTTTTATTAGCTTTTGATTTTTGTGATTGCCGCAGTGTTTTTTGCCGTTCCAGATTAGAACTGAGGCATGGATAGAAGTATATTTTTAGATTTGTTATATAGCCTACAAAGATTGTTTGTGGGTTACATTCCTGCTGCTGTTGTAGGTAGTTTTTTTGGATATTTAATCGGAGTCAACGGCGCAATTTATGAAATATTTAGACGAATAGTTCAGATACCCCATAGCATCCCTCCCGTAGTTTGGCTACCTATCATGTTGGTTATATTTCCAGAGAAAGAATCAGCAGTTGCGGTAGTAATTTTTGTCGCTACCTTTTGGACAATTTTAATCAACACAGCCATAGGTATGCGACATTTTCGCAGACAAGATAATAACTTTCGAGTAGCTATATTTCATATATTTCATGCTCTGAAAGTTGGGGTTTGGGTAGCATGGTTTACAGTAATTGCTGTAGAAATGTTAATAGATCAAAAAGGACTCGGTTCTCTAGCTTGGAATGGATATAAATCTGTCAACATCAATTACATATTTGAGGCAATAATTTATATCGGTATCATTGGTTTTCTGCTAGATCAGTTACTCGACTTAGCAGCATATATGCTGGCTCAGATTGTGAGTAATGGTAAAAAATCTGACTGAAATAGGTCTGAATTTTTCAGTGTTAACTGATTAGTTGATGCTCAATGTTAATGTGACGACTTTCCATAGCTTGCTGAAACAAATCCGTTGGTAGTGCTGCTTCTACTGGCCAAACTCCAGGTTTTTTGAGTTTTTCTGCCAATAATAATTGGGCAATACTACCTGTGCCACAACCAGCCGCAACTGCGGTATTTTCATAGACTAAATTAGAGCAATAAACGGCATCCTTCCCATTTATTTTTCCCGTAACTTCCGATCGCACTGCTACGCCAATACCACTAAAAATATTGGTGACATCTGTCATCAAATGACTGACGTGAGATAAAAACTCAATTGTGCTGTGACGCTGCATCCACCACTTAGGAAAAATATGAGCGGCAATCCACGTCAGATGATTATAAAAATCTGGGACTGAACCAAACTTCGTAATCACGGTGTTTATATTCGGAAAAACATGGGGAATTGTGAATGTTTCTGGCATATCAAACCAGTAAACACCGCTGCGTTGATAAGGAGAGGGAAAATTGATAATTTCTCTCTCACTATATGGCTTAATTAATTGCCATTGTCCATCTATCCAAGCCTGAAAAGGATGTTGCAATCCTAAAAATGTGGTTCGCATAACGGTAATCCCAGCACCGCCAGAACCAGCAACTAAATAACTTAAATGTACCTTTTTTGGCTCATCAAATTGCTCGATACCTTGGCGTACCATGCTATTAGAAATGCCGGGAAAAATGCCAGTATTAACAATAGCTGTCACCCCAGCAGCTACAGCTTGTTCGTGATAATTTAAAGCTTTGCTGGTAAAAGAACGGTGGTCACTAACATCTAAATAGTTAACGCCTTGTTCAATGCAGAGTTTGAGAACATTAGCATCACGGTAATGAAACGGCCCCGCACAATGGATAACTATATCTGAATTTGCGATCGCCTCCCGTAACTTGTCAACCTCCGTCAAGTCCAACACCAGCAAAGGAAAATCTACCCCCTTACCCATCTCTGGGGAACGCCCCGTAATCGTAATTTTTGCTTGGGTGTGGGTAGCTATATCCTGGGCCACACTGCTACCAATGCGCCCCCTTCCTCCCAGAATTAAAACGCGGTCTGTCATTACTCCCTGTTGGCAACGATACCTCTATTTGACCAGTTTTTTGTCCTGTTGGCATCGGTTACAAGTATGACTTCCTAATTTTGAGGTTAAGCAAGCAAGTCAATAATTGTCATTATCTAACAACTGATTAATTTTTTTAAGTTACTTCAAGTTTCAGCTTCATTGATTCATTTACAAATATTTGTAAATACTGCATAGCTTAAAAATAATTTGGCGTATAATATTAGACTTTCATTTTATTGTGTAAAAAAAACTGTACAACTCGAAAAAGCTTTCTTACTAATCCCTACATAAGTAAGTTTAAAAATCCAAGCCGATTACTAGCTAGAAGTGTTTTAATGTTATGAATAAAAATTTAGCCTTTATAAAATATCTGTAAAATTCAGTAATCATCCCAGATGCTCATGTTAAATATAATGTTAGCCTTACAGAAAAAATTAGGTGGTAGGAATCATGTCATTACGCAGTTTAGAAAAAATTGGGACAAACATCGCATTATTAACTGTTATTGCATATCCAATCCTAGGTTTTAATAATATCCAACCAGCCGCCGCCCAAAGAAGAGATAACTATGGAGCGATCGCCTATTCTAAAGGAACTCGTGCTAACGGTACGGCTTGGAACTTTGCTACCAGAGCCGCCGCAGAAAGAGCAGCTAAGAGAGAATGTGAAAGTTATTCAGGTAGCGGGGACTGTCAAGCCGTGATTTGGTTTCGTAATGCTTGCGGCGCTTTGGCAGTAGCTAATAATGGAGCGTTAGGTTGGGCATGGAATCGCAATCGCGTCCCTGCCGAAACAGCCGCAGTAAGACAATGCGTTAACTATGGTGGTGATGGCTGTAAGGTTGTTCGTTGGACTTGTACAGATCGCTAGTACAGCGCAGCGTCAATGAAGCCACCATTTCAAATGGCAAAAATCTTCCAAAATAAGCACTCTTGCTTTTTACTTTTGGCTTGTTGTACTGCTATTTGAGATGAGGAAACCTCCATCCTGAAAAGGAAATAAGCAATAAACATCTAGTGAAAAATAATGTAGAGGCGTAGTAATGCTACGTCTCTACATGGTTTCTGGATAACGCATATCTCATTGAATGAGAGGCAGGCTTTGTCTGTTTAGCCCTCCAAATTACGTGGCGGTATGTTTCTTCCCTCATAGAACTGCTTGCGGAGTTTGGTTAATCCCAGCCATGCTGCACCAAAGATAATCGGCGTTACCGTCCCCAGCACAATAGTCGGAACTGATGTAACATCCAAAAATAATGACAGTATTGGGGTACTGGCTAAAGAAACAGCAGCTATTACGCCACTCAATAACCTTAATTGCTCAATCCTCGCCAACGCAGTTCTACAACTGGCACACTTTTCTGTATGAGAATAATACCTCTCTAGTAAATATTCTTGAGGAATAGGCGGTGGAAAAGCTTCCCCAGGAAACGGTTCAGCGTTGTAATTATTCACCCACTGGTGCAATTCAAACACAAAACTATCTGCTTTTGTCGGTAGATAGAAGGCTTTAGAAAAATTCGGACTACCGCCTTTCGCTTCTAGATAGCGTTCTTGATAGTGGAGAAAAATTTGGTCATCTTCTAAAACGCCATTCTGCCCCAGGTGATAGTACCAGCGCGGCCTCAACTTAATAAATATACCCGGCAGTTTAGAAGGAAACTTAAAGGGAAAACGGGCGAATAAACGACATTCACCTTTGCGGATGGGTGTAGCGTAGACAACAGTCAGAATTCTACCGCGTTCCGCGTTGATATCATGCCACGTTAAAGCCGGTGCAACAAAGGTTGTGGATAATTCTCCTGTTTGTCCAGCTTTGATTCCTTGCTTCCAAATGCCTTTAAAACCGTGTTTGTCAGATTTCGCCACCTCCAGTTCTAAAGGTGCGGCGTTTTTTCTATTTCCTACTGTGCTGTGATGGGTGAAGGCTACATGACTGGGGTCAAGTATATTCTCTAGCAGTGTGAGTGCATCGTAAGGTACATCTCTAAAGGTATTGATGACAACCCACCCATCAGGTGATGTTTCTAATGGTTCAATGACGGGAATTTTAGTTTTAGTAGCGTTTTCTGGCTTGCCAGCATACACAAATAACATACCTTGGCGTTCAGTGCTAGGCAATGATGCCACGCAAGCGCGTTGGGAAGTCTCCGCTTGTCCGCCTTCCGGCTGCTGGGGAATGTGTTGACAATTACCATCGCCGGAAAAAGACCAACCGTGATAAGGACACTCTAACAGTCCTTCTTCATTAATTCTGCCTTCAGAAAGTCGTGCGAGACGATGGGGACACTGGTCTGCAAATACTTGCCAGGATTGAGATTGCTTGTCCCACCAAATGACGATATCTCGACCCAATAGAGTAAAAGCAGTTGGTTTTGATTTATCTAAATCTTCTAGGTAGTGGACAGGATACCAAGCTTCATGCCAATCGAAATACTGCGGGTCACTACCTCCAGGTAATATTTCTTTTACGGTAGATTTGATCTCTAGCATCTTTTCGTTTATTAACGTCGCGTCATTTCAAACAATTGCTGGGCGTTTTTCCCTAAGAAAGCCTCAAAAAGTTCTTGCTTACCTGGTGCTACTTCTACTAAATAACGTTGGGCAATTTCATAATAGGCATAAGTCCAAGGAATTTGCATTTCTTCACCGCTAATATCATCAATGACTGTTACCATTTCCTTCACTGCTGCGGTGGCGGTTTGACGTAAACCACAGGTGACATCACCCTCAATTTCTGCTTTCATCGGTACGCCCAAACTAGCTAAACCACTCGCAGTAGTATCTATATCTGGGTATGCTGGCGTATTTTGGCGGTTCACGTAGCCAGTAAAATGATTGACAGCGTAACCATGTAACAGCACCCAAGCACCATACTGAGTAACTTGATTTACTGCTTCTATTGTAGAACGTAGGGGAATTTTCCAAGGACGAGTAAAAGCTGTTTGGAGTTGTTGAGTAATACTTTTATTATCACCCTCTTTTTGTAGGAAGGGAAAGCACAATTGATGTTGAATTGTAGAACCAGTTTTATAAATTAGCTGGGCAATATTATCAGGTAATTCATCGACAATTAACTCACTAATAAACAGCTTGGGTAAATCAAATTCTGTTTGTTGTGGATGGTGATAGTAACGAGCATAAAGGTGAGTTTGAGGAAAAGTATATTCCCCAACTGGTTCGTAACCCAAGGCTTCAGCGATTTGTCCTAGATAGTTTATTCCTAAGTTAACTTGACCTTGAGGACTATCAACTACCATCCGCAAAGACCGAAAGGCGATATGGTCATTGGCGACTGTTCCACCCGCCGCAGTAATCATTTGTTCATAAGTTTGGGCATAATTAACTCTGGCTTTGTATTCTTGCCAAAGTGATTTCCAGAGATGACAAGCAATTTCAGGCTTCATTTTAATTTTTAATTTTTAATTGATTTGTCCCTATTCCCTTTCCAAATGCAAAATCTCAGCGAGAATATCCAAGGCGGTTTGAATTTGGTCGGGTTCGATGACTAGGGGTGGACAGAAACGTATGGCGGCTTTACCACAACCTAGTAATAGCAGACCGTGTAAGAAGGCTGATTGAATGATGCGATCGCGCAATCTGATATCATAATTTCCATCTGCATCGAATAAATCGACTGCTACCATCAAGGCTATCCCCCTCGGTCGGGACATTCTGGGAAATTTTTCATGCAGTTTGGTCAGCCCAGCTTTTAGCAGTTCTCCCATTTGGGTAGCGTTACTCATCAACCCACTATCTAATAGTCGCAACGTCGTAATAGCTGCTACACAAGCTACGGGGTTTCCGCCAAAGGTGGTGGCGTGAGAACCAGGCGGCCAAGTCATTAATTCTGGACGGGAGAGAATTGCACCTAATGGTAAACCACTGGCTAGACCTTTGGCTGTGGTAATGATATCAGGCATTACACCCCAATGCTCGATCGCAAATAAGCGTCCGGTTCGTCCCATACCTGATTGCACTTCATCGACTACCATTAAGATGCCGTGGCGATTGCAGATATCCCGGATTCTGGCTAAAAATCCATCTTCAGGGACTATGTAACCACCTTCTCCTTGAATCGGTTCTACTATGATGGCGGCTACTTCATGGGGGGGTAGGATGGTGTTAAATAACTGTTGTTCTAGGTGGTCTAGACTAGCGTGAGTCCCGTAGGGAATATGAGTTATCCCTGGAACTAAGGGGCCGAAATGGGCGCGTTGCACTGTTTTAGAACCAGTTAGGGACATTGCGCCGTAGGTGCGTCCGTGAAATGCACCTAAAAAGGCCACGATGAGCGATCGCTTGGTGTAATATCGAGCTAGTTTCATCGCTCCTTCGTTAGACTCTGCGCCGGAATTGGTGAAAAATACTCTCCCACCGTGGGGAAAGGGGGCGCGAATGGCTAAATGTTCGGCGAGTTCTACCATTGGTTCATAGTAAAAATCCGTCCCCGACATATGTAACAACCGCGCCGCCTGTGACTGAATTTCCTTCACGACTTCCGGGTGAGCGTGACCGGTGGCGGTGACAGCAATACCTGCTGTCATATCTAGAAATACATTGCCGTCTACGTCTTCTAGCATACAACCCTCGCCACGAGCCACCACTAGGGGATAGTCGCGGGTATAGGAAGGGGAAGTTACAGTGCGATCGCGTTCTACAATAGCTAAAGCTTTCTTTCCTGGTAGGGATGTCACCAATTGCGGCGCACGAGGTAAAGATTTATTGGTGGGGATACTTAACATTTTGTTTAATGGTTTTTCTGAATACGGATAATTAAACTGCAATGTGCAGATACTAACAGTAGCATTTGATTCTATTCGTATATAACTTACGCATTGACAGAGTAGCAATAATATGTGTTAGAGATTGTGGAAAAATACAGATATTTTTTCATGAATCCCTAGGAGGATTTTTTTTCAGATGCTGTGATGATTTTTAATTTCATTTTTTAACGCAGAGGGGCGCGGAGGTGGAGAGGGGCGCGGAGGTTTTATTAGGGGTATTTGTGTTGTATTTTGAAAAAGTGCTACTCCCTACTCCTTAGTTTAGTGGATGGGAGTGCAGGTTATAATGCACTGTTAGGCTGAGTTTCTCCCAAATACTGGAAGAAGTTTAATGCCCTGTCAAATGTGCTATTAATACGTGACAGAAATATAGATTGCGAAATTTTTTGAATTATGAGTATTCTATTCAGCCAAAAACTCAGGGTGACAGTAGGGATTGCTGCATTGTTACTGGTAGGTTTAACTGGTAGTCATCTATATAATCACACCAAAAATCAAGAGCTAGCTAAACAATCTCAGGATGTTGAAAGTTTATCTGTAAACCAACAATTAAATAATCCTATTAGTGCATCACGCATTTCTCAGACTTCTCTGCAATCTACGTCTGTTAATGTCAATTTTTTGCAGAGAAATGATGAGCAAGTAAATCAATATAATATATCCAAGTCTGACCAAAATTTGGCGGTCACATCTGTCAGTTATCCAATTGTTGATGAATGGCGAAAATATAAATATAGTGTCAATGGTAATCAAGTTTTATCAGCAGCAAAACTACCAACCACTAACGTTAAATTTAATCAGTCAGATTTATTAAGTGTACTCGTGAATACGAGAAAATATTTTCAAGAACACGGTGCAGCAGATCCAGATATTTTAAGACCGGGATTGCTAAGTACGCAAAAAGTTACTACAGCAGATATCCTAAAAACTCTAGATTTCATGATTGTAGTTCTTAGGGAGGATATTGCTAATAAGCGCACTACACGGTTACAAAATCCCGATTTTATCAATAAAAATTTTCGGGTTATTCGATGGACAGCCTATAAACCAGAAGCCCCAAAACAAAAGCAATTACGAATTACTAAATATGCTGTATTTACCCATCCAGGCACACGTAAAAAAACATCAACCTACAATACACCTATCTACAGTTTAAAAGATAATGCAGTCACAGATAAATTCTACACAAAATATACAAAACAAGATGTTATATCAGGAATTTATGAGCCAGGGGGCAAAGAATTTGGCAAAGTTGCACCCTTAGCTTATTTAACCCGTAATGGTTTAGAAGAGGCCTTGATGCAAGGAACAATCCTGATTAATTTTATAGATGGTTCTCAAGCATTTTTTAACGTTGATAGAAATAATGGAATGTCTTACATCCGAGGTTTAAAGGCAACAGCCCAAAAGCGTTATTGGTATTTTAGACAAGTTGATGCCATTAAAGGTTATGGATATAAAATAGATGCCAAAATTTCTATTAAACCAGGAGTAACTTTTGCTGGCGATGTCTTAAATATTGGTTTAGGCAGAGTTGTTGTCATGGAACATACTCAAGGCGGACGCAAACAGCTACAAATGGGTGTAATTGCAGATACAGGCGGAGCATTTTTACCCAACCTGTACCAACTAGATTATTTAGCAGGTATTTTCCCCAATCAACAATCATTCCGGCAATCTATCAGTAAACTACCGGAATATGCTAACGCGTATTTTTTAATTAAGAAGTAATGCGAATGGGGTATGGGGCAGAAAAAAGTCAAAAGTCAAAAGTCATTAGTTTTTCTCCCCCTGCATCCCCTGTCACCTGTCACCTCTCTCTACTCCCGCCACAAAGCAATACCACCTAATAAACCACTAACATTAGGAATGAGTCGGACATTTAAAGGTAGCTGAAAATTTACTTTTACCGCTTCACCACCACCAATATAGAGATAATCATAATTAAACAGCTTTTGCAAAGATGCGATCGCCTTTTCTAAACGACGATTCCATTTTTTTTGCCCAATTTTCTCCAACGTCGCCCTTCCTAGCTGTTCTTCGTAAGTTTCATCCTTCCGAAACTGATGATGTCCCATTTCCATGTTCGGCACTAATTTACCATCCACAAATAAAGCTGAACCAAAGCCTGTACCTAAAGTAATCACCAATTCCACACCCTTACCTTTAATTGCCCCAAAGCCTTGCATATCCGCATCGTTAATCACCCGCACAGGTTTATTTAGTTGTTGTAACAATGCTGTTTCTAAGTCAAACCCAATCCAATATGAATGTAAGTTGACGGCTGTTTCTGTGACACCACAGCGCACTACACCAGGAAACCCCACGGAAACCCGATGAAAATCACCTTGGGCCGCTGCTAATACCATAATGGCATTGATCACTACCTCCGGTGTTGCAGGTTGGGGTGTATCCACACGCGCCCTTTCTGTCACAGGGTTTCCCGCGATATCCAACACCATCGCTTTCACACCACTACCGCCAATATCAACGGATAAAGTACGAATTGAACCATTATCTTCAACCATTGATTATCCTCCTGGTGAATGTTTAAGATTTGGTTATTATGCGCTGAATTAGGGGTTAAGGGCTAGAGGACAGGTGACAGGTGACAGGGGATTGGGGATTGGGGATTGGGAAGTAAAAAGGTAAAATGGCAAAGGTGAAAGGTATCAATTCCTATTTCCTATTTCCTATTTCCTATTTTCTGTCACCTGTAACCTGTTCCCTGTCACCTGTAACCTGTTCCCTTCCATAAAAATGCACAGTTTTATTCCCCCAGAACGGTTTTTTCCCTACCTCACCTGGACTGAGGTTCAGGCTATGCCAAATAAGGAAAATGTAGTCATCATCCAACCAGTGGGGGCAATTGAACAGCACGGGCCTCATCTACCATTGATTGTTGATGCTGCTATTAGTGTAGGAGTTTTAGGCAAGGCTTTGTCTAAGTTGGATGCTAACATTCCCGCCTATGCTTTACCGACTTTATATTATGGTAAATCTAACGAACACTGGCACTTTCCTGGTACGATTACCCTCAGCACAGAGACACTCACAGCCACAATCATGGAAGTGGCAGAAAGTATCTACCGTGCTGGATTTAGAAAGCTGGTATTGATGAATTCCCACGGGGGACAACCCCAAGTTATGCAAATGGCGGCGCGGGATTTGCACGTTAAGTATGGTGACTTTTCAGTATTTCCGCTTTTTACTTGGCGTGTGCCTCATATCACTAAAGAATTGCTGACACCGAAAGAAGCAACTCAAGGAATGCACGCGGGGGATGCCGAAACTAGTATTATGTTGGCGATATTACCAGATCAGGTGAAGTTAGATCAAGCTGTGGCTGAGTATCCCCCAGAACAGCCAGAAGGTAGCTTATTGAGTTGGGAAGGTAAGTTACCTGTGGCGTGGGTGACAAAAGATATTAGTAAAAGTGGTGTAATTGGTGATCCTACCACAGCTACCAAAGAAAAAGGCGATCGCATTTTAGAATCTGTCTCTGATGGTTGGGTAGCCGTGATTAAAGAAATTTACGCATTTCGTCAGCTTGGTTAAAAGTATGGGGTGCGATGAGATTAACCGTCAAATTCCGTAAGACCGGGGGTAGGGCTTTAAAAGTGTCTTAGCCTGATAGACATAAATAGTATTGATTACCACCCCACCTCTTCTAATTGGTATTGTTTCAATCTCAGTCAAGCTACTAAAGTAAGTTCGATAATTAGCCATTAAATCTTTTCTATTCTTAAAGGGGGCAGTAGTAATGTATAATGCGTTTTCCCCTAACCATTCATCCGCTTTTGACCAAAAAGCAAACCCACGCAAATCCTTGCCAATGTCAAAGCAAGTAATCGGGACGTTCGCTAGAGGTTTCAGGGACATAGCAATTGGCCCACCTAAATAATAGCGATTGGTAAATATAAAGCTAGAGTTCTCTAGGGCTGCACTCAAGATAGGAGAAGAAGCAAAGCCACGCCGCATTTGCTGAATATCAATTAGTTCTGTAGAAGGGTCGTCTTTGGGAGATAAGAACCCTCCCATTAAAGCGTATTGACTAGGCTTTTGCAGTATTCCTGTTGTTACTTGCAGCAGAGCAATAAGTAAAATGCTAGCAACCATAATTCCCGAACCTAAGAGCCATCGCCGCACCCAACGTCGCTGATGCTGCTCCCAGAGAGTTGCCTGTTGCCCTAATAACAAAGTTGCTGCCCAAAATCCAGGCATCGACCAAGCTGGCAAAATTTGCCGATATCCTCCGATGAGAGTAAACCCTAAAGTTAAAGGCAGAGATAGCCATAAACTCAATAATTTAGTCCCATCTAAATCTCCCTTAGAGGTTAGTGATTTGTGAGAAAAAAGTGGAATTGTTCTTAACACCAATGGTCGTAAACTCACCCACCAAAGTGGCAATCCTATGGTTGGGAACAGATAAGCTACTCCGGCTAAATAGACAGCAGCTACACTCAGCAGATTGTAGCCACCTCTTGGTATCGCTCGCTCTGATTGAAAACGAAAGGACACCCAATCATGCTGCATATTCCAAAACAAAATCGGGAAGATGGTGATGACAAATAAGCCTAACCCTAGCCATGCCCAAGGGGAACGCACAACACAACGATGAGGCGGACTCGTTAAACAAAAACCAATTAGTCCGAGTCCTAAAACAAACCCATGATATTTGCTATTGCAGGCTAACCCCACCAGGATACCAAGGTAGCTCAAGCGGTAACTAGGCACATATAAATTAGATGAGCCGGACTCATTCTTCCACAGGCTATGCTTTTGATTTCCTGGCTGCCGAAAAAATTCATTGACGGCACAATATAAACTGGCTGACCAAAAAAACATCAGTGGGCTATCAGGCAGACTGAGGATGCCAAAGCCAACTTGAAAAATCGGACTGATGGTGGCAATGGCTAAAGTCAGGCAGGCTGTTCTAGGAGAGAATAGTCTATTGCTAGTTAGATACAATAGCAGCAAACTGCCTGTATATAAAATCAGCGTTCCCAGGCGAATTGTGAATTGGGACACATTTCCAGTTAACCACGGGCCAAAACCAGTTGTCAGAGCCACAAAAACTGGATGATCAAAATAGCTCCAGTCTAGATGCAGACTGTAGAGGTAGTAATAAGCTTCATCAAAGGTGGGGTACATACAGAAAGCAATTATTGCGCGAAACAGCAATCCCCCAACTAGCAATATCAGCACTAACTGATTATTTTTTTGAGCCGACCATTTCTGGACTTTTTGCATTTACTCGAATTTTGATCCTTTATTGTGGGCTTTTGGGTTTCGCACCGGGAACTAGTCTAACCCGGAGTGCGGCGAGGGAAATATGTCACGTACTCCATTAAATATTTGTTAGTGTAGGGGTAATGCAACAGCTGGAACGATGCAACCTAGCTTATAGCTAGCGGGTGATCAATGTTGATTAAGAAAATACCTAAGAGATGACACTATGACGGACTTTGAGACTCAAAACAACCGTTTTTATAGCCAAGACGATATACAAAGGATTTTACAGCTAGCGATCGCCCGGCAAGCTGATGATCAAGATAAAGAGTTTAGCTATGAGCAAATCTTAGAAATAGCCCAGGAGTTAGATATATCTCCTGAGACTGTCAACTTAGCAGAGAAAGACTGGCGATCGCAAAATCGCGAAATTCAGCAACGTCAAGCATTTAATACTTACCGTCTCACACGATTTAAGAAACGTTTGGGTAATTACAGCATTGTTAATGCTTTTTTCATCTCGGTAGATTTTTTAGGTGGCGGTACTATTTCTTGGTCGCTGTACCTGTTACTATTCTGTGGTTTAGCCGTTGGGCTTGATGTTTGGAATATTTTTCTGACTAAAGGTGAAGAGTATGAAATGGCTTTCCAGAGATGGAATCGCAAACATCAAATTAAACAAACTATTAATACCTTTGTTAATAAGTGGTTTAAAGCCTTACAGGTTTAGTAATTGGGCATAAAAATTCAAAATTCACGCATTGAATAACTTCTGCCCTTCTGCTTTCCCTGCACCCCTACCTTCCCTGCTGGCCTCAATTCATCCTACTATTATCCTTCTTTGGTCAGCACTATATTGTTACTATCAGCTTGCAGTTTTACCCAAGTAAAAAAGACTATTGCTAAGAGTTGAGTTGCTGAAGAAAAGACTATCAGCATATTTATTGCGTGGTCATATAAAACGCCCATCAATGTACTACCTAAAAACCAAGCTAGACCATAACCAGTGCTGAAAATACCGTAGGCTGTGGCGCGTTTGTGCTTGGGAACTATGCCTGCGATCGCAGCTTTTAAAACTGATTCTTGCGCCCCCATGCCAATGCCCCAAAAGGCTATGCCTAAAAGCGCAAGTTGGGTATTTCCTAAAAAGACTAATGGCGCAAATAAAGATGATAGCAAAGCAGCAATCATCAACACAAAAATGCCAATGCGGTCAAAGAAATAGCCAAATATTAACGCTGCTATGGCATCTACTCCCATCGCCAAGGCATAGAACAGAGGTATGGTTTGCCCCGTCGCAATACCTTGTTTTTGAAAATGAAAAGCAATTAAAGGGAAATCTGCATAACCTGCGGCGATAATTGCGACTGCACCCAGATAAATCCAAAATATGCGCGGTAATTTTTCCTCTTTGGGACTCTCTTCAGTTTCTATTTCAAAATCACTCGGATTAGGATAGATAAATTGCAAAACTCCTAACACTATCAATCCTAAAACCGCAGGCACAATTAATACTGTAAAGCCGTTGCGATATTCGCCCTGAAAATATACCATTGCCGCCACAGCTAAAGGCCCCATAACAGCACCGGTTTGATCCATTGCCTCATGTAACCCGAAGCCAAAGCCTCTGCCAATTTGACTCACACCGTGAGAAAGCAACGCATCTCGTGGGGGAGTACGAATGGCTTTACCGGTGCGTTCAACCATCATTAAACCTGCGGCTACTTCCCACCTACCAGCTAAGGCTAACAGTGGCACAACGGCGGTATTGATAAAGTAACCCAAAGTTGTGATTCCCCAATATTTACCTGTTTGGTCGCTAAGATAACCAATTACTAAGCGAAAGCCATAGCCAATAAGTTCTCCAAACCCAGCTACCAAGCCCACCACAGTGCCGCTAGCTCCCAAAACCTCTAAATAAGCCCCCGTGATACTACGCGCTCCTTCATAGGTAGCATCGGCACAAAGACTAACAAAACCTAGCAAAATTACAAACCTCAAAGCGGCTGCTTTCTGTGGCATACTCCATCACATCATTAAAATCGCTTTCATATTGAAACACAGGATTTGGGGCAAAGGGTACAGGTGAGAGGGAACAGGGCTACAGTGTATACACAAGTCGGATAACCTTATTCCACATCGTTTTGATCCCCCCTAACCCCCTTCCCTGCGAGGGAAGGGGGAAAAATTAAAGCCTCTCTCCTTGTAGGGGAGAGGTTTGGAGAGGGGTTTTCCAGATCCCGTGAAAAGTCAGGTAGGCAGGGGGAGAAAAACTAATGACTAATGACAATTACGAATTACAAATTACGAATTATTTTGACTATCCATCAAAATCAGGCGGAGGGGATCTAAACGCACATACCAAGGAAAGGGTTGATCTTTGATAGTTACCCATTTCTCCTTGAAGACTTCTGCTTGCAGGTGATAGTCCTGTGAATAATTGGCGGGAGAATTAAGTTTTAAAAATAGCGTCATGCGGTGAGGTGTTTCACTGGTTCTTGCTAACCAGCAAGGAAAGGTGTTGGCTTGTGCTGGGTCTTTGGTAAATATAATATGATGGGCGCGGATGCCAACATGGGAGATTTCTTGGGGAATTTGTTCCCTCATTTGCAACCAACAACCCCAATCAACTGCTTCTATCTCTTGCGATGAGTGAATGATCGCACTAGAGAAATTCTTACACCCTGTGATTTGGGCAACACTCACAGTAGCCGGATGCTCGAATATTTCGTATTTAGAACCATGATGTACGGCTCTACCATGCTCCATCACCAATAAATTAGGACAAACGCGATAAGCTTCTTCCATATTATGGGTGACAAATAAAGTCACACCTTGGTATTCAGCTAGCGTTTCGGTCATTTGTTGTTCTAGTTGACTACGCAGATGTGTATCAAGTGCAGAAAAAGGTTCATCTAAAAGTAAGGTTTCTGGAAGACTTGCTAAGGCTCTGGCTAAAGCTACTCTTTGTTGCTGTCCACCAGAAAGTTGGTGTGGGTATCGTTCGCCTAATCCTTTTAACTGCATGGATATTAGTAACTCTTCGATTTGCGATCGCACTTTCCCATTGGAAATTTCTTTGGGTAAGCCAAAACCGATGTTTTGCGCCACTGTCATATTCGGGAACAGTGCATAATTCTGCACTAAAAACCCAACTTGGCGATCGCGGCTAGGTAGATTAATGCCTTTTTCTGAATCAAACAACACTCTGTCATTTAAAACTATACGCCCTTTCGTGGGTGTCTCAATTCCCGCAATACAGCGCAAAATCATGCTCTTACCCGCTCCTGAACCCCCCAACAATCCCAAGGGTTGCTCATCAGTATTAAATGCCACCTTCAGATTAAAACTCGGCAATCGCTTCTCAATATCTACAAACAGTTTCACTTTTGCAGTCGCAGCCGACAACACCGAAATTTCACCCCCCTGCTCCCCTGCTCCCTTGCTCCTCTGCGTCTTCCCTCCTCTTCCCCTCATTTCCTGCCAAAAGTTGACCGCAATAATCGCTGATAGCGAGACAATCATAATCGCCAGCGACCAAAACCAAGCCTCATCTGTCGCGCCGGCTTCCACAGCAAAATAAATTGCCATTGGGATTGTCTGGGTTTGCCCAGGAATATTACCCGCTAACATCAACGTTGCACCGAATTCACCCAACGCACGGGCAAACGCCAGAGATGCACCTGCTAAAATCCCAGGGAATGCTAGAGGTAAACTGATGCGCCAAAAAATTTTAGCCTCATTAGCACCAAGGGTTCTAGCTACCTGGAGGAGACTACCATCAATCTGTTCAAAAGCCCCCAGCGCAGTTTTATACATTAACGGGAAAGAGACAACTGTAGCTGCGATCGCCGCCCCATACCAAGTAAATACTATACTTAAATCAAAAGGCTGCATGAGTTTCCCCATCGGGCCATTTTTCCCGAAAAACAGCAGTAACAAAAAGCCCACAACTGTAGGGGGTAAAATCAAGGGAGCTACAAAAACCCCTTCAATTAAAGATTTAGCCTTGCCACGATATCCCAACATCCAATAAGCAGCCGCAATTCCCAAAAAGAACGTGATAACTGTGGCAAATAATGAGGTTTTGAGGGATATCCAGAGGGGTGAAAAATCCAGTGGCATGATAATTCTAGACAAGAGTTAATGTGAAAGTATTGGCTTGGGCGTGATTGAGTCTAGTGTTGGCTACTCAAAAAAGCCTCATCCAGCAGGGCTATTTGTTGATAATTAAAAATATACCAACTTTGTTGCTATAAAGTTGGTATATCACAACAATTTACTGAATAATGCAGCAAAGTTGGTTTGTTATTTGTAGTAAAGACTTTATTTCTGTTCATCCTAGTTCTGAGCGATGAATCGTTTACTACTAAACAAGATTTGATTTATGTTTACCTGAATGGAAAATATTTTTTATCTTTGCGGTCAAACATTCGTTTAAAATAATACTAAACAAGTTATAATTCGGTATTATTAACTACATATTTCTCTATAGATATCAGTGTTAATGTGTATTTATATAACATTTTCTCAAGTTTCTCCCTCATAACAAACTGTATGTGCTAGGATATGCTCTGAGAATTACATTCGGTTATAGTGTTTGTTTTTAGTATTGACAGGCTTTTCCCTTTTGGTATTTGCAGACTCTCTCCGAAATCTAAATCTCTACAAACTGATCTGATGATTTTGGAGACATATAAATGTCAATTTATGTAGGCAATCTCTCTTACGAAGTGACACAAGATACCCTCACTGCTGTTTTCGCAGAATACGGGACTGTAAAGCGGGTTCAAATCCCTACTGATCGCGAAACAGGTCGCTTACGTGGCTTTGCCTTTGTAGAAATGGAATCTGAAGCTGAAGAAACAGCAGCCATTGATGCTCTTGACGGTGCTGAATGGATGGGTCGTGATCTTAAAGTGAACAAGGCCAGACCCAAAGAAGACAGAGGTTCATTTGGTGGTGGCGGCGGTGGTAATCGCGGCGGCGGCGGTGGTGGTGGCTACAACCGTAACCGTTACTAAGTTCAATAGAATAAATTGAATTGAATTGAGTAAATGCTTAAGCAATGCTGCTTGAGCATTTCTTGTTTGGTGGTAGAGTTTGTAATTCATAACGATGCTCCGCCCCGCTACGCTCTAAGCGCAGCTGTGCCGCAGGCTTTACGTAATTCGTAAACACGGTGAAGTTAAAAGTGCTGTTAGCTTGGTAGGGTACAGCACTTTTAACTTTTCCTTTATTCTCTGGCAATTACAATATCATTTGATTTAATTACTGCATAGGCTTCTACACCTTCAACCAGTTCTAATTCTTCAGCTGACATTCTGGTAATAATAGAGGTTAACTCTACTCTGTGAACAATCTCTAGAGTCACTTCACTATTCACAGCACCAGGGACAACTTTTTTCACCACACCCTTAAGAATATTGCGGGAGCTAACTTTTAAGAGTTTTTTAGGAGCATTAACTTCTAATTCCAAATTCTGAGTATCTTTTTTTTCTACCTTGTCTTCCTCTGTGGTTGGTAATGATTTTGATGGTGCGGGTTGCTGATGAAGACCACGCACAAGTTCCCGCAATATCTCAGTTTTCGTGCGCTGAGACTGCTGACAGAAGTCTTCTAAAAGTTTGCGCTCGTCTTCCGATGTTTGAAAAGTGATCCATCCTTGTTCTTTTCGTGGCATAATGTTACCAATTTAGTTGGTAAGTATCGAATTTATACAGGTACGATCCTACCAAGCCTTAATTCTATCTAAACCTGATTTTCCTATGAAACGAAGACAAATTATTGCTTTTCTTGGTGCGGCAGTTGCTAGCTGTTTGATAGCGGTTGGCTGGCCTTTTATGACACCCTCCCCTGTAGTAGCGCAATCTAATGTCAATCTACTGGTATCTGCGGCTGCCAGTATGAAAGATGCACTAGAAGAAATTAAACCTCTTTATCAAAAGAGTAACCCTAATATCAACCTTAGTTATAACTTTGGTGCGTCTGGTGCTTTGCAGCAACAGATTGAACAGGGTGCGCCAGCAGATGTGTTTATTTCTGCGGCTAAAAGACAAATAGATGCTTTAGAGCAGAAAGGGTTGTTACTTCCAGGTACACGAGCTATCCTAGCAAAGAATCGCCTAGTCTTGGTTGTGCCGAAAAACAAGACTGGCGTTACTAGCTTCTATAATTTGAGAGATGCCAATATCAAGCGGGTGGCGATGGGTGAACCGAGGAGCGTACCCGCAGGACAATACGCTGAACAAGTGTTGCAAAAGCTCAAGTTATTACCACAGATTCAGCCAAAATTAGTTTATGGCAATAATGTGCGTCAGGTCTTAGCTGTGGTAGAAAGTGGCAATGCGGATGCAGGTCTAGTTTACTCAACCGATGCTAAGATTTCTGACAAAGTAAAGGTTGTAGTGGCTGCTGATGAAAAATACCATTCGCCGATTATTTATCCGTTAGCTGTGGTCAAAAGTAGTAAAAACTCTAATGCGGCTAAGGAGTTTGTTCAGTTTTTAACTACTGACAATCAAGTTAAGGCTGTAATGGGTAAGTACGGGTTTATTCTCCCTTGAAAGTGCTGTAAAGCCCTGCGGGCATAGCTGCGCTTAGAGCGGTAGCAAGGCGTTTAGCCTGTACTGAGTGGGAAAAGAATTTTAGATTTTAGATTTTAGATTAAATCCCAATCCAAAATCATCAATCCAAAATCCACTCATTGAATTGCCCAATTTCCAATTCCCAATTCCCGATAATGTCACAATAAAGGCAGGTGTTATCTTGAATCTGTGACTATGTATTTAACTTGGTTAGACAGCAACAGTTGGCTACTGGAAATCGGTCAACAAAGAATACTTATAGATCCTTGGTTGGTTGGTTCGCTAACCTTTGCTAACGTAGATTGGCTATTCAAAGGTTCACGGACTCAAGAACGTCCTATCCCAGACAATATTGATTTAATTGTGTTGTCCCAAGGTTTGGAAGACCATGCTCACCCACCAACACTGAAGCAACTTGACCGAAATATTCCGGTGGTGGCTTCTCCTAATGGGGCGAAGGTGGTGCGGGAGTTGGGTTATACTGCTGTGACAACTCTGGCGCATGGGGAAACTAACAATTTAAATCAGCAAGTGGAAATTACTGCTGTTCCTGGTTCTCCAATTGGCCCAACGTTAATAGAAAATGGTTATGTTTTCCAAGAGCTAGCAACGGGGTTGAAGCTTTACTATGAGCCTCACGGCTATCATTCTCCCCAATTGAAACAGTTTGCACCTATAGATGTAGTTATTACCCCCATAACTGATTTAAGTTTGCCTGTGGTGGGGGCGATTATTAGAGGACAACAGAAGGCTTTAGAAGTAGCAGAGTGGTTGCAACCGCAAGTTATGCTTCCTACCGCATCCCCTGGTGATGTGATGTATGAGGGATTGCTGGTGAAGTTTCTCAAGGCTGTGGGAAGTGGGGATGAAATGCGATCGCAGTTAGCAAAACAGCAACTCTCGACTCAGATCATTGAACCACGCCCAGGCGATCGCTTGGAATTACCATTACAAAAACGCCACTAAGTGTTAGCCTTTGAAAATGATGTCGTAAAGTGACAGCAGAATCTCCACCACAATCAGAATCACCACATACCACTCTACTCGCTGGCTACTGCTATGCTGCATAAACTCCAGCACGGTTTGTGCAGTTTGGGAAATTAGCTCTAGTTTTCGTTCTAAGGCATTGTGACGCTCACGGATTTCGTATTCATCCTCTAAACGCAGATATAAATTTTCTAGTTGTGGGGACTCCCACAGCAACTCTGGCTTATCGATAATCTCTACTCGACCCACAATCTTATGTTGAACTAACAGGGTAGTCCCAAGTTGACGCAATAATTCCCGACTCTTGCGTTTACTCCTGTTGTCACTCTGAAGACTAGCTGCAAAAGGTTCAATTTGATCAAATACAGTTGCTAGGCTTGTTTCATAATGAGAAAGAACAACACTTTTAGCAAGAATATCAGCCACTATTTGTAAACGTTCTACACTAAATTCATGGAGGAAAATTTTTCCTTCCTTAACTCGCTCACTTTCCACAATATTGAGATGCACTTCTACTTCTTCTTTTTCGGGGTCGGTAAAAGAGTCACTAACTTGTGAGGATAGTTTGCTCAAAAAGGCTACCTTTTCCGCAGGCTCAAGGTTAAACAGAACAACTGCTCCATAGCCCAGTAGCACTGCACAGCCGTGTTCACCTACTGTAACTATTAATGGCATTGTTGCCAAACAAACGTAATTCTCTAAACTTTGTAGGTTAATCTTCTTCCCAAGGAATAGTGCCTGCGCTTTGAAGCTATCTCTATTATAAAAAAGGAGTTTTTGCATTGTCGCCCTACACTATGTCTGTATTGATTTTCAAAAAGCCTATGATTATACCACATATTGCAAACTAGCTAACTTTGATCATAGTGCTGAGTGCTGAGGAAGAAAAAGAGTACGCTGCTCAACCCCCCGCTTCCGCACTAAGCGCAGCTATGCCCGCAGGGCTTTACAGCACTATTACACTAGGGGTTATACCCCCAAGAAAGTGGGTGGTCTTTCAACTCAGCACTCATTCATTACTCATTACTCAGCACTCAGCACTCTTCATTACTCAGCACTCATCACCGGCTAAACGCCGCGCTACCGCTAACATCACTCATTACTCAGCACTCATCACTCAGCACTCTTCATTACTTTCATTATTTTTTCAATTGTTCTAAATAAACGGCAAGCTACATCATAATTCTGCTACATCTTTGTTAAGAAAAGTTACAACCCTCTTAACAAAAGGAAATATGTTTTATGGTAGTTTCACTTGAGAAGAATGCACCACATCAGGTTGTAATCATTGGTGGTGGCTTTGGTGGACTGTATACAGCAAAGACTCTTGGTAGAGCGAATGTCAGCATTACTCTGATCGATAAACGCAACTTTCACCTATTTCAGCCGCTTTTATATCAAGTTGCGACAGGTACGCTATCACCTGGTGACATTTCCTCACCATTACGAGCTGTATTCAGCAAAAGCAAGAATACACAAGTGTTACTGGGAGAAGTAAAGGATATTAATCCCAAAGCGCAACAAGTTATTTTGGATGATAAAGTAGTACCATATGATACATTAATTGTTGCCACAGGTGCTAACCATTCTTATTTTGGCAAAGATCACTGGAAAGACGTTGCGCCTGGCTTGAAAACTGTTGAAGATGCGATAGAAATGCGTCGCCGGATATTTGGTGCATTTGAAGCAGCAGAAAGCGAAAATGACCCCGAAAAACGCCGTGCTTGGTTGACTTTTGTGATTGTAGGGGGTGGCCCAACTGGTGTAGAATTAGCTGGTGCGATCGCCGAATTGGCATACAAAACCCTCAAAGAAGATTTCCGCAGCATCGACACCTCAGAAACAAAAATTTTACTATTGCAAGGGGGCGATCGCATCCTCCCACACATTGCGCCAGAGTTATCGCAAGTAGCAGCAGAATCGTTAGAAAAGTTGGGTGCGGTAATCCAAACTAAAACGCGGGTGACAAATATTGAAAATGACATCGTTACTTTCAAGAAAGGCGATGAAGTAAAAGAAATTCCCTCAAAAACTATATTGTGGGCAGCAGGTGTCAAAGCTTCACCAATGGGACAAGTCCTAGCAGATCGTACAGGTGTAGAGTGCGATCACGCCGGACGTGTGATTGTAGAACCAGACTTGACTATTAGGGATTATAAAAACATTTTTGTAGTGGGAGATTTAGGCAACTTTTCCCATCAAAATGGTAAACCCTTACCTGGTGTTGCACCCGTAGCCACACAACAAGGAGAGTATGTAGCTAAACTCATTAAACGACGGCTTAAAGGTCATACTTTGCCACAATTTCGTTACAACGACGTAGGTAGTTTGGCGATGATTGGGCAAAATTTAGCTGTTGTAGATTTAGGCTTAATCAAACTTCAAGGTTTCGTTGCTTGGGTATTTTGGCTATTAATTCACATCTACTTCTTAATCGAGTTTGATACGAAATTACTAGTAGTATTTCAGTGGGCTTGGAATTATATCACTCGTAATCGTCGCTCTAGATTAATTACAGGTCGAGCAGCTTTTGTAGAACCAAAAACTGTTAACACTAGTTTAAGCTAACGAATAAAGCTTCACACAATCGCCACCAAGATGCTGTAGCGATCGCACTGTGCCATTCCCAAATACCTAAAACTTTGACTCGCCAAACCTGCTCAAAAAAGCCGAAATATGGTAGATATCCTGCGGGTGCGCTGTCGTCGGGGATGAGTTCTGGATAATTCACCCAAGCATCTTTCCACCGCCACCCGACACGATTACCAAAATCAATGCAGGTTTCGGCGGCGGCGGCTTGTTCATTCCCAATCATCAAAGCCATTAGGGGATCAGTCGCCGCAGTTCCTTTAATGCTTTGCCAGATGCGTTGTTGAACACTGAAACCAAAGCGTCCTTGACTATATTTCACCCAAAGTCTGTCAATAGTATATAAGTCAGTACGAGGAAAATTGACTACACTTTCTAAGTCTAAGTGGCGTTGTTGTTCTCTATTGGCAACCTTCAGCATGAGGTTTGTGGTTTCCCCATCCGCCTCTAACCATCTCCCAACTTTTAATAAGTCTTGTAGTAGTGTGTAATCTATACCAACAGAGGAACTTAAATCATCTATATCTTCATCATTTTGGTTAGCACTCGCACTGACTACCAAGGTATTTTCTGGTAAAACTTCAATGATTCCCTGAGAACCAGATAACCAGAAATATAGTTGATTGTCGGTGGCTGCTAAATCTAGTTGTAATTGGGTGATTAATCCGGCTGCTGTTAGTCCCAAGGGTGGAGTCGCTTGATTGAGAATCGCCAACACAGTAGCAGTAAATTGTTCATGGTTATCAGGTGGTGTAGCACAAGCAATTAAACATTGGCCTGTTTCTATTCCCAGTTGCAATTCTTCTACCCACTCCCGCACCGATGCTACAGCGATCGCCGCTTGGCCAGGACAATCTAAAATCAGAATCTGTTGGGAACTGCAACGACGTAATTGTTTTCTCAACCAGGAACGACTGATAGTTACATCATCAGCTAAAACTAATACGGCTTCACCTGTGGCTGTTTCCTGAATTTGTCCTCGCAGATATAAAAATACAGTTGCGCTGTCTACTGCAACATCTTGGGGTGATGCAGCAAAAGATTCTGACAGCAAACACTTTTGGATAGCTTTGTGAATATCTGAACTGGCGTTGTCACCCCGCACAGTCCAATAATTAGTGGCAAAACTCCCCGCCGTGCTGAGAATGTTGAGTAAAGCTGAGGCTGTTTTGCTTTTGGGGAGTCCTTCTACAATTAGTGCTTGTCGGGGATGTCTTGTTGATCCTTTAGAATTGGGTTTGATACCTAAAATTACGTCCCCCACCCCTTCAACAATGCGCTTGGGGGTTTGGGAGGGATATTCGGAATGAATAGAACTTTCGCCACGACCTTTTTTTAGCTGATTAATCACACGTAACTGTTGATTAGCTTTATTTATGTAAGCTAAAGTCTGGTGATAAACATAGCGGTAAAGTCCATCAGCTGCGATGATACCTTGGGAGTCTGCGGCTTCACCGCGCAATCCCCGAATTAAATAGTAAGTAAATACACCATGTCCTAACTGAGGAAATTCCCAAGATTGCTGATTGCGATCGCAAGATAATAAAGCGTAAAATCCCTTTTGTTTGGCTGCACGTTGCCGCAAAACTTCTACTAATTCTGGCGTAGGGTTAAGTTCCGGAGATATTTCTCCTCTCGCTCCCAAAAATGTCAAATTACCACTATGACAAGCATCTAGCCAGACTAATTGTTGACCAGCATCACAATCTGCCAACAATTGCAATAATTCTTGTAGCTTTAACCCGGTATTGATTAAGTTGTCTTTTTGAGTATCTTGGAGACACAACACCACCTCTTGACTCATTGAGTCAAGTATCCCATGTCCAGAAAAATAAACCAGAATGGTGTCACTCGGTTTAGTCGCAGCAGCCATTGTTTTGAGGGTGACACGCACATTCTCTAATAAAGGCTGCTCACCAAAATCGTGGTAAATTTTTAACTCTCTTTGGGGAAATCCCAGAGTTGCTGCATCTAATGCTGCTCCCAAACCCTGACAATCTACAGCAGGGTAACGCAAACAAGGTATTTGCTGATCCTGGTATTGATTCACTCCTACCAACAATAGCCAAAGCTTGGCCACACCCGTTTCTAGGGCATTAGTTGAGTGACTGGTACGCACACCGATCGGACACATACATATTTAAAATATTAAAAGTGAACTACCCCCACTCCCCAATGAAAGAGCAGGGGAGAACAGGGTTACGGTGTACACACCTCTATGGTTTGATCCCCCTAAATCCCCCTTCAAAAGGGGGAGTTTGATTCTAGTTCCCCCTTTTTTAAGGGGGGTTAGGGGGGATCATAAAGATACCGGGTAAGTTTATCAGACTTGTGTGTACACCGTAGAAGAACAGGGGGAAGGGTGCTTTTTCGCCTATCAGGAGCGAGGTTTGTACTTTCTCCTCTGTCCTCTACCCCTGCGCTCTTATCAAGCTATGGTCACATCTGGCGACAAATAAACATCCTGAATGGTGTGAAATAATTTTACTCCTTCTTCAAAGGGTTTTTGGAAAGTCTTTCTCCCAGAAATTAAGCCTGTACCACCAGCACGTTTATTAATAACGGCGGTACGAACTGCTTCTGCAACATCATTCTTCCCAGACGCACCTCCAGAATTAATTAAACCTGCACGTCCGCAGTAACAATTTAATACTTGATAACGGGTTAAATCAATGGGGTGATCAGTTGTTAATTCTGTGTACATCCGTTGATCAATTTTGCCGTAACTTTGACCCGTGGCTTGAGCAACTGCTTCGTAGCCACGATTATTTTCTGGGAGTTTTTGCTTAATAATGTCGGCTTCAATTGTCACACCCAAATGATTCGCCTGTCCCGTTAGATCAGCTGCAACGTGATAATCTTTGTCTTGTTTAAAAGCATTATTCCGCAAATAACACCAGAGAATTGTCACCATTCCCAATTCATGGGCGTATTTAAAAGCCTGGCTAATTTCTTGAATTTGTCTAGTAGACTGCTCTGAACCAAAATAAATGGTTGCGCCTACTGCTATTGCGCCTAAATTCCAAGCTTGTTCGACATCAGCAAACAATATTTGGTCAAATTGATTAGGAGCAGTCAACAGTTCATTATGATTTATTTTGGCTATAAGCGGGATTTTGTGGGCATATTTACGCGATACGCTACCCAATACGCCTAAAGTAGTAGCTACAGCATTACAACCTGAGGCGATCGCCAATCTGACAATATTTTCTGGGTCAAAGTAAATTGGATTGGCTGCAAATGAAGCACCGGCGGAGTGTTCAATGCCTTGGTCTACTGGGAGAATTGAGAGATAACCTGTATTTGCTAAACGACCTGTAGAATAAAGTTGCTGGAGATTCCGCAATACTTGCGGATTGCGATCGCTATGCAACCAAACTCGATCTATAAAGTCAGACCCCGGTAAATGCAGTAAATCTTGGGAAACTTTAGCTTTGTATGTGAGCAGGTTTTCGGCTTCTTCCCCTAGCAATGACTCGATAGAAGTAGTTTCTAAGAGCGTTGCAGTCATAGCGGTTTCCTCTCATTTGAGCAAATGACTTTGCCCTTAAGATAGCATTTAGCTAGAACCGACAGAAGCCCCACATCTAGTAATCAGGCATCTAAATAATATTACCGAGAAATTTATGTATAAATATACAAGTTACTTGGAGAAAGGAATATCAAAATTTATGCGTCTTCCGATGAACTGTTTCCTTTAATTAAACGGTGGAGTAGGCGACAAGGCCAAAAACACGCCCCACAAATACTTACGGAGGCAATGGCAACAAAAACACGCCAGTTCTCCTTCAGTGGATGAGGCTCTAATGCCTGATTTTGGGTATCTTTGGTTAATTCCGGCAATGAATGAGATAGCTGGCCGGCTGTACTGACCCCCTCAATCGCCGCTCCAATTAGATAAGCTACAAGGGCAATACTTAGCCAGTGATTCATCATATTTTATTGGGCAAATTTTGCGTTAATGATTCTCTGGCTCTAAACACAATCGGCTTTCAGCCGTGTCTCGAATTAGAGGTAGTTTAGATTTTATGTAGGTATTAATGCTACTATCTGACTGTGCGTCAATTCCCTGCTTGGCTTTTAATTGCTGGAGAAGCAATTGTACTAGAGCCATATCATCAAACTGGAGTAACGTAGTGACATTAGTAGACTCGATTACAGCCCAAAGCTGTTGCATCATTTTGGTAGTGATCATGAGTCTCTAACCTCTTAAGCTTTTCTTTATATTTGCACGTTTTCCTTGTTTGTGCCTAATTTTTTGAAAGAAGTTAATCAATCAACACAATTACAATAAGAGAGCCGGAGCATCGCTCCGGCTCTCTTATTGTTTTTCGGAGATGTCCCATAGCTAAGAGATGAAATTACCTACAATGTGGTATGTCCGTTTTCTGCAACCATTCCTGAGTGCGTCGCATACCTTCTTGCAGATCAATCTTAGGTTGATAATTCAACATTGCTTTTGCTTTAGCTATAGAATAAGCATAAGGGCGACTGATAAAATCTAGAGAGTCTGGGACAATATCGGCTTTTTTCCCAAACAGTTTCTGTCCTTGGTGGCGTATTTTTACTAGCATTTTAAGTTCATCCTTTGGCAAACAAGGATAATCGACAGGTAAACCTGCAATTTCTGCCAAATAAGTAAAATAATCTTTCCAAGAAGTTTCTCTACCATCAGTAATATTAAAAATCTCTCCATGTGCTTCTTTTTCTATGGCGAGAAATATGGCATCAATCAAGTTATCTATATATACGTGGTTACAGACTCCCTTCCCATCATTGATATAGGCAAATGATTTTTGGCGCATCAACTGTAATGGTCTGACTACCCAAGGAATGCTTCCTGTCCCATAAACATCCCCTGCTCTGATAATAATCATGCCAACATCTGGGGATATATTTAATTTTAATAATGCTTCTTCAGCTTCTATTTTTGTTTGACAATAAGGATTGTTATTGGCAGAAAGAGGGAATTTTTCTGTAACATTATTAGGATAGTTAAAGCCATAAACCATCACACTAGAGAGATGTATAAAAGTTTTCACTCCAGCGTTTCTAGCAGCATTAAAAATATTAATAGTGCTATCAACATTTATCTCTCGAAACTTCTGAATTGAGCCAACTTCTTCGGCAAGTTCAGCAGTATGCAAAACAATATCTACTCCCTGAAAAGCTTTTTGAGCAGTCATAGGATCAGTAATGCTACCAACAATTACCTCAGCACCTAAATTTTGTGTTTTTTTGGCATTATCTACGGAACTTTGTAACCCGCGAACTTTCATTCCCTGTGTTATAGCTAGTTCAGCAGTTCGGAAACCAACAAAATCATCAATTCCAGAAATTAGCAGTGTGGATTCTGAGAGTTTCATAGATAGATAGGTTACGATTCAAATTTCAACAAAATTTACATATTGATAAGAATTTATAAATCAGATGAGACAGGAATAGTATTACAAAATTAAATTTTGAATAGTTAATCTGTCTCATACTTTATAAATTCTCAATTTTATTTAAATTTGGGATTTGCTAAGGTTATTTTTCAAGGAGGCAAAATGTTTTCCACCTAGCTCAATTTGACCTTCTGCACACCCAATTTTTAATCTTTCGACTAAATAGTCCATATTACTGGCTATAAAATTTGTGCCATGATCTGGTTCTATTAAACTAACCAAATCGATAGTTTTAATTGTATTGCTAGCTAAACTAGAAATACCTAAAAAATTGAACACCCCAGATTCATAAGTACCACAAGGTACAGAAGGATTATTGACTCCAACACACCATTCATTATTTGTAAACCATTCAAATGCAGGGTAGCCGTGAAAATGGACAATTGGCGCACCATTTTTAATCAATTCTGGTGTATATAAAGCAGCCGCTAAAGTAATAGCAAGCATGACATAAATATCATAAGAAGGTTTAATGTCTACAACCTCAGTTTGAATACCTTCTGGTAATTCTAGGAATAACCTTTCTTTCAAGCCAATACGGATAATATCACTGGTGAGGCTTAAATCTGTTTTATTTGCACCTGAGCGAGAACTTACCAACCAAATATCAGGAATTTGCTTAAATAAATATTCTTCGCCAATTTTGATTCTGATATAACGCCTACTGTTTTCATTCCGACGAATCTCATCATTGCTAAACCCTTCAATAGGTAAAAGGTTCTCCCACTCATTTGCAGTTATTTCTGTTGCTCCTACATATTGTGGAGGTTCAGCATAGGCGACAAAACCATAAGAAACACCCGTTCTGCCATTGACTATGACATTGACAATATCTCGATGAGATTTTCTTTTAATTATGTCATCTAGCTTAAAACCAGATGGAAATAAACCTGTTGATGCTAGCCGTTGTCCCAATTTTACTAAATTTCCAGCATAACTAGATTGTTGAGGATTGTACTTTCCTAATTCAAATTGGCTCAGTAAAAGTGGGGTAATTGGGACAAAAACTTTAGGGATTAGTGATTTTAAAACAAACTCTTCTATCTCATTTTTTGCAAAAATAGAGTCAGACAGGTTCATATTTAATATGGAAATTTTATCATTTGAGACTCCAATAACAATTTCTGAAAATGTCCTTACTAAAGTTTTTAACCCAATATTTATCTTTTGTTTATATGATATAGCAGGGTTAATAAAATCATTGTCTATTTCAGTAATAATTATCACTTGTGTATTAGTAGGATCTTCCACATATTTCGCTGCGTGTTCCTCTGCCCAACTGCTCAACTTGGCGATTTTAACGACAGGGATTGTGCGATTTTTTAAAATTGCTTGAGAGTAAAATTTATAAAAATTCTCTGCTACCAAAATACCTAACTGTCTCAATAAGGAAGGAGGATTTTCTACATCAATAACTGCATTAACTGCTGCTTTAACTCCTCTCAATTTGAAAATTTTCTTTTGATTAATTACAGGAATAGATATATCATAAGCAAATTCTTGTGTGGCTTCTTCCCAAGGTAAAATTTTAACTCCATAATTTTTGAGTATTTTTTCCAATTCCTGACGAAATTTTAATACTTCTTGCTTTTTGTACGTAGGAGGTAAGGGTTTAAATGTCACTATCAGCCTTTGAGCCATAACTTTTGCATCAATGATTGGTGGCTGATAATCCTCGCTTGATTTATCAAAAAAACCTCCAATTAAACATCCAATAGTGTGCAAACTTAATCCTTGAGTTAAAGGTATATATGCAGATTTTGTAGCAACATCCATTTCCCGTACAAAAGCCAGAATTTCTGATTTTTTGGCAATCAATGTTTCTTGAATTTCCGGTGTGATTACTCCTTTAGGAGAACGAATATTTAGTTTGTCGTTATCAACCCACAGATGAACACCCTGTTGATTCAGGGTTGCTACCAATTCTGATGCGTTCATATTTGCAAAATCTCCTGAAATTTTAAAATAAAATAATTTGCAGTATCTAACATCTTGCACCAGTTATTTAATGCCAATTTTTGTAAGGTGCAATGCTTCTATCTTCATAAAACCCTGATTTTATGTTGCTAGCATTACCTACAGCTTATTAAGAATCGTGCAAGATATCAGCCACAAACTAGCACGGCTACGCACTAGCAAAATCTACAAGAAACAATCACTCTCCTTCCCGCTTTGTCTCCTGTGTTTCTTAAAAAGTATTTAAATTTGAAAAGTTTCTGATTCTGAAGTTGCCAATTCTTCCTCTAACCGTTCAGCCAGCAATTCAATAGTAGGATAATGCCAAAGTAGCATAGGTGAAATGTTAAATCCTAATAATTTTTCTGCTTTTTTAACAAGCATAATTGCCTGTACAGAATCTAAACCGTAGCTATCTAAAGGCTCTTTAATATCTATTTCATCAGGTTGAATTGCCATCTGTACAGCAATATTAGAGACGAGCCACAGTTGAATTTCTTCTGCTGTGTAATCCAGTTTATTAGTTGTATTGTTAGGCATATGCTGACTCATTCATGTACCTCTAATTTATTGCCTAATAGCAGCAGTATTTAAATTAACCATGAAGTTGCTAAATTTGCCAGTATAGTAATATTGACACCAAGATGTATATCAGGGAAAAGTTTAATTATTGTTTCACTGAGTAATAATCTTTTTCTTGAATATCAAACAAGCAATGATTATACTGGGAATGAGAAACATTCAAAATGTAGCTGATAAAATTATTTACCAGAGCTTCCATTGTTTCTTCACTAATAGAAGGACAAGAACAGACAAAATTTAATAACATCTTTCCTTGAAAAGTTGATGTATGGAGAATGAAGACTCCTCCATATAAAGCATGAGTACCAGCAAAACTGATTTCTTCTAGTTCTAATTCTCCATAAACTTTGGGTATGTTTACTTTGCCAACATTGGAAACAGATACTGTAGCAGCTACTTCTTTAGGATAGATAAAGCAAAAGTCTATAAGGTATTTAGCAATCAATATCATTTTAAAGATATTGCCTTGCTTGATACTAACGTCTAAATTTTGTTTTACTTCTCGTGCGACTTGCCAAAAAGATGTAGCTTTATTTATGCTATATAATCCCATGTTAGATGTAGCCAAAACAGCCATACTTTCATCAGGAATGGCAGGTTTAATGTGTCTTCTTAAATCAAGGTATGTCAAACAACTTAGGCGCAGATTTTTTTTATTCTCCTTAATTAATTTTTGTGCAACTGCAAACATCATAGCAGCACATAAAGCACTATTCACTGTTGTATTTTCTTGCCGACAACGATTGATAAACTGTTGGGTTAACTGTGGATTAAGTTGTCGGTGAACAATATGGCTATAACGTTGTCCAATAGGTACGTATTTTTCAAAGCCTAATGTATCTGGTCGATACCAAACTTTCTGAAAAGCCACATTCAATAAGAAAAGCAAGCTACTTATCTTCCCTTTTAAACCCTGCTTCGATTGAGGTATTAGTTTCTCTATTGGCGGGAGAGGAGTTAAGTTAATCAATGGCTGGATTGCTTCACCAATGGAAAATTTTTGATAGTAAGTGAAGATTTCTGAGTGAAGTTGGATACATGATAACGCATCGGCGATCGCATGATGTGCTGTTGTTATTAAAAAATTGACTTGTGGATTACTTAAAACCTGAACTAGAACTACTCTTGTTAGATATTTGCTACTAGGTATTGCATGATTCATTTCTTCATTGAATACTTCTGTCCATTGTTCACAATTTAAAATTGTAACAACTCGCAAAGGTATTTTATGAGTTCCTTTAGTTTGGAATGCAAGCTTATTTTTTAAGCTCACTATCCGTGAGTTAAGTCTAGGATGACGACATTGAATAATGTGTAGAGTTGATTTCAGTATATCTTCGTCAAGACACCCCTTAATCCGACTAATAGTTACTACATTCCAAGTTTTAGCACGAGCATTTAAAACTTCCATAGCTTGCTCAAGCTGCCCCAAATTTCTGTCGTAACTCATATTAATTTAGCTCTTACAGACATCAGATTTAATTTTTGAGATACACACAGATTTTGTTCACCCTACCTTACTACATTAATGAAAATTTTTCACATATTATTTAGGATTTCTAAAGACAGTTAATCCTGATTGGGAGTCTATTGGTGAACCTAGAAAAACTCTAAACTTTCATCTCTGATGGAAAGTATTGACTATAGTTATCTGGCATTTGTAGCCCTTGAAACTTTAGACTCTGAATGCGGTATAAAAAAGCAGCCCCTGTCATAATATGGTGAGCAACATCAACTACTTTTCGATTATTTGAAACTTCTAAATATGAGCCTCTTACCCAATCATTGAAGCTACCCATCGCTGGCCCACACCAAATTTGATAATCCATTTCTCGACCTGGTTCACCCGAATTAGACCAACGAGATGATAGACCGAGATACCAGCGAAAAATCAAAGCCATCTTTAATTTAGGGTTATTGCTTGCTTGGGCAAGTTTCACAGGGTTACGTTGGGAAAGATAGGCTACTGTCTCTTGCCAAACTGCATCTAAACTCTTTTGGAAAACTTGTTTTTCTAACTTATCTCTTTCAGCTAATGGAATGTCTTCAATTGATTCATAGCTTTTGTATAAATCAAATAGTTTTTGGGCGCGTAAAGGGAAAAAAGTTCCTCTTTTGAGAACTTGAACTTTTACACCCATTTCAAACATATCTGCGGCGGGGGCCATCATCACATCAGCCATCTCAGCTTGAGCTAACAATTGCTTAGTGTGTTGAGAAGTACCAGCTTCAATACAAGATTGGTTAATAGAACCAGTCACAACATAACCAGCCCCCATCATAAAAGCCGCTAGTGCTGACTGTGGAGTTGCAATTCCTCCCCCTGCACCAATTCTGACTGGTTGCTCATAACCATATTTGCTTTGAATGTTATCTCTCAATTCCAGGATGGAAGATAACAAACAAACCAGAGGACGATTATCTGTATGTCCACCAGAATCTGCTTCAACAGTGACATCATCAGCAACTGGGACTTTTTCGGCAAGATTGGCTTGTAATTCGCTAATTAGACCTTGCTGTACTAATTGCTTAAGAATTTTTGTAGGAGCAGGTTGCAAAAATTTAGTTGCTACTTCTCTCCTAGAAATTTTGGCAATAACTTTATTATTGATGGCGATTTGATTGACTGAATTTAAACTTAGTCCAGCTGCTCGGTAGTAAACAATATTTTCAGTCAAATCTAAAAAAGCAGATGCTTCTATTGTTCTTGCCTGATATTTAAGATACAAGTCAACAACTCTGCGTTCAATAGCTGGTTCACTAGGACTGTGGAGTAAGTTAAAAGCGTAAGGCCCTTGGGGTAGAGCTTGCTGAATGCGTTTAATAGCAGTTTCAACGCGAGCAGGAGCTAATCCACCAGCACCGAAAGAACTCAAAATGCCTTCCTTTCCAAGTGCAATCACTAGTTCTTCGGAAGCAATTCCATGAGCCATAGCACCAGCAGTATAGGCATACTTCACATTGTGAAAACGCAAGAAATTTGGATCACCTAGTTGTTGACTAATTAGAGCTGGAACAGCTATTAGAAGTTCTATTTCTTCTGTTTTACTATTATTGGAGTCACTCCAATAACCGTCATTGCTGACACCTATTTTTTCTTTGATTCTAACAATATAACATGGTTTCTGTAAATTCAACAGCTTTGATTGTATGCCTATTTCATCAAAAGCCAAGGTATCTAAAGAACCTCGCCAAACTTGGTTTTTACTATCAAAAGTGTTGATTGTTCTCAATGGATTATGATAGTGTTTTGGTGAATTATTTGTGACAATCATATTTTTATTCCTCGCCTTGAAATAATTTTTGTGATAAAGATATCTGTTGCTGAATAATAGTGCTAATCTGTTTTAGAGATTCCTGTCTAGCCTGCAAAAAAGTAGCATGAGATTTAGTCATACTATCAACGTTTTGCTTTAGTTTTTGATAGTAAAGATTACGTAGATTTGGTAAAAAGTTTTCATCAACAGATTGGTGTGTATCTAAGCCATAATTAAGAGAATTTGGCTCATCTTCTCCTGCTGTAATTAATACTTCTTCATGTTGTACATGATCATAGGCTTTAAAATCGCGATAGGTTACGCCCAACTCTAGGCGATCGCGTTCCAATAAGCCAAGAGATTGATTACCATTTGTCTGATAACTTTGGTTTTGCATATCTTCAGAAACCACGTTAAATTTTAAGTTCGTTTGCACAGATTCAATACTGTTGTGATTTACAGCAAAATTAACTTGTTCAGCCTGCCTAGATATCAGTAATTCATCCTGCTGTTGAGGAGCAGTATTAATTAGCAAGGGGGAAAAATTATGTTCGATAATGGGCTGATTTTTGACTTTAAAGGATGTGTTGCTAGTTTTGTGATTATCTAAATTTAGAGTAGAATATAGCGGTGATAAATCCAGATTTACTCGATGACTGAACAGCTTGGCTAATGCCCTTAAAATAGAAGTATGAGAGTCCATACCTCTGCGATTGAGAGAAACTGCAAGATGTGATTTTTGTTTAAGAGTTTCATCAATCCATCTTGAACAGTTGCTACCAACACCTACTTCAATAAATATTTTGCTGCCATCATTGTAGACGCTGTTAATTAACTTGGGAAAATCTAAATGTTGACATAGAGTTTTAGCAATATTGTGACCAATAGACTGACTGTTAAGAATAATGGGTGCGTATTCTGCGGCAGAATAAAAAATAGTATTGGGTACGTTTTGAACAGCTAAGGAGTTGATTTTAACGAGTTCATTGTACTCAGATTGCATTGGCTGGCAATGAATCACATGGTTGATGGGGGTATGGTGAGCATGACAATTTAGGGCTTGAATTACTCTCTGACAAGCTTCTGTCTCACCTGCAATTACTGCCTCATCTGGTGTATTAATCAAAGTCAAATAAACACGATTTTCATGTTTAAGAGCTTCTTGAATGCGTGATACTGGACATAAAAGTACATAGTTGCTCCAAAATGTTTGGTCTTGGTAATCATCTGGCATTAAGGGCATACCCCAATATTCACGCACTGCATTCTTAGGGCCAGATAGCTGAGTTTTAAACAGAGGAGATGTATTTAAACCTTCACTACTTTGATTAAATTCAGTCCAGACACCTTGAGCAAACATCATGCTATTTTCACCCAGGCTATAGCCAAAGACAGACCGGGGTTGCAGTTGGAAATAATTCCTCAAAATGCTCGTCATTAGTCCAGCAATGCCGACTTCAGATTCGAGCATAGTTATGGGATCATCTATTAATTTCTGTTCCAGAACTTCTAGTTGCTTTTTAGAAAGTTTTTTCAAGCTTCTGGGATAGAGCAGTTTCTCTATATTCGCGACACGTTTATAAAGGCTCTTAATTACCAGATCATCATAGATATCAGGAAATAAGCGAAATAGATCGCGAGCCATTCCTATATAAGAATTGAATGAACCAGGATAAACAAAACTTACTTGACCTTGTTTACCTAATGGTTGGGCTGTAAAGTAACTACCTAGAGGAGTTTGCCAGTCTTTACCAGTCTCGAAAGCAACATTAACACCCTGAATTGCTCGTTGAATTTCTCGTGTTAATTCATCTTGATTCCGTCCGAGAATGGCTAGAGCATAAGTAGACTGCTGACGCTGTTGATAAGCTGTAAAAGTGAGACTGGCGGCTGATGCTAAGGAAGAACAATCTTCGATAGTTTGCTTGAGAGTATGGATTTGCTCTAATAAAGTTGCTTGATCATCAGCAGCGATCGCAAACATATAATAAGGCATTTGCTCTAAATATTTGCTGCTGTAATTTGTCTTACTCATTTCCTCTGACAAAATTAAATGAGCATAACTCCCATCCATCTCCATGCCGTTAATAGCTGCTATCCTTCTAGTAGCTCCTGTTTCTAAAAACCAGGGTTTCGATTCAGTAGCCACATAAAATGGGCTATCCTGCCAAACCTCTGGCATTTTGGGACTAGTCCACTGAGGAACTGCGGGAATGTAGCGGTGATACAAACAGAGTGCTGTTTTAATTAAACTGACTATTCCTGATGCGGCGTAGGTATGGCCGATATTGGCTTTAACACTGCCAATTGCACAACTGAGACTGGCTTCACCTGTCCGATAGGCTTGGAGTAAACCCTGAATTTCTAACTCATCTTGTTGGGGAATACCACTACCCACAACTTCTAAATAGTTGATGTCTGTGGGTTGGATATTTGCTAAACAAAAAGCCTTTTGACAAGCTTGTGTTACAGCTTCAGCATCTGGGGTAGGAGGAAGTGAGTAAATTTTGAATTTTGCATCTTCTATCAGGCTGAGAGCATCAATCACTGCATAGATGCGATTGTTATCTTGTTTTGCTGTTTCGTGGAGTTTCAACACCACAGCCGCCGCACCTTCTCCTACCATCCAGCCATTAACGTTTTGATCGTAACTAAGAGTATTTACGCCTGTATTGACTTTTGCTGTTTCATTTCGGAGCGCAACACTAGAACTACCTGCTAGCAAATCGACTGCACCCACTAAAACAGCATCTACTTCTTTAATTGTGAGTAGTTTTTGGGCAATTTCTAAC
This sequence comes from Anabaena minutissima FACHB-250, assembly GCF_014697125.1. Classification (GTDB taxonomy): domain Bacteria; phylum Cyanobacteriota; class Cyanobacteriia; order Cyanobacteriales; family Nostocaceae; genus Trichormus; species Trichormus minutissimus. The sequence goes on along the minus strand of NZ_JACJRG010000026.1, from coordinate 35,092 downwards.
GCTTTGAAAACAGAATTTTGTTCAGCAGTTAATGTGAATGTAGGGCCAGTAAAATTGCACAGTTTGGCAATATAGTCAGCAATTTTATTTTCTAGATAAATTGGGTATTCACTACTTTTAGTAGTTTCTAATTGCCCATTGCTTTGCAGTTGAGGCAGAGCAAGTGCTTTGGAAGTAGTGATAACTACTGCGATTCTGCTCCCTTGAGATAAACCTGCATCTTTAAGGGCATTATCAGCTACCTTGAGCATCAAAAGTTTATGAGGATGGAAATTTTCTACATCTTTTGGGGGTATTTGTAAGCTGAGATTATGAATTTCAGACTCTTGAATATATGCACCTAATGTGGAAATTTTCTCTTCCCATCTTTGAGTAGGTACGGGAATAAAGTGTTGTTTCCCTTCATAAATACTGCGTTCAAAATTATCTAATCCTTGGCAATTACCACCAAAATAGCAATCCATGCCTACAATTGCTATTTTGGTAATTTTATTTTGTGTAAACTCTTCCACCACTTAGCTCCTCAAAGTGTTGTGTATTTTTTCAATTGCAAATTTATGTTTAAATTTTTTCTAAGGTTTTGGGTAAAATTGTTCCCTTAGCCGCAGTCATGCGGGTATATATTTGTCCTGAAAAGTTGTGTGCTATCACATCAGCAATTATGGCTGATTCTGTCTTCGATTTGATTTTCCAGGAAATGTAAAACTTTTCATTAAATGCTATAGGTGCAAATTGTTCAAAAGTTTTTATTTCTGAAGGTAAACAACCTACTTGATGAAAATGCTGTGTCCAAATCCAAAATGGGTGGATCTGAACATCAATAATATAAGGGTTGAAGGTTTGTACTGGAAATTGACCTTGTTGTCTTGTTTCTAAATCTGGTAATACGCATTCTAGCGTTAACTTTTCTGGGCTGATATTTAAAACTTCTTTGACACCTTGAAAAGCACATCCATGAAACAAGCTGGCTCTGCCATTTTGATAAAATGACTGGCTACCCTTGGGTACTTTCTGCTCCTGATCAAATAACTCATACTTAGGAGCAAGTGGAGTTTGCTTTTTCAGTTTAATATGAATACTAAAATGATAGCGAATTTTTCTAGATTGTTGACTCCAGATTTGAGCATCAAATTCGATTTCATTTTGTTCTTTTTTAGCAACTTCCGTTAAATCTAAAGTATATTCATTGGACTGATTACCATCGAAAACAATGCCCTTTAATACTTTAAAATCCGAGCAACTAAAGAATTTATATCCAGGATATAGTTGTTCACAGGTATTAGCAATCCAGGCAATGGCACAGGTGGCTGGTAGAACTGGATTACCGGCAATTACATGGTCTTGTAAAAAGGGATTTGCTGCTAATTTTAACTGTCGCTGAATACGATAGGTTTTCAACTGAGGATCTAATGCTTCTGGTGTATAAGTGAGGGGGCTACCAATTACTACTTGTACAGTGTTGTGATTTGTGGGTGCGAGTTCATCAACTAGCATTTGTGTGCCAACGTCAATGGAAATTGTCTGAATGTTCCTTTCAGAAAAAGCTTTCTTTAACTCTGGTGATACCATCCCACTGTCCCAAGGCCCCCAATTAATGGCGACGACATGACAATTGGGATGGTTGAGTTTAACAAGATGGGCTGATTTATTGAGAATCTCATTAGCGATCGCATAATCAGCCTGTCCTACATTGCCATAAAACCCAACCACAGAAGAAAACAGAACTAAATCATGCAGTTGGTTAGGTGGTACGCACCGCAGTAAGTTTGCTAAACCTTTGACTTTAGCAGCATAAACAGTCTCAAAATCCTGAACTGTTTTTTTCTCAATCCGCTTATCTGCAAGATTTCCAGCCCCATGAATAATTCCTGTAACTGCTCCTAGACGCTCAACTGCACCAGTTAGTTGTTCTGATAAGGCGATCGCATCAGTGACATCCACACTCAAATACTCAGCTTTTCCACCTGTCTCCTCAATCGCCTTGAGAGTAGTTGCAATTGCTCTCTGAGATGAAATCGCCTGGAACTTTTTCTGCACCATCGCAGGTGTCGGCTTTTCTCCTTGGGCGAGGAAATACTCCATAATCCGCTTTTTCAATTCCGCTTCATTCCAGCAACCCTCAGCCCATACAGGTTCTATCTCTGGGGTAGAACGACCGAGAAGAATAAATTTGCATTGATAACGCTGTGCTAGTTTGATGACGCACTCAGCCGTTATCCCTTTTGCACCACCACTGACAAGAAAAACAGAATTATTATCAATCATTGTTCACTCGCTGTCAACGTAAATATTTTTTGTTGAGAGAGACAAGGGGGACAAGGAAGATAAGGAAGAATTTGTACCCAGTCCCCAATCCCTCAACAAACCAAAGTCACTCTTCCCTGTGCGCTATATCCCACTTCCACAATCAATCTATTGGGGTCGTAAAGTTCTGCAAGCATGTACTCTACTGATGTTTGCTCATTTAAATCAGGACTGAGGTCTATAGCTCGACAAAATACCGATTCCCATTCCTGGTTCACGGTTTTAGTCAGTCCGAACAAACCGCCGCTAATTGCACCAAAGTTAGTGTTTTGTTTGAATCCAAACTCCCCATCTAGGCGAGCAACTGTGAGAAAACAACTACGTCCTAAAAGTGCGGCTTGGTTCAGTGGCTGTTTGAGATGTTTGGCGATGAGGAAGACATGGCGGAGGAGGGCTTTTTCTGATTCCAGATAATGGACACCGCTTATTTGGGGGTGGCTGGTAGGATTCAAGTGGATAAATGCAGCAATTTGACCATAATTAGTAGCGATCGCAGCTAATTGTTTTTGCAGATGCTCTTCACTCCAATCTGTCAGCACTACCCGATTGATTCCTTCAGGTAAAGGGGACTGTTTCTCCATCACAGTTTGAGGAAAAGTTAAGACAACGGTTTTCCAGCCACGCTGACACAGAGCCTCAGCTAGTTTTGCTGTTGTCAGTGAACCATCATCAGTCAACAAAGCGATATGTTGATCAGGTAAGGCGCACTCTAAAACATCCGGTTCGGGAAGAAACTTGAGTTTAACGGGATTGCGAAAAATTAAAGATGAGGAATTAGGGATGGGGGATGGGACAGATTCTTCCCCCGTCTCCTTCATTTCAGGAGGCTGAGGTGGCGAGGACGTATTCTGCTGTGTCTCTATGAACAGCATTTTTTTTTCCGCCCCTGCAACCTGTTGCTCTATATATGCAACAATCTCTCCCAGAGTCCGCAGTTGTCCTAGTTCTTCTGGATTCGGTTTGGGTAGTTCGGGATATAGTTCTAGTAATGCTCCTAGGATTTCTACCCGTTTGATGGAATCAATCCCCAAATCAGCCTCGATATCCATCCACATATCTAACATCTCTGTTGGATAGCCTGTCTTATCACTCACTATGTTGAGTAGAGTTGGACTGAGGTTGCTTAAATCAATGGAGGATAGAGAAGGTGGGGAAGGTTGGGAAGAGATAACCTCAGTTTCCTGCAAAGTAGAAGATAAATCAGATGTTACTTCCACATCTTTGACTGTTTCTACATCTCCTGCAATCCCTGGTGCTAAAGCCCCCATATACTCGACTATTTGACCAAGAGTGCGTAACTGTCCTAGTTCTTCGGGATTTGGTTTAGGTAAATCAGGGTAGAGTTCGAGCAATCCTCCGAGAATTTCCACGCGTTTGATTGAATCAATCCCCAAATCTGCTTCGATATCCATCGATAGCTCTAACATCTCAATTGGATAGCCAGTTTTATCACTGACAACATTGAGCAGAGTTTGACTCAGGATGGTTTCATCAATGACTATTGGTGATGGAGATTCTACTGTCGTGGTTGCAGGATGATTTTCTGTAGGTGTGATAATGTCTAGAACTGGTTTTGCTTGATGATTTGCACCGTTACTTGTGCCATGACCATTACCGTTACCGTTACCATGACCATTACTATTACCATGACCATTAGTCGAGAATGGCTCAGATTTAGTGATAACACCGTTACTTCCTACAGAAACCGATGCGTTTGTTACCAAAGCCAGATGCTGCTCAACAGCACTGTAGTTAGCAAGATTTTCTGGCTCATCCAGCAGTGATACAAGACTATTTTGCTGGATTAACTCGAAAAATTGGTTGGTGTATCCCTGCTGATAATTCAGATATTGTTCATGGATGCGGAGACTTTCAGCTTGATGATCGTGAAACCGCATCATGCTACGTTCGGAACTGGAGATTGCTAGTTGCTGTGTTTGTGCTTGTTCCCCGGTGAATTTAGCATTTCCCCACAATGCTTGCTGTTGCTGCATTAGTTGGAAGAAAGTTTTGGTATATTCTGTTTGATGTTTTAAAGATTGTTCATGAACCTGTAAAACACTACGTTGATGACGATTAAATTCTATGAGTGTGTACTCTAAGCTGTCTATAATTCTTTGATAACTCATAGATAGTTCCGAACTGGATTGCAGAGGTTGAATTTGCAATTTGTCCGATTGCCCATTTTGAGAAGATGTCATCTTCACTCCATTATTGACTGATACCCGGTTTTGTGTTTCAGAGCTATGGGTAAGGAAATCGTTACTTTTTTCTTGAGAATGTGGAGACTGGGTTAATCTGACTGGGTGATATTCGGTTAGTGTTTTCTGTTGATTACCGTTGCTAACAGGCGATGTGACTGTTACTGGCATTTGTAGAGATTTTTCAAAGGCTTGTTTCGTTTTTTCCGAAACATAGTTAGTGCTATTTAAGCGGAAATTCAAGACTTTGTTGGTGGTAACTTCTGGGGTTTTGCTCTCTAGTTGGTAAGAGTCGATGTTTTGCAACGCTAACCCAGCCACACGCAACTGGACAACAGCCTCTCGCAAAGTGCGATCGCTATCTTTGGCAGGATTACCATTTAAGGCTACAGCTATATGGGGGCGATCGCTCAGAATCTCTTTCACTAGGTTGGTGAGAACTTTACGCGGCCCAAATTCAATAAAGCAATCACCGCCTTCAGCATAAATGTTCTCAATCTCCTGCTTAAATAAGACCTGATTCATCAGGTGTTCTTTAAGGATATTTTGAATCTCTTGTGGCTGGCTTGGATAAGGTTTGGCTGTGAGATTACTATAAACTGGGATTTGGGGCTGGTTGAAAGTAACTGTCTCAATTGCTTTGGCAAAGGGTTTCTGGGCATGGGCTACCAACTGGGTGTGAAAAGCTGCGGAAACACCAAGCAAGATGGTAGAGAAGCCTTGCGTTTTCAAAGTCTCTTCTATTTTGGCAATTTCAGCTTTTTTCCCTGCTAACACCACCTGTTGATGAGAATTGAAGTTCGCAATACTGACTTCTGGGAAATTTTTAATCAGTTCTTTAATCTGATCCACATCCCCTTTCACCGCTAACATACTACCGGCTTCAAATTGGGGATCTTTGGGTGCAGCCATCGCTTGACCCCTAGACTTGACCAGAAAACAGTAATCTGCTTCGCTCAAAACCCCGGCCGCCCACAGTGCTGTCAATTCCCCAAAGCTATGTCCAGCAACAAAATCAGGCTTCAATCCTGCTTGTTGTAATATCTTGTACAAACCTGCACTAAAAGCCCCAATCGCTGGCTGTGCATATTCCGTTAGCTGTAATCTCTCTAACTGGGCAGCTTTTTGGGCCGGATCAAATACAGGCGCAGGGAAAACGACTTCTGAAATGGGTTGCAAACCATCTTGAGATAAGAAATTATCCATCTGACCATAGGTTTGGCGCAGACAAGGGAAGTTAATCGCCAGTTCCCTACCCATTTCTAAGTATTGCGAACCTTGTCCAGAAAATAGTGCGACTACTTTCCCTAGAGATACCCCAGTTTTGCGGTAGTAAATTCCTTGGGGATGCTCCCAGGAATCCCCCTGGGGTTTCTTTTTCAGTAAGTCAATCGCTATTTCTAACAATTCCCCAGCCTGTGTGAGAGAATCGGCAACAAAACCCACTCTGGCATTTGCTACCGGAATTTCTCCAGATTGAGACACTGCAACCAGTTCTCTATAATGTCCCTCTCCAGCATCAGATTGCAATTGATTGCGGATGTCGTGACAGCGTGACAACAACTGCTCCGGTGTGGATGCAAATAAAAGTATGGACTGGGCAGTTTGATGTAAACGATAGGGTTGCTGATGTTCCTGTTTGTATTCTTCTAAGACGACATGATAATTTGTCCCCCCAAAACCAAAGGAACTGACTCCGGCTCGTCTTGGCTGGTTATCGTGGCTCATCCAAGGTCTAGTTTCTATATTTAAATAAAATGCGGAATTATCAATGTCAAGTTTAGGATGGGGTTTGGTGACGTTAATAGTAGGTGGTAAGACTTTATGGTGTAGTGCCAATACTGTTTTAATCAAACTCGCCGCACCCGCAGCCGCTTTTGTATGTCCAATCTGGGATTTAACGCTTCCCAGGGCAATAGATTGTTTTTTGGAGTTATTTTCGCCGAAAAATTCTTTAATTGAGGCGAATTCGGTAGGATCGCCCACCATTGTACCAGTACCGTGTGCTTCCATCAAACCTACACTGGCAGGTGAAAATCCGGCATCTTCATAAGCACGGCGTAAGGCTTTGATTTGCCCTGCTGAACTGGGTGCATAGATGCTTTTATAGCGACCATCGCTAGAAGTGCCAATACCTTTGATGACTGCATAGATGCGGTCATTGTCTCGCTGGGCATCTTCTAGACGTTTCAGCACTAACATCCCGACACCTTCACCCAGCATCATCCCATCAGATTCGGCATCGAAAGGTTTAACTTTCTCGCCAGGGGAAACAGCCGGAGTTTTGCTAAAACACATATAGGCCAGAATGGAGTTGTCGGTGTCAACGCCTCCAGTAATCATCATGTCGGCTCGACCTTCAACTAGCTCACTAATTGCTATTTTTAGCGCACCTAAAGAACTAGCACAGGCGGCATCAACTACACAGTTCATTCCCCCCAAATCGAGGCGGTTGGCAATTCGTCCAGCCACCACATTGGCTAGCATTCCCGGAAAGGCGTTCTCGTCCCACTGCACATATGCAGATTTGATTTTCTCGATGATGTTTTGGGTCTCTTCATCGGATAAGCCACTACTTTTGAGAGCTTTTTCCCAAACTGGGGACTGCAATCTTGTACCTAGGGGAACTGCCAATTGTCTACCTATGGCTACACCTAATACTACCCCAGTGCGATCGCGCAGTCCATCGTAGATATCTCGATGAAACTGGCGTGATTCACCATAACCAGCATCTTCCATTGCCGCTTTCGCCACCACTAAACCCAGCAACTGTGAAATATCAGTGACTTCTAGAATGTTAGGAGGCAATCCAAATTCCATTGGATTAAAATCAATATCTGGAATAAAACCGCCACGTTTGCAGTAAGTTTTGTCAGGTGTTCTAGGGTTGGGATCATAGTAATCCTCTATACTCCAACGTGAAGAGGGAACATCAGTAATACAATCTACTTTATGGATAATCTTTTCCCAATATGCCTGCAAATTCTCGGATTGAGGAAAGATAGAAGCCATCCCAATAATTGCAATATTGGTTTGTGGACGTGGGAACGCCACATTGGTTTCTAGGCGTTGCATATTTGTTTTATTGGTTAGTGGTGTTTTGTTAACCATAGTTTTTTTTACTTGTATCAGCTTGAGCAAAGCCTTTTCACAATTGCTCACTTCATCTTGCAATTGTGTCAAGCCAGCTTCGATTCTAGAAGCAGACATGATTTAATCTTTGGTGTTCGTGAAATTTTAGATTGCTTGAGAACTTGATTCCCTCTATTTATGAGGTAAATGAGTATTAGAGGTTAGGGAAAATACTGCTTTTGCTAAACAAATTAATTGCTGCTATATGAGTTAATAAAAGGCTTGAACATGAATAATCTTTATAGCCAATTTATCCTACTCTCTGTTATCCTATTCACTTGACAATTGCGCTTATTTTAAATTGATTATTTTAGTATGGCAATTGATATGCAACTTATGTGCAACTGTATAGGTTTTACTAGCAGAAATAATGTTTGTACGATTTTAGCTAGTACCGTGACAGCACAGTCAAAAGCATATATTTTATGGCGTCTACACTGGTTTTGATGCTAATTTTTTCCACCATGACCAAAACTTACGTTTTCAATTGGTTTTTTACTGGGTTTAATTTAGTACATGAATGAGGATCTACAGGATTGATTTCTGAATCATGTTTGTCCTTTTTTTTCGCAATTATTGCCTGACACTCAGCAGTTGCTAATAGCTGTTGCTCAAGTTCACTCACACTAATCCCTAGCTCTGAGGCTTTTTTGGCTTTCCACTTTTCCAACTCCAAATCATGTTGATTAAGCCATATATGTAACGCCAGGCGAGCCATCTCAGCTTTGCGAACAGTTTGGCGTTCTGCATGGAACATTAGCCTTTGATAATCAAAGCTGGTTAATGAAAGCATAAATCGCTTTAGTTTCATTCTCTCTAGGTTCATAGGGCGATTATTGTCACCCAATAATAAAAGTCTTATTTACTAATAACTTAATTTAGAGAATTATTCCACAAAAAGTGCATATAAGTTGCATATGTGATGCCAGATATATTCTTGTTAATCAGGATTATTCTCCGAAGGAAATATTAAATTAAGTAGAATCCCAGGGGGATTTTGTATTAATTATTTGACCAAATGAATATGGGCATCTTATGCTACCAATATTTTGTGAGTTTAAAAGATTACTTTTGTTAAAAACAATTATGATCATCTTTCACAATTATGTCCCAATTCATTTAATATTCAAGTATCATTCATGACAAAAAAATAGGTTTAATCTATTGCAGACTATTCAATTCAGTCTATATAGAAATGAATATTTTAAGAATTAATTTTAAATAGTGGATTTTTCATCTCTCTAAAGATTGAATATTAACCGCATAAAAGAAAAATGCCTAAGCATAAAAATCAAAAGATATAGAACAAGACAATTGTTAGTTTAAAATTATACTAAATAAAATTCTCTGCCTAGGGTATTTTATTTAGTTATTTTAATTAACTACCTTATAGGCACTATGGTTAAAGGTATTGACTGTTCAGAATCAATCCTGTTGCATATGAGTTGTAATTGAATATCAATCAGTTTATTGTTGATGCCAAAGAAGCATTCATTGTTTGAGAAAGTATAAAACCAAGAAAAATAATGATTCAATTCACTCTTGAGCAAAGGCTTAATCCTGATGAATTGCTATATGCAAATTAATCCGAAAGTGATGATTTTTAAATTAAAAGCCTGATTATGGTAAATAAACAAAAACAGTCAAGTCTCAAACCGCTAGGTGCGTGGACAATAGTTTTGATGCTTGTAATGGCAATAGTTCCGGGGCTAATTTCTCTCTATACTATTTCACGCTCTCAGTTGAAATCTCGATTGCAAGTTCCAGATGAGCCAAAAACTTATCCTAGAATCTCTACGATTGCGGCTTTAGGAAGATTAGAGCCTCAAGGAGAAGTTATTCGGCTGTCAGCCGCAGACTCCCAAGGAGGTGCGCGAGTTGCACAAGTTCTAGTCAAAAAAGGAGCATGGGTACGTCAGGGACAAGTGGTTGCCATTCTTGACAGTTATAATACGCGTCTAGCAGCCTTAGAAACAGCCCAAAAGCAAGTCTCGGTAGCTCAAGCTAGTCTCAATCAAGTAAAAGCAGGTGCAAAAGCTGGAGACATCTCTGCACAAGAAGCAACTATAGCTCGCTTAGAAGCAGAGTTGCGGGGAGAAGTATCTGCACAGGAAGCAACCATAGCTCGCCTACAGGCAGAATTGCGTAATGCTAAAAGTGAAAATCAACGGTATCAGCAGCTATATAAAGAAGGTGCAATATCAGCATCGGACTCTGATACTAGACGTTTACGAGTCGATACAGTGCAACAGCAGCTCAATGAGGCGCTCGCTTCTCTGAATCGAACTGTAGAAACTCTGCAAAGGCAATTACACGAGGCCTACGCCAGGCTGAATAGTATTGTTGAAATCCGTCCTACTGATGTGCAAGCAGCACAAACTGATATTGACACCGCTATAGCCTCAGTTAAACAGGCTCAAGCAAATCTAGATTTAAGCGTTGTTCGCTCTCCTATCAATGGCCAAGTCTTAAAAGTTCATACAAGAGCAGGAGAAATTATTGGCAATTTAGGCATAGCTGACTTAGGGCATACAAAGCAAATGTATGTAGTAGCAGAAGTCTATGAAACTGATATTCAAAAGGTGCAGCTAGGCCAGTCAGCTATTATTACTAGCAATGCTTTTGCAGGAGAATTAAGAGGAACAGTCAAAGAGATTGGGTTACAAGTTGGTCAACAAAATATTTTCAATAACAATCCTGGAGCAGATAGAGATAACAAAGTTATTGATGTGAGAATTCGGATTGATAGCGTAGCAGATAATCAGAAAGTTTCTACCCTTACTGACTTACAAGTTGAGGTACTTATTCAGATTTAACACTTTCTTAACTGTAAAAATTTTCCTTCTTTTCAAGGTATTCTACCAAGCATTCTCCTTTTGACTAATTGAGGTTTTAAACATGATTCTCAATATACCTCTAGCTTGGTTACAACTAGCACGACAAAAAGTTCGCTTTCTTGTAGCATTAGCTGGAATTTCTTTTGTGGTAGTTCTGATGTTTATGCAAATTGGATTTCAAGATGCTCTCTATGAAAGTGCTACACAAGTACATAATAACCTCCAAGCTGATTTAGTTTTAATTAGCGCACAATATAAATCATTGACATCTAATCAAAGCTTTCCTCGCTGGCGTTTATACCAGGCACTAAGTGTTGATCATGTAGAATCTGTTAGCCCTTTATATTTACAATTTGCTAAATTAAAAAATCCTATTGATGGACTGAAATTTCCCATATATGTACTGGGATTTGATCCTGTAAAATCAATTTTTCAATTACCAGAAATTAAAGATAGCTTAAGATTACTACAACTTCCTAACGTAGTTTTTTTTGACAAAGCCTCTCGGCCAGAATTTGGGCCTATTTCTCAGGAATTTTTACAAGGAAATAATGTGAGAGTTGAGATATTTAACTATAATAAATTAATTGGATACAAAGTAAAAATAGGGGGCTTATTTAGCCTAGGTCCTTCCTTTGGAGTTGATGGAAATTTAATTGTTAGTTCTTCAACTTTCCTTCGTATATTCCAAGATCGTTCGGCACAAAATATAGATATAGGCTTAATTAATCTCCAACCTGGTACTAATCCCCAAGAGATTTTACGAAAGTTGTCAGCTAGATTACCCAAAGATGTAAAAGTTATTACCCGCAAGGAATTTGTTGCTTTAGAAAAAAGCTATTGGACTCTGAGAACACCTATTGGGTTTGTGTTTAATCTTATGGTAAGTATGTCGTTTATTGTGGGCATAATTGTTGTTTATCAAATACTTTATAGTAATATTTCTAATCACTTGCCTGAGTATGCAACACTAAAAGCAATGGGGTTTAAAAATAAGTATTTATTGAGTGTAGTTTTTCAACAAGCTATAATTTTAGCAAGTCTAGGTTATATTCCGGGGATTTTGATATCTATAATTTTGTATGATATCGCCAAAGATGCGACAAAATTACCTGTCATGATGAGCTTGAATAAGGCGATTGTAATATTCAGCTTTGCAGTTGTCATGTGTTTGATTTCTGGATTTCTATCTACCAATAAATTACGTAATGTCGATCCAGCAGATATTTTTTGATTCAGAATATATCAAATATGCTTGATAACGTCGCGACAGAAGACTGCATTATTAACATACAATGTCTTAATCATTACTTTGGCAGTAAAACATTAAAAAGCCAAATTTTGTTTGACATTAATCTCTCCATTCGCGCTAGAGAAATTGTGATTATGACTGGGCCATCTGGGTCTGGTAAAACAACTTTGCTAACTTTGATAGGTGGTTTACGTTCCGTTCAAGAGGGAAGTCTTAAATTTTTAGGACAGGAACTTAGGGAAGCTAGTAATGAAGAATTAGTCCAAATACGCCGCTATATTGGATATATTTTTCAAGCGCACAATTTACTAAATTTCTTAACAGCTAGACAAAATGTGCAAATGTCACTAGAATTACACAAAAATATTTCTAACAGTGAAGCCCGTAGCCAATCAGAAGCGATGCTTAATGCTGTTAAATTAGGTAACAGAGTTGATTACTATCCATCTGATCTCTCTGGTGGTCAAAAACAACGGGTGGCGATCGCACGCGCCTTAGTAAGTCACCCCAAGTTAGTTTTAGCTGATGAACCTACGGCGGCTTTAGATAGTAAAACAGGCAGAGATGTTGTCACGCTGATGCAAAAATTAGCCTATGAACAAAATTGCTCTATCTTAATGGTGACTCATGATAACAGAATTTTAGATATTGCAGACCGCATAATTCACATGGAAGATGGACGACTGATTCAACAAGTTTCTTGATGGTTATATTTTGTCAATTATCCGTGCCTCCGTGGTTAAATAAAGAAGTTTGAACCACGGAGACACAAAGGACACAGAGAAATATATGCCCAAGGTACAACTAAACGGGATTGATTTATTCTACGAAATCAAAGGTACAGGAGAACCTTTGCTGTTAATTTCTGGTTTTTTGTGCGATCATTCCTACTGGTCGGTACTTATGCCATATTTTACTCCCCACTATCAAATCATTCGTTTAGATAACCGAGGTATGGGGCGGAGTTCTGCACCAGATACTCCTTACAGTATTCAAGAAATGGCTGATGATACGGCTGCATTACTTGATTATCTAGGGATTGATCAAGTACACATTGCAGGTCATTCTATGGGTGGGCAAATTGCCCAAGAACTAGCATTAATATATCCCCAAAAAATTAAAAGTTTGATACTACTATCTTCTCTAGCCAAAGGTGACGAGCGATTTAATAGCATCATTGAAATCTGGGGGGAACTTCCTCAAAAGATAGACATGAGGCTTTATCAAAGAGTTATATTACCCTGGATTTTTAGCGAGAATTTTTACTCAATTGCAGACATGATAGAACAGCTAATTGAATGGGCTGTGCATTACCCATTTTCACCCCAAATTCATAGCATTTATCACCATAGTCGGGCTATCCTGGGTTGTGATACCACAAATCGTCTACAAAATATTCTCTGTCCTACCTTGGTGCTATCAGGTAAGCAAGATATTCTCACCCCAGTCCAATTTTCTGAACAACTAGCAGCAGGTATTCTGGGTGCTAAATTGTCAGTTATTAATGGCGGTGGTCATGGTTTTATTATTGAATCACCAAAGATCGTGGGTAGAGCGATGCTAGATTTTCTAGCACAGTTACATTAATTGCAGATATGGAATAAAGCTAGCCCTTTCAAGGTGACTCGCAATATCTGTACTATCTTCTCTGCGCTCTCCGTGCCTCTGTGGTTAAAAAGTAATTAATATAACTACTGTAACACTTAGGATATAAGGAAGTACATATTAACTAAATAGTAAATATTTGTAATATTTAAGATTTTCTTTAGATTTGATAGCTTAAGATTTTCTTTAGATTCTCGATAGCACTTTTATGCTTTTACAATAAAAGGAACGGTTGTCATGCAGGTCTACCCTATCAATTCCAAAATATTACGTCAAATTTGGTCTGTGGTTGAACAAACCCAGAGTAGCACTCTTTTAAGACTTAGCGATCCTGATTTGGTCAGCCAACTGTTGACGCAGCTTGATAGAGAACAAGCACTCACCAGTGAAGAAATTAATTCTGTGAACACTTATCTGTTCTCTAGAACTAATCTGATCCGTGATTTAGCGATCGCACGCTCATAAATGAGAGGTATAATTGCTTGATTAAGTTCTGTAGAGAAATGGTATACAAATTCCAGAACATATTGGCGACTGGGATGATAGGTCAAATTCTCGGTGGACGATTCAATTTTTGCAGGATATTTTAGAAGTCTTAGCTTTTATTTATCAACAGAACTTAATCCATCGGGATATTAAACCCTCAAATATTCGCCGCCGTCGGTCTGATGGCAAAATTGTTTTAATTGATTTTGGTGCAGTTAAAGAAGTTAGCACGCAGGTTGTAAATCTTCAACGACAACGGACTTTTACTGTTGCTGTTGGTACTCCTGGTTATATGCCTAGTAAACAGACAAAAGGTCAACCGACTTTCCACAGTGATATTTATGCAATGATATCTAGCTGTAACGCACTAATATTATATGGTGTGTTACGCGTTGCTTGAACGCACCCTACAATTCAAGATTTGTTGTAGCATGTGTAGTCTAAGTAGTATAAGGAAGTTGGATTAAGGGCAGCGCAACCCAACATGAATCTCGAAAACTCAACATAAATATTGGTGTTGGGTTGACATAAGGAAACCCAACCTACATCTACTAAATCTTTACTGAAACTAGAAACTAGTTATTATCTTTCTAAATCTTTTAAAATATTTATAACATATTGATAAGCAACAGTATTATCTTGATCGTAAAAAAGTTTAGCTGCTTGCTGTAAATCTTCAATAGCTTTTTGCTTGTCCCTTTTCTCAAAGTAAATCCGCCCCCGATAGATGTAAGCTTGAGCGTACTGAGGATTAATGGTAATGGCTTTGTTGTAATCAGCAAGAGCTAATTCCCATTTTTTTTGCTCATAATAAATAATCCCCCGATTGTAGTACGCAAGGGCATATTGAGGATTAATGGCCATGGCTTTGTTGTAATCAGCAAGAGCTAATTCCCATTTTTTTTGCTCATAATAAATAAGCCCCCGATTGATGTAAGCATCAGCATCCTGATTATCAAGGGCAATGGCTTTGTTGTAATCAGCAAGAGCTAATCCCCATTTTTTCTGGTTACTGTAAATAATCCCCCGATTGTAGTAAGCAAGGGCATATTGAGGATTAATGGCAATAGATTTGTTGTAATCAGCAAGAGCTAATTCCCATTCTTTCTGGTTATCATAAATCAACCCTCGATAGATGTAAGCTTGAGCATATTGAGGATTAATGGCAATGGCTTTGTTGTAATCAGCAAGAGCTAATTCCCATTTTTTTTGGTCATAGTAAATAATCCCCCGATTGTAGTAAGGAAGAGCATACTGAGGATCGATGGCAATGGCTTTGTTGTAATCAGCAAGAGCAAATGCCCATTTTTTTTGATCATAATAAATAAGCCCCCGATTGAGGTAAGCTTGAGCATATTCAGGATTGATAGCAATGGCTTTGTTATAATCAGCGAGAGCTAATTCCCATTTTTTCTGGTCATAGTAAATAATCCCCCGATTGATGTAAGCTTGAGCATATTCAGGATTGATGGCAATGGCTTTGTTATAGTCAGCAAGAGCTAATTCCCATTTTTTTTGGTCATAGTAAATAATCCCCCGATTGAGGTAAGGTTGAACGTACTGAGGATTAATGGCAATGGCTTTTTTATAATCAGCAATAGCTAGCCCCCATTTTTTCTGGTAATTGTAAATAACCCCCCGATTGTAGTAAGCAAGGGCATCTTGAGGATTAATAGCAATGGCTTTGTTAAAATCAGCAATAGCTAATTCCCATTTTTTCTGATTTTCGTAAATCAGCCCCCGATAGATGTAAGCATCAGCATACCGAGGATTAATGGCAATGACTTTGTTGTAATCGGCAAGAGCTAATTCCCATTTTTTTTGGTCATAGTAAATAATCCCCCGATTGTAGTAATATTCAACATCCTGATGATTAATTTCATTTGACGTTGGAGCAGTTACCACCGGATTCACAGGTGATGCAAAACGTAAATAAGTCTTTAACGGAATCCCATACACTGTAGTAGCATTAGTATCTAGACGAGTGTTAACGCGTCCGTGAATCCCCATTAATTTCCCTTCCTCATCTAGTATCGCTCCGCCACTCATCCCTGGGAAACCACTAATATCATAAACGAAGGCATAACCATCTTTTGGGTTTGTCACTAGACGCGAAATAGCACCCCTACGAAAATCGATGTCTGATGTTCCTTGGGGATAACCTGCTACAGAAATACTTGTACCTAATGCTACTTGATCAGAATTACCCTTTTCAGCAACACGGTAATTTTGGTTACTTGTAAACTGAAACACCGCTAAATCAACACCAGGAAATCGTTTGACTTGGCTGTTATTAAATGTATATTTTTTCCCATCTGGTGTGTAGACAGTGTAATTGCCTGGGAGTAGCACTACGTGCCAGCAGGTAACAACAGTGTAAGTATTCCCATTACGCTCAATAATTACCCCAGAGCCAGTATTTGCACCATCAATACGGACTGTAATTTGTTTGGCAATCTCACCAACTTCCGAGGGTGTCAACGCTGTGGCTACTGGCTGCACGATCGCAATTGCTGTACCCAATAATACTGCCGTAAGTCCACCAAAAACCCTCATAATTGATTCTCCTGATGATTTTGCAACACTTCTTTTCTAATTGGTACAGCCATACTAGATTGTGTAATTATTTCTTGCAAGTGGGCTTCTGTTTGAGAACCATCTTGATAAACTTCCGGTGTATTCCAAATAGGGTCTTTAATAACTTCAGTTGCATATATCTAAAGTAGAGAAATAAAAATATGTTAATTTACTTCGTGTGCAACTTGCTTTCAAACCTAAACCCAACTCATCCTCTAGTAGGGAAAGGAAGCAAGAATCAAAGCCTCTCTCCTTGCCGGGAGGGATTTCAAGAGTAAGTCACACATAGCGTTAATTTTAGATTGCTATGATTATAGAGGATGGGGGCAATATCAAGTTTGCAGTTTTCGGAAATATACTGGAATTTTTTGTTAAGAAACAGGCTTTATGATCCCGAATTTCCATATAACGTGAAAAATCAGGAGGATCAGTAGATTAGAGGCGATGTCTATAACGATGCTCCGCCTACGCAGTTCTATTCCTACTCCCGTATATTCCCTAAGTATTTGTTCGGTTCTGCTGTCACAAAATCAAATAAATGGTGTGCCATTTGTAATTTAGAACAGGGTGCGATTCTGACTTGCTGCCCTTGACTGTCTAAAAATATTGCTTGGTTATTATTGCTACCAAAACCACTATCAGGTTGATCGATAGGATTGGCGACAATGGCATCTAGTTTTTTACTCCGGAGTTTTTCCATTGCTGGCGTGATAATGTCCCCAGTTTGGGCTGCAAAGCCAATTAAAAACTGATGGGGTTGTTTGAGTTGGGCTAACTGGGCGACGATATCAGGGACAGGTGCTAAAGATAAAGATTGGGGGAGCGATCGCTTGGGTAATTTCTCTGAGCTATAATCTTTGGGCTTGACATCAGCTACCGCCGCAGACATAACAATGACATCTGCATTAGGTAAATATTCCAGCATCACCTGCTGCATTTCTTCAGCAGTAATCACAGGAATTGCTTGCACTCCCAAGGGTACATCCCACGTAGCTACGCCATGTACTAATGTTATTTTTGCCCCTCGGTGCAGGGCGGCTTGTGCTAAAGCTAGTCCCATTTTCCCAGTTGAAGGATTACCAATAAACCGCACGGGATCAAGATATTCTCGTGTACCGCCAGCACTAATTAAAACTTGCTTCCCAACTAAATCACGCTTACCCTTAGTATGTAGCAGCGAATGAATATAAGTCACAATTGCCGGAGGTTCTGCCATTCTACCAGCACCGACGCGATCGCACGCCAATAATCCCGATGCCGTACTCATGCCGTGATATCTGCTATCTTCTAGTAACTGCTGCCAATTACGCTGCACCGTTAACTGTTCCCACATATCAGTATTCATTGCCGGGGCTAACAATACTGGACAAGTGGAAGCTAACACAGTATTAGTCAGTAAATTATCTGCCATACCATAAGTTAACTTAGCCAATGTATTAGCCGTCAGAGGGGCAATAACTAACAAATCTGCCCACTCCCCCAACTCAATATGCAACGGACGAGAGTGAGTTGGTTGCCAGAAATCATTATCTGTATAGGCTTGGTGGCGGGAAAGGGTAGATAAAGTTAGAGGTGTAATAAATTCCTGTGCTGAACGGGTGAGGATAACTCGAACTTCTACCCCTGCTTTAAACAACGTCGAAACCACCTCACAAACTTTATAAGCAGCAATACCACCACCTACACCAATTAAAACTCTGGGTTGGCGGTTTTCAGTTTGGGGTTGAGAATTAGCCATAGCAAAAAGTTAGGAGTGATAATTTAATATGAAGCCGCAGAAAGTGAGGATCACAATCTGCGGCGGTACTATGTATTTATGGGAATACAGGTTTGAGTTTTTGTCTCGTGCTGTACTAGTCTAATTGTGAATTTTCTCTATCAAAATGGATTGCCAACAATTAAGAATTGCTGTAGATTAGACTTAACTCAAACACTTATGCCTCATCGTAGGGTTCTAAATCTAAGAGATGGATGTAGGGTTCTACTAATTCAGGACGCTGAAACGCGATCGCTCGCAGTAGATGCCAGTCATTCAAACCCTCAAAAGCATTGCTGTAATTATCCATTTCTAGACGATTAGCCAATTCCTCCACCTCTGCGGCGGTCATAGCAGCGATTTCTTTCTTAGAAATGCTCAGAGTTGTCATAATGCTCGCCCCTCCCTTATGCAGCATTCGCACCCAGCACGGGTCAAGTAGCACGAATATAGTGCCACCCAATCTATATTACTCACTAGATGGCATGGATTTTCTAAAATTTTTCAGGATTTATACCATATTTTGTCAAAGATTTGTAACCCTGACTAAACAATTGTTTTCATCATGAAATTCCGTGCCACATCTAACATTTGCAAATTAATTTCATGCCCTGTGTCAAACTCATGATATTCGGCTGCAACTCCCAAGGATGCTACAGTTTCCCTAGCCTTGACAGCCGCCTGTAATGGTACAACCTCATCACGCCTGCCGTGCATAATTAAAATTGGTGGTAAATTATGATTTGTTGCGATCGCATCAGGATGTAAATACCCACTCATCACAACTAAGCCGGCTAAAGGCAATTTAGAGCCGACATCTAGAGTCATTGCTCCCCCTTGCGAAAACCCACTCAAAACAGTCCGTGATAAAGGTACGCCTGTACTAGCTTCTAAAGACAGCAAAAAATCTGTCAATATTTGCCGACTTTCTCTTAACCCTTGATACATATTCTCCACGCTCAAGTCATACCATGCTCTACCAAGAGGAGAATGAGGAAAAGGAAAAGGTGCATTAGGAAGTACAAACTGATAATGAGGTAAGTTGATATGGGGTATTAAAGATGCCACATCCTCAGCGTTAGCTCCCCAACCATGCAATGTCACAACTAAGCCGGCGGGCGTTTGCGAATTAGCAGGGGGAACGGTAATGTATTGCAAAGACAGAGGCTTACTCCTGAATTTATAACTCGTCAATAAACAGGATACCTAACAATATCTCAGATCAATATATATAGTTTGCTATTGTTTAATCTGTACTGCTAATAATATTTTTAAGGTAGTCACGTTGTTGTGTATCAAGACGACCTATTTCATTTCCCGCTTTTCCCACTATATACCCTTGAACATATCGAATTCCGAGTTTATGTAATTTTCCTAGAGTTACTGGACTTGTGCTATCGAATCCTTCAATAACTACTTTTGGTGCATGAGAACGTCCTTCACTAACAAGGTCAAGAACAAATCGGCATATAATATCAATAGAGTTGGGATTAATAGTTACTTGCTGAAGTATCTCCCGGTCTATCTTAACATGAGCGGGATTCAACCCGATTAGACGACTTACTGAAGCATGACCGACACCAAAATCATCAATAGCAAACCCAATCTTTAAATCACGCACGTAAGTGCCTAATTGTTTCCGAAAAACTTCTAAATTATCTGGAAGGGGCAACTTTTCAGAAATTTCTAATATTAATTTTTCAGATTGGATAAGTTCTTCATCAGCTAGAATTTCCTTTACAGCCTGAAAGTATGCTTCGTGCATCAATGATTGTGGATATACATTAACGGATAATTCTTGTATGTCTTCACTTCTTCGTCTACCTGGATTATTCATATAGGCTTTATGATAAGAAACTACAGCAGTTCGTATAAAATATATATCAAGTTCAAGCATGAATTGAAGCCCCCAAAGTTCTGCTGCTTTAAACAGATCATTAGGAACGGAGCTAATTTGTGGATCGCGTGCTAAAGCTTCCCAACTATATATATATGGGCGTTTTGGACTTAAGTATAGAATTGGTTGGAAATGAATTATCATTTCATTAAGACGCTCACAAAATAATTGAAATCTACGATAATAAAGTTCTAGAGAAACATATCCATAAGTTTTTTTGAGATCATCAATGATAGCAGCTTCTAACAAAGAATTTTGGAGATAAGTTAACTCGTAAGTTGCAGAGTATAGAGATCCTAGAATTCGTCCGTATACTTCTTCTAAAAAGTATGAATTTTTAGCTAATCCACAAATTATCATTAAATCTTTTGTTGATTTAGATGGCAAAGGAACAAACATAAATACTTTAGTACAATCGCTTTCTTCATCAATAAGATACGAGCCATGATAATCTCGATTAAAAATATTTTTTCTTGAAGAAATAATTGGTGAAATTTGTGTAATTATATTTTTAATATAAGCTTCTTGAGATAATTCTTCTACTTTGAAACTACTTTGCTCTCTAACAATCCAATTATTTTCAGTTTGTCTAATTACAGCTACAAAATTAGCCTCACAAGTATAACGAACTGCTTCTAAAATCCTGCTTTCTATATTAGAAACTGGAAAATCATCTTTTAAGAATTGTATTAACCTATCAATAAAACTTTTATATGATTCAAACGGATTTTTTAAAGGATTTAATTGAAAATTAACTTGAGATTTTAATGGGTTTCTAGAAACATTAATAATAGTTTGTTTTTGAGTATTTTCGTATTCCCAACCAGGGCTAGACTTAGCAATAACAATTCGTCCATAGTCCTGTCCATATCGTCCTGGTAGTTGTTTGGAAGGGGCATGATTTCGTATATAAGTTAATAAGCTATCAACAGTAACTTCTCCAGTTTCTTTTTCAATCGCTCCTCCTTTTAAACCACGAATTAAATAGTGTGTAAAAATACTATTTTCAAATTCTTTACTTTCATAGGACGGAAGATCAGGTGGGCATGAAACTATGGCAACTCTACCACTTTCTTGGGAAAATAATCCTTTGTCTACCAATTTTTTATCAGTCTGTATTTTGCTTATTTCAGTATTTGTTCCTTTTGTAATAGAAGGAACAAATGCTCCACTATGGCAGCTATCCAAGATAAAAAGAACGCATTTTGCAGGAGAAATAGAGAAGACATCCTCATATAGATCATCCATTCTTAATCCTGCTCTTCTATTTTTTGTAAGTAGGTTTACAATATCTACATCATAAGTTCCCAAATAAGCTTTTTGATTTTGTTCACCCAGAATAAATCCATGCCCCGAAAAATAGACTAAAACAGTATCATTATTATTTGGTTTTGTTACAATTTCTCTAAAAAGTAATTCCCATACATTATTTGTACTCGCATTTTCTCCTAGCAATAAAGTTACATTTTCTGGGCAAAAAATACCATTTTCTGGATTAGTTATAACCTCATATAAATCTTGGCAATCTTTTTCAGCATACTCAAGATTTGGTAAATTGAGAGAATCATTGTAATTATTAATACCTATTAAAACAGCGTAGGTAGTTCCATTAGCATTCATTTTCTGTTACCTCCGTATATAAAAAAATCATGTATGATTATGATGAAATTAACATCTGTACTTATACTAATCATTAGCCATGCTAATTTCAATTACATAAATGCTAACCATTCCACATGGTCTTGAAGTGAACCCTAGGTTATGTAAGAATTGGAGTCTTTCGCATCTAAGGAATTGAGACATGGCGCGTCTAGCACTGCTGAGTGTATCTAACAAAACTGGTTTAATTGACCTAGCCCGTAGTTTAGTGGAAGAATTTGCATTTGACTTAATCAGCAGTGGGGGAACAGCGAAAGCCCTCAAAGATGCGGGAATACCAGTGACCAAGGTTTCTGATTACACAGGTTCACCAGAAATTTTAGGTGGGCGAGTCAAAACACTACACCCCCGCATTCATGGCGGGATTTTGGCACGGCGGGATGTGGCTAGTGATGTTACAGACTTGGACAATAACCAAATTCGCCCGATTGATTTGGTGGTGGTGAATCTTTATCCCTTTGAGGCGACGATCGCTAAACCAGGGGTAACATTAGCAGAAGCGGTTGAAAATATTGATATTGGTGGCCCGGCGATGTTACGGGCATCATCAAAAAACTTTGCTCATCTCACGGTATTATGTGATCCAGCGCAGTATGACGAATATTTGCAGGAATTACGGCAAAATAACGGGGAAGCATCCCTAGAGTTTCGCCAGAAGGCGGCTTTAAAAGGATTTTTGCATACTGGTAGTTATGATCAAGCGATCGCATCTTACCTCTCTCAACAATCTTCAGAATCCCTTCCCCAACAGCACACCCTAAGCGGGACACAATTACAATCTCTGCGTTACGGTGAAAACCCCCATCAAACTGCTGCTTGGTATCAAACTGGCTCTACTCCCAGTGGATGGGCTGCGGCTACGAAATTGCAAGGTAAAGAACTCAGTTACAATAACTTAGTTGACTTAGAAGCCGCCCGGCGGATTATTACTGAATTTCCAGATACACCAGCCGCTACCATCATCAAACATACCAATCCCTGCGGTACAGCGTTAGGAAACACCATTGTTGAAGCCTATCAAAAGGCTTTCAATGCTGATTCTATCTCTGCATTTGGTGGGATTGTCGCCCTCAATCGTCCCATAGATGCAGCTACCGCCAGCGAATTAACTAAGACATTTTTAGAATGTGTAGTTGCACCTGATTGTGATGCAGAAGCGCAAAAAATTCTGTCTAAAAAATCTAATGTGCGGATTTTGACTTTAGCCGATTTGAGCAGTGGGGCTAAAACTCTAGTCAAACAAATTGCAGGTGGTTTCTTAGTCCAAGCTGCCGATGATATCATTGCAGATTCTAGTAAATGGCAAGTTGTCACAGAACGCCAACCCACACCCAACGAGTTAGCCGAAATGCTGTTTGCTTGGAAGGTTTGCAAACACGTTAAATCTAATGCCATTGTACTCACAAGCGATCGCACTACTCTAGGTGTCGGTGCTGGGCAAATGAACCGCGTTGGTTCAACCAAAATCGCCCTAGAACAAGCTGGAGACAAAGCTCAAGGTGCAACTCTCGCCAGTGACGGATTTTTCCCCTTCGATGATTCCGTCAGAACCGCCGCCGCCGCCGGTATCACCGCCATTGTACAACCAGGGGGAAGTTTACGTGATCAAGATTCCATCAAAGCCGCTAACGAACTGGGTTTGGTCATGGTGTTGACTGGTACACGTCACTTTTTACACTAATGGCAGTGATCACTGTTTACTGTCCCCTGTCCCCTGTCACCTGTCCAGTTTCTAAAGTGTCACTAATAACACTAGCTTTTATTTCAAAGCAGTGTTACTCTCTAGGAGTGTGAGGAGCAAATTGAAAATTAAGAGTGCTTGGAGTGGAAACACGGTCACACGTCCAGGCACTTTTTAATATTTTAGTCCACTTAAATATTTCTTAGTCTTCTTGAAAAGACTTGAGCTAGAAGACTGGTGATTAATTTCCATGCTGTATTCGTGCGATGGCGATCGCATCATGACCCATCCTATAATTTCGGGGATAGTTCAAAAACCATCTGCGAACGGTAAAAGCTGATCGCTGCTTCTAGTTTTCCCTGTGCGTTTAGGATCGTGGATTAAATAAGGTGTAATACTGCTGGTCTTAAATTTACCGTTCCCCTAAAATCATTACTGATGTCAATGAATTATTTAATGAAGACCGAGAACAGCCAAGCAAGACTGCGAATGATGGAGTATGGAGGAAATTACCAATCAATGATTCTTTTAGAAAAGTAGATGAGAATACTTTGTTCGGAATCATGTATTATAAATACCTACCTCAACCTTTCTTTTTTGTTCTCAAGCGATGCTACAAGTAGGGATTATTATGTTCCCGGACGAGAGCGAATATGATCGGGTATATGATGGCGATCGCCTAGTATTTCTAGCAAAGGGCCATTAACGTCAAATTTCACCATACTTACCGATGCGACCAAAATATTCACCCGATAGCGATAGCGTCCCAAATCAATTCCCAGTAAACTGCAAAGCATAATCCGAATCGTGGCTTTATGGGAAACCACTAAAACATTACCTTGGCGATGTTTTTCTTGAATTTCAGCAATTACAGGCATAGAACGGTTAGCAATATCTACCGCAGTTTCTCCACCTATTGGTGCATTCCAAGCTGGTTCTGTCAACCATTTTATATAGTTTTGAGCATAATTCTCTTGAGCAAAGGATTTACTCTTAGTTTCCCATTCGCCGTAACTACCTTCCCTAAGTCCATCACGCAACTGCATATCCATACCGATAGCATCACAAAATGGCTGGGCCGTTGCAATTGCACGCTTCATTGGGCTAACATAAACTGCTGACCACTTCAATTTTTGATAAACATCGGCAAAACTAGATGCCATCTGCATCCCTTCAGATGTTAACTCTGCATCAGTTTCACCGCAAAAATTACCACTTTGACTAAAAGTAGTTTCTCCATGTCGCAGTAAATATAAATTGAGTGTCATATCTTGTATCGCCATTGATATAAAGGAGTTTGTGCAACAATAAAATACCATCAATCTTGCAATCGAGTTTGTTATGCCACGACAAAGTAATCAACCAAAAAAGTTAATTGAAGTCCTTTCTCAAGTTATGTGCCAACACGGATTAATTTTCTTATAAGAATTTAATACTTTTAAATGCGTATAAATGCGTATTCTTGTAAATTTACTGGATTAACTAGAAAACCAGCGATCGCGTCAGACAATTGAACAGTTCGTTATCACTTCACCTGGGGTCTTCTAGCTTTTTAATATAACTGAATTTATTTCCTTGTTTATTTCGCTATCTAGATATCGCATTTGAATGTGGGCAAAAATTCAAGAGAGTTCTTCCTGAGATTGACAATAAAAAACTCAAAGCCAACGGTCGATGCAGCTTGTTGTGCCGTTACTGATATGCGCCTCAGCAGAGTAGACTTCAAATGCCTTGACTTTTTAATATACCCCTAGACTGAAGAATGCGATCGTGTATTGCCTGATCATCAATTACAGATACTTTGTTGTGTAACTTTTCCTTTTTATCTATCTGTAACTGACTCTGTAACTCTTGCCTAACAGCTGACAATTCCGCCGCTAGGCTGTCAACCTACGCCTTATTGTCATATTTATTTCAAGCTGTATTGTTTCTTCATAAAGGGAATTAGCATCGGTACACGTTGACGGTAAGTAGCGTAAGTTTCACCGTGGATGTTAATTAAATCTCGTTCCTCAAATTGAATCGCAACTAAAATATAGATCGTTGTGAGTAGCGCAAATACTAGATGAGTCGCAGTCATGTTTGGTGTTGACCAAAATATTAATAACCAACCTACATAAAGTGGATGACGAACATAATTGTATAGCCAAGGAGTTTGAAATTCTAATTGAGTATATTCTTGACCCTGTAAGTATAGATAAACTTGTCGGAGTCCAAATAAATCAAAGTGGTTAATTAAAAATGTACTTAAAAATAAAATTAACCAACCAATACCAAAAAGTAACCAGAACATCAATTGCCCAACTTGATTTTGAATATTCCAGATTACACCACCCATTGGCTGCCATTGCCAGAATAAAAACATGAGTGCCAAACTAGAAAGAAGTACATAAGTGCTTCTTTCTGCTGCTTTGTTAATAAACTTTGTCCACCACTGTTTGAATCCTTGGCGTGCCATTACACTATGTTGAATACCAAACAACCCAAGTAATCCACCGTTTATAATTAAGGCAGATAATAAAGGTAATTGCGGTATAGAATCAATAGATTTCGGAACAACTATATTACCCAAGAATCCGGCAGTATATATTAATGTCACAAAAAATATTACATATGAAATTACACCATAGATAAATACTATTATCCTATTCAATATATTGGCTTTGTTTTGTGTTTGTTGTACTGAAATCATTTATTACTCCTTTGTTAGGTTCTGGCTCACAGATATCACAACAACCATTTCAACTTTTATTAATGCTTAAGCATATATGAAGCTATAGCATTTTTATCTAAATAATATGATCAACAGAAAAACAGGAAAAATTTCATATTGACATATTAAACACTATTGAAAAAATCTGATAGCTATGTTCATGTATTTATTCAGGAGTGATTCAAAATATTATGCAACTTTAGGGAAATTTTTAAATTTCTTTACATTAAGCTGACAACGTTACAAACTGCAATAAGCAGACTATACCTGTAAGTGGTCATCGTTGCTACAAACATAAGCAAGTTTAATCAGCCAACGGAATAATGAGGGTTGTAGCCTTCGTGTTGTCAGCCTAATTGATAAGTCTGGGTTAAGGGTGTGTCATCGCTGACGAAATCATAGGCTTTTTGGTGGCTTAAATTGTGTTTGTGTGCGTGTTTACACGATGATTAGTTTAAATTCTCCAGTCTTCTTAAGCTTAAATCAATCTCGTCAACTTGAGACTGATATCTAGTATCGCGTGAAATCATCTGACGCTATTTCATTTTTTTTAGTTGCATTTTTTTCAAGATAAATAAACAAATTGCTGTACCTAAACCGAGTATGGACTCAGGTTCAGGTACAGGTTCAGCGTTCCCCGGTTGAGTTTTCACATTATCAACAAGTAGAGCAGATGTAACATTATTGTCACCATCGCCTGCGATCGCTAGAGCTAAAATGTAATTTCCAGCCGTGAGTGATTGTGATTTGAAGGTATTAACTCCTGTTGCTGCCGAAAAACCTAAAGTAGTGCTAGGAGAAAAAACACCGTTAGTATCTGCTAAACGAATCACATTAGATGATGAGTTGAGATTTTTCAAAATTATAAAAGCCGCATCATTAGTACCGAATAAATCCGGTGTTTCTTCATTTGTCAGGAATTGCCAACTGAAGCTTAAAATATCGCCTGCTTGAACTGTAAAAGTTTGCTTAAGAGCAGAACCTTCAATTGCGTATTCACCCAATTCCAAAGGGTTCACACCGACGAAAGTTTCTAACTCGCCAATAGGAATGACTTCTGTACCGGAGAAATTGAACTGGCCAGCAGGTTCAGGATAATCATCTTCCAAAGTAGAGGATGCGGTTGTTAATAAAGCCTGACCATTAGAAATGCTCACATCCCCAGTAGTTTCCCATTGATTTAAATTATTGCTAAAGTCGCCGTTAAGAACTATGGCTTGAGCAGGACTCATCCACCCCAAAACACTAATAATACTAGCTGCCAGAATTGAACGGTTAGTGAATGTAGAAAGAGCCATTAAATTCCTCCTTTGCAAAACAGTTGTTAATCACAGAAAAGTCAAGACAGCGTTTGCACAGAGCGATAATCACTCTGTGCAGAACTCAGAACTAGAAGATAAAGTTATTGGGATTATTCAACGTATCGGCGTTAACACCTGCGCCTTGCACCAAGATAAACGGACGGAACACACCATCAGTATTTAAGGTGATTTGTGTACCCTGCGTAATATCATTAAACCCAACATTTGCGGAGCTAATACCTAAACTGCTCAGGAGTTGAGTTAAGACAATCTGGTCTTCACTCAAGGTAAAGTCAGTGATGATATCTCCTCTGTCTACCAGATTGTTATAGACAAATTGATCACTGCCACCCCCACCTGTGAGGATATCTTGACCTTGTAGACCAATTAACCTTTCTGGTGCATTTGTGCCAACAAGGGTATCGCGTCCTGGTGTACCAGTAATGTTAGTAAATACATCGTTGTCTGTAATGGCAACTGTGAGGTTAGGAACTGACAAACCCTTGTAACCAGGGTCATTACTGCTGACGTTGACGGTGAGGGTACTAGTGTGATCACCTTCAACGAGAGTATCATCGACTGCCGCCACAGTCACAATTTGCGGGATCAGCGCATTCTCAGACGTAAAGGTTAAGCTAATTGGGTTGTTACCACCTGCGCCTAAGTTCGTCTGTTGGTCTGGGTCAATGGTGATAGTCACAATATCTGTAGGAACAGATTTGAGTACCACAGACAAGCTATCAGTTGCACCACCTTCTACCACATTCAGTCTATCGTTGTTGCCATTATCTCCTTCTGGAGTGATAGATACTTCTGGCCTTTGAGGCGGTGTTGTGGGATCAACTGTGCCGAATGTACCAGCCTTCAAGAACACAGCCGAGTCTAACAAACCATCTCGGACATCTTTGGCAGTAATAACTAAGGTGTTTTTCTCATTGGGAATGGTAGGGCCGGCAAAGGTTAAAACTTTGGTGTAACCATCAAGTCTAGTTTGCTCGCTAGCTGCACCTGTTCCAGCAGGGTTGTAGATGAAGTCTGGGTGATAACCAAAGGGTGTGGGAGCTAAGTTATTGATAGTTACAGCTTCACCATCGCTCAACAAAGCCAAATCCAGACCGTTCAACTTCAAGCTGAACAAGTCATTAAATTGACTACCGCCAAATTCGACAAACTCCTCAGAGGTAAAAGCAAACTGGAAGTAAAACAGTGGTGCTGTGTCATTAGCCACAAAGTCAATTTGCATCGAGATAGTGTCATTGGCTGCCCCTGGGAGGCCAAAATCTGTGCTAAGGTCGTTTAGTCCACTCAGAGAGCGATTGGAGACGGATATATTTCCTCCTACCTGCTCACCATTGTTACCAGCTTCCCCAAGGTAAAGATACAGAGGTTGTCCGGGAGATATAGCTGATGTCAGGTCAAATCCTACTTCGCCGTTAATACCTAAACTTACAGCACCTTTGGTAGCATTTGTTAAGCCAGTTGCATCAAAGCTACCTAGTGTAGCAATTCCATTGTGAATGTAGCCGTTAACAGTACCAAACAGCTCACCTATCAAATTGGATTGTCCCGTGGGTAACTGATCTCCTGCGATCAAGGTAGTTCCTAAAGGACTAAAGTCAAATACGTTTAAGCCCGGTAAAGCTTCAACCTGTGCTGCTGAGGCGACAAGGGTACGGCTGAGTTTAATACTATCTAGATCAAATCCACTAAATTTACCAGGACTTCCGCCTGGGCTACCTGAGTCAGCTATTGTCAGAGAACGCAGATCAAATCCCAGATTGGAAAGGTCAGCAGCAAAAACAGCCGAGCCAGGTTGACTGTTACTGGTATCCCCTGCCGCACCAGCCAAACGGGTAAAGTTAAGAGGCACACTAATACCAGGTGAAAAGTCACCATCAGCTGTGTTACCGCCAGCTAAATCTCTGACTCTGCCGGTACTCAAGACTACTCCAGAGCCTAAGCCAAAGGGATCATCTTGGAAGGTGCCAAATGCTCTGCGATCGCCTACGAGCTTGATGCTAAAGTCACTAAGTCCCGTAGTATTGCCTAGTAGGGTGTTCAATAAAGTAGAAACATCATTAGCTTGGGTGACAGTGAAGTTTCCTGCCGATTGTTCCGCCAAATTTGCTTCTTCTGTGGGTGAATCATCAGACAAAGCTGTCTGTTGAATATTGTCATCAGATAGAGCGAATATACTGTCTGTTGTGAGGGGAATATCAACTTGAGATAAAACATTGACACTACCGCCAACATATTTGACATAACTTGCACCTAAATCAAAGTTAGTCACTCCCTGAACAATCCCGATTAATTCTCTATCAGGGAATTCAACATCTGATGATATAACCCTGAGAATTTGTGTAGAGCCATTTGCAACTACTGTGGCGTAATTATTACGATTACCGTTCAGCTGAATGATGTCGCCTTCACTGGAATTGAAGTCTGTAATTAGGGCATAGTCTGTATTACCCAGATTTTGGAATATATTATCGTTGTAGAAGAAATAATTCTGATTCCCTAGCCAGAATTCATCTGCTCCTGCACCACCTGTCAGATTGTCTATCTCACCCACAGAGCGTGAAGGAGAATTAATGTAATCGATACCAATCAAGATATCGTCGCCTTTACCACCCATGAGGGTGTCATTACCTCTACCACCGATGAGAATGTCGTTATTGTCTCCGCCGCTTAATTGATCATTGCCAGCATTAGCAAAGATAAAATCATTGCCGCCATTACCATTCAAGGTGTCCTGGTTGTCTCCACCTACAATCTGATCATCTTGGCTAGTACCCGTGATTTGGAAACGTTCAATATTACTGAAGGTAACTTGGTCAAGGATTGCACCAGCATTATCTCTGCGGTATAATCGTCCGCCATTGGAAGCATTGAGGGAGGTGATTGCATATTGGATACCTGTACCAATATCTCCCACTGAATAATTAACAATGAGCAGGTCATCATCCTGGACGCCGACATCATCACCACTACTTGAGCCACCACCATCGACAATATCAATGCCTAAGCCCGAATTAATAATGTCATCTCCTGCACCAGTGCTGAAAATGTTATTTACACGACCTAATTGAGTTATGGTGTCATTGCCAGCACCAGTTTCAATATCTTGGAACACCTCAAACCGAGTAATGGCACTACCATCTGCAAGTCTCAAAGCTTGATTGGGGTTTTCTAGTAGAGGATCTAGGCTAACTAGGACGATATCATCTGGCTTACCTGATAAATCCATTGATAGGGTATCAATTCCTCTGCCACCATCTAAATAAATAAAACTATTGGCAGCAGGAGTACCAGAAAATTCTAGATTAAGATCATTTTGGTCTGTAATAAAATCATTACCATCATCAGCCAAAATCACGTTACTACCACGACCACCATAGATGGTGTCATCACCATCACCACCTAAGAGGATGTCATCTCCAGAACCACCACGAATCTCATCGTCTTGAGTTGTACCAATGACTGTGAGGTGTTCAATGTTACTGAAACTCACGGAATCGAGAATGCTGTTATTGTTATTGCTGACATTTCTGTATAAGTACCCAGCACTGGTCAATCCCGTGAAGTAGCCGCCTGTAATGCCAGTACCGATATCATTGCGGGAATAATCGATAATTAGGCGATCGCTACCACCGTTACCATTAACAGTATCAAGAACACCATTGCTTAAACCAGGATTGATGACATTATTACCATTATCTCCAATCAGGACATCGCCAAAGTCAGACCCTAATAAGTTCTCTACTGTGGAGATGAGATTATTGTGAACGAAAGTATCGCCTTCGCCATGACCGCCAGTATTAACAGCACCAGGAAGTAAACTCACTCTCACCCCAGATGGAGACTCGCTATAATCAGCCCAATCAATCCCAGTGCCACCATCGAGGACATCAGCACCTACACCGCCAATTAAGGTATCATTACCAGCATTGCCCCGTAATGTGTCATTACCAATTAGTCCTCTGAGGATGTTATTAGCAATATCACCCTCTAAGGTATCGTTGAAGTTAGAACCTTCTAGGTTTTCAATTGAGCTTCTATTAGCAATAGAATCTCCATTAACATCGGTAGCTCGCTCGATGGCATCCCCAATGGCGTAACCACCACTGTTGTTATTGGTCAACAGACTAACATTCACACCAGCATTAGAGCGTCTGTAAGTCACCCAGTCATCACCATTACCGCCATCCAGGTTGTCAGCCTGAGTACCAGCGATGAGAATATCATCCCCATCCAAACCCGAAACATTCCCTGCTACATCACTAGCTACGAGAATGTCGTCATAAACTGAACCCTGTACATTTTCGACATTAAAGATTCTGTCACCGTTAGCCTCGCCCCCAAATCCTCTATTTGCAGGTAGGCTGGTCAACACTTTATCGATGGGAGAGATAAAGGTTACATTGCTATTGGATACGTTGACATAAACTCCCGCTTTAGAACCAATGTAGGTGATTGTATCTTTACCATCTCCACCATCTATATAATCAGCCCCAACTCCGCCCAACAGCACATCGTCGCCATCCAGTCCAAACAGGGTATCGTTACCTTTGTCCCCCTGGAGGACATTATTTTCATTAGAGCCAACAATGGTGTCGTTGAAAGTTGACCCGACAATATTTTGAATATTGATTAGAGTGTCTTGAGTACCATAGCCATCGTTGGTAGCCTGTCCTAGAGTCAGGTCAACCACAATACCGCCTGGGGAGTCGCTATACTCAGCCGTGTTACCACTCTTGTTCTTAGCTCCACCATCAATGGTGTCGTTACCCGCGCCACCTGATATAAAGTCATCACCCAAGCCACCAAAGATGCTATCGTTACCGCTACCACCTTTGATTTGACCAGGGGCGATTACACCGTTAATGAATCGAATTTCATCATCCCCATCACCAGCATTAATAACTACCAACTTGACATTTTGATAGCGTTTAGGTTCTGGGTCTAAACCTCGGACTTCAACTACTTCATTGCTGGCATCACCAGAGATGTGTTCGATGATGATAATGTCATTGCCATCAGTACCTGAACGCACTACAACGCCAGCATCATTTAACTGTTTGGCTAGGGGCGAGTCGGGAGCCGGTTCTTTATCAATGACGTCGTAGTATTGATCGGAATCACCAAAGCAGAAGTCTTCAAAATCTTCTGGTGTAAAGCTGATGAGTTTAATATTGGCTAAATCTAGTTTGCGGGAGAAACTGAAGAAGCCAAAATCTAGTTCAATTTGACCAAAGACGATGAAGGTTAACTCGCCACTGGGACTGAACAGACACAGGATATTTTGACCCTGCTCTATGCTGTCTACGATTTCACTGCCGCGAACGGTGTAATCGTTAGACTCATCACCCAAGTCCATGAAGACTGTTAGTGATAAACCACCGCCTATGGATGCGTTTACAGCTTTAATATTTAACTGTGCTTCTACAGTAATTAAACCACCCAGCTCGACGTTATGATCTCGCTCGCCATTTTCATCTTTATCTCCGAGGGGTCTACTAGCGTAAAATCCATCTAAAAGTTTGCTAGGGTCGCTAAAACCACCTTGTCGGTATTCTATGAACCCTTGAGTATCATAACCGACAGCGATCGCAGCATTGGCAAATACACCACCTTTAAACTGTAGAGATACTGGGCCAAAAATCGGAATTGCTGGAGGTTCAAATTTATAGGAAAATGCTAATCTCGGTGAATCGAAACGGAATAAATCTACCCGTTGACCCAGCAGAATTTTGAAAATAGCGTTGGGATCAGCGAGAACGGGGAAGTAATCTTTTAAAGAACTACTATCTTCTGAGTCTGCCGATTGCAAACTTTCAGATGCAAAAGCTAAATTACTTTGAGCAAACTGGGATGATTCTTGGAACGATGACGATTCCTGAACCCGATTCACCAATCTAATCAGAGCATTAATAAAGGGTGTAACATCATTACCCTCAGAGGCGGGCAGTTGGCTTAATGGGTCTTGGATGTTAGTAACATTGGGTGCAACTTTACTATCGCTAACATCATCCTGGCGGATATCCGTACCAGTTAAGTCAAAGTCCCCTAATTTGAGAAACAGATTGCCATCATTAGTAGGGAAACTATCAATAACGTTGACAATATCAACGATAATTTCTACAAATTCAATAGTTTCAGGGTCAAGAGTGACAACATCCTCTAATAAACCACTTTCTACCAGTTTTGTGGCAATATCCAATAAAGACGCTCTGATAATTGGTAATGGTGTTGTCAGAACATCAATAATGGGTTCAAAAGGGCTAGTAATACTTTGAATGTCTGTGAATACCGACTTGAAAAACCCACTAATCAAAGAACCAAAGTTTAGTGTCGCATCGGTAAACTTGACGATTGGTGCAGGGGTCGTGGGGTTATCGCTGTTGAACTTCAAATCCAGCAAATCAAAGTTACTGGTAATACTAGGCAGTGGCCCATTCAATGACTCACCAGTTTCAGGGTCACTAACTCCCGTGTTGAGAAATAGTTGAATGTCTGCTTCGGCGGTGAGTGGGTCAGCATCAATTTCTAGACTCTCTAAATTGTTGTACCTAACCCGACCATTGCCATCGACATCGCTACCTGCTTCTAGTATCAAGTCAGCAGCAAAATCAGCCGTCAATATACTACCTCGGTCTGTAGCCTCGATTTGCAGAAAACCTAAAGTCCCATTTAAAGTCAAAGGTTGGTTATTTTCATCAACCAATTTACCGACAAATTTGGCTTGGAATTCTTTGGCAACAGAGGTTTCTAAAAAGATAGCATTTTGATCATTACTGAAATTGTCAACCCCAAAACCAACACTCAACTTAATGTCTAAATCACCTTTGAGTCCACCACCAAGATTTAAACCTAAATTTGGTAAACCCAAATTTTCGTCTAGGGAAATATCAGGATTAAGTTTGATCCCCGCATCGAATTTGAAGGCAATACTATTAGCATCTTGAGGTGTCTTGATGTCGTTGATACTGATGTCGTCACCTTCATCATCGGAATCTAACAATATGCCTGCGCCGTTCAAGGCATCAAATAGTGCCTGCCGAATCGTGTCAACGGCATTATCCTGAAGGGTATCCAGCTTATTTTTAATTTCGGTTTCAACTTGATCAACAAATCCAATTACACGGCTTTTTAGGTCAAATTTATCACCTATAATTGGCAGGTTTGCGGTGTCTGGAATATTTTGCTCCAGAATTGTCCTAATGGAATTAAATAAGTCTGTAATTTTACTGGGTAAAAATTGCAGATTAGCGGTTGGGTCTGTATTAGCTTCTACTTCTAGTGTTTGACCATCAATTGTAATGTTAATAACATCGTCTGCTGATTTCAGTTGTTGCAATTGTTGCTCAGATAGGGTATGCCCTTGAACTAAGTTGGCAAAGATTTTGCCTTCGTCTCCTAGCGAATCTTCTTGATTAATCTGGGCATCAACAAAGTGACCTAGTTCTTCAAGTAAAACATCCTGGATTAAACCAGAATCTTCACTCAACAAATCTGCTGATATATAGACAGTGTTGGTACTGCGAGAAAAAGCAGCCCTTGCACCTCCAAGGTCTGCGACTGAACGAACTTCAAATTTTGGCAACCCAGAAAAATCACTGGCAGCCCACTGTTGACGCAGGGTTTCTAACTTATCGGGATTGAAGTCGCTACCAAAGGACGGTGTTACTGCT
>NZ_JACJRG010000025.1 GCF_014697125.1 Anabaena minutissima FACHB-250 | reverse complement strand
CAAGTTAATTAAAAGGCTTGGATATGGCTTTCGTAACTTTAGTAATTTTAGATTACGCAGTTTATTAAACTGGCATTTTACTATTAATTCTCCATAAAAGTAACCGAAGAACCCAGTTTTTCAGGTAATCGATAAAGGTATTGGCATTCCACTAGTAGAACAACAAAAAATTTATGAGCCTTTTTATCGATGCCAAAATGTTGAGAATATTGCTGGTACAGGTCTAGGATTAGCCGTTGTGAAAAAATGCGTTGAGCAACACAAAGGAGAAATTTCTGTAGACAGCAAAGTTGGTATGGGGACAACATTTACTGTTAGGCTTCCTCATAGCTGCTAACAAAATCTTCTGAATTATCGGCGGAGTGGGTTAATCTCGCGCTATAAAAAGAATAATGAAGAGTAAAAAGCAACGTCACCCCCTGCGTCAATCACTGGCTGTTTTCCGTTATGGCGGACGGGCGATAAATTTGGTGTGGACGACTAGCCAGACTTTGACAATTATTCTGGCTAGTTTAACTTTATGTGCTGGTTTGTTTCCTGCGGCGATCGCCTATCTCGGTAAACTAATTGTAGATGGCGTAGTTTTGGCATCCCAAGGAAATGCAGAAAGGAATATTTATGCACCTTTATTGTATGTCGGCTTAGAGGCGATCGCAGTAGCTTTG
Organism: Anabaena minutissima FACHB-250; assembly: GCF_014697125.1. Taxonomy (GTDB): domain Bacteria; phylum Cyanobacteriota; class Cyanobacteriia; order Cyanobacteriales; family Nostocaceae; genus Trichormus; species Trichormus minutissimus. The sequence continues at coordinate 86,423 of NZ_JACJRG010000025.1, read as the reverse complement.
TTGGCAGGTTCTCAACGGGGACTAATCATCTGTCAGTCACTATTGCGGGTGTTACTTGGTCAGCGAGTCAATGTGTTAATCCTCAAAAAAGCCCTGACTTTAGACTTGACTCACTTTGAAAACTCAGAATTTTATGACAAATTAACCAACGCCAGACGAGAAGCATCAGTACGTCCCCTCTCTTTAGTTAACCGTACCTTCGGCTTAGTCCAAAATGCCCTTTCTCTCATCACCTACGGCTTTTTGTTAGTTAAATTCTCAATTTGGGCTGTAATTGTCTTAATTGTGGCAGCAATGCCAGCCTTCATTGCTGAAACTCGCTTTGCTGGGGAAGCCTTTCGCCTATTTAGTTGGCGTGCGCCAGAAACTCGCCAGCAGCATTATATAGAAAATCTTTTAGCTAGAGAAGACTTTGCCACCGAAGTCAAACTCTATCAACTGGGAGAGATGCTTTTAGGCCGTTACCGCAACGTATTTCGGCAACTCTACAACGAAGACCGCAATTTAACCATCCGTCGGGGAATGTGGGGATACCTTTTAGGTTTAGTTAGTACGGTAGCTTTTTACATCGCCTACGCTTGGATTGTAGTAGAAGCAGTAGTCGGGAGAATTTCATTAGGAGATATGACCATGTATCTCACAGTCTTTCGCCAAGGACAATCTACCTTTGCTAATGCCCTCACTTCCATTGGTGGTATGTATGAAGATAACCTCTATCTCTCCAACCTCTACGATTTTCTAGAAGAAAAAGTTACTCAACCTTGGGGTAAAACCACCAAAGGGATTGATTCCCAAGATGGTATCCGCTTTGAGAATGTCTCCTTTACCTATCCAGGAAGTTCTCAACCCGCCTTAAGAAACATTTCCCTACATTTAAAACCAGGCGAAAAATTAGCAATTGTTGGTGAAAACGGTTCGGGGAAGACTACCCTAATAAAACTCCTCACCCGACTTTATACCCCAGACTCCGGCAGAATTTTATTAGATGGCGTAGATTTGCAATCATGGAATGTAGATGCACTGCGTCAACGCATCGGCGTAATATTCCAGAACTTTGTCCGTTATCAGTTCACAGTCGGCGAAAATATTGGTGTTGGGGATGTAAACAGCCTTGATGATACAACTCGTTGGCAAATAGCCGCCCAAAAAGGTAACGCCCATAGTTTTATCGAACACTTACCCCAACAATTCCAAACCCAACTAGGAAAATGGTTCAAAAGCGGACAAGAATTATCTGGCGGACAATGGCAGAAAATCGCTCTAGCCCGTGCATTCATGCGGACTCAAGCAGATATTTTAGTCTTAGATGAACCCACCTCAGCCATCGATGCTCAAGCCGAGTATGAGATTTTCAATCATTTTCGCGCTCTCACCCAAAATCAAATGGTATTTTTGATATCTCACCGCTTTTCAACAGTCAGGATGGCAGACAAAATCCTAGTAATTGAAAATGGGGAAGTGAGAGAACAAGGAACTCATGAAGAATTGTTAGCTCATGAGGGACTATATGCCAAATTGTTTTTATTACAGGCGGCTGGTTATCAGTAGAGTGAGGGAGTTGGGGAAGTTAAAGAGTGAACAAACAGTATTTAAGTCAAGTAGTTGAAAAAATTTGTGATTTTTGAACCTTAAAGCCTAAATGTTCAAGCTTAAAGCCTAAATGTTCAAGCTTAAAGCCTAAATGTTCAAGCTTAAAGCCTAAATGTTCAAGCTCAAAGCCTAAACGTTGAACCTTAAAGCCTGAATGTTGAAGCTTAAAGCCTAAATGTTCAAGCTTAAAGCCTAAATGTTGAACCTTAAAGCCTAAATGTTCAAGCTCAAAGCCTAAATGTTGAACCTTAAAGCCTAAATGTTCAAGCTCAAAGCTTAAATGTTGAACCTTAAAGCCTAAATGTTCAAGCTTAAAGCCTAAATGTTCAAACTTAAAGCCTAAATGTTCAAACTTAAAGCCTAACAAAAACAATATGAACATTGATCAACGCTGGAGCGATTGCGATCGCTACAGTAACTATATTTACAGTCAACAGTCAACAGTCTTACACCTTTATACATACCCTTGGGAGATAATCACCAATGAGATTGATTTCCGAACCATCAATCCCAGTCAAAATTCAAAAGATGAAAGAACGGGTGCGGTGGAAACATCCCAGCATCCAGCAACGGGGAATTGACCAAACCAGCATGGTGATAGACGATAACCGGGACGACAACCCGGAATTTTCTTTTTTAGTCATCGGTGATAGTGGTACAAAATCTCATTACGGAAATCATCCCCAAAGACTAGTAGCCGAACTCATGCTTACCCACAAAGACGACTGCCGTTTTGTACTCCACACCGGCGATGTCATTTATGTCGTGGGTTCTCGTGAATATTACCCGACAAATTTTATTGAACCATACCGGGAATTTCTCGTAGGTGGTGAGCAACCCCAAAATATTGCTTACGATCGCATGACATTTAATTTACCGTTTTTACCTGTACTGGGCAATCACGATTACTATGATGTCCCTTTTTTGTATCGCTTAATCACAGGTAGCACCTTACGACTGCGGCGAATGCTGCGTTACAAAGATTTCGAGATTGGTTGGCACGGTTCTAATCAAGGAGATGCCTATGCTAAAGCCTTCCTTGATTATCTTGCCACCGCATCCCCAGAAGAATTACACCGTCATTTAGATAATCACTACACCGCGAAAACTGACACAGGTCGCTGTCTGCGTTACGTACCCGGAGAGTTTACCCGTGTCCCCAACCGTTATTACAGCTTCCGTTACGGTGGCATAGATTTTTTTGCCCTTGATTCCAATACCTTTAATACACCCTCTCCCCTCCCTAGCACTAAAGCCGGAGATATGTATCGCCGAGAATTACAACAGCGTCGCCAAGAAATAAATAGAGAAGAAGAACAAATCTTAGTACAATGCGACAAACTCAACCCCGATAACCCCAGCGACGCAGAACAACTTGATGACTTCAGCGCGAAGTTAGACCAAATCAACGAAATCAAAATTGACATCGAAAAACAACTCGCCTCTCATGATAGCCCTCCGACTGACTGGGAACAATTAGACTGGTTACGCAGCAAATTAATTGAGTCTTGGCACAATTCTGAGGTGCGCGGACGAATTATCTTTTTCCACCATCCCCCCTACGTCACCGAAGCCAGCAAATGGCATCAAGCCCAAACTTTGGCGGTGCGTCACCGTCTACGTGAGGTGTTGAATCAAGTGGCAAAAACTCTCGGTTCTCTAGTAACAGACCGTCCCCTAGTAGATTTAATTTTCAATGGTCACGCCCACTGTTTAGAATATCTCCGCACCGTAGACACTGGACACGCTGATTCTTACCTCAACTGTCTTATCTCTGGTGGTAGCGGTCATCGTCCCCGTCGTCAGCGTCGAGAGGGGACTGAGTTGTCGGAAATTTTTCATCATACTTCTGGTAGTACCCTACGGAAAGTTGCCGACTCATTACTTTATGTTGGTCGTCATGGCCAGGGTCTAGAAAAGCGGCTATCATACTCCTGCGTGCGGATTGATGTAAAAGAGGGGAATCCACCTAAATTTATTGTCAGACCTTTTGTGGCAGAACGAGTTGGGCAAGAGTGGTTTCAGCGCGAGTTAGAACAGTTTGTAATTTAACCAATGGTAAGTCAAGTTTTGCGTTTACTATTAATTATGGGGATGGTTTTAGGGTGTTTGCTGCTAGATACTCATGTTGTAGCTGCAAATACTGTAACTTTGTATGAACAGCGATCGCAAAGTCCTGATGGTATTGGTAAATATTATCTGGGTAGAGAAATCGCCAAGTTCATGAATCACACAGGCGCAGGTTGGTTAGAAAGACCCAGGCGGGAAGCAGAGGAACAACCAAGTAAAATTATTAATGCGCTGGATTTAAAGCCGGATAATGTAGTTGCTGATATTGGTGCTGGGACAGGTTACTTAAGTTTTCGCATTGCACCTATCTTGACTGAAGGTAAAGTGTTGGCGGTAGATATCCAGCCGGAAATGTTAGAGATTATTGAGTTTTTCCAGGAAGAGAAAAATATCAGTAATGTTGAGACTGTGTTAGCAACCCCCACTGATGCCAAATTATCACCCAATAGCGTAGATGTCGCATTGATGGTAGATGCTTACCATGAGTTTGAGTATCCCCAAGAAGTCATGCAGGGAATTGTCAAAGCTTTAAAACCAGGTGGTAAGGTGGTGCTGGCAGAGTACCGGGGTGAAAATCCGTTTATTATGATTAAGCGGCTACACAAGATGACGCAAAAGCAAGTCCGCAAAGAAATGCAAGCTGTTGGGTTAGTGTGGAGAGAAACCAAAAACCTGTTACCCCAGCAACATTTAATGATATTTGAAAAGGCGAAATAGTTCGTCAGGACTTACGCAAAAAGTCTCTTAAACCCTTATTTCTCTGTGTTCTCTGCGTCTCTGTGGTTCGTTATTCCGTAATTTGTGATTATCCCATTCTGTAGCTGTCAACTCATCTAGCAAAACATCATCGTGTTGTTCTGCCATTTTTGCAAATGCTTCCTCCCAACCAGAACGATTCCGAGAAGCTGCACGCACAATTAAACAATTATCTTGCACCTCTATTTCTACCTCTTCACTAATCCCACTATGTTCTAATAGAGGTTTAGGAATACGGATACCTTGAGAGTTCCCAATTTTAACGATCCGCGTTCTGATAGCTTTACCCATAAGGTTGTCTAACTATTAACACAAGTAATTACATTGTATGTACTAAATAATCTATATTCAAGCACTAGGCGATTGGAAATAGAGACATAGCAATGCTACGTCTCTACTTTTCGTCTGCGTTCCAAGCTTGGCGAATTTTCTGTGATTTAATTTCCCCTCTGAGTAAACAGGCTGGACATCCACAGGGTTTATGTCCATGAGCCTCTGGATAGTATCGCCAACCTAAAACTTGCGGTAAAGCTTTAACGCGTTGAATCTCATTGGCTGCTATTTTGCGGGGAATAAACACTTCGTAACCTTGTGGATTATCAGCCTGGATAATGATGGCGGCTGCTTCTGAAATAGTTGTGTGTAAGTGAGTCCGATTGTAATGTCCAACGTAGACATCCTGTTCATCAGGAATCCGAAAATAAACTCCACAGATATTCCGTTGTCCAGAACGTTTGAGTTCGCGCAACCACTGATGAGAAACGTAGTAATCGGGAATCACCGGCATGGCAAATACACCTTTGGGATATTCCTGTCGATAAAATTGCGGCTTGATCCCAGAACGTAACACTGAATTACGATTATTTAATGAAGTGAGATGGACTAACAGCACAATTACTCAGAAGAGGGGTAAAATTAGCACTAATCTAACTCACTGCGCCACTAATAGTCTATACGGCAAAGGCGATCGCCTACTACGCGACTGATATTTGTCCCACTCAATTGACCTCATCCTCAATCTACGTAAATTTTCCAGTACCAAAATTACCTGGACTTAATATTTTCTTGACATAAAAAATAATAATTTTATTCAGTAGAAATACTAAAGTTATCTATAGTAAGGTAATAACCTTCTCTATCCATTTTTCATTGGACTTAAAACTCAATAATTAGCAACAATTCTTTATATTGTTTTTAGTGTAAAAATCTTAAGTTAAAGCTCTTGGTAGTAACCTATCTATAAATTTAACTGATAATAGTTAATATCAAAACTAGATTTCATCCGTTCAGTAATTATATAGTTCTCAAATTACAGAAAATACCAACTTTTTTACCAATAATAGCTTTGAGATAGTAAATATTACCCCATTTATCCCCATTTTATTACTGTCATAAATCACTGTTAAAAATTTGAGTAAGTAATAGTATGAAAGATAGCTTACAACCGGACAAAAGTAAAATTTACTGGGAAGTTTTTACTACAATTTTCGTCTATACAACCTGTGCGGCGGCTCTTTTAACCGCTAGTATTATGCTCGGTAAATCTTTGTTATTCCCTGTAAACCCTGTAAATAAATCTACCTACCCTGCTTCAATTCCCTGGATTAACAGTAAAGTTGAGTGTGAAGATACTGGAAGACAGTGGCTTGATAACAAATGTTGGGATGAAGAACATAGTTCCTCATTTTAACTAGACTTTGGCCAATGTATGGGTACTTCCATGTTATCTGGTAAACGCGTTGTGCGATCGCCGATTGCCATACAAATCTGTTGAGATGCTAGATTTTTCGCTCCTGTCAAAATTGCTCCTTCTAGCTTCACATCATAGAAGTCAGCATCAGCTAAGTTCGCTCCTACTAAGTTGGCATAAGTCAGGTTCGTTTGATAAAGGTTTGCTCTTTGCAGATTTGCGCCCATCAGGTTGGCTTTATGTAAATCTGTTTCCGTCAAACTAGCTTCTGTGAAGTCAGCAAATAAAATTTCTGTGTTTTCTAATTTTGCCGCATTCAAGTTCGCCCCACACAGGTTTGCACCATTAAGATTCGCCCCATTCAGGTTAGCCCCAATTAAACCACAAAGATACAAGTTGGCTTTACCCAATTTAGCCCCTTGCAGGTTAGCCAGAAATAGCTTCGCCCCAGTTAGGTTAGCCACTTTTAAACTTGCTTGTTGTAAGTTAGCTTTATAAAGATTAGCCCCCTGCAAGTTAGCCGCACGTAAACTCGCCCCCACAAGGTTAGCACCCCGCAGATTTGCGCCATACAAATCAGCCCGATTCAGATTTGCTCCTTGTAGATTTGCTCCTTGGAGATTGGCTTTCGACAAGTTGGCTTCATAAAGAACACAGCTAGCTAATTTAACGTTCTCTAGGTTGGCTTCACTGAGGTAACAACTACGTAAATCAGCCCCCCGTAAGTCTGAACCCCGCAAATCTGATCTTTGTAAGTCAGTCCCCAACAAATCCGCTCTTCTAAGATCAGTATGTCGTAAATCTAGTTTTCTATTTTCATCGTCTTGCTGGGAATTACGTCTACCAATCACAGTCAAAGCTGCTTGAATATCCCTACGAATTTTCGGGGATTCTTCTGGTTGTATCCGACGCTCATTGTTTTTGTATTGGCTCAGGTATGTGGGTGAATCTTCCTCTCTATTATCTGCGTCCCTGATACAAGCATTCTCCCGCACAAAAGCTGTAAGAATTTCCATGATTGTCCAATGTTCTTGCGGAAAATCCTGGGCAATTCTCTCTAAAACATAAATGGAACTGGTGCGAGTTTCAATTTTATCATGCCCTAACTGGGCAATGGCTGCCATCAAGCGATCTGAAATTAATCTATCTTGGGATAGTTTGGCATTTTGCAGATTAATTTCTAGATTTTTTTCACTAGCGATCGCACTTTTATGGATGGCATCTACACGTTTAGCTGTATAATAAGCGTTAATTACCATCCCTAATCCCAAAAAGGCGATCGCAACAGTAGTTAATCCTTGATTTCTGTATTGCAATTGTTGCTCAATTGACAATTCTCCAGGAGTTGAAAACACTAATAAAATGAGAGTTACACAGCAGGCAAATGTAACTGTTATGGCAATTAACCAACGCCACAGTTTGTCTGTCTGATTAGCAGACATATTAGTAATATTCCTCACAACACAGAATTATTACTTATAATTTATAGAAAGTAATATACTATTTAGATAGTATCACTATTGTAACATAAGAGTTTACTGATGCGGTGATTACGCAAACAGTCGCAAGTTATGAATATTTTATATTATTTGCCAGATCAATTGTCTTTACTTAACTAATCACAGAACTTTTATTTTTTAAGCCTTATCTGTTTTTGTAAATGTGGTTTCCCGGAGATTAGCCCCATCGAACATAGCATCATCAATATTGGCTTCGTGCAAATTGGCTAGATAAAGATTTGCCTGAGATAAATTAGCCCCTGTGAGATTAGCTTGGCTTAAGTTAGCAGCACTAAGAATTGCACCAGAAAAATTAGCCCCAGAAAGGTTTGCACCACAAAGGTTAGCAGCACTGAGAATTGCACCCGAAAGGTTTGCACCACAAAGGTTAGCCCCAGCTAGATTCACATGATATAAGTTTGTCCACTCTAAGTTAGCCTGTTTGAGATTTGCCCCTCGCAAGTCAGTATGACTTAAATCGAGTTGTGTATTTTCCGAGTCTTTTTTCCGGTGTATTCTGGCAATTACAGTTACGACTGCTTGAATTTCTGCAACCATTGTCAATTTTGGGCTGCTATTAACTCCTTCTTGAGAGATATAAGGAGTATGATTTCGCACAAAACCACTCAAAAATTTGATAATTATCCCATAATATTGGGGATAATTTTGAGCTAACTGCTCTAACTGAGAAACTTCTGCTACCATTTCCTGAGCTTTTTGTTGTTGCCAATATTCAATTAATAGGTTGCATTTTTGCCTGACCACATGAGGACTGATCTTTTCAGGTCTATCTGCATGGGAATGTATATTATGGAGGATGTTTGTTAGAGAAAAATGACTATTTATTATTTGTTTTGTCGTTGCATTATAAAAGTTAGTAATTATGTTAAACATAAGCAAGATATTCATTGAGTTTTAGAGTGATGTTATTTTCCATAGATTATTAAAATTTGAGTAGTAGTAAATATAACTATTATTTACAATCTCATAAATACAAATAGCACTAACTAGGGCAGTGTATATAAATAAGAACTTGTGATGCTCTTAAATCCTTATTATAATTGATACATTAGATTTGCCATGATGCAGTTAATAAAAGCTTGATTAGGAGTATATTTTTCAGCTAAATGACCAGAATTTAGCCTTAAAAATTAGCTATTTTTAAATTATCAAAGTATTAATTGATATCGTTAGCACAAAAAAATGTGAGTCATATATAATACTTAAAATAATATAGTCATTAAACTAAAATTTTCAAAAAGAAGAATCATATATTTGTAAGTAAGTATGCAGCATAATATACAGGCGATTGCGGAAGATTTAGTATTAGTTGGTGGTGGTCATAGTCATGCCATTGTCATGAAAATGTTTGGCATGAAACCTTTGCCTGGAGTACGCTTGACCTTAATTACTCCAACTTCATATACACCCTACTCTGGAATGCTTCCAGGACATATTGCTGGCTTTTATAGCCGTGACCAATGTCATATTAACTTACCAAAATTAGCTGATTTTGCCCAAGCACAATTATATCTGGATCAAGCAGTTGACCTGGATTTAATCAACCACAAAATAATTTGTGCTAACCGTCCAGCAGTAGATTTTGATTTATTGTCTATTGATATTGGCAGCACTCCCGCCACAATATCTGTATCAGGTGCAGCAGAATATGCAATTGCTGCTAAACCAGTAGAAAAATTATTAGAAAATTGGTATCAGTTATTAGAAAATTTTGCCCAAAATCCTCAACAACCAATCACTATAGTTATTGTCGGTGGTGGTGCTGGGGGTGTAGAATTAGCGTTATCAATGCAAGCTCATTTGCATCGAATTTTACAACAAAATCAACAACCACTGCAAAATTTAGCAGTTCATATATTTCAACGTCAACCTGAACTGATGCCGCATCATCATCCATCTGTACAATATCAGGTGCAGCAAGTTTTAATCAGCCGTGGTGTTAAATTACATCTGGGTGAAACAGTATATCAAATTGCACCATATCCTCACAAAGAAGCATCATTTACAGTTAAATGTGAATCGGGATTCAAACTAGAATGTCAAAGAGTGTTTTGGGTCACGCAAGCATCAGCCCCTCAATGGATAAAAAACACAGGACTAGCCACCGATGACCAAGGCTTTATTTTAGTCAAAGATACATTGCAATCTCTCACTCATCCAGAGGTATTTGCCGCAGGTGACATTGCGACAATGAAGAATCATCCCCGACCCAAAGCGGGAGTATTTGCGGTGCGACAAGGAAAGCCATTATTTGAGAACCTGCGGCGGATGTTAACAGGTCAACCACTCCAAGCCTACAGACCACAGCAACAATATCTCAGTTTAATTGGTACAGGAGATGGACGCGCGATCGCAACTAAAGGTTGTTTAACTTTACCACCTCATCAACTCCTCTGGCAGTGGAAAGATAGGATTGACAGACGTTTCATGAGGGACTGGGGGCAAATCAATTAAAAATTAAAAATGAAACCTCGTTCCCAATAAAAAGACCCCAGCGAACGCCGGGGTACTGATGATGTATGCCATCAACTCTATTCCTAACCATAGAGAATGCCATCAGATTGCAGAAAGCGCATCCGGGTAAATGCAAAAATTGCATAATTTTAATGCTTATTTTGCAACACAGTGAAATTTCCTAAGTAAATAAACGCTGTCCCCCTGTCACCTATCCCCTATCACCTATCCCCTCATCCGTTTGACCAGATAACGAGTCCCAGCCATCAATAATATCTTTGATTAAACCCGCCACAGGTACAGCCACCAGCAAGCCTAACAACCCACCTACATAAGTTCCTAGCAATAGAGAAACCAACACCCATACAGGTCGAACACCAGTTAAATTACCTAAAAGCCGAGGTGCGATCGCTTGGTCAATGATTTGGTCTATAATTACAGCTACCGCTAAAACCTTCACCGCTAACCAAAAATCATGGGATGCGATGATTAAAGTAATAACAATTAAGCTCACAATATCACCGAAGGGAATTAAACTGAAAATACCAATTCCCAAACCAAAAAGTAACCCGAACTGCACTTGAAAAATTAGGAACATTAGTGTCTGTAAAGTTCCTATCAACAAAGCTAAAGTGCCTTGTCCAATCAAGTAATTTTGTAAGTTATTCTGAATAGGTTCTCTTAGCTGTTTAACAAAATTCCAAGGTGATTTATTAAATATATTTTCCCCAATTCTTGCCCCATCTAATAAAAAGTAAAAAGCCAAAACTATTGTCACTAATGCTTCAGAAAGACTATCAATTGTATCTATGACAATGCTGACGAATTTATCGGAAATATTTTCCAATTCATCTGGTATTTTATCAGTGACTCTTGTAAGAATTTCACCCAAGTCAATATGTAACTTTTCACTAATAAATAAATCATTCAAATTTTGAATTTTTTCCTGACTAGAATCTATCCACTGTGGTAGTAGTTTTGCTATGTCATTAAATTGTTCTAGTGCTATTGGTAGTAATATAATCCCAACACCTACTAACAGCAGTAAATTTACAAAAAAGACTAAGGCTACAGCATAGTTACGCTTAATTCCTCTTTGCTGGAGCAATGAAACTGGATAGTTTAAAATAAAAGCTAATAAAGCTGCTAAGACAAAAATAGTTACTAGAGGCTGGAAATATTGAAATAATCGAAAAACCAACCAACCATTAAGAAATACTAGAGGAAATAACAAGGTTATAATTAACCATTTAATCAACTGATGAAGCGAAATATTCATATTGATAACAACACATTTTTGATACGCCAATATAGCAATCTTATTTGATTTGTAAGCACTGCGAGATTTTATAAATCCGGTTTCTTAGCTCTCACCAATCATCTATAATTATGAATTACGAATTATAAATTACTTTGAATGGGTTTACCTGTAATTATAAAAGCTGCCCAATAGTAAGGATGAGAGTACAGTTTTTTCTCACGCTCCATTTTACTAATTCTATAAAGATGAGTGGCTACATAAGACCTAATTTTTAACTCTTCTGGATGTAATTGATTAAGTAATTCTTCATACCATTGGGTTAATTCCCAGGCGGTTAATTCTCTTAGCCATTTTGTGGCTGCACTTAAGGCTAGATTTGGCGATCGCAATAATTTTAGTCGGCGATAAAATTCTATAATTACTAAAGCACTAGCAGATGATTCTACAGTCCAGAGGGTACTTAATACATAGGGAATACCTTTAGCCAGAAAACCGTTGACTAAACTTACATACTCACTATTAATGATTTGGGGACTAGTAATTGTGGTGTCACAGGCGGAGAGCGTGACTAAATCATATGTTTCTAGATTACCTTGAATGATTTCTACTAAGGTGAGTTTATCTTCACCTGCAAGTGCTATTTCTGATTTACTAGGTTCTGTAAGATTATTAATTACCTGTCCAGCAAAATGGAAGACATTGTAATTACTAAAATATCTATCAAATAAATTATTTTCTACGTTCTCTTTAGTTGCTGCTTGTGCCTGAATACGGTGAGGTTCATTAAACATCTGGCTGACAATTTCTGATTCCAGGTTGGCAAATTTGAAGGTAGAATGATTGCTATTTGTAGGATATTCAATACTTAGTAATGCTTGCTCTGGCAAATCCCAAATATTTGCAGTTCGTAGAGATAAACCTATTTGGATGTTAGGTAAATAGGTGATGCTAAAGTTTGACTCTACATTTGGCTGTTCTTCTAAGTTAATCTGAAAAAGAGTATGGATAGGCAACCGTTGCAAATCACGGTGAGGAACTAAGATTAATTGGGTGATATCTTCTAGTTCCTGAATAATTGTGTCAATTTCCAGAATGTTTTTTAATTCCCACAGTCGCGCTTCCATTTCCAACCGCCAAGTATGATTACTTTTGCTGGTTTGATCTTGCGCTTTTAGGCGATATTCTTGATAGTCTCGTTGCCAATCTTCTAGCCAATTTTCAAAGGCAATTAGCCTTCTGCTTGCTTCTGGTAAAGGTAAATCCTGAAGTGTTGTACTGTTTGACTCTACATCTTTTATGGGTGTAAAAACCAAGATTGGTGAGGGAGCTTGGTCTTTAATAATAAAGGTGTGTAGAGCAGCTGGGCTAATATGCCAGTAAATAATTGCTGTTTGGGGATTAAGTAATGTTTGAATAGAGGGATAATTGAGAGGAGAAATATTTAAATTTCCACCAAATAGTAAAGAATTTAAGCAAGAATTTTTACCATGTTCGGCTATTTCCCAAGCTTCTACTAAATCACCATGTTCTACAGTAATATCTACTACCATTTGTGCCAATCCAGCAACTTTGAGAGCTAGCTGTTTTTTACTGTCATCAGAGCGAGTTGGTTCACGGAGTAATTGTTGTAATAAATTTGTGCCGCGTTGCAGTAAATCTTGTGCTTGTGCTGTTTGTCCGAGTCCTAAAAGTGTTTTGATGAGAGATTGTAAAACATCTAAATTTAATTGTGGGAAATCTTGACTGGTGAGAGTTAATAGTGCCTGATTATACTCTGTTAAAGCTTTACGCCAATAATTCTGGGGTGTCTGCTGTTTTTTACCTTGTTCGTAGTAGCTATTACCAATTGCGAGATGTAATCTACCCCAACCCTCTGGATGGGTGTCGGAACGAATGTGTTTTAAACCTTCTTCATAACTGGCTATTTTACCCGCATAACTACCCTGATTTAAGGCAGGATTAGTTAAAGCGATCGCAGTTAATAAATTTAAATCATCGGTATTAATTTGACCAACAGATGTACCTCGACCAATCCAAGCTTCCCAATAGTCGAGTTTAATTTTTAAGGCGTTGTCATAGGAAGATATCGCCTCTAAATATCGTTCTAAATGAAATAATGCTACGGCTTGATTATACCAAGCTAGGTGAAAATCTGGCTTAATTGCTATAGCTTGCTGATAGGAGGCGATCGCTTCTTCTCGCCGGACTAAATTGTCTAAAGCGATACCGCGATTATACCAAGCTAGGTAAAAATCCGGTTGACTCGCCAGGGCTTTATCCCAGGAGGCGATCGCTTCTGACCACTGTTTTAAATTAAATAAGACTACACCCCTGTCAATCCAAGCTTCGTGGAAGTCTGGTTGAATTTCTAAGGCGTTGTTGTAAGAGGCGATCGCCGCTTGATTTTGTTCGTTGACACTGAGGGCGATCCCTCGGTAATACCAATTTTCTGCGTCTTGGGGTTCTAGTTGGAGGGATTGGTCATAACTAGCTATGGCTTCGGCAATTTGCCCCATTTTTAATTCTGCCCAACCCTTACTAGCCCAAACTTCAGGATTATCAGGATGAATGGCGATCGCTTGCTGAAAAGAGGCGATCGCTTCTTCAAACAATCCTAATTGCCCCAGCGTTCCCCCCCGGTTATACCAAGCTTTGTAGTAATCGGGTTTGAGTGCAATAGCCTGATCATAAGAGGCGATCGCTTCCGTTAGCCGTTCCAAGTGAAATAAAGTTAAACCCCGATTGAACCAATATTCATGGGAGTGGGGATTGAGTTGAATTGCTTGTTCATAGGAGGCGATCGCTTCTGCCAAATTACCACTTTTAGCCTGCTGCAAACCTTGGTAAAACCATGCTTGCGCCTGCACCAAAGGACTCGGAAACTCGCCGGTAATAGCTGGGAGTTGGTGAGGCTGGACTGCTAGATTAGCCGCCAAATGTTGAACTAAACTGGTACTCTGATCCAATCGTACCAATAACTCATCTAAGGTATCGGCGACATCTGGCTCTAAATTAGCCAAGGATTGATCCCAGTGATCTTGAGTGGATAATACAACTGCTCCTGGTGCTGTGGCTGAATCATCAAATACCACTTCACTCAAATTACTGATGATATCTTCTTCGGCTGGTATAGCGATCGCCTGAGTGGAGACGACAATTTCTTGGGGTAGATATTCCCAACTCAGTTCTGCTAAGTTTTCTATAGTCGCAACTACAACAGGCTCACTTGGTGCTACAAATTCAATTTCTTGCGGCTGGTATTGCCAATTCTCCGTATAACTTTCTTCCACCACTTCAGTTGCTTGAGGCGGATCTTGCCAAAACGATTCTTCCGTAGTTTCTGTATAACCCTCTTCAGCAACGTCCGTCCAGAATTGAGGACTACCTTCTGCGAGAATTTGGGTATTTTCCTCATTCTCACTTTTTAACGCCATTTCTGGTTCTTCCGTCTCCCATAAAAGATCACCCAAATTACGGATTAATGCTTGTCCGGGAGAATCTATGGCGATTTCAGTAGTTTCACTTACTTCTAGCTGTTGATACTCTTGGGGCAATTCATCAGAATCTCTATTCAACAACTGGATACCAATTTCATAAGATAGTTCACCGACTTTGCCGATATCCAATTCACCTAGCTGCACCATCTGTGTAGCTACTAGATGATTGGGCGCAGGCGACAGGAGTAATTTTTCACCAAAGACCAACAGCCAATCTATCCACCGCTCAACACTAATGCGGTCTTCCATCCTCTGCAAAAACTTGATTGCCCATTGCTGTCCGCGTCCTTGATACACACCTTCTAAAAGCTGCGTAAACAAAAGTTCCAGATCCGCATTAGTCAATGCAGGTGGTAATTCTACCACCTGCTCTTCCCTTGCAGCTTTAAAAGAACCAATCTGGTTACTAGCAACGGGGTGTGTTTCTATTGTTTTAAACCACTGCAATAGCCGAGTGAGCATCTGCTATACTCTTGGATTTTGTTTACCCTAGATTGTAGCCATCGTTGTGCTGAAAAAATCGCAATCTATCATGATCTGCGTGAAATATACTGAAATTGTCAGCGTTTTCCGTCATATAGTTATAAAAAATATACAAAACTTTGTTAGTTTTTGTTCATGGGGACTGGGGATTGGGCATATAAATTCAATATTCAAAATACCCTACGGGAAGGCAAGCCTACAAAATTCAAAATTATACTCCTCCGGAGAAGCAAGCTACGCGCTAGCGTCACGCAGTGAATAGCTTCTGCCCCATTGCCCATTTCCCATTCCCCAATTCATACCGAATCCGTATTGGGTTCACTAGTAGCATAGTATTGATTGACTAATGTCTCAACAATCACTTGGGGATCATCTGTTTCAATGGCCAGTTGTTCGGCCATTTGCCGCCGTAAGTTTTCATCTTGTTGCAACATCACAAGCAACTCATCAAGGGTAACGGTTTGTAATTCTTCCTCTGGAGAGACATCTGGGGTTGATTGATTATCTATTTGTGGTATATTTGTACTAATAGCATCAGGCCCATCATATTCCCAGATAGGTTCACCCTGATTGCGGGTTAGCATCTGCATTCCCAAGTCATAGGCTACATCTCCTATTTCTCCCACGCCCAACTCCCCTAGTTGCACTAACCGCGCAGCTAATTCATTGTTGGGGGAAGGGGATGCTAGCAGTTTTGCCCCAAACTGCTTTAACCACTGTATCCATCGTTCAGTTGTGACGCGATGTTCAATATTTTGTAGCCACCTTAATGCCCAAGTTTGTCCCCGCGCCTGATGTACTCCTTCTAAAAATTCCGTAAACAGAAATTCTAAATCTGTATCGGTGAGAGGCGGTGCAGGTTGTGCTGGGATATTTTCGCTAACTTTTGCAGGAGTTGATTTTTTACCGAACAAGCCTTGAAAAAGTCTTTTAAACCACTGGATTAACCGCCTGAGCATTTGCTGTACCATCTACTATTGTTTTCCTTAAGATTCTAGCGATGACCGACCGTCGGTCGGAGACCATCTCTACGAGAGGCTACGCCAACGCCTACATGGGACACTTACGTCATCGAAATGTCCCTTCGCTTTACGCCGACCAATAAAATGTATATAAGTTGGGTGAGTTTTATTGTCTCTTCTAGGTTATGTCACAGTCGTCAACATGAGCAGTAAAGTTTAAAATGCTTTAACCATAGATTAGTGCTGAGTGCTGAGTGCTGAGTGCTGAGTAATGAGTCATGAGTGCTGAGTGGGGATAGAAACAGATTCTTACTCAACCGCTAAGTTTAGTCAAAAGATTAAAACTGGTATACTTGTCAGGCTTTTGGCTTTGTCAACTACCAAAGGCATTGAATTTTTTGATCCATGTCTTACGAACCCCTGCACCACAAGTATCGCCCAAAGAGTTTTGCTGAACTGGTGGGGCAAGAAGCGATCGCTACCACTCTGATTAATGCTATCCGTACAGCTAAAATTGCCCCTGCTTATTTGTTCACTGGCCCTAGAGGAACGGGTAAAACTTCTAGTGCGCGTATTTTGGCTAAGTCTCTCAATTGTCTCAAAGGTGATCAACCCACGGCTGAACCCTGTGGCGTATGTGACGTTTGTCAAGGGATTACCAAAGGTTACTCATTAGATGTAATTGAAATTGACGCTGCCAGTAACACTGGTGTTGATAATATCCGTGAATTGATTGAAAAAGCCCAATTCGCCCCTGTGCAGTGTCGTTATAAGGTGTATGTGGTCGATGAATGCCATATGCTCAGTAGCGCGGCATTTAATGCGCTACTTAAAACCCTAGAAGAACCACCTAGACACGTAGTTTTTGTACTAGCTACAACCGACCCGCAACGGGTATTACCGACAATTATTTCGCGCTGCCAAAGGTTTGATTTTAGACGGATTGAGTTGGAGGCGATGGTAAAGCATTTGATGGCGATCGCCTCCAAGGAAAGTATTAGTATTTCACTAGAAGCTGTGAGGCTAGTAGGTCAACTGTCCCAAGGAGGATTGCGGGATGCGGAAAGTCTCCTCGACCAGTTAGCTTTATTACCGGGGGAAGTCAACCAGGAACGCGTCTGGGATTTGGTTGGTGCAGTCAGCGAACAGGATTTGCTGGGATTGTTAAATGCGATCGCTCAAGATCATCCAGAAGCAGTTTTAGAACAGACGCGCCAAATTTTAGATCGCGGTCGAGAACCTCTCACCATTCTGCAAAATCTCGCTGCCTTCTACCGTGATTTACTCATAGCTAAAACCGCACCTAATCGTCCTGATTTAGTTGCTTGTACCCAACAAACCTGGAAAGCATTAGTTGAATCTGCCCAGCCTTTACCCATAACTAATATTCTGCTAGGTCAAAAACACCTACAAACATCAGAACTGCAAATTAAAAACACTACTCAGCCACGATTATGGCTAGAGGTGACATTACTGGGATTATTACCCAGTGCGAATATTCAGTCAGTCGTTACAGGTGTAATACCCGTAGTATTCCCCAGTGATCAGCGTCCATCCGTCCCCCCACAAATCCCACCTCAAAAAGTCGCCCCAGCAACTCCACCGCCTCCAGTTTCTTCAGTTACTCCATCGCGTCCCCCCATTCCAGAGGAAGAATTAGCCCCTCCTATCGCATCATCCCCGTCTCCTTCCACCCCAGAAGAGAAACCCTTACCACCCACCGAGGAAACTGTTGAGACAGCAGAACTTGATTTGGCTCAAATTTGGCAGCAGGTATTGAGTAATATTCAACAAATACCCAGACGTGCCTTGTTAGGCCAAATGTGCCATTTAATTGAATTTGATGGTGCTGTAGTGCGTGTTGGTGTCAAACCCGTGTGGTTTGACAAAGTGAAATCTGATTTACCGATGATTACGGCGGCTTTTCAACAGACCTTCAATCAAGAAATTCAAGTCAGTTTAGAAAAAGCTAATACATCAACTCCCCCTGGTGCAAAGAAAACACCGCCAACTAACGGTAACGGTTCTCACACAGTCAAGCAGTCACCTCCACCTAGTTACAACAACCACAAACCACCAGCACCCACACCACCGCCACCAGCAGCAGCACCCACATCAGCAAAATCAGAACCAGCAGCAAAATTTACAGGTGGCGCGAAAACACCAGCAACCCCACCTACTCCAGCACCTCTAGCCAGTTGGGAAACAGATGACTGTGCGATCGCCGCCCAACGTCTAGCACAATTTTTTGATGGGCAAATAATCCGATTTACAGATGAAGGTGAAGACATATCGGAAACCAGTACATCTGAATGGGTAGATGACGCAGTAGAAGATGATGATTTTTAGGGGCTAAAGAGATAAATACCTCTTCACCCCAAAATTTTCTCAATTAATATCCGAAATTAAGCTCCAACTGCTTGTTTAGCGGCGTAAAGTACCTCAGCCGAGATATCTTTAAAACCGCGATCACGCGCGAATTTTTCGGTATTTCGCTTCACTTTACCATCGCCAAAAAGCCTAATTTCCTTAAGAAAATAAAGTTTGAAACGATATCCGTAAATTTGCTGTAGTAAACTACATACAAGACAAATTATCCACAATTAGGCAACAAATCCCGGATTTATCACAAAATTCCCGTTGTATCTAAATTTTATTAATTACGAATTACGAACTAGTTAATATCACTGTGAAAAAAATTCTGATTTTATCAGCTAATCCTACGAATACTAGCCGACTGCGCTTAGACAAGGAACTGCGAGAAATTCAGACAGGATTGGAACGTTGTAAAAACCGAGATGAGTTTGAAATTATTTCTAGATGGGCGGTGCGTCCTGAAGATTTACGCCGTGCGCTGTTAGATCATGAGCCGCAAATTGTCCATTTTTCGGGACATGGTGCTGGTGATGAGGGTTTAATTTTAGAAAATGATGCTGGGGAATGGCGGCTGGTAAGTACAGAAGCACTGGCTAATTTATTTGAGTTATGTAAAGAGAAAATTGAGTGTGTATTGTTAAACGCCTGTTATAGCGAAGTGCAAGCTGAGGCGATTTACCAACATATCGGCTGTGTGATGGGGATGAATCAAAAAATCGGGGATGTCGCAGCAATAGAATTTGCTATTGGGTTTTATGATGCCTTGGGTGCTAATAAATCCTATGAGGATGCTTACAAGTTTGGTTGTAATGCCATTGACCTCAAAAGTATTCCTGAATCTTCTACACCAGTTCTCAAAAGTCGCAAAAATCAAACTCAGGAAACTCAGACAACGCCAATCATACCCTTAGAAAATCCAGAGGGACAAGTAGCTTTGGATTCGGCTTTTTATGTGGAACGTCCACCAGTGGAAATAGACTGTTACCAACAGATTCTGCAATATGGGTCATTAATTAGGATTAAAGCACCCCGACAAATGGGTAAAAGCTCGTTAATGTCGCGGATTCTTGCCCATGCTAGTGAAAACGGCTGCAAAGCTACTTCTGTTAACCTCCAGTCAGCAGATGCAGAATTTTTAGGTAATTTGGATCTATTTTTGCAGTGGTTCTGTGCCAGCATTACGGATAGTCTGAATCTTCCAGAGAGGATAAACGACTATTGGCAAGGGGTTTTGGGAAGTAAAAACAAGTGTACAAATTACTTCCAGAGATATTTGTTAGCTGAAATTGATACACCCATCACCTTGGGTTTAGATGAAGTGGATGAAATTTTCAAACATCCCCAAATTGCGACAGATTTTTTTGGTTTGCTGCGGGCTTGGCATGAACGTGCTAAAAATGACCCAGCTTGGAAAAAACTCAGGTTGGTAATTGTACATTCTAAAGAAGTGTACATTCCTCTCAATATCAATCAGTCGCCCTTTAATGTGGGTTTACCTGTGGAGTTACCAGAGTTTAATCAAAAACAGGTGCAAGATTTATTGCAGCGTCACGGGTTAACTTGGTCTAATTCCCAGGTGGAACAGTTAATGATGTTGGTGGGTGGACATCCTTATTTAGTGCGAATGGCACTTTATCAAATTGCGCGCCAGAGGATGACTTTAGACCAACTCGAACAAATCGCACCCACAGAAGCCGGCCCTTATAATGACCATTTACGCCGCCATTTACTGAATTTACAAGAGGACACCCAATTGCTAGCAGCACTCAAGCAAGTGGTGACAGCAGATCATCCCGTGGATGTGGGAACAACAGCAGCGTTTAAACTCCGCAGTATGGGCTTAGTTAAATTTCAAGGGAATAAAGTTATGTCTTTGTGTAATTTGTATAGTAAATATTTTAGCGATCGCCTGAGTTGGAATGAGTGCTGAGTTTAATCAAAGTTCGTAGTAAGGACTTCAGTCCTTATTCTTCTAAGGACTGAAGTCCTTACTACAAACCTCAGAATATTTTTGAATTTTTATGTATCAAGTCGGTGGTAGCCTTCCCGCAGATGCGCCAACTTATGTTAAACGTCAAGCTGATGATGACTTATATACGGGCTTGAAAGCTGGGCAATTTTGTTATGTTCTCAACTCGCGTCAGATGGGTAAATCTAGCTTGCGGGTGCAGGTGATGGGGCGATTGCAGGCGGAGGGGTTTGCTTGTGCGGCTGTGGATATTACCGCTATTGGGACGGCTGAAATTACGCCGGAACAATGGTATGCGGGGGTGATTGATACTTTGGTGGGATATTTTAATTTATATACTGATTTTGATTTAGATAGTTGGTGGAATGAGAACGGTTTAATTTCACCAGTGCTGCGTTTTAGTAAGTTTATTGAAACGGTTTTATTAAAAAAAGTTAGCGAAAATATTGTTATTTTTATTGACGAAATTGATAGTGTTTTAAGTCTGGCTTTTAATCTGGATGACTTTTTTGCAGTGATTCGGGATTGTTATAACCGACGGGCGGATCATCCTGAATATCATCGCATCACTTTTGCCTTGATTGGCGTGTCTACTCCCTCAGATTTGATTCAAGATAAAGGACGCACGCCTTTTAATATTGGCAAAGCAATTGATTTAACGGGCTTTGAGTTAGATGAGGCTGAACCTTTAGCGCAGGGTTTGGCGGCGTTGGGGAATCCCCAAGAAGTGATGGCGGCGGTGTTGGCGTGGACGGGAGGACAGCCGTTTTTAACCCAAAAAGTTTGTAATTTGTTGGTTGCCAATGTGGAGACGCAATATATTGCGTCTCCACAGAATTTGGTTGCAGAGGTAGTCAGAAATCGAATTATTGAAAATTGGGAAGGACAGGATGAGCCGGAGCATTTAAAGACAATTCGAGACAGAATCATGAAGAGTGGGGAGCAGCGCACGGGGCGGCTTTTGGGGTTGTGTCAGCAAATTGTGCAGCAGGGTGAAATAGTTGCTGATGATAGTAGTGACCAAATGACGCTGCGGTTGACTGGGTTGGTGGTGCGGCGGGATGGGAAGTTGCGAATTTATAACCGCATCTATGCAGAGGTGTTTCAGCAGGAATGGTGTAACAATCTTTTAGCTAAGTTGCGTCCATATTCTGATGCTTTTAATGCCTGGGTGACTGCTGATTATCAAGATGAGTCGCGGTTGTTGCGGGGAAAAGCTTTACAAGAGGCTTTGGTTTGGCGCATTGGTAAAGGTTTGACTGATGTCGATGACCGATTTTTAGATGCTAGCCAGGAATTAGAAAAGCGCGACCTCAAAAAAAGTTTGGCAGCAGAGGAACAGGCAAAGCAGGTGTTAGCAGAGGCGAACCGCAAAGCTTATCAACGGATTCGCGTTGGTTTTTTGGTGTTGGGTGTGGCTGTAGTGGGGGCGGTAGCAGCTTTATTATTTGCTCAATATCAATTAGGGGAAGCACGAACAGCTAGGGCAGATTTTCAACAGGCAAAAGAGGAAACTGAAGCCACTAAGCAAGATAAGTTGCAAGCAGAAAATAACTTACAAATTGCTGAGGACAAACGCCAAACAGCTGATGACAAGGCAAAACAAGCACAACAAAGATTAAGTAAAGCGAATCAGGATGTAGCAACAGCTAACGCACAGTACAAACAAGCGCAGGCGCAGGCACAGCAAGCAATTTCTCAGCAGCAGGCGGCACAACAACAGACGCTAACTGCTCAACAGCAACGTGACAGTGCAGAAAAGCAGCGTCAAAATGCGATTACAGACTTGAAACTGGCTCAGACAGCACAACTGCAAGCAAAAAAGGATCTGCAACAAGCAGAAATAGCCCGTAAAGATGCCCTCACAGCTACGCAACTAGAACAAGAAGGAACAAATGCCCTGCGGGAGTTTAGACCTTCTAGAGAAATTGAGGCATTGATTTTAGCAGTGCAGAGTGGAGAAAAACTCAAAACTTTAGTCCAGGATAAAAAATCTTTAGCAGATTATCCGGCTTATAGCCCTTTGTTTAGTTTGCAGACCATTCTGCTAAATATTCGGGAAATGAATCGCTTAGAAGGTCATGGCGGTTGGGTCAATAGTGTGGTGTTCAGCCCTGACGGTAAAACTTTAGCCTCCGCTAGTACTGACAACACCATCAAACTGTGGAATCGGGACACTGGTCAACTCATCTCCACCCTAAAAGGTCATAGCTATTCAGTTAATAGTGTGGTGTTCAGCCCCGACGGTAAAACTTTAGCCTCCGCTAGTGCTGACAACACCATCAAACTGTGGAATCGGGATACAAGTCAACTCATCTCCACCTTAGAAGATCATGGCTATTCAGTTAATAGTGTGGTGTTCAGTCCCGACGGTAAAACTTTAGCCTCCGCTAGTTCTCACACAGCATATGTCGGTAATAACAGCACCATCAAATTGTGGAATCGGGATACTGGTCAACTCATCTCCACTTTATACGATCATAGTTTTGAGGTCTATAGTGTGGTGTTCAGCCCCGACGGCAAAACCTTAGCCTCCACCAGTCGTGACAAGACAATTAAGTTGTGGAATCGGGACACTGGTCAACTTCTCTCCACCCTAGAAGGTCATGCCGATGCAGTCTATAGTGTGGTGTTCAGTCCCGACGGCAAAACCTTAGCTTCCGCCAGTGATGACAAGACAATCAATTTGTGGAATCGAGATACAGGTAAACTCATCTCCACTTTAGAAGGTCATAGTGCTGAGGTTAATAGTGTGGTGTTTAGCCCTGACGGCAAAACTTTAGCCTCGTCCAGTTATGACAAGACGATCAAACTGTGGAATCGGGACACTGGTCAACTTTTCTCCACTCTAGAAGGTCATCAAGATAAGGTCTATAGTGTGGTGTTCAGCCCCGACGGTAAAACCTTAGCCTCCGCCAGTGCTGACAATATCATCAAACTGTGGAATTGGGACACTGGTAAACTCATCTCTACCTTACCTTCTCTACGAGAGGCTGAACCAACGGAAGGCTACGCAAAAGAAGGTCATAGCGGTTCAGTCTATAGTGTGGTGTTCAGCCCCGACGGCAAAACCTTAGCCTCCACCAGTCGTGATAAGACAATCAAGCTGTGGAATCGGGACACAGGTAAACTCATCTCCACTTTAAAAGGTCATAAAAATTCAGTCTGGAGTGTGGTATTCAGCCCTGATGGCAAAACTTTAGCCTCCGCCAGTGGTGACAAGACAATCAAACTATGGAATCGGAAAACAGGTAAACTCATCTCTACCCTAGAAGGTCATGCCTATGCTGCCATTAGCGTAGTGTTCAGCCCTGATGGCAAAACTTTAGCCTCCGCCGGTGCTGACAAGACAATCAAACTATGGAATCGGAAAACAGGTAAACTCATCTCTACCCTAGAAGGTCATGCCGATGCAGTCTATAGTGTGGTGTTCAGCCCCGACGGCAAAACCCTAGCCTCCGCCAGTGATGACAAGACAATCAATCTGTGGAATCGAGATACAGGTGAACTCATCTCCACTTTAAAAGGTCATGGCGATTGGGTCTATAGTGTGGTGTTCAGCCCCGATGGCAAAACCTTAGCCTCCGCCAGTAATGACAAGACGATTAAACTGTGGAATCGGGACACAGCTAAACTCATCTCTACCTTAGAAGGTCATGGTGCTTCGGTCAGGAGCGTAGTCTTCAGCCCCGACAGCAAAACCTTGGCATCCGCCAGTGATGACAAGACGATCAAACTGTGGAATCGGGAAACAGGTAAACTCATCTCTACCTTAGAAGGTCATGGTGCTTCGGTCAGGAGCGTAGTCTTCAGCCCCGACAGCAAAACCTTGGCATCCGCCAGTGATGACAAGACGATTAAACTGTGGAATTTGGATCTTGATGATTTACGGGCGCAGGGTTGCAGTTGGCTGAAGGGTTATTTGATTAGTCATCCTAATGCGCCGAGGGTGTGTAAGATTGGGAAGTAGGGAGTAGGAGAGATGGGATTTGCTGCAAATATTCGTTGGTGTAGCCCGCCGCAAACATCGCTCCCTACCTAACCCATGATAAATGTAGGGTGGAAGGCGATCGCTCAAAAAATAAATACCATCGTTCTCGTTTCAACCTTGACAATTCTTGTTCTCAACTTAAATGTTCGGGTTTTATGGCGATCGCTTCTCACTCAAATCATGATAATTGTATGGTGGCAGGCGATCGCTCAAGAGATTAACTGCATTGTTCGAGTTCGGCGGTTGAAGTTTTGAGTGCTGATGGCGATCGCTCAAGAGATTAACTGCGTTGTCGGAGTTCGGTGGTTGAGGTTTCAAGTGCTGATGGCGATCGTTCAAGAGATTAACAGCGTTGTTCGAGTTCGGTGGTTGAAGTTTCCAGTGCTAATGGCGATCGTTCAAGAGATTAACAGCGTTGTTCGAGTTCGGTGATTGAAGTTTCGAGTGCTGATGGCGATCGCTCTATGTCAAATGAGATTGCAAAAATTATGTTGGTCGTCTGAAAGAATTACACCGACCACATCGCCGACATAGCGCATTTTGGATTGGTTTGTACGGCCAATTATGGGTGGTTGCGATGGAGTTTTGGGCTAATTTAGCTCATGATTTAATGCGTTTAAAGCCCAATAAACTACCCTATTTTCACAAGAGT
Organism: Anabaena minutissima FACHB-250; assembly: GCF_014697125.1. Classification (GTDB taxonomy): domain Bacteria; phylum Cyanobacteriota; class Cyanobacteriia; order Cyanobacteriales; family Nostocaceae; genus Trichormus; species Trichormus minutissimus. The sequence continues at coordinate 61,152 of NZ_JACJRG010000025.1, read as the reverse complement.
TTACGTGCTATGTCTCTTATCCAGTATGCTTTGTAGCTTCTTTGTCAACCCGTAAAGCCCAAGACCTGCATTGACTTTTCCAGCACTTCCTTCGGGCGAAATGGTTTAGTTAGATAGAGATCAGCACCAACATCCATGCCTTTTTGTTTATCAAATTCTTGCCCCTTAGCCGTCAACATCACAATGTAGACATCATCCATTTGTAAGTCTTTTTTTACAATTTGGCAGACTTCCAAACCACTCATTTTCGGCATCATTACATCCAGAAAAACTAAATTTGGTTTTTCAGTTTTAATAGTTTCCAGTGCTTCTTCTCCATTTCGGGCTGTAAAAAATTCAACACCTTCATCTTCTAATGCTTCTAAGGCTTGTTCCATTAAAATTACGATGTTAGGTTCATCATCAACAATGAGAATTTTTTGAGTCATACTATTTTAAATTTTGAATTTTAGATTTTAGATTGGGAATTAGGGAAGAGGAGAGTTTAAGATTTACTAGGTACTTAGATACTTGGTAATAAAAGCCCTGCCTCTTGTGGGCGGTCTTTCATCTCATTACTCATTACTCATTACTCATTACTCATTACTCATCACTCATCACTCTTCAAATTAACGATCTGACAGCATGATAAAGAAGACATTCTCCAACTCTTTTTCAAACCGTAGGGTTTTTACTAATTCAGTTTCTTCGGAGAAGATGGAATCGAGGATGATCATGTCTGGTTTAGCGGAGAGGGCTTTATGGATACATTCTTGAGGATTGGAGGCTTCAATCACGTTATATCCCTGAGTTTGCAAGACATCAGATATAGTTTTTAATGTTGACGCGTTTTTATCAACAACTAATACTTTTTTACTAGAAGTTCCTTGGGAAAGTAGTAAGTCAATTTCGCTCAGAAGGTGCTGTGAGTTGATAGGTTTTGTGAGATAGCGATCAATGCCAATGTGATAGCCCCTTTCCTTATTTTCAATAATTGATAGGATAATAATCGGAATATCGGCTGTCTGGGGATCATTTTTGAGGACTGCTGCCACATCAAAACCATTAATTTGAGGCATCATCACATCTAAAAGAATCAAATCGGGACGGGCTATTTTGATCTGTTGAATTGCATCAACTCCGTCTTTAGCTTCCCGAACATTGTAGCCTTCGTTTTCTAATTGTTGACGTAGCAGTTCCCGAATGTTGGCATCATCATCAACAACCAAAATAGTTTTGCGGTTTTCGTTTAGTACAGCATTCTTCTTGATGACGTGTTCTTTGAGTTGTTTCACAAGCGCATCTAGATTTAGATTGGCACTGGCTGTATTCTCACTTTTGTAAGTTGGAATAATGAATGAAAACGTGCTACCTTGACCAGCTTTACTTTCCATCCAAATTCTACCGCCGTGATGATCGATAATTTGTTTGCAAATGGGCAGTCCTAACCCTGTACCTTTGGGTTTGTCGGTGAGGGTATCACCAACTTGGCGGAATTTCTCGAATACTTTCGGCTGGTCTTCGGGTGCAATGCCAATACCTGTATCGATGACGCTGATGCACACACCCTCGTTTTCTTGTTTGACACGACAGGTAACAGAACCAGATTGAGTAAATTTAACAGCATTGGAAATCAGGTTAATCAAGACTTGCAACAGACGGTTGCGATCGCCCACTATTTGAGGTAGACCATCTTCAATGTCATTAATTAAATGCAAGCCATTGCTTTCAAATAATGCCCATGTAGAAGTAGTTGCCCAATCTAATAACTCACCCGGATCGATGGGCTGCATTTGCCATTCCACCTTACCAGCTTCCATCTTGGCTATATCTAAAACATCGTTAATTAAAGATGTCAGCCGTTCTGCTTCCGAGACAATAATGTTGAGATTGTCACCCACCCGCTTGATTGTTTTCTGAAGTTTGCGGTCTTCAGTAGGAAGTATGGGGAACACATCGGTTTCTAACTTGTCTTTAATGATGGAGGCAAAACCAAGCACAGAAGTTAGTGGTGTCCGTAGCTCGTGGGAAACTGTGGAGATGAAATCGGTTTTCATCTTGTCGATTTCCTTCTCTGCTGTTATATCCCGAATTAGCAGTGCTGAACCAAAACAAGTAGCAGGTTCGTTAGCTAATGTCCGCTTAAAGATGGCAGTGGCTACTGCCTGACCAATACGTTCCTTAGTCAGTGCAATTTCAGCAGCAAATACCTCTTGGGGATGGGACTGAGTTTGTTCAATCAGGTTCGGTAAACCGGCGATCGGCAGTTCTTGGTAATGTCCCTTGAGTGCGGCGGCTGTCAATCCGTGCATACTTAAAAATGCAGGATTAAAGTGGGTAATTTGTCCGGTGGTGTCTACTACCAACAAACCATCTGCTAAGTTATCTAAGATGGCATTTAACCCTTGGGCTTCTGCGAGGGTATCTTGCAGTGTTGCTGTCCGTTCGGCAACCCTGGCTTCTAGTTCTTGGTTTAGCTGCCGGAGAGCGATTTCTGCTTGTTTACGGGCAGTAATATCAGTATTGATTTCTAGTATGGCGCAGGGCATTCCAGAGAAGTCTCGTTGTAATGTCCAACGACTCTGAACCATGATCATTTTGCCGTTGCAGGTGAGGTGTTGCACTTCTCCTTCCCAATTACCTTGCTCTAATAAATCTGCAAAGATTTCTGCTTTGGGTTTGGGAAAGGTTTTGGTAATAAAAGTGCAAATAGATTGGTCTTTTACTTGTTCACGGGTTAAATTGTAGAGACTTTCTGCGCCTTGATTCCAGTAAGCAATCTTGTCATTCATGTCACGCACAATAATGGCATCACTGGAATGATTTAACATATCTAATAAACGTTGATTTTCCGCTTCTGTTAGCTTGCGTTCATGAATGTCGGCACAAGTAACAATCCATTCCCGGACACTACCATTGGCTTCTAGAACAGGTGCGCCACAAACCGAGAAGTGTCGATAGTGACCGTCCCGACTACGCAACCGATACTCGGTTTGATAGATACATCGGCTTGCCACTGCTGCACGCCAAACTTTGGCGGAGCGATCGCGATCATCGGGGTGGACTGCCTCAATCCAGCCCCAACCCTCAGTTTCGGCCTCAGTCTGACCTGTATAAGCCATCCAAGTCAACATTTCGCTGCTGATCGCCATTCCTGCCGACGTTGCTCCCCAAACAATCTGGGAGGAGGCAGTCACTAAAGAGCTGTATCGTTCCTGAAGACGTTGATTTTCAGCTTCTGCCAATTTGCGATCGTGAATATCTGTACAAGTGCCAATCCACTCCCGCACACTACCGTCATCTTCAATCACAGGCGCACCCCAAACCCAAAAGTAGCGATAGTTGCCATCCTTGCCCCGAATGCGGTATTCAATTTGATAGGAGCTGAGGTTGGCTACGGCATTACTCCAGGCTTCTCCTGTATAGTCGCGATCGTCGGGATGAACGGCATTAATCCAACCGCCATTCTCGGCTTCAGCTAGGCTTTGACCTGTGTAGGCGATCCAGTCTTTCAGTTCAAAGCAAATTCCTTCTGGTGAACTAACCCAAATAATCTGCGTGTTAGTTTTGAGCAGAGAACGGTATCTTGCTTCATTCTGTTTCAAGATTTTTTCGGTTTTTTGGCGTTCTTGTTGGGCTTTTCTCAAGTCGCTGATGTCCTCCACACTCGACCAAATTAGCTGCTCGCCATCTTGCTCAATCATCCGTCCCCAGACCCTGACTGGAACTAAATGCCCATTTTTGTGGATGTACTCCTTTTCATACGGCTGACCTGTACTAGTTTGTTCTGGGTTTTCCAGCGCGGCTCGCTCGGCAGCAATATAGTTCTCGGCAGTGATTTGCCAGTGGTTGAGGTGGAGAGTTTCCGGGACAGTTCGCCCCAAAATGGCAGCATAGGCGGGGTTAATGTCAATCAGCGTTCCATCAAGGCGGTAAAGCACAAGACCAATGGGACATTGTTCTAAAAGGTGACGGCTATATTCTTCAAGTCGGCTAGGCATATTTGAGATTTCCTGGGTGGATGTTGCTAGGAGCTAGGAATGAATCAATTCAAAATTCAAAATTCAAAATAAAAAGGGTTTGAGGCTACGTTATTGTTTTTGAGATAGGTTGGTTTTTTCTCGTTGTTCTCCATATGGGGTAATACTAGGACAGTAGAACCAGGACAATAAGGTGGCATAAAGCTTTAAAGAAATTGGGTGACGTTGGAACATTTGGTAAATTTGCTCAGGGGATGCCGCGTCCACACTTGGACTCTGCTGTGAAAGTCGCCGAATCAGTTGAGTATGGCGAATCAGTAGTTCAGCTGGTTTGAGTATTGGAGCTTTCGATGGGATAAAACCCTCGGCATCGACATCAGTTGCGATGGGCTGCGCCCCACGGTCGGTGATTGCAGTTTTGCTAACAGAACTGATGCTACTCTGCTCTACAACGCCCTCCTGAGCGATATAGTTGACGGGAATCTGAATCCAAAATTCTGTGCCTTGGCCTGGTTGTGAACGACACTTGAGAGTTCCCCGGTGTCCTTCTACAACAATTTGGTAGCTGATTGCCATACCCAACCCAGTTCCTTTGCCAATTTCTTTTGTGGTGAAAAAGGGATCATAAATCCGGTGAATTACCTCCTCATTCATGCCAGGGCCATTGTCGGCGATCCGAATCACAACCCACTGGTCGTCTATGGTTTGGGTACGAATCGTAATTTGGGGAGTAGGGTTAGGTATTACCCCATTTCCCATTGCCTCTTCCAAAGCATCAACAGCATTTGCCAGGATGTTCATAAACACCTGATTTAACTTTCCGGGGTAGCATTCAACTAGGGGAAGTTCAGTGTAGTCTTTAATAATTTCAATTGCTGGACGGTTGGTAGAGGCTTTGAGACGATGGCGCAGAATCATCAGCGTTCCGTCGATACCACTGTAGATGTTGACAGTTTTCATTTGGGCTTCGTCATGGCGGGAAAAGTTTTTCAGGGATTTGACTATTTCCACAATCCGATCTGTCCCCAGTTTCATGGAATCCAGCAGTTTAGGAAGATCCTCCATGATAAATTCCACATCGATATTGTCTAGCTCTGATTGCAGTTCTGTGGTAACTACAGGTGAAAACTGTTGATAGTATTGCAGCAGGTGTAACAAGTCTTGGGCGTATTCGGCAACATACTTCAAATTGCCGCAGATAAAGTTAACCGGGTTATTGATTTCGTGGGCAACTCCGGCGATAAGTTGCCCTAAACTTGACATTTTCTCGCTTTGAATGAGCTGGGTTTGCGCTAGTTGTAAATCGTGGAGAGCCTGCTGAAGTTTTTCTGTTTGGGCTTTAGCTTGGGCGGTAGCTTGGGTACTTTGCTCGTATAGCAAAGCCTTTTCAATGGCAATCGCAGTTTGTGAAGTAAAAATACTCACAATTTTGAGATGTTCAGCTTTGTACGAGTCGGTTTTGGTTGTACCAATGGCGATCGCTCCTGTGACTCTTTCTTTAGCTCGCAAGGGTACGCAAATCAACGCACTCACTTTTTCTTGTCCTTGCGATCGCGAATCGGCCTGCACATTATTGATCAGTTCTGCTCGCCCGGATTGTACAATGTTGCCAATAATTCCCTCCCCTGGTTGCGGCTGACTTTGATCAAAAAAGAGTCCATATTCGCCGATGATTTCAAATGCAGTTGCATCTGGATTCAGCAGCAGGATCATTCCCGCCGAAGATTCAATTAATTGACTCATTTCCTGAAGTACCAGTTCGGCAATCTGACGTTTATCCAAACTTGTTGTCAGTTGAGTTGAGATATCCTCAAATAAATCAATTTCCTGATATCGCTCCAGCAATTCTTTCGCAAGCTCTTTCTTGTCTGCTTCCTGTTTTGCTATAAATGAGAGCAACATTGCCACTAAGTTTACTTGTTCCTCTCCAATTACCCAACCAATGATTTCTCCTGACACCTCAATTGGATATCGCTTTTTTACAGTTTGCTCTCCAATGCTCAGGAGGTTAGTACCGTCTACCAATTCAACATCGATCGCCATATTGAGTTGGTAGACTAACTCGTGCAGGAGAGAAGGTAACTCTTTTTTATTAAAAATTTTTTTGAGGTTAACTGCGGACATGAAACACCTCATTTAAAAATTGATCACAAATTTTTGGCATTTAAACCAACCAAATGATTAATTTCATGCACTACCCTTGTGATTACGTTGCCCAAGGCAAATATTTTCTGACTATCGCAAACATACCTCTTAGGAGTAGCAAGCTATACGTAATAGTGCCTAAAAGCGGAGAAAGTTAGCAGATGATTAAGCCTAGCTTTCCCAAAAAAATTGCTCCTATAACAATGCAGTAAACAGAATTTACGCGCAACCAATATTGCGCTCGCATCTTAGTAACAAAACGTATTAATCAATTACATCGATAAGTGTGCTGTACTTGAGGCGAAATTTATTCCCATATTCGCGGCCAAGATAATTATTTGAGCGGGGAATGAGCAACAAGGAGAAAATCGAAACCCCAGTATGCCGACACCTATCATCCCCTGATTTTAATTATGGGGACTTCCCTGTTGCCTATTCCCGCTTAATTATTGACTATCACTTAAAGTTTCAATTAATAAATCAACCTGCTTTTGTCGCTGCTGTAAAAAAGTTTCGCATTGCTGCAAGTATTCAACTGCATTGGCAAACTGATCAAATACAGCTTCTAACTCTAAATTACCTGATTCAATCCGAGCGATAATTTTTTCTATTTCTGCTACTTTTTCCTCATAATTCCAATCTGGTAAAGCATCAGAATTAGAAGATGATTTCCGTTTAACCATTGATTCTTTCTTTATTTTTAACCAGTGAATTGATCAATTTTCTCTCACATTAAACCACAAATAAACCCCAACAATTCAGCTATGCAACTCTACTACAATGCCCCATACCCATTTATTCATTATCTACTTCCAGCACCTTCACTTTCACTTTACCTTGTGCCAATTGCAGCAATAAATCTTGTCCTATAGTTAGTTCACTAGCAGCACGCGCGATCGCACCATTTTCTTGTCTGACTACGGCATAACCACGCTGTAACACTGCTTTGGGGTCGAGAGTGGCTAACTTTTGTCGTAATAATTCTAAATGCTGCTTGGCGTGTTGCGATCGCCCTTTAGTGAGTTGCAGCAATCGTTGACGTTCCCAAGTCAGTTTTTGGACTTCTTGCTGTACTTGTCTATCTAAACGCAGATTTCGCAACCGATGGCGCAAGGTTTGCAGTTTATAGGCTGCTTGACTCTGAGAAGCCAACAACGCATCATATAAAGCATCAAATCGCTGACGATGCTGAGTATACAACTGTGCCAGGGAAGGAACAACAGTTTCCGCCGCCGCCGTGGGTGTATGTACACACACATCCGCCACCAAATCTGTTAACGACTCATCCCGTTGATGACCAATCCCCGTAATTACTGGTATAGAACACTCAGCCACCGCCCTAACTACTCGTTCATCATTAAAACAAGCCAATTCCTCCACTGCACCGCCGCCCCGCGATAAAATTAATACCTCCGCGCGTCCATCTCGTTCTACCCGTTCAATAGCTTTAACAATCGAGTCTGCTGCTTGCTCACCTTGGACTGTAGCGGGTGAAAATAAAACGTGTAACCCTGGATATCTTTGCTTGAGGGTTCTTTGAATGTCTCCCCACGCCGCCGCCGTGGGGGATGTGACAACAGCGATCGTTTGAGGATGCAGAGGAAGCGATCGCTTTCTAGCAGCATCAAATAAACCCTCAGCTAGCAAGCGATTACGCAACTGTTGATAGCGCAGTGCTTGCAAACCTTCACCAGCAGGTAAAGCTTGCCATACTGTTAATTGATACTCTCCTCTTTGGGGATATAAGCGAATACTACCTAAAATAATGATTTGTTCCCCAACAGTAGGTAGCTGCATCAATTTAGTTACTTGACTATTCCATGTCACACACTTAATTGAGGCTGTGCGATCGGGGTCTTGCAGGGTGAAAAATAACCCACTCCGATGCTGATTTGCACTCGATACTTCACCAATTACCCAAACTTGCCGCAGGATGGGATTTTCTTCTAACAGGACTTGGATATATTCGGTGATTCCTGCTACAGATAAAGTGGTATCAGGAAAGTCAAGATTCATATTATTTCAACCCATAATGCACTTAGAATCAACATAACGCCTTTCTTATACATTCAGCATTTAGAGTGAAGACCGACAGTATTTTTTATCAATTATTTGCTGAGTTTCCTAGTATTTTCTTTGAGTTAATTGGATACTCTCCTGATCATGCTCAAGGTTATCAATTTCGTTCCGTAGAAATCAAACAAACAGCTTTTCGCATTGATGGAGTATTTCTACCAACAGCCAACAATCCCGATCAAACCGTCTATTTTTGCGTTCACACTTTGCAAATTTAATTCTTAGACAGCTCCGACACGCCAATACGAGTGTCAAAAACTACCTTTTTCAAAATTTTTACAATCCCACTGCCCCAATCACGTAGCAATCAGGTTAGGATCTTGTCACAGTTACTTTTTAATTTGAGAAGTCCTATTACAGAAATTTCCGGCTAAAATAGTATATCTGTTCTACTCAAACTCTAAACCCTACACATCTTAAATCCATATACTTATAGAGGCACGAATGGCTATCAATACCGATACTTCCGGCAAGCAAAAGGCTCTAACGATGGTACTTAACCAGATTGAGCGTAGCTTCGGTAAAGGAGCAATCATGCGCCTGGGGGATGCTACCCGGATGCGGGTAGAGACAATTTCCACAGGGGCGTTGACTTTGGATTTAGCATTGGGTGGTGGTTTACCCAAGGGACGGGTAATTGAGATTTATGGGCCGGAAAGTTCCGGTAAGACGACTGTAGCACTGCACGCGATCGCAGAAGTACAAAAAGAAGGTGGCATCGCTGCTTTTGTGGATGCAGAACACGCCCTTGACCCTACCTATGCTGCGGCTTTAGGTGTAGATATTCACAATCTCCTGGTTTCTCAACCTGACACCGGTGAAGCAGGTTTGGAAATAGTTGACCAATTAGTACGTTCCGCAGCCGTTGATATTGTAGTTATTGACTCAGTAGCAGCCTTAGTTCCCCGCGCTGAAATTGAAGGAGATATGGGTGATGCTCACGTTGGGTTGCAAGCCAGACTGATGAGCCAAGCTCTACGTAAAATTACAGGGAATATAGGTAAATCTGGTTGCACTGTAATCTTTATTAACCAGTTACGGCAAAAAATTGGTGTCACCTACGGTAGCCCTGAAACTACTACCGGTGGTAACGCGTTGAAGTTTTACGCATCAGTGCGCTTGGATATTCGCCGCATTCAAACCTTGAAAAAGGGTACAGATGAATTTGGTAACCGCGTTAAAGTCAAAGTCGCTAAAAATAAAGTTGCACCACCTTTTAGAATAGCGGAATTCGACATTATTTTTGGTAAAGGAATTTCTACTATAGGTTGTCTAGTGGATTTAGCCGAAGAAACTGGTATTCTTGTTCGTAAAGGAGCTTGGTACAGTTACAATGGCGATAACATTTCCCAAGGTCGAGATAACGCTATTAAGTACCTAGAGGAAAAGCCAGATTTTTCTGAACAAATTAAGAAACTAGTGCGAGAAAAATTAGATAAGGGCGCGGTTGTTTCCGCAAATTCTGTGGCTAAAGTCAACGAAGAAGATGAAGATGAAGATGATGTTGATGCAGATGAAGAATAGAATTTAATTCAAAATCCGGCTATTGATGAAAAAGATTACTCTTATTTGGAGTAATCTTTTTTCGTTCGTAGTAAGGACTAAAGTCCTGATATTTTTCTGGTAGCGTTTTGTTATACATATTCAACAAATCTCTCCCTGAAGAGAGGACTAAAGTCCTCACTACAAACATTACTCCAAACCAACATTAAAGTTTTGTGCTTGTTGAAAATATCTGTCTAAAATTTCTGATTTTTGCTGTTCATGTAAACCATCCCGCCCATATTCTAATCTACCCCAAGCACAATCTAGAGAAATTTGTACAGTCTCATCAAAGTTTGCTAGTTCAACTTGCTCTTGATAAACAGTATTATCACTTAATGCCTGTTGTTGAATATCTGTAGGTAGTGGAATTAATTGAGTGAGTAAATCTGTTGATAATGTTGGTAAAATGCGGCGTTGATGATTTAAGAAAAAATCAAAAGTCAAACTTCCTAACCGGATGCGATCGCCATCTTTAAGTTTGACTGGTTGATAGACAGTTTCACCATTGACAGAAGAACCATTTGTACTGTGAAAATCTACTAAGTAAAAGCCTTGATTCACAATGTACTGAATGGCGGCGTGACAACGAGATAAATGTTGATCATCAGTGCATATACCATTATTGAGATCGCGCCCTATTGTCCAAACCAGTTGCGGTTGCTGGAGAGTTTGCGTCTGATTGTTACAGAGGTTAGTGATCACATAAACAGATGAAGCATCTACAAAACCCTGAACATAACGCAATTTTAACTCTGTTAATGATGGCTGATACAGATTTTCTAGTTGGAGAATTTCATCTAGAAGATGACCATGCCTTTCATATAAAGCCAGAAATACCTGATACAAATTTAAACGTCGTTCTATTTCCTGGTTTTTTAAATTATTTTTCATATCTGCGATCCCTAAGAGGAATAAGAATAATTTTGCATTAATTAATTCTGTGTTCAAGCCCGTCACCTGTCACCTGTCACCTATTCACAGCCTTTTTCAAATCACAATAAACCCCGTTTACCGTTAGGGCGTACTGTCATCCAATTAGTCTTAGCTAATGCTAGTTGCTCATCAGAAATTTTTGCCCCGGTGAGGTTAGCACCACATAAATTCGCGCCCCGCAGATTAGCATTACTGAGATAAGCATTAGTGAGGTCTGCACCACGTAGGTCTGCTCCTTCTAAATCGGCATGATTGAAGTAAGCTTTAGTGAGATTAGCATCCTTCAAATTGGCACGAGTTAAACTAGCTCTACCAAAATCGCTATTGTGGAGATTAGCTCCTTGGAGATTAGTATTTTGTAATTGACAAGAATGGAAATTAGTAGATGATAAATCTACACCTTGGAGATTGAGTAAGTTTAAATTATGTAGAGCAAAATCTCGTCTTCCCTTCAAATAAGCTGTTAGTAAACTTTGGGTATCTAGTCTACGTCCAACTTTGGATTTGGGGTTTTGTGAAGCATTGCTGTTACTGTTAGGATGTGGAACGCCTTGTCGTGTTCCTCCAGCATCTAATCTAGTTCCATCACCGATTTTGGCTCGTCTAGCGCGAATTGCAGCTGCTACCTGTGCTACCCCTAAACCTGTAGCTGTAGCAGAAGGGTTGCTATGCAAAATCGCAGAATCTTCTGGGCGATTGTGTGTTGAATCTTTATGATTAGGATCTGATTTAACTAGCAATCCACCAGCCAAGCTTTCTAAATATGGCTCTATCTCCAATGCTTTGAGAACTTCTGTAGCTGAATGATAGCGACTGCGAACAGAGACTTCCAACATTTTTCGTAGTACAAGAATCAAGTGGTCACTAGCTTGCACTAAATGTTCCCACATGATTTCACCTGTACTGGGATTGTAATCGAGGTCTTTAGGAGTTTTACCTGTCAGAAGATAAACACAGGTGACACCAAGTGCATAAATATCACTAGCGTAAACTGGACGCATCGCCATTTGCTCTGGAGGTGCGAAACCAGGAGTACCAATTGCATATGCAGTTAGGGCTGTATGTCCTGATTGGTTGGTTGTAGCTTGGGTAACTTGGTTTTTGACTGCACCAAAGTCAATGAGTACCATTCTCGAATCTTGAGAACGGCGAATTAAGTTGGCTGGCTTGATATCACGGTGAATAACCTTTTGATCGTGGATGTATTGCAATAAAGGGAGAGTTTCGCTTAAAAATTGCTTAACACCCGCTTCGCTAAAAGTACCATTCAGTTTCACCTCTTGCTGGAGCGTAGAACCGCTAATATATTCCTGAACTAAGTAAAACTGTTCTTCAGCCTCAAAATAGTCTAACAATCGTGGTATCTGGGGATGATTACCAATTTTGCCTAGGGTGTTGGCTTCTCGCGCAAACAGTTCTCGCGCCATTTGCAAAACCTGGGGTGCTGTAGTTGAAAGACGTAGTTGTTTAATTACGCAACTTGGTTCTCCTGGCAAAATTTCGTCACGGGCTAAAAAGGTTGCGCCAAAGCCACCCTGACCTAATGGCTTCAATACCCGATAGCGATCGCGCAACAGTAATTGTGAGCCACAAGCTTCACACCTTTGGCTATATGCTATATTCTCTGGATTAGGACAGGTCGGATTTATGCAATAGCTCATGCACTGTCAACTCGCTGCACGAAATAATAACCGGTAGCGTTACACTCTCTTTTCAATTATTGAGACTTAAAGCCAACTCTTGCTAGGTAAGTTTTGCGGTACATCCTTTGAAGAGTTGCTAAAGTTGAATCTGATTTATGTAAAGCAATTAACAGGTCAAACAACTTATTATACTTATACTTCTAGATAGTGTCGAGTCTCTATCATGTCCTTAAATCAAAGACTGCGATCGTATTTGTTGTACATAAGCAAATTTTAAGCTTGCCGATTTTAATTCATCAAAAATATAAAACTTACGTATTATTACTTAATTAAAAATTCTGAGCTATCTGGATTCAAGTTTCTGATCTGATTGAGCAAATTTTTACACTTTATTGCTCGAAATTTACGTTAAATTATATAAATAATATATGAATGTCTGTTCAAGTATAATAATGTAATTATCAGGAATATTTGGGAGAAAAATGATGACAACCGTAAATCAATTGAAATGTGCCTGTCCGGATTGCCTCTGTATCGTTTCCATAGAGGATGCAATTAACAAGGAGGGGAAATACTACTGTTCTGAAGGCTGTGCAGAGGGTCATAAAACCATCAAAGGATGCAATCACAAAGGATGTGGCTGTTAATTAGTGCTGAGTTGAAAGTGCTGAGTTATGAGTATTACATAGGTCTTACCCATAACTCAGCACGCTGCTCAACGCCGCGCTACCGCTACCGCTACCACTAACAGCACTCAGCACCGGCTAAACGCCGCGCTACCGCTAACAGCACTCAGCACTCATAGACTAGATAATACATCCCGTGCGATCGCGATCGTTTGGTCAATATCTTCTTCAGTGTGAGCTAAAGAAGTAAAACCAGCCTCAAATTGAGAAGGTGCTAAATAAACACCGCGCTCTAACATACCGCGATGGAAGCGGCCAAATTTCGCTGTGTCTGACTTTTTGGCATCTTCATAGTTATGTACAGGCCCAGAAGTGAAGAATAAGCCGAACATCGCGCTAATGTTACCACCGCAAACTGCATGACCAGTTTCTTGAGCCGCTTTTAACAAGCCATCTGCTAGCCTTTTAGTAATTCGCTCCAGATATTCATAACTACCTGGTTTTTGCAATAATTCTAAGGTTTTAATTCCGGCAGTCATCGCTAGGGGATTTCCCGAAAGAGTTCCGGCTTGATATACAGGGCCAGCCGGGGCAATCATAGACATAATATCGCGGCGACCACCGTAAGCACCTACTGGCAATCCACCACCAATGACTTTACCCATCGTGGTTAAATCGGGTTTGATGCCAAATTTTTCTTGTGCGCCACCATAGGCAATACGGAAACCTGTCATTACTTCATCAAACACAAGTAACGCCCCATACTCGTGAGTTAGTTCCCGCAATCCTTCTAAAAAGCCAGCATCGGGGGTAATAAATCCGGCGTTACCCACAACGGGTTCTAGAATTACACCAGAAATCTGATCGGGGTTTTCTTCAAATAAAGCTTTAACTGCTTCTAGGTCGTTGTATGGGGCGGTAAGAGTGCTGATAGTCGCTGATTTAGGCACACCAGGGGAATCAGGTAAACCTAGGGTGGCTACACCTGAGCCAGCTTTGACTAAGAACATATCAGCGTGTCCGTGATAGCAGCCTTCAAACTTGATGACTTTCTCGCGGTTCGTAAAAGCTCGCATCAGCCGTAGCACAGCCATACAAGCTTCTGTGCCTGAGTTAACAAATCTCACCATTTCGATGCTAGGAACGGCAGCAATTACCATTTCTGCCAGAACATTTTCTAGCACTGAAGGCGCACCGAAGCTAGTACCTTTTTCTAACGCTTCATGGAGTGCGCTAATCACTTCTGGATGAGCATGACCACAAATAGCCGGCCCCCAAGTGCCTACATAGTCGATGTATTGGTTGCCATCTACATCCCAGATATACGCGCCTTTGACCCTGTCAAAAACTATGGGTTGTCCCCCTACAGATTTAAAGGCACGAACTGGGGAACTAACTCCGCCTGGCATCAGGTTTTGAGCAGCAGCAAAAACTTCTTGTGATTTTGTGGTTTTAATTGTGGTGTTTACCAAGGTTTTCTCCTATCTGTGGGCATTCAAAAAAAGCTCTATCTTAGGATAGGGTTAAATTTTGCCTAGAACTTATATCGTATAAAATTAACAGAGACAAAAAAATAACAATATGTTATACAAGTCGAATCAAGACTTGCCTTTAGAGATCCGTACCCAACTATCTGAGGCATACCAAGACCTTTATCGGGCGGCCTTTAACTCGGCAATTCACTGGTATGGTGAAGTTTCTAAGGCTCATCATGTTGCGTCAAGTGCTGTGAGAATGCAGTCCGCCATGCAAAGGGATGTTGTTTTACAAAGATGATCAATATATTGTGTGGAAAAATCATACCAGTCGAACTATTGATAATGGTATCGTGAAACCAGGCATCATTAGATTTATTTAAAGAAAATTAGCTGGTATGTTTTCCACCGATCCAAATTCATTACACAACGCCATCCCCGTCGAAAAAATCCGCTACGATGAACGGGGTTTAGTGCCAGCGATTGTCCAAGATTACCTGGATGGAACGGTGTTAATGATGGCGTGGATGAATCAGGAATCTTTACAAAAGACTTTAGACACCGAAGAAACATGGTTTTGGAGTCGTTCCCGTCAGGAATTATGGCACAAGGGAGCGACTTCTGGGCATATCCAAAAAGTGCAAAGTATTCGTTATGACTGCGATAGTGATGCTTTACTAATTGGGGTAGAGCAATTAGGTGATATTGCTTGTCATACAGGTGAACGCAGTTGTTTTCATCAAGTAGAAGGAAAAATCACTGCTCCACCAGGGGATACCTTATCGCAGGTGTTTGAGGTAATATGCGATCGCCGCGATCACCCTAACGAAAGTTCCTATACCTGCAAGTTATTTGCTGGTGGTGATAACAAAATTTTAAAGAAAATTGGGGAAGAATCGGCTGAGGTAGTGATGGCGTTTAAGGATGACGAGCCAGACGCGATCGCAGGTGAAGTGGCAGACTTACTGTACCATACAATGGTTGCCTTAGCTCACCATCAAGTAGATTTAAAGGCTGTTTATCGCAAGCTGCAAGAACGTCGGCGTTAGGAAGTAGGTGACAGGTGACAGGTGACAGGTAGAGTGTAACTCATGTCCAATTACCCAGTAACCAATCCCCAGAACAATTGACTATTTTGTAATTCTTATCATTAGGTAAAATTTTCCTCACCGATTCCACAGGGTTTCCACAGGAATTTTTGGAGTTTTCCACAGATGTTCTACGAAAGGATGGGTACTTGCAGGCTTACTGGGGATTTTTGATTCACGGTGTGGATAATCTGATTAGACTGAGTTTTTATTAAGTTATGTAACAAAAATATAGTTAAAACACTTATTATCTCGTTTGCTTTTATTTTTTATACAATCGTTTTTAACATTTCGCAGCATTGACAAACCTACCCCCTCTTGTCGCACAATGATGCGACTAGGTTTTATAGTTTGTGCAAACGTTAACACCAAAACTTACCTCTGAGATAAGTTTTGATGTTGCCTACAACTGCCTCACACCAAGCGATAGTTCGTTTTAACTGAACTTACACAAGGAAAATCTCATGAACGCAACAGTTAGTATTTTTACAGAAATCCCCGAAACTCTTCATGAATCACTGAAAACTTACTTAGAAGCCCATCCTGATTGGGATCAAAATCGGGTACTGACAGCAGCACTATCATTATTTTTACTGCAAAATGGAGACAGCGATCGCCGTGCTGCCCGTGTTTATTTAGAAACTTTGTTCCATCACTGCTAGTTTAAAAAAGTTTTGTACCGACTTGCCAAAGCTTCTGTACCAGATACTCTTCCGTGCTGGTACAAACGGTACTAATTGATCGTCGTAGAACGACGGGGCTTTTACCCAAATTTCCGGTAATTAAAAATTCAAAATTGGTAATACAAAAATTTGGGCATGGTATACCATGCCCACTAATTATTCATACATAAATTGGGATGATTGAAAACAACTCAAGGATTTGTTTCTAACTGGGAATGAGTTGGACATTCAAATTTATAACCAACTCCACGTACAGTCTGAATTAATGCTGGTTGGCTAGCATCGACTTCAATCTTTTTGCGAATTTGGCCAATATGCACGTCTACAACACGTTGATCACCCACATATTCATAGTCCCAAACTTCTTGAATCAGTTCTGCACGTCGCCAAACTCGACCAGGATGACTAGCTAAAAAATGTAACAAATCAAATTCCAAAGCTGTTAAGGGTACAGCTTGGCTATTTAGTGTCACCTCTCGCCGTACCGGATCAATCATCAATTTTTCAAATAGCAAGCGTTTCTGTTCGGCGGTAGTCACTACCCTCTGTCGTCTCAAAATAGCGGCTACTCTGACTTCAAGTTCTCCCAAGCCAAATGGCTTCGTAAGATAGTCATCAGCACCTTTGGCAAAACCGCGAATCTTGTCAGTCTCATCTGTACGGCTAGTCAGCATGAGAACAAAAACACCATTACGACTTTGCATTTCTTGACAGAGGTTAAACCCAATTACGTCTGGCAAATTGACATCAAGAATTACCAAATCTGGGTTAAATTGCTCAAATAAGGACAACGCGGTCTTTCCATCCTCAGCAGCTTCTACCTGATAGCTTTGCTTCAACAAAAAGCGTTGGATTAAATTCCGCACCGCAGGGTCGTCATCAACTACAAGTATCTTGGCAGGAGCCATGACCATCTCTTTACACAAAAATAAATTTATTTAAGATTAACAGCAGTGTTGCGTAAAACGCAGTTTCCACTGAGGGATGATGTAAGGAGCTACAAGGCTCAGAAATTCATTTCCTGATTTTCTAAATGATAGTGTAATCAAGATGCTGGACAAATATACTAGAAAAAATTTTGTAACTATTTTTACAGTTTAATTTAGATCCTGTCATGAGAAACTTATATGTCCAGCTACCCAATATTAGGCTATTAGCGACAAATCATTTATTCAGCCTGGAAACTTCCCTATATTAATTCAGTGGAGATTTAAAACTTTTCAATTTTAAATCTTTATGTGGATAGATACCACTACTTAAGTTGGAGCTAAATCATAGAAATGTCCTCAAGTTAGGATAGAGTGGTAAACCTGAAGCCGACAAAATCTTTTTAGAAACATTACATTCTTTAGGTATTCCCAGCTCAAATTCTAGGTTAGAGCTAGAATGGGTCAACGACATGAGGGTATACACGGAGTTATAACAATATGTTAAAGTGGCTGTAGCTGAAATTCCTGGGTCAATCTGACTAACGCGTGCTACTATCCTGGTAGAGCATAAAATTCGGTCGATAGGTTTGTCTTCGATCCAATTAAAATCTAAAATTGTTATTCTGCAACAAAAAATTGCCTCTGACTAAGGCTCAAGTATAAACTCCCATGAGCGATCAAAATCCCTACGAAAAACTTGGGGTATCAGAAGATGCTAGCTTCGATGAGATTCAGGACGCTCGCAATCGCCTGATGGAGCAATGTAGCGGCGATGCCAAGAGTGTAGAAATCGTTGAGGCAGCTTACGATGCGATTTTAATGGATCGCTTACGGATGCGCCAGGAAGGAAAAATCAAAGTACCAGAGCGTATCCGCTTCCCAGAATTGAGGATACAATCTGCTCCGAAAGAAAGTCCTACGCCTCGTGAGCAATCACCTGCATGGCTGCAAAATATTCTGGATCAGCCCACAAAGGCAGATGTGCTTTTACCCGGTGCTTGGTATGTGGGTTTGAGTGCAGTCAGCATTTTTACAGGTAATCAAGTTTTACAGCTGTCCTTAGTGGTTGGGGTAGGAGTTAGTATTTTCTTTCTCAATCGCAAAGAAGGTAGATTTGGCCGAGCAGTTTTGTTTACTCTCGTTGGGCTAATCATTGGCTTAATTGCGGGAGGGCTAATTGCTGGCTGGCTGTTACCACAAATACCATATCTCTCGGCTAATCAGTTTTCGACTGTACTGACGTTTATATTGTTGTGGTTAATTAGCAGTTTTCTGCGTTAAGTACAATTCTCAATCTAACTCAGCCAAAACCCCTTTCTGAATAAGGAAGGGGTTTTTAGTTTATGTGTTTGATGTTGAAGTTGATAATCTAGATTCCAGGATGAAATTTACCGCAGTATTTAAATCTGGAACAATTAAGTCAGGATAGTAAAGTTCCAATTGCCTGCGATCGCGGATACCAGATTCAACAGCCATAACTTTAATATCATGCTTTTTAGCGGCGGCAATGTCAGCTTCTGTATCCCCTACCATCCAAGTATCGGCTGCGGGGGGTAGTTCTGCTAATGCCCTGGTCATTAATAGGGGTTTATCTTCAATATCGCGAGTTTTTACATAATCGTTACTGAGGCAATAACAGCGATTTTCAGGAAAAAATCGCCCTAAATCGTATTTTTGGCAGGCATAATCCAACTCCTTCACCCGGCGCATCGTCATCACAGCTAAATCAACACCAGCCTGCTGAATTTTTAACAATGCTTCTACAGCACCTGGGATGAGGCTATCATACTCAAAGTAAGATTCTGTATGTACTGTTTTGCGCCGCAATTGGGCAAATTCTTGAGCTTGCGTCTCATCTAAACCGGAATTCAAAGCAATTTGTTTTTCTGGAATTTGCGATCGCTTCATTTGCCAAAATTCCGCTTTAGCCAGTTGTCGCACTGCTTGATGGGGATATCGGATTTCTTCGAGGCAAAATAGATAGACACGATAATACCTCTCGGAAACATCCATGATAGGGCCGTCGAAGTCGGTAATTAGTCTCAGCATCGGCGGAAGTCAGTGTTAATTTTTATTACAAATATTTTACCTCGGTGTAATGAGTCATAAATAAATATTTTCCCTACTCCCCACTCCTTACTCAGCACTCAGCACTCTAAAGTCCCGCGTTTGATTTGTTCGCTTTCAATAGCTTCAAACAAGGCGCGAAAATTACCTTCCCCGAAGCCTTGTGCTTGGCGACGACGTTCGATAAATTCAAAGAAAAAGGTTGGTTGCCCGAAGATAGGCTGAGTGAAAATCTGTAACAATACTCCTTGATCGGAATCTTGCTGCCAATCTACCAAAATTTCCTGTTGAGCGATCGCGGCTAATTCTACGGGTGATAGGGGAAGTCCGGGGCGGCTTTGGAGTTGGGAGTAGTAGGTTTGGGGAACGGAGAGTAAAGACAAACCACGCTGACGAAATTGGGCGATCGCGTTGACGAGATTGGTGGTTTGCAAGGCAATGTGTTGAATGCCTGCGCCGCGATTGCAATCTAAAAACTCTTGAATTTGGGAATTTTGGGAAGCTGGTTCATTTACTGGTAACTGCACATTACCTTGGCGGGAAACCATGACTTGACTATACAAAGCAGAGCGATCGGTTTGAATTTTAAAAGTCTGGCGGGGTTGAAAATCTAGAATTTTGTCATACCAACTAACTACACGCTCTAAGTCACCTGCTGCCACATTCAAGACTATATGATCTATAGCGGTGACAATGTTGTTTGATGGGCTTTGATGGGGTTCTGGGGGGTGTTCAATTAAGGTATGAGTCAAACTACCCCAAGCTGCTATTTTGCTGCATTTGCGGAAAAAATCACCTACTTGGCGTTCCTCGATAGATTGTAAGACTTTCGCACCGTGATTTTGAGCATGAGCGATCGCCGCTTCCACATCTTCAACTGCAAAAGCAATATCTACTACACCAGGGGGGTGTTGACGCAAAAAATCAGCTACTGGACTGGTAGGTAAGACAGGTGAAGACAGCAAAAACTTGACCACACCACTTTTCACTGCCTCTGTGGAAGTGTGGAATGAATGGATACCACTAGCTACTGATGTGAAACCCAGATAGTTTACAAACCAATCTCGCCAGACTTTGGCATCTTCTACATAGAAGTGAACATGATCAATTTTCATATATTCTCAAAATCTAGCACCACAGCTGATCTAATTGTAAATTTTGTCGTTCTTGCTAGATTTTTGAGTCTTGCCTGGGCAATAATTATGCAGACGCAGTAAATTAGATTACATTGACATACATAATCGAGCTATAAATTGCTACATCCCAAGGGCTGATCTTTAGACTTAGTGACTTCGTATTCTTTACCGTTGGCTTTCAAGGTAAATAGGGCTGATGACTGCAAAAACTTGATAAAGCTAGAACCAAGTTTTAATTTCTTGATAATTGAATTAGGCGATTGACCACATATTCTTTGTAATTCTGTGCCTAATTTTGATACAGATAATTTACTTTTAGGAGACTTAACATAGATATTATGAAGAATTTCTAAAAGCAATTGCTCTAAGTCTGTTTGGGAATTAACCTCTTGGCCAACAGGGGATGTTGTAGGAGAATGAGGCTTTTGGGTAAGTGGATCTATTTTTTCTGCTTTTTCTGACTTATCATTATGTAACTCTAAATGACATCGCTCTTGAAATAGGTTAGCGATCGCCACGAGATTATTGAGTTTAGTTTCAATAGATTCTTGCTCAGACTTAATTAAATTTTCTATTTTATGTACTACATCTTCCAAAGAAGGAATTTCCATTGTCAAGGGGAGAGAATAGAAAATCGATTGCCTATTATTGCAGTTTTCTATATGCAGTATTTGGGCTTGTCTACGTACCCAATACACTGTTAAACCCTGGTTTAGCAGTTCATTACAAAGATGCTTTAAAATGGCATCTCCAGAGCAAACTAATACTTCTTTCACAGTAGGATAATAACGTAAAATATTAGCACCAACTGTCATCATTTTCGCATCAGCACTGTCTTTGCCATCAGGCACATGAACGAGTTGATAACCTCGCGCATATAAATCTATATCTTGTTTGCCGATACTAGGATTTTTCCAATTTGCAAAACCTATTTTGACTTTGAGCGGATATTTACATATGCTGGCTAAAAATGTTTCAAGATCAATATTTATTTTTAAGTTTTCTACATCCAATAGTATTAAAGAAATTCCTGTTTCTGCAAAATCAGTTCTATTTTCTATTGGTTGTTGAATTTTCTTAATAAACTGATAGACTAGGGGAGATTCTAACCACCCATTTGATAGGATATTTTGTAATAGTTCTTCTAATAGGCTTAAACTAAAAGATGCCGTAGATGGTGCAGTCGTTTTTTCCGTTATAGTCTGATTTTCTAAAACGACTGATATTTCACTATGCCCAATAATATCCGTCATCAACTTATTTTCTTCGGGATGGGGTAATACAGACTCTAGGAATTGTTTACCGCAATTCTTGCACAGGTAATTCTGCCTACCCTTCCGATGACCATTTTTACGATATGAAGTTGATGCACAATGAGGACATTTCATTTTCTTCTTCAGCCTGTCTTGTGCTGATGATTACCTCTAAGTATGTGATTTGAAAAGTTTGCTTCACATTTTTTAATATAATTATTTAACTAAAACATTTAAATCCATGACTGCAACTATTCCCCCAAAGATGAGAAAACTACCTACCCAAGCCATAGGGGCTAGGGTTTTCCACTCTATCAGCATCATTAGCCTATTTCTCATGGTGACTAGTGGACTGCAAATTTACAATGCTAACCCTGTGTTTGGTGGACGTGACGGTTTACACATACCTCATATATTTACCTTAGGGGGTTGGCTAGCAGGTGGTAGACACTGGCATTTTGCATCTATGTGGCTATTTTCCCTAAATCTTCTGTGGTACGGAATTTATGTTTTAACTACTCGACGCTGGCGACATCGATTTGTTGGTGTTAACGATATCAAAGCATTACAAAAAACTCAGAATCCTAAACGTCTAGTTTATGCTTGGCATCGGATTGTCTATACATCCATTATTCCGATTTTGCTACTGGCATTATTGACTGGGATAGGTATGTATAAACCTGCTCAATTTCCTGTTATTGTTGATATGTTTGGGAGTTGGGAAGCTTTACGAATCGTTCATTTTACCTCAGTCCCAATGTCCATAATATTTGCTATTATTCACTCATTTTTAGGACGTAAAGCGGGAGGGGAAGAACTCACAGCCTCAATGTTTTGGTAGAACAAATATTAATTGCTAATCTTGCATGATTAAATATGGATTTAATTCGTCTACGCCATCCTCAATTAAGCCGCCGTAAATTTTTAAATATTTCCGGTATTTCTAGCATGAGTTTTTTGCTAGGTGGTTGTGGTACGCCAATATTTGAAGATTTGGTGGGTACACTTTCTGAACCACTAAATCAAAAAATAGAAAAGCTAATATTTAGCCCCCAGAAGGCAGTCCCAGAATTTTCAATTAGCGAAATTCAACCAGAGGAATTAATAGTTAATACTTTTCGGTATACGCCAATTATTGATATAGAAAAATATCGTTTAATTATTGATGGTGAAGTTGATCATCCTTTAAGCCTGAGTATGGCAGAGATTCAAAATTTGCCCTTAACTTCCATGATTATACGCCATGTTTGTGTAGAAGGTTGGGCTGCGATCGTGCAATGGGGTGGCATCCGTTTAAGAGAAATTATTGCCCTTGCCCAACCTAAAAGTAATGTCCGGTATGCGTATTTTAAATCGGCTGATGGCTACTACGAAAGTTGGGATATTGCTTCAGCTTTACATCCTCAAACACTGTTAGCTTATCAAAAAAATGGTGAACCTTTACCAGTTGATAATGGTGCGCCTTTACGCCTTGCTTCGCCAATTAAACTTGGTTATAAACAGAGTAAGTGGGTAACTCAAATTACTCTCACGAGCCATCTAACACCTTTTCAAGGCTACTGGGAGGATCAGGGTTATGAATGGTTTGCGGGTATTTAGAAGAGTTCGGAGTGTAGGGGACGCAAGGGAAGGAGACAAGGGCTAAATATCCAATGCCCAATGCCCATTAACTAATGATTATTGACTAAACAAATGATTTTTTCTGATAAATTACAAACAATTATATCGCAAAATCAAAGTTTACTGTTTGTTGGTCTTGACCCAAATATAGAGATGATGCCTGATATTTATAAATCTCAAGCTATCATCTCTGGTTTGTGGGAATGGATGCAATTTATTATTGCTGAAACTGCTGATTTTGTCTGTGCTTATAAGCCAACATTGGGTTTTTATGAAGCCTTGGGTATTCCTGGTTTAGAACTACTGCATAAAACTTTAGCAGCTATTCCAAATCATATTCCAATTATTTTAGACGCGAAACATAGTGATTTAAATACCAGCACTATCTTTGCTAAGACAGTATTTACAGAATGGCAAGTAGATGCAATTACACTTACTCCCTATACAGGACAAGATCATGTAGCTCCATTTTTGGTTTATCCTGATAAAGCAGTGTTTGTCTTATGCTGTACTTCTAACCCAGGTGCAGAGGCTTTACAGCAATATCCTACAAAAGAATCACCGCTTTATTTACAAGTAGTAAAAGAATCAAAAAATTGGGGAACGCCAGAACAATTGGGTTTAGAAGTAGGAACTACTAATTCTGAAGTATTATCTCAAATTAGGGCAGTTGCACCAGAACGGATAATCATGGCGCGTAGTGTTTGGGGTGAGGGAGGTAATTTAAACCGAATTTTAGAAGCAGGTTTAGATAGCAACGGAAATCGTTTATTAATTCCTGTGCCTCAAGATATGTTGGCAAAACCAAATTTATCTGAAGAAGTGAAGTCTTTACGCGCAGAAATTAATCAAATAAAAACTCAAGTAATTCAAAATGCTTCTACCTGTTCTGTGTGGCTTCCAGATGTTGTTTTTCCAAAGCAACACCCTTACCATGATTTGATTTTACAGCTTCATGATATTGGTTGCATTATGTTTGGCGAATTTGTCCAAGCATCAGGGGCAATATTTCCTTATTATATTGATTTACGCAAAATTATTTCTAACCCCCAGGTTTTTAATCAAGTTCTTAGTGGCTATGAAAAAATCTTAAAAAATTTAACTTTTGACAGATTAGCGGGTATTCCCTATGGTTCTTTACCTACTGCTACTGGCTTATCTTTACGTCTGCATTGTCCAATGATTTTCCCTCGAAAAGAGGTAAAAGTACATGGAACTCGCAGATTAATTGAAGGTAATTTTTATCCAGGGGAAACAGTGGCGGTTGTTGATGATATTCTCATTAGTGGTAAAAGTGTGATGGAAGGGGCAGAAAAGTTAAGGTCATCTGGGCTAAATGTGCAGGATATTGTGGTATTTATTGACCATGAACAAGGTGTACAAAAGAGGTTAGTAGAAAATGGTTATCGTGGCCATGCAGTTTTAACTATTTCGGAAATAACAGATGTTCTCCATCAATCTGGAAGGATTAATGATGAGCAGTTTTTGGCTTTGAGTGAGGGTTAATTCTTAAGGAATAAGGCTTGAGGGAAAAAATCTTTAGTCTCAGCCCATGTCCTAATAGCTTGAATATCATAGGCTGAGACTAAAGCTAACTATGACTTCTGGGATTTACAGTACATCCAAACATTTATGATGAGAAAAGAATATCAAAACAAATCCGACTCGACCTTCCAGAACGGCTATACTCAGCATTGGTTGCTTTTGGTCATGGAGCAATCGTCGTCAATCGCTATTCTTTGCCACCCTACTAAGATTTGAGTGTGGGGCTTACCGCATTTAGTTCAAATGTTTTGGGAAATAGTAAAGCGGTGAAGGTGGCGTTTCTGTAAAACGATAGCTGCAACGTTGGTAAGTAAGCAGGTAATTGCTAAACCTAACAAAATATAGGTGGGAGACATCACCACACCAATCATGAACCAAGTATATACGTGTAGTATCATTAAGACTGCGAAAACACTTGCAATGCTAGCAGCTTGCCAAATTTGAAGGGTTGGACGACTAATGACAGCTAAAATTATGGTTGACAATGTAGCTAGTAAATTAGCAGGGACAAGAAAGGCACAAATCCCCACGCAGTTAGCACGAGAGAACTCAGCTAAGTTATGAAAATAAAGCATTAATCTGTTGGGATAATGTTGGCATCTAAAACTCAATATATTTTTAGATATATCAACTTAACTTAGCATATATCTAAAGTAAATACTTCTGCATATATTTAACATAAATTACAATTCATCAGTCTATAAGTATGCTTTTAATAAACAATTCTAATGATTTAGCGATAAATCAGGTGGGTAATACCCACCCAGATAATCATTAATGGGTCTTAGGCAAAAAACACCTATAAAATAGCCTCAAACGTATATATCAAGAGACTTGGACATCGCTTTGATTGATTTGTTCGTATATCTGGGTTTCAGGCGTTTTAGTGTATTTGGTGTATTTCCCTTACCCCGCAAAGGTTTGAAGCTTATTTAACCCTCAAAAATGTTTAAGTCCCGTTAACCCATCAAAATCACAGTATCGATAACGTGAATAATACCGTTATCAGCTTCAATATCTGCGGCTAAAACCGTGGCATTTTTGACCTCAAAACCTTCAGAACAATCAATCTTGATAGGTGAACCCTCAACAGATGTGACTGTACCAAGTTTCGCTAAGTCAGCCTGTTTCAGCTTGCCAGGCACGACATGATAGGTGAGTATTCTGGTTAACTGGGGAATATTCTGTACCAAAGTTTGGATAGTTCCTGGCGGTAATTTAGCAAAAGCATCATCATTGGGTGCAAAAACAGTAAAAGGGCCAGGACTTTTTAATGTTTCTACTAAACCAGCAGCTTTGACAGCAGTCACCAGAGTTTTAAAAGCATCAGCACTAATTGCAATATCAACAATATCAGCCATTTTTTTACCTAATGATTGGGGATTGAGAAAATAGATTTTCATTGTGTCTCCTGCCAAAAATTTTAAATTATTGTGAAACAGGTTTAATTTTTATGAATAAATTATTTCAAACTAGCTTCCTTCTCTCAGAGAGACTGCGCCCTAAGCGTAGCTATACCGCAGGCTTTACGGAACACTGCGTGAACGCGTAGCGTATCCGTAGGATTCACCCCGCATGGGTACACTACAAACCATTAATCATTTACGCCGTTCTACTTGAAAAACTTTTGACTTTTGACTTTTGCGTAGCGGTAGTAGTTGGTTTTTAGACACTGGTCTATGATAATCATCAGAAAATTTTGGGCAAAAAAGTATGAGTGAACAGCATTGCAAATATGGCATCTTGGGAACTGGTGCATTAGGCGGATTTTACGGTGCTAAATTGCAAAAAGCTGGTTTAGATGTTCACTTTTTACTCAAGAGTGACTACGAACACGTTACAAACCACGGTCTAATCGTCGAGTCAAAAGACGGTGACTTTACCCTTCCCCAAGTGAACGCCTACAACGATGTCACCAAGATGCCAAAATGCGATGTGGTAGCAGTGTCACTAAAAACGACTCAAAATCATTTGCTACCGCAGTTGTTACCACCCGTCGTTAAAGATGGTGGAGTGGTGTTGTTATTACAGAATGGACTAGGTGTAGAAGAAGAAATAGCCCAAATTCTCCACAAAGTTCATGTAATTGGTGGTTTGTGCTTCCTGTGTTCTAATAAAGTGGGGTCAGGGCATATCCGGCATTTAGACTATGGACACATTACTTTAGGGGAATATATCCCCGAATATTCTGCGGCTGGAATTACAGAAAAAATGCAGCAAGTAGCCCAAGATTTCCAAAGTGCAGGAGTTGGGATTGAATTAGCAGAAGATTTATTACTGGCACGTTGGAAAAAACTGGTGTGGAATATTCCTTACAATGGACTGTCTGTAATTCTCAACGCTAGCACTGACGGATTAATGAGAGATACTAATACCCGCACACTAGTAGAACAAATCATGTATGAGGTGAAAGGTGGGGCAAATAGTATGGGGCGGATAATTCCTGATAGCTTCATCCAAACCATGCTAGATTACACCATCAAGATGACCCCTTACCGTCCCAGCATGAAAATCGACTATGATGAACACCGTCCGTTGGAAGTAGAAGCAATTTTAGGCAACCCATTAATAAAAGCCCAAGCCGCCGGAGTGAACCTACCACAAATTAACTGTCTATACCACCAGTTAAAATTTTTGGATGCGAAGAATCATAAGACGTGATGAATCGCGTTTCTACAAAGATTCAATATTTCTTCTTCCCAGCCTTTCAATTTTGGATTTGCAATGAGTGGATTTTAGATTATTCAATCTAAAATCCAAAATTCCTAGTCCCCAATCCCCAGTCCCTAATCCCCAACCCTGTGGCAAAATTTATTAGAGTCCTTCCAAACGTGAATTTCCCAGAATGACCGCAACTATACCAAATCTTCCCAGTCTCTACGATCCTTTTTCCACTGAAGCAAAGTGGCAAAAATTCTGGGAAGACAACCAAATTTACAAAGCTGACCCCAATCATGGTGGCGAACCTTATTGTGTTGTAATTCCGCCACCAAACGTCACCGGTAGTCTGCACATGGGTCACGCCTTTGAGAGTGCGTTGATTGATACTCTAGTGCGTTATCACCGGATGCAGGGACGGAATACCCTGTGGCTACCAGGAACTGACCACGCTAGTATTGCTGTCCACACAATTTTAGAAAAACAACTTAAAGCCGAGGGTAAAACCCGCTATGAGTTGGGACGCGACCAATTTTTAGAACGTGCTTGGCAATGGAAAGCGGAATCAGGGGGAACAATTGTTAATCAGCTGCGACGCTTGGGGGTGTCGGTAGACTGGTCACGGGAGAGATTTACGCTGGATGAGGGCTTATCTAAAGCTGTGGTGGAAGCTTTTGTGAGTCTCTACGATGAAGGTTTAATTTATCGTGGTGAATATTTAGTTAACTGGTGTCCGGCTTCCCAGTCGGCTGTCTCTGATGTCGAGGTGGAATCTAGAGAGGTTGAGGGTAATCTTTGGTATTTCCGCTATCCCTTAACAGATGGTTCTGGTTATATAGAGGTGGCGACGACTCGCCCAGAAACCATGCTGGGTGATACGGGTGTAGCTGTCAATCCCAATGATGACCGCTATAAACACCTAATTGGTAAAACTTTAACTCTGCCAATTATGCAACGGGAAATTCCCATCATTGGCGATGAATTAGTTGACCCCACTTTCGGGACAGGTTGCGTGAAGGTAACTCCCGCCCATGACCTGAATGACTTTGAAATGGGTAAGCGTCACAATCTACCCTTTATTAATATCCTCAATAAAAACGGTACGCTGAACGCTAACGCCGGGGAGTTTCAAGGACAAGACCGCTTTGTGGCGAGAAAGAATGTAGTTGCACGCCTCGAAGCCGATGCTGTGTTAGTAAAAGTCGAAGATTATAAGCATACCGTTCCTTATAGCGATCGCGGTAAAGTTCCCGTTGAACCATTATTATCTACTCAGTGGTTTGTCAAAATTCGCCCAATGGCGGATAAATCATTAGATTTCCTTGACCAGCAAAACACCCCCGAATTTGTCCCTCAACGCTGGACAAAGGTTTACCGCGATTGGTTAGTAAGTCTCAGGGATTGGTGTATCTCGCGTCAATTATGGTGGGGTCATCAAATCCCCGCTTGGTATGCTATCAGTGAGACAGGCGGACAAATCACCGATAGCACACCGTTTGTAGTTGCCAAATCCCAAGATGAAGCATGGGAGAAAGCCAAGGCACAATTTGGAGAACATGTCCAGTTAGAACAAGACCCAGATGTCTTAGATACCTGGTTTTCTTCTGGTTTGTGGCCTTTTTCTACATTAGGATGGCCAGAACAAACTCCAGATTTAGCTACCTACTACCCCACAACCACACTAGTTACAGGCTTTGATATCATCTTTTTCTGGGTAGCTAGAATGACCATGATGGCTGGTCATTTCACTGGAAAAATGCCCTTCCAGACCGTTTACATTCACGGTTTGGTCAGGGATGAAAACAATAAAAAGATGTCGAAGTCGTCTAATAATGGGATTGACCCACTGTTGCTGATTGATAAATACGGTACTGATGCCCTACGTTATACCTTAGTTAAAGAAGTAGCGGGTGCTGGTCAAGATATTCGCTTAGAATACGATCGCAAAAAAGATGAATCATCATCGGTAGAAGCCTCCCGCAACTTTGCCAACAAGTTGTGGAACGCGGCTAGATTCGTCATGATGAATCTAGATGGACAAACCCCAGCACAATTAGGTCAACCACTTGCCACGGAATTAAGCGATCTCTGGATTCTTTCTCGCTATCATCAAGTTATCCAGCAAACCACTAACTCCATCGATAACTACGGTTTAGGAGAAGCAGCCAAAGGACTATACGAGTTTATTTGGGGTGATTTTTGCGACTGGTATATTGAACTAGTAAAATCTAGACTGCAAAAAGATGCAGACCCAGCATCGCGGCGAGTAGCCCAACAAATCCTCGCCTACGTACTCGAAGGGATTTTAAAGCTACTGCATCCCTTTATGCCCCACATCACCGAAGAAATTTGGCAGACTCTCACCCAACAACCAGCTGATTCTCAACAAACGTTAGCTTTACAGCCATATCCGAAAGCTGATAATAACCTCATTAACCCAAACTTAGAAACACAGTTTGAACTGCTAATTGGTACTATCCGCACCATCCGCAATTTACGCGCCGAAGCGGAAGTCAAACCAGGGGTAAAAGTCACAGCAAATTTGCAGTCTGAAAATCCACAAGAACGCCAAATCCTCACGGCTGGACAATCTTACATTAAAGATTTAGCCAAGGTGGAGACTTTGACCATTGCTGATGAACCAAAACCCCAAACAGTCGTACAGCCAAAACCCAAAAGTAGTTGGCGGACGATTGTCTGGCTGATTGTAGGTTTAATATTCTTCCGACTGGCCATAGCTGTTGGCGATACCCTAGATGATATTCCTGTCCTTGGCATTTTCTTTGAACTCGTCGGTTTGGGTTACGCAACTTGGTTTGTTCTCAGCACTTTATTGTCAGCCAAAGCCAGACAAAAATTCTGGGCGCAGTTATTCCCACCCGCCACAGAAAACACTCCAGTACAGCAGGAATTACAACCACCAACACAAGAACCAGAAAAAGCTATTGCAGGTGTAGTTGGTACAGTACAGGTAGTCATACCTCTAGATGGTGTGGTGGATTTAGCAGCCATGCGTGCCAAGCTAGAGAAAAGCCTGAGCAAAATTGAAGCCGAAGCGCAATCTCTCAAAGGTAGGTTAAGCAATGCCAACTTTGTGGATAAAGCTAGGCCAGATGTAGTGCAGAGTGCAAGAGAAGCTTTAGCCGAAGCGGAAAAACAAGCAGAGATTTTACGCGATCGCCTGAGTGGTTTAGCATAGCTGTAAAGGGTAATGGGAAGACTCCCATTACCCTAGATTTGAATTTTGAATGGGAATAAAGCCACAGCCATGCTATATCTAGCCCAAGTCCATAAAAATGAATTTTTAAACCAGTACCAATTACGCTTATTAGCACGTCAAGAAGCTGATTCCCTTTGGACAATGATTCCAGAAGAAGCTTTCATTTTACTGGGCAAAAGTAACGCAATCAGCGAAAAAGTGCTGGTGTTAGTAGAACTTTCCGCCACAGGTCATATTGAACATATGGAAGATGCTTGTGACTGGGTATTATATTTAGTGCAAGCTTATCTAACAACTGGTGTCACCCCAGAATTTTTACAACAAGAAGCAGAAAGAGCGGAACAATGGAGACAATCTCTAACTTTACAAAACCAAGATTTAGCACGCCGCACACTAGAATTAGAAGCGCGTCGTGAGCAAATTCAAGCTTTAGAAGAAAGTCTCAAACGTGAAAGAAATGGTATTCAAAAAGATATTAGTAGCGACTCTTAAATACTATTAATTCTTGCTAAAACATCAAAAGTTTAACTTAAATAACTATATTTTTATTAGCTATTTGCAGAAAGAATACAACAAATAAGCCCTTTGTAGAGACGCGATAAATCGCGTCTCCAAAAACTAATTTACTAGACTAGACTAATAACTCGTATGAGCAACTAACCAACCACAAAATTGACCAACTTCCCAGGTACAACAATCACCTTTTTAATTACTTTTCCTTCCAAATAACGCTGAACTGCTTCTGATTCACGGGCATATTTCTCCAATTCAGCCTTATCCGCCTGGGCTGGAACTTGCAAATCAGCGCGTTTCTTCCCATTAACCTGAATCACCAACGTGATTTCATCAGCCACTAAAGCAGCCGAGTCAAAAGTAGGCCAAGTTTGAGTATGAACAGACCCACTATTACCCAATAAATGCCACAATTCATCAGCAATATGTGGCGCAAAGGGAGCTAGTAACACCACCAAAGTTTGCACACCTTCAGCATAAATTGGTGAATTGCGACAGTCAGCATCAGAGAGGGCATTACTTAACTTCATCATCTCGGAAACGGCTGTATTGAATTGATACTCATCTTCTAAATCTTCCGTTACAGCTTGGATAGCCGTATGAATTGCCCGCCGTAATTCCTTTTCTGGCTTACTCAAATCAGCAAGTTGAGCCTGTTTACGACAGACCCCAGCCGCAGCATAATCTGTCACCAACCGCCAAACCCGATTTAAAAACCGGAATTGTCCTTCAACATCCGCCTCATCCCATTCCAGGTCTTTTTCTGGTGGTGCTTTGAATAAGATGAACATCCGCGCTGTGTCTACACCATACTTAGAAATTACATCTTCTGGCGCAACACCATTACCCTTAGACTTGGACATAGTAGCGTAAAGACGCTGCAATGGTTCACCCGTTTGAGGGTCACGGGGGTCATTAGGATTGACTACATTAGAAGGAATCCATTTATCTTTACCCCCCTTGTTGGGATTCAGGTAAGTTAAACCCTGCACCATTCCCTGAGTTAACAGGCGTTCAAATGGTTCATCAAAGTTCAATAAACCTCTATCTCGTAATACCTTAGTAAAAAACCGGGAATACAATAAATGTAAAATAGCGTGTTCGATGCCACCTACGTATTGCTCTACGGGCATCCAGTCATTAGTTTTAGTAGGAGCAAACACCTGATTTTGATTTTTAGCATCAGGAAACCGCAAGAAATACCACGAGGAATCAATAAAAGTATCCATCGTGTCAGTTTCTCGTTTAGCAGGAGTACCACAAGTAGGACAAGGCACATTTACCCAACTTTCCAACTGTGCCAAAGGTGAACCACCACGGCCGGTAAATTCCACTTCTTCGGGCAACTGTACAGGCAAATCTGCATCTGGTACTGGTACTATCCCACAGTTGGGACAGTGAATAACTGGAATGGGTGCGCCCCAATAGCGTTGGCGCGAAATCAACCAATCCCGTAAGCGATATTGAATACGTTCTTTACCAAAACCTTGTTCTTGGGCATATTTAGTAATTGCTGATTTGGCTTCTGCGGAAGTCATGCCAGTAAACAACCCAGAATTGATTAAAATTCCTGGCTCAGTGTATGCCTCGTTATATTCAATCTGAACTAGTTGGGTAACTTCTTCTGTTTCTGATGTTGGGCTTAAATCAAAACCTGCCACATCTTCTAGGGCAGCGATAACAAAATCAATGGGTAAATCATATCTTTGGGCAAATTTAAAATCCCGTGCATCATGGGCAGGTACACCCATAACCGCCCCAGTACCATACTCATACAGTACATAGTCGGCAATCCAAATAGGTACTTCTTCCCCTGTGAATGGGTTAATGACTTTGCCACCAGTAGGAACACCGCGCTTGGGTTTGTCTTCGGCGGTACGTTCCAACTCACTTTGATTTGTCACCTCTTGAATAAAGGCTTCTACTACCGCTTTTTGGTCTTTAGCGGTGACTTGCTGAGTCAGGGGATGTTCTGGTGCTAAGACTACGTAGCTGACACCGAACACAGTATCAGGACGAGTGGTATACACGGCGATTTTTCCATCGCTGCCGACAATAGGAAATTCTAAATACGCTCCTGTAGATTTCCCTATCCAGTTCGCCTGCATCAACTTGACCCGTTCCGGCCAGCCTGTCAATTTATCCAGGTCGTTTAATAATTCTTCGGCGTAGTCGGTAATTTTGAAAAACCACTGTCTGAGTAATTTGCGCTCAACTTTAGCACCACTCCGCCAAGAACGTCCTTCATTATCAACCTGTTCATTTGCTAATACAGTTTGGTCAATAGGATCCCAGTTAACGGCTGCTTCTCGTTGGTATGCTAAACCAGCTTCTAAAAACTGCAAAAAAATCCATTGTGTCCACTTGTAATAGTCTGGTGAACAGGTGGCAAGTTCACAATCCCAATCAATTGACAAGCCAAGACGCTGCAATTGTTGCCGCATTTGGTCAATATTTTGATAAGTCCACCGGGAAGGGGGTACGCCACGGTCAATGGCAGCGTTTTCTGCGGGTAAGCCAAAGGCATCCCATCCCATTGGATGCAGTACCCGATACCCTTGCATTCGTTTGAGGCGGGCAATCACATCGGTAATTGTATAGTTACGGACGTGACCTATGTGCAGGCTGCCCGATGGATAGGGGAACATGGATAGAGCGTAGAATTTGGGCTTATTCCTATCTGTAGGGGTCTTATCTAAGCCAAGTTCTAACCATGTTTTTTGCCATTTTTCCTCAATCGCTTCTGGGTTGTATCGGGAATCCACCAAAAATTCTCCTACTGGACTGTAAATCTTATGTGCCTCCATATTGTAGATGATGGTAGGCAAATGAGTGCTGAGTGCTGAGTTATGAGTGCTGAGTGCTGTTAGCGGTAGCGCGGCGTTTAGCCGGTGCTGAGTGCTGAGTTATGAGTGATGAGTGCTGAGTGCTGAGTGCTGTTAGCGGTAGCGCGGCGGTTAGCCGTTGCTGAGTTTTGTAAAGTAACGAATCTTAGCCTTTACAGATTCTAGGAGGGGTTTTTTGTAGGTTAAAAAAGATATGGCTGAATTACATACAAAAATTTCTGGGAGAGTGCGGGTTTTTGTCTACGGTACACTCAAACCAGGTGAAGTCAATTATCAAAAATACTGTGCTGGGCTGGTAGTAGATACCCAAAGATGCACCACTCTGGGTCAACTGTTTGCTTTGCCGATGGGCTACCCAGCTATGACTATAGGAAAAGAACTAGTCCACGGATATTTAGTCTCTTTTGCTGAACCCTGGATTTTAGATGTCTTAGACGAGCTGGAGGATTATCAACCGACTAGACAAATGTCAGGAAATCTCTACAATCGCCAAGAGGTGGAAGTATACAATCTCCAGGGTTTGTCTCTGGGTTGGGCTTGGGGATATCTGATGAACCCAGAAAGAATCAAAAAGCTAGGAGGTTTACTCCTACCTGATGGTTGGTGGAGTGGTTGTGATCTATCACTCCAGGATAGCTGAGACTAAGGGTTTGTAGTGAGGACTTTAGCCCTGAAAATCAGCACTTAAGTGCTGACTACAAACATGGAGATTAGTTGATGTTTGGGATAACTTCTCCTAGTCCCGATGATGGTTGATTGATCAACTTCTTTGGAGAAGATGTTGCTGCCTTGGGAATTTCCATGACTGGGTTGTTCAAGGCGATCATTGGCAATAGTTCTGACTTAGCAGCAGCCTGGGTAGGTTGTGCTTGTGGTTGTTGTGCTAGTTGCAATATGCCAGATTCTCGATTTGGCAGCCAGCTAGATAATGCACCAATCATACAAGCAGCGATCGCCGCACCACCAAATACCCATTTAATTCTAGAACGACGATTAATCCGCACAAATACTTGGTCGGCTGTCGTTTCTGGGGTCGTTTGGGTTGTTGGCACTGGCATAGTCCGCAGACCTTGCCTGAGCTTTAGTAGTCGGCTATACAGGCGTTGAACAGAGGCATCATTGGCTAACCAATCTTCTACTTGCCGACGTTCTGCTGCTGTCACCTCACCATCTAAATAAGCACTCAATAATTCAAAGCGATCGCGCTTCACCATATCCATAGCACCCGTTGCTTCATTGGTATGCTTTGCCATCTCATTTGGTAAATCTCTTGGAATTTGCCACCGACAAGGATCATTAAACTGAGAATCAGTAGTCATACTAACATTATTAGCAATTCATCCACGGGTAAAAGGAGTGGGCAAACCTAAGAGCATAATTAAATTTTTCTCCTGACGGCAGAGGCACGAGCCACATTCCTCACAATTCTTAATCAATGCTTAAATTCTGCCATAGGGCAGAGTGAAGATACTGTAAATTAGGCATCAAGATAGTTTTGCAATTGAGTTTGCAAGCGGGTTCTCGCTCTGGCTATTCTTGACTTCACAGTTCCGAGGGAAACTCCCGTGATTTCGGCAATTTCTTCATATGCCATCCCTTCGATTTCTCTCAAAACAATGGTAGTGCGGAATACTTCGGGTAAATCCGCGATCGCCTCACGCAATTGCTCGTAAAATTCTCTTGTTGTCAGTTCTTCCTCTGGCCCAGGAGTATCTCCCGCAATTTCCCAATCCATTTCACCGTCATCTACTGAACGGGGAGCATCT
Source organism: Anabaena minutissima FACHB-250 (assembly GCF_014697125.1). GTDB lineage: Bacteria > Cyanobacteriota > Cyanobacteriia > Cyanobacteriales > Nostocaceae > Trichormus > Trichormus minutissimus. Next base: position 25,426 of record NZ_JACJRG010000025.1, on the reverse strand, counting down.
AACGATAAGGGACTCATAACCCGCTTCCGCTTCCGTAATTCGTCATAAAACAAATTGGTGGCAATGCGGCTTAACCAGCCCCTAAACTTAGATGGTTCTTGCAATCGGTTAACATTCCGATACACTCGAATCCACACTTCTTGAGCCAAGTCAGCTCTGTCTGGCCAATCTGGAGCTAGGTGGTATAAAACCCTATCAACTTGGGTTTGATAGCGGCGCAACAGTTCTGCAAACGCAGCACGATCTGGGCGCAGTCCTGCTTGACAGCGCAAAATTAAATCGTGGTTAGAGAGTTTGTCAACTTGCACCGATGCTTCTGAATACCCCGCATCACCCGTTGACCAGGATACAGTAATCGATTGACTCATAGATCGTACTGGTTGTAAATCATCCCTATCTATTAGACTTGGTAATTGGCAGCTTGTTCCTGAATAAGGGACGGATTGAAGACTGGAACACTGAGTTATAAAATTTTGGCTGGATTTCTGATTACGCAAAATCTCAATTTTCCCAGTTAGCAATTGCCTGGACTATTATGGTGCATCATCTCCGTTACTGCAATCTGACAAATGTCTGTGCAGATCATCTCATCTGACTATCCAATATTGACAAATGATGTATCATATGCATCAGAAATATCTAGTTAGAATTTATGAGGCGTAATGCGTAAAACTCCTCTGATTTATGCGGGGGATGTCAGCGAATAGCCAATTAACAATTCAAAGTTAAACAATAAACATTGTAGGGATGATCTGTTTGAATACCTAATTATGTAAATTAGACAACTTGGTAATTAACAATCAAATTAAAAAACTCAGTCATCTGGCAGACAGAAATTTCACTTATAAGCATCTATTTTTGATTATAAGAACGGTGATAAAGACAGCTATAATATGGCAAATGTCTAACCTTTGCTATGATGTTAGGCGATTATACAGGGTAAATACTTGGCTAGTTTGATATTTGAAGACTCAGTGTAACTTTAGTATTACTAATCTTATGGATATGTAATCTTAAAAAATGTTATTTTTCCGGTCTTGTTACCAAAACTGTTGCTGATGTTTCTGTATGTTGTTGCTCACTAGCACCAGAATTAGTGTAACGAGGCACGCGGACTTGAGAAAATAAATTGAGGGCAAATGTAATTGTGACTGCTAATAATAGTTTTTCCAACATAGTCTTTCTCCCACCCACACCATTAATGATTTATTCTGACTCTTGGAGAGCAATCAAGATAATTTCAAAATTTAGAAATCCATTTTGGCAACGCCAAGACAATAAAGTGGTTCTTGGCAAGTCTATTAGTTAAAATTTTTTGATCGCCTTAGTTTGCCCAAGGTTATCAATAGAGTTATAAGTTAACAGATAGGAATTTATAAATTCTTAAGAATTGGATAATCAAGGACTTCAACTATTAAGCTGAGTATGTCAGGGATAAACAAGAAGTGATGGCAATGGTAAAAAATGAATCTCTAGCACGTATGGTAATGCTTATCTGTTTTGGCACAGCTATTTTATCGGTAGCTATCCATTGGCGCATTACTACAACGCAAGGGCAGTTTAAAAAGCCAGCCTCCACCATAGCCAGCCGCCCTGGAGATGTTTACGCAGGAGGCTTAGGCGAAACCGCGTTCGGTGCTTCTACACCTCCAAATAAAACCAACCAGAGGGCTTCCCAAACAAAGTCCTCGGCTATGGAGTCTAATAATAATTCAGATACTATTAATAAAAATGTAGCTTTAACGACTAACACAGCCGAAAAATCACCATTATTAACCCCAGAACTAAAACAAAAGACCAATACTTCTGAGCAACCGAGGTCTATATTTTCTCAGATTTTCACTCAGAACAAGTCTTCTAACCAAAAAGGCAAGGTCAACAAGCAAGTGGTAGTTGATTTAAGCGATCGCCGCACCTATGTTTATAGGGGAGATTTAGTTATCGCCAGTTACCCAATTGCTGTAGGTAAGAAGGGTTGGGAAACGCCTACAGGTACGTTTGAAGTGAATGATAAGCAGCATGATCCTATCTGGCGACACCCCATAACTGGCAAAGTTTTTCCGGCTGGTTCTGATAGTCCTTTGGGAGAAAGATGGATTGGTTTTTGGTCGGATGGTCGTAATGAAATTGGCTTCCACGGTACACCAGATATTCATCTCCTAGGAGCAGCAATTTCTCATGGTTGTCTCAGAATGCGTAACTCTGATGTCCGCTTACTTTACGAACAAGTAGGTGTAGGTATGAAGGTCGTAGTCCGTGAATAATAATGGTTCTTCAGTACTTACTATGCTAAATTATTAGCTGCAAAGGTTAAAAAGTATAAATAATTGCATAGGATCTTTAGTAAAACCTTTGACCTGATTGACTTAGGATGCAGATTCGTTATTAACTGTAAGTACTAGAAAAGTATTTTTTGTCTATTTACAGTTATGAACAGGAAACAAGATATTAAAATACTAACAGAGCTTCTAAGTAGAACGGCGTAAATAATTAAAGGTTTGTAGTAAGTCCTTACTACGAAATCGATCACAATAACTTTATATTACTTAACATAGTTAGGTTTATTCCCACCGACTTACTTAGATTTAAAAGATGTGAAAGTTATATCACATCGCCTTCATGTCGGGATAGGAATGATTTTACAAATAGAATCAATAAAATCATACAGTACTTGTCCTCGCTGTGGGACAAAAAGCCGTAGATTACATCAAAATCATCGATACATTGTGAAAGATTTACCTTTCGGTGAGAAACCAGTATTTTTAGAAATGTTTTCCCAAGAGTAACAATACTATTATCCGTTGGTTTGATGAGATAATTGCTTACTTTGATAATGGGACAAATAGTGGTGCTGTGGAAGGTATTAATAACAAGATCAAGTTGATTAAACGTTCCAGTTATGGATTTAGAAACTTTGAGAATTTCTGAGTTAGATGCTTATTGAATTGGCATTTTAACTATTATTTAAGCATACTATGTACTGAAGAGCCAACAATTTCATCTATGACCTGCCAATAAAAAAGGGCTTTTCACCCTTTTGTGATCATAAATTCTGTTGTGATTTACCCCCAAATAATTAGGGGGTAAATTGGTTAAGAGGTTTTTCTCATCAAGGGCATTTAGCCACGATTTGGTTCAACCCTAGCGAAAAATAGACCGCGAACCTTGACTTCTTTGGGTTCAGCCGCACCTAAATCAGTATCAGAGGGCTGTTCACTCTCGAAAGTACCAGCAATTTCGCCACTAGCACTATCTACTTTTGCTACTTGTAGAGAAATTGTACCTTTGAGAATTTCCGCACGCTTGACGTTAGCGCGGGTGAGTTCTTCATCATCGGATTGGGCTGGTAAAGCCACAGCATTGTCATAGCCACTAACGATACCACGACCTTTAGGATCGAGGAAAGCAGCACCCCGATAGGAAGGTACTTTAAAAGTTCCTTCAAAGTCTGTGGAAGTGTTGACACTGGTTAAACCAGGTTGTGTTTGAGCAACTAAGTTTTTAATAGTGAACAGGAATGGTACTCGTTCACCACCAGGTAGTTGCACGGTGATGGCTTGGAAGTCAAGACCATCTTTTTCCGTAAAAGTCAAGCTGTTATCAGGGTTGATAGTCAGATCGCCGGAAACTTGGTCAATGGTGGAAGTATATCTAGTCAACAATTTGCCAGCGACAAATTCTGCTTTTTGACGTTTATTCGCAGGTTCTTCTTTGACAAAGAAATTGGTTGGTTCTAAGCAGAGTTCTTTAATGGCGTAGGATTGACTAGAATCCAGGGCAATTGATCCACGGCTTGTTTCTGTTAGTTGGGGGCATTTGTTAGCCAAGCCAGTGCCTCGAATTTGTTCGTAAGTGAGTATATCCCCACTGCTAGCAGCAGGAGCATCACTACAAGCAGTGAGTAGCCCCAAGCACACAGCTAAGAATGCAACAATTAAAGCGCGATACCTCATGGTCAACCTCAATGTCAAAAATTAGTATCTAAAGGTTTTGGGCGCATGGATGAGTAAAACCCGTTCCAGATCGGCATAAGTGCTTGAATAACGCGAAGATTGGCTTTGGCTTCGCGCTTTGCAAATACTGTATGTATTTGCAGTGTCGCCCAAGTCGTTCTGTAGTATGTATGTATTGCCACTACATACAGCCCATTGCTTTATAAGGAAATCAGCCAGATCATACGATTTTTTTTAACTCAAAATCAAAGCACTCTGATCTCAATTAAGCAGCTTCGATCCCATTTAGCTACGATAAGGGACTTGTGACGCGTTACTGCTCACTAAATGAAAGCCCATAATCCTGGGTAAATTTGAGTAGACTTAATTGTAATGGAGAGGGTGGAATGAGTAAAAACAGTAGTTCGGAATCAGGGCAATTGCCCGAAAAGTTACAAAAGATTGCGGCTGTAGTGCATGATGTAGCCCAGAGTTGTCAAGGAGATGTGACAAACCTGTTAAAATTGCTACGCCAGTTGGAGTATTTACATCGAGAGATTCGAGATAGTTCCTTTCAGGAGAGTTTGCCTAATAACCGTCAGCAACTCTACGCATTGCTGAAAGATATTGAATCTGAGGGTGGTTGGCCTTATATCGAACGCATGAGGCTGCAAGCTTTTTTGAAAAATTTGTTACAAGAGGAGGCTAGTCAAAACGGCGAGTTGGAAACCATTGATGAAATTTTAAGTAGCGATCGCTTTGCACCTTAATCTGATCAGCTAGACTCTAGCGATTTGCGCTGTTATCTTCACAGAGTGAGCGATCGCTGGCTTCTACGTTGTTGTTGTGTTTGAGGTAATCATCTACCCAATAACAACCACGAGATAGTAGGTCATCCATATGCAAATTCCAGAGAATAATCGTATTGTCATCACTAGCTGATGCTAACGTTTGACCATCAGGGCTAAAACTGACACTCAAGACCGGAGATTGATGCCCGTTGAGGGTTTTAATTAATTTGCCCTCACGGCTCCAAAGCTTGACTGTGCTGTCCCAATTAGCAGAGGCGAGGATTTCACCATTAGGACTGAAAGTTACAGCATTAACACTGTCGCTGTACCCCTTTAATAAGGTTTGTAACAAAGTCCCGTCTCGCCGCCATAGGCGAATTGTATTGTCCCAACCGGCAGAAGCTAGCAATTGATCTTTGGGACTAAAAGTCACCCCCAGCACCCAGCTATCGTGGGGGGTAAAGGTTTTAATTAAAGTTCCATCCCGTCGCCACAGTTTGATGCTTTTGTCGTCGCTAGCAGAAGCTATTATCTGACCATCGGGACTGAAACTAACGCTGTTTACCCGCTCCTGATGCCCTTCTAAGGTTTTGAGCAAACTACCGTTACGATTCCACAGTTTGACGGTTTTGTCCCTGCTAGCTGACACTAACAACTCACCATCAGGGCTAAAATTCACACTGATCACACCATCACTGTGTCCGAGGAGAGTTTTGAGTAAAGTCCCGTTGTGTCGCCAAAGTTTTATAGTTTGGTCATAACTACCTGAAGCGATAATTTCACCTTTAGGGTCAATACTGACGCTATTAACGATGTCTGTATGACCTACTAAAGTTTTGTAAATATTTGTTTCGATTTTACCATTGATCAAATCTCGTCGCCAAAGTTTCACGGTGCGATCGCGACTTCCAGAAGCCAACATCTGACCATCAGGACTCCATGCAACGCTCAAAACCCGCCCCTCATGACCGTGCAGAATAGGTAGTGTGGTAGATTCAAGACTCCACAATCGCACACTTTTGTCATAGCTGCCTGATGCCAGCATTTTGTTATCTGGACTAAAAGCCACGCTAACAACTGCATCGCTATGACCTTTAAAAGTTTTGATTAATATCCCAGTTTGAGTCCAGAGGTTGATGATATTGTCATCGCTGGCAGTAGCTAACTTTTGACTATCAGTGCTAAAGCTCAGACTCCAAACTGTACTGGTATGTTGAGTTAAAGTCTTGTACATTTGAACATCGACAATATCTTGCTGCCTGCGCTCTATTTGCCAAAGTTTAACTGTTTTATCTCGACTGGCGGAGGCTAGTAGTTCACCATTGGGGCTAAAAGCCACGACTGTTACACCCAATTCATGACCTGACAAAGTTTTGACTAAGCTGCCATTCCTCTGCCAGATTTTTACTGTTTTATCTTCACTAGCTGAGGCAATAAATCGACCATCAGGGCTAAAACTGACCCAATTTACTGCTCCTTCATGTCCCTTGAGTGTCGTGACTAAGCCACCGTCTCGTCGCCAGAGTTTGACAGTTTTATCTCTACTTGCGGTAGCTATTAACTCTCCATCAGGGCTGAAGGTGACGTTATAAAGCCAATCTCCAGCATTATCAAGGGTTATGGATGGTTGTTGGTCAAATATTCCCGTTGTGGGGTTTTTGCGCCAAATTATTACAGTTTTGTCGAGGCTAGAAGAAGCCAGACTTTGACCGTCAGGGCTAAAACTCACGCTAGTTACAGCACTACTATGACCGACAAGACTTTGGCTTAAATTGCCATCACGATGCCATAACTTGATTGTTTGGTCAGTGCTTGCTGATGCCAATAATTTACCATCTGGGCTAAATGTTACACCCCAGACAATATCAGTGTGTCCTTCTAAGCGATTTAACTCTGTGACTCCATAAATTGCCTGTTGCAAGGCACTCACCACTCGCATTTGAGTTTCTGGGAGGATTCCCTTTGAGTGTTTAAGTTTTCTCCAAGCACGCAAACTTTCTAGTAGGGCATCAAATTGCTGATTAGAAGTGTATAAGGCTTCACTAGAGGAAGCGATCGCGCTAATTTGTAAATTGGTTTCACTGCGTTCAGCGCGGATTGTTTGCATTTCTGCGGCTCTTTTCTGGATGTCAGCTTGCCACCATAGAGAGGCGATAGTGCTACCCATGATTGCTAGCAGGACACCAGCTATGCGTGCTTCTCGCAATCGCCTTCGCAAAACTAAATTGAGTTGTTCTTGCGAAACCTGTTGAGCTACTTCAGCTTGCTTTTTTTCGCCTTTTACCTTCTCTAATTCAGCTGCTATACCGTAATTATTTTTTTGACGAATTGGTTCTACCAAATAATCATGCACTAGTTGGTAGCGATCGCCTGCTTCTTCTCGCCAACGTAATACTAACCCTGAACCAACTAAAATCTCTAAAATTAAATCTCCAGATGAATCAAAATCTGATATTGCATTACTATATTGTTCGATGACGTGGGCAAAATCAATTTTATTTTTTAATGGACGTGTACCTTTTTCATCAGTTAGCTCAAATAATAATTGCCAACTTAACGCTTCATTTTTTATCCCACAATCTTTGATCACCTCTTCTAACCATCGCTCTACTAATTTTTTCGAGCCACCACAAAGTTTATATTTTTCTAAAGTTGTAATATTCTCTGCTTGTAATTGTGCGCCTACTATTTGCAATTCAATTGGATGTACTTCTCCTATATCTCCTGCTAAATCTTGTACTAGTTTGTTAATTAGTTCACTGCTCATTTCATAGTGAGAGTTTTGAGTAAAGCTACATATAATACTTAAAGCATCCTCAATCGAAAAATTTCCTAAATAATAGCGAATATCTTTATCTAAAATATTTTGGTTGATTACACTTAAATCATATAAAATTTCACTACTACTCTTACTAAGACGTTCAAATTCCAATAAATAGTGTAAATAATCTTCTCTCAAAGAAATAATTATTTTTACATAAGGAATATTCAAACATTGACTCAAAAAATAATAAAAATTCATTCTTTGATCAACATGATTAATAAAGAAAAATTCTTCAAACTGATCAAGAATAATAATTATTGTGTAATTTCGTTCAACAATTAAGCGAATTTTTTCAATAATACTAGTCGGAGTAAATTCAACTAAACTTGAGATATCTGTCTGTGAGATCGCTTGATTAACACAGTTTCCTAAAGCAGAAATCCAATCAGTATACGCAGATAAAACAATGGATAAAGGGATACGATCACCAATAACTTTTCCCATAAGAGCAGGGACTAAACCTGCTTTCAAAATTGAGCTTTTGCCAACTCCAGATGGGCCATGAACTATGGTAAGTTTATAATCAGAACGAGTAATTCTTTCAATTAAACGATGAATATCTTGCTGTCTTCCAGATACAGCTATTTCCTGGGCAATATCATCAGGAATAGATGCTATTTTTTGAGATTCTAAAACTGAGTTTATTTTGTAACGTTGTGGTTGTAATTGACTAGCACCAATAAAAGCACGAAAGCCATATTGATGCTCAATTTGAATTTTTTCTTGTTTGATTTTAAATGCTTCTAGATAGTCATGCCGTTCGATAAAATAGAGCGATCGCAACTCGTCTAAAATTTCCAAATAAAGTGAAGGTTCATGGTGGACTTCACAAACTACCTTAGCCCATTCTAGGTTACTAATTGCTTCTTCTGGCTTTCCTAAATGCCATTGTGTTCTGGCTAATAATAATAGATATCTACTTTCTTGGTGGGGAGAAATTTCTGTGGATTGTTCTGCGATCGCTAGAGATGCATTGACGAGTTCATGAGCTAATATCCAATTAGATTCCGTAATTGCGATCGCAGCTAAAAAGCTATAATCTTGAGCAATTTGTGCTGGGAACCCATATATTTTATGTAACTTTAAAGATTTGTGAGTTAATATCTTTAATTCTTCCCAACCTTGTAAGTGTTGTAACATTTCACAGGCTGAAAGAATAAACTTAGCAACTAAATCTTCTCTTTGCGCTTCTGCCAATATCTCTAGACATTGTTGAAACCATAACAAAGCACGTTGCCAATAGCTACTCTTACTACCTCGGTGTAAATCTGCCATCCGGCGATAACACAAACCCAGGTGAAATGATATGATTGCCTGCCAAAGCTCATGAGAGTAATGACACTTGACAGCACCTAAATCTCTTAGCTTTCTTGCTTCCCTCTGCCACAAAGCTAGGCTTTTTTGGTAATGAGCTAAAGCACTATTAATTTGATCATTTGCATATTTATCTCTTCCCAAAACAAATTCTAAGCTAGCTTCTAGTCCCGGTTCTAATTGCAAACTATATAAGCGCAGTAAATCATTACGAGCTGACTCTATTTCGTGACGGTGTTGCGACTTAGGATCTAAATTAAGCGCAGCATTAGATATAAATTTATCAGCCCCTGTTTCTAAAACTCTAGCAAATAAAGACTCAGTTTCTTCCCTAATTAATGCAATTAAATCTTCTTTTGCAAGTTCAAATTTAATTGTGGTCGCTGCCCAACTTTTAAAATCAGGTGCTAACCTAGAAAGCGATGATGCTACTTCATCTTGTAGCCATAATACTAGCGGAAAAGGGAAAGTAGCTGCATAGATATCTCGTGCTTGATTAATCCCAATAATTAAATCATCAAGAGAAATGATTGATTCTAGACCAAAAACCATTACAGATGATGGTAATGAATCTGTAGCAACAGCAGGTTGTTCTAGAAATAGTTCTGAGGATATGGTTGTATGTAAGGTGGTAGTCGATGGTGGTAGAAATAGCTCTCTGATATTTATATCTTGACTTTGAGAGCGTAGTTCATTTAGCATTTGCTCTCGTAGATGTTTATAATTACAACGTACTAAAATTAGAGCAAATTGGTCTTTAGAAAGCTTAATAGACCTAATTAGTCTTTGTAGAGAATGCTGATTATTATTAGTGATCGCTGTCGTCAGTTGGCATTGTGTCATAATTATAAATTTTAAAAATAGAAATAAAATACAAAAATCTCAACACGGCAGAATGTAAAAGGCATAGTTAGCCTTTTACACTTTTATTCATCCAACGATTTACACATAAAAATGTGTTGTGTCAAAAAAATGAATAACTGCTTTTGCAGCGTGCTTGTACCAATTTAAAATTAATCATAATTCAAACTTCCATAAAGTTGAGGATTTTAAGTTTGAATTTTGCGTATTGAGTTGCTTAAGCTATTGTTTTCTTACTTAAGTTTTTGCCAAGCAACAACTTTTTCTGTCTCTGCTAATGCAGGACTAATACCAAACCAACGACCTCTAGGATCTCGATATTCAAACAGATACATACTTCTGAGCAAACTCTGGTAGTCTGACTCTCCTTTCACACTCTGCTGTTGTACTACTTCAAATAGCAATTCCCACTGAAATTCATCAATAGCTAATAGCAGATCATCACGGTAGTCTTTAATTACAGCTTCTAAACAGTCTCTGGAGAATGGCGGATCTTGTCTTTGCAAACAACTGTAAAGTAACCCCAATAAGTTACGTATGTGTCCACCACTAACACGACATAAACGATCTAAAGTTTCTGGTGAATCAAATAACTCTCTAATAAATCGTTCCCTGTCATCAGAGGTAAATTCTGGAAAAGCTCTTGCTAACACCAACTGGCGCAGTAGAGACATCCCTGGTTCATAATCACTACCATCTCTTTGTCGCACCAGTACCATTGGTAAAACCTTGGGTGCAATACCCCCACCTAAGCGATTTTTGAGTGCTTCGTACTCATTAGAGAAAATTAATGCCAGTGGAATAGTGTAAACTAGATGACATTTAAGTCGGCGTAACTGTTCGCCTCTATCAATGAAGAGATATTCTGGTTGCGTTCGTCCAGATGCCATTGGACGCATATCTACTCGATCTAAGTTATCTACAATTACTACTAGTCCTTTTTGACCCCGTAACTTTAGCTGTTCAATTGCTTTTTCTAATATCTCTTCATTAATCGCTTGCAGAATGCTATTGGTACGAGGTTCTAAATACTGTCTCAGTTGATTGCGTAACTGAGTGCTATCTTTGGTTTTAGCCGTAATTTTGGCAATACCCAAGGAAAATTCGGCTTCTCCTGAAAGTTCTATTGGTGTTTGCAAAAAATCGCCTATTTCTCTAAATAAATTGGTAAAGTAGCCTGGTTTTTGTTTGATACCAATTGCTTCTAAACTGACACTAACTTGACGAGCCACACTCAGTAGAATATCACTGATGTCAATATCCGCCATGTCTAGGTCTTGGCTGGACTCAAAATAAACTACATGGAATCCTGCTAGTTCTAGCTCTGCTTTGAGGCGTTGTAGCTCTGTTGACTTACCACAACCAATATGACCTGTAAACAATTGACAGGTAGGCTCGTCAGGAGAAATACGACTGATGGTACGTTGTAATTCTTCGACGATCTTGCATCCACGCACATCAGCAAAATCTATATAGTATTGCTGATCTAACTTCATACCCATATTCAATGTGTAGCTAGGATTACATGCTTTGTAAAAGCGCGACAAGTTTAATGTATTTCCCATTTGCAGATGTAGATGCTATTTTCTGTCTTCTTAGACACTAATTATCTCTAACTTTTAGTGATATTCCGTATGTAATTATTCGTATTTTATTATTTATTTGTCATGAAAATTATCACTTATTTCTGACAAGAGCTTCTTAAGTAATCTTCTGACAACTTGAAATTATTCTGGAATTGGCAACACAGTAGTTCTCTTGTAAGTGAGATATACGGATATGATCGTAATACTTGGCACTATATTTTTTAAAGGTAAAATTTTTGACAGTTTATCTTTGGCTTGCTTGGTTAGCAGTTCTGTAATTGATAGTTGACACCCCAGGCTACATCTGAGATAAGAATTACACCTGAATTTTGTTAGGGTTGCTGTAAAGTGTTACTAGCAATCACACCACTTTTAAACAAGGCAGCTAGTTCATCACAGTATTTATACTGAACTTGACCGAGAATTTAAGCCTAACAATAAATTTAGCCTGTAATCAAAGATGAGGTATTAATGCCTGAGATTGTATCTGTTTCTCGCAAAGATTTAGCCCAACGTCGCCAAAGATTACGCCGACAACGCCAAGTAAAAATTTTGCAAACGATTTGGCGTAGCATTGCCATCAGTGGACTAGCTGGTGGTTTGCTGTGGGTGGCTATCCAACCGATATGGGTGTTAAAAACACCTAAACAAGTATTGATAACATCAGGTAATCAATCACTTTCACAAGAGGCGGTTCGGTCGGTGTTACAACTATCTTATCCTCAGTCTTTATGGCGGATTCAACCCTCTGTTATTGCAGAATCCTTGAAGAAACAGCCTACTATTGCACAAGCGACTGTTAACCGTCGCCTTTTTCCTCCAGGATTAATGATCGAAATTGAGGAAAGAGTACCTGTAGCAGTAGCGCAAAAAACTAAGGAACAAGGAAATACTAATAAAGATAGTACAGGTTTATTAGATGCAAATGGGGTTTGGATACCTTTAGAAAAATATATACTGATGAATCCTAACTTTAAATTGCCTAGCCTGAAAGTGATTGGATTACCAGAAAAATACGGCTCATACTGGAATCAACTGTATTCCTATGTCAGTCAAAGTTCTGTCAAAATTACGGAAATTGATTGCCAAGACCCTACAAACTTAAGATTGAAAACAGAAATAGGAAATGTCTATATCGGGGCTTTCAGTCCTCAATTGCCTGAGCAGATTAATTTACTTGTTAGAATGCGTAACTTACCCAAAAAACTCAACCCCAGTGAAATCGAGTACATTGACTTGACAAACCCTGACTCTCCATTAGTACATATGATCCAAAAAAAGGAGATCCTTAACTCTTCAAATCCTTAGTACCGCTACACTGAATGCAACATTTAAACAGCCTGTACTTCAAGACTTTTAAGGCTTAGAACTATATATTTAATTTCGCCATATTGCACTAGCAGTAGACTGTTCTATAACTGATAAGCAGAGTCTCTCTTTTTGGTGAATTCCCTGATAAACCACAGTTATAGAACTAATTTTTGCCAAAATTTGGAATTATTCCCAATTGTGAAACCTATAAACTATATTATTAAGGCAGATAAGACATACTGTGGCTTATATTTGCAAGTTGTGTTATGAACTCATAATTTTTAGGGATGTTTTAGTTGTATTTTGATTAAATGTATGTCTAAGTGCTTAGATTTAACCGCTAGAACTAATCATCAAGGAATCAAAAATATTTATTATAAGTACTATTTTTATAAAACTTGTAAAAATAGCCACAATCAATGTCTAGTACAGACCACAGTAAGTAAGATAAAAAGCAATAGTGTGAATAGTAATAGCAGTGATCAATTTCCACCCTTAACAAAGAAAGTGTATCGTGTATGCCAAAGGTATACTATGCAAAATCGACAATGTGGCAAAAATATTAATATCTTGTTGAAGTTATACAGATCAATTTTAGGTGAATATAGGTATACTTCTCTAGAATTAGCTGTGCGACCAGCTGCTTTTGTAGCTCATGCCATAGCCAGGTTTCCCACTGACAATCCTATTAAGGCTGGAAGTGGTGACAACAATAAATAACAGTGCCATAAATTTTGGCCATGTCGAACTATAGTTGACTTCTAGGCAAATAACATCGGAAATAAAGTCGTTTATCTACCTTTCTGAATCCAATGACACTTGATAATAACCAAGAGCTTACCTATAAAAACTCCCAATCTTTGGGGCAACCTGGTTTCTCCTTAGCAGTAAACGCATCTAACCCCTTTAATCATTCTGGACTGAATTTTGCACAAAACCACGACAGCAAGAAAATTAATACCGAAAGTGGCAGAATTGGTGAGATTGTTCCAGGACGGGTAGCCAATATTAAAGTGATAGGTGTAGGTGGTGGTGGTGGAAATGCGGTGAACCGCATGATTGAATCTGATGTTTCTGGGGTAGAGTTTTGGTCAATTAATACGGATGCCCAAGCTTTGACTCTAGCAGGTGCGCCTAGTCGGTTACAAATTGGACAAAAACTCACAAGAGGTTTAGGGGCTGGCGGTAATCCGGCTATTGGTCAAAAGGCCGCAGAAGAATCGAGGGATGAAATTGCTACAGCTTTAGAGGGTGCTGATTTAGTGTTTATTACTGCTGGTATGGGAGGTGGCACTGGTACTGGTGCTGCGCCCATTGTCGCAGAAATAGCTAAAGAAATGGGCGCACTAACTGTTGGTGTGGTGACACGTCCTTTTGTCTTTGAAGGTCGTCGCCGTACTACCCAGGCAGAGCAAGGTATTGAAGGGCTCAAAAGTAGGGTTGATACACTAATTATTATTCCTAACAATAAGCTATTGGAAGTGATTCCTGAACAAACACCAGTGCAAGAAGCTTTTCGCTATGCAGACGATGTATTACGTCAAGGTGTGCAAGGTATTTCCGATATCATTACGATTCCTGGCTTGGTAAACGTAGACTTTGCTGATGTTCGCGCTGTAATGGCTGATGCAGGCTCGGCGTTGATGGGAATTGGTGTGAGTTCTGGAAAATCAAGAGCGAGAGAAGCTGCGATCGCCGCTATTTCTTCACCACTGTTAGAATGTTCTATTGAAGGAGCTAGAGGAGTTGTCTTTAATATTACCGGTGGTAGCGATCTGACTCTACATGAAGTCAATGCCGCCGCAGAGACGATCTACGAAGTTGTTGATCCTAACGCTAATATTATTTTTGGTGCAGTCATTGATGACAGGCTACAAGGTGAGGTCAGAATTACTGTGATTGCTACTGGATTTACTGGGGAAATACAAGCAGCACCCCAACAGAGTGTAGCTAATGCCCGTGTAACAACTCCACCTAAACGGCAATCTTCGCAGCCACCAGCTGCTAATCCACCAGCAGTCACTCCAGAGCCTAAAGAAAAGTCTGGTTTAGATATTCCTGACTTTCTCCAGAGGCGACGCACACCACCACGGAATTAAGAGTTTAGATTTGAGATTATTAAAATTTGTAGTCTTAGGTCAGGCTGAGTGCTATATAAAATCTGTTAATTCTCAAGCAGAGAGATAGGGAAAATGCAGTGGTTAGCAGTATTGTTGCTATCTGCGTAAATATCTGTTTGTTAACAAATCAACATCAATCTTGGTTGATGTTGATTCGTGAACCAACGGCTTTGTCGTATTGCCTAGAAAAAACTTGCCTTGCCGTAACTTCAGGATAGAGCAAATTAGAGATGCGGCAATAAATGTCAGTTATTTTAGTTTTTTATTTTTGCAAAGTTTGCTCGATCCACTTAATGACTTGATGAGCAAGGCGAGTACCATCCAGCCTGTCAATTTCTCTCAATCCGGTGGGACTGGTGACATTTACTTCCGTCAAGTAACCGCCAATCACATCAATACCCACAAAAATTAAACCGTCTTGACGCAATTTTGCAGCTACTTGGGAGCAGATTTCGTACTCTCTGGGGGCGATGTCGGTTTTAGCCACTGTACCGCCAGTTGCCATATTGTTGCGAAAATCACTCCCACTAGATAGACGATTGAGTGCGCCAATAGGCTCTCCATTGAGGAGGATAATCCGCTTGTCTCCTTCTTTAGCCTCTGGTAAATAAGTTTGTACCATGACTGGTAATCGACCTTGGTAGGTACTGAGTTCAACTATAGAATTAAAATTGCGATCGCCTGATTGCAAAAATAAAATCCCTTCCCCAGCTTTATTACCTAGTGGCTTGATAATCGCTGCTCCTTTAGCTGCAACAAATTGGCGAATTAACTCCTTATCAGCACTCACAATGGTTTCTGGAATGGCATTGGTAAACTGGAGGGCATACATTTTTTCGTTTGCGTCTCGGATACCACTGGGATTGTTGATCACCAAAGTTTTATTTTGGTCAATGTAATCCAGAATATAGGTAGCGTAGAGGTAAGAATCATTTACAGGTGGATCTGTCCGCATAAATACTGCATCCATCGTTTCCAGGGACAGGAAGGGACGCTGGCTCAACTTATACCAAGGGTTCGCCGCTATCCAGCGTCCCTCTAGCAACTCCACTGGTGTAATTTCCACCTGCTGTAACATCGCCCAAGCTTTGCTGTCTACTACACTCAGCCAGTTAACCTGAGTTACCCACACTTCATGTCCCAAAATTTGTGCTGCTTCCATCAAAGCAACGCTTGTGTCATGACACGGGTCAAGCTGATGGATGGGATCAATAATAAAAGCCAGTTTCACACTTTTTGCCTCAATCGCCAGAACATTCCCAGGATAGTCAATTTAGATTATCTCAAGAAATACAGGTGATAGGTGACAGAGGACAGGTGACAGGAAAGAAGGTTTGATTTGTTTGTTTGGTTTTTACCCTATTCCCGACTCTCTACTTACTAGCTAGTGGCTAATAATTCATCTAACTTGCCTTTAGCTTCCAAAGCGTGGATATCATCACAACCACCCACATGGTGATCGTTGATAAAAATTTGTGGTAGAGAACGTCTTCCATTTGCTCTTTCTGACATTTTAGCCCGTGCTGCTTCGTCTCCATCAATACTGTATTCAGTAAATTCAACACCCTTTTGAGTCAGCAAATTTTTGGCGCGGATGCAGAATGGGCAAGTCATCCAAGTGTAAATTTCTACCTTAGCAGCCATAAAGTCCTCGTATGGTTCAATATCTATTAATTCTAGAACTTTACTTTTGCAATTTAGTAAAAAGGACGGCTGCTCCCTAACTAAGAAGGAATTGCAGCCGCCCTCATATGATCTGAATAATTTCTGAAAAATCAGATTGAGACTGATAGCAAAGGCTGTTTCTTTTTAAGCTGCGATGCACCCACAGCAAATAAACCAAGAGCAGCTGCTGTAGCTGGCTCAGGTACTTTTTTAGGTGGTGGTGGTGGTGCGATATAGTATCCTCGACCTGTACCGCTATCACCATTGAAAGTTTTATTGTCAATAGTACTTGTACCGTCAATACTTTGGTAGCGCACGCCTAAATTACTTAGGGTAAAGCTGCTAACATTACCTGTGAAAGCAAGGATAGGAGAAAAAGTAGCCTTCTCATCAGTGCTAACACCACCATTTTTACCACCCTGGCAGGAGTTACCGTCAGTGAAGCAGACATCAACGTCGCCAAATTGATTGGGAAATTCACCACTTCTATCGTTGCTAAAAAGCCCAGAAACTCTTGTGTTTCCAGAACCACTGGGATTTCCAATTCCTAGTAGGGTATTACTAACGTCAAAACCTAAAGCAGATGTTCTAGAGGTGATACCGTCACTAGATGTATTAGATAGGATGATATCAAACTTTGCTTCGGTATTACTACCAACTGTAGTGAATCCTAGGAATGTAAAAGTTGCTTTGGATGAAAGTCCTTGAACATTCTGTGTACTAACGTTTCCATTGAAGTTAATTTCAAAAGTCTTATTTATATCTGCGGCGGTAATTGTGACACTATCGCCGCCTTGGGAAAAAGTAAAAGCTGAAGCAGAAGGCATTACAGCTAATAAACAAGCCCCAAATCCATAGAGGGCAGATAGCCTAAAAATTATTTTTTGCACAGACATTGATAAACTTAGCCAACTTAGTAACTTGTATACATCAAAAATAATTGAGTATAAAAGATATTGTCTACTCTTTTACAATATATTCATTGCAGCTTCAATTAAAGGCTTAAATTCAATAAATTAACGTACAAATACTGA
Source organism: Anabaena minutissima FACHB-250 (assembly GCF_014697125.1). Classification (GTDB taxonomy): domain Bacteria; phylum Cyanobacteriota; class Cyanobacteriia; order Cyanobacteriales; family Nostocaceae; genus Trichormus; species Trichormus minutissimus. The sequence continues at coordinate 7,988 of NZ_JACJRG010000025.1, read as the reverse complement.
TACCAGCTATACTTTTATTTTATAAAAAATATTTAAGTAAGTTGATTGGATTATTTATATAATATTCACAAATTCGACATAAATTGGTTGCTAAAAAATGCAATTTGATGAGTGTTTGTTTGTAATCTTAAACTTTAAAATAAAAAACTCAGTGATAAAACTGAGTTCAAGGATAATATTTACTTTTTTCTGTATTTATCAAGAGTCTACAGCGTATTGAATCAACTGGCTAAGGCGATGACGTAGTGTTTCTAATCCTAAACGCTGACTTGCTGAAATAAACACGGCTAGGGGAAACTCTTCTTGAGCTAAAGCTAGAGTCTGGCTATCTACTTGATCAATTTTGTTAAAAGCCACCAACGCCGGGCCGGGAGTTATGGGCATTTGGGCGAGAATTTCCCGAACTGAGCGAATATGACTCAACCAAGCCGGATGGGATAAATCTACTAGGTGTAATAGGGCATCCGCTTCTGTTACTTCTTCCAAAGTGGCACGGAAGGCATCCATTAGTGATGGTGGTAGCTCATGGATAAACCCTACAGTATCTGTAATCAGAATTTCTTGGGTTTGTCCATTCTCGTCACCAGGAATCACTAAACGGCGTGTAGTGGGGTCAAGAGTTGCAAATAATTGGTCTGCTGTGTAAACTTCCGCATTGGTGAGAGCATTTAACAGGGTAGATTTACCAGCATTGGTATAACCAACCAAAGCTACTGAGGGAACTTCCTGATGTTGTCGTCTTTGGCGTAAGCGTGAACGGTGGGCTTGTAATTGATCAACTTCTTGTTGTAGTCGGGAAATACGTCTTTGAATCGTGCGGCGTTCGGTTTCTAATTTAGTTTCACCAGGGCCGCGAGTCCCGATACCACCCCCTAGTCGAGACATTGCTTGACCTCTGCCTGTGAGTCTGGGCAGCATATATTCTAACTGTGCCAATTCTACCTGCAACTTACCGGCGCGGGATTGAGCGCGTTGAGCAAAGATATCTAAGATAACTTCGGTGCGGTCAACTACGCGGATACCAATTTGCGCTTCTAAGTTGCGGACTTGGGCGGGTGAGAGGGCGCGGTCAAAGACGACGAGGTTACATCCTAATGTTTGGGCTGTGAGGGCAACTTCTTGGACTTTGCCTTCACCGATGACGGTTTGGGGATGAATGCGCGATCGCTTTTGTTGTACTGTCTGTAATACATCACCGCCAGCCGTATCCACCAACCGCGCCAATTCTGCTACGGTATCGTGGAATTGCTGGAGTGATATTTGCTCAGTCATTACACCCACAATTAACACGCGATCATGGTCAGCATCTACTTCCTGGGCGACGAATTCCCGGCGGAACTCTTCTTCCAGTCCTTCCACCAAGTCCATGAAATCTTGGTCTGCCAGATTATCTAAGTCCAGTGGTGGTGATATGCTCCAACTGGGAGACTGACCATTATTTGATCCTGCGATCGCTGCACTAGGAATCAAAGCACGGGCATCTTGAGGGACTAAGTGAGCTAAATAAGCTTCTTTAACGTAACCTGTAGCCCCACCACCGCGCCGTGTAAAGCCTGTCCCAGTAATATTTATTACCACTAAGGCATCTAAACGTTGCATTGCCATTGCGGTTAAAGCCCCTTCATTCGGCGGTTCTGCCTTGAGATGGGTGGCTAGACAACGAATACCACTAAGACGTTCTGCACCATAACGTGGCAATTCCATTGGCGGGATTTGCGTTTGACGCGGTGTGCCTACGCCAACACGAATCACTTGTCCGCGACGGTTGACGTAGGCACACACAGGTTGATTAATTTCCGTACTAATTGCTGCCAGACGCTGGGAGAACTCAGGCGTGGTGATGCGATCGCCTGGTATGCGCTGGTGGTACAGTCGCTGTAGTTGTTTCAGCTGACTGGACTTTAAACCCTGAAGATTACCGAAAATAGTTTCTATAGGCGTTTCGACCAGTTAACTGGCCCCCCGAATCCTTCTATTGTCTATTTTACAACAGTGCTAGGGGTGCAAACTCAATCTTTTAGGAGGTGAGTAGGGGAATAGGGGGCGATCGCGGTTAATTCTTAGTTTAAAACTGAGGCTTAATGTACATATCCCATATTTCTTTTAGCCGCTTTGCATCTGATCCAGAAATTTGCCCGATTTTGGTGATTAACAAAGACTTTTCCAAGCAATCCAATCTAGACAGCCGCACAGTTGAAGCAACACGCAAGCCACTTGCAGACCAATCATTGAGAACTGCATCAGTTTGTGTGCGCGGTTTAGCAGATGTAACTATTGCTGCGACAACATCATATCCCCATCTAACCACAAAACCAGCACAGGACGCTTTTTAGAACCGCCACCACTGGTAAAGGGAATGTCTGCTACCCAAAACTCACCTGCTTGGATAGTCATCATAAAGTCCTTCGTCTTCTGGTGCGTAACCTTTCAAGAAAGCATCATGACTACGGATTTTTTCGAGTTTTCCTGCTTTTGTTGGATGGTGATTACCCAACGTCCGGTAGTAATACTTTCCTGTATTGATTCTGGGAGATGCAATTTTTCTCCTGGTTGCAGTTCAATTTCATAAATCAATTTAATCAATTCACCATTCATATTCTGCGTTGAGAAGTAAGGGACGCGCTTATATGATTTTTGTTGTTACTATCTGTGAGTTTATCAGCAATTAATTTCAGGATTATAATCAACAGAGACTATTAGCCCAGTGAGTAATTCTTGCATAACATCTGCCGAAATTTTTCCTAAACATCTAACAAATCGCTCAGTTGTGACACTACGAACCTGTAAAATATTGCCTGCTGAGTCTGAATCTAAGCCGGTTTTATCAGTTTTTGGAATAGGAATCATAAAAGGGCGATTTTGAAATTTAGGTTGCCATGTTGCTACAGGAATAATAATCCGCATAGGTATAGAGGTAAAAATATCAGAACTAATCACAACACCAGGGCGAGTTTTTTGAATTTCCTGTCCTCTAGTTGGGTCAAGTTGTACTAACCAAATTTCTCCTCTTTTGGGATTAGTCATTATCTAACTCCCAATCTTCACCATCTAAAACAGAAAACTCTGTTAATTCTGGGTCTGTTAAAAAATCTTCGGCTGTAGCTGCAATATAAGATTCTAGTATTTTGTGGCGTTCTGCTATGGGTAGCTTGGCAATTTCTTTAAGAGATAATCGGTGTTCTGGTTGTGGTGATTTTTCGCTTGCTAATTGGTGATTTTTTGCGGTTTTTTGGACGAGAAATTCAACAAAATCTAGCACTTCCTGTTGTTTTTCATTGGAAAGAATGCGTAGATTATTTATCACAGCCTGTTCAATATTTATTGTTTCTGGCATTCTATTTGTATTCCCTTGATATATGAATATATCTCTATTGCATTAAAAGCTATTTATTTTTGCATTAAGGCTTGAAACCGTTCATCGTCTCTAATGCTATCAAAATCTGAATGATTCTTTGCCCATTCACGACATTGTTTAGGATTAAAATTAATAGCTATTTCCAGGTTTTCTATTGCTTTTTCAATATTATTTTGAATAGCGTAACAGCGAGCTTTATTGTACCAAGCTTGGTGATAATCTGGTTTAAATTTGACAGCTTGGTCGTAGGATAATATTGCCTCTTCTTTGCGTCTTAAATCTGATAGCACAATGCCGCGATTGTACCAAGCTTGGTGATAATCTGGTTTAAATTTGACAGCTTGGTCGTAGGATAATATTGCCTCTTCTTTGCGTCTTAAATCTGATAGCACAATGCCGCGATTGTACCAAGCTTGGTGATAATCTGGTTTAAATTTGACAGCTTGGTCGTAGGATAATATTGCCTCTTCTTTGCGTCTTAAATCTGATAGCACAATGCCGCGATTGTACCAAGCTTGGTGATAATCTGGTTTAAATTTGACAGCTTGGTCGTAGGATAATATCGCTTCTTCATTGCGTCCTAAATTTCTGAGCGCAATGCCGCGATTGTTCCAAGCTTCGTGAAAATCTGGTTTAAATTTGACAGCTTGGTCGTAGGATGCGATCGCCTCTTCATTGCGTCCTAAATTAAATAGCGCAATGCCGCGATTGTACCAAGCTTCGTGATCATCTGGTTTAAATTTGACAGCTTGGTCGTAGGATGCGATCGCCTCTTCATTGCGTCCTAAATTAAATAGCGCAATGCCGCGATTGTTCCAAGCTTCGTGAAAATCTGGTTTAAATTTGACAGCTTGGTTGTAGGATGCGATCGCCTCTTCATTGCGTCCTAAATTTCTTAGCGCAATGCCGCGATTGTTCCAAGCTTGGAGATAATCTGGTTGAAATTTCAGTGCTTGGTCGTAGGATGCGATCGCCTCTTCATAGCGTCCTAAATTTCTTAGCGCAATGCCGCGATTGTACCAAGCGTCGTGATCATCTGGTTGAAATTTGACAGCTTGGTCGTAGGATGCGATCGCCTTTTCGTAATCTTTTGCAGCATGGTATGACCTACCAAGTTCACGTAATAATTCTGCTTGGTTATTAGCTATTTGATTTTCTGCTGTAATTAATTCTTGAATAGCTAGGATTCTTTGTGTTCGTTCTTCTGGTGTTAAAGCCAAATATTTTTCATAATCTGTATCCTCAAGTATGCGTGATGATGCCTGTTCTAATGTTTCCTTATCTATAGGAAATTCAAATAAACCTGAACGCCAGTCAAAGAAGTCTGGAGCGCGTTGGATAAAATATTTAATAGCAAATAGAGGTAGCAAGAACACAAAACAGATGTTAAAGTTTTCTTTCAACCGTTCTCGCTGTTGATTGAGGTTAATTAAGACAGGTGGTACACCCTTCCAACTATATGAATGTGTATCTCTACTATCCCAGCCTGAAAATGCTTTACATTCTTCGTATTCATAAAATGAATGTTCTAAACCCGTGATAAATAAAATATTTATCCGTTCTTTGTTATCTAATCCATCAATTATTGTGTATAAGTTATTAACACCTTGCTTTAATTGTAAAATATCTATATTCTTATCATTAATATTTTCTTTAATGTTAGTAATTAACTCCTCACCTTGAGATGGAGAACAGCGCACAAACAATAAGCCAAAGCCTTCTGTGAATTTCAGCGTGCGGACTAAGGCTTGATATTCTTCATCTGCTGTTGCTGGTAAATCTTCATCCCAATCAGTTAATTCTAGTGTCATAATCTGAGCGAGGGATAATTTTTAATTCGTAATATGCTGTTGGTGTTACTTGTTGCGTCAACCAAAACTAATGCCATATGTAAATTTCTCTCAAACCTAAAACCTAAACCCTCCCTAAAAGAGAAGGGGAGCAAGAATCAAAGCCTCTCTCCTTGCAGGGGAGAGGTACTCTACGAGAAGAGCTTCGCTCTATGGAGAGGGGTTTTAAGAATAAGTTGCACATTGCGTAAACCTAAAATTTTTACGATGAATAAAGTTGATTATAAGTATCTTTAAATTCTTTAATTCCTTTAATTAGGGGATGGATATCATACCATATCTGACTTTCTCCGTCTCCATTCAAATAACGATATTCTAAAACACAGCGATTAAATAATAAACCCCTATACAGTTGATCGTTTTCTATCTGTTTAGATTGATACACCCTTGCTAATGCTTCCCATTCATTAGAAAAAACGGTATTGCGATATGTATTTCGCAACTCACTAATTGAACGCTGTACGGCTCTGTTAGGAATGGGTAGACTGCTAGTGTATTTAATCGCTTCCTTCATTAATAATAATAAATTTCGCACATGACCCCCACTCATTAAGCAGAGTTTCTCTACAGTCTCCCTCTTCTCAAACATATCGACGACAGATAAAGTAGGGTCAATCAAACTCAGCCGTTTTTGCAATATTTCCTTAACTTTCTCAATTCCGCGTTGATAGGGTTGATTTTCTGGAGTTTGCACCATAATCATGGGCAAAACTTGAGTATTCCCATAAATATTAGCGACATCGGCGGCGCGGTTAGAATACAGCAAAGAAATTGGCACAGTGTAAACTAAATGACAATCTAAGGCTTGTAGCTGTTCACTGCGGTCAATAAAAATCTGGTCATGATTGCTACGTCCATCTTCTTGAGGTATGGGAACAATTCGATCTAAGTTATCAGCAATTAATACTAGTTGAGAATATCCTGACGGTAAGTGATTTTTCGCATCTTTGATAAACTCATTTAACGCCTCAATTAAAGTCACTGTATGCGGATTAACTCGCTCACGAATTTTTTGGCGTTGGCTAGGTTCAGTTCTCAAATTAGCTGTAATTTTGGCAAACTGAGAAATTTGAGCTTCGACACTGAGGCTTTCTAAAGACACCTCAGTTAAGGCAAAATCTTTTAAATCTTGCCAACGATTGTTGAGCCAATTCAACAAACTCACAGGTTTAACGGTATCTTTTAATGCTTCTAATAAATGTCGCGTGCAAGCTAGGAGAATATCAGTATATTGGGCATCTTCTGGATCTATATCTTCCTCATCGCTGGGAAAATAAACTACAAAGCAGCCTTCCTCATCCAAAAACTTCTGGAGACGCAGCAGTTCAGTTGACTTACCAGCACCGCGATGTCCTGCGTAAAGTTGAGAGGTCATTCTATCTGATAACAAAATTTCTCTACCCACTTCCACAAGAATATCCTCATCTCCCCGCACTTCCCCACAATCGACATAAGCCGGATCTCCGGCGGGCAAAGGTCGGAATGGGTCAAAAGCGTTGTATATTCGCTTTAAAAGAGCAAAATCTTGCGTCATAAATAGAAATCTCCCACACTAGCGTCATATTAACGCATCATCACGGAGATAATTATGCTGAGACTGTAATGTTTTGCTACACAGATAAATCCAGTCTTAAGACTCGCCAACGAGTTTTAAATACTCAACGGCTAGTTTCAAATACTCACCAACGGAGTTCAAAGACTCGCTGACGAGTATCTAAGATAGATAAACGCAGTTCCAAGACTCGTTCACGAGTATCTGAGATAGATAAACGCAGTTCCAAGACTCGTTCACGAGTATCTAAGATAGATGAACGCAGTTCCAAGACTCGTTCACGAGTATCTGAGATAGATGAACGCAGTTCCAAGACTCGTTCACGAGTATCTGAGATAGATAAACGCAGTTCCAAAACTCGTTCACGAGTATCTGAGATAGATGAACGCAGTTCCAAGACTCGTTCACGAGTATCTGAGATAGATGAACGCAGTTCCAAGACTCGTTCACGAGTTGTAAGGAATCATGAACAAGGGGAATATTAGAAAATAGGCAAATTTTTACTTCCTTGTCCTTGCAAAATAGAAACTGGGGTTAAAGTTTTTCGCCATTGCTTCACCGCCGCTTGCAATTCACCTGACATCCAACTATCAAACTGGGGATATATAGGTAAACGCGGTACTAACTCCCACCCCGCAGGCTGTAAGATTTCTCTTAATTCTTGTTCTTGAAGATGTGGATAATCTGGATTTACTTCATCTTTCGGACTGATTCCGCCTAAATCTCTAGCACCAGCTTCTATACAAGCTAGTAACCATTGCTCATCTTTAACTAAATTCGGCGGAATTTGAATTGTAATATCCGACGCTAAAATCTGGCGTGCTTTCGCAATGACATCTGGTAATTGATGAGGGTTAAAAGGTGGTGCATCAAAGGTTTGCTGATTCCCTGGACTGTGGGGTTGTAAGATGACTTCTTGAATGTGGTGATAACGTTGATGAATTTGGGTTATTGCTGCTAAGGTTTCCCACCAATCATCAGAGGTTTCCCCAATTCCTAACAATAACCCGGTTGTAAAGGGAATTTGCAACTCTCCCGCCCATTCTAATTGTTGCAGTCTAAGTTCTGGTAACTTACTCGGTGCGTGGCGATGAACTGTTTTTAACAATGCTGGGGTTAACTGTTCCAACATTAAACCCATTGATACAGTGACATTTTTGAGTTGTTGCATTTCCGCAAAACTCAGAAGACCAGCATTAGTATGCGGTAAAAAACCCATCGCCAATGCCAA
>NZ_JACJRG010000024.1 GCF_014697125.1 Anabaena minutissima FACHB-250 | reverse complement strand
TAGAGGGCTACATTCTTACAAAATGGTACAAGCAACTTTGGAACAGAAATGTGATTACTTGGGGCGAGTACCAAAGAACGTTAAATTCAGTGTGGAAAAAGTCTTAGAAGATGGCTCCTATCTATCATGGATTGCTCCTGATGGTAAATCCCAGAAAAAAGGTAGTACAAAAATTATGGTGCGAGTCATTGAATATACTATTGATACTGATGATACCGATGACCAACCGCAGGTTTACCGTTTAATTACTAGTTTGACAGATATTGTCCTATTTCCCGCTTTATTGTTGGCAACGGAATATCATCGTCGTTGGGAAGTGGAAAATACTATTGATGAACTCAAAGTCCACCTTCTAGGACGTAAAACTTTAATTCGTTCTCTCAATCCCCGTGAAGTTGTTCAGGAAATTTATGGTTGGCTGCTTGGACACTGGGCTGTACGTTCACTCATGTTTCAAGTTGCCGAATCTGCTCATATCTCACCTTTACGTTTAAGTTTTACTGGCACACTGAATATCATCCGTCGCGCTGTTCCTAAATTTCAGCGACTCAAAACAGAAGAATTTCCTTTTTTTTCACCTGGCTTGTAAGAGAAATTTTGGATGAGCAGATTCCTGAACCTGAAGGTAGAAGCAATCCGCGTGTAGTCAAAAAAACTAGAGCCAAATTCCCCTCCAAAAAACCTATGCATAGAACGCAAGGAGCTAAATTAGACACACTCACTTTTTCTATTCTTAATACCGCTTAGAGCTTAACCGAACCGTATTGTAGAACGCAAGGAGCTAAATTAGACACACTCACTTTTTCTATTCTTAATACCGCTTAGAGCTTAACCGAACCGTATTGTAGAGCTTAACCGAACCGTATTGCCCTATCCCCAATCCACAAATTTTTTCGTCTTGTCAATCAGTAATGCTTTTTGATAGTAGGCATTCTCCTCACTACAAGGCAGTATCACCTGAACCAGCGTTTTTTGTTGTGGTTGACTCTGGATTTTGAGTTTACCACCATGTAATTCAGCCAAACGTTTAACAATGATTAACCCTAATCCTGAGCCTTGCTGCTCATAAAGTTTGCGCTCAAATTGCCGATAAGCTCCTAGTTCTGCAATTTGCGCAGCAGTCATTCCCCGTCCTTGATCTGTAAAAGATAAAACTAACATATTATTAATAGCTTTACTTTTGACTTGAATTAAAGTTCCTGCTGAAGAAAACTTCAAAGCATTATCAATTAATTCCTCTACAATTTTAGAAATTCTCTCTAGAGAAATTTTGATATAGCAGGGAGATAAATCTATCTGTAAATCCGCTTGCCTTCCTAATTTGGCAGCTTTTTCTGTAATGATATCAATTAATGCCAATGTAGGAAATTTTGTAGTTTTACTTTGGAAAACTTTTAATTGCTGTGGATCTGTGGCAATAATTTCTAATTCTGCATACAGTAAAAAATTTTGAATTAATCTAAATAAACGTTCACCAGAATAATAAATGGATTCTGCCATTTCCCGGATCGCGTGTGAGTCGAGATACTCACTTTCTTCCATCAGAATTTGTGAAAAACCTAAGATCCCGTTCAGAGGAGTTCGCATTTCATGGGGTAGGGATAGCGCAATGCTATTACGCAAATTATCTAGTTTTTTCTGAGTTTCCTGGTGAATAGTAGTTTGCTTGGCTAATCTACAAGCGATCGCAGCTAACAACTCAGCTCTGGTAAAAGGTTTGACAATATAATCATCTGCTCCCATTTCCATACCTTGCCGAAAGTCGGTTTTATCAGATTTAGCCGTGAGAAATATTAAAGGAATCATCGCTGTTGTGGGATTTTGACGCAATGCCTTTAATACTCCATAACCATCTAATTCTGGCATCATGACATCACAAAGAATCAAATCAGGCATTTCAGCTTGGGCTAATTGCACACCAATCTGTCCGTTTTCTGCTTCATGTAAGTTAAAGCCTTCATTCTCAAGTAATTCTAAAATATTTTGGCGTACATTTATATCATCTTCAATAACTAAAACTTTGGGCATTTTTTTTAATAATATTTACTTGAAATCAAATTTTTCTTAATTTAATTATGTATACTAGCTTAAAATTGGGTAATTGGTAATTAACGATACCTCAGTAATTTTTACTGATTACCAATTACCACAATTAAAAACTAATTACTTCAATCTGCATTTTACAAACATCCTGATTGTTATACAGATAATTGTTTTTGACTCCATAAAAAATTCTCAAATTCTCTTGATGGCAATGCTCGACTAAATAAGAACCCTTGCATAGAATCACAGTGATTTTCGCGTAAAAAAGATAATTCTGCTTCTGTCTCTACACCTTCAGCTATCACTTGCATATTCATATTATGTGCCATTTCGATTAAAGCTTTTGTAATGGCAGATTTTTGAGGATCTTGAGCAACATTATGGATGAAGTAACGGTCAATTTTTAGTGTATTAACAGGCAAATTTTTCAAATAAACTAAAGAAGAGTAGCCTGTACCAAAATCATCAATGGCAATTTTAACTCCTAAAGATTGCAATTCGTGAATAGTAAAAATTGCATTATTTAAATCCTGCATAATCATGCTTTCAGTCAGTTCTAATTCTAAATATTTTGGATCTAAATTATTTTTCTTTAGAACATGAGTTATTTTCTTAATTAAATCTGGCCTATTAAATTCTATCACTGATAAATTGACACTAAGAGTCAAGTAGTCTATGCCTGCATTTTGCCAAGTTCTGATTTGCTGGCAAACATTTTCTACTACCCATTGACCAATTGTAATAATTAACCCTGTAGACTCTGCTAATGGAATGAATTCTGCGGGAGTCACTAAACCCAATTCTGGACTTTGCCAACGTAATAAACTTTCAGCAGCAACGATTTTACCAGATGAAATATCGACTATAGGTTGATAATGTACCTCAAATTCTTGAAATTTTTGTTTTTTAATAACTTGATTGAGACTCATCGACACTAACTGCATTTTCGGTGATGTAGTTTTAACTGTGTTTTGATTGATGAAGTGTTTCTTCAAAGTAGCTTGTCTTTCTAAACGATTCATCACCGCACTTAATAATTCTGCTCGTGTAAATGGCTTAGTCAGATAATCATCTGCTCCCATATCCATACCTTGGCGAAAATCGGCTTTGGCAGATTTTGCTGTCAAAAAAATGAAGGGAATCGCCGCAGTTGATGGTTCTTGACGCAATGTGGTGAGTACGCCATATCCATCAACTTCTGGCATCATCATGTCGCACAAAATTAGATCGGGAAATTCTGCTAGAGCCAAATTGATGCCGATTCTGCCATTGTCCGCCGCCACAGTTTCAAAATCTTCAGCTTCTAGTAAGTCTAAAATATTTTCACGTACTAGCTCTTCATCTTCAATGACTAAAATTTTGACCATTATTACCTCAATTTATATTTCATTATTTAATGGCAGATTAATAGTAAATACTGTACCAACTCCTAGTATACTTTTGACAAAAATTTCACCTTGATGAATGTTTACACATTTTTTTACAATAGCTAATCCCAACCCAGTACCTAAGATATTACCTACATTACTGGCTCGATGAAAGGATTCAAATAAACGAGGAATATCTTCTGGGGGAATCCCTATTCCCTCATCTTGAATTGCAAATATAGCTTGTTCATCTAACAACTTCAGCATAAATTTGATATTACTATTAGCAGGTGAATATTTGATGGCATTAGATAGTAAATTACTGAGAATATGTCCTAGTAATTTATCATCCATACAACATTCTATGGATTCCTGTTCACTGGTAAATTGAATTTGGTGATTACTAAAATGCACTTGGTTTTCTTCTACTAATTGACGGCAGTATGCAACTAAATCAAAGGGTTGGGGTACGAACTCTAGTTTTCCCGCTTCTGCCTTACCAATGATCAAAACATCATCTAACATTTCAGTCATGCGCTTAACAGCAGTTTGAATCCGGGTGAGATGTGTAAGTTGTTTTTCTGGGGTCAATTTGTGATGATAGTGTTCTAGTAACTCAGAGGAAGACAGAATAATACTCAAAGGTGTGCGAAATTCATGGGAAGTCATGGAAACAAAACGGGATTTGAGTTCGCTAAGTTCTTTTTCTTTCTCTAGTGCTACTTTTAATTCTTCTTCTAGTTGTTTGCGATCTGTAATATCTGCCCTGTAGCCGACTAGTTCCACTGGATTGCCGGCATCGTCGCGCACTACCTTACCTTTATCGTACAGCCAACGGTGAGTCCCATCTTGGTGTAAAAAGCGGTATTCCAGCTTATACTGCCCTTGTTCTAAGACATTGGCAAGATTGGCAATTACTTGTGGTGCGTCTTCTGGGTGGATACGACTTACCCAAAAGCTAGAATCTTCTGTAATTTGCTCTGCTTCATAGCCAAGCAGGGTGGAGACATTTTCGCTGATGAAGACAGCCCCAAAATTGCCCACAGTTTCGCAGGCATATATGATAGCTGGGCTAGATGTCAATAAATATTGCAGTCGCTGTTGGCTAATTAGTAGTGCTGTTTCTGCTTGTTGACGTTCAGTGATATCTGTTTGAATGCCAATGTAATGGGTGAGTTTATTACTATGATCATAAACGGGGGAAATATTTAACTCACTCCAAAATAAACTGCCATCTTTACGGTAGTTGCAGAGGATGACAGTACCAGCCTTACCTGCTTGCATTGCAGCATTAAGTTCTTCTAACCCTGGTTGATTGATATCTGTGCTGTGGAATAAGCGGAAATCTTGTCCAATTACTTCCTCGCCTGAGTAGCCAGTCATCCTTTCAAATGCAGGGTTAACATAGATAATTGGCCCGTTGGGGATACTCGCATCTGCAATAATTATGCCATTGCTGCTGGCTGCGATCGCCCGATCGCGCAACCGTAATCCTTCCTCTACTTGCTGACGCTTGGTGATGTCAGTATGAATACATACTGCGCCGAAAATTTTGCCCTTAGCATCTTTAATGGCATCAATGCGGAGGTCAACTTGCATAATTTGACCTATGCGCGATCGCATTGTCACTTCACCTCGCCAAGACTCTCCCCGATTGATAGCAGTTAATATTTGTTGACTGTCTTGAGGGATTTGGGAAATCACCCAAGTTCCCCCACACGCTTCTAGTTGCTCTAGATTATAACCGTATAATCCCACAAAAGCTGGGTTAACATAAATACTTATACCCTTAACATCTGTAATCACAACAGCATCACTGGTACTTTCTATTGCTTTTTGAAAGCGTAATAGAGATTCTTCTGCTAGTTTGCGTTCGGTAATATCGCGGGTTACTTTAGAAAAACCCTGTAAATTACCGCTTGTATCTCGTAATGCTGTTAAAATGCAGTTTGCCCAAAAATTTGACCCATCTTTGCGAATAAAGATCCTCTCACATTCACATCTACCTTGGGTTGCTGCAATCTCTAACTGTTGTTGTGGTATAGCCTCAGCAATCTCTTCTGGCGGGAAAAAACAAGAAAAATCTTGTCCAACGATTTCTGGAGTTTGATATCCAGTAATACATTCTGCACCAGAGTTCCAACTCATTACTTGCCCTTGGGGGTCAAGCATATAAATTGCATAGTCTTTTATGCTTTCTACTAATAAACGGAAATATTCTTCACTTTGGCGCAGTTCTTTTTCAGCCTGTTTGCGGTCTGTAATATCTGTAGATATGCCACATACAGCATATGGAACACCATTGTGATCTTTTAAAGGAAACTTGACAGAAATGTAGACGTGGAAACCATCTTCTTGAGGTACTACTTCTTCTACTTCAATAGGATTACCATCTGCAATTACCAAGTGGTTATTAACTGCAAAGCCATCAGCAACATGATGAGGCCAAACATCATATATGCTTTTACCTGCAATTTCGTATTGATTAATATTAAAGAGTTTTTCGTATTGATGATTAACTAGCAGAAATCTATTTTGGGTATCTATTAAATAAATAACCGCCGGTGAGTTATCCAAAATTGCCTGTAATTGCGCCTGTACCTCCCGTAATTTGGACTCAGCTTGTTTACGATAAGTAACATCTCGATCTATGCCTCGGTAGCCACAAAATTTCCCCTCAGCATTAAATATTGGCACGCCACTAGTTTCTAGAATTACTAAATGACCATCTTGATGGAGGTTAATATTTTCTAGACATTTAAATGGTTGTTGAGCAGCTGCAATTGGCTCAAAGATGCTTAATATACGTTCAACTTCTTTTGGAGACAGAAGTTCTAAGGGGCTTTTACCTAATAATTGGTGTGGTTCATAACCCAAAATATCTTTGACTTTGGGACTGACATAGGTATAGATAATGTTTTCATCTACTTCCCACACCCAATCACTGCTAGCCTCCACTAAGTTACGGAATCGTTCTTCGCTTTGTTGTAAGGCGGCTTCAGCTTGCTTGCGTTTGATGCCAATGGCTATTTCACGGGCAGCTATATCCAAGGCTTCCACGGTAGATTCGCTGAGAATTTGGCGAGAAAACAGGGCTATTACACCTATGATTTCGTTTTCCACAATCAGGGGATAGCCAGCGAAAGCAATTATACCTGAATGTTTAGCCCACTCTTTATTAATAATGAGGGGGTCGTCCTGTACAGTGTTGGTGAGATAGGGCTGACCTTCTTGAGCAATTAAACCAATTTTGAATTTACCTAATGGTACATATCTATGTTGCCCATCGATGTGGGTGTATATACCTGAACTGACTTGTAATTCCAAAATATTGTTTTGGGGATTTAGTAGCCAAATGCGGGCAAAGGCGGCATCCAAATTTTTGACTAGTGCCTCGGTGCAGTAGCGCATCATGTCTTGTAAGCTGGAACTTTGAGTCAGAAGAGTATCAACTTCACCTCGAAAATCTGCTAACCTGACTCGTTCTGCCAGAGCTTCTTCTGTACGTTTGCGCTCATCTATATCAGTGTTAGTACCGAACCAATTAACTATGTTACCTTGCTGATCTTGTAAAGGTAAGGCACGTCCTAAGTGCCAACGATAGGTGACAGAGTCTGCTGACAACAGACGAAGTTCTATTTCGTAATTAGCAGCTGTAGCTAGGGAATGACTCCAAGCAGTTAAATACCTTTCCCTATCATCAGGATGGATAAATTTCTCCCACTGCCAACCCAATACTTGCTCTGGAGTAGTGCCGAAAAAGTCCAGGGTGCGCTGGTTGACGTATTCATAATAGCCATCTGGTCTAGCAATCCACACTTGTTGGGGGATAGATTCTGCCAGAAACCGAAAACGTTCTTCACTTTTCGCTAAAGCGGTTTGTTCTGCCAGCAGTTGCTCATTTTTTTGTTGCAGGGCGATCGCGCGTTCAGCTAATTGCATTTCTAGCTCTTGGTTCGCCTGTGTTAAGTTGGCTTGTGCTTCTAGGCGATGGTCGATATCCATCGTGACTCCAATCATGCGAATGGGTTTACCTATCCTATCTCTTAGGACTGTTCCCCTGGCTAAAACCCATTTATAGGTAGATGTTTGTCCTGGAATCAGCAACCGATGCTCTACCTCAAATGAACCCAGATTGGCGATCGCTGATTGGTTAGCTAGCTCAACTATTTCCCGATCATGAGGATGTACTAAAGTCAGCACTTCATCCCAATCAATTGTCCCCATTGCTTCAGGTTCACTACCCACAACAGCAGTATTCAAGAAATAGATTTGATTATTAGTCAGATTATGTTCCCAATAAATTGTTTTGGTTGTCTCTAGTGCTAACTTTAATGTGCCTGTATTCTGTGTACTGACATATATGCTTTGCTGGCCCAAACATTCATTCGGGCTAGTAGCTTCAGTTGATTCCCTCAACTGTAATTGTTGTTTTGGACTACTATCTGCTGGTATTTCCAGAGATTGCAAAATGCTTTCAGGTGTGACTGTTCCTATTAGTTGACCTTCCTCATCTACAACTAACAAGCAATTTGATTGATATTGATGTAACTGTGAAATTACGGTGGCTATATTCAGCAATTCTGAAGGTTTGATGATCATGGCTGTGGGCTGTTGCATGACAGCAGAAATTTTCGTTGTTGTGCAGTCCATACCTAACGCCACAAGCTTGACCAAGTGTTGTGCTGATAACCACCCGAATACCTGCGAATTGTTCACTACAACGATACCACTACAGCCCTCATCCATCCGTGAGATTCCCTCTGAGACTAGTGTTTCTGGCTCAACCGTTAGTGGTGAACTGTTAATAGTTAACTTTAAACATCGTAGCCAGAGAAACTGAGGTAATGAGGGCATAGATGGTTAATATCGCCAGTATCTGAAGATTGATTTCTCCAGTATATACTTTAAGTATTGTATCTATTTTGATGCTAAATAAATAATAATATCTCTAGTATAAATACGATAAATTCAGTATGAAGAAATACAACAATTCGGAGGCTATAATTTGCTGATTCTACATGGAGTTTATGCTGCGCCCCACCGTTGGCGTAGCCTCTCGTAGAGATGGTCGGTCATCGCTAGATTTTCAGAATAAAACTACATAAATCGCGAGATTGATCAAAATTTTGGACTTTGATTAGCTCTGTGTTGAGAATTTAACTCTAATCGCCTTTCACCATACCGTAATAGTCTTTCTATCGTGGATAGACGACTTTCCCAAGCTTTGACTTGATAACTATTACTGATATTTTTTTCTCGCGTCCACACCCGAAACTGAGATTGGAAGCGTGTTAGGGTGGATTTAGCTACTAGCAGTTTTCTGGGAGAAGGGGAAGTTGCTAATTGAGTTAAAGCATTTTGTAATACTTCCGCCTGGCTGTGAAAGTCTGAAATTACCTTGGGCGATATTTGTAATTTTTCTTGATGTAAAACTAAACGCCATTCTCTTTGTAGAGCATTATATCGGGTGACAGCTGATTTTAAAGGGTCACGATGGGGTATAGGTTCATTAATGACAGTTCCCAACTTTCCTTGAGTGTTAACAAAGAGCTTGTGTAGTTCATTGTTAACATTTTCGGCAGCAAAAAGTGCATAACCACCAACTGGTAAATCCCTAACCAATTGCAGTTGGTCAAATGTTCCTAGGGTGGGTAAAGAAAGCAGGCGAATTCCTGGTATCAACAAGGTAGAGCCTAACTGCGTCGAAGCTATCCAAGGTTGCGCTAACTGCTGAAAACGCACAGTATCTTGGGCATAAGTCATGGGAATAATTAAATCAATATCTCCTCGTCGCGCCCACACTTCCCAGTGTTGTTGCAGTTTCTGGATACGTTCTGATTCTGGTAGCGGAAAAACAGCCACCGACAAAATCAAGTTAGTTCGCTTTTGTCGCATCATCTGTGACACTTCGGTCACAAAGCTATCTACTTGCTGAGTGCGAAATGCTGTCCACTGTTGCCACAATTGAGCTTGACTTGGTGTAATATTTACTGGGTCTACCCCTGTGAGTTTTTGAAACTGCGCTCTAGCAGCTTGACCATAGCCGTAAGTCCGACCGGCGGCTGGGTCTTGAAAAGGATAGCGAATGTAGTCTAGTTGTAGTCCATCTACTTTATAGCGGGTGACAATCTCCTCATACAACTTGAGTAAATACTGCCGCACTTCGGGATTAACTGGGTCAAGAAATGGCTTGGTCTGACCTACAGGAATAATTTTGCCCTGGTTATCATAATTAGCCCAATCAGGATGAGCAGCTAGCACTGGACCTGGATAATCAGGATTGATATTGAGCAGTTCATTATGACGCTGATTTCCCACTGCAAAAGTCCACACCCAAGCGTGTAGTTCCATCCCACGCTCATGGGCTAATTTCACTCCTACCGCCAAAGGATCCCAATCCCGAATTAATGGGTTTTGCTGAGGTGCGACTTGACTAGGATAAATGGGATAACCAGCATTGACAGCTTCAAAAAAAACAGTATTGATACCAGATTGTGCTAGACGGTCAAAAACTTTACTTAGTCCTTGTTCGCCACCTGCACGAACAATTGTCCCTCGGTCTAACCACACGGCACGAATTTCGGCTGGTGCTAATCTGCGATCAACGGGAAACTGTTTCCACAAGTTATTTCTAGCTACTAACCATTGTTGACGCGCCAGAGCATAATTTTTGTTGGCAATCAACCGAGGTAAGTTATTGGCTACAACCCTAGCTTGTGTTAAAACTTGCTCTTGATTAGGTATAGGTGTAACTAATCTAGTAGTAGCCAATTGTCTATCTTCTCCCTTGACAGACTGGGATACGTCACTACTAGGAGCATTGGCTAAAGCTGCTAAATGTGCGCTTTCGACTCGACCAATGAGATTTTCTAGCTGTTGTTGCATGGCGGCTGCTTCGCCAGGATTGATAGGCTCATGAGAATTAGGGACAACATCCCAACGGACTGTTTGTTCTAGTTGGTCTATAGCCTCATCCTGTTTCGTTGTAGAGGCGCGATTGATCGTGTCTGTTGGGGAAGTCGGAGAAGTAGAGGGAGTCTTAGCTATTGGTGTAGGGCAATTTGGGGCAGGTTCTGTGATATTTTGATTACCATTGGCTGGTATTGAGATATGACGATTGAGAGCAACTTGCAACCACGCCGTATCCAATTCAGCAGAGGAAGCTGCATCTGTTCCCCACCGCCAACCTAACAAGGTAGAACGTTCTGTAGTCACCACAGCAGCCGGATTATCTTGAGAATTCCAAACAGCCACAGCTTTGCTAGCACCATCATTAGGAACTAGAACACCGCCATGTACCTGACCAAAAATTCCCTTTTGGTTTACCCAGGCTGGAAGTTGGGTTTTTGGTGGTTTAAGCTGCTGTTTATCTTTGAGGCTGAATCCCCAATAGCTTCCCAAGAGGTTTTTTAATAGCTGACGCACTCCAGGGGTTGAGAGACTACCTATTGCACCACTAGCAATCAAATTACCGCCTTTGTTCGTCCATGCTTCTAGAGCGATCGCTTGAGGGGGTGTGAGTGTTTCAATATTTGGTAAGAATAATACCTGGCGATCGCCCCAATCTGCGGCACTTTTCACCCTCTCTAGGGGAAGTACACAATAGGGTACGCCAATAGTTTGTAAGCGTTTGGTAATTCCTATCCAATGCTGTGTATTTTCTGGGCTTTGTACCACACTCAAGACAGGTGCTGGTGTAGCTGCCTTAACTGACAGAATATTTAAACAGTTAACAATAATAAATTGAGCTGTAAAAATGAAGAATCCGTGATTTTTTAATAACAATTTTGTACTTTTTTTATTGACTAAACCCTGATTCTTCACTACACGCCCTCACTAATTAATTAACGTTCCTTTATTATTTATGAAGCAAAATAACCATATTTTACCTCCGAAAAACAACTGAGATTTACTAATTAAATGCTCACCGCATGACGAATACAAGTATTGATCAGTTCTTCTACCCCCGCTACTGGCAAAATGGTTGTATTTAATTGCTGAGATACTTCTGCCACACTCATATCATCTAAAAATACTAATTCTCCGTGTTTAAGCATGACATTGGGAAGCAAAATTCCATCCCCCAAATTTTGCTCTTTTAAGTTTAAAAGTAAGTCATGCCCTGTAATTAAGCCTGTAACACTAATAGCTTGTCCCCAATAATTACTATTTAATGCCTGCATATTTACTTCCAAACCTGCAACATTATTTAAGCGTTGCACAATTGGTTGGAAGGCTTTTTCCACTGCATTACCAACAACCCAAGTTAATTTTCTGGTAGGTGATATTTTTTCTGGTAATAACTCCGCCGCCGCCGTTTCAAATTGCTTAATAAATAAGCGAATTGAACCCACACCGTTGTCAATTTGCGGATACTCTTCATACTCAGATTCACTGGGTAATTCTGCACCAGCAATCAAAAACCATTCATCAGCTAACCAAGCCACATTAGAACCAGACTTTTGCCGAAATTCTCGTGTCAGTAATTGCACTTGAGCAATCACTTCTTGAGCTTTTTCTGGAGTTACAGGTACTAGTTCGTCTTGTTCAGGACGGAATCTTGTCAAACCTACTGGTACGACTGCCACCGATGCTACAGTAGGAACTTCACCAGTATAAAATGACGCTAAATCCCGTAGGGTTTGTTCCAGGTATTGACCATCATTTATCCCCGGACAAACGACGACTTGAGCATGAATTTGCAACCGTCTTTTTTGAAACCAGCGCAACTGTTCTAAGATTTGTCCCGCGCGCTGATTTTTTAGCAGTCTAATTCTGATGTCCGGTTCTGTCGCATGGACGGAAACATACAAAGGAGACAACCGCATCTGCTCAATGCGTTGCCATTCCCTTTCCGGTAAATTGGTAAGGGTGAGATAAGAACCATATAAAAAGCTCAAACGATAATCATCGTCTTTGAAATACAAGCTAGAACGCTTACCTGGGGGTTGTTGATCGATAAAGCAAAACGGACAACGGTTATTGCACTGAATCAGACTATCAAACAGCGCAGTTTCAAACTCTAACCCCAGGTCTTCGTCGTAGTCTTTTTCAATTTCAATATAATGAGTTTTGCCAGAAGCATCTAAAACTTCTAATTCTAAAAATTCATCTGAGCAGAGAAATTTATAATCAATTAAATCACGGGGCTGTGTGCCATTGATAGCTGCGATCGCATCACCGACTTCAAAGCCAATTTCAGATGCGATCGAGTCTGGTAATACCTGAGTAATTTTGGCAGGACGAATAGTAGTCATGAGTCTAAACAGTGCTGAGTGCTGAGTGCTGAGTAATGAGTAATAAGTAATAAGTAATGAGTAGTTAGTAGTGAATAAAGTTGGGGAAACTTTACTTCAAATGATGCTATACCACTGTAGCGGAAGAGTTTCCCCGCATAAAGCCACTGGCATACTATTCTTTTAACTCAGCACTCATTACTCAGCACTCATTACTCACTACTCAGCACTCACTACTAACTATTGTTCAACAGTCCGGCACTGATTGCACTTAAAATTACTACACCAAATACCAATCGATACCAAATAAACACCCAAGTGCTTTGAGTTTTGAGGAAACGTAGTAATCCGGCGATCGCAATATAAGAAAAAATAGCTGCCGAAATTACTCCCGCTACCAGGGGAATAATCGCCCCATCGCCTAAACTTGTACCTAACAAATCTTTTAATTCCACTAACCCTGCTAAGGTAATGGCGGGAATCCCTAGCAAAAATGAAAACCTAGCTGCGGTTTCCCGTTGTAAGCCCATAAATAAGCCCGAAGTGAGGGTAGAACCAGAACGAGATACCCCAGGAACTAAAGCTAAAGCTTGGGCTAAACCCATCAATAGCCCATCTTGCATCGTTAAGTGTTCAAAATCTCGCTGACGCTGACCAAGTTTTTCTGCCAAGCCTAATAAAATTGACATGAAAATTGAGGCAATGGCGATCGCGCCTAGGCTTCTAATCGGTGAATTATCAAAGTCTGGAATAAATCTTTTAATTAACAGTCCAAAAAAAATAATTGGTAAAGTTCCCAAAAGAATACCCAACAACAAGCGAAAATCATAATCATTGTAATCTTTCAGGGCGATCGCTCTGGTAGCTCCCTTCATAATTCTGGTTAAATCTTCCCAGAAATACGACAACACTGCGGCTATACTACCTAGCTGAATGATGGCAGTAAAAGCCACCCCTGGATCACCCCAACCTAACGCTACGGGTACTACCTTTAAATGGGCTGTGCTGCTAATTGGCAAAAACTCAGTCATTCCCTGCACAAAGCCTAAAACAATCGCCTGCCAAATATTCATTGCTTTCACCCCAACTGTACTGATACTAGTTGGGGTACTGAGAACTTTGATTGGAAATGCTGCTACCGATAAAACAGCAGAGACTGCACCAAGCAGCACAAACCACCGACGTTTCAATAAAGTCATGAGTCTACCTGCGATCGCTGTGATTACCAATAATTAAACAAACAGCTGTCTCAATAACTTGCCAGGAAAATTACCCAACAAAGCATCTCATGTTCTAGTTGGCTGTGCAAGGGATTGGATACTGGGTACTGGGGAGAAATTTTTCACCTGTCACCTATCACCTGTCACCTATCACCTGTCACCTATCACCTATCACCTATCACCTACCCCACGCAAAACCGTAGTAAGATAAAAATGCCCCAGGGGGGGATTTTGGCGTATGGTATTTTGGGTAATATAAAGTTTAGTAACAATTATTAAAATTTTGATTAATAATACTTTTTCCTCTTACACTACTTCGACCACGGCGATAACTACGGAATTACTCCCAAGGGAAACAGAACCAAGGGAGATGAGGGAATTAGAATCAACGTTACAAGCTTCGGCCTCTTTTCCCCTGGTTGTATCTGGGCGACAAACTTGGTTAATATTTGCCGCCGCAGTGTTTTTAGTGTCAGTGCCAGTATTTATTGAAGCACCACTGGTGCGATCGCTGCCGGTTCTCAGTTTAGCCATGACCGGATTTTGGGTATGGCTGAGTTTTAAATTAATGTCACGCCCTGCTACTTATCTTTGGGGAGATTTGCTTTTAGGCTTTAGCTGGAGTTGGCTAGCAGGGGCAATTTACTGGGGTTGGTTGCGTTTTGAGCCTTTATGGCATCTACCAGTAGAATCAATAGGTCTACCCTTTGCCTGTTGGTGTTTAGTGCGTAATTGGGGCAAAGTTGGTAACTGGTTTTATTTAGGTTCTTTACTCGGTACAGTCTTAACAGATATTTACTTTTATTTAGTGGACTTGATACCCTATTGGCGGCAAATCATGCAGGTAGAACCCAGCAATGTGCCATCGATTTTACAAGCTGCTGTGACACAAGTACAAACTCCTTGGGGTGTAACCTGGGCAATTATCCTAGCAATAGTGTTGCTAGTTGCAGGTGTTATCCCTTTAAGCCAAAGACAGCGACACTTGTATGCTTTTGGTGGTGCAGTCTTAAGTACAATTTTGGTAGATAGTCTATTTCTTTTAGCGGCTTTGGCAGCTTAAGAATAGGAAAATCGTTAACTATCCTTAAATAAACCGTATTTTCCCTTGTCTCTCTTCTCTTCTTGCTCCAGTATCTAGCCTAATTTCTGTTGCCAAGCAAGTATCAGCAAAGATTGTGGCCATTAATAAGCTGTATATTAGTTTCTGATGGCTGCTGTGTGTAGATTAAGCCATCAGCTTTTAGTCAACAGTTAATAATCGAGAGTCAATAGTCACAACTATGGATGATGGACTAGATATTGTTGGCAGCTGTGAGCTTAACGCTGTTATTTCAGTTTGATGGAAAGAGGTAAAAAATCGTGAAAGGATTGGCGCGTTTATTAACAGTATTTAGTTTGTTGCTTGGTTGTTGGGGATGGTTGGGAACAACTCAGATTGCCCAAGCTGCCAATTTACAAAGTTTCGTTATGCCTCAAGTCTCAGTTTTAGCAGTTGAACGGAGGAATCGAGCAGACGACAAACTAGCAACAGAGTTCGGTAAAAAAGTTGATTTGAATAATACCAACGTCAGAGCTTTTCAACAATATCCAGGTTTATACCCCACTCTGGCGAAAAAAATTATCAAGAATGCTCCTTACTCTAAGGTAGAGGATATCTTGGATTTACCTGGATTGAGCGATCGCCAAAAGCAACTGCTGCAAGCTAATTTTGATAACTTCACTGTGACAGAACTAGAATCTGTTTTCAATGAAGGCGATGATCGCTTTAACAACGGTATCTACAGATAATTTTTCATGTAGTTCCTGTCAAGAAGACTCACCCACCCTCTATCCAGGGGGTGGGAGTCTTATTATTTAAGAAGGGAAGAAATTACTAATTCGTAATTCGTAATTCGTAATTAAGGTTGAGTATTGCTTCCTGATTCCTAGTCCCCAGTCCCCAGTCCCCAACCTTGCCACAAATAGACATACCTAGCCAATTTGACGTTTTAGTAGTCGGTGCTGGTGCAGCCGGACTTTATACAGCTTTGTGTCTGCCAGAATCTTTGCGCGTTGGCTTGATTACTAAAGAAACAGTTGCTCTTTCAGCCAGTGATTGGGCGCAAGGTGGTATCGCCGCCGCGATCGCTCCAGATGATTCTCCTGCCCTTCATATTGAAGATACACTCCAAGCAGGCGCAGGTTTATGTGATGCGGAAGCTGTAGAGTTCCTCGCCCAACACGCCCCTAGTTGTATTCAATCTTTGGTAAACTTGGGGGTGGCTTTTGATCGTCATGGGCAAGCCCAAGCTTTAGCATTAACGTTAGAAGCAGCCCATTCGCGTCACCGGGTTCTTCACGCTGCTGACACCACCGGTAGAGAAGTGACAACGACTCTTACCGCCCAAGTATTACGTCGTCCAAATATTCAAGTAATTCAGCAAGCTTTAGCTTTGAGTCTGTGGCTAGAACCTGAAAGTGGTAAGTGTCAGGGAATTAGTCTGTTTTATCAAGGTGAAATTAGCTGGATCAAAGCTAGGGCTGTGGTACTAGCTACAGGTGGCGGCGGCCAGGTATTTGCCCAGACTACCAATCCAGCCGTTAGTACCGGCGATGGAGTGGCGATCGCTTGGCGGGTGGGAGCAATTCTCCGCGATTTAGAATTTGTTCAATTTCACCCCACTGCTTTAACTAAACCTGGACGCTTTCTCATTAGCGAAGCTGTCCGTGGGGAAGGCGCACACCTGATTGATGATGAAGGACGGCGGTTTGCTTTTGACTATCATCCCTCTGGTGAACTTGCACCAAGAGATGTAGTCAGTAGAGCCATTTTCAGCCATCTGCAACGTACCGCCGTTGATCTGGCTACAGCCCATGTGTTGTTAGATATGCGCCCTATCCCCCCTGACAAAATTCGCCAGCGTTTTCCCAACATTCTGAAAGTTTGTCAGCATTGGGGGATTGATGTCTTTCATCAACCCATCCCTGTCGCCCCAGCCGCCCATTACTGGATGGGTGGCATTGCTACTGATTTGATGAATCGTACCAATATTCCCGGATTATACGCAGTGGGAGAAACTGCCAGTACAGGGGTACACGGGGCTAATCGCCTAGCCAGTAATTCCCTGCTGGAATGTATTGTCTTTGGCGCACAGTTGGCACAAATCGAACTTCCTGATGAAGAAGACGCAGAACTACCAGGATTACCCGCACGGGAATTTAATATTGATGTTAACGAATGGCAACACCAACAAACACAGCTAGCCACCATCAGGGAAAAATTACCCCGTCTAGTGTGGCAAAGTGCTGGTATTTGTCGGGAAGAGTCAAGTTTATTGAGTGCGATCGCTACGGTAGAATCTTGGCGGCAAGATTTCGAGGCTTTGCCTTTGAGTCAATTCTTGCTGGCTTTACATCCCAATGAACCTGTTAAATTCCATTTTCCAGACGTTAATCAACAGGTCCGACTGTGGGCAGAAACTGGCAATTTGTTGGATGTAGCTTATCTCATCCTCAAAAGTGCGGCCTTTAGAACTGAAAGCCGGGGTGGACATTATCGTTTAGACTACCCCCACCCCAATCCTAATTGGCAAACTCACACTTTAGTACATAAGTACCAATGGAGTAAATCGTCAATTGTGAAATCTTAAATCTTTCTTAAGTAAATTCTACTAAGTGCTTTCATTGACTATACTCTTTTCAGAAAGAGCAAGTATAAATACTGAAAGTTCTCTACACCTCACATACCATAGCTTTTGTGTTGAGACATGAGAATTTTGTCGCAAGAACCACCTTGTGACCAGACTTCTTTAGTTTGTGCTTTCCAGATTTTTTCAAAAAAAATATTTAGCGAGTACCACTCCCATACTCGCTGTCTGGCCCTCCATAATTTGGTGGGACGTAAGTATTAACTACATCTTTTTGCTGATATTGACGAGTTTTTGTAGGTTTACTATCAGGATGATGAGAAGCAAGATTTGGTAAATGACGAAAAGTGGCCGTAGCGTCAGCAACCTTTGGTATTACCAAAAAAGCACTGAGACACAACATCACAGCACTAATGATTTGCAATTTTGTCGTCATAGCTCTTTGTAACCAGAAAATATTGTGAATTTATCGCGCGTGTTTTGTTAAATACAGGAAACTGAATTACTTTTCCAAAAACAAAATTTTGGAAAAGTTTTTGCTTATTTACCGAAAAAACTACTTAATTGACAAGTATCTAGTAAAAAGAGTAGCCGAAATACGGATTTTGGCCTTCAAACAAGCTTGACAATTAAGAAATACAACTGAAAGCCAGTAGTTTACATCACTCTAAAGTTAGAAGTAAAACTCAGCCTAAAGTTATATATGTTCATTAAGTACCACAAAAGAATTATCTCTGCCATATTTATTTAATAAAATCTTAACATTTTCCTGTGTAAATACTCACTTAAATAAGTATTTGCTCTGTAAAATCACTTAAAAAATTTGAGCTACTGATAGTAGATTTATGTAAGAATTTGGTGAATATGGATAGTAAATTAGCTCTTATGTAAATTTTTCATGAATTTTTATCGATCAAATTTAAAGAAAGTTCAAGAATAAATGAATCATGAGTCATTAATGAATTGGGCATTGGGTAATTCGATTGTGGATTGATAAAGCCTGCATCCACTAAGCACTGGCTAAACGCCGCGCTACCGCTAACACAACTCAGCACTCCCTTACCCCTAAAAAAATTCATAGCGATTTTTCCCCAGATTCTTAGCGCGATACATAGCAGCATCTGCTTGTTTCAGTAATGTATCAGCATCTTGACCAGTTACAGGGTAAATACTGATGCCAATACTAGCCGAAACTTTAGTAGTATATCCCGCTAAAACAATTGGTTCAGAGATACTAGCTAAAATTTTCTTTGCGACTTTATCTGCTACTTGCTCATTAGGTATAGCTCGTAAAAGCACTGTAAACTCATCGCCACCTAAGCGAGAAACAGTATCACTAGCACGTAGGGAATTGCTTAATCGCTGACCAATAGTTACCAACAAGCGATCGCCGATTTCATGGCCTAGGGTATCGTTAACTTGCTTAAAACCATCGAGGTCAAGAAACAGTATCCCCAGTAATAGATGATTATTGTGCGCCCAGTCAATGGATTCTTGCAGTTGTTCAGCGAAAAATTTACGATTAGGTAGCCCGGTCAGAGAATCATGATAGGCTAAATAACGCAAACGGTCTTCTTTGAGTTTGAGTTCACTATTAGAGCGAAACAACTCAGCCGCAGTCCGCCGGAGTTCATCTTCCATCAATTTGCGCTGCGTGATATCTCGAATCACCCCTACTAAAAAGAAGTTTCCAGCTGCATCTTTATGAAGCGATCGCTTAGTTGCAATTAGATGGGTTTTCCCATAAGCATCAGTAAATTCTTCTTCATTTTCCTGGGGTAGCTGTGTCAATAAAACTAACTCATCTTGCTCGCGGAAAATGTCAGCTTCATGTTTAGGGAAAAAATCAACATCCGACTGATCAATCAGCACAGTATCAGGATGACCAATAAATTCACAATAAGCTTGATTTAACACAATCCATTGACGTTGTTCATTTTTCACAAAAATGGGGTCAGCGATCGTATTGATTACTTGCTGTAAAAACTCTCTAGAGCGTTTTAACTCTTCCTGCATATGAGCCAAATGATAAGTTATCCAGATGACTGAACCACTAAATGTCAGTAGTGGCGGAATCAGTGGTATCCACCAACCAGACAAGAAAGCTAGATATGCACCAATGATTAGCACCAAACAAGAAAGTATCACACTGACAGCACTTTTCATGTAAGTGAAATACAAAATTACACTACCCGCATTCTTGCTAATAGGAAGATTAATGATTGGTGTAGTCCATTGTTCTACAAATTTATGTAAAAATCTAGGTAGAGGTCGCCAGATTCGCCATTTAGTTGCAGTTCCGATATAAGACCAAGCAAAAATCCACAAATATTCCCAAAAATCTGGCCAAACTTTTAATAATGGTCTTCCGTCTAAAGCTGCTGAGATTAATTGATCCACAAAATAGGCTTGCAATACAATCCCAGGGACAGGCTTTGCTCCTGTCATCAGCCCACTAGAATAGGGAATAAATACAACCTCCTGAAGACTAGAAGCAGTAGAGCCAATTAAAACAATCCGATCCTTAATCAAGTTAGTTGGGACTCGATCCGCTAACACATCCGCCATACTAATTTGGCGATAACCACAGTTTTTTTCCGGCGTATTATCACAACCAGGTTTAGGAAAATTAGACAAAATTTGATAGCCTTTGGCATCCGCTCTCACATAAGCACCATCATTCTCTTGAAAGCGGTTAAATACCTTTTTCCCTAACTGTAAATACTTGGGGTTACTAGCTGCACCCTGGGGAACAATGCCCTCTGATTTTAAATACAACAACGCTAGTTTTAAAGCAAAGCTTTCGTGTAAGTTATTGTCAATATGCCAATACAATAAACTCCGACGGACTTTGCCATCAGGGTCATACAGTATATTGTTAAAGCCTACTTGTTGGCGATTTAAATCTGGTGGAGGTAAAACGGTTTGTTTACCATGAGATGATAGCAGTTCAATACCAATTAAATTTGGCATTGATTTATATGCTTTAACTAAAGCTGCATGACCATCTTTTATAGGCACATCCCGATAGATATCTAAACCAATAGCACGGGGTTGATGAGCTTGTAGTTTTTGCAATAATTCAGCAATCACAACATCTGGAATAGGGAATCCTTCACGTAAAGAAGTTTCATCAATCGTGACTATCGTAATTCGATGATTGGGAGGCTCATGTGGTCGTAACTGAAAAAATTGATCTAATACCGCTAACTCTAAGGATTGTAATAATCCCAAATAGCGTAAACATAAGACTAAAATGACAACGCCAGAGGTAATAATTAATTCTCTGTTAACTCTACTAAGCGATGCTTTTAGCCCCAAAATTAATTTTAAGAGACGCTTCCTGAGTTTCTGACTCATTCCCATTATCCACTGGACTTAACAATTCAAAATTAAAGACAAGTTTTTAAGAGAGGGGTCTTAGAACCTATAATTTACGATAATTCAGAACCCCGATTTCTTTTAGAAATCGGGGTTCTTCTCCCTCACAAATAATTTAGTTTGAGGATGGTGATATTATCTAAAGTATTTGAAGTTACTCAGACCTGTATAATCTGTCACCTTGGCTAGTTCTGAGAGGTCTTGGACTCCACTGTAGGGTTTACCGTTGATAATCCAAGTGGGGAAGCCTGTTATCTGTGCAGCTTTACACAATTCAGGTTTACTATTAGGGCTATCAGCAGCGCATTCTACCTTGACCTGATTCTCTTCGAGGATATCGTAAGCCTCTTTGCCAAACAGCTGTTTTTGGTCATGGCAGTGAGGACACCAATAAGCTACGTACTCCTTAGCACCTACCTGAACTAAGTGGCGTGCTAAGGCAATTTCTGCCTCACCAGAAGTAGTAGTGATTTCCCAACCAAATTTAGGGTCAGGATTGCTCTGGGGAACGAAGGGGGCAAGCCTTCCAGGCGGTACACTAACTTGATCGTTTGGGGTCTTGCGATTGGGATTGATATCTTGATAAATAATCAAAGTACCAATTAGTGTCACCATCCCTACAATCAGTGCAGTCAACAAGATTTGCCCAATGTCCTCCCAGGTGCGACCGATAATAGTCACTACTAAAAGACTGAGGGAGAACAAAGCCGAGGTAATGCAATAAGGACAAACAGCTTTCAGTTGAAACGCTAGTACATACATTAAGTAGCCACTAAAAACAGACATGGCGATCGCGCCTACCAACAGTAGCCACCACGTCAAGTTTTCTAGTTGTTTGGGGCCTTTATTTTCGTCTGTTTTTAAAACCACAGGTGCTAAAGCCAAAACCAGCATACCGATGTAGGCTAAAAGCCCAAATAAGGCGAGTGGTTGGCCGAAAACTGTCCCCCAAGGGCTAGCAAGGACATCATTGCAACCCTTAGCACCAGCTTCGGCTACACAAGCAGCACTACCTCCGGTTAACTTTTCGATAGTTAAATAGCCAGTATTTAAAGCACCAAGTCCAGCGATCGCGGCAATTATTATCCGTGACCACTTATGAATCCAGGGAGTAGAACGGCGGCGAATCATAAACTGTGAATGGGGAATGGGGACTAGGAATTTTAGATTTTGCGGAAAGTTCTGTAGGCGGGTTTCCCAACCTAGGAACGCCACTTGCTACAAGCCGGGAAACCCGTCCAACGCTGTGGCTCAACTTTTCAAGACGGATTTTAGATTTTGGATTAAATAATCTAAAATCCACTCATTGCAAGGCTGGGGACTGGGGACTGGGAACAATTACTTACTTCCTACTCCCTACTCCCTAAGAATGTAACTTTACTTGTTTTGCTGATTTGCTGTCATTTTTGGAGTTCCAACTCCGATGGGCAGCTTCCACAAATTGACTGACGCGAATAGGGTCAATTGGTTGCTCAATCCGACCTTGGCGTTTTAATGAGCTAGAAATAATTACACCATTGGCGGCCTGCAACAGTGTAGCAACATTTTCCCAATTTGCTCCACTGCCAATAAATACTGGCGTGCCATTGGCTGCACCACAAGCCAGTTCTAAATCTTCTTGGTTTGGGGGACTACCAGTAGCCCAACCCGATAAAATCACCGCATCTGCCAAACCGCGCTCAATAGTGTCTTTGACGGCAACAGTGAGATTGGGGGAACTCAGGGGACGGGCATGTTTTACTAAAACATCCGCCAGAATTTTGACATCAGTACCTAATTCTCGACGATAGCGGAGTAATTGATGGGCTTCCCCCTCAATTAATCCTTGATCAGTAGCCATTACCCCTGTTAAAACATTCACACGGATAAATTGCGCCCCTACACAACTAGCGATCGCCATTGCACTATGACCATCGTTTCGCAAAACATTGAGACCTACAGGCAACATCACCAAATTCTGGATGCGCTGCACTACTATAGTCATGGCACTCACAACGGCTGGATCAACATGATTTTTGGTGAACGGTGCATCAAAAAAATTTTCTACAATAATACTGTCAACTCCGCCACTAGCCAGAGCCGTTGCTTCTTGTTCGGCGCGGTCAATCACTGCCTTGAGGCTACCTCCCCAACGTGGTGAAGTCGGGAGGGGTAGCAAGTGTACTACGCCAATAATTGGTGTTCGGGTTTTAAATAACTGATCTAAGTCCACGTCTTTTACTATTGTGAGGGCATCAGGTATTGGGAATGGGGCATTGGGCATCGGGCATTTACTTGCTCTTCTCTGCTTCCTTGTCTCTCTTCCAAATATTCTCTAATATTGAATTTTGAATTGATTCGTCCGCAATCCCTTCTTATCATTTAAGTCTGTTTTATTTTGGTTGTTTTACTGCCTCCACCTGAAGATAGAATTTAGCGTAAAACTCACCATAAGATATGTTAAGATAAAACCTGGCTACAAGAGGAGTTTGCCACTCACAACACGCAAGGCAGCTTTCCTTGGTTTAGGCACTTTGCTCACGCATCGTCGTTGGCATAGCCTAGACATTAGGGCAGCATTACTGCTTCATTGGGCGTAGTCGCAAGTGCGATTTCCCTGAGGGTAGCGACTTCTCACAAACAGCCCTTTGGGCGGCTTCCCGATGGGTAAATTAACAACGCACACGCTGCGGTAGTGTAAAATACCAACAGGCGATTTGTTAAAAAAGATTACAAGTGTCAAATGTACCCAAAGACACTTAATTTTTACCTGGGAAACAGACTAATAAAAACATCATAACATGACCTGAACATAACTAAGGTCATAGCTTTGAGGCGGTTACTGACAGTGGAAACACCCCACCGGAGTAATGTAACTGCTAGGGTGCGAACCACAAAGAGCAAAATTACTGCTGTTTGTGTTTGACAACAAGCAAAAACCGGAAAATTTTTTCAAAATATGGGTGAAAAGCCAACAATAGCAATTTCTCACTTGGGTTGTGAGAAAAATAGAATTGATACAGAACATATGTTAGGGCTGCTGGTAGAAGCAGGATATGGTGTAGATGCAAATGAAGAGTTAGCAGATTACGTTATAGTCAATACTTGTAGTTTTATTGAAGCAGCTAGGGAAGAATCTGTTAAAACATTAGTAGAACTCGCAGAAGCAAACAAAAAAATAGTAATTACAGGCTGTATGGCGCAGCATTTCCAAGGACAATTGTTGGAGGAATTGCCTGAAGCCGTGGCTGTAGTTGGCACTGGAGATTATCATCAAATCGTCAATGTCATTGAAAGGGTAGAGCAAGGTGAGCGGGTTAAACAGGTTAGTGCCGAACCAACTTACATTGCGGACGAAACAACACCGCGCTACCGCACCACTACCGAAGGAGTTGCTTACCTGCGAGTCGCAGAAGGGTGTGATTACCGTTGTGCATTTTGTATTATTCCCCATCTGCGCGGTAACCAGCGATCGCGTACCATAGAATCGATAGTTGCTGAAGCCCAGCAACTAGCCTCTCAAGGGGTGCAAGAGATCATTCTCATTTCCCAAATCACCACTAACTACGGGTTAGATATTTACGGTAAGCCCAAATTAGCACAATTGCTGCGGGCGTTGGGGAAAGTGGATGTACCGTGGATTAGGATGCACTATGCCTATCCCACTGGGCTAACCCCAGATGTCATAGCGGCAATTCAAGAGACACCTAACGTCTTACCTTACTTGGATTTGCCCCTGCAACATTCTCATCCAGAGATTTTGCGGGCTATGAACCGTCCCTGGCAAGGGCGAGTGAATGATGAAATTATCACTTGCCTGAAAACAGCCGTACCAGGTGCAGTGTTGCGGACAACATTAATAGTAGGCTTCCCTGGAGAGACAGAAGCGCATTTTGAGCATCTACTTGAGTTTGTGCAACGGCATGAATTTGACCATGTGGGAGTCTTTACCTTTTCAGCAGAAGAGGGAACAGCCGCATACACACTACCCAATCAACTGCCACAAGCTGTCATGGACGAACGTCGCGATCGCATTATGGCCATCCAGCAGCCCATATCTTGGCAAAAAAATCAGCAGGAAGTCGGCAAAATTGTTGAAGTCCTGATTGAGCAAGAAAACCCTGAAAGTGGAAAATTAATCGGCCGTTCTGGCAGATTTTCTCCAGAAGTTGATGGACAAGTCTACGTTGGTGGCGAGGCCAAGTTAGGAACTATCGTACCCGTCCAGATTCATGGCGCGGATGAGTATGATTTGTTTGGTCAAGTTGTCGCATAAGGCAGGTGACACGCTTCCCTGCGGGACGCTAGCGCGAACGCCGTGAGCGTCAGCCAAACGGTGACAGGTGACAGGAGGGAAAAAGGTTAAAAGATTTATTCTTTACCCAGACCCCAGACCTCAGTCCCTAATAAAGTTTCAATTTACAAATTCCAAAGTAAAAAACACAATCGAGGAGATTTGATGAATCTTTCTTTTCAAGAACTAGGCATTTCACAA
Source organism: Anabaena minutissima FACHB-250 (assembly GCF_014697125.1). Taxonomy (GTDB): domain Bacteria; phylum Cyanobacteriota; class Cyanobacteriia; order Cyanobacteriales; family Nostocaceae; genus Trichormus; species Trichormus minutissimus. The sequence continues at coordinate 68,344 of NZ_JACJRG010000024.1, read as the reverse complement.
GAACGCGTTGAACACTTAGAAAAACTTGGTTTTACCGCACCTACCAACATTCAAGCGCAAGCCATTCCCCAACTGTTGTCAGGTAGAGATGTAGTAGGTCAATCACAAACGGGTACAGGCAAAACAGCTGCCTTTTCCCTGCCAATGCTAGAGCGGATTGATGTTCAGCAAAGAGGTGTGCAAGCCGTAGTTTTAACTCCTACCCGCGAATTAGCCATTCAAGTTCACGATGCTGTGTCCCAATTTGTTGGTCATAGTGGCTTGCGGGTGTTAGCAATTTATGGTGGTCAATCAATTGATCGCCAAATTATGCAACTCAAGCGTGGTGTTCATGTAGTTGTCGGTACTCCCGGACGAGTAATTGATTTACTAGAACGGGGTAATCTGAAACTTGATCAAGTCAAGTGGTTTGTATTAGATGAAGCCGATGAAATGTTGAGCATGGGCTTTATCGATGATGTTGAGAGAATTCTCTCCCAAGCACCCCAAGAACGCCAAACTGCTCTATTTTCAGCTACCATGCCACCATCGATTCGGATGTTGGTCAACAAGTTTTTGCGATCGCCTGTGACAGTCACAGTTGAGCAACCAAAAGCCACCCCCAACAAAATCAATCAGGTAGCATATCTCATCCCTCGTCACTGGACAAAAGCCAAAGCATTACAGCCAATTCTGGAAATGGAAGACCCAGAAACTGCTTTAATCTTTGTCCGCACCAGACGCACCGCCGCCGAACTCACCAGTCTACTGCAAGCGGCAGGTCACAGTGTCGATGAATATCACGGCGACTTATCCCAACAAGCACGAGAACGCTTACTCAATCGTTTCCGTAATCGTCAGGTACGCTGGGTAGTAGCCACCGACATTGCTGCACGGGGTTTAGATGTCGATCAACTGTCCCATGTGATCAACTTTGACCTCCCCGATAGCGTTGAAACCTACGTTCACCGCATTGGCCGGACAGGTCGCGCCGGGAAAGAAGGTACAGCAATCACCCTAGTACAACCCTTTGAGCGTCGCAAACAGCAAATCTTTGAACGTCATGTGCGCCAAAATTGGCAGTTGCTTTCCATTCCCACACGGGCGCAAATCGAAGCACGCCACATCATGAAATTGCAAGGACAAGTCAGAGAAGCTTTGGCTGGTGAACGTTTAGCTTCATTCTTGCCCATTATCAGCGAACTGATTGAACAATACGACGCACAGGCGATCGCAGCTGCGGCACTACAAATCGCTTACGATCAAACTCGTCCCGCGTGGTTAAGTTCGGATGTCGAAATTCCCGAAGAAACGACATCATCTCCCAAACCCAAACTCAGCAAGCGGCGTGAATTTTCCGGTGACAGAAACCGTTCTAACTGGAACAGATCCGATAACAACAACGGTGACGAAGACAGACGTGGAAGTTCCAAGCCAAAACTACGCTCAGGTCGTCGTGAACCTTCGGTTTCCTCTGGTAATCAAAAGTTAGGCTCATCCGCAACTAGAGAATCAGCTTCATAGAGCGCTGAGTGGGAGTATGATTTTGTCTACTCGGAACTCATGACTCATGACTCCTTGTGTTGACTAATTGTTTTTATCAGCTTGTAGGAACATAGATAGTGATGCAATATTTCTAGTCTGATGTTCACAATCTCATTCCTTAGAGCAGCTACAAGCTGAATATCCAGAATGGCAGATGGAACTAGTGGACGGTAATATCCTGGTTAGAGAACCATCGGATTATGCTTCAGAAAAAATAGGTGCTGAGTTAATTCGATTACTTAGCAACTGGGTACGTCCGCGTAAACTTGGACGAGTAACTAGTTCGAGTGCTGGTTTTATTCTGCCTGACCTGGAAACAAAAAATGGTAATAAAGTTGAATGGGTGCTAAGTAGATGAGCAAAAATATTTACAGTCATTGTGAGCGTTCGCTTCTCGGAGAGAAGCGAACGCTCACAATGACATGAATAATCTAAAATCTAAAATTCCTCGTCCCCAGTTTCTACCTCCAAGGACGACTGACTTTTTCCAATTCCTGAACTTCATCGTCGCTTAACTTCCAACCTAACGCGCCAGCATTTTGTCGTACTTGTTCGGCAGTTTTCACCCCAGCAATAGGAATAACATTACCCTGAGCAATTAACCAATTAAGAGCAACTTGGGCTGGAGTGCGATCGTATTTTTCCCCTAAGCTGCGTAATAGAGATATCACTGGAGCAATTTTTTGCAGACCTTCCTTACTAAATCTGGGATCTAATCTTCTCGCACCACTAGGATTTTCCTCATTTTCCGGCGTATATTTCCCTGTGAGTAATCCCTGAGCTAAAGGACTATATGCTAAAATTGCTACACCCAACTCACGGGCAGTTGCCAAGATACCTTCGCTTTCAATTTGGCGACTCAGTAAAGAATAGCGTACTTGGTTAACCGCTAACGGCACTCCTTTAGCCGCTAATATTTGATGAGCTTCGCGCATTTGTGCGGCGGAGTAGTTACTAACACCCACGGCAGCAATTCTACCCCGTTTCACTTCATCAGCTAAGGTGTTTAACAAAGTTTCTTGACTTAAAAAGAAGGCAAAAGGCCAATGCACTTGATACAGGGCAATACTTTCCAGTTGCAGGCGGTTAAGACTATCTGTTAACGCATCAATCACAGATTGTCCTGAAAATCGCCAAGGTAGGGGGCCAAATTTCGTGGCAATTTGTACTGGCTGCTGTGTTTGTCGGAGAAATTGCCCTAAAAATTTTTCTGATAGTCCTAGTCCGTAAACTTCTGCGGTATCAAAAAAGGTCACACCAGCTTCTAAAGCGGCGGTAAATGCTGCTTGTAACTGTTCTACTCCGTAGTCGTCGCCATAATTCCAAAACAGCTTATCACCCCAAGCCCAAGTGCCAATGCAAAGGGGTGTGACAGATGGGCCATTTTTCCCCAATGTGATTGTTTCCACGGTGGTAAATTTTAGTTTGTTTACATTTCTTTACTTTCTTAGTGTAGCTTTAGCATCATCTAGAAGTTGACCTAAATTGCATGAAAATTGGCAGATTGGGTAAGGGCAGGGTTTATCTTAAGTTAAAGAACGACTAAATCCTGTAGTGTTTTCAGTGAATTATCAATGGCAACCAGCAATTTTGAGTCAATAAAACCTGAGTCAGTGAAGAGAGTGAATCTCTTGACAATGTTTCGACTTGGCCTATTTCAAATGGGGTTGGCGATGATGTCTATTTTGACTCTGGGTGTACTGAACAGAGTCATGATTCAAGAAATAGCAATTCCGGCGACGTTAGTGGCGTTGGTACTCGCATTGCCCGCATTTGTATCTCCTTCGCGGATTTGGTTTGGTCAGATTTCCGATGCCAAGCCTTTGTGGGGTTATCATCGTACAGCTTATGTTTGGCTGGGTGCAGGAATCTTTGCGATCGCGGCTTTTTTAGCTGTACAAGTAATGTGGCAATTAAATAGTGTAGCCAATGATCCCAATGGCTGGGTGTGGACAACGGCTACTATTGGCTGGACAGCACTTTTAAGTTTAGTTTTTGCCGTCTATGGTCTAGCGATTTGCGCTAGTGGTACGGCTTTTGCCGCTTTATTGGTGGATATCTCCGAGGAAGATAACCGTTCTAAAGTGGTGGGTGTAGTCTGGTCAATGCTGATGCTGGGGATTATTGTCGGGGCAATTATTAGTTCTAGTTTGCTCAAACAATTAACGCCAGAAGCCAATATAGTTACTTTACAAGCAGCAATTAACAGACTATTTGTGATTGTGCCGGCGATTGTCTTTGGGTTGTCGTTTATAGCAACCTGGGGTGTAGAAAAAAAGTATTCTTTCTATACTAGCCGTTCTAGTCTCAGCAATCGCGAAGACAGCATCACCTTGGGTGCAGCGTGGAAGATTTTAACAGCTAGTCCCCAAACAGGGTTGTTTTTCACCTTTTTATTGGTGATGACATTTTCCTTGTTCATGCAAGACCCGATTCTCGAACCTTATGCGGGTCAAGTGTTTAAAATGCCTTTGGCTGAAAGTACCAAACTCAACGTTTTTTATGGTACAGGTCTGTTGATTGCCTACGGAGTCACAGGCTTTCTGATTGTACCGCGCTTGGGTAAACGCAGAACTGCACGCTTGGGCTGTGTTTTAGTCGCATTTGCGGCGTTACTGTTGGGTGCGTCGGGATTTTCGGCTAATCCTGCCTTTTTGAAGTTTGCTTTAGTTTTATTTGGGTTAGCGACTGGGTTTTTAACGACAGCTGCAATTAGCTTGATGCTGGATCTCACAGTGGCGGAAAGCGCAGGTACATTTATTGGTGCTTGGGGATTAGCACAGTCCGTTTCTAGGGGACTAGCAGTAGTTGCAGGTGGTGCAGTTTTAGATTTAGGCCGGAATCTGCTACCAACATTAGAATTAGCCTATGGATTAGTATTTGCTTTGGAAGCTTTAGGTATGGTGCTGTCGATTTGGTTTCTCAATCGGGTAAACGTGACAGAATTTCAAACCAATACCAAGCAAGCGATCGCTTCTGTATTAGAAAGTGATTTAGATTAAAACGGCTTTGGTGAGAATTTATCAATGAACGATTTTTGGACAACAGTTCTCGACTTCGCCCAAACCACTACTACCAGGGTGGGGAAGCGACTAATGGAAGATTACGGCCAGGTGCAGGCTTTACAAAAAGCTGATGGTAGCTTGGTGACACAAGCCGACAAATGGGCTGATCAAGAAATTCGGGATGCGATCGCTTCTACTTTCTCTGGTTATGGAATTTTGAGTGAAGAAAGCGATCAGATTTTTCCTGGTACAGAATGGTGTTGGGTAATTGATCCTTTAGATGGGACAACCAACTTTACACGGGGTATCCCTATCTGGTCAATTTCTCTGGGTTTGTTATATCGAGGTACACCAATTTTCGGTTATGTGTATGTACCACCACTGAATCAAGCCTTTCACGGATTTTGGCCAGGTGATTCTGGTTTAAATACACCATCGGGAGCATTTCTCAATCATCACCCCATCCATACTAGTATTGATGCTCCCAGCAGTAATCATTTCTTTAATCTCTGTTCTCGCAGCTTGGCTGTGGTGCAACAAGGCTTTCCCTGCAAAATTCGGATGCTGGGTGTAGCTAGTTATAATTTTCTCACCGTTGCGGCTGGAGCGACTTTAGGCGGTGTGGAAGCAACACCCAAAGTATGGGATATAGCAGGAGCTTGGGTGATTGTGCAAGCGGCTGGCGGTAGTTGGATATCCCTGGATTCAGAGCCATTTCCTTTGGTATCAGCAGAAGATTATAGCGATCGCTCTTTCCCTACCCTTGTTGTCAGTCGCTCGGAATTAGTACCATTTTTTACCCCCTTTACTCAAAAGATGGAAATCTAACAAGTTTTTCCAGCTTTTTTTGTTACCAAGCACTTCCTATTAGCCCAAGTCACCTAACGCAAAAATTTTTACAGGTGACTTGGGTATTTTTTCAGGATCTTATAGCTTTACAACGTATATGTAATTAGATGGTGTCATTAGTTAATGACATCACTGGTTGTTGACTGTGTATTTTTGATTGCCAATAACAACTTAATTAATGCTAATACACTTAATTTACTTTTTTTTGTAAAATTTCCTCGTTGGGGATAAACAATTATGCTGTCCAATCTAGATTTAATTCGAGAGTTCATTATTCAATCTATTCATTTTATTGTAAATTTTTAACCCCTATGCCCCCTTGTCAAGGTTCTATTCTCCACTACATTTTTCAAGACGTGTTTTAACTTTTTCAGTAGATGGTGATAAAGATTGCCTCTATTATCTGCTTGATTATTGCTGAGGTGAAAATGTTTTACGTATTTATACTAGATGAATATAAAAACTTTATTTTTGAGTTAATAAATTATTACATACTAGTTCACACAATATTTAAAATAAATGGATAAAAGAGTTGTTCATGAAAACTTTACTACCTGTAATAGACAAATTTGAAGAATCAAAATAGTTCACCGTATATTTACAAATTTAAAATAGGGTTTGGGTATAATCAGAATTACAGTAATGATTTGGTAATGGTGATATTACGGTAATTGCTGACTGACAATGAGCTATAGCTTAAGTAAAAATGGTGCATTGAATACAAAACAGCCATGTTATCTAACTTAGATTTATTAAAAGAGTTTGTTGATCAATCTATCCAAAAGAAAGAAGTTTTGTTAGCCAACGCTTCTTTACAGGCACAGACAGTCTATAAAAGTAACCAAGTCATAGCCAAAGCTGAAGGTGTGATTGCTACTGCCCAACTCACCCAGAAAACACTGGAATTCTCAATTAAATCAACTTCAACTTACTGGGAATTAATGAACGAGGCTTTGGCAGATTACAGCTATATCCTCACAGGGGAAATAGATGAACGCCATTGCTATCAGTATAAATACTGTCCTTTGCCCCAAGGATATCATATGCACTGTACAAAATCAGTGAATCTGTGGCGGGCTTGGTGGAAATATCGCAAAAATAGTTTACAGTTAGGGATTCCTTTAGATTTGCTGATCCGTACACGTAATTCATGGTATCCCATCAGAGACTTAATTATTAGCGATGGGCTTTTATATATCAAAACCTTGGGTAGTGAGATTGCAGTTCATTCCAATGACCTAATCATTTGGTTAAGCAAGGTTGAGGTCAAATTCCCCAGTCCATCTGAGTTGGAAATTTGAAGTGCTTATTTTTGTAATCAATAGTTATAGTTGACTGGGTAAGCAATATTTGATCTAGGAAACACTCTGTAAATAATTACACAATGCAGGGATAAAATATATCTTCTCTAGCCTCTGGTCTAAACCTCCCTATGTCCAGCTGCTTGCATCGCGGTTAAAATGCCTGTGAGTATCTGACTAGAAAAAGATCATGAAAGGACTCTGGCTGGAAAATAAGCAATTACAACTGCGTACAAATATTCCTATTCCTGAACCACCAGCAGGGGAAGCCCTTGTGCGTGTTTTACGCGCAGGAATTTGTAATACTGATTTAGAATTACTGAGAGGTTACTACCCCTATACTGGTGTTTTAGGACACGAATTTGTCGGTTTGGTAGAACAAGGGCCAAAACATCTTGTCAATCAGCGCGTAGTCGGTGAAATTAATGCTGTTTGTGGTCATTGCCGTTTCTGTCGTCGGGGACAACCAACCCACTGCGAAAACCGTACAGTATTGGGTATCGTCAATCGTCACGGCGCATTTGCTGACTATCTTTGTTTACCCATAGAAAATCTTCATCCCGTACCTGAAAATGTATCAACGGACACTGCCACTTTTACCGAACCCTTAGCAGCCGCACTAGAAATTCAGCAGCAGGTGACGATATGTGCAGATGACCGCGTGCTAGTAGTGGGAGATGGCAAACTAGGGCAGTTAGTAGCGCAAACATTGGCTTTAACTGGTTGTCAACTGTTGGTGGTCGGTCGTCACCAAGACAAACTTTCTAATTTAGAGGCGCGGGGAATAAAAACTGGTTTAGTTGATGCTGTAAAAGATAGAACTTTTGATATTTCCGTAGAATGTACTGGTAATCCAGAAGGATTTGCGATCGCTCGTCGCTCCCTACGTCCTCGTGGTACTCTCGTATTGAAAAGTACCTATGCAGGCAACCTCAGCTTCGATGCTTCGTCTTTGGTAGTGGATGAAATCACCCTCATCGGTTCTCGTTGTGGCCCCTTTCCGGCAGCATTGGATTTATTAGCAGCAGAAAAGGTAGACGTAAAACCGCTAATTCATGCCAGCTACCCACTCAACGAAGCACTAGAGGCTTTTGCTCAAGCCCAACGCCGAGGGGTTTTAAAGGTATTGTTGGAAATTAGTTAAGAGTGCTGAGTAGTGAGTAGTGAGTAGTGAGTGGGCGTTATTGGGCATTGTATTTTTCTCCCCCCTGCTCCCCCTGCTCCCCCTGCTTTCTTTTCACCTGTCACCTGTCACCTGTCCCCTGTCCCCTGTCACCTGTTCCCTAGTACAAATAAGGATTTGTCTTCGGTTGAAAATCACAACAATGAATCGCCTCTTCTGTATTGGCTATAGATGGGTGGACAGTGCATTTGAGGCGGTAGTCATCGGTGAAAAATTGACAACCTGTACAGGGTATTTGGTGCATTTGTTTGGCTGTGGTGATACTGTCTCGTGCAGCTGTCCATAGACTCCAAACAACAAGAGAAATGAGCATCCAAGCAACAACAAAGCAAATGGGTACTAAAAATGGTTGGATGCCTCTGATTAGTAAAACTATCAATTCCAGCACGGCAATTTCTGATAAAAATGGAGAGCTAGAAGTATATTAACTCCTAACTCCTTCAACCTAACTTCTCGCTACAGAAGTATAAATTCATGGGGAATGGGTATTGGGGACTGGGGACTGGGACATTGGGCATTTGGCATTGGTGTTAGGACTTACGCACAATTTACGGAATAACATTCGCGTAGCGTGCGCGTAGCGCATACCACAGAGACGCAGAGAACACAGAGAAATAAGGGTTTGAGAGACTTTTTGCGTAAGTCCTGGGTGTAAAATCTCCTCTGCCCCTGTACTTCTTTCCTATCACCTGTCACCTGTCACCTGTCACCTGTCACCTGTCACCTGTCACCTTTAAATCCCAGCGTGACCTAATGCTAAACCAGCTACCAGCATTCCTAAAACCAAGAATGGTTGTGCGCTGGCTTGGTATTTCACATCATTCTTTAAGGGGTCGCGCAGAAAGTACATATCCTGGAAGGTGATTTGAGGAATGATTAACAGTACCAAAATTGCTGCATACAAATTTTCGTGGATACTTACCAGATAAGCAGCTATCAAGCCTTGAAAGACATCAATCATCACCACACAAATCCAGGCGGCCTTGTCGATACCGAACATTACAGGTAAAGATTGTAGACCAAGTTGGCGATCGCCTTCTACACTCTTAAAATCATTAACAATGGCAATTCCTAATCCTGCCCAGCTGTAAATCAAGGTAATAACGATGATTTTCCAGTTGAGTTCACCAAATAAAGCATGACCAGCCCACCAAGGTAAGGCGATGTAGCTAGCACCCAAGGCGTAGTTACCCAACCAGCCGTTTTGTTTCAGCTTCAGAGGTGGTGCAGAGTAGATAAAGGCAATAAAAGAACCAAATATCGCTAAAACTGTGACATTGGGAAATTCATGCCCTGCCCATAAATCCAGTACAAAGGACAGGGAAATCCCAGCAATAAATAAGAAGATAATCTGGCTAACTACCTGGGGTACGGAAATTGCGCCGGAAGGGATAGGGCGATAGGGTTCATTGATGGCATCAATTTCGCGATCGTAAAAGTCATTTAGGGTTTGAGTATAACCCGTCAGTAACGGCCCAGACAGCAACATACAAGCTGCTGCTTTTAAGACATTTTCTAAAGTCCAAGTGTAATTACCAGAAGAAGCCGCACCACAGACAACCCCCCAAATTAAGGGAATCCAGGTAATCGGCTTCATCAATTGCAGGCGAATTTTCCAAATCGAGGTTTCCCCCGGTGCTGCACCTTTCATCCCCAGTAACTGCCGGGTTTTAGCAGTGCGGTCACTTGCTTCAGAATTAGAATCGGGAGTAATGGGAGTGAGTTCTGGCATAAGAATTAATTATGAATTTGGGCATTGGGCAAGAAAAAGTCAAAAGTCAAAGGTAAGAAGATTGTTTTTGGTTTGTTCCCTTTTACCTGTTAATTCCCTCCTAATAAAGGGTTTAAATTTTGAATTTTGAATTTATTTGTCCTCATGCCCAATTACCTAAAAAGAAATGATCAAATAATTATTTTGAAACTTAGCCCCAGTCACAGGTCTACCACTCAATGCTGGTGGTAGGAAGATGTTCCGCCGTTGGTCGCCTGCTTCTACAGTGACTTCTGGCCCATACTGGGTGAGTTTGACTTGTTTTTTATCAAATCCAGGCAAAAACAAGCGTACCTGGAGGTTATGGACATCGATACTAATTGGGGTGGGGGCTTGTACTGCTTGCTGGACAAAATTAGGTAGAGCATCTATTAATGGTTGCCAATTACCATTTGTCAAGTCAGGAACAACACTTACCTTTAAGGGTGTAAATTCTTCCGATAAGTCAGTGTTTCCCTGGGCAGCAATTTGGATGACACCACCAATTGTTAAACCGACTTGTTGCGCGCTTCCCCACAAATAACGGCCGCTTGCTACTTCTAAGGGATCTCCTGTAGTCACTAAAAAAGCTGCTACGCGGTTGGGGTCAGCCAGGGCATCTCTTCCCTTATCTAAGAAATTATTAACTTGATTGGTAGGGTGAGCAAAGTTATCTGCTGTCCAGTTGAAGTTAAAAAAGCTGCTAATTAGCGGTTGAACCAAGGGTGATTCTGCAATACTCTTACCTAAGTCAGAGTTGACTACTAATTGCCGAAATCGGCGGATATACCAGCTCAAAGATTCTGGTAAACCTAACATCCGTAAGGTAGATGAGTCACCTGTGCCGTTGTAGATAATGGCATCATACTTACCACTGGCATCATATTCACGGATAGCATTGAGGGCAAGGGCATTATCCATGCCTGGTAATACTACCAGTTCTTGGCCATAGACATCTTTGATGATAGGTGTTCTGAGGTATTGCGCCTCAAGTTTTTTCACTTCATCCCAATTGCGTTCTAGTAGTACAGATGCTTGGAACTGTACTACTTCTAGATTGGGTGCAATTTCTTGGGGGTCAGGTGTCAGGGGTTGATCTAACAGGATTGATAATACTGGTTCTGCCAATCCTGCTAAAAGTACGCGTTTACCTTGACTCGCCAATGACTTAGCAGCAGCGATCGCTATTTTGGTACGAGCAATGCTGCTTTCGCCCAAAAATGTCAATATCTGGGACATTATCTTGATTTCCAATAACCGCCTGTCTTTTCAACTCCAACTTAGCACTAGACAAATAACCTTAGCTTCTACCCACAGTGGCTATGACTACACTGGCTTGATTTCATCATCAAAAAACCAAGTGGAACTATTATCGTCAAACTTCACCACTACACCAATGCCCTGACCATCAGTGACTTTGTAGCCTTCGATAATACCAACTTTACCTAGTTTCTGAGCAATGGGAGCAGAAACGCGATCGCGCAAACGAAATACCTTAACTTTTTGTCCGATTTCCATGCCGACATAAAACGCAATAAACCAACAATCAGTTTAGCTGAATCTGGTACTCATCGGTTATAGGATTTGGGGACTGGGGATTAGGGATTGGGGATTGGGTACTGGAGACAGATACTAACTCATACTCCAAGACCTTTTTTCATTTTTAATTTTGACCCTTCACTTCGTTCGAGGGCAAAATTTTGAATTTTGAATTCGGAGCGCAGCGACGTGACTATTGACCAAAAGCTTAAAATTAAATCAATACGCAATCAGGTATAAAACCATGTTTGTCACAGCGCAACAGCTAGAACAACAAATGCCCGATGCAACTCGGTTATTAAGTGATGAGCCGGAAATGGAAACTTCGTTGCATTATATGCAGCTATTGCTATTAGTCACTTGTTTAGAATGGCTGTGGCGCGATCAAAATGACTATTTTATCGGTGCAAATCTGACAATATACTTTAGCCGTCAGCAGTTGCGAAATCGAGATTTCCGTGGCCCAGATTTCTTTTTAGTCAAGGATACCGAAAAACGTCCCCGCAATTCCTGGGTAGTTTGGGAAGAAGATGGGCGTTATCCAGATTTGATTATTGAATTACTATCTGAGAGTACGGCTGATATTGACCGGAATTTGAAGAAAAGCCTGTATGAAAATCGATTTCACACACCGGAATATTTTTGGTTTTCGCCGGAAAGTTTAGAATTTGCGGGTTTTGCGTTGATAGGCAATAGATATCAAGAAATCCTAGCTGATGAGCGTGGCTGGCGTTGGAGTGAGGTTCTTGGTCTGTATTTGGGAGTGGAAAATAGTCAACTTCGTTACTTTACTGCTGACGGCAATTTAGTACCAACACCAGAAGAAGTTGCTATAGCAATACAACAGCAAGCATTTGAAGCACAACAACAATTATCTGAGGTGCAGCAACAATTATCTGAAGCACAACAACAGGTATCTGGTACTGAATTAAGACTGCAACAAGAACGGGAGCGATCGCATCGTTTGGTAGAATATTTGCGTTCTCTAGGCGTTGACCCAGATAGTTTGAGTTAAGGTAAAACTGGCATTTATCGTTGAGGTAGCAATCATGTATCAAACTAATCCACCTCGTCCGCCACAAGAAACTATGCCAACGATGTATGATTTACCCAGTGAATTAGTAGGGGAATCAGGCTTGCCAGATGAATTTCATTGCATACAGGCAGATTTGCTGACTGAGACTTGTCAGCCTCCTAACTATTTACCGGAGGAAATTTTACTTGCTAGCGACTTAAACCTTTACTATGACCCCCGCCATCCTTTGTGGTACAAGCGTCCTGATTGGTACATGGTTTTGGGAGTACCGAATGCTAGTCAACAGCAGGACTTACGTTTAAGTTACGTTATTTGGCAAGAGGGGGTTGCTCCATTTTTAGTAGTTGAATTACTCTCCCCAGGTACAGAACAGGAAGATTTAGGGCAAACACTACGAGAAGTAAATAAACCTCCAACCAAGTGGGAAGTTTATGAACGTATTTTGCGCGTTCCCTACTACGTTGTCTATGACCGCTACGAAAATAATTTGCGGGCGTTTCGACTCAATGGTACTCGTTATGAGGCTATACCTTTAGCAGAAAAGCGATTTTGGTTGGAAGAGTTAGAACTAGGTTTAGGTCTTTGGCAAGGTTCTTATCAGCAGACAAGTGGTTTATGGTTGCGTTGGTATAATACAGCAGGTTGGCTGCCAACATTCAATGAGAAAGTAGAACAAGAACGCCAACAGGCTGAACAGGAACGCCAACGAACTGAACAAGAACGCCAACGTGCTGAACAGGAACGTCAACGGGCTGATAGACTGGCAGAGTATTTGCGATCGCAAGGAATTGATCCAGGTAACCTAAGTTAAGCAATTCTGGTAGAGACTAGACTTATAAATATTTTCAATACCTAGATAGTTGGAGGATATTTTTTTATATAGTTGATATTTTGTTTGACTTTTTAGCATTGATATGTTTAGAAGATCAATAATTACTCACAGAGAAACTTTTGGAACTAACAAGTAAACTAGTTGTGCAGATGTAATATGCTGTACGTGGTTGAAGTACGAGCTTATAAATTTGGCTAATATTCACCAATACTTTGAAAAGTATAATTTTATTCCAAGTCTAATGCGACAATTTAGTCTCTAATGAGATAAAATGCGCGAATGAATTGCCTGTGGTGTGTGTGATGGGTTTTGAGGATGACACTTTCTATTAAAGATAATTCAAATTGGCTACAAGTGCGCCGTTACCGGGAATTGCTATATGTCTTGGTAATGCGAAACCTCAAGGTGCGTTATCGAGGTTCTTTACTAGGTGTATATTGGTCGCTATTGAACCCATTAATTATGACAGCACTATACAGTGCTATTTTTGGTGCAACATTTGCGTCCTATTATGGCAATTCCATACTGAACTATGTGCTAGCAGCCTTCACTGGCTTAGTAGTGATTAATTTTTTCTCAGCCTCCACATCCCAAGCTTTGTCAAGTGTAGTAGGCAATGGAGCATTATTAAACAAAATTCGCCTACCTGTTAGTGTTTTCCCCGTCTCAATGATTGTAGCAAATGTCTTTCAGTTTTCAGTTGGGGCATTTCCATTATTGGCAGCGATCGCTCTCATTAATTCTAAAAGTTTCGTCAATGTTTTAGCACTATTGTTTCCTTTCCTATCGTTGATTTTAGTTTGTACTGGAGTAGGATTTCTAGTTAGTGCGCTGTATGTGTTTTTTAGAGATTTACCTTACTTCTATGAATTAGTTGTCTTTGTCCTTTGGATTAGTAGCCCTGTATTTTACCCAGCAGCCATTGTACCTCCCCAGGTAAAACCATTTTTAGGATTAAATCCTCTCTCACCCATTATTGAAAGTCTACGTCAAATTACCTTATCTGGAAATTTACCTGATCTGAGTTTAATTTGGGGGGCTTTACTCAGTGGAATAATCCTTTTGTCATTAGGATGGGTTTGTTTTCATATGTGGCGACATCAATTTATGGATTTGCTGTAGATGGAAGTCATTCGTCTAGAACAAGTTTCACTCTGGCGACGGACACAAGAAGAGTTTTCTTACGACCTCAAGAAAACAGTTTTATCAATTATTGAAGGTAAGTACCGTCAGCCTGCACGGAAATTAGTACTTGATCATATTGATATAGTCGTTAATTCAGGTGAAAAAGTAGGAATTATTGGCGCAAACGGTTCAGGTAAATCAACTCTCCTGAAAATAATTTGTGCTATTTTACAACCAACAAGCGGTATAGTCAGAGTTAAAGGACAAATAGCTCCTTTGATTGAACTCGGTGCAGGGTTTGATTCAGAGATTTCCGTGATGGATAATATTGTTTTGTACGGAGTTTTACTAGGATTTTCTAGGGCGGAAATTCAGCAAAGATCCTCTTCGATTTTGGATTTTGCAGAGCTGGAAGATTATGCATTAGTCCCAGTCAAAGGTTTATCTTCTGGTATGGTAGCTAGGCTAGGATTTGCTATTGCTACAGATGTTCAACCAGATATTCTAATATTAGATGAAGTTCTATCGGTAGGAGACGAAAAATTTAAAAATAAATGTAAGCAGAGAATCGATCACTTTTGGGATGGGAATGCCACCGTTTTGGCAGTATCTCATGATCTAGCGTTTATTAGAAATTCTTGTGAGCGCGCAATTTGGCTAGATAAGGGACAAATCAAATTTGTAGGCAATGCTGAAGAAACAGTAGATTATTATCTGCAAGCAGTCAAAGAGGGTAACACTTAAACTTCGGTTTTTAAAGCAATAATTTTTTACGAAAAAGCTCTTTTACGTGTAAAATCTCAATCAGAGTATACAAGGAATGACAATGAAAATACTAATTACTGGAGGGGCGGGTTATATTGGTTCTGTACTGACACCGACTTTATTGGCTAATGGTTATGAGGTGACTGTATTAGATAATTTCATGTTTCACCAAAATAGCTTGGCTGATTGCTGTCAATATGACGGTTTTCAAGTGGTGAGGGGTGATTGCAGAGATGAAAACACTATTAAATTTCTGCTCAAAGATGCCGATGTGATTATTCCCCTAGCAGCACTAGTAGGTGCGCCCTTATGTAAGAATGATGCGATTGGCACTCAAACTATTAACTCTGATGCTGTCAAGATGTTGTGTCGGCTGGCTAGTAAAGAACAAAGGATTCTCATGCCAGTAACAAATAGCGGTTATGGTATTGGTGAACCTGGAAAGTTTTGTACAGAGGAAACACCTTTACGCCCAATTTCCCTTTATGGGGTTACGAAAGTAGAAGCAGAAACAGCAGTTTTAGAAAGAGAAAATAGTATCACGTTCAGACTAGCAACTGTTTTTGGGATGTCACCTCGAATGCGGATGGATTTATTAGTAAATGACTTTGTTTACCGGGCTGTACATGACCGAGCCGTGCTGGTTTTTGAGGGACATTTTAAGAGAAATTATATTCATATCCGTGATATAGCCAAGGTATTTTTGCATGGCATTGCTAATTTTGAAACCATGAAGGGTAAGCCTTACAATGTGGGCTTAGAAGATGCCAACTTATCAAAATTAGAATTATGTGCTGAAATTAAAAAGCACTTGCCCCATTTTGTATATCTAGAAGCTCCTATTGGAGAAGATCCAGATAAACGTGATTACATAGTTTCTAACGCCAGGATTTTAAATACTGGTTTTGAACCAGATTGGTCTTTAAGTCGAGGTATTCAAGAGTTAATTAAGGGTTATACAATCTTACGCAACAGCCTGTATTCTAATGTCTAGTGGAGGCAGCCAATGTCATTTCCCCCAAATGAGGTCATAGCCGTAATTTTAGCTGGTGGTTACGGCACACGCATCAAGCACCTATTAAAAGGTGTGCCTAAACCTATGGTGTCAGTTGCAGGTAGACCTTTTGTTGAGTGGGTTGTACGTTATCTAAAAACACAAGGAATTACAAAAGCCATTATTTCGACAGGTTATCTTGCAGAGGTCATAGAACAACATTTTCAAACACACCCTGTTGATGGTGTACAGATTATTTGCTGTCGAGAAAACATACCCCTAGGTACTGCTGGGGGTTTTTTAAATGCTGTACATCATAGTGAAGATGTACCGAATATTTGGCTAGTTGTCAATGGTGATTCTCTAGTGTTTGCAAATTTAGCGTTACTGAGTAACCATTTTTATGATAAAAAAAATAGTGGTGTAATTGTAGGCTTATCTGTGAATGATGCTTCACGATATGGTTCTCTAGTATGTGATCAGTCGGGTGAACTAGAAAAATTTGCAGAAAAGCGTCCTGGTGCTGGAATAATAAGTGCAGGGGTATACTTATTGAAAAATTATTTACTAAAAGAATTTCCAGACACACTGCCGTTGAGCTTTGAAAATGAAGTATTCCCTTTATTTTTAACCAAACAGTTTTCCATACAAGTAGCTATCACGGATGCTGCTTTTTTAGATATAGGCACTCCTGAGTCTTTAGCACAGGCTGAATCATTTATTCTACAAAACTTAGATAAGTTTGAGTCGGCATATTAATATTTTCCGTACCATGCACATATGAGATATAGAAGCTTCGCCACTTATTTTTTCTTGCAATTTATCAGTTATCCAATCACTTTAAATCATCATTACACCAATTCTGGTAAGCTAGAGCTTATTGTAAAAATCATCCCTCATTTAAAAATTTCAGATGCTTACTTGTATGCTTGTATATGTTTAAATGAGTTATGTTCAGACAGTAGTATTTCTAAAAAAATTGTTTCATTTTGTAATTCTAGACTAGGTTATCAGAGTGAGTTGTCTGCTTAGGAAAATGAAAGAATGCTAATATCTCGCGCCCCTGTTCGTATCAGCTTTTTTGGTGGTGGAACTGACTATCCTGAATATTTTCTTCAGCATGGAGGTGCTGTATTAGCCACAGCTATTGATAAGTTTTCTTATATTACTGCTAGTCCATTTCTTAGCCGCTTATTTGATTATTCAATTCGACTTTCATACCGGAAAGTTGAACTAGTTAAAAATTTAGATGAAATTGAACATCGTGTTTATCGTGAGTGTTTAAAGTTTTGTGGGTTAGAGAAAGATATTGAATTACATAATGTGGCAGATTTACCAGCATTTACTGGTTTAGGTTCGTCTTCAACATTTACGGTTTCTCTGCTCCATGCCCTTCACAGTTTTAAAGGTGAATTCATCAAGCCAATGGAATTGGCCTATGAGGCCATTTATGTAGAACGAAATTTAGTCAAAGACAAAGTGGGGTGTCAAGATCAGGTTTTGGCCGCGGTTGGTGGTTTTAATTTGGTAGAGTTTAGAACTGAAGACAATATTATAGTTAACCGTGTACCTATATCTCAGGAACGCTTACAAGAATTTGAACAGCATCTTTTTATAGTCTTTACAGGTATTAGACGCAAGGCTGCTGATGTTGTAGCGCAGCAGTTGCAAAAGGTGGGTGATAACACAGCCACCTTGAAGGAGATGCGATACATGGTTGATGAAGGTTGGGATATATTGACGAGCAATAGACCTCTATCAGAATTTGGTGCATTACTGCATCGTGCGTGGTTAGCTAAACGTAGTCTGGATGGGGGTATCTCTAATTCTGAAATCGATAAAATTTATCAAACGGGTATTGAAGCAGGTGCTTGGGGTGGTAAGTTATTGGGAGCAGGTGCAGGTGGATTTATGCTGTTTTTTGTACCTCCACAATTCCATGAAACCTTACAAAGTTGTTTTGCTAACCATCAAATTTTAATAGCAAAAACAAATGCCCCTGGTTCACAAATCATTTTTTCTTAAATCTGTAGGTGCAGTAAAGATGTTATCAAATAATGTTGTGGCAACCAAAAGACTTATCGCAAAAATTAAATATCAAAATGAATAATGTTAAAATTTATCAATTTTGGTGATAATCTACTGATGCTGATTTGATTTAAATATTTTAGTTAATTTTGCTAAACATTTTTAATTTAGGACATTAGGATTTTTGAAAATCAGATGAAAACCATGCTAAAAAAATTTATCATTATTGATCATTCACTCAAAGGTTTAACAGGACATCACTATGAATATGATGTATCTGTTGCAGAAGCAGCATCATGTCTTGGCTACGAGCCAGTTATTATTTCCAACAAAAAATTTCCTAAATATTTGCATCCAAACAATATTAAAGTAATTCCAATATTTACAAGAGATTGGACGGGCATATCACCTTTTGAAAAGGGTATTTTAAAACCACTCATTGACTTAATTAAGAATTTAAAAAAAAATAAATTTAATTTTAAGATAAAGATTCGTTTATTCTTAAAAGTAGTTTATGAATACTTGTTTGTCACAATACCCTATTTGCGTACAATTTTATCTAAAGCAGAAAGTAGTCTTTTAAATTTGAAATATGCGCTAAAGTCTGATGTTTCTAAACTGATTTTTCCTGTATATATTATACGAAAAATACTAATAGAAATTAAAAGTATTTTAACTTTTATTCTACCAATTAAGACCTTTGGTTGGTTTATAAAAGCGTTTATTGGTTTAATAAAAGAATCATTTAAACTTATTTTTACGACGATTAAAAAAAATATTCTTCATTTTATAGGCAAAAAAAAATTAGTCTTTGCCAGTGAATTTAAATTAATTTTTAAAACAATTAATATCACTTCGGAAGATCACATTTTTATTCATACTATAGGTATTGAGCAATTAGAAGAGTTACTAATTTTCTTGTCCTCTATAAAATATAGTAGTAGTCCAAATTATCATATTTTATTGCGTAGAGATTGTAATGAGCCGATAGTAACTTCTGCTAGAGGAATCGGCTTAAAAGCTTGTCTTAATAGATTCTATGGTGCTGGATTACATCCTAAAATAGTCAAATTTTATACAGATACAGATGAACTCACAAAACAGCATAATGCTTTAAGTCCAATTCGCTTCATAACAGCTCCAATACCATTCCGACATGAAAATATTAAAGAAATTTCTTCTCCTTCCCATATAAGCGAGCCAATTAACATTGTTTATCTTGGCGATGCACGTCCCGAAAAAGGTTATCAATATCTACCTCAATTAGTTGATGCTTTATGGTTTAGTCACATACAACCAGGCAAAGTGAAATTTACAATTCAATCGAATTTCAACCTACCTGGAGGAGAACCAGGGATGCAAGAAGCTCGTTTGAGGCTGGAACAATATCCTTCTAACAAGGTTCGCTTATTAAAAGAACCACTTTCGACTGAAGATTACTACGAAGTTTTAGCAAGTGCAGATATTCTTGTCATTCCCTATCTGCCAGAATCTTATACAGTCAGAAGCTCTGGAGTTTTAGTAGAGTCTCTTACTGCTGGTAAACCAGTTGTTGTGCCTGCGGGAAGTTGGATGGCAAAACAGGTGGATGAATCACGAGCCAGTATTTATGAATCGCCAGGTGAGCTTCATGATGCAGTGATTAAAATATTGAAAGATTTCCAGAAATTTGCCCAGTCCGCATCTGATTATCGTACTTTATGGCGTGCCAAGCACTCTCCTAGTGCATTGGTAAAGTGTTTGATAGAAAAAGATGCTTTACTTGATTGTTATGTAGATAAACCAGCACCATCTATTGTTTACATTATTGACGGTGATTCAATTGTGCAAAGAGTGGGTGCAGGACAAGTTGCTAGAAATCATTTAGATTATTTGTCTCGTTGTGGCTACCGCGTATATGGCGTATTCTTTTTCCAAGATCCTAAAATAGTTGACGAAGATTTTGCCAACAGAGTATCTCTAGCAACAAAAGCATTAGAAGAGTTCAATTTAATAGAAACCTGGTTTTTGAGATATAAATTTCCAATATTCTCACAAGCTAATAAGAATATTAATTATATTATATCTCATTCAGAGAAAAAGCCAGATTTAGAACTAGAATTAATGGCTCGTTCTTATATTGATATTCCTAAGTCCTTAAAGGCTTTTTTACAAAGCCAAAAGCTTGATGCTGTTTTACTAAATTACATACCTAGTTGGTCTATTGTAAAAAAAATGGGTTTAGATAGATACCCCGTAATTTGTGAAATGCACGATATTCAATCTCAACAATATGCTTTTTACAACAATCGAGAAGTCAATCAAAAAGAATTTATTTTGGAATGCAGTCTCTTAGAGAGATGTACTGTTGTACTTGCCAATAATTCAAAAGAACTGGAGAAAGTTCAAGAAAATGTCCATAAACCTGCTTTACACAAAGTTCCATATATAGGACGATTATCACCTCCGAAAATTAGTTATATGGCTGGTTGTGTAGATTTATCAGAAGTTTTTCTAGCTGGAGGTTCTGAAAATTTACAAACAATCCAGAAGAAATTTGATCTCAAAGAAAAACGCTCAATAGACATTCTATATGTTAGTTCATACCATTACCCAAATATTTACTCTCTAAAGTGGTTCTTTCACAAAGTGTATATGCCTTATCTAGCAGATAAAGGTGTGACATTTGTAATAGCTGGGAACATTATGAGCTGCGGAGATTTAAATGAAATAAGCCATCCAAATATCTTTGTTGCTGGTTCACTAGAAAGCTTAAAACCAATATATGCAGCAACTCGTCTCGTTATTTTGCCTATAAAAATGGGAGCAGGTTTTAATATCAAGACAATTGAAGCTTTATCAATGGGTAAACCAGTTGTCGCTACTAGCATGGCATTGAGAGGGTTAGAATTTGATGCGGAACAGTTTAAATGCTTTGATGAACCAGAAGCCTATGCGGCTAGAATTTTGGAGTTGCTTGAAAATGACGAAACTCGTCTTGAGCAAGCTAAACAAGGGTATGAGTTAATTCAAGGGAGGTATGACCAAGGTCAGTATGACAAAGCTATGAATGCAGCGTTTGCAGATGCTCTTGGAGAAAGTTCTCTGACTCCACCTGATGTAGAAGCGACTTATTGGCAACCACAATTAGTAGAGTGGTCGCCGGAAATACAGGCGTTTAACAATATTTTACGACAATTTACTAGTCAACAAGAAATACAATTAGAAAACTGGGAACTAGTGAAAGCTCATTGGGAATTGCAAGGTTCAACAGTTTTCCAGGAACTATATAGTTATTTTTTAGAAATGCACTCAGAGGCTATATTTAAACATCTCATTCCAGATTCTATTACAGATTTTTTAAATATAATTGAAAGTAAATTATCAGGATTGTCGGCTTCCTATAGTGAATCAAAGGAAAAAATAGTGCCTAATACAAAAGTAATATTTGACTATAAAAATTCTTATTTAAATTACTACGATATTTTAACAAACTATGATTTATTTGCTGATACTCTGGCAAGGATATTGAAGATATATCTTTCATGTAATGAATTGCAGCTTGGTTTTGTAGGATCTGATCCGGCTCTTTTGCATCTGGCTTACAGTTTAAATGAACATGGTTACGTTGTAGCTGGATTTTTTGGTGGAGAAAACAAAACTTCGCTTCATCCACAGCAATCTCTTGAATTTCTAAATCCAGACGCATTTGATGTGATTTTTTATGCCCAAAATACTGATATCAATAAGAAATATATAGATGGACTTTTTCACAATAGAAGAACTAGAGTCATAAAAATTCCTGACATTGTTACATCTCATCTTCACGTTTTAATGTCAGTTGATAGAAGCAAATTTATATCCTGCTTGAATCCTAAAAAGCTGTCTGTAATATCACTATGTAACGCACTAGCTCCCAAAACAGGCTGCTTTGTTGAGTGTGGTGTTTATCTAGGCGGAACTACTATATATGTAGCTAAACAAAGTAGTTATTTGGGAATAAACAGACAAATTTTTGCACTAGATACTTTTGAAGGAATGCCTGCACCTGTTGAAAAGGATGGCGAGACGCTTTTCAAAGAAGGGCTGTTTCATGATAATCAGTTAGACCGTGTTATTGATTATTACAAGGTTCATAATGTTTTGCAAAATATTAAAATTGCTAAAGGATTAGTTCAAGATACTTTACCAAAGCTTGATTTAGTTGATTCTATTTCTGTGGCTTTCTTAGATATGGATCAATATTCTGGAACAAAAGCAGCTCTTGAACATATAATTCCTCGACTGCATCAAGATGGGTTAATTATTATTGATGACACAGAATTGGATGGGGTTGATATAGCTATCAAAGAAGCTTTAGCAGAAAATAAACATATGCAAAGGATACAAGTTGTATATGGTTTTGATATTTTATACAATCAAAACTCATATAATAGTTTCTCATCAATATAAGAAAAGTTCGGAGGAAGTTAAGGTTATTATTTATGCAATGCCGTGTTTGCGATTCAACTAATTTAGAACTTGCTATTGATCTCGGTTCTCAGCCCTGGTGCAATCACTTCTTGAAACCAGCAGAAATTGGTCAAGAACCTTTTTATCCTCTCCGTGTTCTCTATTGCCAGGATTGTGAAACTGTGCAGTTAGATTACACTGTGAAAAAGGAGATCATGTTTGGTGATCATACCTATCTATCAGGTGTGACTCGTTCTTTAAGCGAACATTTCAGGAATGTAGCCGAGGAAGTGGATAGCCGCTTTTTTAAGGATACTCAAGGTAAATCTGTGCTTGATATTGGTTCTAATGATGGGACTCAGCTCAAGCATTTTAAAACACTAGGCTATGATGTTTTGGGTGTGGAGTCTTCCAAAACTACGGCGAAGATAGCTAACGATGCAGGAATTACAACTTTAAATGAATTTTTCAATTTGGATGTAGTTCAGCGTCTTAATCGCAAATTTCATGTAATCAATGCGGCTGGTGTATTCTTTCACCTAGAAGAACTACATTCTGTAGCTGAAGGGATTCGGGAAGCTTTGCGGGATGATGGGGTGTTTGTTGTGCAGTTTCTTTACATGAAACGAATTGTAGAGAATCTAGCCTTTGACCAGATTTACCACGAACACTTACTTTACTACAATCTCAATACTATCGAGGTACTCCTAAACAGACATGGTTTATCCATGTTTGATGCTTATCTTTCACCAATTCATGGTGGTTCTATTATCGGGTTTGTAACACATAAAGGGAAAAAAGCAGCAAGCCATCGCCTGCAATCTTTTCAACAAGCAGAAGTAAATGAAAAAAGCAACGAACTCTCTACATATCTAGAGTTTGCTCAAAGAATTCAACAAATGAAAACCGAAAATCTTGCCTATTTAGAACAAGCGAAACAGCAGGGTAAAAGAATCTTTGGTTTCGGCGCACCCGTCAAAGGAAATACCATGTTGAATTACTTTGGTGTTGGCACTAATTATATAGATTGTTTGGTAGAAAAAAATGAATTGCGGCGCGGACTCTATTCACCAGGAATGCACATTCCTCTTGTAATTGAGAAAGAACTTCAGGAACTACCAGATATTTATTAT
The DNA here is from genome assembly GCF_014697125.1 of Anabaena minutissima FACHB-250. Lineage (GTDB taxonomy): Bacteria > Cyanobacteriota > Cyanobacteriia > Cyanobacteriales > Nostocaceae > Trichormus > Trichormus minutissimus. The sequence goes on along the minus strand of NZ_JACJRG010000024.1, from coordinate 44,849 downwards.
GTCTTAGCCTGGAACTTTAAAAAAGAAATTCTGTCCAATAACCAACACCTAATTGACAAAGGAGTTGAATTTTACTTTCCTGTCAATCCCAAGGATGCTTAACGATGAAAATTATAGTTACCGGTGCTACAGGCTTTTTAGGTACAATTCTTTGCTCACAACTGGAAACTCAAGGACATGAATTAGTTCGCTTGAATTCTAAAAACTGTGACCTGACTCAGCAAGACTCATTGTTGAAGTATAACCATGAAAGCTATAACTATATTTATCATTTAGCGGCTTGGACTCAAGCTGGCGACTTCTGTTTATACCATCCTGGAGAACAGTGGATTATTAACCAGCAAATCAATACAAATGTGCTAGCTTGGTGGCAAACATATCAACCCCAAGCCAAGCTAATTAGTATGGGTACTAGTTGTGCTTATGCGCCTGATTTAGAACTAATAGAAGAAAACTATTTGACAGGAATCCCGATAGATAGCCTGTTTACTTATGCAATGACTAAGCGGATGTTATATGCAGGACAACTAGCATTGCATAAACAGTATGGGTTGAACTACCTTTGTTTAGTTCCCTCCACCCTCTACGGCCCTGGCTACCATACAGATGGGCGACAAATGCACTTTATTTTTGACTTAATTCGCAAAATTATTCGCGGTAAGCTATATGGGGAGTCAGTAATCCTCTGGGGAAATGGGTATCAATCCCGCGAACTCGTTTTTGTAGACGATTTTGTCAAAACTATGATTCAATTAGCAGTTAGTGTGGATAACCAACTCATCAACATTGGTGCAGGTGAGGAATTTACAATTAGACACTTTGCCAAACTGATTTGCGAAAAGGTAGACTATGACTTCCACTTAATCCAATTTGATACAGAACGCTATGTTGGTGCTAAATCTAAGTGTCTAGGTATTGGCAAACTTCAACAATATGTTCCTGATTTAACTTTGACTTCGTTAGAAGTTGGGTTGAGCAAAACGATTGAGTGGTTTGGAACGCAAAAAGATAAACTGTTACCAAACAACAAGTGAGGAAGAACGTTGGATTATTGGGTGCAGGATAAACTCAGAAGCTTGGAAGCTGCTTTCACAGTAGAGTATTGCCAGGCGATAGATAATGTAGTTGATCTGATCGTCAAAAGTTTTCAGCAAGGAAACACCTTATTCATTTGTGGTAATGGTGGCTCTGCATCTGATGCACAGCACATAGCTGCGGAGTTTATTGGACGCTTCTTAATCAATCGTAAAGGATTACCTGCGATCGCACTCTCTACTAATCCCGCAACCCTCACAGCTTGGACAAACGACCACGAATTTGAAACTATCTTTTCCCGACAGATTGAATCTTTGGGTAAACCAGGAGATATCATCTGGGGTATTTCTACATCTGGGAAATCCCAAAATGTAATTAGAGCTTTAAAGATAGCGAAAGAACTGGGAATTGTAACTATTGGAATGTCAGGTAACAATGGGGGAATGTTAAAGGAAATTACTGACTTTCCCTTATTTGTTAGTGAACAACATACTCCGTTAGTACAAGAAATTCATGTGATTACCTACCATCGTATCTGCGAGCAAGTGGAACTTAAATTATTTACAAAAAAAGTTAATTAAATTACTATTGTTTAGTCCAATTTAACAATAATTATCATTGTGATTGATCTAGAGACTTTTTATTAATGAAACAAATTGAATATGTATTCTGATAATGATAGGAATAAATATACTAATTTTACTAAACCTAACAAAGCTTTATTTCTTGATAGAGATGGCGTTTTAATAGATTACATCCCATACCTAAGCCACCCAGATCAAGTGAAACTTCCCTTGAGTGCAGGTGAAATTTTGAAGAAATGGCAAGAGTCAGGGTATTTATTAATAGTTATTACTAATCAGTCCGGTATTGGTAGAGGATATTTTACTGCAAATGATGTGGAGTTAGTTCATTCCAAGATGTGTCAAGAATATGAAAGACTAGGTGTGTATTTTCAAGAGATTTTTATCTGTCCTCACCAACCATCTGATAACTGCAAATGTCGTAAACCTTCATCATATATGTTGTTGCAAGCGGCAGAAAAGTATTCTATAGAGCTTTCGCAGTCTTATTTTATTGGCGATGCAATTAGTGATGTAGAGTGCGCCATTAATGCTGGTTGTAATCCGATTTTTTTACTAACAAATAGAACTTTAGCAGATGCTAAAAATTTATCTCACACACAAGCTTCTGTTCAGATTGTAAATGAATTGATTGAAACAACTAAACTCATTCAACATTAACCTCTTGATCATCGGTTTATGAATCACAAGGATACGGAGCAAAGTCCAATATTGATTTCTCTCATCCCTAATCTCATGGCAGGAGAGGGACATATAATCCCCTATCATATTTCTGTGACTAAAGCCGCTAAAATTCTAAATTGGCAGCATATAGCCATAGTTGCGACAGACTCCGAAATTAGTGATTTGCCAACTAACTGGTATCCTGGCCTCAGTGGTGAAAACTTAGAAGCAAGCATCAATCCATTAATTAGAATATTAAAGTTTCAAGATATATTAAGATTAAGTTTCTCAATTGCTAATGAATTACGAAAATATGTTTTAATATCATCAAAATTTTCTATTGTTTTTCTAGAACGATTTATTCATATACAACTTTTTGCATTACTCATAGCCATATATTTAATACCAACAAATAACCTATCAGTGTGGCTACTTTACCGTAGAGATACACATAAAGATAAAACAGGCTGGATTTATAAAATTTTAAATCAAGCAATTAAAAATAAATTAAAACCTGGAAAATTTAAAATACTCACAGATAGTGAGATTTTAGGTAAATCAATATCAAATTACTTTCAAGAATCTGTAACTGTAATGCCCATACCACATACAGAATTCATCGATATTAAAGAAATTCATCATCAAAGTGATGAAGTAATTTGTTGGTGGGCTGGTACGCCACGATTAGAAAAAGGATGGGATGTTGTTAAATCTTTGGTTACTTGTATTACTGAAGACGCAAACAAAATATGTGTTGTAGCTGCCCAAAGTTCTCAACTTATATCTACTATTGGTGGTGTTAAAGTTAAACTGATTCCAGATCATTTGAGTAACTCAGACTATTCAAACTGGCTCAAAAAATCTGATATTATCCTACTACCATATGATGCTAATGCTTATAAAGAGCGTACTTCTGGCATTTTTACTGAATGTATTATGGCTGGTAAACTGCCTGTTGTGACCGCAGGTACTTGGATGGCAAAAGAACTATCAAAATATGGTATTGAAGAACTGATTATAGAATACTGGAGTCAACCTCACATTATTGTCAGTAAAATTATTAAATTTGCAAATTCTTTAGAATTAAAAGCGAAAATCCAAGAAATTCAGAAAAATTATCAAGACTTTCATACCGTAGAGAGTTATGCTAGGCAAATGAAGAAATTGTTTGATGCCTCAGATCATGCTGAAAATAGCAATTGATGCTACGTCTTTAACCTCTCAACCTAGTGGTATTGGATTATATGTTTATAATTTAATTCATGCACTATATTCACTACAAAAAAATGAAAATTTTGAATTAAGAGTTGTACGCCAACCTAGGTTAAAAAATTGGTTAAAGCTGAGAGTAAATGAACCTAATTTTTTAAATTTAGATACCCCAGTATATACCTTACCTATTCCAGTTAGTATTACTAATCTCTTATCGAAAATTCCTAATCCTATTCTCCCTTATTATGAAGGCTATTTTGGCTTTCCTAATATTGTTCACGGCACTGATTATTTTGTGTATCCCTGTGCTAAAAGCATTAATTTAATGACGATTTATGACCTAACTTTTATTAAATATTCTCATTTTTCTAGTCAGATAGTAAAAACATATACAAACCGTATCAATCAATGCCTAAAATGGACAGATTTAATTATCACAATTTCAGAAAATTCTAAACAAGATATTATTAAGTATTTAAATATTTCTCCAGAGAAAGTTTTTGTGACTCCTTTAGCTAGCCGTTACAACTCTGATTATTTTTACACAGATAATAGTTTAAATCTAGAGCAACAGGTTAGTTATGATTTCTCTAAACCATATCTACTTTTTGTTAGTACAATAGAACCTAGAAAAAATATCAATGCTATAATTGCCGCTTTTAATATACTAAAACAGCAGTATAAAATTGAGCATCAATTAGTATTGATTGGGAAGAAAGGATGGATTTATGAATCAATATTTGCTGCTATTGAAAATTCTACTTGGAGCAAAGAAATACACCATCTTGATTACTTATCCGATGAATTAGTAGCATTATTTTACTCAAAAGCTGATGTCTTTGTTTATCCTTCCTTTTATGAAGGATTTGGGTTACCTGTATTGGAAGCTATGACATTAGGCGCACCAGTAGTTGCTTCTAATAGTTCTTCCATTCCAGAAGTTGCTGGAGATGCTGCTATCTTGATTGACCCTCAAGACTCTATGCAACTAGCTGAAAGCATTTTAAAATTAATTAGCGATCGCGAGTTACGACAAGATTTAATTAATAGAGGTAAAGAAAGAGCAAAATTATTTACTTGGGAAAGAACTGCAAGAGAAACATTAAAGGCTTATAGAGCAATTATTTGATGAATATAGCAGAGAATTACTCATCCAATCAGTTAATTATTAACTTATCTATACTCTTATCCCAACCAACAGGTATAAGTAACTATGCTCATAATATTTTTCCTTATTTAAAATCTCTTAAACCCACTTTATTAACACCTAACAATTACCCTGATTTTAAGTGCTATTCTGTACCAAATAATTTAACACCTGCTCATGGTACTAAAGGACATTTTATCCGCTTAATGTGGACACAGTTGCAAGTACCGAAAATTTATCACGAATTAAAATCCCATCTTTTATTCTCTCCTCTACCAGAAGCACCGCTTTATACTAATTGTCGTTTTGTGGTGATGTCTCATGACTTAATACCGTTGCGTTTTCCTAAACGTTTCTCACCGTTAACGCCGTATCATCGTTACTACGTTCCTCAAGTTTTGCAACAGGCGCAACATATTATCTGTAACTCTCAGGCTACAGCTAACGACATCATTGACTTTTATCAAATTCCAGCTAGTAAAATTACCCCCATCCCCCTAGCGCACGATCACCTACGGTGGGGCGTAGCCCATCGCAATCACTTTCGCTATCTCAATTTACCAACTCGCAATTACTTTCTCTACATTGGGAGACAAGACCCTTACAAAAATCTACATCGTCTTGTCGCCGCCTTTGCTGCGCTACCTAATAACGACGAATACGAACTATGGCTAGCAGGCCCAACTGATAAGCGTTATACCCCGATTTTACAAACACAAATTGCAGAACTAGGGATAACTCATCAGGTCAAGTTCCTCGACTACGTAGCTTACAGTGAATTACCCACCATTATTAATCAAGCGATCGCACTTGTTTTCCCCAGTCTGTGGGAAGGCTTCGGTTTCCCTGTCCTAGAAGCAATGGCTTGCGGTACTCCTGTTATCACTTCTAATCTCTCCTCTCTCCCAGAAGTGGCTGGTGATGCAGCGATTCTGATTAATCCCTACAACACAGCAGAAATCACCGCCGCGATGCAGACGATAGCGGCTGATTTAGCATTGCGTTTACATTTTTCTACTCAAGGTATTGCTAGAGCTAATCAATTTAGTTGGGAAAAAACTGGACTTGCTACGGTCGAAGTCTTATCTCGCTATCTTTAATTCTCAAAATCAGAAAATTCTTGCTTGACTCATACCTACATATAGATATAATATTTGTTTCATAGAAGGGGAGTAGCAACTGGCAAAGAATTTCCCAGCCAGTACATTTGAATCAACATACTGGCGATGAGCCTGGTTCAAGTGACAAATAATTAATATTTGGTAGCGAGACCTTCACTAAGTTCACAAACAAAACTTGTGAGCTTGGTGAGGTCTTTTGGCATTCATCAAGCTCACATGAATACACGATTTTTCAGGAGCTTGAGAAAGTGCTAACGGCTTTTACCGCAGGTTTATTACTAATTACAGTTTCAGAATTAGGGGATAAAACCTTTTTTATCGCTATGATTTTGGCAATGCGCCATTCACGGCGATTGGTATTTATAGGAGTGGTAGCTGCTTTAGCCGCGATGACAATTCTTTCGGTATTATTTGGGCAAGTAGCCTCTCTATTGCCAAAAGTTTATACTCATTATGCTGTAATCGTATTGTTTTTTGCCTTTGGTATTAAGCTGTTATACCAAGCTATTAAGATGACGGCTACTGCTGAACAAGGCGAAATGATGGAAGAAATAGCAGAAGCCAAAGCCGCAGTAGAAAAAGCCGAATTACAGCTACCCAAGCAAAAAAATTCTTTATCGATTGTTATAGAAGCCTTTATTTTGACATTTATAGCAGAATGGGGCGATCGCACGCAAATCGCCACCATTGCCTTAGCCGCAGGGAATAACGCCATTGGTGTCACCATCGGGGCTATTTTAGGTCATGCCATTTGTGCTGCGATCGCAGTCATTGGTGGCAAAATGATCGCTGGACGTATTTCTGAGCGTCAACTTACCTTTGCTGGCGGATTCCTGTTCTTAATTTTTGGCGTTTTTGCTGTTCTTGAGGGAGCGTAACAATTCAAAATTCAAAATTCAAAATAACAGCCCCTCAAAATTTAGAGGCTGTTAGTTTTCTCACTGCTTGGGTGCGCTTTCAGATGTGGGTGGTGTCGCAGGAGTAGGATTAGGCTCAGGAGATACAGTTGCAGCTTTGTTAATCTCATCTTTGTATTGAGCAGGAGCTAAAGCTACAGCACTATCAAACAAAGGTTTAGCTTCGGTGACTTTACCCTGTTCCTTCAACAGCATCGCCTTAGCCAAAACTGGGCGAAAATCTTGGGGAGCTTTCTGAATTGCCTGATCAAAAGCAGAAATAGCTTGAGGATAGCGTTTTTGGCTAGAGTGAACATTGCCCAATAACACCTGTACAGCTACAACATCCACACTTCCCGGTTGAATAGTATTAGCTTGAGCAGCATTAGTCAGAGTCTCTTGCAGTAAGCCTACAGCAGCTTCTGGACGTTGCTGACTCACAAGCAAAGCCACCATTCCCTGTAAAGCCTTCAAATCTCCTGGTTTCGTGTCTAAGATGGCTCGATAAGCTTGAGCAGCCCCTTCCTTATCACCAATCTGCTGTTTAGCTTGAGCCAACAACACTCCATACTCTGACTGCTGCGGATTAAGTTTCGCCAACTTTTCTAAAGGTTCAATCACCCCTTGGATCTCACCTTGTTTTAAACTCAAAAGTTGTAGTCGGGCTTGTAATAAGCCCTTGAGTGCAGTTTGATTTTCTGGCTCTCGTTGTAAAACCAGTTCATAACCTCGCACCTCATCTTGCAACTTGGATGTTTGGTTAGAAGTAGCGACATCACTAGGGTTGGTGGGATTCGGGGTTGAGGATGACGTATCATTGAGCGCACTAATAATGGGAACTAAAGAAATACCTACAAAAGTAAGAACTGCCAGTGCTAGAATGATCTGAACTATCCAGCGATTGCGCGGTTGAGACACTATTTTGTCCCCCTCCAAAACTCTCATCTCATTATTATTGACACAAACTAGAAAGTTAAAAATTTCAAAAACTGTGCGGAATACCGCCAATTAAGAGTGAATTTTATAACAAATGATTATTTGACTGCTAAATTAAGTGATTACTTTAGGGAGAGCCATCATATTAAAAGCTATGATATGCTTCCGAAACTGCCGTAAAGACGCTAAATTACACATTTACATAATGAATGACTGATTTAGGGTCTTTACAATTGTATAGAGCGTTCTGTTGTGATTTTGTGAAAAGCCAATATACTTTCATCAGCCACGCAAACGCTATTTCCAGCTGCCTTATTAAAATCCCATAATTGGGATGTGTCTCCGCCGCAAGGAGTTTTTATGAATTCCGACCTGATGCCTTCGCCTGATTCCGCTAACTCTTTTGCTTCCAATGAACCTCAAACTCCCAAAGAGGCAGCTGCTAATGTTCACATAGCAGCAACCCAGCCCTCTAAGCTTGAGACTTCACCTGTTAACTCTAGTGAAACTGACTCTAATGAGAACCTAGCCGATCACCTACAGTGTGGCGAAGCCAATCGCCAACAACCGATACCGCCTCCTAGTGAACCGATGCAATACCGCGCCATCGGACTAGTCCGGGGTCGTTACCAAGCCAGTGACGAACATTTTACCCAAGGTATCTTACTCACCCCAGATGGTGTAGAACTCAATTCCGTCTTGCTGGGTCGGATTATGAGCCTAGTTAAAAATCATCTAGACCTAGAAAAAGAACATTTGTGGGTAGTTTATCCCCGCACCAGACAAGAAAATGACAGCTTACACATTCAAATTGTAGGGGTATGGGAGCCAGAAAGTCTGGCTAAACAACCAACAGAAGAAAACCAAGCAGATTCGGAGTCACAAGAATTACAGACACCCGATGAAAGCTTAGTAGATGAGAGTAAAGAAGCTACAAGCCTCTCAGCACCTTCATCTAACATCCCGGATGGCGGTTTCTCCGTCCGTGGGGAAGTGGTTTACCAGTCTTTTGATGAAAAAAGCTTAGTAGTAAAAATTAAGCAAGCTCCACGTAAACGAGATGACAAACCCAAATATTTCAAGTTGAAATTGCGGGGTGTGCTGACAACCAAAGCCGTAGGCAAGTTTTGGGACTTCAAAGCCAAGCGAGAAGCCGACGCATTGGTCATAGAAACGGCAGAAGCGATCGCTGACTTACCTAAAAAACGCAGACCACCCTTTAGAGGTGGCGGTGGCGGTGGCCCTCGCGGTGCTGGTGGTGGTCCAGGAAGAAGACCATTCCCCCCCAGACGACCAGGAGAAACTCCACGCCCCGTCAAGAGAACAAGCAGCGATCCCTCGGTAATTTCTAAACCCTTACCAAAATCGCCTTCGCCTAGCTCTACACCAGCACCGAAGCCAATCAAGCGACCGAAACCTACTCAGGAGTAATGAGTGCTGAGTGCTGAGTGCTGAGTGCTGAGTAATGAGTGAGGAGTAATGAGTGAGGACTACTGAGTGTTGAGTAAAAAATCATTTACAACTCATAACTCACAACTCATAACTCACAACTCATAACTCACAACTCATAACTCAGCACTCACAACTCAGCACGGGCTAACGCCCCGCTCCGCTAACAGCACTCAGCACTCACAACTCTCTCCAATGGTCTTGAGGAAGAAATGACCTCTCCATTGGAATTGATGCTACTGGTTCAGTGAGGGTAAAACTGCCTGCTTCAATCCATTGTTTTAACTCTATGGCAACTTGCCGAGATAAGAACAAACTAGCTAAAGGAGCAACCCTAACAGTTTTACCCTCGATGGTGATACGCCCGGATTTGAGTTGGGCGTAACTCACCAAACCAAATGTCGGACGGACGCGCCGGGGAATGGAAAAGTCTACTATTGGCGCAACTAAATTTTGATCTTGAACTGCACAGTTTTCTACTACCTGTTCGTTTAATAAAGGTATGGGTACACCTACACCCAACATCAACGAAGAACCATAACTTTTAAAGTAACAACCCCGTACCCAACGCGTATCCATTTGTTTAGCATCCCCAATTAAGGCTAAAGTCGCAGAGGGGCCAATCGGTGTTTGATTGGCTAGCCGCTTTTGTAAAGGAAAATGTTGCGTCCCTTCCCAAGCAACGTAACCAATACCGCCGCCTAAGAAAATACGCGTACCAATGCCAATAATTTGTAATTTTGGATCATTCAATAGGGGAGAAATTGCACCGGGGTTAGAATAGACAGCATTACCTAAACGCGGTTGCAGAGGGCCGAGGTAAGTATGAAGCGGGCGATCGCCTCCATTCACCCCTACAATAAAATTTTGATAAAGATTTCGGGGATTAAATAAATAAAACTGATTTATTGTGTCGCGAGTAATAGAAGTCTCAAAACTTGCTCTAGGATAGCAATCAGTGACTTGTCCTTGGGCGCGGATATGCACAGGTTTACCCGCAATCAAATCTTCTATTACATGACCGCCGCCCCGTTCGCGGACTTCTTCGCCATCCATCGTATCCACAACACAGCTAGCACCCAAATATAAATCAACTGCACCAAAACCACTGTATGCAGGAACTCCATCCACCCAACAACGGCGAATTTTGATTGGTGGGTCTGTGTGTCCTAGATTAATAATTGCCCCACTTGATTCCATCGGTTCAAAAGTGCCAGTGGTGACAACATCAACCTCTTTGGCAACTTGCTTCACACCGACTTCTGCAACTCGTGCTTTTAATTCCTCAGCCGTTAACACTACCGCAGTTTGGCGGTTAATTTTCTCGTTGATTTCTGCAATAGTTCGCATTTTTCATGTGGCAGATTGACATCCTAATTCTAGGGTTTGAACCAAAAAACAAATCCAAAATCTAAAATTTGTATGGTCAAGAACTAGGCAGTAAATCTTGATTTGGCAGATTTTTATTAATGAATGTTTTAGGTAATTGTGACCCCAGCACTAAAATCATGATAGTCATATAGCCAACTAGAGCCATCCATAACAAGTGATTATTATGTAAATACCATCCTGTAGCAGCTAAGGGGGTAAAACCGAATCCAAAGGCTAACAAAACGGCGTTACGGATGATTGCACCTTCCTTTAAGCCAATAAAGTACCCTTCCAGCATAAAAGCAACAGCAGTTAATCCTAGAAGCGGCAATAACCAAATTGCATAACTACTGATGTGTTGGTTAACCTCTGTATGATTAGTCAGTAATCCAAATATGGTATCAGGGAAAATCACAGATGCGATCGCAAAACCTAGGGCAATAAACAAACTGGTAATCACAGAAACACTCAACAATGGAATCATCTTTTCTGTTGTACCTTTACCCTGAAAGTTGCCTGTCAAGGTTTGCATTGTCATCCCTACACCTTGAATGGTGAACTGACTCAACAGCGCAATTTGCAACAGCAACCCATTTTCTGCCAAAGTAATTGTTCCCAGTGTGGCACTCAGATTTGTAAAGATGGCATAGGTGGAAATCAAGACTAAAAATCTCACCAGAATGTTGGTTTTGAGGACAACAGTCTCTTTCAACGCCACCCAATCAAACACCTCTTGTAAGGCGGCTGCTACTTTTGCCCACTGAATGCTGAAGCACACCCCCACCAAACCAATTACTAACGCCAAATACTGACTGATGGCTGTAGCCAGTCCAGCACCCATGCTTTCCCAACCCCACTTGACAATCATCAAATAGTCAAGCAGTACATTAGAACCATTACCAATTAAAGACATCAACAGCACTAAGCTGTTCATTTCGCGCCCCGTAAACCAACCAATCAGCACAAAGTTAAGCAACACAGCCGGGGCTGCCCAAATTCTGGCATAGAAATAGTCACTTCCAGAACTTTCAATTTCTGGCGAACCACTCAAAATCAAAAACCCCATCTTTTGGATTGGGTATTGCAGCAATAGGATCAGTAACCCCAGTCCTAGGGCAATTAAGGCACTCCTCATCCCTACTAGTAAGATAGTTTTTTGGTCATCCAGCCCCACGGCTTGTGCAGTTAGGGCATTGACACTAGAGCGTAAAAACTTTAACACCCTGTAAAGGTAGTCAAAGAGTATGGTTGCTAGAATGACTCCTGCTAAGTGACGGATATCTGCTAAATGTCCTAAAAAGGCAATGTCAACAATACCCGCTAAAGGAACCATCATGTTGGAAAGCACGTTAATGCTTGCCATTTTGTAAAAGCGAGGTAAGAAGTCGTACTGGAGTGAGACTGCTGCAAATCTCATATTTTGACTGTACTGGAGTTATTGATGGAAATTGGCACTATTTTAGTGTAGGCGACAGGGAACTCCAGAAGTAGCCTATAACTGTAGAGACGTTGCATGCAACGTCTCTACATATTCCCCCTTCCCTAGTAGGGAAGGGGGTTAGGGGGTTAGGTTTCCCGTTAGCTTTTCCACATAACGTGAAAAGTCAGCTCTACATTCTTGCTCACGCGGCAGTTTTTTCCTCAAGGGGGATAAAAGTCTTTTTGGTAGCACCACAGATGGGACATTGCCAATCATCAGGAATTGCTTCAAAGGCTGTACCAGGTGCAATACCCGAATCAGGATCACCAGTCACAGGATCATAAATCATGCTGCATTGTCTGCAAACCCATTTACGGGCGTTGGGATCTGCACTCGCAACTCTGGTTGTAGGTTGTCCACCATTAATTACTTCTAAAGCTTCAGTGTAGCGATCGGCGTGGTAATTCTCTATGAATTTTAATAAGCCAAAACGATGTGCTGCGGTGCGGAAGGTGTCAGCGTGTTCGCTAGATTCTTGCGCTTGTTTGAGAAACTCTTCGGCGGCGGGATTGTCGCGATCGCGTTGAGCATCTGCGGCAAATTCAGGATACATGGTAGTGTATTCGTAAGTTTCCCCTTCAATGGCTAAAGATAAGCACCGAGAGACAATTTCCCGTTTTTGTTCGTCAGTTAACGCAGCTGGATCTTCTACAACTAGTTCTGGATGTAGCAACTCAAAATGAGCAAAGGCGTGTTCGGTCTCCTGCTCTGCGGTTTCACGAAACAGTTTAGCTAAATCTTTAAACCCAAGTTTACGCGCTACCTCTGCAAAAAACAGATACTTCCGGTTTGCCATTGATTCGCCGCCAAAGGCAGATTCCAAGTTTTGCAGAGTAGTAAAGTTTGAAAGATCCATAATTTTTGGATGCCTAAGAAGTAATATTTAGAGGTAAAATCCAAACTCTCAAATCGAGTAGATGAGCTACCACTTGTATAATTTACACGATGTGCAACTTATTATTAAAACCCCTCTCCATAGAGCGAAGCTCTTCTCGTAGAGTACCTCTCCCCTGCAAGGAGGCTTTGATTCTTGCTCCCCTTCCCTACTAGGGAAGGGGTTGGGGGTTAGGTTTGAGAGAAAGTTGCACACGGCGTTAATTTACAGTTTTTTATACAAATTTTTCAGCCCATATTTATTTACCCGTTTTCTTAGCTGTGACAGGAAAATTATGGCAGGAGAGCAGAGGAGAAAAAATATTGACTACTTATAAAAATGGATAATCAGTGTATCCTGTGGCATCTGGAGCGTAGAATGTTCTGGGATCTGGAGTGTTTAATTCAGCATTAGTCTGGAATCTTTTTGGTAAGTCGGGATTAGCAATAAATAGCTTGCCAAAAGATACTAAATCTGCATCATTTTTTGCGAGCATATCATCTCCTGTTTGCCTTTCATAACCACCATTGGTAATTAATGTACCTTTGTAGATTTGGCGGAAGTATGGTGTTACAGGGTTCATAACTTCACGAGTTGATAAATCAACTGCGTTGGCTTCCATCATATGGAGATAGGCTAAACCAAAGGAGTTGAGAGCATTAACTACATAACTAAATGTTTCTTTGGGGTTGGAGTCGTACATCCCGTAAAAAGTGTTACTAGGAGAAAGTTTAATACCGACGCGCTCGCCTGCGCCTCCCCAAACGCCAGTGACGGCTTCCACCACTTCCAAAAGAAAGCGGCTGCGATTCTCAACTGAACCGCCATATTCATCGGTGCGCTGGTTTGAACCATCTTGTAAGAATTGGTCGATTAAATAGCCGAATGCGCCGTGTAGTTCAATACCATCAAAGCCAGCCTCTAAAGCATTGGCTGCACCTTGGCGGAACTGTTCGACAATTTCGGCAATTTCTTTGGTTTCTAAAGCGCGGGGAGTCTCTAAAGATACTTTACCTGTGGGAGTATGCAGTGAACCAACCCCAGCGATCGCACTTGGTGCTACTGGCAATTCTCCACCTAACAAGGCCGAATGAGCAACTCTCCCAGAATGCCAAAGTTGTAAAAATATCCTTCCCCCTTGTTGATGTACTGCATCTGTCACTAACCGCCATCCTGCTATTTGTGCTTCGGTGTAAATCCCTGGACAGTTCATATATCCCAAACTCAGGGGAGAAACGGCTGTACATTCAGTTACGATTAACCCTGCACTAGCTCGTTGAGCGTAGTATGTCGCCATCAGCGCATTTGGAATGTTGTCAATTGCCCGTAACCGAGTCATAGGGGCCATAACAATCCGGTTAGATAGAGTATAAGACCCTAGTTGAACTGGTGTGAATAGGTTGATGCTTGTATTCATGATGTGGGTTTATGTGTTTTAGTCGGCTGGAGGGAATTTTAATTTGATGATTCAAGTTTCAAACAGGAATGTTCTTGCTCTAAACAGGAATGTTCTTGCTCTAAACAGGAATGTTCTTGCTCTAAACAGGAATGTTCTTGCTCCAAACAGGAATGTTCTCGTTCCAAACAGGAATGTTCTCGTTCCAAACAGGAATGTTCTCGTTCCAAACAGGAATGTTCTTGTTCCAAACAGGAATGTTCTTGTTCTAAAGTTGAGAGGGCATGAATAAAGGCTATTGTTTGGTTCAGACAATAGCACCATTCACGCAAATGTTTTGCCCAGTCATCCATCGTGCTGCATCACTCGCAAGAAAAGGCACAACCTCCTGGGCTTTATCTGCGCTTCCTGCATAATTAACAATTACAGATGCGCCTTTATGAGCTAATGTCAGGGCGATCGCTCGTCCAATACCCCGTGATGCACCTGTGATAATTGCCACTTTCCGGGCTAAATCTGTCATGATACTAATCTTGTCATGTTTTGGTAATCCAAAAATTATTCACTATTAAGTTACTACGCCAAGGTTAAATTTAACGGTGGGTAACAGAAGGAGTTTTGTCTTCTTGACTGGAATCTGTAAAAGGAGGCTTGCCGTTTGGTTTGATGCGATCGCGCATTTTACCAATCACAATATACAAAATCGGCACGACGAACAAACTTAAGAAAGTCGCCACCAACATTCCGCCAAACACTGCTGTCCCCAAAGATTGACGACTAGCCGCACCTGCACCCACACCGATTAATAGCGGAAAAACCCCCAACAGTGTAGATAAAGCCGTCATGAGAATCGGGCGCAAGCGTTCTTGCGCTGCTTGGATGGCGGCTTTGGTGATACTCAGACCTTCAGCACGCAATTGATTAGCAAATTCCACAATCAAAATTGCGTTTTTACTAGTCAAGCCAATCAACATTACTAACCCCACCTGACAAAAGACATCGTTACTCAAACCCCTCAGAGATTGGGCTATTAACGCTCCCAAAATAGCTAAGGGGACGGACAACATAATAATCAAGGGGTCTACATAATTTTCGTACTTTGCAGCTAATACCAAAAATACAAACACCAAGCTTAAGCCAAAAATTAAAGGTGCTTGATCACTAGATGCTTGTTCTTCAGTGGTAATTCCTGACCATTCGTAACCCATACTGGCTGGTATAACTCGTCGGGCTAGGCGCTCCATTGCGGCGATCGCTTGACCTGAACTGAAGCCAGGAGCAGCCCCACCGTTGATTTCTATCGACCGGAACAGGTTATAATGATTGATGGTTTGCGCTCCAGTAGTCGGGGTCAACTGGACTAAGTTACTGAGAGGAATCATTTGGTCAGTCTGGGAACGCACATATAATTTACCGATATCCCCAGGCTCAGAACGGAACTTAGCATCAGCTTGCACATATACCCGATAAGTCCGCGAGAGAAAATTAAAGTCGTTGACGTATTGCGAACCTAAGTAAATTTGTAAGGTTTTAAAGATATCGTCTATCGGCACTTGCAAGACCTTGGCTTTATTGCGGTCTACTGCAATTAACATCTGCGGTGTATTGGTACTAAAGGTACTAAACACACCTTGTAATCCTGGGGTTTGATTACCTTCTGTAATGATCTGCTCCATGACTTCTAACATGGAGTTTAAGCTAGTAGTCCCTGATCTATCTTGCAGTTGAAATTGGAAACCGCTAAAACTGCCTAAACCTTGAATTGATGGGGGATTAACCGGAAAAATTCGCGCTTCGGGGATATTAGATAATACTCCCTGCAATTTGTTAATTATTGCATCGGCTGATTGTCCTGATTGCTGGCGTTCGCTCCACGGTTTGAGGGTACTAAAAATCACGCCACTATTAGCTGTGTTACCGCTAAAACTAAAACCACCCAAGGCAAAAGTACCAGTAATTTCTGGTAGTTTCAGGATTTCGGCTTCAACCTGCGCCATGACTTTGCTGGTGTAGTTGATTGAAACCCCCGCCGGTGCTTGAATAATTGTGATGAAATAACCTTGGTCTTCATCGGGGATAAATGCTGACGGGACGGTGAGATAGAGCCAGCTTGTCAATGCTAAGGAGGCGATAAATAGACCAATAACGATCGCTCTCATCCGGTTGAAGAAATGCAGCAATCGCGCATATTGTCTCTGTATATAATCGAGAAACCAGTTAATTCGTCCAAAAAACCAGCCAAATATTCCCCGTGGTTTGGGTTTAGTTCGTAGTAATACAGCCGCTAAAGTCGGTGTGAGGGTGACAGCTAAAAAGGTAGAAATGCTAATAGAAAAGGCGATCGTTAAAGCAAACTGACGATAAATCAGACCAGTCGAACCGGGGAAGAATGCCACTGGTACAAATACTGCCATTAAAACTAATGATCTAGCAATTACAGCCCCAAATAACTCCTGCATAGTTGCCCAAGCAGCTTGACGCGGTGACATTCCCTGGTCTTGGATTAAGCGGGAGGTATTTTCAACTACGATAATGGCATCATCAACTACTATCCCTGTAGCTAGGGTCAGACTAAATAGCGTCAAAGTATTGATGGAAAAGCCAAAAATTTTAATAAAGGCGAAAGTGCCAATTAATGATAAGGGAATAGTAATGACGGAAATGAGGGTAGTCCGCCAGTCTTGGAGGAAAATAAAAATCACCAAGACAACCAGCGCGATCGCTTTTAATAGTGTTGTCACCACTTCCCCTAAAGATTCTTTCACAAAGTCAGTTGTATCAAGTGCCACTTGATATTCCATCTCTGGAGGAAAACTTTTAGCCAAGCGTGCAATTTCCGCTTTAACCGCCTCAGCCACTTCCAACGCATTACTTCCAGGAAGCGGAAATATGCCAATCCCTATACCTTCCTTACCCCGAAAGCGCAGAAAGGAGTTATAGTTTTCTGCCCCCAATTCTGCCCGTCCGATATCCCTAAATGTAATCAGTGAGCCATCTGCACCTGTTTTCAGAATGATATTCTCAAATTCCGAGACTTCCGTTAATCTACTAACTGCCGTTAGGTCAATTTGATACATCTGATCGGCTGGGATTGGTGGCTGTCCGATTTGCCCTACACCCACCTGGATATTTTGTTCATCCAGTGCATCAATCACATCTTGGGCGGTCAATTTACGACTAGCCAAGCGATTGGGATCAAGCCACAACCGCATTGCATAACGGCGTTCACCAAAAATCCGCGCTTCGCTGACACCATTAATTCTTTTCAGAGCATCTACTATATATAAGTCGGCATAGTTGCTTAAAAATAGATTGTCATATTCTTGGCGATCGCTATACAACGCGATCGCTAGCAAAATATTATTAGAGTGCTTGCTGACAGTAACTCCATTACGCTGCACCGCTTCCGGTAACTGTGGCTGGGCAAGAGAAACGCGATTCTGCACATCAACGGCAGCAATGTCTTTATCCCGTGACCCATCAAAGGTGACTGTAATCGTACTACCGCCATCATTACTACTGCTAGACGTCATGTACTTCATGCCTTGCACACCATTGATCTGGCTCTCTAAGACATTCGTCACCATTTTTTCTACAACTTCCGCACTAGCACCACGGTAGTTAGCATTAACAATAATTTGTGTAGGGCTAATTTCTGGATATCTATCAGTTGGTAGTGTTGGGATACTAATTGCACCCACCAAAAAAATAATAATAGTGCAGACACTGGTAAATACAGGTCGTTTAATAAAGAAGTTGACGAACATTGAGGAATGGGAATTAAGGATTGGGTATTGGGTATTCGGTATTGGGTATTAGGGATTAAAGATTAGAGATTAGAGATTTGTTACCCAGTCCCCAATCCCCAATACTACAGAGAATCAGGAACAATTGGCACACCGTCTTGGAGATTAAGCAACCCTGAGACAATGATTTTGTCTTGTGGCTGCAACCCTGACAAAACTTGGTAATGATTGCGTCTAATATCACCTAGTTGCACCCGTTTTTGACGGGCGACTAATTGAGAAACGCCTTGCGGTGATGTTTCCGTTTGCGCTACATAGACAAAGGTGTTACCAGCGACGCGAGAAATAGCTGTAGTAGGAATTAAAACACCAGTCCTCTGACTCCAAATAACTCTAGCTCTAATTAATTGGTCTGCCCTGAGTTGATTATTAGAGTTAGTGTATAGTGCTTTCATCAGGATAGTTTGGGTATCGTTGGTAGCATTAGGCGCAATGAAAAATACCCGACTTGTACCCAAAACTTGACCTTGCGCGTTCATAATCTCCACCGGCATTCCCTTACGCAATTGGGATGCGCGTTCTAGGGGGACGGAAACATTGACTTCTAACGGTTGGTTTTGAGTGATAGTGACTAATTGTGTAGATGTATTGACAAAATCACCCAGTTTTACAGAAATGTTGCCCACCGTACCCGTTAAGGGGGTAGTAATTCTGTAGTATTGCAACTGGAGTTGTTGTTGAGCCGTATTAGATTGGGCTTGCTGCCAACTTTTTTGAGCTTGGGCAATGTTGGCTTTTTGAGCTTGAATCCTGGAATCTATGGCGTTGAGACTAGCTGTAGTTATGGCTAGTCTATTGGCTGATTGATCCCTAGTTTGTCGAGAGACTGCCCCTTCTTTTGCTAAACTGGCATATCTTTGATAATCTTGCCGATTTAGGCTTAAGTCTGCTAGCTTCGATAGCCTTTCTGCTTCTAGTGATTTGAGTGTGGCGTAAGCATTTTCTAACTGAGCTTTAGCTGCATCGGCGGCAGTATCGTTACGTATAAATCCTGCTTGTTGCTGTCTGGGGTCGATTTGCATCACAACTGCACCGGCGGCGATCGCGTCTCCTGATCTGACGTATATTTGGGTAACTTGCCCTGGGATTCTCGGTTGCAACTTGACAGATTGCCGAGATTCTAGACTAGCAACAAAGTCTGTACTGTCTTCAATTGTGCCTATTTGTACTGGTGATATTTTGACTCGTACCCCTGATGATTTAGCGTTGGCAGCTAATGGTGCTTGATTAATAGGAGTCAGTAATCGCCATACCACGGCTGTTCCACCTACTAAAAGTAAGATACCAGCTAGCAATAACCGCAGCCCCCGCGAGTTTTCGGGGGGTGGCTCATAGGATGGACGAGGAAGATTTTCTGGAAAATCAGTGTGAGAATCAGGGGATGACATAGCTGACAGCAAACCTACAAAACAAGATAAATGGAACTAAATCTGAATCGAAAATTTTGTAATGAAGTTTACTTATTAAGCATGAAGATTTTTGCTCCATTTTGTGTTACCTCATCCAAATATACTGTCTTATGGATATTCCCTAATCTACCTAAAGGAGAATGATAAAAAATAGTTTACAAGTCAGCAGGTAACCGACCGTCGGTTGGAGACTATCGAGATGTTTTCTTCTTTCTGGTGAAAGATATACTAAACTTGCAATCAGCATCTTTTTTTATTTAATGTCGCAAAAAGAATATTTTTTATCTAAAAATTCCAGCAAAATGTTCAAAATTAACAGCACAAAAATATCATCAGTGATGTAGCATATCTTCAGTAATAAATTGACTATTTTCAGTATCTGCGATTTGATTGGTATAGTTTAGATTCGTGAGGGCGATCGCGCTCAACGCACGATTCCGCAAAGCAATGACTGGTATATATTTATACGTTTTATTTAATGTACAAAACTTGTAATGAAACCCTGGACTAGTAAATAATTAATTGAATACTGTTGGGTTACTTAGCAAAGTAAGGTTTTGGGATAGTATAAAACCACTGAATAATTTGTAATTACATAGCTGGAATCTTGCTATAATATTTAAAATAAAAATATTCTCAGCTTATTTATAAAGTATAAGAGTAGTAATACTAGGTTCTATGTCGTTAACCAACCTGGGGTTATTGGTATTGGTAGCCGGACTTTTTGCAGCATTCATACAATCGCTAATTGCAGAGTATCGAATGAAACAAGAATTACGCAAATATGATGCAATAATTGATAAAGAGGAATATCAAATACAGTTAGAATCTAATATTCATAGACTTGAAAATCAGCAGGAATCTCTGAATAGAGAGATTATAAATCTTCAGCAGCAATTTCAGGAAGTTGATGCAAAATTATATCTTCAATCTATAGATTATTATGAGCGAAAGTATGAATTCCTTAATTCTGAAGACTATATTATTCGCTTGAAAGATATAAAATTACAGCAAGAAAGTATGCGAAGAAATAACCAAGCCTATATTTGTAATACGCAATTAAGTTTTGATAATAGTACAAGAAAAGGCGATAGAATGATCAGTGACCTTCTGAAATTGGTAGAATTGGCATTTGAAGAACGCTGTAAATATGCAATCAAAGAAGTCAAGTATAATAATATTGACTCTTTAAAGAAAAAGGTAAATGATGCTTTTGAAAAATACAATAAACGTTTAAAAACTCTACAGGCTAAAATTTCACCTGAATATTTACAACTTAAATTTATCGAATTAGATTTACAGTATGAATTAGAAGATAAAAAACAGCAAGAGCAAGAAAGAGATAAAGAAAATAGAAAGCAAAGTAAAGAGCGTGAAGCAATTGATAAAGCAAGAAAAAGAGCAGAAGAGGCAGAAGAAAGAGAAAAACTTCACCAACAAGAACTTGATAAAATTCGACAAGAAGTATTACAAGCTAAAGAAGAAGAGAAAAAACAATTGCAAATGAGAATTCAGGAATTAGAACGATTAGTTGCAGAAGATAGAAGTGATAAAGAAAATGCTTTAACTGAATCTAGAAGACTCAAATCAGGATATATTTATATAATCTCTAATATAGGTTCTCTTGGTCAAGATATATATCGTATTTGTATGACATTTCGTAGTCAAGAAGACATATACATTAGGGAAATGAACCCCGCAGTTCCATTTCAATTTGATGTTCATTTCAAAATTTTCTCAGACGATGCTTTAGAAACATTACAAGTATTACATCAACGGTTTGATGGTAAACGAGTTAATATAGTGAATTCCAGAAGAGATTTTTTTCAAGTCTCAATAGATGAAATTGAGACAGCAGTTAAAGAAATAAAAAGCAAAAGTGATGTATTTTTAAGAATAGATGTGTTTGAAAAATCTCCTAAAGCATATGAATATCGGCAAACTCTCGCTACACGTAAAAATCCACAGCTATAAAACTTAAATGCTAAATATTAAGTAAGTAAATAAAATTGCTTGTAGTAATTAATTCAGTACTATAATGATCGAACTACTCTAAAACCAATAGTGTTGAACTTTGCGCTTGCATTATGAAACTGACGTGAACTAGAACGGCACAAAAACGCTTCATTACGCCATGAGCCACCACGCATAACGCGAGTATTATTATCATGACTGTCTAGCCAAACATCTCCAGTTGTAGGTGCTTTATCATAATTTTGATGCCAATTATCTAAGCACCATTCCCAAACTAACCCGTGCATATCGAACAATCCAAAAGAGTTTGCAAGCTGAAAAGTGCCTACTTCCGTAGTTTTTTTACGATAAATTCCTTGAGTTTCTGAATGATAGGGATAACGACTATCGTAATTAGCAATATTAAAGTTAATAGTGTCTCCAAAATGGAATGGTGTTATAGTTCCACCACGACAAGCATATTCCCACTCTGCTTCACTAGGAAGGCGATACTTGTGACGTATTTTTTGAGATAGGCGATCGCAAAACTCCACAGCATCATACCAGGAAACCTCTGTTACAGGGTGGCTATTGCCTCCTTGACGTGAAGGGCGAAGCTTAAGCTTTTGATGGACTTCTGTCCAAGAAGCAATTTGTTTCCACTGTCTTTGTGTAATAGGGTATTTGCTTATAAAAAATGGTCTGACTGTAACTAAATGCTGAGGTCTTTCGTCAGAGTATCGCTTTCCTTCAGATTCCGGTGAACCCATCCAAAATTCTCCTCCCGGAATATAAACCATTTCCAATATCACCCCATTCCCAAGCTCTTCAGTTAAGCAAGAGGCTTGTCCTTGACGACAGTCAATTTCTTTACCTTGGGCATTTATCGTAACCACGGTAAATTCAAAGGTTTGAGTTCCGGGAACTGATGGGGCTATAAGTATTGTATTTTTTTGTTCTTTTAAGCTTTCCACATTTCCCAGGGAAGTAGGAACAAAAACAAGCGTTTGATTATTTTTTAGATCACTAAATTTGCTACTCCATTGCCGATCTTTTAAAGCCTCAATTTGTGCAATGAACCCGTTTAGTTTCTCTCTTGTTTCTAAGCCGACTAAGCCGCTATCTACAAGAGCAGTAAGAAATTTTAATAATTGTGCTTGTCCTTCAAAAAATAGGAGTTCAATTAATTCAGCAAAAAAGACATAATTACTTTGTTCAAGTGTATTTATTCTAGGAATTAAATAATCAAACCCCGTGATACTCAAAACTGCCTTACGCTCCTTAACGGTTTGAGTAGATGGTATTTTTACTAAAACTTGTATCAATTGAGGTTTGATTTCCATATTTATTTAAATCTATATAATATTGTAGGAAATCTACAATATTATATATTCTTTATTACTTTAATTAAATCCACAAGCTCTAAGGGTAAGTCCGCCAAAATACTTTCTATTAATATGCCTTCGTTTCTAAATAAACGTTTTTGGGTTGTTGGTTCAGGAATATTACCTCCTGCATGGTGCAAAGCCACAACTTCCCAAGCATCATTAAATACAGGAGAACCAGAAGAGCCTGGTAAAGTAGAGTTTACATACTGCACTATATTACTGCCTACATATTGAACAAAATTGTTTTGCAGAGAAATCTGTTTTGGTTTTCCTTGTGGATGCTGAATAATATTCACTCGACTATCGCTCCTAATTTCTTTTCGCTGCAATGGTAACCAACCCCATTGTTTTCCAGGACTTCCTTCAATTTCAACGAAAGTGTAATCAAGAACTTGGTTAGTGTAAAAATTTCCATTTGTTTTAGGGCGGTATTCATCAGTTATTTGAGCTTCTCCTTGGAAATTTTCCTCATAATTAAAACGAAAAATCGTACCTGACAGTAAATCTGAACTTGGTAAAACGTGATTGTTAGTTAATAATAGATTCTGAGCTACTAGAAACCCTGTACCTGACCAGCATTCTTGGCTAGTTCTCACTCCGATATAGGCAACTGAACGTGCAACCTTAAGCCCCTGCTGTAAAAATGAAATTGGGCGTAGGGTATTTTCTCCAATGATTTTCTCGAATATATCTGCTACAGTTTCTCTTCCTCGCCAGTCATTAATCACTGGTAATGCTGCGATTGGTGTCATCATGTCATATTTTGTTAGCAGCTTGTCTAAAAATGGTTGCTGCTGTAATCCCACAAAGCCTTTCACAGTATTTAAGAAACGTCCTAATGCTTCTTGTTCATAAGTTAAACGCCCGTAATTAGATAAGTAGCTGACTATCTCACTAACTGCAACAAAGGTTGCTCCAGAAAAGTCAATCATTGGTAACAACTGTTTTAAATCTGCTAGCTCCAAGATTTGTCGGCGCGATCTCTCTGTAGCTAGTTCTGGTATATCTTTGAGAAGAGTGATCAATTGTTTGTGGTCTTCAGTTTCTAGGTTGACCATATCTAGAGTCTTTAATTTGCAAAGCAATAACCGACTGATGAAATACTATGGCATTGGAGTAAAATTATACAATATTTGATATTCGACTGGAGTGGAAAAAGAGAAAAAAAACTACATGAATATTAGAGTCTGTATATTTGGCTGAATTGCATCTCATAATTATTGACAAAAATTCTTTAAAACTGACAATAATAATTTAATGTACAGTACAAATGGAGAATAGGAGACTCGAACCCCTGACCTCTGCGGTGCGATCGCAGCACTCTACCAACTGAGCTAATTCCCCTAACAGTATTGTTAATACATTACCCTATTTTAACATTCAGTCAAGCTGGTCTGGGGCTGTTTACCAGAAAATACTTGTTGTATTCGTTCTAGTTCTAATTCACTCAGGTAATCTACTGTCCAGTTACAGCAACGCTGGAGCATATGGAAGGGATAGGTATTAGCTACACCCACTACTTGCATCTGCGCGTGTTTTGCAGCTTGGATACCTGGGGGGGTATCTTCAATCGCCAAACATTCTGGGAGTTGCAGATTTAATTCAGGATATTCTTGATTGAGACGCTTGACTGCTAATAAATACCCATCTGGCTGGGGTTTACTGGTGGTGATGTCATCACCTGCGACAATAACTGTAAAATATTCGGCTAGTTTGGCTCGTTCTAATACCAGTTCAATTTCCTGATGTAGCGCACCACTGACTACAGCTAGCTTGAGATGTTGGGAACGCACCTGATATATCAAGTCTTCTACACCTGGATATATAGGGAGTTTTTCTAGTTTCTCTAGTTCCAGCGCATAGGCTTTAGCTTTGCGGTGAAGTAGCTGAGTTAAGTATTCTTCACTCGCCACTCTACCACGATTGACGAGTAATTCTTGAAAACAAGCGCGATCGCTCCGTCCTAATGAAGCTTGACGCTCTTGGACTTTCTGGGGTTGAAGATTTTCCTGAACGAGAATTTCATCTATCAGTTGTAGGTGGATGCGCTCATCGTTAATGATTACGCCATTGAAATCAAACAGAATTGCCTTTAAACTCATGCCGTTATATGCCGAAAGCTGGAGACTCTAGACCCTCCAAATTATTATTATCTATTGCTGGTCTATATTGTCTCACTTTTCCTTGAGTAGTTGGATCTGTTAATAGAATTGGTTTTACACCGCTAGTTACTTGATGTATCCACCAAACTTCTTCGGTTCGCACAGCCTCAAACCCCACCGCACCCATCCGCGCATCTACACTATCCCCCCCATACTCACGAATGTAAGGCTCTTCAAACACATTATTGAGCCAATCTAATTGACGCAGGGTTTTCTGATTCCCATCGAGAATTAATACTTGTCCACCGGCTACCAACAACCGAAAGCATTCTTGGAGGATGGTTTGGGATACTACAACTGGTGTTTCATGAAATAGCAAAGTACCTGTCACTAAATCAAAGGAAGCATCTGGAAAGCTAGTTTTCTCGGCGTTTCCATGTCGCCAAATGATATCTAAACCCGCATCTTTGGCTTTATCTTCGGCTCTCACCAGCATATAGGGTGATAAGTCCAAACCGATGACTTCAGCTTCAGGGAAAGCTTGTTTTAACATCAAAGTTGTAGAACCTGTTCCACAGCCTAAGTCAAGTATGCGCCGGGGTTTGACTTTGACTGCATCAATTAAAGCTTGACGCACCCAAGTTTCATTGGGTGGTAGTACGTATTCGGTAATGGGGTCGTAGGTGACAGCCGCGCTAGGATTAAGATATCCCCCCTCAATACCGTGAAAGTTTTGGCTCATGTAGTATGTAGGAATTGTCACATCAGCACGCCGGAAGCGATCGCTCTCTTTCTCCCAGTCGATACTTTTAGCATACCGATGCAATTTCTCTTCATCAATTAAAAACCGGACTACAGGCGATAAAAAGCTTTCCCAAATAGTATTTTGACGTGTCGCCATAGGTTTGAGTGAGGCTTGGTCATGGTCTTTACAAATTGTAGTATATCTGGCAAAAGTCTGCTTTTTTTTGGCAGACTTAACTAGCTAGGGAGTAGGTTGACATTCAAATTCATTTATACTACATTTGTAACATATAAATAAAATTCACCCATCTAAAAAATGACAATTATTCTTTCCTATTTCACATTCCCCATTCTCTATTCCCTTTAAAAAATGCCCTACGAAAAGTTAGAAATCAATACAAAATCACCCGTTTTATCTTGGGCAAATCACCCCTTGGGGTCTGAAGAAACCAAGATGGCTAAAAATGTGGCATCGCTACCTTTTGTATTTAAACACGTAGCATTAATGCCAGATGTTCACTTAGGAAAAGGTGCTTTAGTTGGTTCTGTAATTGCTACAAAAGAAGCCATTATTCCTGCTGCTGTGGGCGTGGATATTGGTTGCGGTATGAGTGCTATTAAAACATCATTTACTGGTGAACAATTAGAAGGCAAACTCAAGAAAATTCGCCTCGATATTGAAGCAGCAATTCCCACAGGTTTTAACGAAAATAAAGATGTCGAAAAATCTGTTACTAATTGGCAACGTTGGCGAGATTTTCAAGACTTGCATCGTGGTGTGCAAGACTTACAAAGCAAAGCGATGAAACAAATGGGTTCTCTCGGTGGAGGTAATCACTTTATTGAAGTTTGCCTCGATACAGAGAACCAAGTTTGGCTGATGTTACATTCCGGTTCACGGAACATAGGAAATAAACTTGCCCAGTGTCATATTAGTACAGCTAAGGAATTAGCGAAGATGGCAGGTAATCATTTACCTGATCCAGATTTAGCCTATTTCATAGCTGGCACACCAGAATTTAAAGCTTACTGGAACGATTTACAATGGGCGCAAAATTATGCGCGAGTAAATCGTGATGTGATGATGACACGTTTCCAACGCATTATGGAAAAGCATCTAGCAGGAGGAAAGGCAATTAAACCTTTATTGCAGGTAAATTGTCATCATAACTACGCTGAGAAAGAAATACATTTTGGCGAAGATGTCTATGTAACTCGCAAAGGTGCAGTCCGCGCAGATAAGGAAGATTATGGCATTATTCCTGGTTCAATGGGAGCAAAATCTTTCATTGTCAAAGGTAAAGGTAACGCACATAGTTTTTGTTCTTGCTCTCATGGTGCTGGTCGTTTAATGTCCAGAAATAAAGCTAAAAATGTCTACACCCTCGATGATTTAATTGAGCAAACTAAAGGCGTAGAATGTCGCAAAGATACTGAAGTTTTAGATGAAATTCCTGGAGCTTATAAACCTATTGAACAAGTAATGGAAAATCAGGCTGATTTGGTGGAAGTTGTCGCCACACTCAAGCAAGTTGTTTGTGTAAAAGGTTAATTCCAATGTTTGTAGTGAGGGCTTTAGCCCTCACTCTTACCAAAGATTATTTATACAGTAAACATTAAATTGTAGGGTGTGTTAAAACAGAGCGTAACGCATGAAAGAGAGGTGTGTTACGGCTAATTTAGCCTATCTCAAGTCCTCAAGTTCTTGCATAGCCGTAACACAACGGCAATAAAGCCGGAGGAAAATCCACACCGCTTTTTGCCTCTCCTACTTAATATTTACTTTAAAATGACCTTTTAGGGTACTTCAATCGTAATCAAAGCATTTTCTGGTAAGTATTTTTTGTAACATCCTTCATCAGCCAGCACTAAAACCAAGCGTAAAGGATAATCTGGCGGTACTTGTAAATCTGCCCAAGGTACTGCCAATTCTAAACAGGTTTCAAAAGCAACTTGAGCGCGACTGCTGCGGGAATGCCATTGATAATTATCTCCAGCTTCTCGAAATTGCACTGATTGGGTGAGTAAATTAATTGCTAAGTGGTGGTGATAAAGGTAATTCAGGGGGGCTGTATCCGGCACATCTGCCAAAGGAATGGGGCTGTTGTGCATGGTTCTATCGGGATAGAACCAGAGCAAATTTAACTCTGCTGGTAAGTCTTTGCCTGGTGCAACACCACTTTTAAAGTCCAACCGTAAATAGAAATTGAGGTGATCAACTCCATACCAAAGACGCTGAATAGTGCTGCTGACGTGCATTGTTCCCCGTGCGCCACCAATTTCTATGCGTCCGGCTTTGTCCCAGTCTTGTTCATCACCTTTACCGTCAATCACCGGATGAATAAAACTTTCGGGAGAATGGTCTGTCCTGGCTTCGTGAACCTCAACGGCGTGTCTGAGATATGGGGGTATCGGTTCATTTAATGCTTTGTAGATACCGCACAGATGTTCGCGAAATAATTGGTCAAAGATGGCATCTTGATTAGAAGAATGTCCTTCCCCAAACCACCAAAACCAGTCAGAACCTTCGGCAGCATACAAAGCTTCCCAAGCTTCAGGGTTGTTTTCTTCTGTCGCTTCAGGATGGCTGGCTAGCATCGCCCTAGCTTCGGTGAGGTATTCCCAAGCGCGGTTTTTAGCAGGATCACCAATCCATGTAGTAAAGCTGCCATCGACCCAAGAACCGCTATGTAGCTGCTCTCCGGGGATGGTGGCTGTAGCGGGGAATTGTTCGAGGAATTCGGAGACGGTAACAAGTTTGATGTTGGGTTCGTTACTTAAGCGTTGATATAAAGCTTCTAAGAAAGGTTTGCCATCTTGGGGATAAAACTCCCAACAATTTTCTCCATCCAAAGCAATGGTAACTAACCAAGGTTGTTCGCTGGGACGTTCTCTTTGCATTTTCGCGATCGCTTCTAGATGTCCCACAAGATCAGCTGCGGCTTGTTTTGCTGGCATTGACCCATAGGTAAAGCCAATTAAATCTGATAATCTGTGGTCACGAAAGACTATGGCTAAATCGCCGGCTGGGGTTGTCAGGCGATAGGGCTTGTACATCAATTCGGGTTCTAGGACATTTCCCGCGCCATCCCGATGGAAAAAGTGTTTTAATGTCCACCCCAGAACAGCTTCATCGGAACAAATCCAGTTAAATCCTTGTTTAATAATATACGGCAGGATTTCTGGGCTGACTGACTGTTCTGAAGGCCATAAACCCCTGGGTTCTTGTCCAAATCTTTCTTTATATAGTTCCCAAGCTTTACGCAAGTGGCGAGGAATATCTTCAGCCCACTGAAAGCGAGACTCTGGTAGTGCCATATGTGGCACTGCAACCCGTCCAGAGTTGGTATCAGCTAGCAAGGGCAAAATTGGGTGAGTATAGGGTGTAGTGGTAACTTCCAATTGCCCTGATGCTTGCATCTTGCGGTGTTGGGGGATGATGCGACTGAGGATATCGCGCTGTTTGGAGTAAATACGCTGGCGATCGCTTAATCTAAAATTACGCCCTTGCTCTAACCAAGCGGCAATTTCTGGGTCATCCCAAAACAGGGGATCTATCCATGCCAAATTATGCCATGCCAGCAAATCACCATACTCAGCCAAGCCCCAATTAGCTAAACACCAAGATTGTCCTTGTTCTTGCCTTTGATAATACAACTCGGCATAGCGGGGATGGGGATCAATCAAGGTGTGGTGATTAGCATCAAAAAAGTGTTGAATGATAAATTCTTTTTGCTGCTGAGTCAGTTGTTCCGTGGGTGTCAAACTGGCTTTCAGGTAAGGATCAAAAGCAGTCCCAGCAATATAATCTTCTAGTTGCAAGATTAAAGATGGCACTAAATTCACTGTTTGGTGTAATTTAGGGTATTTTTCGAGAATTAACACCAAATCCAAATAATCTTTTGTACCGTGTAACCTTACCCAAGGCAGACGATATTGTTGACTTGAAGATGTTGAAATGCCGTTGCCAGGAGATTTGTACAACGGCTGATGTTGATGCCAAACAAAGGCTACATAGAGTGGATGAGACATATGATGTAATTAGGGATTGGGTATTGGATATAGGGCATTGGATATAGGGCATTGGAAAGAGACAAGGAAAACAAGGTTGCGGGGGGAGACAGGGTAGAATCGCTTCCTTGTTCTCCTTGTCCTCCTTGTCTTCTTTGTCCCCAATCCCTAGTCTCCAGTCCCTAGTCCCTCATCCCTAGCGCCTAAATTATTTGCTCAACTTCAGCAATTTCGGGAATCATTTCCCGCAGACGGCGTTCAATACCCATTCTTAAGGTCATGGTGGAACTAGGACAAGAACCACAAGCACCTTGCAGGCGCAACTTGACAATAGGCCCATCAAGTTCTACGAGTTCCACGTTGCCACCATCGGAGATCAGATAAGGACGCATTTCATCCAAGACTGTTTCAACGTTTTCAACTGTTAATTCCATCGTGTGATACCTAGTAAGTTAACAATGGTGATAAGGAATTAATGTGTAGTAGTGCTAAAGTCTACTACAAACCCATGCTCCAAAATGTTATTTTTTGGCTTTATTAAATCGATCCTAGATCCAATTGTCACTAGATTGTCTTTTATCCAGAGTTTAGCAAATAGTCAGACCTAACCAAAAAGCAAGGGAGCAGAGGAGAAAAGTTTCGGCTTCCCCTGCATAGGATTTTCAGGGGAAAAACATTTATTTCCAGATGCGAAGCAGGTTCGCTTAGGGTCTCCAAGAGAGATAAGCCTTACTTGAGGTGGGAATATTGTAGTGATTCCCCATTTTTGAAGATTTTGCAGAAGCTACCCCAACCTCGCGGTCGGGGCTACTTTTGCTACACCCCTTGCACTAAATAAATATTACCAGTATCTGCAACATTATGGTTGCCAAATTGGCAAAAACTCCTTTTTAGGCAAGTGAGTAATGATATTTTGCCGAGCGAGGGTTGTTTTCAGGAAAGTAGTATACTTAACTCTTTTCCAAATTGCCATTTTTGCTACTGATTTTTTACTCAAATAAGCGTAGAATCACCGAATTGATTTCTGTAGGCATCAGCAGTTTCCGTTTCCATCCCAAAACCTCCTGCTTGGACATGACGGAGTAGCGATTGAATGATTGGTATCGCAATACTCATACCGAATAAGGCATTGAAACCTGCAACAACCACTGGTGCTGACAACACAACTGTAAATTCTGGGAATAAAGCTAACACAGCCACTAATAGCAGAAAAACAATAGGTGTAGCAATGCCAGCTGTCTTTGCAGCTTCTAAAACTAAATTTTTATATTCTTCAACAGTAATATCGCCTCGATAAAGATCCAAGGAGTATGAAATCGCTGTTACTACAACTTGAGTGAGAATAGCAGTTCCTGTGGCAGTGATTCCCAATCTAGCAATTGTGCCGGAATTGCTAATAATAGAATCTACTGCATTGTAAACACGAATATAAAACTGTTCCCCAACCGTCATGACTTCGGCACCGCGACGAAGATTATCAATACCTACTTCCCATACAATGTTGTCAGCACCATTTGACCCACCTTGAGAGCGTGGGATGATATGACTACCATGTTTATCACTAAGAAATTCACGAATAGTTCGTTCGTTAGCCCCCAGCTTTGATGTGCCAGGGATTTTCTCAAAAAGTTTAATTACGTCTGCATCAGAGCGGGGCAAATCGTCTACTCTCAGACCAGCACGATACCTTAATCTATTCGCAATCTTTGGCATCTCTAATGCTAATTCTGTAGCTGTCCTGGGCAAGTTTTGCAAAGCATCAGCTATGGCTAGACTCGTAGTAGACACACTAATAGCAGTTCCTTCAAATCCTTTATTCACATTTTGTACAGCTTGAAACCCTTGCTGTGCTGTTGCAGGCAAATCAGTAATTGCTTTAATACTTGAAGTGGTAATCTCTACAGTAGTATTTTTGATTCCATCAACTACCTCTTCTATCCCATTTACTGTATTAATTGTGGCTTCTTTAACTTGATCTCTAAGAGTATCTGCTAACTTTTGTGCTTGGTTGATGAAATCCATATTTTAGTAACCTGTCGTTTTTACTACTTAGTATTTAGTCCAGCTTCTCACTTTAAAACGAAGTTGATTAACCCTAAATCTGCGGTAGGAAATATCAGATCAATCTCAATCTGCGGAATTGGGTGGAATACAACAGTCCGGGTAAGAGCGATGGCGTCACCGCAAAAGCGTAGCCCATCAGCTACGCTTTTGTGGTTATGCTCTCCCTATTCAATCAATTTGCATTTGTGTTTGTTCAGTTGTCAAAGAGCGAATCAACTCTCGAATAACATCTGTTGATGGTCGTCCTGTCGTTGAGCAATATTTTTCCAATTTTTCTACTTCACCTGATGTGAGATTGATTGTCAATCGTTTAACAGCCCATTTCTTATTCATGAAGTAGCAACCTATACTTTTAAATACTTCTCTAATATCAATCATCTAAGCTGTTATAACCATGATGAATCTAATGATATTCATTTCAAGAAGTTGTTAAGAAAATGCTACTAATTTTAAACCTGTAATGAAGAGTTTCAATAGATGTTAAATTATAAAGCTTAGATAAACAAGCCAAGTGTCATCGTCAGGCGATCGCTGTTGACTTAGCAAAACTGCAAGGATAGCCGGATTAACGCGATGGGTTACGCCCCACCAGAGGTCATTGCACAGCATCAAGCTACCCAACTGGAGAAAATCGTCCCTGCTACTCCCGACGAACCAGCGAACGCCCAAAAAGAACTAGAGAATTAGCCTTATCTATCTGCATCGCCTTTCGTATTCAGTTCGTTGCAGTCCGTACTCGTTTTTTTGATGATATGAATTAGTTATACAAAAAAGATAAGGGATTGCTCATATTTTCGGCAAAACCAAGAATACCGCGATCGCGATGTTCATAAATTAATTTTCCTTGAGAATCAAATAGAAAAGTTCCTCCCCGTTGTGTCAAATAAGATGAATCTGGGACATAAATATTCCAGTTGCTCAAAACTTCGGTCATATTTCGCAGACGCAAGGTTGCTAATTCAAAAGGACGTTGAAAGCCTTTTCCTCCAGCAGCTTTGAAAAACGAACCTTTCATTGGTGGTAAAGGCGTACCCCTGACAACTTCCTCATCAGCAATTAACTGAGGAGCTTTCTTATCACCCTTATAGCCCCGAAAAACTTCTTTCAGAGTTCCGGGACTACCAATCCCCGCACACATTAGCATTAAATTCAGCCAAGCTTTTTGTGATGTTGATAGCACGGGTAATTGTAGAGAAAAACCGCGATAAAGACCTAAAAAAGCGTGTATTTCCGCTTTTGTATCCACAAACAACCATTCTTGAGGAAATCCCGTATATTGACAAAACTTGATACCAGAATTGCGGTTTCCAATTCCAATAGCACGAATTGTGATTCCTTTTGCTGCGATTTTTTCTTTTTCTCTTTGCAGCCACCAAGCGTATTCCAAATTATCAAAATCTCCCAACTGCGACCAAATAAGTACAAGCAACTTTGAAGTATTCGAGCAACCATCTAAAACGGGTTTAATCTCTCCATCGCTAACTTGCAAGCGTTGAGTTTGACTCAAAAGCGAGTAAATATCTGGAGAATTGGCGCGTGTTTGAGGATTCATTTAGGTGAAAACAACAGTCTTTAAATATTATTTTAATTGGATTCGGACAAGGTTCTGGAGATTTGACTCTTGATGGGCAAGCAATCAAAGATTTTCTATCCCACTCCATTCTTTCAAAATGGGCAAAACAAAAGTAATCGGCGATCGCTCTTCTACTGTTACTCTGACAGTAGTAGTTGTTCCTGGGGAAATTGCCAATTTTGGCCCATTAGAAGATGACCACTTGTAACCGCTAAAGGTCTTGGGGTCTAGTTTTAATTGCGCGATCGCTTCTATTTTCCCTCCTTCCCCATCCATCACTTTTTGGACTAATTCTGGGTTTCCTACCACAGAACTTGCACCTTCTGAGGTGACAGGAAAGGCTGAAACTTGCTTAATTTCCCCGACAATCCCCCCAAATCTTGCTCGCTTGACCGTATCTGGTGTAATTAAAATCGCCATTCCTGGTTTAATTTGCTTGCCATCTTGTACTCTAAAATAAGCAACGCTCATCATTTCGCTGGCTTGCCCTGATGTTTGCAAAGTTCCTAAACGGTTTCCAGGACTGAGATATTGCCCCACAGTAGCAGTTATTTCTAAAATACATCCAGCGTGAGGACTTTTAATGGTGCTATTCTCTGCAACTTCTTGTTCCCAGCGAGCGATCGCTTGTTGCAATTCCTGAATTTGATTTTTCTCAGTATTAGCAACTTCTAAATTATTCTGTTCTAGTTGTTTGCTACGGGTATTTAATTTTTCTAACTCAGCGTTAATTTGGGTAATATTATTGTTATTTTCTAAATATTTCTGTTGCTGTTCTGCTGCTTGAACTCGTAATTGCTGTAACTGTGCTTGAATCTCCGAGATATTCTGACGGGTTTGGCGATATTCTTGTTCTGCTTGTAAAACCCGTTCTTCGGAAATTGCGCCTTGCTTTTGTAATTCCCGTTGTTTTTCCAATCTTTGTAGAAGTACAGGTGTTAATTCCTCAGCATCTTGAAGACGTTGTTGGAGACTAAGACGCTGTTGGTCAATGCTATTTAATCCTTCATCTTGGAGGAGGGGAGCTAATTTTTGAGTATCTTGCAACCGTTGTTTTAAACTTGTTCTTTCAGCAATTATTGTTCCTGTTTCTAACTGGGTGCGTTGTTGTCGTAGTAAAGTAGTTTCTTGGACTTGTCGTTGTAATTGAGCTAGTTTATCTTGTTGTTGCTGTAATTGCTGTTTTTGTTGGGAAGGATCGATAGTGGCGAGAATATCATCCTTGGCTACACATTGTCCGTTTTTAACATTTAGCGATCGCACCTGTCCCGATATGGGAGACTGAAACTGCACCACCCTCCGGGGATTGATTAGCACTCCCTTACCTGTGACTGAGATGGGAATATTACCAAACACGCTCCAGAGTACACCTAAAACCCCAAAAACAGCCAATCCGCCCAAAGATAACCAATCTTTGGGGTTGACAACTTGCATCAAATGATCTAAACGTTCTGGAGAAGATAGGCGATCGAGTGCTTGTTGACGGAAAATAGTGCGTTTTTTTTCAGACATTCATCTATTTTTGGGCTAGAGATCCACACCAGAGCCATATCGGGAATGAAACTAGCCTCCATACTATATTTTCAGATAGAAAATAGTATGGAAGCGTGTATCAGTATTGTACTGATTAAACGAAATAGTCAATTAGTAACTTGAGCCGGGAGTTCGGAGTAGAGAATAGGAATATTCTGCGTGAACGCAACTTAGTATAAGGTAGTTCTATGTTGGAACATATCCACCTGAACTACGACGACCTTGGTACGACCCTTCACCCCCACACACGTCTAAAAGGTCTTTCATATTCAGTTTAATCAGAGTATTCGCATCTTTTGCTACCGATGATTCACAATCTACTTCGGATGTAGAAATTACATCAGATTCTTTCAAGTTAGGTAGCACAAATTTATGATGGTTCAGGTTTATCTCCTTCATTTTGTGAGTCTTTAAGTGTATGAAATTTTGGCATGGTTTGTGGTTGAGTTACCCTTGAGCAGTAGGGTACGGCAACATATAGTCATCAGTAGTCAATATCGATATTCAATTTTAGTGAAGTTCAAACTAATACTCTCCGTGGGTAAAGCCACACCCCCTACTGCTGTTGCCAATTCTGCTGGGAGGAGTTTGGACTCTGGATTTAATTGAGAGAATCTAGACTCTTTATTGTTAATGTTTTTCTTGTTGTTTTTCATTTTTTTTCTGAGATGGGATTGAGTGTATGTTCTGAGGTTTGAATTCCCTCACTCACTACATACGATAGTCAAAATGTTTTATGCACTATCCGCTTTTTACAGCGAAGATGTATTCGGTTGAGCATCTGTTCTAGCACGAATGCTACTTATATCGAGTCTGCTTCATGACTTACGATATGTCATTACGAGTGAAACGAAGCAATCGCAATAACTCTGCAATTACTTCACTCCACTATTGCTACTTTCGTAATGACAGTATTTAATCGTTCAGTTTTGATACCTAGTAGGTCATCAAATTTGAATTGATGGATAGGCAAGTTTGTAGTAAGGACTTTAGTCCTTAAAAAAATCAGGACTAAAGTCCTTACTACGAACCGTCAAAACTAACTTGACACAATACTAGTCAACCTTTAGTGCTAGGTACAAAAATAACCCTGGGTAAAGCCACACCCCCTACTGCTGTTGCCAATTCTGCTGGGAGGAGTTTGGACTCTGGACTTAATTGAGAGAGTTTTGACTCTTTATTTTTGGTGTTTTTCATTTTTTCTGGGATGGTATTGAGTGTATGTTCCGAGTTTTAATCCCCTTACTCACTACATACGACTGTCAAAATATTTTATGTACTTATTATCTGCTTCCCTAATATCAGGAATTGCTAATCGCGGCTAATTATTTGGTCATTTGTCGCGCCATCAAATCAGCAAATAACCCCTCAACGGCAGCCAATTCCTCAAAACTTCCCTGCTGGATAATCTTCCCAGCTTGCAGCACATAAATTACATCTGCATGACGAATCGTACTTAAACGATGAGCAATGACAACACGAGTAACTCCCAATTGTTCTAAACTTTGAGTCACGATCGCCTGAGTATGATTATCTAACGCAGATGTTGCCTCATCAAACAGTAAAATCTGCGGTTTATGTACCAACGCACGGGCAATAAATAATCTCTGTTTTTGACCCCCTGAAAGGTTGCCTCCTCCTTCAGAAATAATAGTATGTATCCCCATCGGCATCGCTTCCACATCATCCGCTAATCCAGCCATCTGCAAAGCTGTCCAAGCTTCCTCTTGAGTAACAATTGCACCCCCAGCAATATTTTCCCAAATCGAGCCGCTCATAATTCGCCCATTTTGCAGCACTACCCCCAATTGTCGCCGGACTGCGGCAATATCCAATCCTGACAAATCTCTGCTATCATAGGATATTGTTCCTGCCTCTGGGGTTTCAAATCCTAACAACAACCGGAGGATAGTAGACTTTCCACTTCCCGATGGCCCGACAATAGCAATAAATTCTCCGGCTTTGGCTTCTAGGGTGATATTGTCTAAAACTAAAGGACTATCTGGACGGTAACGAAAACTAACTTGGTTGAATTTCAGTTGACCGGAAAGCTTTCCCGGATGAAATTTTTCAGTATCTACTTCTGGTTTTGTTTTTAAAATGGGTTGAGCGCGTTCCCATAGAATCGTGATGTCTAAAATATCTATGACGGTGTTGCTTAATCTCGTTGCGCTAGTGATAAATGTAGCAAAGGCAATATTAAATGCCAGAAATGTGCCAGTAGATAATTGTGTTTCCCCATCGGACTGGCCAATTAAGGAAACAGCTAAAGTAAACACTAGAATTGAACTTACTGTCGGCATTGTAATATTAAAGACAGTCAGCACATCTTCAATGTATTGGGTACTCAACATCAGTTTTACCTGCTGAGTATATTTTTTCGCCCAGCAAGCAAACGCTTCTGATTCAGCCGCCGCAACTCGTAGTTTAGATACTCCACCGATTAGCTGCACTGTTAGTCCCAGAATTTCCCCTGCAAGTTGCTGGAGGGGACGGGATTTGCGGCGAGTGATAAGACTAATGATAGTAGTCACTAGAAATATTAGCAGGGCGATCGCGATCGCCACTAATGCCAGAGGCAAACTATAAAATAGCAGTAGTCCCAGATTTAACAATGAGAATACACTGGTAAATATAATTCGCAGAATTGCACCGCTAAGTCTGTTGCGAATTTGAGTAATAGCAGAGACGCGATTATATAAATCCCCTGTGGAATACTCGCGAAAAAACGCAGGTTTGAGTTTCAGAAGTCTGTCCCAAACAGCCGCTTGGGTATCATAACTGACTTTAGTTTGTAATCTGAGGAGGGCAAAAGCTTGAGCCAATTGAAATATTACCACCCCAAAACTAGCTGATAACAATCCCAAACCCATCTGGATTAATAATTTACGGTTCGCATCGGGAATAGCATAGTCGATAATAATGCCCGTAATTTGCGGCGTAAACATTGTAAACAAAGTTGCAATTATTCCCACCGAGAGAATTTTTAGTAAGTCTGCGGTACTCACTTTCAGAATAAATTGCAGAATGTCCAGTAGAGTAATTTCTTTGTCCGGTAAAGGACGATAAAAGGTATAGGCAATAGGGGCTAGTTTGGCAGCAGTTTGGCGGTTGATAGGAGTGCGCGTCAACTCTACAGGGTCAAGTATCTCATACCGAGTGGCTGTGACTTTTAGTAGGGCGACAGGGCGGTTGTTTTCTTGAGTAAAAGCAACTAAAGAACCACAATCATTTTTCCACCAGTTAGCGGTAAGAGTGACGCGACGAGTACGGAAACCAGAAGCGCGGGCAATTCCCTCTAGGGTTTCATGGAGTCCGCTCAGGTTTTCGGATTTGGCGGGGGGACGAATGGTTATACCCAATTCTTTACCGACAGCACCCGCAGCAATTAGCAGGGGTGTTTCTCCTTGGGGAAGGTTGGCGGTGGGATTCAGGATTGATGCTAATTCCCGTAGGGCTTTTTCTGTCATAGGACAGGGTATTTTCTCATGTCCTGAATTTTACCAGATTCATGAGTGATCCTGCTCAAGCGAATGCCTCTTCATTGTAATAAGCAGATAGTGCATAAAAAATCAACTCCTGTCCTACACCACCAATAACTTGATGTAAATCATCGATTTGATTTAACAATGTAGATGCTTGCTCTAATTTGCTTGACTTTTGAGTTTTTTGTAGTTTCATAGTACAGCTCCTTAATTGTTGCGGAATGAACATCTCTCATTCTTGTCTTTGTCTTCAAATACAAAGATGGTGTTTTCGTAAAAACTGAAAATTTTAGTAGTAATCCAAAAATATTAGTCTTTAAAACGTTTACTATATATGGATTATAGGGATTTAGATGGAAGCTGCACAACAGCTTTAATTTTCCTCTGAAGAAATCAAACGCTGATAAACTCCTCTTTCATACCATAATTTCTCGTGAGTTCCGCGCTGCACTACCTTACCCTATTCCAAAACAATAATTTCATCACAATCGCGAATGGGACTCAAACGGTGGGCTACCAGAACACAACTACAGTTGCGCGATGGCGTTGCGATCGCAGATTTTCTACAATTATTTGCTCTGTCTGGGTATATGAAGCCAGAAAATTTTCTCATATCCTGAATTTTACTAGATTGATAAGTGATTTTGTTCAATCGAATATTTCTTTACCGTAAAAAGCGGATAGTGCATAAAACATTTTAACTATCGTATGTAGTGAGCGAGGGAATTAAAACCCAGAACATACATTTAAAGATTAACAACATGAATAACCAACACACAAAAACACATTCACAACAGCAAATTGTCAATAAACTTTCACAGTTTCAGCCACTCAATTTGGAACAACTTACTCAAGTCAATGGTGGATTTGGCGATGGTAGCGTTAGGTTTGTGAGGAACAGTATAACACGTTAATTAATATTAGGACTACTGGATAGCCGTGCTGCATCAACTCAACAGCCCTTGAAGGGCTGTATAAATCATATTCAAAAGAATAGCAGGATAAATTATGCAACTGTTCACAATTCCAAACTTTACTTATCCTTTCCCATCATCTATTAATCCAAATGCTAAAGATGTGGAATTGCACTTATTAGAATGGCTAAAAGATTTTAGCTTAGTAACTGAGTTTACAATCTGCAAAGTTTTGGCAATTAAACTTCATCTTTTAGCAGCATATACTTATCCTACAGCCTCTATAACATCTTTGGAGATAGCTACAGATTTTCTGGCTTGGACATTTATATATGATGATAAAAGCGAAGAAATGGGAATACCGGAAAAAATTAATAATCTCTATCAACTTAATCATCGCTTGAATGAAATTCTTAGGGGTGTTAATCCTGTAAAGGAAGATCAACCACTAATTCATGCTTTGGCAAATATTTGTCAAAGACTTAAAAAGCAATGCTCAATGAATTCCTACAATCGTTTCATAAAAGGTGTTGAGGGTTTTATTAATGCCTCAGCTTGGGAGGCCAAAAACAGCTGTGCAGAGATAAAACCAACTCTTAGCACTTATCTAAAGATGCGTCCTTACATCGGAGGAGGCTATCCTCTCTTAGATTTAATTGAGTTGGTTGAGGAAATTGAGTTTGGTTCAGAGTTTGTTAATCATCCCACTATACAAGCTCTCAGGTTGACAACTAATAATATAGTATTGTGGTCAAATGATATAGTTTCATGTCATAAGGAATATAAAGCAGGACAATACCATAATCTTGCTATCATCCTTCATCAGACCCGTAACTGCACCCTGGAAGAAGCAATTCAAAAAGCAAAACAAATGCACGATGCAGAAGTAGAATCGTTTTGTGAATTAGTTTCACAACTACCTTCTTTTAGCTTGTTAGTAGATGCCGAAATGCACCGTTATGTAGCTGGATTACAGTCTTGGATAAGTGGTCATTGTGATTGGTTTTCTATTTCAGGACGCTACAAAAATTTTACCAATAGTTACAAAAGCTAGTATTGAGTGCATAAAAATTTTTGACCATCGTATGTAGTAAGTAAGGGAGTTAAAACCCAAAACATATACTTAAGGAGCAATAACATGAAAAACCAACAAACAAAAACACATTCACAACACCAAAACGTCAATAAAATTTCACAGTTGCAGCCACTCAATTTGGAACAACTTACTCAAGTCAATGGTGGCGCGTTGTTCAAACCCACCTTAGTTTTTACGACACCGCGTGTTTAACCTGCAAGAAGAGATAAAAGACGTGAAAAACAACAAACAAAAACAAAACTTCAAGACACTCTCACAACTTCAATCACTCCCATTAGAACAGCTTGATAGGGTTTATGGTGGTAGTGATCCTGAGTGGAGATATGTCTCTGTCAGAAGGTACAGCTAAAGTCTATGCCAGTCCAGAATACTAGCCCAAAGCAAAAGCCAAAAAACTGCAATCTCACTCTCCCTAAGCTTGATCAGGAACAACTTGCCGAAGTTGCAGGGGGGCCTGTCGAAATACGGGAATTGCTTGTAAAAGTTAATGTGTCTCAAAACCCCTAGTAATTTCTATTTCGCTAAAGGTTAACAACATGAAAAACGAACTCACAAAAACATATCCACAACGGCTAAACTCCAAGAAAATACCACAAATTCAGTTACTCGATTTGGAACAGCTCGATAGTGTAACTGGTGCTGCTGCCTATATAAAATTCGACGGTGTTGATGGGGAATCTCGATACAAAGATTAACAACATGAAAAACAACAAACAAAAATCAATTCGCCGATTTATTACTGTGGGTATTACTTCTAGCATTTTGCTAACTCCTGTAATACCTTTATTAACTAATTTGACATCAACTGCGGCAAGCACTACTTATTTATTCCCTGGTCGTGCAGAAGATTTAGAATCAGGTGAATACTGGTACAGACGCAAAGAAATTCATGGTTCTGGAAGTCAAAAACTCGGTTATGATTTGACAGCGATTCGCTTTGATAATCGTAGTAAAAATTGGACTACTAACAAAGCTGGAACTGACGGTAGCAAAAACGAACATCAGTTGATTTACGGTCAGCCAGTATATGCAGTTACTGGTGGTAAGATAATTAAATGTTGGCGTAATGCGCCAGATAATCCCGCACCAGGACAAAGTCATCCAGGTCGTACATCGAATCCAAAGACAATCTACGGTGGTGGTAATCATTTAACGGTTGATGTTGGTAATGGAGAATTGATTCTCTACGCACATCTAGAACCAGGTTCAATTCCTAAATCTTTATGTCCGATTTCCAAGGAGTTCACAACAGATGCAAGCAATGATTCAGAAAGAACTTTAACTCCTGCTCAACAAGTGATGTTAAAAGCAGGTCAGTTTATTGGAAATGTTGGAAATGGTGGTTCATCGAGTGGTTCACACTTACATCTTCATAAAAGCAAAGGTAATACTCCTTTACCTTTAACTTTTGCGGGCGTATGGACAAAAAGCACCGAGACAAATCAAGACTCAGACCAAGATTGGAAACGTCTGAACAATCAAGCTTTACCACCTGGTAAAATCGCCATTTTGCCTGATTTTTCTCAAGGTAATAAAGAAATTGCTCGACATGGTATTCCTGCTAGTCAATATCAGTTCGTTTTTGACCAAATTACCAAATCAGGTTATCGCCTAGAGTGGATTGATGGTTTTAGCGTCAACGGTAAGATTTACTTCAATGCTCTATTTCGTCCTAATAATGGAGTTGCATGGGCATCTTTTCATAATCTCACCTCATCTCAGTACCAAGCTAAATTCAATCAATATACCAAAGCTGGTTATAGACCAACTCAGGTTGAGAGTTATCTGAATGGTAATACAGTCCTGTATGCGGCGATTTTTGCCAAGGACAACGGGCCGTCATTTACTGCTTATCATGGTCTATCTACCAATGAACATCAAAAACGAATTGATGATTTGACTAAAAATGGCTGGCGACCAAAAAATATTTCTGTTGTT
Organism: Anabaena minutissima FACHB-250; assembly: GCF_014697125.1. Taxonomy (GTDB): domain Bacteria; phylum Cyanobacteriota; class Cyanobacteriia; order Cyanobacteriales; family Nostocaceae; genus Trichormus; species Trichormus minutissimus. The sequence goes on along the minus strand of NZ_JACJRG010000024.1, from coordinate 2,669 downwards.
TCTATAAATGGGAATCGTAGCTACGCTGCACTTTATGAAAAAACAAATGTTGGTAGCTTTGTAGCTAAGTCTTTTTTGACTTCTGCACAGTATCAACAATTGTTTAATGAAAACCAACAACAAGGTCGTCAAGTTGCTTACCTTAACGCTTACCAACACAATGGTCAACCCCATTTTACCGCCATTTGGAACTCAGTAACTCAAGGAACTTTCAAGGCACGTCATAATTTGAGCAGTCAGCAGTATCAGAATGAGTGGGAATCTGCACAAAATAGCGGTCTTCTCACACGGAATGTAACTGGTTATGTGGATGGTAATTCTCCTAGATATGCAGGTGTTTGGAGAAAGTGAATTTAGTAATGATAATCCAATCAAGAATTACAGGAGAAAATATCATGTCTGACAACAAACCCGAACAGCCACAGATAACTAATTTAAATTCTTTGCTCAAAAGTTTACCAGATATTGTTAACCTAAGTGTTCAGGATCTAACAATGATAGTAGGTGGAGATGCTACCGTGACTCCGCGACGGCCTCCCGATGGTGGAGGTTATATAAACAACCACAACGAAATATTTTTGAGCGCAGAGTAGCTTTATCTTACCTCATCCTCAATACCTAGCACCCCCAAATTGGAGATGAAAGTTTTGAGGATGATTGATTAGCATTTGCTCGTTTTGGAGTTTTTATACTGCTCAATTAATAGTCAGCTTACCCCAAGAAGACTTTCTAGCTGACCTTTATTTTCGTAAGAGTGGGAAGAACGTGGAACTACAACACAGTAAAAATTTAAGTAACAAATTAAATTTAGAACAACATTTTTTACTTGAAAAAGTTATCCAACTGAATAGTTTAGCTAATACATTAGAGTCTCAAACTAAATATAACGAAGCTTTAACACAAGCTCAAGCAGCTTTAGAATCTTTAGAAATAGCCAAACAAAATCTCTCCCAGGTTTCAAGCCTGATTGATATAGAAATACAAGTTTTAGCTAATCTAGGCAAAATTACTCGCATTTTGGGTAACTATTCTTCAGCAGAACAGTATTATCTTAAAGTCATCAATTTAGCCCAATCTCAAGGAATAGAGCAACACAGTGTTTTGCTGTCAATGCTCAATGACTTAGCGGTTGTTTACAAATACTGGGGAAAATTTAATGCAGGTGAACAAATTTACCAAATTTTATTAAATACTTTAATTAAGCAACAGAGTGAACAAAGCCATTTTGTGGCAACACTTTATCATAATTATGCTGGTTTAGAACACTCACGTTGCAATTATAAAAAGGCTGAACCTTTAGCTCGTAAATCTTACGAAATTCGCCAGAATATATGCGGTAAAGAACATCCTGATACTATTACTGATGGGGCTGCACTGGGTTCTATTTTACATGGATTAGGTAAATGGGATGAAGCAGTTAAATTGTTTCAAGAAGCTATTACATTTTTTGATAACCCATCAAACTATCAACCTTATGAAGTTGCTGTTAATCTCAATAATCTAGCAGCTTCTCTTCAAGCAAAAGGAGAGTTGTTGCCAGCCGAAAAAGCTTATAGACAGGCATTAAGTATTAAAAAAAATGTTTTCGGAAATGAGCATCCTGATATTGCTGTTACCCTCAATAATCTGGCAATTTTACTTAAGGAACAAGAACAAAAACAAGAAGCTAAATCTATACTTAAGGAAGCTTTAAGAATTTTTGAAAAGACTGTAGGTTTTCAGCATCCTCAGACAATTTTATGCAAAAAAAATATTAGTTCTTTATGATAAAAAAATCATTTCGGCAAGGGTAAGCATTTTGCTAATTTGGTTAATCGTGGCTTGTAGCCCCTAACCAATATCACCTCTCAGAACGAATTAATCCAATCTCTCATAAACTCCCCTTTACTGCCATAATTCCTCTTGAGTACCGCGCTGCACTACCTTATCGGTTTCCAAAACAATAATTTCATCACAATCTCGAAGTTTTATAGGCTTTTTGACTTTTGAATTTTGACTTTTAAAGTTTGACTTCCACCTTGCGGTAATAGTGCATAAAATATTTTGTATGACGTATATAGTCAGTGAGGGAATCAAAACCCTGAATATACACTCAAAGATTTTTCAGTAGCTCACACAAAAATTATCTCAAACATGGAGTATACATATGCCAACTAAATTTTCAATTATTACAGCGTCCATCGCCGCAATACTCGTGCTAACTCATAGTGCGATCGCTACTGCCGCCGAAGCTTACAAAACTAGTAAAGGTGAAGTCGTGGTAACAGGATTAACTCCTAGTAAACGATACCAAATCAGATATATTAATGCTCAAGGTAAAATAGGGTCACGCCAAGATAAATCAGTCAATAGATGTGGCGAAATCGTGGTTGATAAAGCTGCTAATTATACGAAACTGATTGTTGGATCAGAAAATATCGAACCATCTAGCTTAGAAACCAAAACACACGTTAAATGTCAGAGGAGACAAACAACCCTGAAAAAAACGCAGCCTTCTGGTGTCGAAAGAGCGAATATCCCAGGGTCTAATTAACTTGCCATCGCTCAATTATGTAGCAGGGTTAGCGCGTCTCAAACCCTATTGACAAATGGATTCTATGAGAGTGTTGAGTTAGGGAGAGCCGCCGCCAAAACAGAAATCATATACTGATCATTCATTGCGGCTCGCC
>NZ_JACJRG010000023.1 GCF_014697125.1 Anabaena minutissima FACHB-250 | reverse complement strand
ATTAGATACCATGCGTAAAACTGAGAAAAAAGCAGCTATGTCGCTAGACAATCAATCAGAAAAAAAGCGCATATTAGAGGCATTAAACAAAAGCAAATATAGCTTACTTAAAAATGAAGATTCTCTCAATGAAAAGCAAAAAGAAAAATTAAAATCTGTGCAGGATGTCTCACCAAAACTGGCGAAAATGCACGCACTAAAAGAAGAATTTCGAGATATATTTGAAACAACTAAATCTTGGGGTGATAGTATCATAAAACTACTAGATTGGATGTATGATGCTCTTTCATATTTTCCGAAGAGTATCGGTACAATCGTTAGATGGTTTGGCGAAATAGTCGGCTATTTTGACGGCAGAACTACGAGTGGTACTGTAGAAGGAATTAATAATAAACTCAAGTTAATTAAAAGGCTTGGATATGGCTTTCGTAACTTTAGTAATTTTAGATTACGCAGTTTATTAAACTGGCATTTTACTATTAATTCTCCATAAAAGTAACCGAAGAACCAATAATTTTCAGCAGAGAGCGGATTATTGGCGAGATTGATAATGCATACATCAGTTAATTTAGGCAGCCATTTAAGACTTTGGGATGGTTTTCTGAATTAGATGGTGCTGCAATAACTCGTGTAGCGTTAAATCCTACAGTAAAAGCAAATATAGTTCCAAGGAAGAGTGTAGTTTTTATGTGGCTTTGTGTTATTAATAGTAAAAAAGATTGTGGGTGATTACGGAGGGCAATCGCTCTCAGATATCCTTGATAGTTCTGTAGGGCGATCGCTCGTCAAATTATTTCTAATATTTGATAATTAATTTATTGGTTGTTAATTTCTTGTTGTTGGCTGAACCAAGTTTCTAAATCTGCAACTGTGGCAAAATCTAGTAATGCTTCTCCCAGTGCTTCTAGCTGCTCAATAGATAATTTTTGTACTTGTTCAATTAGAGATATATCTATATTTCCCAGTCGTCGATTTAACAACCGCAAAATTAGCTGTTGTTCTCCTTGCTGCACACCTTGTTGTAAGCCTTCTTGTCTAGCTCGTTCTCTGTCTTCTTGATACAGTGGTGCTAATCTCATCACTAACTCCCGATCTTCTGTTTCTGTGTTCTGATTGATTCTCAAATTTTGTTGCAGACTATAAAGTAATTCTAGCGTGGCTCGACCAAAGGGGTGATTGGTTGGGAGTGCGACTAATTCATCAATTGCTTGTTGCTGAACTCTACCACGCCCTAATATTCTCAGCCATAGTGTTTCTTGGGTAGATCGTAACTGATGAATGACAACTATGGCTGTGCGGAAATATGTTGCTAAAAAGTATACTCCATCTCCCCAGCTTGATTTTAGTTGCCCACCATACCCTGAGATGATATTTTTGGAGGCGGTGGGTGTGAGTATCCACAGTTGGGAAATTTCTGCTGTTGGTATTTTGGTTTGATTGCGCTTTGCTTCGCGCTGCATTGCGCTTTTTATTTCTGATAGTTTGGAGATACAATCGCTAATTTCGTCTATGGATGCGGGGTTGCGGAAGGGTTCAAATATGGCTGGTGTTGTCGCCATTTTCCCCAATAGGCCTAATATTTCTAGATTAGCTGTTGGTGTGGGAGTTGGTGTGAATAATACGTCGATTTCTTTGACTTCTGCTGCTACTCGACTTGGTGCTTGGACTGTTCCATAGGGTTTTAGTAGTTCTTCTAGGTAGTCTTTGGAGAATTGGTCATGGATGAATCTTGTCATTCATTTGACTTGGGCAATGGGAATTGATGCTATTTTACCAAAGCCTACGCTTTGCCCGTCGTAGACATCGCCCTCAAATATTCTTGATGGTTCTGGAGAACAATCGCTTACTTTAAAAGAAACTAATAATACTCAACATTAGGAGAGGTAGTAACTTTATCCACAATCAAGTTGATTTTCATTCTAGAAGTATAGGTTTTTCCAGAACGGGTAGTCTGTGCAATTTCAATTTGATACTGAATAGGTTCTCCTGGTTGTAGCCAAGAATCAAAGCGATCGCCCAAATTGACCTTATAAAGATTACCCCAGACTGATAAACCTTCAGGATAGGGTGGTTTTGGTGTCAGGGGATAAGAAATTTCACTCTTTTTAGAGTTGTCTTTGTAGAGACTGATTGTGATTTTGAGTGCTTTTAACTCGTCTAGAAGTTTACCTTCATCTACAAGAGCAAAGTTACGGGCATCTCGGAAACGATCCAATCCTTTAAACTTGAAACTACCTAAACGTTTAGGATCGATACCTCCAGTAATAGCAACTACGGTTTGATTTTGCTTGTTGGTGAGTTTATATTCTAGTGTGCCGGGAATATCAAATTGCAGTTCTCCTGATGCTGTAATTGAGGCTCTCATCTCAGGATCTCCTAAATCTTGTGGGCGTTTAGCTGCTTGCCAAGCCACTTTAAATGAACCTTGGACTGTTTGTAACAAATTGAAAGTATTCCGAACATCAGAACCAGTACCAATTAAACTCCGTAGTCCCGACCTTTCCAACCAGTTGTTCTTGAGAAGAGGAATATTTTTATCAACTAACAAGCTAACGCGATCGCTATAACTAATTTGTTCTTTGGGAATTGTTTTACCCTGTACTAACCATACCTGACCATAATTACCTGGTTGTCCATCTGCTCCTTTGCGTCCCCGTTGACCACTCTGCCCATCCTCACAAGAAAAAGTATTCCGCCGTGATAGACCAATATATTTCCAGCCATAGCGGTAGTTTTCATCTGAATTTGGGGGCTGGGGTCGATTTTGTTTTTCATCGTAGAGTGCATCACCAGAACAGCTAAATAATTTTTGTTGAATTTCTGTCCACGGGGGGTCGATTACATTGACTGGTTGAGTATTGCTGGTGTTTGTCTGTGGTGGAGGAGTTACATTTATTGGTTGCGCCATCAATGCCCAGGTGCAATAGTTGATAATCCAACGGGGTTGAGTGCAGTTACATCCATTACCAGCCTGACCGCCATTTCCCCCTGAAGCTGCTCTCCCGCCTCCATTACGTAACACTACATTTTTGAGTTGAGAAGGTGAGTCAAAATAAATCACGACATTTCCTCCGTTGCCACCATCTCCACCCTTACCGCCATTCCCCCCATTCCCACCTTTAGCACCGCATACATTTACTGCTCTATTTCTAGGCTGTTGGCATCCAGAAGCGTGTTCACCAGAGCTAGCAGACTCTCCGGCTTCGCCATCTGTGCCTGAAATTTCAATCGTTTGTAGTTGTTGGCTAGCGTGGATTCTGTAATCAGATCCAGAATTACCATCTCTTCCAGGACGACCATCTACCCCATATCTACCAGATTGACCGAAAGTTTCTAATTGTGAAGCGAAGACATTTACAGATAGACTGTTCAGAATTGTTATCAGCAGGCAAAGTTTTAGGATGTACTGAAGTGGTTGATTAATATTCATCGTAATAAATAAATTTGCTTATTACAAAAATTGAGGAGAGAAATTTCGCAATAATTCATCTATATCCAATCTCTTACGTCTCTTACGGATTTCTTCGAGTTGTCTCAATATATCATCCTCAGAATAATTTATTGGATTATTCGAGATATTTATAACAGATAAATTAGTTAATTTTGGCAGAAATTTAGTATCACTAATTTGATTATTCGATAAGTTGAGAAATAGCAATTTATTTAATCCAGATAAAGATTGAATATTGCTGATTTGATTCTTTGAAAGGTCAAGGCTTATTAATTCAGTAAAATTAGATAGTACCTGAATATCACTAATTTGATTATTTGAGAGTTTAAGAGCCGTCAAATGAGTCAAGCTAGAAAGCGGTTGAATATCGCTGATTTGACTATTCGTGAGGTCAAGAGCCGTTGCAAAGATAAGTGATTTATTAGCTCTAACACAATCTTGAGTACCAATCGCTTTTAACAAAACTTCAACAGTATGTCTCGTCTGTTGTGGTAAAGTTGATTTTTGCTTACACCATTCTGTAAAGGTTTTGGGATTCTCTGGATTAGATGGTGCTGCAATAACTGGTATAGCATTAAATCCTATAGTAAAAGCGAAAATACTGCCAAGAAAGAGTTTATTTTTCATGTATCTTTGTGCTGTTAATAGTAAAAAACTTGGGTGATTATGGAAAGCGATCGCCCCCTGAAAATAGTTGCTTATCCGTAAGAGCGACCGCCCAAACAAATGCTTGCTTATTGCTAAGAGCGATCGCACATATTTTGATTTACTTTATGAAGGCGATCGCATTCATGATTTTTGGAAACAGCCTATAGGCAGTAAAATTAGCTGTAAAATCTACTTTCAAGAGTATATATTTCCGCAAATAGGAACTCCGTTAGTTTTAGCTTGATGATGAAGTAGATCAGGTTTTCAGTTATCCTGAAGTGTCTCAAGGTTTTTTTGGAATACTGCGAAGTTGTCACGAGGAAGCAAATAATCGAGATATCTGGAAACAACTGCGATTAGTAATAGTACATTCCACTGAAAATTATGGGCCATTAGATATCAACCATTCACCGTTTAATGTCGGAGAATCAATAGAATTGTCAGAGTTTACTCCCGCCCAAGTTAAAGACTTAGCACAGCGACACCAACTCGACTGGAATGATGATTTAGTCAAGCAACTAATGACAATGGTGGGAGGGCATCCATATCTAGTGCAATTAGCGTTTTATCATCTTGCTCAACCAGTTCCAGGGAAATGGGGAAATTTACAACAATTGTTACAAGATGCCCCTAGTGACACTGGCATTTATAGTCAACATTTACGCAGACACTTGGGGATTCTCAGAGAGAACGTAAAACTAGCAGCAGCATTTAAACAAGTTATTAGCACAATTGACCCAGTACAATTAGACTCAATATTAGGATATCAGTTATACAGTATGGGATTAATTAAATGGCAAAGTAATCAAATTATACCACGCTGCGAGTTGTACCGACAGTATTTTACAGAACGGCTGGGAGATTAAACAATTTAAAATTACTTACTATGAATTATGACACATCATTTAAATCAGCTTTTAACTATTACAAAGTTGGGGGCAGTTTATCCCCAGAACACCCCAGCTATGTTAAGCGACAAGCAGATGAAGATTTATATACAAGTTTAAAAAATGGAGATTATTGTTGTGTGTTTAATTCCCGACAAATGGGAAAATCTAGCTTGCGAGTCCATATTAGACAAAAGCTGGAAGAAGAAGGAACTAGGTGTACTTCAATTGATATGACAACAATTGGTAGTTCTGACTACACTGCCGAAAGTTTCTATGCAGGGATTACCTTTGAATTATGGTCTGGTTTTCTAAATGATGTATCTAATTTTTATCATTGGTGGGAGAAACACCAATTTTTATCACCATTGCAGAGATTGAGCCAATTTATTGATAAGGTATTGCTAACTAAACTAACCCAAAGTATTGTTATTTTTATTGATGAAATTGATAATTTAATTGATAGAGAACCTAAAGATGAATTTTTAGAATTTATTCGTGCTTGCTATAACCAACGCGCAGATAAAGTCAAATACAAACGCATTACCTTTTGTCTTTTAGGTGTGGTCACACCATCAGACTTAAAAGATAAAAAGGGAATACCTTTTAATATTGGTAAAGCAATTGAATTGGCTGGATTTAAGCTGGAGGAAGCCCAGCAATCATTGACTAAAGGATTAGCTCAAAAAGTAGATGCGCCCGAAGTAGTTTTACAAGATATATTAGCTTGGACTGGAGGACAACCTTTTCTCACACAAAAATTATGTAAACTAATTGTTGAAAGAGAAGAAAGTATAAATCCAAATATTGATGTTATAGTTCAAAACTATATTATTAAAAATTGGGAATTTTATGACGATCCCGAACATTTAAGAACCATCAAAAATCGTTTACTTATCGATAAAATTCTAGCTTATAAACTGCTCAAAACTTATCAAAAAATTTTACAAAATCATCATATAGATTGTGATGACGATACAGAACAAATAGCATTACGTTTATCAGGGTTAGTAGTTAAGCAGCAAGGTAAGTTAAAAGTTTGTAACAAAATCTATGAAAATATTTTTAATCAAAATTGGATAGATAAAAATTTAGCTTTACTCCCACAACCAATAGATACAGATATTAACAGTGAACTAAAAAGTACAAAAATTCTAAATTATAGCTTGCTAGTACCAATAGCGATTATTCTCGCCATTATCAGTTTAATCTCACTAGGATTTTCATACATAGTTGTTGAAAGTAAACCTTGGAATCAAGCATATAATAGTAATAATATAGGGGCTATACTTGAGTGTATACGTATCTGCTTCTTATTGACATTAGAAGTATATGTAATTTGTTCTGAGTTTAGTGAAGAAACCATTCAGCTAATTCAAGAAAAAAAACTATATTTAAGACGTAGAGTAATATATGTTGTAGGATTTATATTTTTTCTAATGTTGCTATTCCATCACTTTTGGTATGGGCCGCATCAACTTTTAGGAGATAATCAAGTAACTACCAAAGAATATTTTAATGAGTACTTACTACCTTATATATGTTATTTTCCTTACTCTTTAATTAATTTTATTGTTATAGGTGTTCCTCTATCTGGCTTAAGTATACACGTAGTTATAGAAGATTGTAATAAGCTAAGTATCAGAATACGGACATATAAAAACTACCTAACTCAGATAATAAATCAAATAAAACAAACTTAAAATATACTTCATGTAACTGCTCAAAATGAAATTATTCAACAATTAAAACAAATATATTGGGATTTTTCTGAGACAATCAAACGCCCTCTCAATTTGCTATTAGGCATTTTCATTTTAATTTAATTTATTTTGATGCAACTTTCAGTAGAAGCACATTGTCAAATAGTGCATATCTCTGGACGCAATTATTTTGTATATTTGGGTTTATGACACCTACAATTGTGTTAATTTTGTGGGGATTATTAGCATATAAAAAAAACTTGGAGGACACGATTGGTGTTTTATTGAGTTTTAATTTTGTTTTTAATGAAATTGGAAATCAATATAGTACGTTCAATTTATTAAAAAAAATTTTAATGACAAATATTTTATTTTTGACAATTTGTATAATCTGTTTTTTGCATACTATGTACATCATATTTAAGTTTTAGTTCTAAATTACTTCAAATTATGATTAAAATTTGTAAAAGAAAAGTTACTAAATCTGAAGCAGAGTTACTGATTAGAGAAATCAAGCTAACACCTAATATTATAGGTTATTCCTTAACAGAGTGGATGGCAGCAGAACATATAATGGTAGCTGAGAATGAAGACAGTAAAATGTTAGGAGTCTGTTTGAATTATGATTTTCATGAACATTGGTATAAAATAGCAGCCTTATTTGTATTTGAGGAATTTCGAGGTAAAGGTATTGGCAAGTTATTATTTTATGAAGCATACAAAGATGCTGAGAGAAGACACAAGAATGTATATACCATAAGTGCGAATAGAATGGTTATCAAAATGATGGAAGATTTAAATTTTTTATTATTTAATAGCTTATTAGATTTACCAACAACAGTTAGTCAATATAGGTTTAATTTCTACTGGCACTCTCTTGGATGGGTAGTAAGTTTTTACAGAATTAAAGAAATAATTAGAAAATCAATAGCTTACAATGATCATATAAATTTTGTTTACGGCATTCATATTTTTAAGGCATAAAAATTAACATGAGTGTAGCTCTTTTAGGAGAATAAAATCAATGTCTATTATTAGAATTTTGTTGTTAACTATAAATAATTTGATGAATTTGGTGTGCTTCTGCTAATATTTTTTCTACTCCAGAAGAAGTAATACCTTTGACGTAGTTAATTTTAATTTCTTCTAGCATATCTATCAGTAAAGATTGCAATTCCTGAATGTTATGCTTTTTCTGTAACTCCAGCTCTAACGCATCACGAAAATTTGTCATGAGACGAGAGGTGAGTTCTGCTGCAACTGGGTCTGACATAGCCTTGATCAGATTTTTGTAAGCTGAATGAGATAAATCACGAGCTAGATTTTCTGTTAGTTGATGCGGTAAGTGATTTAGACCAGGTATCTTTTGTATTTTTTGGTAAACTGGAGATTCTTGGAAGGTGCTGGCAATACTGTGATGTAGCAAGGCTTCTAAGTCAGGCTGGACTTGAGGTAAAACATCATAGATACTGACGTTGACTAAACGAGTAGCTATAGCTTTGGCTTCGTTCCTTTCATTAACTTGAATGTAAGGCTTGCGGGTTTCAGGATGAAATAACCAGCGTGCTAAGTCACCCTGACGAATGGTATCTTGCATCTGGTCAATTAATTGAATACCTACCATCTCAGTGATTTCCTGTGCAAAGCTCACTGCAAAATCATGATTAAGTTGCGATCGCAAAGGCTCAAGATTAAGTAAATTAGCTTGATAAAGACGAATGGTGACGGGAATTACTCGTAACCAACGCCAAAAGGGTAGCAGCAAAAATACATCGTACCATCGCCGTAATATTGCTTCTAACCAGCTTAAGGAGCGATCGCGGCGACTAATATAAAAAGTACGGGCTAAAAAATCTAAGGCAAAAATCATTACAAACGGTAAATCTATCCACCAAAACCGATTGATAAAGTTGCCAAATCTGCCAATTTCACGATAATAATTACTTTGAATTAAAGGTCTAATTTGAGAATTAAAAAAGTTGATTTCCGATTGCCAACCCCGCTCAGATAAATAAGCTGGACTCCAAAATCTAGTAAATGCTTCTCTCGCAAATTGTTCATTAGTACGTAAGCGCATTTCATGTTTAATTTTGCCTAAAGTAGCAGTTTGATTAGCCAGATAAAACGGATTATCCTCAATCATGCGGTTACTAAGTAAACTTAATTCATCAAGCACCCTTTCTGATTGGGGTGAAAGCAACCCAGTCTGCAAAACCTGTGCTTCTAATGCTGTAACCTTGTTGAGGTAATGTTGTGTTTCTGGGTGGGGTTGAATGCCCTTAATTGGGTCATACAATTGAGTTAACCTTGGCAATACCTGTAGGTAGAAATCACGTAAAGGTATGTAGGTCATGTCAAAGATGACCAAACATAAGTTCAGCAATGCAAAAATGGCAATTATTCGTTCCAACCAACGATGGCGATAAACCGGATACTTTTTAATATCTCTTTTTGATGTCATCGCTTAAAAATTAACAAAAAATATAAATGTGTATTATGAATGTTTCACCTGAAAATTCGCCCACATCACAAAACCATAAATTTGACAATCTAAACTTTTTAGCCACTCAACAATTTCGTGATTACTATTGTGGAATAATGTATATTCCTGATCATCTTTGACTAAAGTTAAACCTGTTTGACGATTTTTGATGCCCGTCGCCATATTGTGGTTAAAACGGTCATCTAATAATGTCAATAATTCTATGACTGGGGATTGCGCTACTTCTAAACTGAATAAGGTGTAATTTTGTTGTTGAATTATCTGCTGAAGTTCGATGATATTGCTAAATTTTCGCCTACCGAGAGTGCCTTGAGTTGGTAGTAAAAGTGCCGCCGCCCCATTTCTCCAGTCCTGCTGGTTTAGTGCGAAATAATTCCAATCACCGTAAGCATACTGGATTAATTCACCGTTGCCAGTGGGTAACACTAGTCTAGAATGCCAACCATAATCTGTGACATAAATTGTCACTGCCCCAACAGGGTCATCGGGGGGTACAATGATGGCGGGAGACAGTATCCAAACCAATAAAATACCAACAATTACTACAGAAGCAAACTTGACAAGGCGACATAAACCCATAGATAAATTGAGTTAAACAAGGTTGTAGTGTTCCATATGAATATTAGTTACAGGTACATCCAAGTCATGTAACGCTCTCTCTACCTGATCGATCATTTTTTACAGCACAAATAAAATGATTTCGAGTTGCTGGACGCTTAATAGGCTGCGCCACGCTACGCTCTAAGCGCAGCTATGCCGTAGGCTTTATGTAATTCGTAATTAATAGGTACAGGCTGTTTCTAGCACTTTATGAAGCATAAATTTTTGTCTCATAATGAAAAATTGATGCTTTGGCTTGGTTAGTAATGAGAAATAGCATACTCGTTGCTTTTATCAGGTAAGCGGTGCTATGAGTCTTAAGAGAATAGAATTAATGATTGCCAAAGCAAGTGAGCCAAGCAAAGCACTCCAAAAGCCATATCTTAAACGAAAACCTGGCACTATAGCAGCTGATAACCCAAAGATAATTGAATTGAGAACAAAGAAGAATAAGCCTAAAGTAAGAATAATAAATGGCAAGGTAAATAAAGTTAAAAGAGGGAGCAAAAGCGCATTCAAAATGCCAAAAACTGCGGCGGTAATTAATGCCTTACCAAAATTGTCTATTTCTACTCCTATCGGCAGTCGAGAAATAATCAAAAAACTGATAGCTGTAACTAACCAAGTAATTATCAACTCAACCATAAGAAATACCCCTTATGAGTGACATTTCGATTTAATCCAAGTAAGTCAATATGTTTAGTATTTGTGATAAATGTGAATAGAAAGTGACACTAAACGGTATTGGGTATCAACACTCACCAGTTATCATTCACTTGATAACTGTTCACTGATTTAATTTTATCTTGTCTCCCCCTAAACCCCTAAACCCCTATCTCACTAGCAGTCTCAATTTCTTTCTTTGGTGTTTCTTCAAATACACTTAAATCAAACCAAAAAGTAGTACCCACACTGACTTCACTGACCAAATGGACTCTACTGTGGTGTCTTTCAATGATATTTCTGACAATCGATAGACCCAAACCTGTACCTTCTAAGGTGTGAACGCGGTTCTCGACACGGAAGAAACGGTCAAAAATTGCCTGTTGGTCTTCTGGGGCGATACCAATACCTGTGTCAGATATTTCTATCCTAACTTGTGCAGGCTGATTGGATGATGTGGGTGTGATATCTAGCGGATAGGTACGGATGGCTACTTTGCCACCGGCTAGAGTAAATTTGAGGGCATTACCTACCAAATTAGCTAAGACTTGCAGCAACAAATCATAATTACCCATAACTAGGGGCAAATTGGGGGCAACTTCTTGTAACAGTTCGATACCTTTATCCCTGGCGTTGAGTTGGTATGTCCGCAGGGTTTGCTCAATGGCTTGGGCTAAATCTACACCATAGAAGTTGTAAATCTTGCCAGATTCTAGCTTAGATAAATCTAAAACATCATTAACTAAGCGAGTCAAGCGATCGGTTTCATGATTAACCGTTTGCAGGAATTCCCGTTTTTCTTCTAAGCTTAATTCTTCTCCGTACTCGTGCAGAGTTTCGATAAAAGATTTGATATTAAATAATGGTGTTCGCAGTTCGTGGGAAACGTTGCTGATAAATTGGCTTTTAGCTTCGTTTAGTTCTACCTCACGAGTGATATCTTGCACGGTGATGGCAATGCCTTTGATGCTCTCCCGTTGTAAATTGAGTACCGTAGTTAAGAGAATGCGAATAGTACGCTTAATGGGTTGACTTAAGAAAATGCGAAATTCAGCACTTTCACGTTCGCCGGCAGCCATTTGGTATAAAGGTTTGGATATTTCCATTTGGACTGTTGGCGGTAAATGATGCAAAACATTACTACCTACTACATCATCACTACCTTCCCAGCCAAAAATGTGCCGTGCTGTAGGATTGACTAAAATCACCTGCATATTATTGTCAATTAAGACAGCACCATCAGCGATCGTGGAAACTAGGGTTTCGAGTTTGGCTTTTTCTGCGGTTAATTCCTCTATATTTTGTTCTTCGTAGCGTTCTAGACGCTCGGCCATTTCATTAAAGTTTAAAATTAGCTCTCCTAATTCGCCACCTAGGGGTAAGTCAATGCGCTGCTGGAAGTTGCCGGCGGCGATTTCTTTTACCCCTACTAGTAGTTCTTTAATCGGCTTAGTAATAGTTAAAGCGTTGATTACTCCTGCCAAAATCACCATTACCCAAATTGTGATAAATACGGCAATGGTGACATCACGGGTGAAATTAGTTGAAATGACTGCTGTTTGGTTGGGGTTGATCCCAATCGCTAATATACCTAAGTTTTTTTTATTCACAATCAGAGGAATAAACACATCGGTCACAGCCCCATCTGGGGTCATGTGTTGCCGCACCATTGGCTTATCCCACTCTTGAGGATAATCTTCTGGGAGTTCGATTCGTCGCTCAATTGTCAGTGAATTTTCTACTTCAGGTTCCCAAAAAGGAATTCCAAAATAGATTTTCCCTGTTTCATCCGCATACAGCATATAGCGGATGCTAGAGGTACTGCTATAAAAGCGTTCAGAAAATTTGGCTACCTCTGTCAAATTATGGTCAGCTACCAGAGGGGTAACATTAGCCGCCAATAGTAGCCCCAGATCCCGTCCAAAGCGGGTGTCATTCATGCGGGCATCTTGCTGAATGGTATTCACCGCCCAGAAAGTTAAACCACTCATGACCAGGGAGACTACTAAGGTAGCCACGGCCAAAAGTTTAGTTTGGAGAGTGAACTCTGACCACCAATTGGCGATCGCTTCTCGGATTGTTTTTAACAGCGACAGCATCTCAAATAAAGTTGTTAGTAGTTTGGTTATCAACCCCAACAACTAAAAAATTAACAGTTAATTCGACAAATATGCTAATTGATTGGGGACAAATCAAGTCAAAAGTCAAAAGTCAAAATTAATTAAATAACTCCTAGGGATTGGGGATTGGGTAATTACCCGCTCAACACTCAGCACCGGCTAAACGCCGCGCTACCGCTAACAGCACTCACTACTCAACACTCAGCACGGGCTAAACGCCCCGCTACCGCTAACAGCACTCAGCACTCACTACTCACTACTCAACACTCAGCACTCAGCACTCACTACTCAGCACTCACTACTCAGCACTCACTACTCAGCACTCGATGCCCAATATCTCTACGGTAATACATTCCTTCAAATTGAATAGATTTTAAGCCATTGTAGGCGGTGGACAAGGCTTGGTTAAAGTTCTCTCCCACAGCCGTCACGTTTAATACTCGTCCGCCATCTGTCACTGGTTGCTGTTGCTGGTTTAATTTTGTGCCGGCATGAAATACCGTGACTCCATTGGCTTCTGCTTCCCTAATCCCGGTAATGACTTTGCCTTTTTCATAATCCCCCGGATAACCACCGGAAGCTGCCACTATGGTTGCAGATGCGCCATTATGCCAAGCAATGGGGGGTAAATCACTTAAACGCTGCTCGACACAAGCTAGAATTAATTCTTCTAGGGGTGTGGCTAACAGTGGCAGAATGACTTGGGTTTCAGGATCGCCAAAGCGACAGTTAAATTCTAAAACCTTAAAGTCGCCATCGGGGGAAATCATTAAGCCGGCGTAGAGTACACCACGATAATCAATGCCTCTAGATTTTAAAGTGGCGATCGCTCTTTCTAAAACTTCGGTTTGCACCCTAGCCATTAATGCTGGCGTAGCAATGGGTGCTGGGGCATACGCGCCCATTCCACCTGTGTTTTCGCCTATATCCCCTTCTCCGATGCGTTTGTGGTCTTGCGCTGGCAATAAGGGGCGAATTGTGATCCCATCAGTTACAGCTAACACCGAAACCTCTTGCCCAATTAAACATTCTTCGATAACTACAAATTCCCCCGCACTGCCAAACTGCCCTTGAAATATTGTCTCAATGGCGTTATTTGCCTCCTCTACGGTGCTAGCGACAATTACACCCTTCCCAGCCGCCAAACCGTCAGCTTTAACAACGATGGGCGCACCTTGAGCTTTTACATAAGATTTAGCTGCTGTAGACTCAGTAAATACCGCAGCCTTAGCAGTAGGAATTCCCGCTTCTTGCATCAGGGCTTTAGCCCAAGCTTTACTGGCTTCAATCTTTGCACCGGCTCTGGTGGGGCCAAATACCTTCAGTCCTTTGTCTTGTAGATAGTCGGTGATGCCTTGAGCTAGGGGTACTTCTGGCCCTACTACCACCAAAGAAATCCCGTTTTCTATGGCGTATTTACTTATACCTGCAAAATCATCCACTGCTAAAGGTATATTTTGGCAACCTGCCATACTAGCTGTACCACCATTACCTGGTACACATACTACCTGATCAACTTGTGGCGATCGCAATAATTTCCAAGCTAGAGCGTGTTCACGCCCACCATTTCCTACAACTAAAACTTTCACAGATTTCCTCTTGCGTCCCTTGAGAGATAAGAATGCCCTATTGCTGCGGATCAATTTTTCACCAATTCTTGCCTTGATGCAAGCCCCTAGGGAAATTATCTCCCAGACCACATATTATTAATTGGCGTTGCAGAAGCTTATATGCAAAATAAAATCACCCTTGGGAAATAAGGTAGCTGACGACCTTATTTTCCAAATCAATGGCGATTCATCATCACCAGTATTACCCTAGAAATATTCTGATTTAAAAATAATAATACAAGTAGGGTACATGACTAAAGTTATTGTTACTGGGGCAGCAGGATTTATAGGTTCTCACCTTACACAAACCCTTCTGGAACAAGGAAAAGAAGTAATTGGTATTGATGAATTCAACGATTACTACGAGCCTGCGTTAAAACACAAGAATATTGCTCATTTACAATCTTTACCTAACTTTACTTTAATTGAGAGCAATATTCAGAGTTTAGATTGGTCAACATTATTGCAAGATGTAGATGTTGTTTACCATCAGGCAGCTCAAGCCGGAGTGAGAGCAAGTTGGGGTCAAGGTTTCCGTGCTTATACTGAACGCAACATCAACTCGACACAAGTCATGTTAGAAGCCGCCAAAGATGCCAAACAATTAACAAGGTTCGTGTTTGCATCTACATCTAGCATCTACGGTGATGCGGAAACATTACCTACCCATGAAGGTATTCCCCCCCAACCAGTTTCTCCCTATGGTATTACTAAACTAGCTGCCGAGCGTTTGTGTGGTCTGTATCACAAAAATTTTGGTGTGCCTTTTGTATCTCTACGTTATTTCACTGTTTACGGCCCCAGACAAAGGCCTGATATGGCGTTTCATAAATTTTTCAAAGCTGTTTTGCAGGATGAGGCAATTCCCATCTATGGAGATGGACAACAAACACGAGACTTTACATTTGTCAAGGACGCCGTAGCTGCAAATTTAGCAGCTGCTACTGTACCCCAAGCAGTAGGTGAAATTTTTAATATTGGTGGCGGTAGCAGAGTAGTTTTAGCTGAAGTTCTCAACACAATGGCAGAAATTGTCGGTAAACCCATCAAAAGAAACCATATAGAAAAAGCAATGGGAGATGCTAGACACACTGCTGCTGATGTCTCTAAAGCACGGCAAATTTTAGGATATCAGCCTCAAGTTTCTCTTAAGGAAGGGTTAACTCAAGAATGGCAATGGGTGAAGGCTTTATATAGTTAAAAATTGAGAGAATTTACAACTTATTCCCACTTTCCCTGGATAGTAAAAGCTGACCAAAAACGAGGGTTTTGCCATTGTTTTTGTTGCCATAATTTCAATTGCGCCTCCCTCAGAGCTACAGCCGGGGTTTTCCCTTCCCTCAATATTTGGGTGTATAATTCCTGCATTAATAAAGATGTGGCTTGATCATTCACCTTCCACAAAGACACAACAATCCGGGCTGAACCTGCATACATTAGTCCCCTTGTCAAACCTATTAAGCCTTCCCCTTGGACTTCCTTACCTAAACCGCTTTCGCAAGCACTCAGGACAATTAACTCGGCGGGGAGGTCGAGGTTAAAAATATCGTTGAGGCGTAAGAAACCTTTTTGCGCTTTACCATCTTTATCTACCAGAGATGTCACAATACCTGATAATTCTGGGTTGGTGTCATCGAAAATACCGTGAGTAGCAAATAGCAGCAGGCGATATTGACTTAGTTGTTGGCTAGTGACGAAGTTGTAGTTAGCGTCAAAGTCAAAGGCTTGTAGACTCTCTTGAGGTGACACCATTTTCAACACTGCGTTAGCCTCTTGGCGCGTACCAGGAAGTCTATCTAAGGCACTACGATTAATATTATTTAACGACCTTTGCAGGGCTGAACGTTCTAGTTCTAGGTCGAGAGATGCAGACTTTGGCGGTGCTTTACCAGTCACGCGTTCATCATTAGCACTGAATACGGGGTCAGCCAGAACGGCGAGGGTTTTCGGTGCGGGTTTACGTCCTTTGAGTTGTTGTCTGTGGGTAGCGAGGCTGGTAACAGAAGGGAGAGTAATGATTTCATGGTTGACTAACAACGGTTGGTAATTGACCCCTCCCCCAACCCCTCCCCGAAGCGGAGAGGGGAGTTTATTATTCTCTTGCGCTTGCTCCTGCTTCTGCTCCTTCTCCTGCTCCCCCTTCCCTGGCAGGGAAGGGGGTTGGGGGGTTAGGTCAGATAACACCGCAAAAGGAATTTTATGCAAAACACCATCAGCCACCACCACTAAACGTTTTGTTTCCAACTTCCCAGCCACAGGCGCAAGGATAATTTGACTCAGTTCCTTTGCGGCTTTAGTTGTATCAGCTAAAGATTGGGCTTGTTCTTCTGGGGTTGCACCAACAATGAGTGGACGTGTTAATTGTTGGTGTAAATTTCTCGCCACTTTTTCTATCTGTTCACTTCCTGGGAGTTCGTA
The DNA here is from genome assembly GCF_014697125.1 of Anabaena minutissima FACHB-250. Taxonomy (GTDB): domain Bacteria; phylum Cyanobacteriota; class Cyanobacteriia; order Cyanobacteriales; family Nostocaceae; genus Trichormus; species Trichormus minutissimus. The sequence continues at coordinate 77,825 of NZ_JACJRG010000023.1, read as the reverse complement.
AGTATTGAGAGAGTTGGGAGTGACTAACCATAGATAGCTGCGGTCTTTATCCAGGGAGTATTGCAATAATACGGTGTCCTTATCTAACTGTTGTTGAATTTGAGGTAAGGTAAGTGGTTCGGGATATTTCAGCGCAGCATATTCTGGGTTAGTAGTGCGGATTTTGTTTTCTAAATCTTCCTGTTGTTTGAGTAAGGTTGCGATTTGTTGTTTGGTGGCTGTTATTAGTTGGGTTGGTGGTTGTTTTTGACTATATAGTTGGGATAGTTGTTGTTCTCTGGCATCAAGTAGCAAGTTTAAGCGGCGTTCTTCTGCGATGACTTTGGGGTCAACATTTTTACGAATATCTACGTTAGCTTGGGTTAATAGTTCTACTAAACCCCTAGTGCGGGAACGTTCACTGATGTGCAGTGCTAATGCGTCGTAGCCCTGGGAGGGGTATTTTTTGTGCAGTCGCATCAGCAGGTCGGTGTAGAATTTATAGTAGTTCTGCACTGAGGCAAAGTAGGAAGTACGCAGTTTTTGATCGATGATTTTGGTGCGTAAATCTTCAATGATGTCGATGGCTGCTTGGATATGTGTGCGGGCTTGTTCCAGGTTGCCTCTGTCGCGTTCTAAGTAAGCTAAGTTTAAAAGGGTTATGGCTTCCCCTCCCCTGTCCTCCACTGCCCGGCTTAGGGGTAGGGCTTGGTTGTAGTATTTGAGTGCTTCTTGCTTTTCTCCTAAATCGGAGTAGACTAAGCCAAGATTGTTGAGAGTAGTGGCTTCCCCTCTTCTGTCCCCCACTGCCCGGCTTAGGGGTAGGGCTTGGTTGTAGTATTTCAGGGCTTCTTGCTTTTCTCCTAAATCGGAGTAGACTAAGCCAATATTGTTGAGAGTGGTGGCTTCCCCTCCCCTGTTCCCCACTGCCCGGAATAGAGGTAGGGCTTGGTTGTAGTATTTGAGTGCCTCTTGCTTTTCTCCTAATGAGTCGTAGACAGAGCCAATACCAGTGAGAGTGGTGGCTTCCCCTCTCCTGTCCTCCACTGCCCGGAATAGGGGTAGGGCTTGGTTGTAGTATTTCAGGGCTTCTTGCTTTTCTCCTAATGAGTCGTAGACAGAGCCAATACCAGTGAGAGTGGAGGCTTCCCCTCTCCTGTCCTCCACTGCCCGGAATAGGGGTAGGGCTTGGTTGTAGTATTTGAGTGCCTCTTGCTTTTCTCCTAATGAGTCGTAGACAGAGCCAATATTGTTGAGGGTGGCGGCTTCCACTCTCCTGTCCCCCACTGCACGGAGTAGGGGTAGGGCTTGGTTGTAGTATTTCAGGGCTTCTTGCTTTTCTCCTAATGAGTCGTAGACTAAGCCAATATTGTTGAGGGTGGTGGCTTCCCCTCCCCTGTTCCCCACTGCCCGGTATAGGGGTAGGGCTTGGTTGTAGTATTTGAGTGCTTCTTGCTTTTCTCCTAATGAGTCGTAGACACCGCCAAGATTGTTGAGGGTGGTGGCTTCCCCTCTCCTGTCCTCCACTGCCCGGAATAGGGGTAGGGCTTGGTTGTAGTATTTCAGGGCTTCTTGCTTTTCTCCTAATGAGTCGTAGACTAAGCCAAGATTGGTGAGGGTAGTGGCTTCCCCTCTTCTGTCCCCCACTGCCCGGCTTAGGGGTAGGGCTTGGTTGTAGTATTTGAGTGCCTCTTGCTTTTCTCCTAATGAGTCGTAGACAGAGCCAATACCAGTGAGGGTGGTGGCTTCCCCTCCCATGTCCCCCACTGCCCGGTATAGGGGTAGGGCTCGGTTGTAGTATTTCAGGGCTTCTTGCTTTTCTCCTAAATCGGCGTAGATACGTCCAATACCAATAAGGGTATTGGCTTGCCAAGTTTTATCATCAACTTGTTGCCAAAGTTTTAAGGCTTCCAACCATTTCTCTCTTGCCTGTCGCAGTGATTCTGCTGTCCCTTGTTGAAAAAGTTTCAACCCTTCTTGTGTCAGTTTGTCCGCAGCAGCGCGAGTGGCATCTTGTTTTTTGTTTTCTGGTTGCTGTGCTATCTGCAACCTTTGATTTCTCTGTGTTGCTCCCACTGACTCCGATAGCAAAACGGCACTCAGCAAGAAAATTAAACTTTGGTGGGTGATTTTAGCTAGCCAGCACCAACATAACCCTTGAGACTTTGCACTACTCTCCATTCTTCAGCCTCACAGCCTCAATCAGTGATTAGTTACCTGACTTTTCACGGCATCTGGGAAACCCCTCTCCAAACCTCTCCCCTGCAAGGAGAGAGGCTTTAATTTTCCCCCTTCCCTACTAGGGAAGGGGGTTAGGGGGTTAGGTTTTGCGTTAGTTTTTCTACATAACGTCAAAAGTCAGATTAGTTACAGCCCTATCCTGCGGATATTAATTCCCTCTGTTGGTAAAATATTTAATTGTCGCCAGTGATATTGCTGAAACTTTAATGTTGATTCTACTGGGTATCACTAGCGAACTCATCCGTGGTTGCAGTTTTGGTAACGGATTTTTGGGGCTAGGGGCTGGAAAATGAGATTCACAGTAAAAATACCCCCGAATTTTCCGAAAATTCGGGGCTTTAGGGAAGTTGCAAATGGCGAAATTTTTTAACTCCGATTATCTATTTGGGCGCGTTGCAAGCTACCAGAGAAGTCAACATAAACACTTTTCCACTCAGTGAAAACCTCTAAGGCAGTCGTTCCTGCTTCCCGGTGGCCGTTACCTGTTTGCTTGACACCGCCAAAGGGCAAGTGTACTTCTGCACCAATGGTAGGGCCGTTAATGTAGGTAATACCAGCTTCGATGTCACGCATAGCAGCAAAGGCGCGGTTGATGTCGCGAGTATAGACTGAGGAAGACAGACCGTATTTGGTATCATTAAGAATAGCGATCGCTTCCTCAAATGTACCCACCTCAATTAATACCACCACAGGGCCAAATATCTCCTCACGAGCCACCCGCATATTTGGTGTGACGTTATCTAAAACTGTAGGTTGGAAAAAATAACCCTGTTTTAACTCCCCTTCCGTGGCAATTTCCCCACCAATTAATATTTCTGCACCTTCCTCACGGGCAACTTTCATATAATCGTTTACCCGTTGCAGTTGTCTGTGATTAATTATCGGCCCGATATCTGTCTCAGGGTCATTACCAGCACCCAAGCGTAACTTACCAGCACGTTCACACAGCATCCTCGTAAACTTTTCTTTGATATCACGATGTAAAATCAAGCGACTGGTAGCTGTACACCTTTGACCAGTCGTGCCAAATGCACCCCACACTGCACCATCTAAGGCCAGCTCTAAATCTGCATCTTCCATCACCACCTGGGCATTTTTACCACCCATTTCTAAACAGACACGTTTATGAGTCCGTCCGCAAGTCGCACCCACATAAGCACCAGTTTCTGACGAACCAGTAAACGAAACTAAATCAATATCTGGATGTTCAACTAAAGCTTTCCCAACTTCTTCACCCACCCCATGCACTAAGTTAATCACTCCTGGCGGTAAACCTGCGGCGGCGAAAATTTCAATTAATTTAGTAGCACAGGCGGGAGTATCTTCAGCTGGTTTGAGAATTACCGTATTGCCACACACCAAAGCCGGCATTGCTTTCCAGCAAGGAATCGCCATTGGGAAATTCCAGGGAGTAATTAAAGCACAGACTCCAATCGGCATCCTCACAGTCATAGCAAACTTGTTGGGCATTTCCGAAGGTGTCGTTTGCCCAAACAGTCGCCGTCCTTCCCCAGCCGTGTAAAAAGCGCAGTCAATCCCTTCTTGCACATCACCCCTAGCCTCAGTTAATGGTTTACCCATTTCCAGACTAATTAACTGTGCCAATTCTTCCTTATGCTCACCCAATAATTCCCCGACGCGAAAGATATATTCTGCCCTAGCTGGGGCTGGAACTTGTCGCCAACGTCGGTAAGCTTGCCTAGCAGCAGCAACTGCGAGGTCTACATCCTCAGCTTGAGAACGGGGGAAAGTAGCCACAACTTCAGTTTTATTCGCAGGGTTGTGGCTAGCCAGGATATTTTCGCCTGTAGCATCCAACCACTGACCATTAATATAATTTTGGCTCTTTAGCGGAGTTATCATCTACGTATACCAATATTCTAAAAAAAGACTATAAAATCAGATTTTCTCAATTACGAATTACGAATTACGAATTACACCTTATCGTCTGCTAGAGAAAATCGCAGGCAGACAGTCGAGACAGACACAAAAATTAAGGGACTAATGCCAACACTCCCACGGGAGAACCAGAACCCCGCCGTAACCTAATCACACCAATAGCTAAGGTCGTCCCTGTAGGTGGTAGTTGGTCTAAATTGGTGAGATTTTCTAACACAATGCCTTGTTGTGCCAAGACGAGGCGGTTAGTAGCAAAACTATGATCCTGCCCTGGGTCTACACCATGTGTATCAATGCCTACCCCAGCAATTCGCCGCTCGTTCACTAAGAACTCAGTAGCATCTCTACCAAAACCGGGAAAGTGCATAATTCCTTGCGTATCCTGGTTGAGAAAAGCATTCTTGTCAAACCATTTAGCTTGCCAACCTGTATGCAGTAGCACCATATTACCAACGGGAATCTCACCGTGTTCTCCCTCCCAAGCTAGAACATCAGCAACCGTCAGAACATAATCAGGATTTATAGCCGCCACTGCACAGATATCTATCACAACGGCACGTACAATTAAAGACTGAGCAGAGTATTTATCAATACCCACACCAGCCTGATAAAAACTGTTAGGAGCATTAATATGAGTGCCGCTATGCTCACCTAAAGAGAAGCAGCGTAGATAATAACCATCATCTTGCAGTTCGGCGACAGGAGTAAATTCTACAGGGGGGTCGCCTGGCCATTGGGGAATATTGGTGTCAATAACATGGCTTAAGTGAATAACGCGTGAGAAAGTAATCGTATTCAAACTCGACCCCCTATACTCACACTTAAATAACCCCCAAAGCTTGTCAAGGCTAGCCGATTGGGGGGCAAATTTTGCAGCAAAAGTGAATTAAGTAATAGTTAACAACTTATTGGTTAATTTTTATATAAAACTAGGTAAATTTTATGTAAAGATTTTCAATACCTTTTAGCCCACTTGAGCTATAGGAATCCGAATTTGATCTATAAATAATCCCATTTTAAAGTCACTGACTCCCGAATTGTGTAATTGTATAAATTTTTTGTAAATGTATAACATTATTGGCAAGAAACACCTATAATTTGCCACCAAATAATTTTACACTTGCAGTAATATACTTATTATTTTTGAGGAAATCTGGCACTAACCATGAAATTAAGGTTATTTTGTCAATCCTTGACAACGTTAGCCATAGCTTTGTTGACTATCAGCATAAGTCAGCCGAGTCATGCTGGAAGTACAACATTCTACTGTGCAAAGAGCAAAGGCGTACCCATAACATTTGCTCGCACCCAAGACGGAAAGAAAGTACCGATAGTTCGTTGGGTTAGTAGTTACTTTCCACCCCCTTGGACGGCTCAACGGCGGTGTGTGGAGGTGTCGCGGAGATTTCAGATCAACTACGATAACGGTAGACTCAGACGCATTAAAACTGGGGTACTAAGGGGAGAACCTGTTGTTTGTGCTGCTGTAAACCAAAACAGTTCGTGTACAGACACTACGTTGTTATTTACCCTCAAACGTGGTGTTAATCCTAACGCGGTTGTGCGTAGGTTATTTGACCGCCGTGGTTTGGCTGCTGGTAATGCACTGAATGAAAGTGCTGGTAGTAGTGCAGTAGACATCGATTTTGATATTTATCTGCAAAATACAACTATTGACTCAATTGATGATTCTGTCTCTGAACCGAGCAATTCGACATCTGAAGCTGGTATTCCTTAATTCTTAGGTGACAGGGGATAGGAGACTGGGGATAGTTATTCAAAGTCCCTACACAGTTAATGCTATCAGCAGCTAGGGATCTATTCTGAAACTAATATGATTTGGGGCAGTTGGAAAGTAATTGCCTGTATTGGCAGTTTATCAATGCTGTTATCAGCAGATATGAGTGGTTGTGCTAAATCGGCTTCTACTGGTAGCAATATTTCTCATGTAAGTCAAATATCATTAGAAGAATTACGCCATCAAGCCCAAGGAATTACCGTAAAAGTGATGTCAACTGAATTTCTTGGCTCAGGAATTATTCTGAGCAAGAATGGTAAAGTTTATACGGTATTAACCAATGCCCATGTACTAAGAGTAGAAAAACCCCCTTATCGCATTCAGACTGTAGATGGTCGGATACATCCAGCAAATTTGTTGCCGGGTGTTCGTTTTGGTAAGCATGATTTAGCACTATTGCAATTTCAAAGTATGAACGATGACTATCGTGTGGCTGCTTTGGGTTATTCCCCAGTTGTGGGAGATGACGTATTTGCTACTGGTTTTCCCTTTGACCAAGAGGAACTCACCGCAAAAGATTTCATGTTTACTACTGGTAAGGTGTTGCTAGTGCTGCAAAAAGCCTTAGACGGGGGTTATCAAGTGGGGTATACCAATGAGATAGCAAAAGGCATGAGTGGGGGGCCACTGCTGAATCGTCGTGGTGAGGTTGTGGGTATCAATGGGATGCACGCCTATCCTCTGTGGGATGCACCATCAGTTTTTATTGATGGTTTGCAGGTAGATGAAAATTTACATCAGAGGATTAATCGCTTGAGTTGGGCTGTACCGATGGATAAGGTGGTGCAAATGATCCCAGCTATGTCAAATAAGGCTGATAAGAGGTCAAGTGATGAGGCTCGATAGTAGACTAGCAACAGCAATATTAGGAGTAGCGATCGCAGTTTTTCCTTTAGAAATTGCGGTATCATTAACACCTCAAGATGTCAGCAATATTGCTAAAAGAGTAACTGTCTTGATTAGCGGGGCAAAACTCGGTTCTGGTGTGATTATTCATGAACAAAACAATACTTACACTGTCTTGACTAACTGGCACGTTGTCGAAGACCAAGGAACTTACACAGTCCAGACTCAGGATCAAAGTTCCCATCAAGTGACACCAAACCTGATTACCCGTCTACCAGGGGTAGATTTAGCCATCTTAAAATTTACCAGTCGCCAAAAATATACTGTTGCCACTCTCGGCAATTCAGATGCAGCCATCGAGGGAACAACGGTGTATGTGTCTGGCGCACCAACACCAGTGCAAGGTATCGAAAACCGCACGGTGCTAGTTCCTGATGGAAGGATTGTGGGGACTAATGCCAAGCCCCAGGATGGTTATGCTCTGATTTACAACAATATTACTTTTCCTGGGATGAGTGGTGGCCCTGTTTTAGATGAAAATGGGCGGTTGGTTGCTATTCATGGCCGAGGCGCACGGGATAAAGAAGGTCAGAAGGTTGGTTTTAATTTGGGCATTCCCATTAACATCTTCACCAATTCCCAGGTAGCCAACAGTCTTAATTTAAGGGTGGTGACAACAACTCCATTACCTCCCAGCAAGCCCCCATCTCCCAGCACTCCCATCACAGGAAGACCACCCACAATCAATGGTTCTGGCACTACAGGATCTAGTGTTTGTCCTGGTAGACGTTGTTAATTGACACTTTCTTTAATCCTTTGAGTTGAAATTCGATGTTTTCAAAATACTTAAAATCCGGTTTTGTGACTTTGCTGGTGATGACAGCATTATTTTCTACCAATAGTGCGATCGCTCAAACTACCATTGATGAAGATAAGTTAGATTCAGTCAATGGTATGCGTTGGGGCGGTAATGGTTTACCTTTTGATAAAGTCGTCGATATTAAAGACGCTCTAGTTAATACCCCTTTGGGTAAAGTAGTTATTGATCGTCACGGCGAAGATCCTCAAGGAGTTCTCTTCAAAGAACCCTTCGCTAGTCCCAGTCCTGGTAAATTTGTCGTTGTTTCTCTGTGGGGAAGCAAAATTGAAGGTTGTTTTGTGAAATTAGTTGTGCAATCAGCACCAAATGACGGTAAAGCTGAATTAACAGAAATTTCTCCCAAAATGATTGAGTTAGGGATTGGCGAGCAAATTCTTCAACTCACACGCAGCCCCAACATGAAAGTCAGAGGATTTCAAGGAAACTATACATATACTGTGTACGAAAACAAGAGAAATGTCCAACGTTCCAGCACTTGGTATATGAGCGATACGTTGTTTGATATCAGTCCTGACGCTGCTAATTTACTCAGAACAGCACCAGCCAAAGAAATTAAGGCGCGTTTAACTTTTGATAATGGTGATACCAAAATCATTCCCATTGGTAGTAGTAACGTCAAACGTTGGCAAGATTCATTTGGGTTTAATAGTTCTTGTACTGCGCCGAAATAGCAATGTTTGTAGTAAGCACTTTAGTGCTTAGAAAAATCAGGATTAAAGTCCTTACTACGAACATGAGCGTCTTTCCCAGGTTGAAAAGTTTTGATATTTTGTAAATTTACTAATACTTTTAATTATTAAATATTAGATAATGAAATTTAATTATGTACTTGCACCAGCAGTCATTGGAGTAACTATTGCTCTAGTACAACCACAAATTGCTGTAGCCCTATCCTCAGCAGAGGTGGGGAAGATAGCTAAGGCCATCACTGTACTAATTGATCATAAAGATGGTTCTGGGACTGGGGTAATTATTAAGAAAGAGGGCGATACTTACACAGTTTTGACTGCCCAACACGTCATAGCCAATCAAGCTAAATATGAAATTGTCACTCCAAATGGGCAACGTTATCCACTCAATTACAATACTGTGAAAAAGCTGCCAGATGTAGATTTAGCCGTGGTGCAGTTTACCAGCAGTAAAAGTTATACTATCGCTAAAATAGGCAACTCCAATGCAGCCGCAGAAGGTACTACAGCTTATGTAGCTGGTTTCCCCCAAGCGACAGGAGCAATTTCCAACACAATTTACAATTTCACTGATGGGCGGATTACTGCTAATGCTTCTAAAGCTCTACGTGATGGCTACGCCTTAGTCTACAACAATGTCACCTTACCAGGGATGAGTGGCGGCCCAGTATTAAATGACAAAGGTGAACTGGTAGGAATTCATGGTAGAGGCGATGAAGCGGATATAGAAACCTCGAATATCAATTCCTCAGTTGCTTACGTCAAATCAGGTTTTAATTTAGGCATTCCCATTAATACCTTTTTGCGATTGTCAATTGAAGCTGGGGTAAATGTAGGTATTGTTCCTCCTAGCATTCCCACAACAACGACACCGAAAGCAGACGATTTCTATCTTCAAGGTGGCGATAAGTACGACAAAGGAGATTTCAAAGGTGCGATCGCCGATTATAATCAAGCAATCCGCCTCAACCCAAAATATCTCGATGCTTACAATAATCGGGGTCTAGCTCGCTATAACGTGGGAGACTTCCCCGGCGCAATTGAGGACTTCGAGCAAGCCTTGAAAATTAATTCTCAAGACGCGGATGCTTACAACAACCGGGGTCTAGCTCGCTCTGCTTTAGGAGACAAAAAAAGTGCGATCGCAGATTATAACCGAGCTATAGAAATCAATCCCAAATATGTCATTGCTTACAATAACCGAGGGATTGCCCATAATAGTCTGGATAATAGCAAAAGAGCGATCGCAGATTTCAACCAAGCATTAAAAATTAATCCCAACTATGCCGAAGCCTACGGTGGGCGGGGTATATCTTATTATCAATTGGGCGATAAAAAAAGAGCGATCGCAGATTTTACGACAGCTTTGAAAATTAATCCCAACCTTGCCCCACCCTACGCCAGTCGGGCAATTGCCCGCTTTGATTTGGGAGACACGAAGGGAGCAATTATTGATTTTAACCAAGCTTTGCGGCTCAATCCCAACCTAGCTGGAGCTTATGCTGGACGGGGGATTGCTCGTTATCAATTGGGAGACAAACAAGGTGCGATCGCAGATTTACAAAAAGCTGCTAATCTCAATTTAGAACAAGGGAAAGTAGATGATTATCAACAACTGTTGGAATTAATTAAAAAGCTTCATAGGGTAAATGGAGATAGGAAAAAGACTTTCGCTCTAGTTTCGGAATTAGGGACAAAGGATTGTATGAGAAGGTGGATCTATTTTTCAGTAAAGTCGAATAATGCTCTGTGGAAATTAAATGATGAACTTTAATTATACACTTGCACCAGCAGTCATTGGAGTAACTATTGCTCTAGTACAACCACAAATTGCAATGGCCTTATCTTCAGCAGAGGTGGGGAAGATAGCTAAGGCCATTACTGTCCTAATTGATAGTCAAGATGGTTCTGGGACTGGGGTAATTATTAAAAAAGAGGGCAATAATTACACAGTTCTAACTGCCCAACACGTCATCGCAAATCAAGCTAAATATGAAATCGTCACCCCAGATGGTCAGCGTTATCCACTCAATTACAATACTGTGAAAAAGCTGCCAGATGTAGATTTAGCCGTGGTGCAGTTTACTAGCAGCCAAACTTATACTGTTGCCAAAATAGGAAACTCTGATAATTCCACAGAGGGGACAACGGCTTATGTCGCTGGATTTCCGAAAACAACAGCAGCTATTAGCAATAAAATTTATAACTTTATCGATGGGCGGATTACAGCTAATGCTTCAAAACCCCTGCGTGATGGTTATGCGTTGCTTTACAGCAATAATACGCTGCCTGGGATGAGTGGGGGGCCGGTATTGAATGACAATGGTGAACTGATAGGCATTCATGGTAGAGGAGACACCACGGAGAATTTTCAAATCTCTGATAAAAATCCTGACGTGATTATCAAATCAGGGATTAATTTGGGCATTCCGATTAATACTTTTTTGAGACTGTCAGCTAAAACTGGGGTAGATGTTGGTGTTCGTCCCCCAAGCACACCTCTAGCCACAGCACCGAAGGCTGACGACTTCGTTCTTCAGGGTCAGGATAAATTCGATAAAAAAGACTTTCAAGGAGCTATTGCTGATTATACTCAAGCGATTCGTCTTAATCCCAATTATACCGATGCCTATGCCTATAGGGGATTAACCCGCTTAGTGTTGGGAGATAAAAAGGGGGCTATTGAAGATGCTAACCAAGGTATTAAAATTGATCCCAAGTCTGCTGGTGCTTATGCAATCAGAGGATTTTTTCGCTATCAATTGGAAGACAATAAGGGGGCGATTGAAGATTTCAAACAAGCTCTCAATATTGATCCTAATGCTACTGGTATCCACGAATACAGGGGATATGCCCGATATAAATTAGGAGACAACAAAGGGGCAATTGAAGATTATAACCAAGCTCTCAAGATTGATCCTAATGCTACTGGTGTCTACAACGGACGAGGATTAGCCCGATATAAATTAGGAGACAATAAAGGGGCAATTGAAGATTACAATCAAGCTCTCAAGATTAATCCCAATGATGCCATTGTCTACAATAACCGAGGATTAGCCCGTGCTGATTTAGGAGATAACAAAGGGGCAATTGAAGATTACAATCAAGCTCTCAAAATTAATCCCAACTTTGCTAATGCCTACAACGGACGAGGATTAGCCCGATATAAATTAGGAGATAAAAAAGGGGCGATTGAAGATTATAACCAAGCTCTCAAGATTAATCCCAATGATGCCATTGTCTACAACAACCGAGGATTTGCCCGTGCTGATTTAGGAGATAACAAAGGGGCGATTGAAGATTACAACCAAGCTCTCAAAATTAATCCCAATGATGCCACTGCCTACCACAACCGGGGATTTGCCCGTGCTGATTTAGGAGATAACAAAGGGGCGATTGAAGATTATAACCAAGCTCTCAAGATTAATCCCAACTTTGCCATTGCCTACAATGACCGGGGAGCAGCCCATAGACAGTTGGGAGATAAAAAAGAGGCAATTGAAGATTATAACCAAGCTATCAAAATTAATCCTAACTTTGTTGCTGCTTACAACGGACGAGGATTAGCCCGTGCTAATTTGGGAGATAATAAGAGGGCAATTGAAGATTACAACCAAGCCATCAAAATTAATCCTAACTTTGCTGCTGCCTACAGCAACCGGGGAAATGCCCGCGCTGATTTGGGCGATAAGAAAGGGGCGATTGAAGATTACAACCAAGCTCTCAAAATTAATCCTAACTCTGCTACTGCCTATTACAATCGAGGGTATATTCGCTATGATTTAGGAGATAGGCAAGGTGCGATTGCGGATTTACAAAAAGCTGCTAGTCTCTATCTAGAACAAGGAAGAACAGATGATTATGAGTACACACTGCAATCAATTAGAAGGTTTGAAAACCGGGATTTAGATCAGAATGACATTGACATTTCTATACCTTAATCGACTTTTCAAACATCCTCTAAATTCCAATCAAGAATAGCCAGTTCGAGAAGTATTCTTTCGTAAAGTAAATTATAGCGTTTCCTAATCACATGAGGTATATCATAGCCCCCTCCTTGCGGCGGAGAGAAGTCTGAGCGGCGGTTTCCGCCGAACAGAACTTCGGAAGAGGGGGTTGGGGGTGGGGTTCTTGTACCTTACTAAAGCGAGAACCGCTATATTCGTTTATTCAATTTGAAATGATTGAATCATTTTTTCTGCTATTGGCAAAAATTTATCATAATCATCTATCACTGCTGTATAGGTAATGACATATGCTTGATTATCCTTTAAAGTCCAAACTTGCAGATTCTTTAACCTATTTTTTCCATTTTTACCAGTAAAAACTAATTGATTTGCGCGTTTATTTGCCAGAGTAGCCGTACTTGTATTTACAATATTAGCTTCTGATACAGTATTCTGGATTTCTTTAATAAAAACATCTTTAGATTCATCCAATGTTCCGGGAAAGTCGCCGACATTAATTGTCAGTTTCTCTTGGAATTTATCAGCATCATTTTCTGGCGGTGATAAAAATGTCACTAATTCTTGGGTGAGAATATTTTGAATATCTTGTCTTTCCCAACCTTGAGGATATTTGATCTTTACCCCTGCATTGGCATTTTCATAACTCAATAAATTTTCTTTTGGAGTTATCGCTTGGAATAGCAGTAAAACCACAGGAATCATCGCAGCGATGATGCCCACGCCTATCCAAATTTTCCAGGGTGGAGATTTGGGAAGTAGTTTTTGAATGGCTTGCAAAGCTTCATCGGCTGTTTGGTAGCGTTGACGAAAATCATAACGTACCATTTTATCTAAAACACTGGCTAATTTAGGACTGACTTTTGCTTGGTTATGCCAATCAATTTCTCCCGTCTTAGGGTGTATTGGTAGTCCTTGAATGCCAAAATTAGAGAAATTGGTGTCTATCAAAGCTTGAATACCTATAATTCCGACTGCATAGATATCACTACTTAATTTTGGTACTTGATTAGCCTGTTCACTAGGCATATAACCAGGAGTACCAATAGCAACAGTCATGCTTGTTTCTCCCCGAATATTAGTCTTTTGAACGCTGATTTGTTTAACTGCTCCAAAGTCAATCAATACTATTTTGCCATCTGTATCTCTGCGTCGAATATTGGCGGGTTTAATATCTCGGTGAATTACATTTTGCTGATGTACAAATGCTAAAACTTCGAGAATATCTTTTAAAAGTTTGATGACCTCAGCCTCAGTCAATGGCTGTTTTAGAGGAGGTAATTCTTGAGAGAGGTCGTGACCAGTTATTAGTTCCTGAACTAAGTAAAATTCCTCATTTTCTGCAAAGTGAGCCAATAATTGGGGAATTTGGTCATGCTTGCCTAACTTCTCTAAAGTGGCTGCTTCTAAGTGAAACAACCGTTTAGCTTCCTGTAAGGTGTATGGATCGGTTGAGATTGGTTTAAAATGCTTAACAACGCATTGCGGATTCCCCGGCCGTTGTATATCTTGAGCTATGAAGGTTGTACTAAAACCCCCTCCCCCCAACTGAGTGAGAATTTGGTAGCGTCCACCTACTGTCTGACCCAGCATTAAATTTACCATTTCCCCTAAAAGTAATTTTACTCACTGACTCGTTAATCTTGATTTTTACACATAATCTAATTTGCGATGCTTAACCAAATCCGAAAAAAAGGACTCTGCTTGCTTTCTCAAATGTAAAATACATTTTTGGAGGTGAGGGAGTATCGCAAATGTTTGATTCTTCTTCCTCTACTTTCCTGTCACCTGTTCCCTGTCACCTGTATTTCTAAGTAAATAATATAACAATTATCTTATGACTATTAGCCTGTGTATGATTGTAAAAAACGAAGCGACAGCATTGCCTAAATGCTTAAGCAGCGTTAAAAATATTGTAGATGAAATGGTAGTGGTGGATACAGGTTCTATTGATCGCACGCCTCAGATTGCCCAAGAATTTGGTGCGAAGGTGCATTATTTTGCATGGTGTAATGACTTTAGTGCAGCTCGTAATGCGGCTTTAAAATATGTCACTGGTGATTGGGTTTTAGTTTTGGATGCGGATGAGACTTTGACACCAGCAATTGTGCCACAGATTAAGGATGCGATCGCACAAGATGAATATCTGTTAATTAATCTTGTACGTCATGAAATCGATGCGGAACAATCTCCCTATTCTCTGGTGTCTCGTCTGTTTCGCAACCATCCAGATATTCGTTTTGACCGTCCCTATCATGCTTTAATCGATGATAGTATCTCAGCCATCCTGCAAAAAGACCCTAATTGGGAAATCGGTTATTTACCAGGGGTAGCGATTCTGCACTCAGGTTATCAAAAAAGCGCGATCGCTCAAAATGATAAACACGCCAAAGCCCAAGCTACAATGGAAGGCTTTCTGGCAACTCACCCCCATGACCCCTATGTTTGCAGTAAGTTGGGGGCTTTATATGTGGAAACTGGCAAAGTTAACCAAGGGATGGAATTATTAAAACGGGGTCTAAACTCGGCTCAGATAATTCGCCAGGATAACAAGTATGAGGAAAATTACGAAATTTTGTACGAACTATATTACCATTTAGGTATTGCTTTCAATCGTTTGAATAATCCTCAACAAGCGATTTCTCATTACCAAGCGGCGATTAAGTTACCTATTTACCCCATACTGAAGTTAGGCGCATACAATAATCTCGGTAACTTACTCAAAGAAAGCGGGGATATCAATGGTGCGAAAAAGGCTTACGAAACAGCATTAAATATTGACCCCTCTTTTGCTATTGGGTACTACAATTTGGGGATGATATTCAAAGGTTTGGGGATGTTTATCGATGCGATCGCAGCTTACCAAAAAGCGATTCGGTTCAAACCCAAATATGCAGAAGCTTATCAAAATTTAGCGGTAGTACAGTTAAAAGTGGGCAATGTACAAGCTAGTGTCACCGCTTTTAAAAATGCCATTCTCCTACATGAGCAAAACAACCCCCCAGAAGCAAATAGACTCCGCCAAGGGTTGCGGGAAATGGGGTTGATGTAAGTAGGGCATAAAGCAAATTAATCTCAATAGGTATAGTTATAACTTGCCAATTATAGCCATATATAATTGTTACTGCGTAAGACTTTGATACAATTTATAGGTGTTTAAAAATTGACATTAAAAGTACACTTAAAAGTCACAGAGCTTAATGTCAAAAAATATCTATGACTTACGATAACCGTACCGAAGTAAGAAAAGTTTTAATTATTACCCTATTTCTCAACTTGTTTGTGCTGGGATTAAAAGCCTTTGTCGGGTATTTAACAGGTTCTCTTAGTTTATTGGCTGATGCTTTGCATAGTGTGACAGATAGTGCCAACAACATTTTAGGACTAATTGCTAGTCAATTTTCTTCTCCCTACCCTGATCGCGAGCATCCCTATGGACACCACAAATTTGAAGCTGTGGGAGCATTAGGAATCGCTGCGTTTCTAGGGATTGCTTGCTTTGAAATTCTCCAAAGTGCAATTGAGCGCATCCTTAAAGGTGGCGCACCTGTGAGAATCTCTGCACCTGAATTGTGGATACTGCTACTTGTTTTGGGTGTGAATATCTTTGTGGCGTTTTATGAACGCAATGTGGGTAAGCGCGTCGGTAGCCAAATTTTAATCGCTGATGCTACCCATACCATGAGTGATGTCTGGGTGACAATCTCAGTCATTGGTGGTTTGATTGGGGTTTGGTTTGGTTATCAATGGTTAGATATAGTCTTAGCTTTCCCTGTGGCGTTGCTGGTTTTTTGGAGTGGTTGGTCAGTTTTAAAAGAAAGTTTACCTTGGTTAGTGGATCAAATGGCGATCGCACCTGAAGCAATCCACGCCATTGCTACTTCTGTCCCTGGGGTAATTAATTGTCATGATATCGCCTCACGCGGCGTTTTAGGTCGTCAGATTTTCATTGAAATGCACTTAATCGTCAATGCACCAGATGTAGAAACGGCTCATCGCATCACTGAAGAAGTAGAACGTCAACTAGAAACACGCTTTACCCCAGTTAGGATTTTAATTCACGTCGAGCCACCAACATATCAGTCGGAACAAATTAGTTTTGATTCAGGAGAAAGATAGGGGTTTAGGGAATGGGAGCTAGAAAGAAGTAGGCGAAAGAAGAGGAAAATTCATAACTAGTTTACAAAATTTAATTTTTTAAAATTTAGCATAAACAGAGATTTAATTGTAAATATAGGTATTTTTAACTTACTCCTGTAGTCAGCTATTAGTCATGAGCGCAGATGAAATTAATCACATCTGTATTAGCTTTTATGCTGTGCTTGTAGACTGTTGTGAATCACAGAACCCTACTCTGCTTTTATCAAATCAATCTAGTAACTAAATCAACAGTATATTAGAGTCAGTCTCATATTAAGTCATCATGAGGGCTAAAAAGTGAACACTGACAATACTGATACAACATTTGAAGTTGACCTCAGTAACTGTAATAAAGAACCAATTCATATTCCTGGTTCTATTCAACCTCATGGAGTTATTTTAGCTTTACAGTCAGCAGAATTAACTATTTTACAAGTTAGTGATAATACATTTAGTTTTTTTGGTATACATCCAGAAAACTTAATTAATCAAAATTTAGATATTTTATTGGAAAAAGAACAAATAAATCTATTAAAAGATTGTCTAAAAAACAATGATTTACCAATTGTTAATCCCATAGAATTTTGTATTAAATTACATAATAAAAGTATCAATTTTGATGGCATTCTTCACCGTTCTAACGGGTTTATCATCCTAGAGCTAGAACCAATTTTATCAGAGAAGAATCATGCTTTTTTTAATTTTTACCACTTAGTAAAACTAGCAATGCTAAAATTACAAGCGGCGACAAATGTATCTGAACTTAGCCAAATTTTAGCAAAAGAAGTAAAAAGAATTACTGGCTTTGATCGAGTAATGGTCTATCGCTTCGATAAAAATTGGAATGGGACAGTGATTGCTGAAGAAAAACCGGAATATCTCACATCATATTTAGGTTTATGTTACCCAGCTTCTGATATTCCTCAACAAGCTAGAAAGCTCTACACTGAAAACTGGCTTAGACTAATACCTAATGTTAACTATCAAGCAGCAACAATTATACCAACAAATAATCCTGTTAATAATCAGCCTCTCAATTTAAGTAGTTCAGTATTGCGGAGTGTTTCACCATTACACATAGAATATATGCAGAACATGGGAGTGACTGCTTCTATGTCTATTTCTATTATCAAAAATAAACAACTATGGGGATTAATTTCCTGCCATCATCAGTCACCTAAATATGTCCCTTATGAAATTCGTAGTGCGTGCGAATTTTTAGGACAAATGACTTCTCTAGAAATGAGTGTAAAAGAAGATAGTGAAAACACAGAATCCAAAATAAAAGTTAAATCTGTGCATGGCAAGTTAATAGAATATATGTCGCTAGATAATAATTTTATTGATGCGTTAATTAAGCATCAGCCGAATATACTGCACTTAGTAAATGCAGCAGGTGCTGCTGTCTGTTTTAATGATCAATATCATATTATTGGTAAGACTCCAACAACTCAAGATATTCATGATTTAGTAAATTGGATTAGTCAAAATCTGCATGAAGAGATTTTCTATACTGATTCTCTAGCAACAATTTATCCAGAAGCTGAAAAACTGCGGAATGTCGCTAGTGGTTTGATGATACTTTCTATTTCTAAAAGTCAGAAAAACTATATTTTGTGGTTTCGTCCAGAGGTAGTGCAAACTGTAAATTGGGGAGGTAATCCTCATAAACCTGTAGAGGTAGTAGCTAACGGAAGTGTGCGTCTATCACCACGAAAATCTTTTGATTTATGGAAAGAAACAGTTCTTCTTAAATCTCTACCTTGGAAATATTATGAAGTCAATGCAGCCCTAGAATTACGAAGTGCAATTATTAGTGTGGTACTGCGAAAGGCTGATGAATTAGCTCAATTGAATATAGAACTAGAACGGAGCAATAAAGAATTAGATGCTTTTGCTTATATTGCATCTCACGATTTAAAAGAACCACTGCGGGGGATTCATAATTACTCTAACTTCTTAATCGAAGACTACGGTGAAATTATCGATGCCGAAGGTAAAGAGAAGTTAATGACTCTCATTCGTCTTACCCAACGGATGGAGGATTTAATTGATTCACTCTTGCATTTTTCTCGGTTAGGAAGAGTGGATCTTTCGATGCAACCGACTAACCTGAATGATTTGGTACATCGGATTTTAGATATGTTAAACCTACGCATTCAGGAATCAGGCGTAGAAATCCGTATTCCCAGACCACTACCAACAGTGTATGGCGATCGCGTCCAATTAGGCGAAGTCTTTAGCAACCTCATCGCCAACGCCATTAAATACAACGACAAGCCCAACAAATGGATTGAAATTGGCTACTTGGATTTGGATAATGTACCACGACCAATCACATTCTACGTCCAAGACAACGGTATAGGCATTAAGGAGAAACATTTTGACTCAGTTTTTCGCATTTTCAAACGACTACACAGCCCCAGCAAATACGGAGGTGGTACAGGTGCAGGACTCACCATCGCTAAAAAAATTGTGGAACGGCATGGCGGTACAATTTGGCTAGAGTCAACCTATGGTAAAGGCAGCACCTTTTATTTCACATTACAAGAAACAGAGTAAAAAATTCACAATGGGCATTACTCATTACTCATTACTCAATTGGGTATTGAGCATTCATTAGTTTTTGCCTCCCCTGCCTTACTCTCCCCCTGTCACCTGTCACCTGTCACCTGTCACCTATCACTACACCCCTTCTTCATGATTGGCAACATCACCCAACCTTTACTAGTAATTGAAGACAGCGATGAAGATTTTGAAGCTTTGCGGCGATTCATTCAAAAAGAAGTCATATTAAACCCTGTGTTTCGTTGTGTAGATGGTGATGAAGCCCTAGATTTTCTCTACCATAACGGAGCTTATAGTGATTCTCAAATTGCCCCACGGCCATCAATTATTTTGTTGGATCTCAATTTGCCAGGTACTGATGGGCGAGAAATTATAGCCCAAATTAAACAAGATCCAGACCTCAAATCTATTCCTATAGTTGTATTTACTACTTCTTCTAACCCCAAGGATATTGAAATATGTTATCAATACTGCGTTGCTAGCTATATCTTAAAACCAATTGATATCAATCGATTAGTAATAACAATTCACAGCTTTTTAACCTATTGGTTAGATATTGTGATTCTTCCTGATGCTGTTAGCAAATAGTCATGGCAGAACCGCTAACTATTTTAATTATTGATGATTGTCCTGAAGACCGTCAGGTTTATCGTCGTTATCTCCAGCAAGATCAAGAGCAATGCTACCAAATTTTAGAACAAGAATCAGGTGAAGACGCATTGGCATTATGTCAAAAATTGCAACCTGACGGGATTTTATTAGACTTTTTATTACCAGATTTGGATGGGCTGGAATTTTTAGCAGAACTGAAAACACTAACCCAGGACAAGATGCCGGCTGTAGTGATGTTAACAGGCTATGGTAATGAGGCGATCGCAGTCCAAGCTATGAAAAGTGGTGTTCATGACTATCTTGTTAAAGGACAGACTACGGGTGAGCGTTTGCGTTTAACTGTCTACTCAGCTATCAAAAAAGCCCAGTTAAGTGCTGAGTTGCGCCGGAGTGAGGAACGGTTACGGGAATCGCAAAAACTGATCGAACGCATCGCCGAAACAACACCAGGAATTTTGTATGTTCACGATTTGGTAGCAGGGCAAAATGTCTATCTCAACGGACAGGTAACAAACTTACTTGGTTATACTCCCGAACAAATTCAAACTTTGGGACAAGAATTTTTATCTCAATTCATGCACCCTGACGATTTTGCTCAACTTCCCAGTGTCTTCCAAAGATTTGATTCGGCTAAGGATGGTGAAGTTTTAGAACATGAATACCGAATGCTACACGCCAACGGTAAATGGCGATGGTTTTGTAGTCGCAACTCTATATTTGCTAGGAATGCTGACGGTTCACCATATCAAATAGTTGGCACAGCCTTTGATATTACTGCTAGTAAGCAAACAGAACAAGAATTACGGGATAGTGAACAACGCTATCGTTATTTATCAAATGTTGTACCTCACTTGGTTTGGATTACCAATGCTCAGGGAGAATATGAACATCTCAATCAACGCTGGTACGAATTTACTGGTAGAACCGTTGAGCAATCACTGGGATTTGGTTGGCAAGAAGTTATACATCTAGATGACATCTCAGGCGTGATGGCCGAATGGATGAAAATTGTCAAAACAGGAGAACCTTATGAACAGGAAATTAGATATCGAAAATATGATGGTAGCTATCGCTGGCATTTAGTTAGAGCTGTTCCCATCCAAGATGAGCAAGGACAGATTGTCAAGTGGTTTGGCTCAGGTACAGATATTGACGATCGCAAACAATTAGAAGCGGAACGTGACCGACTTTTACAACTAGAAAAATCAGCCCGGAATGAAGCTGAAGCCGCCAACCAAGCTAAAGATGAGTTTGTGGCTATGGTATCCCATGATTTGCGATCGCCACTCAATGCTATTCTCGGCTGGGCGCAACTTTTAAGAACTCGGAAATTTGATCAGACTAATTTTATCCGTGCGGTAGAAACTATTGAACACAATGCTAGATTCCAATCAAAACTCCTAGAAGACTTGCTGGATATATCGCGTATCCTGCGGAGCAAATTAAAATTAGAACTCAACCAAGTTAATCTAGCCGCAATTATCGGTGTAGCTATAGAGACAGCTTACCCCTCAGCCAAAGCGAAAAATATCATTCTAGAATCTAGAATAGATCAATCAATTCCCACTATTACTGGCGATATCAACCGTTTACTACAGGTGTTAGGTAATTTACTCTCCAACGCCATTAAGTTCACGCATCCAGGGGGAAAAGTATTAGTACAGCTTTTAGCAAAAAATTCTGAAGCCCAAATTAAAATAACTGACACAGGTATAGGCATTAGCCCAGAGTTTTTACCCCACGTTTTTAAACGTTATCATCAGGCAGATCACCATTATACACAAGGGGGCTTAGGATTAGGTTTAGCGATCGCTCGTCATCTAGTAGAATTGCATGACGGGACAATTGACGTTACCAGCCCAGGCGAAGGACAAGGTGCTACTTTCACAATTCATCTACCATTACCATGAAAATTCAAAATTGTAGAGACGTTGCATTGCAACGTCTCTACAACGCCATATTGAATTACGAATTACGTAAAGCCTGCGGCATAGCTGCGCTTAGAGCATAGCGGGGCGGAGCACCGTTACGTAAAGCCTGCGGCATAGCTACGCTTAGAGCGGAGCGGGACGTTAGTCCATTACGAATTATCTTATTCCCACTCAATAGTTCCAGGTGGCTTAGAGGTAATATCAAACACCACGCGATTCACGCCTTTTACCTCATTGACAATGCGGTTAGAAATCACTTCCAGCACATCGTAAGGGACACGCGCCCAATCGGCCGTCATGCCATCTTCACTCTTGACAATCCGTAATACAATCGGGTAAGCATAGGTGCGTTGATCACCCATTACCCCAACACTACGGATTGGTAACAAGACAGCAAATGCTTGCCAGTATTCATGATACAAGCCACGTTGATTGATTTCTTGCCGCACAATCAAATCAGCATCACGTAAAATATTTAACCGTTCGGCTGTGACTTCACCCAAGATGCGAATTGCTAAACCAGGGCCGGGGAAGGGTTGACGTTGGACGATTTCTTCCGGTAAACCAATAGAACGTCCTAATTTGCGGACTTCATCTTTAAATAGTTTCCGCAGAGGTTCTACCAACTTAAACCTTAAGTCTTTGGGTAAACCACCGACATTATGATGGCTCTTGATTTTCACTGCGACCCGTTCCCCAGTTTTGGGATCAACGTTAGTATCAGCAGATTCGATCACATCAGGGTAAAGAGTCCCTTGAGCCAGATAGTCGAAGGGGCCAAAATGTTTAGATGCTTCTTCAAATACCTGAATAAATTCATGTCCAATGCGACGGCGTTTTTCTTCTGGGTCTGTAACTCCAGCCATTTTTTCGAGAAAGCGATCGCGAGCTTCAACATACTCTACAGGAATATGAAACTGTTCTTGGAATAACTTCACCAACCTTTCCGGCTCATACTTCCGCATAAAGCCTTGATCGATAAATACACAGGTGAGTTGTTCACCAATAGCTTTATACAGCAAGAAAGCCAACGTGGAAGAATCAACTCCCCCAGATAAAGCTAACAGTACCCGCTTATTACCAACTTTCGCCCGAATTTCCCGAATTGCTTCTTCTACAAAGGCGGCTGTTGTCCAAGTGGGTTCACACTCGCAGATGTGATAAACAAAATTACGAATTAATGCTAAACCACCAATGGAATGTACAACTTCAGGATGGAACTGTACACCATAAAGTTTTTTGTCATGGTCAGCGACAGCAGCGCAGGGAGTATTTTCTGTATGAGCTAAGACTTCAAACCCTGGTGGCATTTTTGTGACTGAGTCACCGTGACTCATCCACATAGTAGTGCCATCTTCGACGTTAGTTAATAAGTCTGTAGGGTCATCAATGTATAGTGATGCTTTGCCGTATTCACCCCTGTCCGCTTGGGCTACTTCCCCACCGAGTTGATTTACCATCAATTGCATACCGTAGCAGACACCCAAGATGGGAACTCCCAAATTCCAGATTTCTGGGTCACAATGGGGTGCGCCATCACTATAAACTGAGTTGGGGCCGCCAGAGAGAATAATGCCTTTAGGACTTAGTTTTCGTAAATGTTCAGCTGGGGTGCGATAAGACAAAACTTCAGAGTATACTTGAGTCTCGCGGATGCGTCGGGCAATTAGTTCCGAATACTGAGAGCCAAAGTCTAAAATGACGATAATTTGACGCTCAAGCCGCCCAAACTCTTCTACTGCTTGAGGGGCTTGTTCGGTTGGTAGAGTCACCACTGTATTCATAATCGGGGAAGTGCAGTTTAGATGTAGATGATTGCTCTGTGTGTCAGAATATACAGCTTTGCTGCCTGGTTTGTCAGCAAATACTAGATTAGACAATTAAAAACGCCTGTGAGAAGCGTTTGCTAGGCCGATGTGGCAAGGTATTAAAACGTTAAATTACCCTAGGGTGGCTACTGAAAAAATTATTTATTTGGATTATTTATGATTATTCATAATAAATTAACATAAATTTCCAATTAAGTTACAAGCAGTTTTGCTCTTTACAATAATTTTGCGATCGCGATCAAAGAGAATTGATCCACAAACTGTAGTTAAAATCTCTCTATGACTATGGCTGTGGAGATATTCTTGGCAACGGGCATCGATAGTTTCGGCGATCGCACTGTAAACTTGATTTACCCAATCACTACCTGTAGCAATATCTAATGTTCTGAGGTGTTTAAGAGCGGCTTCAGCCGTCGGGCTGTGAAATACTACTTCTATATCTTGTTTGTTTAATCCAGCCAAAGCGCAATGGGTAGTTAAAACTTCCCGTCGCCCATCAGCCAGGTAATGGTGAGTATGAAAAATCCCGCCAGCCAGCTTCATCAACTTCCCGTGATAGCCGAACAATAAGATTTCTTTAACACCCAAAAGTTCGGCTTCCACTAACATTGGCCCCAACCAATTAGCAGTTTTTACTAGTTTCTCAGGGTTAATACCGATTTTTGGGGCTAAATCTAAGCCGTTCTCGCCGATGCAAAATACCAGACTTGGAAACTGGCTAGCTTTTTGTTGTAATTCAGTGCGAAATGTATGTAACTGCTCAGGTGTACTTAACGGTTGAGAAATACCTGATGTTCCCAATAAAGAGAGTCCCTCCACAACACCAAAGGCAGCATTAGAAGTACGGACAGCGAGCGATCGCCCCTCTGGTAAGATAATTGTCACCGTGATTTTTTCCGATGTTGCTAGTAGTCGAGATAAGTTCTCTTGCAACAGCCTCCGAGCATAACCATAAATCGCTGGGTTATTGTCAGTATTAATTTGCTTACCAATTCCCTCTCCACCTTGAATAGTCACCTGCTCATCCCCCACCCCACCCCATGCAACCAGCGTCCAAACAGGGGTATTTTTGGTTAAATCCAGATTATCGCCGGGATCAGAGCGAGTAATAGCCAAAGCCATAGTCTCAGATAATCCGGCTACCTGTTCTATCGGGATTTCGGCTATTTGTGCAGGTGTAATCAAGTCTACTGTTGCCACTAGTAAAGGTTGACGGTGGCGTAACCAATGTAAAGCAGCCACAGCAGCAGCACAGGCAAAAACAGGTAAAGTGTATCCACTACGAGTCAAGTCGCTTCGCTCCAATTCAAAATTCAAAATTCAAAACAGGTCATTAATCAGATTGGGCATTGTATTTTTCTACCCCTGCTCCCCCTGCTTTCCTGTTACCTGTCACCTGTCACCTGTCACCTGTCACCTGTCACCTGTCACCTGTCACCTGTCACCTGTCACCTGTCACCTGTCACCTGTCACCTGTCACCTGTCACCTGTCACCTGTCACCTGTCACCTGTCACCTGTCACCTGTCACCTACCCCTACACCCCCACTTCCGCCAGAATAGCCTGCATAGCTTCCCAAGAAATTTGTCTTTCGATATAACGGGGAGTTTCAGGATTATAAGGACTAGCTATGCGGTCAATGCTAATAATTTTTGCTTCATCTGGGATCACTGGGATTTCGGGATCAAATGCCGTAGGGAGCATTAAAGAACTGGAAAAACCTTTGAAAATCGCTACCTTATCTTGCTCATCAGCGATTTCTACCGTTACCAGTAAGACTTCTTGAGGACGTTTGAGGGTGTATTGTTCTAGTCGCTTGCCAATGGAACTCATTTTGAAAAATAGGAATTTCTGGAAGGAATTTCTTTTTCCGTACCGGATGTTGGAGCTTCTCTACAAGATGCTACGAGTAGCATTTTTCCCTGGAAGGGTACAAACCTTTTGCGCTGTTAGCATTAGCAGGGCTTTGAACGGCGCACAATTAATTTTACTGTTCCACTGTTCTACTCCTGACTCAGCACCGGCTAAACGCCGCGCTACCGCTAACAGCACGGGCTAAACGCCCCGCTCCGCTAACAGCACTCAGCACTCCTGACTCATAACTCAGCACTGTCTACTGTTGTGTAGCCGAGCGTCCCTGCTTGCCCAGCTTTACCAGAACAAAGTAGCTTAAGTAAACCACGTAAATTATTAACCCAACTATGCCCAGAAACCCTAGCATTGCGTGTTTACTATTGTGATGGAAATACTCTTTAAATAGTAATGGGGCTTCAAACCAGACGAGACACTCAGGAGTTTTGATGGCATTGCTAGAAAAAGCACAACCCAAAAAAGGTACGAACGCTATTGCGCCTAACAAGCAATATAAGGTTACAGCCCATCGCCAAGAGGTAAAAGTTAGCTTTAAAGGGGTACTTGGCAAATATTCAATTTCATCATTGAGATCCACCCAAAACCACAGCGAAATCGGAATAAGAATTAATCCTATCAACCCCGAAATAAAGCTAACTTGGTACTGGGCAATCATCAAATAAGCTGTAATGACAAGGAGACTGGAGACTCGCCAGTAAATCATTAACAGTCTTTGTATCCCTTCTACTTTTTGGACATAAGCCCAAGTCAAGAGAATTAAGGGAATCATCACTAAAAATAATAGTGCCAGTCGGTAGTCAATCCAGACTAACTGGCGAAACCAAACGTTATTTTGCATATTTCACGTCAAACGCTCAATAATCAATTTAGATTGCATTAACTATATTCATAATTGGCAATGGGGCATTGGGCATTTATTTTCCCCTACCCCTACTTCCCTACTTTCTGCTCTCTCCTAGTCTTTACCAATTTTCAAGAAAGCTGATGGAGAAAAAACAAGCAACTCACAGAGTTATGAGATTGACTACAAAAATTTGCTTTTTTGCTCCGCAATGCGATCGCTAACAGCAAGCTATGCGAACCCTATTGCTAATTTTCGCAAAAAGTCGTGTCCACAACTTCTGGTTGCTTGTCTCTCAGATCAAAAATGCCAGACTTAATTTTTATTCGTCGTAAAGTCTGCACTCAGCTGCATCTGGGTTGTCATCGCAGTACTGTTCTAGAGAATTTTTCTTTTTATCTTGGCGTTGGTGGGAGGCTTCAGCTTGTAATTCTTCCACTGCATCCCAAGCGGCGGCGCACTCGGCCGAGCTACCACCTGAAATATCACAAACAGCACGAGCTTGTTCTACTTCGTCTTGAATTTGATCTTGAATGTTTTTGGCTTGAGTATCAGTCATTGTTTTCGTCTCGTTGTGTGATGTTAGTACCAGTATAGAAAAGTTGCAAAAATTGATATTTTTGTGTTCTATCGATCACCATTGTACCCAATTAACTGATGCAGCTAATTTTGTAGCTATGATGTATCGATAACAATTACAACAATCTGTGAAATATATACCAGATTCCCATTTATCTTTTAAGATTTTATAGATCGGCACTACAAAAATCCAACAATACACTATTATTTAAGTGAATGTAACCAGACATCCTATACCCAAAAAATTGGGTGGATTAGCCCCGCAGTCAAGATAAATATTTTAATTTCCATTTAGATACCCACAGTCCAAGTCCCAAAAATACGAAATAAAAACTTCTCTTCCCCAGTCCCCACTCGCCAACCTCTATTCTCAATCTAGGATAAAAAACTAAAAACCACTGGACACAAAAGAAACAGTAGCCCAAAACACATGGCAGATCAAATGCAATGGGCAAATGCCCTATCAACTCGTCCTTCCCTAGAAGCAGCTATAGCAGATGTGGTAGAACAGACTGTCTCATCGTTAACAGCACCTGCGGATTTAGGGTTAGTGTTCATTTCGTCTGCGTTTGCTAGTGAATATTCTAGGGTTTTACCTTTATTGGCAGAAAAATTGTCTGTACCTGTCCTAATTGGTTGTAGCGGAGGCGGTGTAATTGGTACTACCCTTGGTGGACAAACCCAAGAATTAGAAGCCGAAGCAGCTTTGAGCTTAACTTTGGCTCACCTACCAGGGGTAGATTTGCAAGTCTTTCATGTTGTGGCTGAAGATTTACCTGATTTGGATAGTTCTCCAGATGCTTGGGTGAATTTGATTGGTGTACCATCATCGCCAACACCACAGTTTATTTTGCTTTCTAGTGCTTTTTCTTCAGGGGTTAACGATTTATTACAGGGTTTAGATTTTGCTTATCCTGGTTCGGTGATTGTGGGTGGACAAGCGAGTGCTGGGGGTTTTGCTGGTCGTTTGGCGTTGTTTGCCAATGATACCTCTGGTGAAATCCAACAAAGCTTATACCGTGAAGGGACAGTGGGTTTAGCGTTAAGTGGCAACATTGTTTTAGAAACGATTGTGGCACAAGGATGTAAACCGATCGGTAAGCCACTGCAAATCACCAAAGCTGAACGTAATATTATTTTGGAAATAGATGAGCAAGTACCTTTGATGGTGCTGCGAGATTTGATTTCTAGCCTGAGTGAACAGGAACGCGGTTTAGCACAGCATTCGCTGTTTGTCGGTGTGGCGATGGATGAATTTAAACTGTCTTTACAGCCGGGTGACTTTTTGATTCGTACTATCTTAGGGGTCGATCCATCTGGAGGCGCGATCGCAATTGGTGATCTTGTTCGTCCTGGTCAACGTCTGCAATTCCACCTGCGAGATGCTCAGGCCTCTGCCGAAGATTTAGAATTTCTCTTAGAGCGGTATCAACAACAATCAAGATTAGATAATACTGCTGTTGGTGCTTTAATGTTTGCCTGTGTAGGCCGTGGTGAAGGATTGTACGGTAAACCCAATTTTGATTCTGAGTTATTTCGGCGTTATGTTCCAGATATCCCTATCGGGGGCTTTTTCTGTGGTGGAGAAATTGGCCCTATTGGTGATCGAACTTTTTTACACGGTTACACCTCAGTCTTTGGAATTTGCCGACAAAGTGAGTGCTGAGTGCTGAGTGGGGAGTGGGGAGTAGTGAGTGCTGTTAGCGGTAGCGCGGCGTTTAGCCGGTGCTGAGTGCTGAGTGCTGAGTGCTGAGTGCTGAGTAGTGAGTAGTGAGTGGGGAGTGGGGAGTGGGGAGTGGGGAGTGGGGAGTGCTGAGTTGGGAGTTTCAAAACTCACAACTTAATACTCTATTTACAGACGCGATGAATCGCGTCTCTACTCTGGACTCAAAACTCAGGACTTTTTTCTAACAATAAGGTACTGTTATTATCAATAAAACTGGGTGTACCAGTATGAGCGATCGCACTATACGTCTGAATGTAATGGCGCACTTTTTGGGGAAAATGGGGATAATCTAACAAAGCATCTCCATCGGCAATAGTTGCCCAAAAATCACGCAAACTGGGAGCTAGTTCTTGTGCCTGGTTTATGGGTAAATTTAATGGCGGTAGGCTAAGTAATTTAACTAGAAATGGAAACGAGCGATCGCCCATCCATTGCTTTGATGAATGCTGCAAGTTAGGAAAATCAGGTACTGACTCTACACGATGAGACAGGATTTGCAGCCATTCTTTTCCTTGTTGATCTCGATGAAACTCTAAAACTCGATAAGGATGAGGATAGCTGACTAAAGAACCAGTGGTAATATCATATACACCTTCATCACAGGCAACATCTTGAACGTGTAAATGACCTGTAAAGACTAGCCTGACTCCATAACGTCGTAGTAAGTACAATAATTCCGGGGCATTTGCCAACATATAACGATTTGCCATAGGATGGCGGGATTGATGGGGTAAATGCTCCACTACGTTGTGATGCACCATCACTAACACCAGTTCATCTACTGCTGCGGCTAGTACCTCTTCTAACCATCTCATCTGTTGGGCATCTAAACGTCCTATCTGCTCACCCTGTTCATTAAAACAGTTAGAATTTAAACCAATTAACCGCACCCCCGGTAATAATTGCTGTGTGTAATAAAGTTGATTAGTATTTCCATAGCCAAACTTGCGGTAATAACTGGGAAAATCAGCACAGGCTATTGATTGCTGATTAGCCATCAACACAGGAACATCGTGATTACCAGGTACAACATATGCAGGAAAAGGTAATTTAGATAACCTTTCTTGTAACCAAATATGATTTTCTGGTTCACCGTGTTGTGTTAAATCTCCTGGCAGTAAAATAAAATCTAAATCAAGTTCTTTTAAATGTTCAATAGCACTTTCAAAAGCAGAAATACTCACTTCCACTAGATGAAACCGACTAGGATGATCCCAGATGGTGTGAGGAAGAGCGATGTGTAAGTCGCTAACTACAGCAAAGCGAAAATTTAGCACCATTGAT
The DNA here is from genome assembly GCF_014697125.1 of Anabaena minutissima FACHB-250. Lineage (GTDB taxonomy): Bacteria > Cyanobacteriota > Cyanobacteriia > Cyanobacteriales > Nostocaceae > Trichormus > Trichormus minutissimus. Next base: position 48,147 of record NZ_JACJRG010000023.1, on the reverse strand, counting down.
TTCAAAAAATTATTAAAAACGGTAGTTTAAGGCACACTTTTAAAAAAAGTATAACCCCTCCTTTGTCAAGCTGCTGAGGATTGCTTATACTTAACATTTATACATATGGGGAATGGTGGTAATAAAACAGGGGAAGCAGGGGAGGAAAAAACCAATGAATGCCAAATACCCAATCGACTAATTACTAATGACTAAATTATAAGGAGTATAAATTTTGCCATTTATCCGCGTCCGTCAACACGTTAATCCCCTAGCAAAGAAGTATCAACAACCTGTAAATCCTATAGAGTGGGAAAAAATTTATGCTAATTTACACCAGCCGCTACATTTAGATATTGGCTGTGCTAGGGGAAGATTCGTGTTACAAATGGCGCAGATAGAACCACATTGGAATTTTCTTGGTTTAGAAATTCGCGAACCCCTAGTCATAGAAGCTAATAAGTTATGTTCTGAGCTAGGGTTAACAAATCTCCATTACGTGTTTTGTAATGCGAATAACTCATTAAAAGTTTTGTTATCTTCTCTACCTCCAGGTATTTTACAGCGAGTTACTATTCAATTTCCCGATCCTTGGTTTAAGACTCGCCACGCTAAACGCCGCGTAGTACAACCAGAATTAGTAGCAGACTTAGCTAATTATTTGCCTGTTGGGGGAGTGGTATTTCTGCAATCAGATATGGAATTTATCGCAGTAGAAATGCGCGATCGCTTTGCAGAAAGCCCCCATTTCCAAAGAATCGGTATAGGAGAATGGCTAGAAGAAAACCCCCTATTAGTCCCAACAGAAAGAGAAGTTTCAACGCAAAATAGGGGTGAACCTGTTTATCGAGCTTTGTTTGAAAGAGTGGTGAGTTATGACTGAGATAGCGTGGTTAATGTTCTAAATTCTTCATTATCTGCAATCTCATCAAAATCTATATCATTTGCAGCATCTTCTTGATATCTAGGGTTAAGATTAATGGCTTGTTGCAGATTGTCTAAAGCTAAATTTACCTGTTTTTGCAGTGCATAACAGGCAGCTTTATTATAGTAAGCACTGGCATAGTCTGGTTTAATTGCTAAAGCTTTATCAAAAGAACTGATTGCTTCTTCATCCTGTCCTAACCTAACAAGAGTGTAACCGCGTTTATCCCAAACTTTTGGGGAATCTGCTTGGAACTTTAATGCTTGGTTAAAAGAAGTAATTGCTTCTTCATATTGTTCTAATTCTATCAAAGCTAAACCGCGATTCATCCAGGCAATGGCATCTTCTGGGTTAATTTGGGTGGCTTGGTCAAAAGATTTAAAAGCATCTTGATGTTGCTGTAAATAACCGAATGCAACACCACGATCGCACCATGCTTGATGATAATCTGGTTGAATTTTGATCGCTCGATTATACGAAGCGATCGCTTGTTTATAACGTTTCAACCTGGCGAAAGTAATGCCACACTTAAACCATAGTACAGCATCATCAGGGTTGATTTTCACCGCTTGCTCGTAAGCTGCGATCGCTTCTTCGTAACTTTTTTGTGAAAATAAATTATTTCCCTGCTCTATATAATCATCAGCAGTTAATTTTGTCTGCTCATTTTCTCTTGCTGGCTGAGGTGCTGGGGTTGCTTCTTCTATTGTAATTACTGCGGGTTCAACTTCGGCAAATTCCTTTAAGATTACATCTTTACGCTGTTGAGCATCTAATTGCAATTCAGATAGTTGTGAGACAAACTCCGTTTCTAGTTTTTCCAGCTTTTCTAAGATCAAGAGTTTTTGTTGTTGAGCATTTAATTGTAATTCTGAAAATTGCGAAACAAACTCCGAACCTGATTTTTCTAACCCCTCCATAATTTGCTCTTTGCGGTTTCGAGCATCTAATTGTAACTCAACTAGCTTAGATGCAAACTCCGATTGTAATTTTCTTAATTCCTGTTGAATATATAACTGTGATTCAGATATTTGCGCTTTGAATAAATTTTCTAATTCTTGTATATTTTGTAAGACACTATCTTTTTGGTTATGGACTTCTGCATGGGAGTTAGATAATTGCTGTGCATACTCTGCTTGTAATTTTGTTAAATTCTCTAACAAAGTATCTTTGTGTCCTTGAGTATCAGCTTCCAATTCTGAAACTTGCGATTGGAATTGATTTTCTATTGCTTGGAGATTTTCTAATTTGATATCTTTTTGCTGCTGGACATCTTCCTGTAATGTAGATAACTGCACACTAAATTCTGACTGTAAGTTAGTTAAACTTACAATGATTTTATGTTGATGCTGCTGAGTATCAGTGTATAAATTTCTTATTTGATTATTAAATTCTAGCTGGGATTCTTCTAAATCTTCTACAACTAAGTTTTTGTGATTTGTAGCATTTTTTTGTAATTCTCCCAGTTGATGTACTATCTCTGATTCAGTCTTGTCTATATTTTCCAGAGTTATATCTTTTTTCTGTTGTGTATCTAACTCTAATTGAGATAGTTGGCTAGCAAACTCAGCTAGTAAATGCTCAATTTTTTGCTGAAAATTTGTAACTTCTGTTGATATTTTAGTTAAGTTATCTGTCTTAACTTGCAATATCTCTGATGTTACAAAAGATAAATTATCGTGTTCAGTTTTGATTTTTTGTTGTAGATTTTCAGCTTCCCTTTCTAAAGCACGAGTAATCCCTTTAGCTTCTTGAATGAGATTTTCTGCATCTTGCTTGACTAGAGTTAGTTGTGCTTCGAGTTTTTCCACTCCTTGCAACTGTGACATCGCTCTATCTACAATTTCACGAATAGCGACCCGTCGCAGTAGCCAAAATAAAGTAATAATCGCCACGGGAAATAAACTTAAGATAACTAACCAAATATTCAGCAAGACGGTTGTACGATTAAAGGCTCGCTCAAAATCAGTTTGTATTTGTTCTAAAATCCGCTTTTCTGTTTGCAGTTGAGCTAATGCTTCCCCTTGTTGATTAGGTATCGCTTGGGCGGTAATGTGTTGGGGGGAAGGGGATGGTGTAGTTTGTCCATTGCTAATCTCAGCAGACAGCAGCAAGGGGGAAAAGACGATGGTGCTTTTCAAAAGTAAGGATAAAACAAATTGGTTCTTGCTCTTCACTCTAGTTACCTTCCTTGAATGAAAACCGCTACTTTTAGTGTAGTGGTTTAGCATCAGGTGTTTATGATCGTGATGATTTTGTGCCGATGCTCCGCCCCGCCGGAGGCTTTGGCGTAGTCTCTCGTAGAGATGGTCTATGACCGACCGCGTACTCAACTAACTTGTTAAAAAGCAGATTAGCCACCTTCGCCATCAGCTTACCTTGTAGGCGTTTACCATTGAGCAACTGTCGGCCGGAATCGTCGGTAAAGTCCTTCAACTTAGTACGGTACTCAAAAATGGCGGCGGCGGTGTTACCATCAACTAGAAATGTTTTAAACGGATAAATCCGATCAAGCAGCCTAGCTCGTACCCGCAAGCCAAAACCAAACTGACTAAAAATCTGGTTGTAAGGTTTGGAGCATTCATGATCAAGGATGGTTAGAATTTCCAGCCAAGTCGCTGCTCAGTTAAATTAATGTCACATAACCCAATACGGTTCAGTTAAGAATAATTGGTCTTTAAAGCGCGATAAATCTTGTCTCTACATGAGGATTTTGGGCTTATCTGAACCGTATTGTGGTCAATTCTCTTATCGTCTAGTCTTCATTTCTCAGAAAGGTGAAAGAATAGAATATTACTTGGCTGCGATTCGGAGTGTGACTATGCGGACTCATAAAGCATCACAAAAGCAATCTTCTGCTTCTAATCCTTTGGTATCTCGTCCCTTTGTTGTGCAGCCCAAACCAGAGGATAGTATGAAATCGCCAGAAACTCAGGGATGTGAAAGCCAAATACCACATTTCACTATTTTCAACCCAGAAGGTGAGCAATCACCTGTGCAACCTAAATTAGCTATCAGCGCACCAGGGGATCAATATGAACAGGAAGCAGATCAAAGGGCGAAACAGGCGGTAAAAATGATAAGTTCCCCCGCTTCTGCCTACCCAACTCAAGGACAGCAAAAGCAGATTTTCACCCCATTGAAGAATCAGATCAAAGCTTTTCCAACAGATCAGAATATAGTCGTAGCACAGAGGGTAAAGAAAACCCCTCCTTCGGGTGGGACGGAGATAGATGTGGAAGAACTTGATGATGATTATTTACCTAACTGTGTTGACAACGGTAACTTAAATAGGAAAGGATATCGGCGTAGTGGCGGTATAACAAACGGATGGAATGACACTGACCTATTTTACGCTGATGGAGACGGACCTCTGGTGCAGATTACGATAAAAATGGTGAACGATTACTGGGATTCTCGATACGAAGGGTTTGAGAAGCTTAGTGGCCCAGATTGGACAAAAAACTGCGAAGATTATGCCAAGGAATACTCTGGATTTGGTGGCAAGATAGGTGATTACAAGGATTCAGAGGAGTTGGCTGGGTTAATTCAGGATAATGGAAAGTATGTATTACAACTAAGTTTTCATTGGATGAGCGTACAAAAAACTGGTGAAGATTCAATTACGATACGCCAGAAGGACGGTGAAAGTGCGGTTTATGAAAAGACTTTCAACTTGAAGGACGGCTTGGCATATATTTTAGGAAAACGCTCTGCTGGCGGAACGGTATATGCCACCTCGTAGTGTGCTTTAAAGAAGTAACGCACCGAATCAAGCACCAGTGCTATCGCACCTAAACTCCAGTAGCAAACTTTGCCACTCTAGAAAAAAATCGCTCTCCTACTTCTCTATCATTACATCTTGGGTACTACCCAGAAAAGTAAGGAAGGAACTAGCAAAAAGTGCAGCTTGGGTGCGATCGCGCAAGTTCAATCGATTTAAAATACTGGTAACGTGGTTTTTTACAGTCCTTTCAGATATGTAAAGTGTTTGGGCAATTTCACGATTGCTAGCTCCACAAGCAATTAATCGCAATACCTCCCGTTCTCTAGGCGAAAGTTTTGCTAATTCAGGAGGAATGTCTAAGTGAACAGAATGAGCTGGCCTTTGCTGTGCCATTGCTTTCTCAAAAAGTCCGGGGCCGAGATGGGTGTGTCCATGATAGACTGCCCGAATTGCCAGTGCTAAATCCTCCGATGAGGTATCTTTGAGCAAATAACCCTTCGCACCAAAGCTCATTGCCTGGGAAACATATTCTTCATCATCAAAGGTAGTCAAAATCAGAACCTGAGTTGACCTAAAACATTGGCAAATTTGCTGTGTTGCTGCTACGCCATCCATTACAGGCATTCGCACATCCAACAATACTACATCCGGTTGTAGAGATGTTCCTTGCAGAGACTCAATCACCTCTAGGGCTTGTTGACCATTTTCAGCCTCTCCTACTACCTGTAGGTCTGGTTTAGCTTCTAATAAGCTTTTGAGTCCTTGGCGAATGATCATCTGGTCGTCTACCAGCAACAAGCGAATCATGGCAGAAACTTCCTCAGTGGAATATTAACAGTTACACAGCAACCTTTTCCCATTTCGCTTGCTAGCCTAAAGTTACCTTCCAGGGCTAACGTTCTTTCTCTCATTCCCTGCAACCCAAAACCAGTGGTATTTTGTTCTGGATTGAAGCCTCTACCATTATCTTCAATTAGCAGATGTAAGTATTCAGGTGTTGTTTGCAATTTAAGAGTAACTTGCTTTGCATGACTGTGTTTGGAAATGTTCGTTAAGGCTTCTTGGATAATACGATAGATAGCAGTTTTAACTTCAATCGTCACTGATTGTGTCAGGTCAATTGTGCTGTCTAGGGTGATATTCGTCCTGTTACCAAAGTCTTCAATTAGGCTGGTAAGGGCTGATTCTAGGTTTTTCTCCTGTAAAGGGTCAGACCGCAGGGTTGAAATTGATTGGCGAATTTCTTTCAAAGCTATTGATGCTAATTGCTTGGCTTCGCTCACAAAAACTTGGGTTTTGTCTGGGTTGGAGTGACAAAATAATAAAGCATTTTCCAATTGAATACTTTGAGCCGTCAAGGCATGACCCAAGGAATCATGAATTTCGCGGGCTATGCGGTTACGCTCCTGTAAAGTTGCTTGATCTTCTATGCGTAAGGCGTATTGATGTAACTGGTTATGGGCAAGTGTTAGTTTTTGCCGACTTTGCCGTTCTGCTAGCAACGCATTTACCAACATCAAAACAAATACCAATACCAATCCAAACAAAATTGTCGTGTTGATATTACTAATAATAAACCAAATCCTGATTTGGTTGAGGGTTACAGGTCTGGGTTGTGTCAGTTCCAGTTGAATCGCTGGAAGATCCTTTACCGAAATTACCAGTGATAACAAGAAAGAGAGAAAGACCAATCCAGTAGATAGCAATCGTCCCGTTGGTTGAAAAATTAAGCAACTGCGGATAACGACAATTAGATAAGGAGACAAAAAAGATATACGCCAACTTCCCCAGGCAGTTACAAGCCAAATGATTCCTAGTTCCAGTGCGGTGTAAAGCCATTTACTCGCAGTTGTACCCCTTGGCAACCGCAACCCCATAAACCCAAATCCAATAATGCAGATGATGTTTAGCAACCAAGAGTAGGGCAGCAACTTTGATGTCTGAGAAGATTCTGCTAATAGCGTTCCTAAATAGGGAATACTTTCCCACGGTAGCTCACCCAGAATTGTAATTACCAACAAAATCCATTCCAGGTAAAGCAGTAAACGAAAAGGATGGGTTTTAACTTGCAGAAGGCGGTTCACAGTGTTGGTGGTTTCAAAAAAGGCTCTTAATTACCAAAGCACTGAAAAAATAGGACTTTGGTACTAAAAACTTTGGGAATTTAGATCCATGTAGCAAATATACGCAACCTCTTACTATTGAGACAATCTTGAACAAAATAGTGAGGCAAAGCGTACTAATGCAAACTTTACCATTCTGTCGGGTAAAGAAGCAAAACCCCTGGATTTTTGGAGTCCTGGTACTCGGAGTATTGGGAACTACCACGACAGTTTACCTGAAGACCCAAAAAACTGCTTTTAAGCAAGATATAACTAGCCAAACTATAATGGTGCAAACCAAAGATTGGGTAGTCCAAATCCAAGCCAACGGGGTGGTGCAGGCAATACAAAAAATCAACCTCAGTCCTGAAGAGTCTGGACGTATTGCTCAACTGTATGTGACGGAAGGCGATCGCGTCCAGAAAGGACACATTATTGCGCGCATGAGTGGTGAGCGCATCCAAGCGCAGGTCAATCAGTATCAAGCATTCCTAGCAAAAGCGCAAGCTGATTTAGAGTTAAAGCGTTCTGGAACTCGTGCCGAAGAAATTGCTGAGTTAAAAGCCAGGGTTGCTACAGCTCAAGCATCTGTCGCTGCAGCCCAAGCAAGGCTGAACCATGCCACAGAAGAACTCAAACGCAATCAAATGCTAGTTCAAGAGGGTGCAATCTCCCGGAATGCTTTTGGAGAGTTTATCGCTAAACAAGGGGAAGCTAAGGCAAATCTGGAAGCGGAACTAGCACGACTTAAAGAACAGCAACAGAGTTTGAACAAAGCTCAAAATGGACTGCGCCCTCAAGAAATCGCCCAAGCAGAAGCTGAGGTAGCCCAGGCCAAAGCGCAACTGGCTTTTTATCAAAGTCAGCTCAACAACACTGTGATCCGTGCGCCTTTTACGGGCATCATCACCCGTCGCTTTGCTCAAGAGGGAGATTTTGTTACACCCACCACCTCAGCCTCTTCTAGTGAAGGAGCAACATCTGCCTCCATTGCTGAACTCTCTAGTGGCTTAGAAATTGAAGCCAAAATCCCCGAAGCTACCATTTCTAAAATTAATTTAGGTCAAACCGTAGATATTCAAGCAGACACCTACCCCAACGAAACTTTTCAAGGGCGGGTGAGCTTGATTGCCCCTAGAGCAGTGCAGGAAAATAATGTTACCGCCTTTCGGGTGAAAGTGGCACTTTCTACCGGGCAGACAAAGCTGAAATCAGGCATGAATGTGAGATTAACGTTCTTGGGAGAGCCAATCAAGAATGCTGTGGTGATTCCCTTGGCTGCGGTTGTGACTCAGCCTAATGGTCAAACTGGCGTATATGTAGCTGATGAACAAAATCAGGCCAGATTCCAAGCAATTAAGGTGAGTGCAACGAGTGGCGATCAAGTGCAAGTATTAACAGGATTGAAAAAGAGCGATCGCGTGTTTATATCTCCCCCCAGCACTGAAAAGATTGACGGCGTAGACACTGTGGGATTTTAGTTAATTATGAATCTACTTGAAAGTACCAATATGGCAGTCAAAACATTGACTGCAAATAAACTCCGTAGTACGCTCACCATGCTAGGAATTATAATTGGCAATGCTTCTGTGATTTCGATGGTTGCCATCGGGCAAGGCGCACAGCAGTTTACCCAGCAACAGTTAGAGTCTTTTGGGCCAAATCAACTCTCTGTTTTTCCTGGTAACGAAAATACGCAGGGATTAAGCACTGAAGTTGCACAACTGGTTTTAGCAGATGCTCAGGCCATAGCCAACATTGCACCTGCCGTCCGGGAAGTTGCACCGCAGATTAGTAGCAATTTGCAATTATCCCGTCAAGGACGCATCAGTCAAGTAACCGTGACAGGTACGACACCGGGAATTCTCTACGTCCGAAATCTACGTGTTCGCCAAGGACGCTTTTTTGAAGACTTTGAATTACAGCAAAATGCCCAAGTTGTGATTTTGGGTTCAGCAGTTGCAGATAAACTCTTTGGTAGTGAAAATCCGCTTGGTCAGCCAGTGCAGATGAATAACTTAAGTTTTCAAGTAATTGGCGTAATGCAAGCCAAAGGTGCTTTCATGGGTGCAAATCCCGATGAGACAGCCTACGTCCCTATTACTACTATGGCAGTTCAGTTAACAGGAAGGCGATCGCCATTAGGCATTCCCATTGACTACTTAGAACTTTCTGCCCAAGATCGAGCTAGTGTCCGAGCAGCAGCTTTCCAAACTACCAATATTCTCACCCGCAGACGTGGCAAGAAAGACTTTATGGTTGCCGCCAACAAGTCAGTTCAAGACTTAGTGAGTCAAGTGACGGGAGCTTTGAGTTTAGTCTTGGCATCAATAGCGGGTATCTCCCTGGTGGTTGGTGGTATCGGCATCATGAATATTATGCTAGTCTCTGTCACCGAGCGTACCCAGGAAATTGGACTACGTAAAGCAATAGGGGCAACTGAACAGGCAATCCTCACACAGTTTTTGATTGAAGCAATTATCCTCTCAGTCGCAGGCGGCTTAGTAGGAACAGGTATAGGCGTAGGTGGCGCACTCATAGTAGGGATGTTCACCCCTTTGCAACCATCAGTACCGATGGGATCAATTTTACTTGCAGCAGGCGTTTCCGGCAGCATTGGTTTAATTTTTGGTGTTGCACCAGCGCGACAAGCTGCGCGACTCGATCCCATTACAGCGTTAAGAGGAGGGAATTAAGCAAATAGTTAAAACTCTCAAAAAGCAAAGCCCTGTTTATACCGTCAGCAATTTTCTAAAACGATGTTCAAAATTATTCACTTCACGGAAAGGTTTACCAGCAACTTCTACCCATGAATGTGCTCCAATTGGTTCAGTAGCCACACCTACACACCAAGTTGACGATAGACCTTTAGTTAGAGCGAAAAGCATAAATGCCAAAGATAATTCTAAACATGCTACTCTTCCCAACAAAAATAAGTTGGATTTACGCACTGCTGCCCAAGCAATATCAGCTTCATGAGTTGTTATTTCCCGTGAACAATGACCCTTCATTGGCCTGAGAATTTTACAAATTCTGAACAAGCTTAGACAACGTACAGCTATGTATGCAACTATGACAGTCAATAAACCTATTAAACGGTCTTTACAACTCAAGTTTATATTAATAGTTGTTAATGACACTTGATCGTCCATAATACTTTCCTCAATTTAAAACCTTATAAAGTCAAATTTTTCCGCAGTAGACAGCATCATATTTACTTTCCTTTGGTTGAAGAATTAACATTATTAAAACCAAAGGAAGGTAAATATTAATAAATATTTGCCCCTGTTTCAAGTAGTCCTGCTTTCATAAAATCGTTCACAAGAAACTCCATATCTTTTTTAAAATCATCTGAGTAACCTTCATATAAATATGAAAGCTCTTCTATTGCCTCTTCAAATGAACCTAATTTTGTTAGTAGCTTCCAAAATTCAGCCGCACTATCATTCAAAGTGTAGTAACGATTTTTTTGAGAATCTAATAAAATTGCACTTTCTTCAAAAAAAGTCGTGGAAACATATACTGGAACGTGTAATTTTTCCATCATTTACCTTCCTATCTAATATACCTATTGCCAAATCAAAGCGTAAACTTTATTCTTCTATTTACAGTGATCTCTGCTAATTCTCTTCTACCCAGAAACTTCTATGATCCTTTTCCAAGCGACGCAACCAGAGTTCAAGCGATAGGGTTTGAGTAAAAAGCGGTGAATTCCCAAAGAATCCCATGTTGAAATGTTGCATAGCATTTTCTAATTCTCTTATTTTTATTAGCCCCATATCAGCTAATAAAGAACTTTGGAATATTTCTTTGATAATGTGCCTATTTTCTCGCAACCCAATGAATTCATCAGTTGTATAATCCCCTTTTGTATTACGGGCAAAAATACTCTGTGGCAAATCTCGTTGAAGTGCTTTAGGTAATAGTGGTTTATATATAAATGGGCTAATTCGTTCTTCTGGGTTTGCAGAGAGACAAGCATCTATAACTAATGTATCAAGATAAGGTGATTCTAAATTAACATCATAAATTTCATACAACTGGTGTCCAATTCTGGCATTTAATCCATTTAATTGAAGTATGGATATAAATTGATGTTCACCCACAAAATCTGCAAAAGGTGTTGCGATTTGCGCCCATTTTTGTAGTTCATCTAAAACTAAGTTGACAGAATCATTTGAATGCCAACTAGCAATCTCAGGAAGTAAATCCCATCCTAGAATTTGATCAATAGGCTGCTTGAGCTTAAATGCTTGAAGTGCTAAATCTCCAGTCTTTAGTTTTCTTGCTCCTTCAAATAACCAGTCTTGATAGGAAGTAAAATTGTGCTTTATAACCTTACTCATTAGAGTAAATGGGGAAAAATTTCCGAGTCGAGACCACCCATAAACATGGTGAAAAAATTTTCTTATTCGTGCCTGTCTTAACAGATCCACACAATAAGAATAACAACCTGAAAGCACTGCATCTCCACCGTCTCCATCCATATGAAGTTGAGAACTTAAGGAACTGATAATTTTGCTCCTGTGCAGGATTTGTGCTGTGGCTAAAGATACTGGACTTGGTGCATCTGTTAGAGGTACTAATTCTAAGTTACTATACTCAGTAGGAATTTCATCACCCTCAATCATTAAGGCATTTAGATTTGAATAAAGACTAGCTGCGTGCTGGGCATATTCTACATCTGACGATTGGGTAGCACTAACAGTTTTATTAGTTACTGTGTATAACTTCTTATCCTGCTTTGCTAAAGTTTTTGCAGCTATTAGAGCTAAAGTGGTTGAATCAAACCCACCGCTCAAGTCGCTAGTTATATTGCCATATAAACCAACTCGCCCTTCCACAGCTGTTAGCAACTCTTCACGCAACTGTTCGGCTGCTTCAGAAAAACTTTTGTATTTTTGTGTTCCATACCAATACCGTTTACATATTGGTTTCCCCTTTGAAATGTGTAAATAATGCCCAGGGGGAATAGGTTGTACGTGACAGAAGGGAGTGCGATTCTGTACTAAGCTGAGTGTCACCATACCTGAGAGATAAGTGGCAAGCCAAGACTTATCTACTTCTGCCTTAAGTAGTTGTTTTAAAGGTATCGCCAGTGAAGAGTAAACTATACAAGAATTATAAATCGTATAAAATGCAGACTTAATGCCAGCCGCATCTACAAATACATATGTATCGGCATCATCTTGAACAATCAGGTTATAACTACCTGGCAATCTCATGAGTTGACTATACTCATTTGCTTTGACAGCATTACGGAACAATTGAGCCAAAGTTTCATGAGGTGCAAGGCAAGTACCAATAATAGCTAACCGCACAGAACCTTCAAACAGCGTGATAATTTGCTGTTTTTTCCAAGAGCCACAAACCCAAAGAGAACTTGACGTTTTCCAAAGTAATTCACCATCAATGGGATTCGGAAGAGTTGCTAGAGAACTAACACTTTCTGGAACAAAGCCACAAAACCAACGTTTCATAAGTTTTCTATGTTGTTTGATTATTAAATTTCACCAGTTAGTTCAGAAAATCAAAGAGCTTAATCTTGAAAGTTGATTATCATTTTTGTAGGTTGGTAATATCGTAAATTCAGCAATTTTAAGCATCTTGTTTAAGAAAAGGGTGAATTTAAGCCAAATATGATTAACTCTTATCTTCACCTTAGTATTTGTCAAATTACTGCCACAATTTAGTGGCTACAGATTACGGAATTAATCTGCGCCCGAATACCAAATCTCTTTTCGACCCAATAGTACCTAATGTTGCTGTAACAGCATTACCCATGTCAATGAATTGAGGCTTATAGTATTCCTTTTTGGTGACATTTGTAGTTTTCATTTGAAAAATCTCCAGAATTTTTGTGGTTTTTGTATGGTTGAATTTATCAACCATACTATTAACTTAAAGCTTTAACAGCACAGATTACGGAATTAATCTGCGACCGAATGAATTATCTCGTTTCCACCAAATAGTACCTAATGTTGCTGTAACAGCATTACCCATATCAATGAATTGAGGCTTAGAGTATTCTTTCTTGGTGACATTTGTAGTTTTCATTTGAAAAATCTCCAGAATTTTTGTGGTTTTTGTGTGGTTGAATTTATCAACCACACTATTAATTTAAAGCTTTAACAGCACAGATTACGGAATTAATCTGCGACCGAAGAAATTATCTCGTTTCCACCAAATAGTACCTAATGTTGCTGTAACAGCATTACCCATATCAATGAATTGAGGCTTAGAGTATTCTTTCTTGGTGACATTTGTAGTTTTCATTTGAAAAATCTCCAAAAATTTTGTGGCTTTTGTGTGGTTGAATTTATCAACCACACTATTAATTTAAAGCTTTATAAACATAGTAGCAATGGAAATTATTATGATTAAATAGGATATTTATTCGGTCATATTGAGAGGATTTATGAAAATCAAGAAAGTCCACTTCAAAGGGAACAGGGAAACCACTCCTGAAGAAGTGAGATTGAAATAAGGAATTCTTTTCTCTTTTCTGCAAGACGCTGTGCGAACGTATTTTATATCTCGAAAAAAGTAATTATTTAAACTGAGCTTCAAGCCCAGAACTAAAGTTTTCTTTCCCTGTTGCCTGCGATGCACTGAGCTTGTCGTTCGCAGAGAAGTGTTGCCCATTCCCTATACCCTAGCCCAAAGGGCTTTGTAACGGTATCCTGTAAGTAGAAAAAATACTAAAAGCAGCATATAGAAACCGTACAGTAAGGTCTCTATATGCTGCTGTAATCAGGTTGACTCTGCTGAATTGAATTAAGTCGAGATTAGAGGCAAAAAGTTACATCAAATTGTTTGAACACTATATTGCTGGGCTTGCATATTCCAAAGCGTGGCGTACTCGCCGCCATGTCGCAAAAGTTCCTCATGAGTTCCTTGTTCAATCAGCCGTCCACCCTTCAAAACTAAGATGCGGTCAGCCATGCGTACTGAAGCCAGGCGGTGGGTAATTAAAAGTGTTGTCTTACCTTGAGCTAGTTCCACAAAGCGGCGGTAGACCTCATATTCGCTACGGGGGTCAAGGGCAGCAGTAGGCTCATCAAGGATTAGTAGTTGGGCTTTTTCTCGCATGAAAGCGCGGGCGATCGCTAACTTTTGCCACTCTCCTCCAGAAAGTTCTGTCCCCCCAAATTGCTTGCCTAAAGGAGTTAACTCTGCTTGAGGAAACTTTTCAACCAGTTCAGCAATACCAGCTTTTTTAATTGCCCGCCTGAAGCATTCTGAGTCATCCAGTGCGGCAATATCTCCCAAAGCAACGTTCTCTCCCAAGGTGAGTGCATAGTGGCTAAAATCTTGAAATACCGCAGCAATATTCTGTCGCCATCCATCCAAGTTTAATTCCCTCAAGTCCACACCATCGACCAAAATAGCTCCCTCTGTAGGGTCGTATAAACGTGTCAGCAGCTTTACTAGCGTGGTCTTACCTGCCCCATTTTCCCCTACCAAAGCTACGGTTTCTCCAGGTTTCAAAGAAAAGGAAACATCTACCACAGCTGACCGATGATCTGGATAGCAAAAGTGTACCCTGTCAAAGGTGATGCCGGATCGCATGAGAGCAGGTACTGGTTGACCAGGAATGCACACAGGCATGATTGCTTGGCTTTCTATGAACCCAAAAAACTGCTGCATATATAGTAGAGTTTCAAAGGTAGTTAAGGAGACAGCAATACACTGTTCGAGATTCTGTTGGAGGTAAGCTAGTGATTGTACGAAAAGAAGTACACTTCCTGGACTAATTTCTCCTCTAAAAGCTTGCTGCACCACCCAATAAAAGGCAAAGCCATTCCCCAAAGCAGTCATTACAGACAAACGCGCCGCCCAAAAAGCTTGTTTACCCCGTAAGTGGCGCATAGTTTGATGCAAAGACTGAAATTCTTTGACATATCGATTAATAAACAAGGAACCAAGCCCAAACAAGCGTACTTCTTTGGCGTAGGTATCAGTAAGCATGACTGACGAATAGTATTGCATCCGCCGAGCTTCTGGACTTTTCTCATACATAGCTCCCCAAATGATCATTTCATACTGGAAGGAAACATATATCTGAGGGATGGTTGTAATAATAATTACAAACGGAATCCAAAACCCAAGTGGCAATAACAGCACCACCATAGTTACCAAAGTGAACAAACTGCTGCCTCCCTGAGCCAAATTGCCAATAAAACTCATTGGCTGGTATTTGACTTGTTCTTGGAGAAGCCGTAGCTCGTCATAAAACTTTTGGTCTTCAAAACGGTTCAAGTCAGGAAAAGTATTAGCTTTACGCATCAATAGCAAGTTAATGTGAGCTGTTAGCTTTTCGCCCAAGTTTCCCTGAATTGCGGACATCCAAGGTCGCAGGAGAGCTTCTAGCAGCAAAGCCCCCACCCATGCTGCTACTAAGCCAGCAATAAGTACAACGCTAATTTCCTTACCTTCGTTTAAGGCTATTGCTACTGTATCTACCACTTGCTTGGTAATCCAAACGCTGATGGCGGGAACTATTCCCTGCAACATCACCGCAGCCACCATCAAGACTGTTTCTCTGGGTGCTGCTTTCCATAAAAATGGTAGAGAACGGCAGAAAGTTTTTGTGTAGCTACGTACAACGTCCCATACTTCTCTAAACATAAAAATTATTACAAAGTAAGCTAATGTGTATGCAACGCCAAATAACCCTACTAGGAGCGATCGCTGATATCAACAAAATATATATGCGTTAAAGTATTCAGCTTAAGTGTTGACACAACCTATTTCAATGGAAAATTTTGCGCTAAAGTAGGACATTCTTAATCTTGCTGAATACTAATCTAACTGCGATGCATATTTCTCCACATTTTTGGAGTTGTACTGTGGATCTTCCGAAATTGGCGGATGAAATGACCTGGATCTGGATAGCCTACTGCCGCAGCAATTTGATTTACAGGTTGGTCAGTATTTACAAGCAAGGAGTGTGCCTGTGCCATCCGGCGTTGGACAATCCATTTGTATACTGTTTGTCCTGTTTGGCATCTCACTAGGTTGGTTAAGTAAGTTGGAGAGTAACCAGCTGCTTGTGCTACGTCATAGAGGGTAATCGGCTGATGATAATTAGCTTCAATGAAGTCGAAGACTATTTTGAGTTTGGGTACAGACGGCAAGATCGAGTTTGGGATGGAGGACGTTGCAGTATCAGTACATGAGGTGAGAAACCTGATAGCAATAATACCTTCAGCAGTGGCCTCTAGAGTTGCTTGAAGTATAGAAAAAGACTTTTCAATTTCTGTCTGTATTCGCTGGTGCAAATCTTCTTCACAGCACAATTGCTCGTTAACAGCACTTAACTCAGCCAAAAGCTCTTGCACTTTTAACTCTAGCTCTGTACTGGTTCTGTGTAAGCCTAATAAAGTCTGCATTTTATTAAATCCTTGACTAAACTCTCAGAATCATCTTTTTGTTAATCTTTTCCTTCTATGTTCTGAATTTGATTTCCCTCACTGACTACATACGTTAGACAGATGTTTTTATGCACTATCTGCTTTTAACGGCGGGTAGTGTTCACATCCGCCGTTAAAAGTAGATGCAACAAGAATTAAATGATTTGTTACGCGAGTTTGACCACAAGTTCAATATCTTAGACCGGGATGTTTTAGAGATTAAATCCAGTTTGAAGCTACCCAAGCATGATTAACTCGTTGGGGATTCATCACAACCATCCTGATGTGTTGGTCAGTTTTTGCGGCGTGCTTATTTTCTGATCTATAACAGAATTTTGTTGTCTAAGGTTGATGGGGATATGCTTAGGATACCGCAAGCAAAAGCGATCGCCATTGTCAAATTCCATGATCTTGGGCAAAATTTGTTTTTAGTAGTTCTGTGGCTTCACCTGTCACTTATCATCTGTCCCTTATCCTTGCCATGAACATTCCCAGGATGGTAACGTCTACAAGTCCGCACAGAGTAAAAAGGGTTCTCACATCATGAAGCGCAGACACCAAGTAGCCTCACTGATTAGTCTTACTTTAATCTCTGGCTACCTAGTACCACATTCTGCTATCATCGCCGCACCACCGAGAAGCCCAGACAAAACGGTCAACTGTGAGATTTTAGTTGTAGGTGGCGGACTTTCTGGTGTAGCTACAGCTTATGAAGGTTTGTTAGCCGGAAAAAGGGTTTGCTTAACAGAAATTACCGACTGGTTGGGAGGACAAATTTCTTCTCAAGGGACATCTGCATTAGATGAAAGACCCACTCAACGCAGTCGCCAGTTTTATTCTCGTGGTTATTTGGAACTGCGTAACCGCATCCAAAAAAAATACGGTCAACTCAACCCTGGAGATTGTTGGGTAAGTGATTCCTGTTTTTTACCGCGTGATGCTCATACCGTTCTGGCGCAAATGCTCAAAGATGCAGAAAAAAAGGGTAAAGGTAAGTTGGAATGGTTTCCCAATACGGTAATTAAAGAACTGGGAGTCTCCAAGAATAATACTAGTACAGGTGGGCAGTTAATTAATAGCGCGATCGCCATCCAACATCAACCAGCGAAAGGCGCACCTCCCCTAAACACCTTTCCCCTATCGCAAACTATTGACGATGCTTATCGCTACAACAACTCGTCTCGGTTTACTAAAAGTATTATTCGCCTAGTTCCCAAGCAAACCAAAGGTAATATTCCCTGGTATGTTGTAGACGCTAGCGAAACCGGAGAAATTATTGCTTTAGCTGATGTTCCCTACCGTCTAGGTATTGATGGGCGTTCCTTCCTAGAACCTTCATCTTCTAGCACCAGCAATGAACCCTATTGCACACAAGGCTTTACCTACACCTTTGCAATGGAGGCGACGAAAGAACCGCAGCCGCAGAAAATGCCGCCATTTTATCTACAATACTCTCCCTACTTCAGTTATGAGTTAGAGCGGTTAGCCAACTTTGACTTAGTTTTTACCTATCGCCGCATTTGGAGTCCAAATCAGGGACAACCCACGACATTTAGAGGGGTGAATTTTACCGCCCCCACCCCAGGGGATATATCCATGCAAAACTGGACTTGGGGTAATGACTATCGTCCTGGGACTGCGAAAGATAACTTAGTTTACACTCGCCAGCAGTTACAAGGGACAGGACAATTAAAACCAGGCGGTTGGATGGGTGGACTGAGAACCGAGACTTTCCGCAAAGCTGAAGAACACGCCCTGTCTTACTATTACTGGCTAGTAGCTGGAACAACCGACTCTCAATTAGGGAAAGGTGTAAAACAGCAACAAACCAATAACCGCTTTTTATCTGGGTTAAATTCTCCGATGGGGACAGCACATGGCTTATCCAAATATCCTTATATGCGGGAAGGGCGGCGTATCATCGGCCGTCCCAGTTGGGGACAACCAGGAGGCTTTACCATCTGGGAAATTGATATTTCCCGCCGCAACTACAATGACGAGTATTACCGTAAAACCCTGCCAGCAAATATGTATCGCCAGCTAAAAGCAGCCTTGGCAGGTTTAGAAGCGACGTCGGTGATTTCTGGTCAAATTTCCCCAGATAAAGCCATGCGCCGCACTCGTTCCACCATTTTTCCCGATGCAGTGGGTATTGGTCACTACGCCATTGACTTCCATCCTTGCATGACAAAAAGCCCACCAGAAGCACCCGGTAATACAGAACGTCCAGGGGAAAGACGTGGCGGAGGACAGGCTTATCCCTTCCAAATTGCACTGAGGGCAATGATTCCCCAAAAAGTTGACAATTTAATTGTAGGTGGTAAAAGTATTGCGACCAGTCATATAGCGGCTGCTGCTTATCGGGTTCACTCCTTTGAATGGTCTGCTGGCGCGGCGGCGGGAACTGTTGCAGCTTTCGCCCTCAACAACAACGTTGCACCTTACCAACTAGTAGACGATTTACCCAAGCCAGAACCGCAACTGCAAGCCCTCAAACGTCTATTAGAAAAGAATGGTAACCCCACCGCTTTCCCTGATACTTCCATTTTTAATCAAAACTGGGAGGATTGGCGGTAGTGATTTCATGGCCTATGTGAACAAAAATATCCCCGACTTTTCCAAAAAGTCGGGGATATAATTTCCTGACCAAAAATGATCAATATGATTTGTACAGGAAAAACTATGAGCAAATATAGAATCTTAAACCCAGACCAGAGCTATACTTTCAGCCAATATTTTCAACGTAGGTATCCTTTCCTCTCATGGTTAAAGACAAGACAAAAGTTGGGTTTCCTCAATCCCCAGTCCCCAGTCCCCAGTCTCCTAACATAGATTAAACTAGTTAGTTGTAATGTAGTTTTGTAAAATTCCGTTGGTTAACTGCTCTTATGGTCACAATACGTTCAGCAGTGGTCTTCGCTATGGGTACAGCACCAACTGTCACTCCAGAAAAAACTAGTCAAACCGTCCGTAAGACTTATCCGAATTATAAGGTGATAGTTTTAAATGATGACTTCAATACTTTTCAACACGTCGCTGAATGTTTGATCAAGTATATTCCAGGGATGACTAGTGATTTGGCTTGGGATTTGACTAATCAGATACATCATGAAGGGCAAGCGATTGTCTGGGTAGGCCCTCAAGAACCAGCAGAATTGTATCATCAACAGCTGCGTCGGGCTGGGTTAACAATGGCCCCATTAGAGGCGGCTTAATAAATATCATGGGCAAATCCAGCGCAGACACTCCAAAAGCCAATACTCCCAAAGATGGTAGATTAGTCTGGAATCATTCTACTCACCTCCCTGGTTTGATCCCAATTTTAGAGCGGCTTTGTCAACAGAATGGGATTCAAACCATTACACCAGGGGTAATTGGTAGAGTCAGAGGTCACGCACCTAAGATGCAATTGCGTGTGTCTGTACCCATTCGTGGTGGTTACAAAGTCATTGCTAGACAGGGTAAGACAGTCCAAGAGGTGTTTATCCTGACTGTTCATGCTCAGGATAAACTTGAAGAAATGATTGCGATCGCCATGAAACAATGAAAAAATAAATGTTGGCTATTGCCTATTCTTCAACTCGGTGTACTGCAAATTTATGTAGCGGTAAACTCAAAATACACGAAAAGGTTAAAAAATATGACAATGCTGTCGTTATTTTTAACGTCATGAGTACAGGCTCATAATTGTGGAAGACCATCTTTTCTAGTCCAAACGCTACACAATAAACGAGCCAATAAGTAAAGCTCATTCTGAACAAAATTATCTCTGTTTCTTGCTGCTCATCATTTTTCGTATCTTGGCAATTCCACAGTAATCCTAAGCCAATAATACAAGCCACAAATGATACGGCAACTACAAACTCATGACACAATAAATTGCTTGCGTGCATTTGTATTTATTCCTATCTTTTGCCATTGAAATTCAGTCTAAAGGAATATTCTTGACAATCACTAAAAAGAGTTACAAACTGCAATACAACAATGCAATTTCTGTTAACAAATGCAACGATAAATATATTAATTTTACTAAATGGGGAATTGGGCAATTCAATGAGTGGAGTTTGGATTGGGATTTAATTTTATGACCACAGCATAAGCATTTGTTACCAACGCATATAGTGCAAAATGTGGTTTGATCCCCCTAAATCCCCCTTAAAAAGGGGGACTTTGATTCTTGTTACCCCTTTTTTAAGGGGGGTTAGGGGGGATCAAAACTATGTGGAATAAGGTTATCAGACTTATTTGTACAGCGTAGCTTTCCAAGGGGGGATTAAGGGAGGTAAAACCTTAATCTAGAAAAAAATCTGACTTGCGCAAAAAGTTGGGTGCAGCCATCAAGCAATTATCTTTAGATGTATTACAACCAGATGCAGCGTTGGAGTTGTTACGGTCTTTGCTGGCAGAAACACCAGGGCGAATTGAGAGAGAATTAGATGCAGCAAATCAATTGTGCGAATGGCTGGGGTATTTGCCTTTGGGTTTAGAGTTGGTGGGGCGATATTTGGCGCGAAAACCGGATTTATCCTTATCGGAAATGATGCAGCGTTTGGAGAAAAAGCGATTAGAACAAGCTGCACTTGTAAAACCAGAAGCCGATATGACAGCACAAAGGGGAGTGCAAGCAGTCTTTGAGTTGAGTTGGCAGGAATTAGCAGAGGATGATAGGTTATTAGGCTGTGTACTCAGTTTATTTGCAACCGCACCCATACCCTGGAACTTAGTAGAACAGTGCTTAACAGAGAAAGATGAGGATGAGTTAGAGGAAATTCGGGATGATAAATTATTGAATCTGCATCTACTCCAGCGCAAAGGTGAAGGAATTTATCAACTACATCCACTGCTGCGGGAATTTTTCCAATCTAAGTTTACAGGTTTAGAGCAAGCAGAGGAATTTAAGGGATGGTTTTGTCAGGTAATGGTAGCAGTTGCTAAAGAAATTCCTGAGACTCCTACCCTTGAAGAAATTAATGCTGTTTCCCTCAAAATACCTCATCTAGCTGAAGTAGCAAACCATTTCATTCAATACGTCAGTGATGAAGATTTAATTTGGCCTTTCCTCGGCTTGGGTCGCTTCTATAAAGGACAAGGGTTATATACCCAAGCCGAACCTTGGTATCAGCAGTGTTTATCAACAGTACAAAACCGCTTGGGAGAGAATCATCGCGATGTCGCCACTAGCCTCAACAACTTGGCATCACTCTACAATTCCCAAGGAAAGTACAACCAAGCCGAACCCCTGTATCTCCAAGCTTTAGAACTCAATAAACGCCTGCTGGGAGAAAATCATCCCGATGTCGCCACCAGCCTCAACAACTTGGCATATCTCTACAATTCCCAAGGAAAGTACGACCAAGCCGAACTCCTGTATCTCCAAGCTTTAGAACTCAGACAACACCTGCTAGGAGAGAATCATCGCGATGTCGCCACTAGCCTCAACAACTTGGCATTACTCTACGATTCCCAAGGAAAGTACGACCAAGCCGAACCCCTGTTTCTCCAAGCTTTAGAACTCCATAAACGCCTGCTGGGAGACAATCATCCCAATGTCGCCACCAGCCTCAACAACTTGGCAGAACTCTACCGCACCCAAGGAAGGTACGACCAAGCTGAACCCCTGTTACTCCAAGCTTTAGAACTCAGACAACGCCTGCTGGGAGACAATCATCCCGATGTCGCCCAAAGCCTCAACAACTTGGCATTACTCTACAATTCCCAAGGAAAGTACGAGCAAGCCGCACCCCTGTATCTCCAAGCTTTAGAACTCCATAAACGCCTGCTGGGAGACAATCATCCCCTTGTCGCCACTAGCCTCAACAACTTGGCAAATCTCTACAATGACCAAGGAAAGTACAACCAAGCCGAACCCCTTTATCTCCAAGCTTTAGAACTCAGACAACGCCTGCTAGGAGACAATCATCCCGATGTCGCCACTAGCCTCAACAACTTGGCAAATCTCTACGATTCCCAAGGAAAGTACGACCAAGCCGAACCCCTGTTTCTCCAAGCTTTAGAACTCCATAAACGCCTGTTGGGAGACAATCATCCCGATGTCGCCTCCAGCCTCAACAATTTGGCATTACTCTACTATTCCCAAGGAAGGTATGACCAAGCCGAACCCCTGTTTCTCCAAGCTTTAGAACTCCATAAACGCCTGTTGGGAGACAATCATCCCGATGTCGCCATCAGCCTCAACAACTTGGCAAGTCTCTACTATTTCCAAGGAAAGTACGACCAAGCCGAACCCCTGTTACTCCAAGCTTTGAATATTTGGGAGCGAAGTTTAGGAGCGAATCATCCTAATACTGTGACTGTGCGTGAGAATTTAGTAATTTTACGCGATCATCTCTAATGAGAACACGAAAATTTACCTTCCCAACCTCATCACTCTAGCTTTTATCTCCAAGTTTCGTGTTTTGAACTCAAAGTTTCATGTTCAGAACTCGAAATTTTGTGTTGCAAACGAGAATGTTCCTGTTAGCAACTAAAGTATTCTTGTTTCCGGTGAGAACGTTCTTGTTCTAAACGAGAATGTTTCTGTTTCAAACGAGAACCTTCCTGTTTTCAGTGAGAATGTTCTTGCTGCAAAGGAGAATCTTCCATTTCTGAGGTTGAATGATGGTGTTTTGAATATAGAACTTCTCGTTTGTATGCAATACACTCTAACCTCTCTCCTACAAGGCTACGGTGTACACACAAGTCTGATCACTTTGTCCCACATCGTTTTGATCCCCCCTAACCCCCCTTAAAAAGGGGGGAACAAGAATCAAAGTCCCCCTTTTTAAGGGGGATTTAGGGGGATCAAACCACATTTTGCACTCAGCACAAAGATGTTTGTACATCGTAGCGGGACGGTTAAGTCCATTGCGAATTGGTATTAGGGGGTTAGGTTTCACGTTAGGTTTTCTACATAACGTGAAAAGTCAGGTCTGAGTCCCCCAATCAGAGTTAAGCTTTACCAGTAAACACCCTCTCAGCCGGGCCTGTCATGTAAATCCGTTGGTCTAATTCTGACCATTCAATTTGCAGAGAACCACCAGGTAATTCTACAATAGCGACGCGATCGCACTTCTCGGTCAAGACACCAGCCACCAACGAAGCACAAGCCCCAGTCCCACAAGCCAAGGTAATTCCTGCGCCCCTTTCCCAGACGCGCATTTTTAAGTAATCACGACTGACTACTTCGATAAATTCAGTATTGGTGCGTTGGGGAAATGCGGGGTGATGTTCAAATTTAGGGCCGATGGTTTCCAAAGCAATCGCTGCCACATCATCCACAAAGGTAATACAGTGAGGATTACCCATACTCACACAGGTGACATCCCAAGTTTTCCCTTCTACTTCTAGAGGTTGGTTAATGACTTTAGCATCAGCCGCACCCAGGGTAGTAGGTATTTCACTAGCCAGTAATCGCGGTACACCCATATCTACCCTAACTTCACCATCGGGCATGAGTTGGGGTGAAATCACACCAGCTAGGGTTTGAATACGATAGGTGTCTTGATTGCGAGATATGCCTTCTAAGTCTGCCAGAAACCCTGCTAAACAGCGAATCCCATTACCACACATTTCTGGTTCTGAGCCATCGGAGTTAAAAATCCGCATAGTGTAATCAGTGCCGTTTTTCCCAGGTAAGGCAAAAATCACACCATCAGCACCGATACCAAAATGGCGATCGCATAATTTAATAGCTTGCTCAGGAGTCAGCACCGGCGAGCTTGACGCGCGATTATCAATCAGAATAAAGTCGTTGCCTAAACCGTGATACTTAGTAAATTCGATTGCCATTTTCCTGATGATGAATTATCAATGATTAAGTATTGGGGATTGGGTACTGGGTATTGGGAAAACTCTTCCCCAGTCCCTAGTCCCTAATCCCCAGTCCCTCAATTATTCCATCATTACCAAAAATGACTATCACTGATTTTGACACTTCACTGCCTAGCATTCGCCAAGTCCAAACCCTGATTAAACAAACCGGAACAGTTGAATTTAAGCTGGTTACAGGCGATTTACTCACGGGTAGAATCTTATGGCAAGACCCCAACTGTATTTGCATTATGGATGAAAATGGTCAGCAAATTACTATTTGGAAATTAGCGATCGCTTATTTGAAATCAGGTGACAGGTGATAGGGGACAGGTAACAGGGGACAGGTGACAGGTGACAGAGAAAGTTATTCAAAACCTCTACACCCCACACCTCTACACCCCTACACCTGTAGCGTAAATAAATAGTTGTTGGATTTGATTTAAAGCATTCAAACTACCGCACAGCAGCACTTGGTCGCTAGTTCGTAAATCCATGCTGCTATCAGGAGAACGGATAAATTTGCCATCCCGTCGTATGGCTTGGATTTGCACTCCAGATTCGGAATGTAAAGTTAACTCTGCGATCGTTTTACCTAAAATTGGGGCATGATCATCGACTTGAATCCATTGACAGGCACTGTTTTCTCCGGGAACAGCTACCTTACCTTGAGCTAATTCAGATAAAGCTGCTAGTTCTTCTGATGCTCCCACAACTAACAAGCGATCGCCTGTCTCTAATTTGGTTTGTTGGTTGGGATAATCAATTTCTTCGCCGTTGGCGCGACGAATTGCCACTAAACTTACACCCGTTAAGTAGCGCACATCGGCTTCTTCCAAACTCATACCTATTAGGGGTGAGTCTGATGGGAGAGCATACCAACGCCGATTTAAATCTTGAGTTATTTGTTTTAAATGGCGGGAAACTTCATCAGCAGTTCGTTCTGGACGAAAATCTAAATAATGATCGCTGCGGATTTGCTGCATTTCCTGCTGTAATACACCTGGGGTTAAGCCTAAGCCTGTTAATAGATAAGTTGCCATTTCGATACTAGCTTCAAATTCTGGCTGAACTACTTCCCTCGCCCCCAATTGATACAGCAACTCAATATTTTTATCTTGGGTAGCCCGGACAACTAAATCTAATTCGGGACACAATTCCAAAGCCCGTTTGAGGGACAAACGGATACTCATAGGGTCAGGAAGTGCGATCGCCATTCCTTTGGCATGATTTACCCCAGCCGTTTCTAAAACGTGTAAACTCACACAATTACCGTAGACGTAAGGTATTTTCGCCTCTCGTAACTGCTGAATTCTGCTTTCAGATTGGTCAATGACTACTACAGGTAGGTGATGTTGCTGTAACAGCTTGACTAAATTCCTTCCCACTCGCCCATAGCCACACACTACTATATGGTCTTTAAAAGGTAGTTCTTCTGAGACATCTTTGGCTTGACTTTCATCTAAATAAGGTTTTAGCCAAGGCATTGATTCCATTAAGTTAAATAAGAATGGCACTAACCGCAGCACAAAGGGAGTGAGCATCAGTGTAACGGCGGTAGTTCCTAAAATGAGTGAATATATCGGCCGAGACACCAACCCTAATGCTTGTCCTTCACTGGCTAACACAAAGGAAAATTCCCCAATTTGCGCCAGTCCCAACCCCACAATTAAGGCTGTTTTTAACGGGTAGCGAAACAGTTTAACTAAGGGGGTGATAATTAAAAATTTCCCGACAAACACTAAGGCTACTAACCCTAAAATTAATTCTAAGTTGTTCCACAAAAACACCGGATCGATTAACATCCCAATGGCAGCGAAGAACAAACTCGCAAAAATATCTCGCAGTGGTTCTACATAGGTTAGGGTTTGGTCGGCGTACTCCACCTCAGAAATCATTAACCCAGCCACAAACGCCCCCATTTCAATGGAGAGTCCTAAATATTCTGTCAGCAGGGCAATTCCCAAACACAAGGCCACTACCCCTAATAGAAATAGTTCTCGGCTTTCGGTACGGGCTAACAGTCTCAATAAAGGCGGGATGAGCCAAATTCCCGCCACCACCGCCCCAGCCGCAAATAAACCAATTCGCACCAAGGCTGTGATCACAGCGATACCAAGGACTTCCCCTGGTTCATTCAGTGCAGGTAACACCGCCAGCATCAACCCTAGGGCTAAGTCCTGGACTACCAAAATCCCTAGCATCACCTGACCGTGGGGTGTTTCGGTTTCGTTGCGCTCCATTAAGCATTTAAGCACAACAGCCGTAGAAGATAGAGAGAGAATTGAACCTAGGAATACACCCTTAGCAGGTAAAGTTCCCCATGCTCCCGTGACTCCACACACCAACACCGTAACCAGAATTGTCAAAGCGATTTGTAGCCCACCACCACCGAGGGCGATCGCTTTCACTTTTTTGAGTTCCGCAAAGGAAAACTCCACACCCAAGGCAAATAATAGGAAGGCGACCCCAAACTGCGCCAGCGTTTCCACTTGCACAACTTCTTTAATCAGCCCCAACCCAGCCGGCCCTACAACCATCCCGCCGATGAGATACCCCAGCAGTACAGGTTGTCTTAGCATAGCTGCTAATAATCCGCCACAAGCTGCAACTCCTAAAACTGCAACTAAATCAACAATTAATCTAAAATCTTCTTGCACCAGTTTCTCTAAGAACTATTAAGACCTATTAACTTTAGAATACAAATTTTTATCTATCTGAGGGGAGGGTAACTTAAATTCAAAATCCCAACTTTAAGGTGTGTTGCTACGCTTTGACGCATCGTTGATCTAGTTTGCTGTGTGTACAACGTAATAGATAAGTTTTGCTTAAGCTGTTGTTCACGCAACATAAGCATTTACTACAAATGCAACTTGATTGGTCACGAATGCGATCGCTAATCATAAACAACCAAAGATGACATTAATCTCAGTGGAATATTCGCAATTATGACTATCATGAGGTATATTTATTTGATGTAACAGCTTTTCCTTCTGGAGAGCAAACTGCCGATGAATTCATCGGTATTGGTCGTTGCTCATTTTGTGCAAACACGACCACACAATTTTTATATCATCAGGCGCATTTTACTGTATTCGACACACCATTTGCTATTTTGATCATCAAGGACAAGAGTATAATTCTTGTCCTTTATTTTTTGGTTAAAGTTTTAGCTCTTACGCCTACGCTGTCACTCCATCGAAGTTACGGTTTTCTCAACTAAACTGTATTGCTTTATGAATAAATATTTAAAATTGTGATTCTTCTTAATGCTATCAAACCTAGAATAAGGTTGTAACATAAAGAATAAATCATCAAATTTTTGTTTTTTATATTTAGATTGTAATGCTGTCTAAATAACATTATTCAACTCGAATATATATAAATTGAATATTAAAAAAATTTTGTAATCTCTAGCAAAATTTTCAGGAAAAATTAAGCATTGTTTAGTAAGGGAGATTGTATGTATGTTTTTTGGACAAATTGAAAGAGAGATGTTATCGGCAGAAATATATTCAATTGGTCAAAATACTCAATTGCCAGAGAATTTACACTTACTAATCAATCGAGAACAAGGAAACCATGATATTTGGGAATCTCACAACAAGACTACCGTGCTTCCAGTACAAGAAATAGGGAAACAGGGGACAAAAACTAATCACTAATTAAATCCGGTCGCCTGTGGTGTAACACCAATTCCATTCCTAATTTTTCACCGAACCAGAGAAGGAATTAGTATCAATGGCACACCTATTTGAACCACTCAAGCTTCGTGAAGTCACCTTCCGCAACCGCATTGCTATGTCGCCCATGTGTCAATATTCCAGCACCAATGGATTTGCTAACGACTGGCATTTGGTTCATTTAGCATCTCGTGCTGTGGGTGGTGCAGGTTTAATCATTACAGAAGCGGCGGCTGTAGAACCTCGCGGCCGGATTAGTCCCCAAGACTTGGGAATTTGGTCAGATGACCACATAGAATATTTAGCTAAAATTGCGGGATTGATCCATAACTTTGGGGCTGTAGCTGGTATTCAACTAGCCCACGCAGGGAGGAAAGCCAGCACAGCTAAACCCAGTCGCGGGGGAAAATTTTTAGATGAATCCCAAGAAGGTTGGCGGCCATTAGTTTCGAGTAGTGCGATCGCTTTTAGTAAAGATAGTCCAGTCCCCGAAGCCCTCAGTTTAGAAGGAATCCAGCAAGTTACTCAAGCTTTTGTCCAAGCTACCCAACGTTCTCTACAAGCTGGTTTCAAAGTCATAGAAATCCATGCAGCCCACGGCTACTTATTACATCAGTTTCTTTCACCTTTAGTCAACCAACGCCAAGATGATTACGGTGGTAGCTTTGAAAACCGTACTCGCCTACTGCAAGAAGTCGTTACCGCCGTCCGAGAAATATGGCCGCAAACATACCCTCTGTTTGTCCGCATTTCTGCCACAGATTGGGTCGATAAAGGTTGGGACATTGAACAAAGTATTACCTTAAGTAAAGAACTTAAATCTCTTGGTGTAGACCTCATCGATTGTTCTTCAGGGGCAATCATACCCGGTATCAACATTCCCGTAAAACCCGGATATCAAACCCAATTTGCCCAACGCATCCGTCAAGAAACTAATATCGCCACAGGTGCAGTTGGCTTAATCACTTCCCCCGAACAAGCAGATCAAATTATTCGCGATGGCGTAGCCGACATGGTGCTTTTAGGGCGGGAATTACTCCGCAATCCCTACTGGCCTCACTTAGCTGCTAAAGAACTAGGATATGAGAAACATTGGCCAGTCCAATATGATCGAGCCTGGTGATAGTTTTCTACCTACTTGTAGAGACGCGATTCATCGTCTCTCCCAAAGAATTACTACAAATACTAAAAAATACTGTCGAAAGCCAAAGAAAAATTAGTTGTATCAGACAAAACAGCTATCAAATCACCTTGATAATAAATAGCCGTATCTAAAGCTGAACTGCCATGATAATTTCTAGTGCGGTCTAAAGTATAGTTACCAATACTCCCACCAAAACGGATTTTATCACCCTCCGACCAACTAAAGTCGGTAATTATTGCATATCCTGCATTACCATCAGCGTAGTAAGCAATTTCAACTACACCAAAAGCAGAATTATTATAACCGAGAGCAAAGGTATCAGCACCCGCACCACCAGTTAGGGTATCCCGTTCACCGTAGCTATAACCTAGATCATTATCTAGATAACCTTTCAGAAAATCGTTACCAGCCCCACCATCAAGTAAATCATTACCACCTTCGCCAAAAAGAAAATCGTTATCATTTCCACCATAGAGAGAATCATCGCCATCCCCACCAAAGAGGTAATCATTTCCATCCCCACCAAAAAGGAAGTCTTTCCCACCCCGACCATCAAGAACATCACTTCCTCCCCAACCAACTAGGGAGTTGTCGCTGTTATTTCCGTCAATTCTATTATCTAGCTCGTTTCCCCAACCAACACGGACAGTTCCTTGTAGAGTTAAATTTTCTACATTTGCAGGTAAAGTGGTGAGATTTACTGAGGTGTAAATCCTATCAGTTCCTTCTCCGCTATATTCTACGACCGTATCATAAATAGAATCAACATAGTATTTGTCATCACCAGTTCCACCAACCATTCTGTCTCTACCGATTCCACCATTCAGAATGTCATCACCACTTCCGCCGTATAAATTGTCATCACCATCGTAACCATAAATTATGTCATTATCCCCATAGCCAAATATAGAATCAGCAGCATAAGTACCGTAGAGATTGTTTTTTCCAGAATTACCATAAATAAATGTCATATTGATTTCTCCTCGTTGTCAAAAATTTTCTGTCAACAGGCTCGGATGAACCTCTAACTAGAGATATGTTTGACTTGAGAGAATTATGCAGCTACTCAACCCGGATTGACGTAAGGAAACCCAACACAGAGATATAGTTTAAGCTTTCAAAATCCATGTTGGGTTGTGCTGCGCTTAACCCAACCTTGTATCTACTGCTTGTGAGAAATGCGCGTCAGGACATCTGTGCATAGATAGAAGCCTAAGCCTAAGCCAAGGAGTCATCCCCCTGTCTTGGTATTAAATACTTGAACTTAAACCAACCCGGAAAGTAAACCCAGGACTATAAATTCTGTTCACTCGTTCGTATTGTTCGCCAAGTAAATTTTCTAAATAAAACGTCAGCCCCAAACCTTTACTTAAAGGGATGCGCCCACTCAAGTCAAAATTCACGTAAGATGGCGCAAAGTCTGTATTTTTATCATTAGGATTATTAAACAAAGCCCTTCTAGCACCACTATTATATGTAGCGTATAGATTGGCTTGCCATCCATTTTGTTGATAGCCAATTCCAGCTTGCAAATTAGAATAAGGAATCAAACCCAATTGCAAACCGCGCTCTGTTCCTGTTTTAATTTGAGCATCAGTATAAGTGTAGTTAACAAACGTTGACCAATTCCTAGTAAATCGCCAACGCAATGCAGCTTCTAATCCATTAGTATCAACTAGTCCAATGTTTTGCCATTGCCCTTGAATAATTCCCAGACGATTATCTAAACTACTACCAAAGTAGGTAAATTGTCCTGTCAAATCTTGAGTAAAATTAACATCTAGCCCCGCAGTCCATGATGATCCTATTTCTGGTTTTAAATCTGGATTAGACAACCAACCATGCACCGTATCATAAAGATATAACTGGTCTAATCCTGGGTTACGTTGTCCGCCAGCCCAGCTTCCCCGCACAGCCAGATTTGGAGACATCGCATAACGCAAACCGACACTGGGATTGAGATAATTGCCAAATTGGGAATCAAAGCTTTGTCTTAAACCTAAATCTACCTGAAAAGTGTCGCTCAAATCCCAAGTATTAACCGCAAATAAGGCTGTATTCAATACACTGCGATTTTCTTCTTCATTCAACGCGATTCGATTGGGGCTGTTGCTGTTAGTAATCCCATCTAAATTGGTATTTTTTAAATCTAAACCCCAACGTAGACGATTATTAGCGGTGAGTCGCCATTCATGGTCTACTCTGGCGGTTAAGTTTTGTGTGTCTAATGTGCCAGTGCGGTAAAATGTGTTGCCTTGGAAAACTGTAGGGCCGTAAGTATTAAAGTAGTCTTGGTTATAACCTAGTGTAGTGGTAAGGTTAGAGCCTTGGGCAAGTTGCGATCGCCAAGATAAACCAATATTTAATCCATCATGGTCTAACCTGTCTCTTTGCAAAGGGAAGCCGAAATAAATCAACCCACGACGACTACTGAGTTTTTTAACATCAAAACTCAAGGTATTTTTGGGGTTCAAATCAATAGCAAAGTTACCAAAATATGTACTAGTCGCTGTATCTGCATTGAATAAATTACCGCTAGCATCGCGGTTAGCTGCACCTTGAGGTACTTTATAACGATTATCAATAAAAAATCGTTCAAAGCTCAAATTATATCTAAAGTTTTTGCCACCACTACTAAAACTAGTTTGTTGATTATTTAAATTCAACGAACCAAATTCTGCTGCGGCGTTAAACTTGGGAGTGCTGCTACCTTGTTTAGTAATAATATTAATTACTCCGCCAAAAGCTGAAGAACCATACAAAGCTGTGGATGCACCGCTAGATACTTCTATTCTCTCAATTGCTTCTACAGGAATACTATTTAAATCTGTAGCACCATGATAGGTATTCACATCATTATTAATCGGTCTACCATTAATTAAAAAGACAGACTGGTTAATTGAATGTCCGCGATAATATGTACCTGTGTGAATGTCTGCACCGTGTCCAACATCATTGATAGCAAACCCCGGCATTCTTTTTAAAACATCAGCAACGCTTGTTGCTCCTTGTTTTTGAATTTCCTCTTTTTCAATAATGTAAGTTGGTGTAGATTGAGGTAGTGAATCTTGTTCGCCTATGGCTTCTAAACTGATATCTGCATCATCTTCTAATGGGACTTCAGCTTGTGCTAATTTCTCAGATTGAACTACTTGTAACTTCGATGGCTGCATCAATAATATTGCATCGGTAGAGTGTTGGATTACTTCACTCACTTGCAAAATATCTGGATTAAAATTTTGATATTTTTGATTAATATCCGATTCTTCAACTGCAATCTCTGATGCTAATGATGGTGAACCAACGAATGCACCTAATAAACTTAATGGCAGCATCCATAACTTTTGCCTCATTGAGTTCTCCAAAATTAAAATGATTATTCGTATTTATTAACTAAACAAAACACTATCGATAAATACGAATATCTGTCAAGCACTTTTATTGGATTATTTTAGTTTGACACTCTGTCTTATTTGCTAGGTTCACTTATTTTTCAAGTTTGACAGCGTGTCATATATAAATATCTTGACAATTTATGACAAGTTGCTGTTTTTGTTATGATGCAAGCTGTCTTTTAATGTGAGTGCGATGAACCTCTCCGCAATCCCTCTCGGACGGGGAAAGGGGCTTAAATTTATTTGCTTTTCAACGGACAATAAATCTTTTGAAGACTCTTAAATTACAGGGGAGAGCTTTGGAGAGGTGGTTTTCAATCCTTTAAACAGACGTTATTTTAAGTCTGTAAACAGTATTTTTTCTATGACTAAAAAATAGAATTTTTATCACTAATTTTGAATAAAAAGGAAAAAATAACTTGTTGTAATAAGTGCTTTTTAAGGAAATTTGTAAGGGCAAAAAATACACTTAGTTAAAAAATATACTAACAAGGGTACAAAACCTTGCATCCTTACAGATGATTAACGTGTTGCAAATATTCTGAGAACTGGTATTAGATACAACCACGACTGATCTCATACTTGGGAAATATCTGATCTCTCTCATTTAATATCAGATATTTCCCACTGATAGTAGATGTAAATGATACTCTGTTTCTATACTGTATTAAGAAGTGTTGCGTAACTTAGGAGCATATATATGCCATTATTGATGCAAACAGTAGATTCTGTCGCCACAAGTGGCTCTCATTTTCCTCTAGCTTTTACATTAGTGTATGTAGTAGGCTTTATTGCTGCTATCAGCATTGGTTCTATTGCTTGGTACAATTCTAAACGTCCTGCTGGTTGGGAAAGCAAGGAGCGTCCTGATTTTGTGCCTAAAATCGAAAAAGAAGAAACTCCGGGTCTGGGTGAACCGAAGTCATAATTAGTCATTAGTCATTAGTCATTAGTCATTAGTCAATCAAGTCTAAGCTAAAGACTTTTGACTATAGTTAGTTCTGAACTTCAACCCAACGACGGTAAAGCTTTTGAATTTTTTTGAGCAGTGCAGTATGCGCTGACTGATTGGATTCATTCATTTGGGTTAACTCTTGCAATTTTGTCAAGAGTCTTGCTTCTTCGATCGCTACCTCACCATCACTGTAAATTAAACCACTGATGGCCTCAATCAGATTTTCGCAGTCTTCACTGCTGGGGCGATCGCCTAAGTATTCTTTCACCCATGCGTAACATTCATTGGGTTGTACCGGAACTAATTCATACAGCCACGGTTTAATCTCTGGATCTGTAGCCAAACCTTTGGCCTGAGCTATTTCACGTAGATATTGCCGTTCTTCTGGTTGAATTCTGCCGTCGATCCATGCAGCTCCAATCAGAATTTTAACTAAATTTTTGACATTGGCATCAGTTATCATTGCTGCCTCCTCTGGGAGATTCAGGCTTTCATCAAATCGTACAATCCTTGATCGTATTCACCCCGAATCATTGGTTTTTCTTAAGCGCACCATGAAAAACCCATCCATGTCTTGACGATGAGGCCAAACTTTTAACCAACCTTGGGGTGTACTATAAATTGAATAGGGTGAATCAACGCTCAAAGGTTCAATTTGCCAATCGGAATGCTCTCTTAAAAATTCTGTAATCACACCTTCATTTTCGGCTGGGTGTAGGGTACAAGTAGCATAAACTAGCACCCCACCTGGTTTGACAAAATTTGATGTTTGTGATGTTAGCTCCTTTTGCAGTGTCGAAAGTTCTACCACAGAGGCGGGTGTTTGTCGCCAACGCGCATCAGCATGACGGTGGAGAGTACCTAAACCAGAGCAAGGGGCATCTAATAAAACCCGGTCGGCGGTATGATCAAACTGTGGTAAATTCCGACTGTCGCCAGTGTAAATTTCAATTGAGTGTAAACCCAGGCGTTGGGCATTATCTTTAAGTTTACGCAACCGGGAGGCAGTGCGATCGCAAGCCAAGATTTTTCCTTCATCCTGCATTAACTCAGCCATGTGGGTTGTCTTCCCCCCTGGCGCAGCACAAGCATCAATAATTACTTCCCCAGGTTGGGGGTCAAGTATATGACTCACTAACTGCGCGCTAGCATCCTGGACAACCCACCAACCTTCATTAAATCCAGGGAGATTTTGAATCGCCCCACTATTCCCAATTAATCGTAAAGCTTGGGGTAAATGAGGTATTCGTCTAGCTAAAATCCCCGCCGATGTTAAAGCTGTCTCTACTTCCTCAATCGAAGTACGTAGAGGATTAATTCTTAAGTCAATTGTGGGTGTTTGATTCATCCACTCACAGAGTTTTTCCGTCTCCTCTACACCCAATTGTTCTAACCAAACTTGGATTATCCAATCAGGAAAACTGTGTAAAATTCCTAACCGTTCTACTGGATTTTCTGGTAACTCTAAAAGGTCTGGTAATTTTTCTGCTAAACGAACGTACTGACGTAACAAACCGTTCACAAAACCTGTAAGTCCAGCCAGACCATTATCTTTAGCCAGTTGGACTGTAGTATTGACAGCCGCAGATACAGGGATACGTTCTTGATAACGCAGTTGATAAAAGCCTAAATGTAAAATACTGCGGAGTTCGCTCGGCTGTTGATGAGATTTCTTTTTGGCGAGTTGGTCAATTAGAGAGTCAAGAGTACGTTGTCTTCTAACGCTGCCATATACTAATTCTGTCACCAAACGGCGGTCAATATCAGATAGGTTAACTTTTCGTAGCACCCTATCTAATGCAACATCAGCGTAAGCCCCTTTATGAACATCTCGTAGGGTTAAAAAAGCTATTTGACGGGGATTTGTCACATCGCTGCACTCCGAATTCAAAATTAACAATCCCTATATAGCGTTTCCTAATTATATGAGGTAAATCATAGTCCTCTCTTCGCGGCGGTTTCCGCCGAACAGAACTTCGGCGAAGCAGGGTGGTTTCATACAAGCAGAGAAAAACTAAACTTGGATTTCAAAGCCCCCAGTGGGGGAGAGGTTTGGAGAGGGGTAAAAGCCACACCACAAAACGAGAAATCAAGACTTATATATTTTCCTTTTTTCGTATGAAACCACCCTCCAAACAGAACTTCGGAGGAGGGGGTTGGGGGCGGAGTGCTATCTCACTCGACCAAGAAACGCTATAAATTTAGGAGCTTGTTAATCATAGGACTTACGCAAAATATCACAAAATTAGTGGTCTACGGCTACATGAATTACCACTAAGCAAAAATTAGGTTTTCGTTCACATCTGCCGTAAATACTGAATTATTCTTTTTTTTGCTGATTTATAAATAAGAATACAAAACCCCAGTTTCTTAAAGAAAACGGGGTTATTGGCTTTCAGGAATAATTTAGACTAATAGACCAAAAGACACTATTACTATTATCGATATGGTTCTACGCTACTGATTTCAAATTCACAGGCGCGCGAAACTAATTCTGATGGCAATTTATCAAAACTGACTAACGATAAATAAGATGGGTCTTTAATTAATTCTTTTGCTAATAAGAAACCAGCAATCGTCCAGGTTTGATATTTTCTAGATTGCTTCCCAATCAATCGTCCTTTTTTGCCATCATAATATTCTGGCCATTCATCTTCAAACAGTCGTGTTTGGGCAATTTCAATCGCCTTAGTTGCCAAATAAGGTTTATTAGTTTTTATAGATGCTGCTGTTAACATCCACATCAAAACAGGCCAACTACCTGCATTATGATATGACCAAGGTATATTCTTAGGGTCGCATCCTGTAACAGTTCTGTACTCTTCATTTTCTAAAGCTGGATAGCAGATTTTCATGGGCATATCTCCCACTAAATCTTCCCATCTTTCTTCTACAAGATTCATAATTGCTTGAGCTTGTTCTTCTGTCGCCAAGTCTGAAATAATTGCCATCAAGTTACCCAGTGCAAAGAACCGAGTATCTAACTGTGATGGGCCAACATTACCTGCTAAATAACCACCTTTTTTTGGTAGCCATTTATCTAATTCATAATAGGGAATAGAGTCTACATAGATGTTAAAAAGATTGACTGCTGTTTTACCGTATTCTTCACTTTTGAAGCGATAAATAGCATTGAGACGATTGAGATCAATCCAATAATGCTGACGAATATGGGCGCACAAAAGCGGTAAACGATTATCAATTGCTTCTACAACATCTTGATTACCTTTACAAATTAGCATCTCCCGTGCCGCACGCAACGCCGAATAAAATAGGACTTGCAGTTCTAGAGGGTGTCCATAGATACCCATGCGGCGGTCAATCATGCAAGCACCATCGGGAACTAACAGCGTGGGATACATATCAAAGCGATTAGCCAGACAGATTTCCATGATTAACCTAATACCTGTTTGGAATTCAGGTTTATAGGCTAAAGAAAAATCTTTTGTTGCTACTACATAAGAGTGCAATAAAATGATCCACCATAAACAAGAATCTACTGGTGTGACTCTAGCGATCGCGTGTTCACCAAAATCTGCTTCTAAATACTCTTCACCATGCTCTGATACTACTTTAAAACTCGCTGGTATCAAACCCCTACCTGGCTTATAAGCATCTAACTGTCTTTCTTTAGGTTGTAACTTTAAAGTTTCTTCTAAAAAGTTGCGGACAATCTCTGTTCTACCTTTGATCAGAAAAAGCAAAGCTGACGAAACAAAATCCCGAATAAAACATTGGTCGTAATTCAACGCCTCTACAGAAACATCATAGGCTGCTACTGTCCCCACAGGGCGACCTTTATAATATAAAATTGATTTTTCTAGTGCTTCCCAAGCAGATGCTTCTATATTTTCATCTGTTAGTAATTCGTTGATTTTCTGCATCGCCAGACTAACTCCATTGTGGGTATAAATTTTTGGTAGATGCGCTTTCTTCGCGATAATTTGTACTCTTGTTCAGCATAACAGAGAGAATTTTTGCTAGGGCAAAAATCCTCCAACATCAACAGCCCAAACTGATTATTTCAAGCTGTTACTATTTTGTATAATGCGTAATGAACAATTAATTCACTTTATAATCAGTTATTCTTGTGGTAATCTACAGCTAGCTGTGATTCCATACCCAAGTAATAAAAAGATTAATAAAGACAGTCAGATAAGATATATTTTTAGCTTATCCATAGCTCTTTTGTATGAGCAGAGCTTGCCTTTACCAAACAAAAACATATCTCTCAAACTGTTTAAGGTTTAGATGAAGTGAAGTCTCAATGACTTCTAGTTATCTTTACTTAATTAGGATCTAGTGATCAAGATTATTTTTCCCCTACAAATTAATAATTTATAACTTTTTTTAAAAATTTGCAATATGAAAATTACAAAGTTGAAGTTTGTCAATACCTTTAAAGGATTATATATCTTACACTACAGAAATATAAACTAGTGTGATTACTGGACTGATATCACAAATAAATCATCAACCATCAAGCAATCATGGGGTTATAGAACAGGAGAGAGTTGTTTGCGATCGCGTTTATGAGTTTGTTCAATGCTTAAGGTTTGTAGATTTTACCGTTAGGCATTCTTATTCTAGTGATAGATTCTGATCTAGTTTTTGCATAAGCCAGCACACGAGGAAAATCAATAACTTCATCTAGGAAGCGTCAGTCCGCTTCTTTTTCAATCTCTATCGCCAAGTTCATAACGTCTGAAGGTATTGTAATAAAAGCGATGCCTTGATAAAACAAACATTTATATGACTTCTGTTGAATCTAACCAGCATAGAAAAGCCAAAGCCCTAAAACCTACCAGCCGTCGCCCTGCGAAAGAACTATGCAGCGAGTGCGGACTGTGCGATACATACTATATCCACTATGTCAAGGAAGCCTGTGCGTTTATCACCCAACAGATAGACACCCTAGAAGCACAAACACACACCCGTTCTCGGAATCTCGATAACCCCGATGAACTTTACTTTGGTGTGCATCAAGACATGATGGCAGCGCGGAAACAGCAGCCCATCGAAGGCGCACAATGGACAGGTATTGTTAGCAGCATAGCCATCGAAATGCTGAATCGCGGCTTAGTGGAAGGGGTTGTTTGTGTGCAGAACACCAAAGAAGACCGCTTTCAACCCATGCCTGTGATTGCCCGCACAGCAGAAGAAATACTAGCAGCGCGGGTAAATAAACCTACACTTTCTCCCAACCTTTCCATATTGGAACAGGTAGAACAATCAGGGATGAAACGATTATTAGTAATTGGGGTTGGTTGCCAAATTCAAGCCTTACGTGCCGTCGAAAAAAAATTAGGTCTAGAAAAGCTGTATGTTCTAGGTACACCTTGCGTAGATAACGTTACCCGCGCTGGACTGCAAAAATTCTTAGAAACCACCAGCCGATCGCCTGAGACAGTAGTACATTACGAATTCATGCAAGACTTCCGCATCCACTTTAAGCATGAAGACGGCTCAATTGAAAAAGTCCCCTTCTTTGGCTTAAAGACTAACCAACTCAAAGATATCTTTGCTCCCTCCTGCATGAGTTGCTTTGATTACGTCAACTCCCTAGCGGATTTAGTTGTGGGTTATATGGGTGCGCCCTTCGGCTGGCAGTGGATTTTAGTGAGAAATGATACAGGTAAAGAAATGCTGGACTTGGTGCAGGACCAGTTAGACACTCAACCTGTGATGTCTGAAGGGAATCGGAAAGAGGCTGTACAGCAGGGGATTCCTGCCTATGACAAGGGTGTAACGTTACCGATGTGGGTAGCAAAACTGATGGGTGTGGTGATTGATAAAATCGGACCTAAAGGTTTGGAGTATGCCCGGTTCTCGATGGATTCGCACTTTACACGGAATTATTTGTTTGTGAAGCGGAATTATCCAGGAAAGTTGGAGGATCATGTGCCGGAGTTTGCCAAGCGGATCGTTGGGCAGTATAAGTTACCGGATTGATCACGCAGAGGCGCAGAGGCGCAGAGAGTTTTTAGAGGTTATTCACTACGCGGGAGATCCCGTCTTTGATGAGTGTAACGTTGAAGTTGATGAGTAATCCAACTCGTTTATCAGCAAGGCGTAGATAGGTTAGTAGTTGCTTTTTGTGTACTGGATGAACAGCTTCCACTGATTTTAATTCGACAATCACCTGATCTTCAACTATTAAATCAGCACGAAAGCCTTCATCCAAACGCACACCTTCATAAAACACTGGAATCACTACCTGTCTATTAACCGTTAACTTCCGTCTCCGCAACTCAAAATCCATAACCGACTCATAAACCGACTCCAGCAAACCAGGCCCCAAAGTCGTGTGAACCTTATAAGCTGCATCCACTACCATACCCGAAATCTCATTCTCAATCATTCCTCTCTGCACCTCATTCTCCGCGTCTTTGCGCCTCTGCGTGAGACAATCATAACTCATGTGGCCTGTGTAACAATGCTAACCCATCCCCACAGCGTCTATCGCCGCCTCCAATGCGATCGCCACATGAGTCCAATGAGTCCCCCCCTGGCAATACACTACATAAGGCTCACGCAAAGGCCCATCCGCCGAAAACTCCAACGTACTCCCCTCAATAAACGTCCCCCCAGCCATCACTACCTGGCTCTCATACCCCGGCATAGCATCAGGAATAGGGTCTAGATAAGAACCAATAGGAGAATTCTGTTGTATCGCCTTACAGAAGGCAATCAGCTTTTTCGCCGAACCCAATTTAATTGCCTGAATCACATCCCCACGGGGCGCAAGGGGTGCGGGATGAACTGGATAACCGAGCTTGTCAAATACATAACCAGTGAGATAAGTCCCTTTCATCGCCTCCCCTACCATCTGCGGCGATAAAAATAACCCTTGGAACAACAGCCGATTTTGGTCAAAGGTCGCCCCCCCATAACTACCAATCCCAGGGGCAGTCAGGCGACAGGCGGCGGCTTCTACTAAATCAGCCCGACCAGCTACATAACCCCCAGCCGTGACGATAGTACCTCCAGGATTTTTGATTAATGACCCCGCCATTAAATCAGCCCCGACGTGGGTGGGTTCTTGGATGTCGATAAATTCCCCATAACAGTTATCGACAAAGCAAACGGTGTGAGGATTTTGTTGTTTAACTAGATGTACTATTTTCTCTATATCACTAATTAATAAGCTTGGTCGCCAAGAATAACCACAAGAACGCTGAATTAACACTAAACGCGTGTTATCAGTAATGTTAGTGCTTAAAGCTTCCCAGTCTATAGTTCCTTGGGAAGTTAACTCCAATTGGCGATATTTTATGCCAAACTCAATAAGAGAGCCTTGGCCTTGACCCCGCAAACCAATGACTTCTTCGAGCGTATCGTAGGGAGAACCGACCACTGCTAGCATTTCATCCCCAGGACGGAGTACACCATATAGGGCGCAAGCGATCGCGTGAGTCCCCGAAACAAACTGCACTCGCACAGCCGCAGCCTCAGCACCCATTACTTCCGCAAAAACTTTGTCTAAAGTTTCTCGTCCCAAATCATCGTGGCCATAGCCACTTACACCTGCAAAATGGTGCGCTCCTACACGGTGATTACGAAAGGCATCCAGCACTCTTTTTAGATTATGCTTGACCTGAGCGTCAATTCCAGAAAAAATCTCTAACAGTGCCTGTTCTGCTTGCCGCAGCTGTTCCAAGCTGTTCATTACTTCCTCGTTAACAAAAAAACTATAAATATGCGGATTTTGGGTTCGCGCAGATTAGGCTGAACAATTTCAATACAGGTTACTGCATGACAATTGCTACTTCAACAAAACCTCAAATCAATTGGGTTAACACCCTGTTTTTTCTTGGTCTACACATCGGCGCGTTGTTTGCCTTTGTTCCTGGTAACTTTAGCTGGGCAGCAGTTGGTGTAGGTTTATTCCTTTACTGGGTAACAGGTGGCTTGGGCATTACCCTAGGCTTTCACCGCCTTGTCACCCACCGCAGCTTCCAGACTCCCAAATGGCTAGAGTATTTCTTGGTATTTTGCGGAACTCTCGCTTGTCAAGGAGGGCCAATTGAGTGGATCGGTACACACCGCATTCATCATTTACATTCCGATACCGAACCCGATCCACATGATTCCAATAAAGGTTTTTGGTGGAGTCATATGGGTTGGCTGATTTATCATTCTCCTTCTCACGCTGATGTTCCTCGGTTTACCAAAGATATTGCCGAAGACCCAGTTTATCAGTTTTTACAGAAATATTTTATTTTTGTGCAGATTGCTCTGGGTTTATTGCTCCTCTATTTGGGCGGCTGGTCTTTCGTAGTCTGGGGAGTTTTCGCTCGCATTGTTTGGGTTTATCACTGCACCTGGTTGGTGAATAGTGCTACCCATAAATTTGGCTATCGCAGCCATGACGCTGGTGATAACTCTACCAATTGCTGGTGGGTAGCTGTCCTAGTATTTGGCGAAGGTTGGCACAATAACCACCACGCTTTCCAATATTCGGCTCGTCACGGTTTGGAATGGTGGGAAATTGACTTAACTTGGATGACAGTTCAATTTTTGCAAGTGCTTGGTCTAGCTACTAACGTAAAAGTTGCAGACAAAAAACAATAAGTAATTTATGATTAGTCATTAGTTTTTCACCAACAACTAATGACTAAAGATTTTTTTTGGCAAATATTCTAGTCGATTCGGAAATAGTATGCAAAATCTAATTACATCTGTGTTTGTGTAACTTAGATTGCTATAATCCATAACGACCAATGTAAAGAAACTTTGCGGCAAGTTACTAAAATGTAACTTGGCGGATGATTTTGTTCGTTTTTCAGGTTTTCATGACTACATCAATCATCAAGACAGAAGAAATTAGTAATAACCTTGGTAGTTCCGAACTAAGGCTGAAAGATATTATCAAAACTTTGCCAAAGGAATGTTTTCAGTTAAGTCGTCGTAAAGCTTGGACTCAAGTAATCATCAATGTTTTGCTGGTGGGTTTAGGCTATTACAGTTTGACAATTTCTCCCTGGTTTCTGTTACCAATTGCTTGGATTTTTACAGGAACTGCTTTAACAGGTTTTTTTGTTATCAGTCATGATTGTGGACATCGTTCATTTGCCAAACGTCGTTGGGTAAATGATTTGGTGGGACATATATTCTTGATGCCGTTAATATATCCCTTTCATAGTTGGCGGATTAAACATAATCATCATCACAAACACACCAACAAGTTAGATGAAGATAATGCTTGGCATCCCATCAGACCAGAGGTTTTTAACAGTTGGGATGAAACTCGCCAATCTGCCTTTGAGTTTTTTATGCGTAGACGCTTTTGGTGGGTAGGTTCAATTGGACATTGGGCTGTTGTACATTTTGACTGGCGGAAATTCAAAGCTCAAGAGCGAGCAGATGTTAAACTATCCGTTGCGGTAGTTGTCATATTTGCAGCAGCTTTTTTCCCAGTTCTCATAGCTACCACTGGTATTTGGGGATTCGTCAAATTCTGGTTTGTGCCTTGGTTGGTTTATCATTTTTGGATGAGTACCTTCACCATTGTTCACCACACTTATGCTGATGTACCTTTCACAGCAGCGCATAAGTGGAACGAGGCGATCGCACAATTATTTGGTACTATTCATTGTGATTATCCCCGTTGGGTAGAATACTTCTGCCATGATATTAACGTCCATGTCCCCCATCATATTTCTACGGCAAT
Source organism: Anabaena minutissima FACHB-250 (assembly GCF_014697125.1). Taxonomy (GTDB): domain Bacteria; phylum Cyanobacteriota; class Cyanobacteriia; order Cyanobacteriales; family Nostocaceae; genus Trichormus; species Trichormus minutissimus. The sequence continues at coordinate 5,339 of NZ_JACJRG010000023.1, read as the reverse complement.
TCCTTCTTATAATTTGCGTCTAGCTTACAGCAGCATCAAAGAAAACTGGGGTTCTTATTTACATGATGAATTGAAGTTTTCTTGGCCGTTAATGAAGCAAATTACTAATCAGTGTCAATTGTATGTAACCGATGTTGGTTATCAAACTTTTGATGAATACTACGCAGAAAATAAACATTCTGTTAATAGATAACTCTAGTTTATAGAGTGCTGATTATCCCGAAAAGTAATAGATATTCTGGCAATTTTCTATCTTAGTTATTGCTAAATAAATTGCCAGAATCATTTTGTGTTTGCAATGTGAATGCAAACAACACGAGGCGAATTTTAATCTAGCCTCAAACATAGTCCGCTTTACATAAAAAACCAAGAATCCAGTGCAATCAACGAGCATTAACTTCGATAATTCGCATCTCAGTGAACCATCTCAGGATACAACTTCACTTCCTTTTACTCTTCAGGATTTGAAAGCTGCCATTCCCGCAGAATGCTTTCAACCCAATGTCAGTAAATCACTGTTTTACTTCTTCCGTGATATTCTGATTATTGGTGTGCTTTATGCAGTAGCTAATTACCTTGATTCTTGGTTTTTCTGGCCTATATTTTGGCTAATGCAAGGAACAATGTTTTGGGCTTTGTTTGTAGTCGGACATGACTGCGGACACCAATCTTTTTCTAAGCATAAATGGTTGAATGATTTGATTGGTCATTTGTCTCATACACCAATCTTAGTTCCTTATCATGGTTGGCGTATTAGTCACAGAACCCATCATAAAAATACTGGCAATATTGATAATGATGAAAGCTGGTATCCTGTGACGGAATCGCAGTATAAGGAAATGCCGTTATTGCAAAAAATAGGTCGATATTATGTATTTTTATTGGCTTATCCAATCTATATATTTAAGCGTTCTCCTAATAAAGAAGGCTCTCACTTTGTGCCTAGTAGCTCACTTTTCAAGCCCTCAGAAAAATGGGATGTTATTACTAGCACCGTACTCTGGATTGGGATGGCAGGCTTATTAGGCTTCCTTACCTATCAATGGGGTTGGATGTGGTTGCTAAAATACTATGCTGCACCCTACATTGTGTTTGTAATTTGGTTAGACTTGGTGACATTTCTGCATCACACCGAGGCTGATATTCCTTGGTATCGTGGCGATGATTGGACTTTTCTTAAAGGTGCAATTTCCAGCATTGACCGCAATTATGGTTTATTCAACCACATTCACCACGATATCGGTACTCATGTGGCACACCACATCTTCTTGAATATGCCACACTACAACTTATTGAAAGCGACTGAAGCGATTAAACCGATTATGGGTGAGTATTATCGCAAGTCTGAAGAACCAATTTGGCAGTCTTTGTGGCGTTCTTCCCTTAGCTGTCATTTTGTACCAGATACCGGCGGGAAGGTTTACTATACATCCAACCCTAAATAAATTTCTCTTCAGATTAGAAATCTGAAACTATACAAAAGTTCGCACAGCTTTACTTCTGGAAGTCCGGCTACGCGAACTTTTTTTTTGACTCATATCAGAATACAATTTGCAGCTTGTTAGCTTATTCCCTGTCGAGAACTTAGGTTAACATAACTGTAAAGTTAAATTTATCTAAAAAGTTGTATGACTCTCACTATTGAAGATGTAGAAAGACTACAAAAAAAGCTACAAGAAGAACAGCAGGACTATCAAATAGAACTGCAAGAGGGAAATATTCTAGTCATGGGGCCATCAGATATTGAGTCTAGCGAAATTGGGGCTGAGTTAATCAGGTTATTAGGGAATTGGATAAAACCTCGTAAGCTTGGGCGAATATTTGACTCAAATGGTGGGTTTATTATGCCAAACACTGATTTACGCGCTCCTGATGTTTCTTTTGTAGCGGCCGAAAGATTAAAACGAACTGTCAGAGATTTTGCTCAGCTAGTACCTGATTTAGTTGTAGAAATTAAATCAAAAACAGATAGAGTTTCTAAGTTAGAAGATAAAGTTAAGTTATTTTTAGAGTTAGGTGCAAGGGTAGGAATATTAATTAATCCTGATGAATTAACTGTGAGTGTATATCGTCCTAATGGTGATGTGAAAGTTTTAACTAATGAGGATAAGCTAACTATTAATGAGTTATTTCCTGGTTGGGAAATTGCGATTTCTGAACTATGGCCACCTGTATTTGAATAATTTTAAGTGTCTAAAATACTGAGTCCCCCGTGGAGGATGTGGAGGTAAGATTATGACCCAAGCCTTGCCTAAAATACTAACCTTTGATGAATTTATCAAATGGTATCCTAATGACGGTAAACGTTACGAATTGCATCAGGGAGTGATAGTTGAGATGCCCCCACCATCTGGCGACCATGAAGATATTGTTGGGTTTTTGACGCGAAAATTAGGAGTTGAAATCGAGCGGCTAAACCTCCCTTTTAATATGCCTAAAACAGGCTTTGTTAGAAATCCTAGTGCTGATTCTAGCTATTTACCTGATGTATTGGTAATAAACCGCGACAATTTGAAAAATGAACCACTTTGGAAAAAAGAATCTACGGTTACTCAGTCCAAATCAGTACCACTCATAATTGAAGTTGTTTCAACTAACTGGCGGGACGACTACCACAAAAAATATGCTGATTATGAGGAAATGGGTATTCCTGAATATTGGATTGTCGATTATGCTGCGTTGGGTGCGCGGAAGTTTCTCGGCAACCCTAAACAGCCTACTATTTTTGTATGCAATTTAGTAGATGGTGAATATCAAATGACCCCGTTTCAAGACAACAACCTCATCTTATCCCCTACTTTTCCTCAGTTAAATTTAACAGCACAACAGATTTTCAACTCAGTTTGTTGAATATTGAATCATAGGGCGATGAACTGGAAAAACCATGAATTATGAGTATTGCCTTTATACGGGTTCTTCATCGTAAGAATATTTACTGCTATTTTCCATGAATGCGATCGCCTATTTTCGGTAAAAATTCCACAAATAAATCATTTCAGTATATTCTTAATTAAGTATGTTTTCTGACGTTGATAATAATGGTTATTGCTTATCCTAAGTATAGGATTTGAACTTAGGGTAAAGATGTCGCTACTAACTACTGACTAAATAAACTACCAATTTTTACTCCTCACCCATATGGTGTGTGCTGACGAACAAATTCACAGCGAAGAAGCAAAAGCACTGCAAGATTTAGGACAGCAAGCCAAAATGGGAACACGCACGATTGAGGAGATGGAGAAAATACTGAATCAAAATGAAGATTTTATACCTATTGAAGAGGTAGCGCGTCAAATCCCGACTAGAGAGCAAAGTGAGGCGATACGACAGATATTAGCCATTGCCTATGTTGATGGTTACTTTTCACCTTCAGAAAGGGAAATGGTAGACCATGTAGCAAAAATTTGGAATTGGTCAGAGACAGAACTTACAAGTTTACTAGAAGAAGCAAAAAACTTTGGCACAATTAAACGCATCTCTAGTGATATAGAAAAATATGAATTATCTGTTGGTGCGCGTCTTTTAAAGGGGATTGATTCAGTTTTATCACGCGCAATTGTGGATAATTTAACACAAATTGCTCCTGAAAGTATCGGACGTAAAGTAGAGATACTGCGGAAGGAAATCTTACTATCTGGGACGGAGTATGAGAAGGCTATCCAAAAATGTAAATTAATAGCAACTGAGGATTATGAATATACAGAGAACTCACTCCGAAGTGCTTATAAGGCTCTTGAAAGTCTAGTTAAAAATATTCAAAAAACTACTGAATTAATTCAGAAAAGAACAAATAATAAAGGACAAGCTAATACAGCTAAAGAAGTAGCAAGACAGCTTGAAAGTACCAGAGATTCTCTCTCGTCTGGCATTCTCAAAGAACTTGAAGGTGTACGTGAATCACTCCGTTCAAAACAACGTGCTTTAAATTATTTTAGCATTGCATTCATGGGTAAAACCAAAGCTGGTAAAAGCACTCTCCATGCAATTATTACAGGTGGCGGTTGGGAAGCAATTGGTGTTGGTAAACAGCGTACAACTCGTTTTAATCGCGTTTATGAGTGGAAAAATATTCGGATTATTGACACTCCTGGTATTGGTGCGCCTGGTGGAGAAAGTGATGAAGAAATTGCTACTAGAGTGATCGAAGAATCTGATGTTATCTGCTATGTAGTTACAAATGACAGTATTCAAGAAACTGAATTTAAATTTTTAGAACTTTTAAAAGAAAAAGCCAAGCCTCTGATTATCTTATTAAATATTAAAAATAATCTCCGTGACCAGCGTAGATTAGATTATTTCTTGCAAGACACAGAGAAACTATTTGTAATGGATAGTAGCAGTGGTTTACGTGGACATATTGAACGCATCCGTCGCTACGCCAAAAACCATTATGCTAACGATTACTTTGATATTATACCTGTGATGCTCTTGGCGGCACAAATCTCACAAGAACCAGAGCATGAAGAAAATAGAGAGAAGTTGTTTCAAGGAAGTCATATGCAAGATTTTCTTGATGCAATTCGAGTTGCATTAGCAGAGCATGGAGTGATTAGACATTCTCAAACTCTACTTGGCTCTACTGTCAGCACAATTGATAAGCCCAATAAATGGGTGAGTGAACAAATACAAGTTTATCAAAATTTGACTAATAATTTGAAAGATATGCGTGATAAGTTTAAAAAAGACATCGCAAAAGCGACTAGAAATAATCACGAATACTTATTCCAACAAATTAGAACTACGTTTAAACAGGTATTTGATACAATTCAACCTTTTTCAGAAGAAAATTGGGATGCTGATGAGACTCAGTTAAAATCCAAATGGGAAAATAGGCTGCAATTATTGAAATTTCAAGAAAAATTAAATAACGCTTTTGGAGAAAGTGGGAATAAATTCAATCAAGAAGTAGAAATATTACTAGAAGAAATTGGTACAGAATTACAATTATTAGCTAGATTAGGAGGCGATAATTTTAATTTTAGCAAGCAGAATAATATTAATTTTAAAGATATGTTGCGTATTGGCAGCGTTCTTATAGGAATTGCTGGAACTATTGCAACTATTTTTACCGTCCCTCCACTTGGCATTGTTATGGCAATCGGTACAATTATTAGCGCGGTTGCTAATTTTTTGGCTCTCCCAGAGTGGTTATGATAAAATAGTAATAAAAATCAGATATATCTCAATACAATTAGCAGTAATTGGTGGCAATAAACCAAGCTGGGAAGGAAATACAGAAGTAATTGAGAAAACAAAAGACAATAAATATTAAAAATAAAATTACTAGTTTAATAAATATGCCTTCTAATCCCCTACTTCATTTTATTACTAAACTGATT
>NZ_JACJRG010000022.1 GCF_014697125.1 Anabaena minutissima FACHB-250 | reverse complement strand
TGCCCTTCAGGCTCTAGTGCTCTAATAAGGAAACAACCTCGCTTGTATCAGCCTTATCTTGGAAATTACCACATTTTCATTCATGGTGATGAAATTTTTTCATTGGGACTGCCCTCTGCCTTTCTTGATAATCCTATCTTTACTTTACTTGTAGGGAGGGGTTGGGTGTGGTGTTTTTGTCTCTCACTCAACCAAGAAACGCTACTTTAACACTAAAAATATAACTAAATTACCTTTTAAATTTATTTGAGATTATCTATATTAATCAACTTTTTTTGTACTGGCTGGCATAATAGTAAAAGATGCAAGTAGATATACTTCAAAATCTCTGACGCTACAAATGAATGAGAGATTAAATCTGCAAAAAAGCTGTATAACTAGCTGCAAAACTAGAGGGTTTTCATTGCGTAATTCTGTTGCTCATCATCAATTTACATTTATTTCTTAGTTAACTTTTCGCGTAGGCATTTATGAATCCCATCGACATCACTAAGCTTAATCTTTGGGTACAAGATAGAGATACAGTGCTGGAATATAGCACGGATATAGAATGGCGATATGGTCAAAAACCAGACTATACCCATTCTAATGAAAAGCTTGCGGAAGGAAGCATACAAAACCATCCCGAAAATTCCCTAGAAAGATTAGTCCAAAATTTGGTGCGAGCTTTTGATATTGAGGCCAATTTCAAGACTAATCCTGCTCAATGGCTGACTGTTGTTCAAGATAAGTTTCGCATGAGTACCAATGGTGGTTATGGCTACACCATCACAGATTTAATTAATTCTGGTACTTATAAACTATTAATTGGAAATAACAAACATTACAAAGCCAGTGAAGAGAATTTTGAAACCTCAACTAATCTTTTCCATACAGCATTCCCTGAAGGTTTTTTATGGGAAGTGTTAGAAGTTTATTCAACCCCGCCAAGTATTGTTTTTAAATGGCGACACTGGGGTGCTTTTAATGGTGCATATAAAGATTATGCACCAACAGGCGAAACTATTGAAATTATTGGCACTAGTGTTGTTCATTTGAGAGATGACCTGAAAATTCTCTCTTTAGAACACTACTATGACAACACCAAGTTTCTAGCAAAACTTACATCTGGTGGTAAGTTACCAACTAATCCTCAAACGCAGCAACTAGCAGAGATCAAAACCAAATCTTCTCTGTGGCAAAAGTTATGGAGTTTTATCAAGAAACTTTTGCCTTGGAGAAAAAAATCAACAGATGTCAATCTCTCTGCTAGTCGTTGTCCCTTTGCTGCTGTGGAGGATTAAAGATTTGTAGTAAGGACTTTAGTCTTAAGAAAAGGACTGCACTGCTTCCCAGAACCTGTATGCTAGTCCTTACTACAAACTCGATGATCATAATTTTACATTATTAACATAGTTCGATTTATTTTTAGTGGCTTACTTAACATAGTGAAATTGACTACAAAACAGGGAATCAGTGCTGCGATCGCAATACTGATTCCTATCTTCTACATTGATTTTGGCAGTCCCTTAATTCTTGATCGGTATTCTCAGCATGAGTGCGCCCACCCAGTCCGACGTGGGGCCAGCAGGGAAATTAACGTGGCATAGCGCACATTCAGCCCTGAAGTTACTAAGGGGGATCGAGCGTCGATAGTACCATTTTTTATCCACACGCTGGACATCCGTGTATGCCTTTCCTGCTAACGCCAGTTGGTTTGCCTGAACCTCGAATTTGTCACTGGGGCGATCGTTTTCCAGGAGCGGGTCAACAGTGCCAACTAATCGCATATCTTTGTTGTGATCGTTAAATATCAAAGAGATGGACTGCTTACCCTGCTCCACATTATCTGGTTTAGTCTCGTCGAACTCCTGCGTCAGTGCCGCGAACAGCGTGCTGAGCATGAGATCACTTGTCTGTTTGGCAAACTCAATTTTTGCAAGTGTCGGTGGAATGCTATAACCACGGGCAATTCCCGTGAAACTTAGCCCGATAACGATAAATAGCACGAAAATCCCATAACTAACTAGTTTTTTCAGACGCATTCTCTTACCCTTGGTTTTTGTATTCTCATGAACTCAGTAAATCTGCCTCACTGATAGAATTTATACGCAGACAATCCCCAATAGTTTATACGTAAACTCTACCAAGTTCTCCGAGAAAATACAACCATGTTGTTTGTATTGTTACGCCGGGAGAAGTTTTCTTGAATTTTTAATGAGCAGGGGAAATAGGGCATAAGACTATGGTAAGTTTTTAGCCAATTCGGGTAGCTACTCACCCCTGATTGTGCAGAACATTCTCCAATAAGGGAGCTAGTTCTTGATTTAACCTACCTGACTTGACAAATTCTGCATAGGTATCTGCTTCGACTGCCAATAGTTTTTCTTGAAACTGTTCAGTGATAAATTGCTGGAGATTGGGGTACTCATCTTGTAATTTGTCAATCTTTGTTTGCATCTGCTCAATCTCCCCTGTGATGAGTTTTTCTTGATAGCGGACAAACTCCGGGTTAATACCAGGATGTTGTTCTGTTTGCAGATATTGCAGAACTCGTTCTAAGGCGATATTACGAGCAAACATTTCTAAATACTGTTCCCGTAGGGGTGCATCGCCTAGCAAATTCAGCTGTTTGACTAGCAGTTTGATGCTCAATCCTTGAATGAGTAGGGTAAATAAAACTACTCCAAATACGATCGCAATAATTTTGTCTCGATCTGGTAAAACTGCTGGTACACTCAATGCCAACGCTATGGAAACAGAACCGCGTAACCCACCCCACCACAGAGTAGTTTGTTCGGGTAGAGAAATTGCTGATTTGGTGATAGTTTGACTGACATAGCTGAGAATGTAAATTGCGACAGCTCGCATTAAAATCATGGCAGCAATTGTCACACCGATGATTTGTAGGTTTTCTCCGAGACTGGCAAAGCGGATTTGGTCTCCAATCAGCAAAAAGACGATGGAATTAACGAAAAAGGCTAAAAATTCCCAAAACTCGGAAACAATAATCCGGGTGCGGGGATTCATACCGATGCGAGAACCAAAGTTACCTAAAATTAAGCCTGTGGTGACTACTCCAATCACCCCAGAACCACCCAAGTCTTCAGTAATTAAGTAAGTACCGTAGGCGGACACCAAGGTTAGAGATTGTTCAACCATTGGTAAATCAAAGCGTTGGGTGAGGTAGGAAATACCAAAACCAATTAAACCTCCCACGGCTAAACCAATACCAACAACTTGAAATAATTCCAATAAAACAGGCTGTAGTCCTAATTCGGCATTTCCTAAAGGCAAGGCTACCAAAAAACCAAAGGCAACTACGGCCATGCCATCATTAAATAAGCTTTCACCTTCCATCAGGGTAACGAGGCGGTTGCTTACGCCTAATTCCCGAAATAAAGCCGTTACAGAAACAGGATCAGTAGCCGAAAGACTTGCAGCGATCAGCAGAGCTGTAGTGAGAGATAATCCAGCTAGTTGATTGAGTCCAATTGCTACCCCCGCAATGGAAATTACTACCCCCAACACCGCATACAGACAAATGGGGATAAATTCCTGCTTCAAGTCTGACCATTTCAGATTCCATGCGGCTTCAAATAAGAGGGGAGGTAAAAAAATGAACAGAATTAAAGCTGGGGAAAGAGTGACTAGGCGGACATCAACCACCGCCAAACCTAAGCCTACAATGACTAAAAGTAAGGTGTAGGGTATCTGGCGAAACCAGTTAAATATCTGTGGTAAGGTCGCCACCCCTAAAGATACCGACAGCACTAGAAGAAACTGCTTGAGATTAGAGGCGATCGCTTCCTCTCCAATTGCTGATTCAATTACCATAGGGAAATTTCTGGTAGGATTCTACACTTCTTATCATCTGAACATTTTTACCAGATTGTTGCAAAAAACGTTAGTGATTAAACATTGATTTTTTGCGGTTCTTGGGGATGTTCAATGGTATTTTTCTTGATTAACTCTTGAACTTGACTGGCTACAAGGGGGTGTGAATCTTGTTGTAGTTTCGGGAGCAGTTCTAAGAGGACGCGCTGGGATACCACACTTAAATAAGCGATCGCAGCTTCTCTAACAAAGCCAGTAGGATGGCGCAAAGCTAGTAAAATTTCATTAATTGTCAGGCGAATGCGGTTGAATTGAGCAAAATGAAAACAGCAAGCCAAGCACCAATCTGAGAAAAAATTCCCTAAAGTCAGCATCCGGCGCAGTCTTTCACTGGCTGTAAACTTTTGATATTCCATAAATCCTGCTTCTACAAGATAAGGGAGTTTTTCTTGGGGCGATCGCTTATCTAAAATATTCAACAGCAATGATTTGGTGGGTAAATTCACTGTATGCTCTAATATCTCTAACCCCCGTGCTAAGTTAGCCCCTGACTCAGACCTTAAATTAAAAGCCGCCGCCTGCATTTTTTCTGGGGAGTATAATAGCCGCAATAACAGCAGCAATCTCTCTCTAATATCCCATTCCATTTCTTCTAAAGCCCGTTGTAATAGTTCGTATACAATCACAACTCGCTCTTGTGTTTGATAACTTTCTAAACTTTGTTGTGGTTCTAAGTCTATGTACGCCGCGTAAATTTCACCTAAAAATTTTAATTCTTGATTAATTAAAGTTTCTACTCGACTGTGCTGGAATCTATCGACTAAATTAGTAATTTCTGATTGTTTTTGGATTTTTAATAAACTGCGAAGAATATGATACCTAGTCCCACCCCAGGAAGATTCTAAATGTAACCATAAAGTATCTAGTGCTTCTAGGGTGGAAATGTGGGCTATAGTTCGCCAAGCATACATCCGTAATACTTCTGGTTTGTAAACATTGGTGGCTAATTGCAGCAGCATCTCCAATGCTTCATTCTCCATTTTGACTAAGGCACGCATCGCCGTTTCACGGGTGGATTTGTAGTAAAGTGCTTTTAAAAGGGCGGGATAATATTCCTCCATTCTGTTTTTTGCCACCATTTCTAAAACAGCGCAGCGTACCCGTAAAGATTCATCCTGTAACAGATTGGGGATGTGAATCCGCAAAGCTTGTAAATACACTGCTTCTCTTAAAGCTTTGACTCCATTCATCCGTTCTAGTTCTTGCTTATGAGTCAGCATCCAACGTAAGGTTTTGGTAGCTGCTAATGTTTGCATCGGTGTTCCTTGACGGAGCAGCAAAGCAGCCGCAGTTCCACGGATGAGTGAATGGTTGCGTGGATGGAGGTATTCTTCTAGGAGACTGAGATTGGGATGAGCTTCTGCTAGCCAGACATAACGTAACGCCAAAGCGAAAACTTCTAGATTGACAACACTAGGGGGTCGTTCTAGCAACCAGCGCACTTCTGAGATATATTCAGGTTTTGCACCTACTGCTAGCATCACCTCTAAACTGCGATACTGTAAGTCTGGGGAGAGTTTGAATAATAATCCTGCTAAAATTTCAGCTGCTCCGTGGGGATCAATTTGGGCTAACAGGTCAATACAAGAATGTTTATCGGCGGCGTTACCTGTTTCTTCTAAAGCTTTGACTACTGCTTGCTTAAAGGCGCGTAATCCCACCTTAGAAGCACTCAGTTCTCCGCGTTCCGCACTCAATACTAACAAATCTACATAGCGCGATCGCAATACCCAAACTACTCGCAAGCAAGCAACTGCGACAATGGCTGTCTCGGCAATAAATATCCATTTTTGAACGGGTGCGGCGACAAAATTTCCCCCAATCACCAAAGTAAAAAATATTACCAATCCAGTTAACCCTGTAGCGATCGCTTCAGCTGAACCTCCAGATAAAGCCTGCATTCGGCTGCGAATCCGTTCGGGTATGGGTTGGTATAATACCGGGCCACTACTAACAACAAAGGTATAACGTAGCAGTTCATCTGTAAATTTCAGCCCTACTAGTCCCCAGAAAAAAGCGACGGATTGCATTCCGGGTAATATATTGAGTACCGCAATCACTCCTGGGACAACAAAGCCTACAGCCACAGGTAAAAGGGCTGCACTAAAAAACACCCCAAAGCGTTCAATGAGGCGGCTGGAGACAAACCACTGGGTCGTTAATTCACAAAGTCCGACAATACCACCAAATAAGCCTAAAAAGCCTGCTAATTCTTTGTCACCCAAGTTTAACTTCAGTTCTTGCAGGTATTGAAAATCGATTAACAACCCAATGACTTGCAAAAGACCAACAAAGGCAAATAACTGTAATATGTAACGCTTGAGTGGGGCTTCGAGGCGGCGGTGTCGAGAGGCTTCTTCTTGGGGAAGTATGCGCTGTGGCGCATCGGGAAAAGCATCTCGGTACTGATAGGTTAAATAAGCCAGAATTGCCGATCCTAAGAACATCACCCCACAGGCGATGATAATCACTCGATTGAGTCGGGCAAATTGCAGCAACCAAGGTAAGCTAAAGCCACTAATTACATCTGCTACTAGTACACCACTGCTAACTATGGGGTAGGTGCGTTTAATTTCACGAATATTAAATAGTTGGTTGGCGACAATAGAAGTATTGAGGTCATTGACTACATATAAAGAATCTACCCATAGCCGCAATAGAAACACCAGAATCACAGCTAGGTAGGAAATATGTAGTTTCCAGTGTAGTAATACTAGTAAGATTAATGGTGTCACCATGCAAGGTGCGATCGCCACCACTACCCAGCGTAACGGAAAAATCTTTTGCAACCAAGAATATAAAAAAACTAGTGCGACCCCCATAAAAGCACTAGCTATATACATCCAAGGTAATGGCCCAACCCCGTATTCATCTAAAAACAGTGCGACTGTACTATCTTCTGCCCATCGTAACCCTATAGATACAGTTGTATAAAAGGCAAACATCATCCAAGTTCGTCTGCCTTCTTCTGGTCGTAGATTCACCCATTTTAATAGTTGTGCTAGCAAATTATTCTTTGCAGCCAACGAATGATTTTTCAATTCCATTAAAAATGGCAAAAGTCCTGAACAACTGAGTATTATGTTTCCCACCCAGAGTTCAGGACTATCAGATTTAATATTTTCAGTAGTAAATTACTTGATTGAACTTACTCAGCACTGTTAATTACTTTTTAGGCGAAATCAGCATCATCATGTTGCGCCCTTCTTTTTTAGGTGCTTGTTGTACTTCACCAAATGGCTCTAAATCCGTAGCCATCCGCTTGAGTAAGGTTTCTGCTAAGTCACTGTGTTGAATCTCTCGCCCCCGGAACATCACAGTCGCCTTGACTTTATCTCCATCTTTCAAGAAGCGTTCTGCTTGCTTAACACGCACGTTATAGTCATGTTCTTCTATCTTGTAGCGCATCTTGACTTCTTTAACATCGGCTGTATGCTGCTTTTTCCGGGCTTCCCGCGCTTTCTTCTCCTGCTCAAATTTATATTTCCCATAGTCCATAATCCGACATACTGGCGGGTCGGCCTTGTCACTGAGTAGCACTAGATCCAGCTCCTTGTCTTCTGCTAGTTGCAGAGCTTCCTGGGGAGTCAGAATTCCTAGCTGAGAGCCGTCAGTGTCAATGACTCGAATTTTGGGGAAGCGAATTCTTTCGTTAATTTGGGGCAGATCGCGAGTTCTTTTTTTCTCAATCACAGGCATTATAATTAACGGGATTCCTTTGTGAAGAATGTGGTTTGGGCTGGATTAGCTTGATTTTGCTTGGTTGTGACTCATAAGCACAACACTAGAATAACCAAGGACTTCATCAGAAGTCTATAGTTGTGGGTTAGCTAGTCCACAGAGTAACTTGCTTGTCTCTGTATTTGCTATTCTACTCACTCTCAGAGAATTTCTCTGCAATAGTTAATTTAAATCACACAACCTAGAGAAACATTAAATATTGTAACAATTATTTTTCAATTTGTTTACCTATAAACTCTGAGTATATGTTCCCCAAATAGAGAAATTGCATACCATCTCCAGATTTTATTTGTCAATCATAAGTGATAGATTATACAAATAAATAGTCATTGGGCATAGGAAAATACTTATCTGCCTTGTCTCCCTAAATCTCTGTTCTAGCCTTTAGAATGAAAGTTAACAGACAGCAATATCTAAGAAACGGGTTAATTTTGAATTTTCAATTCGGAGCGTAGCGACGTGACGATCGCAATAAACTGGCAACAAAGAGTAGGGAATCAAAGAGATTGGGTATGGCGAGGTTGGCAAATCCGCTATACCTACATTCGCGCCAGTCAAAATCGCCAAACAACGACACCTCTGATTTTATTACACGGTTTTGGTGCTTCTATCGGTCATTGGCGACATAATTTAGAAGCTTTAAGCGAATATCACACAGTCTATGCTCTCGATATGCTCGGTTTTGGGGGTTCGGAAAAAGCTCCAGCCAATTACAGTATAGAACTATGGGTAGAGCAGGTATATGAATTTTGGCAAGCCTTTATCCGTCAACCAGTTGTCTTGGTGGGCAATTCCAATGGTTCTCTAGTTTCGTTAGCCGCCGCCGCCGCTCATCCAGATATGGTAAAAGGGATTGTCATGATGAGTTTACCTGACCCATCATTAGAGCAAGAAGCTATTCCGCCTATTCTGCGCCCTTTAGTGAAGACAATTAAAAATATTGTTGCTTCTCCACTCTTTTTAAAGCCTGTATTTTACTTTGTGCGTCAACCAAGTGTATTACGTCGCTGGGCTAGTTTGGCTTATGCTCATCCCGAAGCCATCACTGACGAACTGATAGATATTCTAGCAGGCCCTCCCCAAGATAGGGGTTCAGCCCGTGCTTTTAGTGCATTATTTAAAGCTGCGATCGCAATTAATTTTAGTCCTAGTGTGAAAGCACTGTTACCAAACATAAAAATTCCCATGTTGCTAATTTGGGGACAAAAAGACCGATTTGTCCCGCCTATACTGGCTAGTCGATTCGCTCAGTATAACGAACGGCTACAACTACTTAATTTAGAAGATGTAGGCCATTGTCCCCATGATGAATGTCCAGAGCAAGTCAACCAAGCTATTTTAGATTGGATTAATCAAGCTTCTCACAGTTATTAAATTAAGATTTTCATTTTCTGAGAAATTCTGTAGCTATTTGTTGTAGTGTTTGGCGATTGACTTTTCCTTGAGCATTACGAGGTAATGTATCTAGAGAAATCCAGTATTTAGGTATTTTAAATCTGCTGAGTTGATTAGCAAGTATATTTTTAATTTCCGCAGAAGTAATTTTTGTATTTTTAGGAATATAAATGGCTGTTAATGCTTGTCCCCAATCTTGATCAGGTATACCAATTACACACACATCAATAACCATTTGTGTGCTAAATATGGCTGACTCAATCTCTATGGGATAAATATTTTCTCCACCTGAGATGATTTTATCGCCGTTACGCCCAACAATTTTTAAATAACCTTGTTCATCTAAAAAACCTACATCATCTACAGAAAAATCATCTTGGTTATTCCAGATATAGGGGTAATAACCAAGAGCTAGAGATTTAGCTTGAATGGTAATAATACCTCTTTGATTAGCTGATAAAACTTTTCTTTGAGGATTACAAATTTTTATTTTAGCATGGGGAAGAATTTGACCACTGCCAGTTTTACCACTTAAAAAATCATCAGGTTTTAAGGTGACAATTTGAGAAGCTGTTTCTGTCATGCCATAGGTGGGTGATAGACGGATACAATGAAATTTAGCTTTTTCTAATAATTCATTCCCAGCAGGTGCACCACCCAACAGAACAGTTTTGAATTTAGCTAGCCATGCAGTTAATTCTTGATTTTGTAGAAGTCTTTGTAATTGAGTTGGTACTAAAGATATAAAAAAATATTGAGGATTAATCTGGTATTTTTGAGCTAATTCTATTGATTTAAATGGCAAAATTACTATTTTACCGCCAGTGATTACAGCACGCATAAACTGCATTAAACCGCTAACATGATACAACGGCAAAACACAAACAGAATTTACTTGTTGTAGCTGAAAATATTCTGTAAATCCCTGCACTGATGCCGTGAGAGTTTCCCAAGTGTGCATAGCAAATTTAATCTTTCCCGATGAACCACCAGTGGGAATCATTATGAGTGCTGAGTTATGAGTGCTGAGTTGTGAGTGAGGAGTTGTGAGTGAGGAATTGTGAGTGAGGAGTTGTGAGCGAGGAGTTGTGTAAAGCCCTGCGGGCATAGCTGCGCTTAGAGCGGTAGCGCGGTGTTTAGCCGGTGAGGAGTTGTGAATAGGGATTTTATCTTCTCTGCACCCGTGCTGTTTTCCAGTTCCCAGTCTCCAGTCCCCAGTCCCTATGCCCCAAATAATATCGGGTTGCACTAAGTTAAATACTTGATGCCATTCTTGTTCAACCCAGTCGGGATTACATAAAAATACTTGGCAATTGGCTGCACAGGCGGCGATGAATCCGGCTAAAAATTTGACTGGTTCTCGTTCGGCTAGGATGATTTTTAGGGGTTGAATATCTGTTGATAGTTGGGTGAGTTCGGCGTATAGTTTGGTGGCGATTTGCTGAAGTTCTTGGTTGTCATCACCAATTAGCAATTCATGGTGAATCAAGTTACTAAAATAAACTTTCTGGCCAGGTGTCATCTTCTGCTTGGGTAAAAAAGTGATTGATGCCAAAACCAACAGCCCTATCGTGGCGTGATAGTTCTGCTGCTAGTCTGAGTCCAGCTTTTCTGGCGATCGCAGTTTCAAATACTGATGAAAACACTACATCAATTTCATGCTGTTGGCAAAACTGGCGCAGACGTGAAGGTGAACCAACAATGGCAGGTTTAATTACGAAAATTCCTTGCCAACCTTTTTGATAACACTCTGCAATTTGCTGGAGTGTGGCGACGGATTCATCTAATGCGATCGCGGTATCATAGCACTGACTCAACGCCAACATCTGGAAAAAATCTGCCACAGGTAGCGGTTGTTCGATAAATTCAATTTTCACAGCCGATTTTGAATTTTCTCGCAGATTATCACAAGTTTGTAACCATAATTGTGCTTGTTCATAGTTCAATCCACCGTTAGCATCTAAGCGCAGTTTGGCTGAATTTGGTAAGGCTTGCGTCAGTAAATCAAATACTTGAAGTTCTTGACTAATATCATTTACGCCAATTTTCCATTTAAACGTGCGATATCCCTGCTGCCAAAGAGTTTGCCATTGATGTACTGCGGCTTCCCCGGCTGGGAGTAAGGCACTGTATTGGGAATTGGTGGGAGACAAGGTAGAAAATTCTTGAATTAAGTCCCCATTACCCCTTATCCCCAGAGGGGGCCCCGAGTTCCCCAATCCCTCTAATGCTGACTCAAAGCCAAATTGACACGCAGGTAAATCATCGGGTATCGAGAAAATATTTGCTGCTGTGATTTCTTGGGGGAGTCGGTGACAGAAATCTAAAGCTTGTTCTAGCGTTTCCGAACCGAACCAGCTAATGGGGGCGATTTCTCCCCAGCCGATTTTACCAGTGGAATCACGCAACCTGAGAATAATAGCTTCCCGAATTTCCCATACACCATGACTAGTAATTAGCGATCGCGCAAATCTTCGGGCGATAGGACGAAACTCAAATTGGTACATAGTAGACCTGTTGCAAAAGTCCGAAAATGAGATGTTTCGCTTCGCTCAACATGACAGCTTCATGACAACTACGAATAACCTCCCTTTTGCGCCCTACCCTCTACCTCCTTTACACGCCTGCGATCGCAAATCCGACACCTAATAACAAGCAACTCCAAAAATGCACTGCTACGGCAATGAATTTACAATTACTGACTTTTTCGGGCTGGTTGTGATTTTCTTGGACGTGGCGACACAATTTGAAGGCGTAGGGGAGACTTAGCCAACTTAACAATGTCCATACTGGGAAAATGCCCCATACTACACAGAACAAAGTGAGTGGGTAAATGCTAGCTGTCAACCAAGTGAGGACTTTTGCACCTGTGGCTGTACCTAAACGGACGATAGGCGATCGCTTGCCGGCGGCGATGTCATCTTGAACTTGGTGAAAGTGTGAGCAAAATAAAATTAAACTTGTAACAACGCCAACAATTACTGAGGCGGCTAAACTTGTGACTGACAAAGTTTTAGTTTGGCTGTAGTATGCGGCGGTGATGCCCAAAGGGCCAAAGGCGAAAAAGCAGAGAATTTCACCTAAACCTTGGTATCCTAGACGGAAGGGAGGCCCTTGGTACATATAGCCCAAGGCACAGCACAACAAAATGATGCCGATCACTGTCGGGTCTTTTTGCCAGGTGGCGATCGCTAATATCCCTAACAAACCACCAATCAAACACAAATTTCCTAACCAAAATACTAAAGTCTTCTTACCAGTTAGATTCACCAGCGAGTGGTGTTTATTTATATCAATACCTGTTTCTGAATCAAATACATCATTACTGATATTTTCCCACGCCAAAATTAAAATTGCGGCGGCTACAAAAGTAAAAAATACGGCTACATTAAAACTTTTATTTTCCGCGAATGCTACAGATGTGCCAACCCAAATCGGCATAATTGCCACACTGTACATTGGCGGTTTAATTGCCGCCATCCATAATTTAGTCTTGGGACGGGAAATTTGTTTTGTAGTCATCAGTCTAGATTAGTTAAATTACTAAAAATTTACTCATCTTGTGTTCATTCTGAGTGATGCTTAATATACTTTCTATTTAATTAAGTGTATTAGTTGAAAGTACCCCCTATAAATTATTTACACCCACTCAGCACTTAGCACTATGTTTCATCTACTTAACCTCCCCGTGGCAAATTTTACACTTTTTGTTTGCAAACTAAGACCAAGCATAGCTTGTCATGATTTACGAACACCATCAACAAAGCAGGCCATACTCTGGTGAAATGGTGACTGAATATGCTACCTGTAGAAATACGACCATGTTTAATTACACTTTAGGAAGATAACTTAAAAAAAATTTACTATTTCTAGATTTATGACAGTTTCACCATGTCGTAGTAACTTCGTTGTAGAACAAAAAGACCTCTACCAATTTTTGTTAGCTGTTCAAGAAAACTGCCTCAAAAATAATTGTAGGCAAATTGTGAGCATTTCCCTAGCAATTGACTGGGTTGATCCCTTAAGAGTATTAGATAAATTAGCGCAAGCAAATGAAATAAATTTTTACTTTGAGAATAAAGTCAAAGGTGAAGCGATCGCAGCAATCGACGCAGTCAAAAAAATCCAAATCAATGGCAAAGACCGCTTTACTCAAGCTGAATATTTTATTAAATCTAATCTAAAAAATATAATTAATTTTGGTGATACTAGTGAAGCTTTCACTGGAGCGCACTTTTTTTGTTATTTCAGCTTTTTTGATCAAACTCACCAAGTTGATTATCCATTCCCTTCAGCTACAGTTTTTCTACCAAGTTGGCAAGTAGCTGTCAAAAATGAACAATGTATATTAGTAATTAATACTATTATTAATGCCAGTTTTAATATTCAGTTATTTTTACAAAAGCTTACCAATAAAATAGAATCTCTTCATTCCTTAAAACGTTATACGCCAAATCCCGATTATTTTCCCGCTATTTTTACGAAAAGACCAGTCAATAATACAGAACATTTCAAGCATTCTGTAGTTTCAGTTTTAGAACAAATTCATTCTAGTCATCTTAGTAAGATTGTCCTAGCAGATGTGTTAGATGTGAACTCCAATCAAAATTTTAGTTTATTTCACTCATTAAATAATCTGCGTAAAACTCATCCAAATTGTTATATTTTCTCTACCAGTAATGATAAAGGACAAAGCTTTATTGGTGCGAGTCCAGAAAGGTTAATTAGTATTCATAATCAGCAATTAATTACTGATGCTTTAGCAGGTTCTGCACCCAGAGGTAAAACCCCTGCGGAAGATGCAGCTAATGCGAATCGCTTACTCAACAGCGAAAAGGAAAGACATGAACATTTACTGGTGATGAATTTTATTACACAACGCCTCACCCAACTAGGATTATTACCCCAAATATTAGCCCCTCGTCTGCGACAATTATCTAATATTCAGCATCTCTGGACACCAATTAGTGCGATCGTTCCGGCTAACGTCCATCCATTACAAATTGTTGCCCAATTACACCCCACACCAGCCGTAGCAGGTGCAGCCAGAGATGTTGCTTGTACTGAAATTCGCCGTTATGAAAACTTTGAGAGGGGTTTATATGCTGCGCCTCTGGGTTGGGTAGACTCCCAAGGTAACTGTGAGTTTATTGTGGGGATTCGTTCCGCATTAATTAATGGCGATCGCGCTAGACTTTATGCAGGTGCTGGTATTGTCGCGGGTTCTGATCCTGATCGCGAATTTGCCGAAATTCAACTCAAACTTCAAGCATTGCTAAAAGCATTAGTTTAATTCTCTGTGCCTTTGTGCCTCTGTGGTGAATTATTCTTGAACCACAGAGACACAGAGATGTTTTAAACTAAATCTCTATGAGTAAATGATTTAGCATTTGCCCCTGTGTAGGTAGCAACAATATGTCCATTACCAGTCACTTGATATTTATATGTGACTAATCCTTCTAAGCCGACAGGGCCACGGGGAGGCATTTGTTGGGTGCTAATCCCGACTTCTGCACCAAAACCATAACGGAAACCGTCAGCAAATCGGGTAGAACAGTTGTGAAAAACTCCGGCAGAATTGACTAAGCCAAAGAATATTTCTACTGTCGCTAAATCTTCTGTGATGATCGCATCAGTATGACGAGAACCATATTCGTTAATGTGAGCGATCGCAGTTTCTAAAGAGTCTACTATCTTTACCGCCAAAATCAAATCACTGTATTCTGTTTCCCAATCGGCATCAATAGCAGGCGCGATATCAGGTAATATTTTCAATGTACCCTCATCACCGCGTAATTCCACATCAACCGCTTGCAATGCGGCGGCGACTTTTGGCAAAAATTCCGGTGCGATCGCTTGATGTACTAACATCGTTTCAATCGCATTACAAGCAGCCGCATATTGGATTTTAGCATCAACAGCAATCTGCACAGCTTTCTTCATATCGGCTGCTTTATCTACATACAGATGACACATCCCATCAGCATGACCAAGTACAGGAATGCGTGTATTTTCTTGCACAAACCTGACAAAAGAATTAGAACCTCTAGGAATAATTAAATCTACATATTTATCTAACTTTAAAAGTTCTAAAGTTTCTTCTCTAGTTGTGAGCAATTGCACCACATCAGGACTAACATCTGTTGGCAATAAACCTTGTTTAATTGCTTTGACTATCGCCTCACAAGACCGTACAGCTTCCTTACCACATTTGAGAATGACACCATTACCTGATTTAATCGCCAAAGAGACAATTTGAATCGCCGCCTCTGGACGCGCTTCAAAAATAATCCCCAACACACCCAAAGGACAAGTAATGCGCTTGAGAACCAAGCCAGTATCTAATTCTCGATGAATCTGCACCTGTCCCACAGGATCAGCTAGCTTACCAACATCTCGCACCCCAGCGATCGCATCTCTTAACTTATGTTCATCCAACTGCAATCTTTTATATAGGGGTTTAGCGATACCCGCCGCCGTCGCCGCTTCACAATCAGCAATGTTTGCAGACACAATCTCATCTTTTGCCGATTCTAACGCTTGGGCAATGGAGGCGATCGCTTGATTTTTCGCCTCAGTCGAGAGAATAGCCAGTGTACTAGCAGCTTGGCGAGTTTGTTGAGCGATCGTAGTCAGGGAAGAAGCAACTTGCAGAGTAGTCATGTCACACAAAAACCTTGAACTATGGCAAAAATTTTTGCCTTTCCCCATCCTATCAATCTTAGGTTGGACAGTAGACAAGATAATTGAGAAACACTTCTAATCGGATAATCTAAAAAAATCATCACCCCTCCAGAGACGTTGCATTGCAACGTCTCTACACACCCTTATTTCCTAGCAATAATTGTCCGGTGGCGGGGGTCACTGGGAACTGTGACAGGTTCAAGGAAACCTACTTCTTGCAGTGCTGCCTCAATATCAAAGACGTAATATTGGTCACTCCAAGGCTCAGTGCTTTTCATGAGAGTGAATAAAATAGGGGGTAGATTTTGGATAACAGGCGATCGCGGGTTATTATCTACCAAGGCAATATAACCACCAGGTCTGAGTAACCTTCTAGCCTCCACGAAGATTTCCCGGCTGGCGTAACTGGGGAGTTCATGGGTGACAAACTGGAGAGTTACCAAATCGAAGGAGTTATCTGGTAAACCCGTGTTTTCTGCCCTACCATGAATCCATTCGGCTATTTCACTATTAACATCTCTAGTCCTAGCTACAGCCAACATATGAGGGGACAAATCTAAACCCACTGTACGAACTGGATATCTTTCCCGGCTTTGATAATAACGGTGTAGAGCCAAGGTAGATACGCCTACAGAACAGCCCATATCTAAAATATCTTGGACTGGTTGAGGTGCGTATGTCCTCAAAGCATCATGAAAAGTGCCTCTGAGTCTAGCATGGGCATCTTGCCAAGTCAGGTTTTCTTGTGGCCATACCCGCAACGCCATTGCATAGGTAGCTGATTCCGTTTCAAAAGCAGCATCCCAACACAGATTCCCCTCAGAGTAAGCATGAAAAGGAACTTTGTAATAGTCGGGATATACAACACGCGGGTTCGTTACTGCTGCTAACAGTTGTTGTTCTACCGATGCTTTGAGTGCCTCATAATTTTTACGCCAGGGAATCCCATTTTTTTCAGCCGTTTTGATCAGGACTTGCCTTGCTTGGTGTTTCATCACACCGTAAATTGGTTTGCTCTGAATTAATAAATTAACGAAATTGGAGAGTAAACTTTCACCAGCCCAGTCTGGCTTGCTCTTATTGTTCATCAGCGTAAATGTAGTGAGGCGATAATAGCAACTGCCTATATTGTAGAGTTATCGCAGGGTAAAGGGATATCTATATATTATGAGGGAGATGGCGTAACTGTCATCTCTACTAGAGGTTACGCCATCGCTTTACATAACTTAAATCGCAGTTTCGTCGTGTTGACAATCAAAAACCACCACAAAGTGAGCATCAGGGATGAGTTGACGCAAATTTCGCAAATAAACTTCTGCATGAGAACGACTGCGGAAGCTAGCAACAGTCAACCTTCGCATATCAGGTAGTAAACGCGCAATTACCCAAGCATTTAGGAGTTCTCTGTTAACAATCTTCAGACCTTTTAATGCAGAATCTTGATAGTTGATATTTTGATTCATGATCCAGCTTTGATATAAATTGTCACAGTACGATTTCGTTTTATACTTGTCGCACTTGATTTTTCCTAATTTGGGGATTTTGCTTATACACTGAATATGTAATTTAAACCTCACACTATTTCTATGAAGCCGCAGCAAGACTACACCACTACAACCCGTCCCGGCGATCATGGCACATATACTGCTACCCATCTACCATCAATATGTAATTGTCATACCTGGGGAAGAACACCGGATCAAGCCCGTGGTGAACTTATCTACGTTGTAGAAATGATGCAACCAGAATACGAAGAACAAGAACGTTCTCTATTTGAAAACATTGAAACATTCTTTGTAGAAGAAGAGCGTCATCAGCTAGGATAAATAGTTTTATCATCTTTTCACTTTTTAGAGTGTAGACGATCGCCTATTTTATAGCTTCAGATACATCAAATCTAGAGTCAGGCGATAATCTTTTTGACATCAGGAATTAAATGAGCAGCGATGCTCCGCACCACTATAGGTGATTGGCTTTGCCAGTACCGTAGGCAATCGCATCTACTTAAATCAGCTATTATTTCATACTTATTCTTAAGCCCTTGCCACGAATTATCTACCTAGTTTCTTCTTGGCAAGAGCTTATCTAAAAAACCTGATGGATGCTATTACCCTTCAAAAAAATTAAACTTTGCATCCATGTCCCATTTTTTTGCTCAGTATTAACCAAACCAATGAGATGGTTCACAACTAGGCTCAACTGATTTGCAAAGGCGATCGCCAATCCAAGCTGATTTTTCTTGAAAGATAGCGTAAATGCCTTGGTGAATCAAATTTTGGACGTGTAGTTGCTGTTCTAAAGCACTGCGAGGTAACTTTTGATTAACCTGACTTTCTTGATCGCAACTTGACGGTATTAGTTGTAATTCAGATACTGCACTATAAAAGCAGGGAATTCGGTTCAGGACAAAAGCAATTAACTCTTGTCGTAAATCAGGAATTGCAAACGCTTGTTGATAAGGATGATATGAATATGTATCCAAAACATTTTCAATCTCTCCTAGGACTGATTGCTGTGTTAAATTGACTACTGTTTTCATAAGTTTTTAACTCCTTTTTTATCTTTTCATGCACGTAATAGGTGCAGGCAATCAACTATCTTAATAGCCAACTTTTACTGCTAGCTACTGAGATTCCGACCGTAAACGAACTTTTTATTTGAGTAGAATACCACGTACCTGGCTCTACTGTTTTTTTAGGAATTTGATGATTTTGACAGCATAACTACTGATCAAACACTCTAATGAACTAAGTAATGTACTGATATTTCACATTTATATTTTAATTTTTTCAATTTTATGAGATTTTAATAAAAATCTACATAAAACTAATTATAAATAGTTGGGGATCAATATAAAAACTGAGTAAAAACATTAATGACTGTGAACTAATAGTGAAAGTAGACCCCTGATAATTGTGAATATTCTTTATGTTAAATCAGGATCAACATCTGCATATAAACTTGGCAATATCATCTATAGATTTTGTCAAACATCATTATTAGGCTTAAAAAAAATTAGTAAGTCACAACGATGAGACTTACTATATCGAGCAACCAGTCTAACGATAGATGTAATAATTAAGTAAAATCTTTGAAAAAGTTCATATCTGGTAGGGTTAAATTTTCTAAATACTCGTTAATTTCTTGAGCTGCACGAAATCCAGACAGCATCGCACCTTCTGCAAGATTGCTACCGCACCAATCTCCACAGCAGATTAAAGGCAAAGCAGACTCAGCCTTGAGGACTTTTTCTGGACAAGGAATACTAGGAAAGGCATAACGCCAACGATGAACCTGCATCCATTCAGGGGTATGCAGCCAAGGAAGTTTTAACATTGTGGCTGCATATTCCAACATCTGTTGTCCTATGGGTTGTAAGTCTGGTGATTCTAGATGCAGTTGGGCAAAACTGGCACTACTCTGCACTACAAATACAGGTTGTGGAGATTGAGGACGCTTGCTGCTATCTAAACCAATCCATCCCAAAACAGCATCATCTATAAAGCTGATGGCTTTCCAATCTGGTAGCCGTTGTGATGTAGCAGGATAGCCAGTCATCACACTAATAGATGGATAAAACTCTACCAAACTTAAATTTTCCAGAAATTTTTGATTCAAAATACTCTCACCCAATGGAGCTAGCAGCATCAAAGCTTGGGGTGCAGGAATAGCAATTACTAAAGCTTTAGCTGTTAATTCCTCATGGCTGGATTCCAGAGTGATCCGCCAATGGTTCTCATTGGTGGGGTTAATAGCTGTAACGCGCTGATTGAGCAAGATATTTAAATCTTGAGCCAGAAATTTAGCGATCGCACTCATCCCCGCAGGCGCAACATAACGAGGACTACGATTTTGGGGTGCAGATAAACCAGTATGTGTAGTGAACTCATAAACTGTATCTGTCCATACTTCTAAGATATGGCGATCGCATAATAAATCTACAAGACTGGTAAATAATTCACCTTTGGGATTGAGATAACAAGCCCCATGATCTGCTCTAGTCTCATATAACCGACGAGTAGCGAGTCTTCCTCCTAAACCACGAGACTTGTCCACAACCACCACCGAATATCCGGCTCGACTTAGCTGCTGGGCGCAGATTAACCCTGACATACCCGCACCAATCACTACAACATCAGTCACGTCGCTTCGCTCCGAATTAAAAATTAAAAATTTTGAAAGACTACTAGACAATATTAAACTTTTAGATTGTTCTACAGCACAAAGCAACGCACCAAAATAAATAGTGCGTTGCAGTAAAATAAAATGTCGCTTAGATTGATCAATTACACCAATTTCGGTTAAAAGGTTTAGTCTGTGGGTATAAAGAGATTTACCGTTAAAATATGCCTAATTTGTCAGCAGAAGTCATTAGCACTTGTACAAAAAACTACTATTGACTACCAAAAGCTAATAGTAGAATAGGTTACAGATACGCTGTATGAAAAGGAGGAAGGGAAATTGGATGAGCTGAGGGCGGCGTTAGAGTTAGCAACCGAAGATGAATTGCAAGATTTAACCGCAATTCTGTTTAGCCGTAAGTTTAATCCTTTAGATTATGTTCATACGCCTGAACCCATCGAAGTCCAAAGCCAGAACCATCAAGCTTGGCTAGACTCATTAGAAAGCCGTTTTCGCTTTTTAGCCGCCGATGGGATGACGGTCTTACGGGGACAAACAGAACAGATGACTTATCGTCAAGCACTGATTCAAGTCTGTAAGTATTTAAAAATTCCCTATTCTCAAGATTTAACAACCATTGATTTAGAAGCAGAAGTATTTTTGTATCTGCTGGGACAAGTTTGGAAAAAATTACCAGAAAATGAAAAGCAAAAATTGACTTTTCAATTGCAGAATCAGATGGTGAAGTCAGATATGACAGAACCCTTACCACCTTTATTACAACATGACCCCTTGAGCTTGTTGTTTAAGGGTGGTAGTGCCTTGGCTGTCACATCCATCGTTAAACCATTGCTTTTACAACAAATTGCCCGTCAATTTGCTCTCCACTTTGCAACATATGAAGTAGCCAAAAATGCTGTAGTTGCAGGCTCTCAAGCAGCAAAAACACAGTTTCAAAGTTATGTGACTTTACAAATGGCACGGCGAGGTATGACCTTGAGTGCAGCTCGATATACAGCCGTTCGCGGTATATTCTCCGTCGTGGGGCCAATGATGTGGGCATGGTTTTTTGCAGACTTAGGTTGGAGAATGATTACGACTAATTACGGTCGGATCATCCCCACTGTGTTTGCTTTGGCACAAATCCGTCTCACCCGTAGCGAATGTTGGGAGATAGCTTGAAGTCAGCTGTTTATCATCTCAACCCGAATTTGCAGTTACCTTGGAATTGCCTGCAAATCGGTCTACTAATATTCCCACTAAGTCCCTTTTTGGGATTTGTGGCTATAGCTGTGGCCTCACTGCTTACTTGGATTAAGCAATACCGCACGATTATTCGCATTCCCATTAATCGTGGGTTTGGTGTATTCAGTGTCTTATTGTTTATATCTGCTAGTTTTGCCCTAGATAAAACGGCCGCTTTTGTCGGCTTATTTAATTTATTGCCATTTTTATGGCTGTTTTCTGGTTTGACCGCACTAATTCAAAGCATCGCTCAATTAAGACGCATAGCTGAGATTTTTGTGATTGGTTCTGTACCAGTTGTAATTATGGGTTTTGGACAGTTGTTTTTTGGCTGGACATTACAGTTACAGGTTTTGTGGGTTTTAGTCGATGTAGCGATCGCACCCGGCGGAATTCCCCCAGGCCGAATGTCAGCCATTTTCATGCACGCCAATCTTTTTGCGGCATATTTAGCAATTGTCTTCACCCTAGGATTAGGTTTGTGGCTGGAACGGGGACTGGGTATCAGGAAAAAAAATAAATCCTCACGCCCTAATCTCTACTCCCTACTCCCTATCATATTAATTGCCGACTTCGCCGCCTTAATTTTGACTAACTCGCGCAATGGATGGGCGATCGCAATTATTGCCTGTTTAGCTTTTGCACTTTATCAAGGTTGGCGGTTGCTGGTAGTTGCTGTGTCTGGAGTCGTTGCTAGTGTTTTGTTGGCAGCTTTTGCTCCTAACCCCATAGCTCAAATCTTTCGCCGCATCGTTCCCTCCTTCTTTTGGGCAAGGTTAAACGATAATTTATATCCAGATAGACCAGTCGCCTTAATGCGAAAAACCCAATGGGAGTTTGCCTGGTCTTTGACTCAGCAAGATCCCTGGACAGGATGGGGATTGCGTAATTTTACAGCCCTCTATAAAGCCCACATGAACATTGATTTGGGTCATCCCCATAATTTGTTTTTGATGCTATCTGCGGAAACTGGATTACCAAGCACTTTATTATTTTGTGGTTTACTTGGTTGGATATTGTTTACAGGTATCCAACTTTTACAAAAATCTCATCTTCTAGCTTTAGAAAATAGATTAATCTTTTTTAGTTATCTTGTAATTTTTGTGGAATGGTTGCTATTTAACACTGTTGATGTTACTCTGTTTGACTTTAGATTAAATACCATCTCCTGGTTATTGATGGCAGCTATTTGCGGCACTGTATATCACTCCAATCAAGCTCATCATAAACTGACAAACAATCAAGATTAACTAAGTAGTAAGTTTAACTACTAAATAAATTAATCACCGCAGTTAATTTTCCGTGGTTACACTGCGGTTATTCATAGGTTGTAGTTAATAAGATGATTACATTCACGTTTGTGACTGTGAGTGTGGCTAACATAAATTAGTCACTGTTGCTGATTGTTGGGAAGGTGTAGGGAAAGCCTTTTGGGGGTTTTCCTGCATAACGGGCATCTTTTTTAAGATGCCATTTTTTATGTCTATTTTTTGTTAATGAATCGGCATCTACTTCCATGAAAATTCCCCATTCAAATTTTCTAATATTACTATCTTCATTAAGCATATTTGGGCTGAATTTTGCTATTTCTCCACCGGGTAAAGCCGCTATTAGCTGTGAAAATGGTACTATTAATCGTTATTCTAATGGTTCTTTACATACCTGTATTATTAACCAAAATACAACATTACAACTATCTTCGGCTTCAGGATTATCTACTTTCCCATGTAAAGCCCAAAATTATATATATTTTGATGAAAAAGGTCAATTTCAGCGTTGCCAACTAGCAGAAGATATGCAAATTAGAATAGGTAATTCTCTAGAAAAATGTCCAGCAGACTTTTGGATAAATATTTATATCTCTGATGCGGGACATCAATCAATTACTTGCCGACAATATTGAAAAAAGCAGCCGGGATACTAATTTTAGTAGAGAAGACTAATTTCTTCTCTGTGTCTCTGTGGTGAAAAAATTACCTTTTTAACCCAAAAACCCAGAGAAAGGAATTTGTCTGCTAACAGTAGAGACACTGTAGTGTAGCGTCTATCGGTAAAATAGGTGTGTCAATCATGAACGGAAAAACACCCAAGTAGCCAATTTGTATGCTTACAACAGCTGAATTTCTTCAATATACTCAATGGTCGGGTATTGCCACGCTGGTATTTGCTGTTTTGGCAATACTGGCTTTTCTGTTTAAATGGGGTATCCGCTTTCGGCTAGTAGGTATAACTGGCTTTATGTTGGTGCTGACTGTTGGTTTATTTTCACTGTCAATAGTACCTTTGAGTCGTACCGTTATTCCAGGTGCAGCCAAATACACCCTAGTTTATGATAATGGTTCAAACCAAGCAGTAATCGCCATATCACCCCAGCTTTCACCTGACGAAGTAGAAGCTACACTACTTCAAGCTGCGAGTAACCTCTATTCTTTTGGTCGTTCGGGTAGACAGGGAGATAATCAGCTAACAGTTCGGGCGCGTACCATTATCCACCCAGAACAAGGTCTTTCTATACCACTTTACCTGGGTGACGTGAAGCGATCGCTCGCTAATCGTGAAGATCAAGATTTGACAGTCACAATATATCCAGAAAAGTTTGCTCAACTGCCAAAATCTCATGCTTAACTACCAATAGGATCATTGGGAGAATTGATACTCGCGCCCATTTGCGAATCTGCTTTTCTCCCAACCGGATAAGATGGTAAAATTTCTTCTGGCAAAGTTAATTCACTCAATCAGATGTCTCTCCCCGAAATTACGGAAATTTTACTCGAAGCGAAGAAAGAGAAAGGACTCAGTTTTGCAGATTTAGAAAAAATTCTCGGACGGGATGAAGTATGGATTGCTGCTGTATTCTACCGTCAAGCTAGTGCTTCTGAGGAAGAGGCTAGGTTACTGATAGACGCATTAGATTTAGCTCCTATCTATATTCAAGATTTGACTGCATACCCAGTCAAGGGGTTGGGGCCTGTTGTTCCTACTGATCCACTGATTTACCGCTTCTATGAGATTATGCAAGTCTACGGCTTTCCAATTAAGGAAGTCATTCAAGAAAAGTTTGGCGATGGAATTATGAGTGCGATTGACTTCACCTTAGATGTAGAGAAAGAAGCAGATCCCAAAGGCGATCGCGTTAAAATCACAATGTCCGGTAAATTTTTACCTTACAAAAAGTGGTAGTCCTTCAGCCATAAAGACTCTTTAAAATCTGCTTCACCTCACAGCCAACAATAACCACAACAATCATCAACCTTACACCTTATTACACGCAACAGCACGGGAAAGCATATTTAGGTGACAGTCTGGAGATTATTACCAGCATCCCAGACAACAGTGTTAACTTAATCCTAACTTCACCACCATTTGCTTTAACGCGCAAAAAAGAATACGGTAACGAAAGTTCAGAAAAATATATCGAATGGTTTTTACCCTTCGCCTACGAATTTAAAAGAGTGTTAGCAGAAAATGGCTCATTTGTTTTAGATTTAGGCGGTGCTTATCTTCCTGGTAATCCTATACGGAGTATCTACCAGTATGAACTATTAGTCAAACTCTGCAAAGAAGTCGGCTTTTTTCTGGCGCAAGAATTATACCATTATAATCCAGCACGACTACCTACCCCAGCCGAATGGGTGACAATCAGAAGAATTCGTGTCAAAGATGCAGTAAATATAGTTTGGTGGTTGTCAAAAATACCCAACCCCAAAGCAGATAATAGAAAAATTTTAAAGCCATATAGCCAGAGTATGAAACGCTTACTAAAAAATGGCTATAAACCTCAAATTCGTCCTAGTGGACATGATATTTCTGATAAATTTCAAAAAGATAACCAAGGCGCAATTCCGCCAAATTTGCTAGAAATTGCGAACACTGAATCTAACAGTGCTTATTTACGACGCTGCAAAGCAGCCGGGATTAGACCTCATCCAGCAAGATTCCCGCAAGGATTCGCTGAATTCTTCATCAAGTTTTTGACTGATGAAGGTGATATAGTCCTAGATCCCTTTGCAGGTTCTAACACTACTGGTTTTGTTGCTGAAACTTTGCAGCGTCGATGGATTTCATGTGAAATTAATGAGGATTATGTTATGGGAAGTCGTTATCGATTTGATGATTAGTTAATAGTCACTAGGAAATAGAGTTGATTGACTGTGGAATTTAGACTATTAACTCTAAAAAGCAGATTCAGATTTCACCGTTTACTTGCATCTGATGAACTTGATCCGCTAATTCTTGACGACTTTGATCATCAAGCTTATCTATCGCTAACATTCCCATGAGAATTACCTCTTTTAGCGTTAAACGGGTAGAATGTGCTTGTTTTTGCACCGTTTCTTTAATGATTGGACTGACTCCAATTGCTGTACTAGCTCTAGCCACAAAATTACAGGGAAAAATCAGTTACTTCGCCTAAATTTTAGCACTTCTTACTAGCTTATTCATAAATAGAATTGAATTTAAATGTATCAGAACACATAAATAAATGTTTTAATGTAAAAAAAGCGGCGCATAGTAGTATTTGATACTAGTAAAAGAAGTAGTTTGGGCGGGAAATATTATGACAAGTATTTATACTAGTAGAATTTACACACGGGTAACGGAAAACCGAACCACAGAGACACCGAGTATACGGAGGAATGCGAGTTTGAGAGGTATTTTGCGTAAGTTCTAACTACTATCAATGCCATTTCCTTAAATTGATAGATGGAATTCCTATTTGATTTCTCAAAAAACTCCGTACATCTCATATCTCTTCTTCCCTGTCCCCTGTCCTTTAGCTTTTTCTGATCCATATACTGGAAAAGATATGCTTTAAAGAATTTGTAAATTGTCAAAGATAATATTGTTAACCCAGTTTACAGAAATATACGTTGTACATAAGAATGATATTTTAACCACCGTAAATTTTCCTGAATAGGGACAACTAACGCCGTCAACAGGAAAAGCAGTAATTAGAGGAGAAAAAACGCGATGAGGGATTCTTATCTGTTGGCAGCAGGCTTGTTAACAGGATTGGCAATACCAGCATCAGCTATTCCCGAGATGTCAATTTTATTGCCAGAAAAGCATAGCTCTCAGTGGAATGCAAAACAAGACTCGCAGACAATAGCAGATGACAAACATCTCCTCAAGCGTGACATATCAACACCAGAATTTAGTAGCCAAGTGCCGCAGCCTGGAGAAAATCTACACCCACCATTAGGGAAAAAGTTTTTTCTAGAGCAGTTTAACCTTTCTTTACCAGAATTAAGTAGCCAACTTTTAGCATCTTCAGAGGCTTCAGAACCAAGGGCGAGTGAAAAAAAACTTTCTACTGGGGATGTTACCTCACCGCAATTTACCAATCAAGAAGTACCAATATCAATAGAGTCATTATTCAATCCTAGTAATCAGCCGACAAATGCGCTATTAAATTCTGGCAATCAACTGTACTATCAAAGATTAGCAGCACTAAAAACAGGTCAGATTTACACCCGTACAGATATTGATAACTTCCAAGGATTAGGGGAGTCAAGGGGAAAACAGCAACTGACTTATGAAGACTGGAAAAGTTTATTAGCTTTAGAAGCAAAAGCGATCGCCCAAGGTCAAGGTAAAAACCGTCTTAGTATCTTAGTTGGTGATTCCTTAAGTCTGTGGTTTCCTAGACAAAACCTGCCTACGGGTAAATTATGGCTGAATCAGGGCATATCTGGAGATACATCTGGTGGTATGGCGACACGATTAGCCACCTTTGCACAAACCCGTCCTGATGCAATCTACATCATGGCTGGGATTAATGACTTAAGAAAAGGTACGAGTGACGAAACCATCTTGCGAAATCACCGCCGGATGATGCGTAGCTTACGAAAAAATCACCCCAAAGCTCAAATCTTTGTTCAATCCATCCTACCGGCTCATGTAGCCACAATTTCTAATAGCCGTATTCGTCATCTCAACACCAGAATTGCTCAGATTGCCAAACAAGAAGGAGTTAATTACTTAAATATTCATAATTGGTTTACAGATGCTGATGGCAATTTGCGTTCAGATTTAACCACAGATGGAATACATCTGTCACCCGATGGTTATGATATTTGGCGATTTGCTCTCCAGCAAGTAGAATTCAAACTTTCTCAAACTAGAAATTGAGCATACTACTACTAGGCGATCGCAAGCAGATTTATGGAAGCTACCGATAAAGATTTTATTGCTATACGCGCTGTTATAGAAAGCCAACTAGACGCATTCCAAAAAGATGATGCTCAAGCTGCTTTCGCTCTTGCTAGTCCTGGAATCAAAGAGCAATTCCAAACCCCAGACCATTTTATGCAGATGGTGAGCTTAAGTTATCCGGCTGTTTACCGTCCTCGCTCGGTATTTTTTGAGAAGATTACTACTATTCAAGACAATATTACTCAGCCAGTTTTACTACTAGCACCTGATGGTATGCCCTTACGAGCGTTGTATTTTATGGAAAAACAACCGGATGATACCTGGAAGATTAATGGTTGTATTTTAGTCTCTGTGGAGGCGGAGATCATCTAGGTGATAGGTGACAGGTGATAGGTGACAGGTGACAGGTGATAGGGAAAAGAAAGCAGGGGAAGCAGGGGAAGCAGGGGAAGCAGGGGGAGAAAAATACAATGTCCACTCACTACTCACTACTCACTACTCACTACTCAGCACTCACTACTCAGCACTCACTACTCACTACTCACTACTCACTACTCAGCACTCACTACTCAGCACTCACTACTCACTACTCACTACTCACTACTCAGCACTCACTACTCAGCACTCACTACTCATTACTCATTACTCACTACTCAGCACTCAGCACTGTCTTGAGGACTTGGTTTAACTTACCACTGCGATAACCTTCTAAATCTAGGGTGACGTAGATAAAACCCAAGTTTTGGAATGTAGTTACTACAGATTGTAAGTCTGTCAACATGACAAAATCTTTGATTTTTTCTGGTGATAATTCAATCCGTGCTGTGTCACCTTCGGAACGGACGCGCAAATTCTGCCAACCTAGTTTTCGCAGGTAAATTTCGGCTCTACCGACGCGTTGTAACTTGGCTACAGTAATCTCCTCGCCGTAGGGAAAACGGGAACTGAGACAAGGTTGGGCTGGTTTATCCCACCAAGGTAAACCAAGCTGCTGGGAAAGTTGGCGGACTTCTAACTTAGTCACACCAATTTCGGCTAAAGGCGATCGCGCACCTCGTTCTTTAGCAGCTTGAATCCCTGGGCGATAATCATGCAAATCATCAGCATTTACACCATCGATTACATAGGGATAACCTAACTCTAAAGCCAAAGGTTTGAGGTTGTCGTGCAGTTCACTCTTGCAAAAATAACAACGGTTAACGGGGTTAGCGGTGTAATTGGGATTTTCCATCTCATGAGTCTGAATAATCTTGTGAGCAATCCCAATAGTTGCAGCTTGAATTTCAGCATCCTCCAGTTCTTCTGGTAGCAGCGAAGGTGAAACAGCCGTCACAGCCAAAGCGCGATCGCCTAAAACGTCATAAGCAATCTTAGCTACCAAAGTGCTATCAACACCCCCAGAGTAAGCAATCAAAGCCTGCTCCATCTCTGCAAATAATAATTTTAATTTCTCTAGTTTTTCTGTCAGCATCATGTTAATTATCAATAGTCAATAGTCATTAGGCATTGGGGTACAATCTACCCAGTCCCCAGCTTCTCAATGAGTGGATTTGCAATTTTGGATTTTGGATTGAATAATCTAAAATCTAAAATCCCTAGTCACCTGTCACCTGTCACTTGTCACCTGTCACCTAAACTATACTTAGCTACTAAATCAGCCAAAAGGGATAAATCAAGGGGTTTAGAAATATATTCATTAAATCCGGCTGTGAGACAAATTTCGCGATCGCCTTTCATGGACATTGCCGTTTGGGCAATGATGGGAATCTGCTGATATTCTGGTTTTTCTCGTAACTGCTGTACCAAGTCAATACCACAGCTATTGGGTAAGCGTATATCCATTAAGATAACAAATGGTTGCTTGTGGGTGAGTGCGTCCCACATTTCTACTTCATTCTTCACCCAAGTTACTTGATAACCTAACTTACTGAGATGAATTTGCATCAGTTTCCCATTAGGTAAATCATTTTCCACCAGTAAAATCTCGTTGGAAGTGATGGGAGTGATTGGGAAAGGCTGTGAGGATGTTGCTTGTTCATCCTCCTCGATTTCTGTAGATAAAACTGCTTCTATAGGCTTTAGGGGCAAAACAATAGTAAAACGAGAACCAGAATTAACTACTGATTCCACTTCCACATAACCATGATGGATTTCTGCCAGTTTTTGCGTTACGGCTAAACCTAAACCAGTACCTTCATTTTGGCTAGGGGAGGAATTGGGAATTTGGAAATAAGGTTGAAACAGTAGTGTTTGATGTTCTTTGGATATGCCAGTGCCTGTATCCCACACCGTAAAATGCACTAGTGAATCTTGCCGTGTCACCTTTAAACCCACTGTGCCTTTATTGGTAAACTTTAAGGCGTTAAACAGCAAATTCAAGAGCATTTGTTTGAGTCGTAAGGGATCTACGATTAGGGTTGTGACTTGAGGATCTATTTCCAAAGACAATTTCAACCCCTTATTACTGGCTTTCTCTTTGATTAGTGTGAGGACATTACGAGACAATTCTGGTATATCGACTTTTTCCCATTGCACTTCTAGTTGGTTAGCTTCAATTTTGGACAAATCCAAAATGTCGTTAATCAAAGCTAGGAGGTGTTTACCACTGGACTGAATGATGTTTAAATACTCGCGTTGACGTTCTCTAGGGGGATCGTAGCCTTGGGCTAAAAGTAGGTGGGTAAAGCCAATAATCGAACTGAGTGGTGTCCGGATTTCGTGGCTGGTGTTAGCTAAGAACTGGTTTTTGAGTTGATTTGTCCGCTTCAGTTCTTGATTTGAGTCTACAAAATGCTGCGATCGCTGCTGTAAAGATTGTATATGTTTAAATTGAACTAATGCTTGAACACAATGCTCTGCTGCCTTGCTCATGAATTGCGAAGTCAGTTGCACTTGTGCATCTGTCAGTTTTGTGGGATGAGAGTTGGGTTTACTAGTAGCTATGAGTAACCATCCCATCACCCCACTATATTCATCGTGCAATCGCCAAGCTTGAGGCGGTTTTTGGCTTTCTAAATTATCTAAATCTTTTACTTGAATTTCTGCGTGCAATTCCAATGGCCGTGTTTTGCCATTTTTCAGCGTCAATTCCAAAACTGGGGCTGGGGAATCAACAGATGTGGGGCAAGAAATATAGTAAACTTTACCAACCGTTTCTTGCGGTTGGCATAGTAGAGCAATGGCTACCCCCCTACTGTTTAAAGCCATGCTGATTTCCTGCGCCACAGTTTGCCACATTTCTGCTTCTGGGCTATCGGTTTGGGCGGCATCTGTCAAAACAACAAGCAGGCAATCATTAAGGCGGCGTTGTAGCTGGTTCAAGCTGCGTTCTAGCCATAACTCAGCGCGAAGTTGTTGGATTGTGGCATCTACCTGTGAGTTGTGTTCTGGTAAGCTTGAATACTGCTGCATGGTCAACTAGACCGTTGGACAATTTTAATTACGCAAAAATTGCGAACAGGATTCTATGTATATTAGCTCACAATTCTTTTTTGTCGATAAATCATCACTGCACAACCAAGAATATTATCTGCTATAAACCATTGCTAATGAATATTAACTGACTTTATTTAGATTAAATTATGGATACACAAATTATTCAACTTATCGTCAATGGCATCGCTGTGGGGAGCATTATTGCTTTAGCCGCAGTCGGACTGACACTTACTTACGGGATTTTACGGTTGTCTAATTTTGCCCACGGTGATTTTTTGACTTTAGGCGCTTATCTAACGTTATTTGTAAATACTTTAGGGTTAAATATTTGGCTGTCAATGATCTTGGCAGCAGGCGGAACAGTATTAGCAATGGTGTTATCAGAAAAATTACTCTGGTCAAAGATGCGCTCAATCCGTGCTAACTCGACAACACTAATTATTATCTCGATTGGGCTGGCTTTGTTTCTGCGGAATGGGATTATTTTAATTTGGGGTGGCAAGAATCAAAATTATGATTTACCTATTATCCCAGCTTTAGATATTTTTGGTGTCAGAGTACCGCAAAACCAAATCGTGGTGTTAGCTTTGGCAGTGGTGGCAATTTTGGCACTGCATTATCTGCTGCAAAATACGAAAATTGGCAAGGCGATGCGAGCGGTGGCTGATGATTTAGATTTAGCTAAAGTCTCTGGGATTGATGTTGATAAAGTAGTCTTGTGGACTTGGTTAATTGCTGGTACGCTCACATCTTTGGGTGGCAGTATGTATGGATTAATTACAGCCGTGCGTCCCAATATGGGGTGGTTTTTGATCTTGCCTTTATTCGCCTCGGTAATTTTGGGAGGGATTGGTAATCCTTACGGTGCGATCGCCGCAGCTTTCATCATTGGTATTGTTCAAGAAGTCAGCACTGCTTGGCTGGGTTCACAGTATAAGCAAGGTATAGCCTTATTAATCATGATTTTGGTGTTGCTCATTCGTCCCAAGGGTTTATTCAAAGGAACGATTTGAGCAACACCACCAGCACCTACGCAACAAGACTATTTGTTTTGGGAGGGTGTATCAGGGGGTAATGGAGTGTAGACGTGCCTTCTTAGGCTTCCTGTAGGGTTGTGAATACCTATTTATACCCCTATACCCTTTTACCCTTGACCAAAGCTTAAAGTTTGCCGTTTCATGCGTAAGTCCTAACTACTCCAACGTTAACTAGTCAATAACGTGGAAGTAATAGGCTGCTACCAAAAAGTTAACAGCTAGTAGCAACAATGCCCAACCTGTACGGAAAGTATAGGGAGGTTTAGCACCAGAGTCAGCGATTGCGGGACTTTTAATTTTAGCCATAGAGGCGATACTCCTAAGTTGTGACTTTTTCAGAAATACCAAACAGAGGGACAAATTATCAAAATTCTTTAAAAATATTTGTGTGAAGTGAGAGTTGAAACTGTGGAAATTTTGATAAAAGGTAAGTGAAAACTCTCATGAACTGCTGATCAGGGTAGAGAAAATTGTGAATATCCCAGAAGCGATCGCCCTTAGTTTTGGTAGGCGATCGCTTATAAACTGTTAATTCAATGGCTCAACTATGGTTCTTAATCCGTTGTTAGTGAGTATTTTCAGCATTTCATCAGCGTTATTGCGATCACTAAACACGCCGGCTTGCATGACTCTGCGACTTTGCCAAATAGTGGGGAAAGCTCCAGGCGCAAGAAATCTGACTAATTCCTGTTCTGTGTCGGTTAACGCCTCTACTACCACTCGGTAACGCACACCTGCGGATGTAGAAGATGAATAATTTCCTGCATAGCTAGTTGTATAAGTTTGTGGTGCTGATACTTTTGGCATATTCCGCGTATTACCTAGGGGAATATCGCCATTTGGAACGGGTAATAGGTCATTGTTCCTCACCGCAGCAAATTCTACAGTACCAGTACCCGGCACAGGGGTAACTTTTAATGTGGGGTTTGATTGTTGCTGTCTAACTTCTGGTTGAGATGGTGAGAGGTTTGCCGGCCATGACTGTTCTTGAGTCGTGAAAGTTGGTGTTGGTGTCTCTGTTTGAGGTGCAACAAATTCAATGGTTTTGCGATCAATCTGCACATAATTCAACTGTTCAGCCTGCGCTGGTACGGCTGGTAATGGAGTTACTTTTCTAGTGGTGGCTATTGATGTTTTACGTGTGCTGTTGCTAGCGGCTATTCTGCTGGGAATGGGTGCAGGGATTGGTTGATTGTATTTGGGTAAAGTCAGGGGTGTATTAGCTGAGGTTAATGGTGATAACTGACTTTGAGTTTGATTTTGCGCTGTCGGCTCGTCAGATACACCAGGAGCAGCAAAGGTAATTTCACCGTTAGCCGCTACTTGCTCAGTATTGGCTGGGGTAGCAGCTTGAGCCTGAAAAGTTACCTGACCAGCGATGCGTTGATTATTAATGGTATTACCAACTGCAACAATGACCTGTTTAGCTGCACTAGCATTAATGTCATAGCGTTTGTTATTACGAAATTCATTACCACCTGCTTCCGTAGCATTACCTAAATCTGGCATTGCTTGTGCGATCGCTACTAAACCATCCTCTTGACTATTTTGAATTAAATTCTGCCTTAAAATAGGACGCGCCTTGGCTTGGACAATGATACCAGCGCGATTGTCTTTAATTTGATTACCTACCAAAACTGGTGCGGCGTTTTGAGTAATATTAATCCCGAAACCCGTTTGCACAAACATATTTTCTCGGATTTGGGGTTGGGATGTACCACTGATAGTTATCCCATTAGCTCCATTACGCTCAAAGTAATTCTTAGTAATTGTTGGCGCACCTTTACCAGCCACAGCAACACCATCCTGGGTATTACCTGTAAATGTATTTGCCGTAATTACTGGATTACTTGATTCAATCCACAAACCGTAACCACGGGGGTTAGAGTTGGTGACAGTTACCCCCGTTAACTCAGCTTGGTTAGCACCAACAATGGTAACGTTCTGTCCACCAAAACTGCGGCTGAGGAATTGCCCACCGCCTTGAATCATTATCCCGTGTCCCTGATTAGCCGCATCTCCTTGGATGACAACGCCAGACTTAAGCATCAGGGGAAATACTTCTCCCGTATCCGTAGTATAAACACCTGGAGCTAGCTTAATTACTGTGTTAGTCGTGGCAACTTGCAATGCTTGGGTAATTGTCCGCCAAGGGGCGTTTTCACTACCATTGCCTGCTGTGTCATCTCCGATACTAGGGTTGACAAAGAGGACATTAACCTGAGAAATTGTTGTTTCATCCAGGGGCATTGGATTTGATCCAGATGGTACTTGAGCAACAACGCTACGAAGGTCTAGGCTGAGTAACGTTATGCTGATCACACCCATAGCGCATAATAAAGAAAGACCAGAAATGGGATATCTTGCTAACACCATCAAAGATGGTTGAGATAGCAAGTTGTTTAATTTTGGGTATTTAAGCGACAAAATGAGGGAAATCACCTTCACACCACTCCTTAGAAGTAATAATAAGTTTTCATACTTTCAAATATTCAGTATGTCGATTATGTTATCCGCTATATTGACCAATTGGCGATTTTTAATACAAAGTAATTAATACAGGTGACAGGTGATAGGTGACAGGTGATAGGTGACAGGTGACAGAGGACAAGGAAGCAGGGGAAGCAGGGGAAGCAGGGGAAGAAAAATACAATGCCTAATGCCCAATGCCCAATGCCCAATGCCCAAAGAGCAAATCAATATGTGAGGTAGATTGCAACGATGAAAGAGGCTGGCTATTACGATGAAAGCGTCAATAATGGGGTTGTTGTAATGGCCACAGCCCAAAGCCAACAAAGGCATATGCAGCAAGTTGTCTATCGCATTTTAGATGCTAATTTAGACCGCGCTCGTGAAGGCTTGCGAATTATTGAAGAGTGGTGTCGGTTTGGCTTGAATAATTCCCCAATGGCTGGGGAATGTAAGCAGCTACGCCAAGAGGTGGCTAGTTGGCATAATGCGGAGTTAAGGTCGGCGCGAGATACAGCAGGCGATATCGGGACTGAGTTAAGCCATCCCCAGGAGGAGCAACGCTCTGGGATTAAGTCTCTGTTACAGGCGAATTTTTGCCGCGTTCAAGAAGCTTTGCGGGTACTGGAAGAATATGGGAAGCTTTATCACCCCAGCATGGGTAAGGCTTTTAAGCAGATGCGTTATCAGGTTTACAGCCTAGAAACTAATTTGATGGGTTATGAGCGTCATCAACTGCTGTGGCGATCGCATTTATATCTGGTAACATCCCCCTCAGATACTTTACTCGAAACGGTAGAAGCTGCCCTCAAAGGTGGATTAACTCTAGTTCAATACCGTGATAAAGACACCGATGACACAGTGCGTCTAGAACAAGCTACTCAGCTAAGGGAATTATGCCATAGCTACGGGGCTTTATTTATGATGAATGACCGAGTGGATTTAGCTTTGGCGGTCGATGCTGATGGGGTACATTTAGGACAGCAAGATATGCCAATTGCTATTGCTCGTCAATTACTCGGCCCACAACGCTTAATTGGTCGTTCTACAACTAATGCGGAAGAAATGCAAAAGGCAATTACTGAAGGTGCAGATTATATTGGCGTGGGGCCAGTCTACGAAACTCCTACGAAAGTAGGCAAACAGGCGGCTGGTTTAGAATATGTCCGTTACGCCCATCAAAATAGCACCATTCCCTGGTTCGCCATTGGCGGGATAGATCCCAATAATATCAATGATGTGATTGATAGCGGAGCAGAACGGGTGGCGGTAGTGCGATCGCTCATGCAAGCCGAACAACCTACTCTAGTAACCCAATATTTACTCTCCCAACTCCATCGGGTGAAGCCAGAAGAGTCAAGTCTCTTCTCTACAAGACGCTACGCGAACGCTCCAATTAAAAATTAAAAATTAAAAATTAAAGACAACAAAAATACATCTGATACCCAATGGGTAAAAGATGTCTATTTTTTGCCTTTAATTACGAATTACGTAAAGCCTGCGGCATAGCTGCGCTTAGAGCGGAGCGGGACGTTAGTCCATTACGAATTACGAATTACAAATTAGTCTTATGTCCGGTCAAATTACTTTGCAAGTAAATGGGGAAACTCATAATTTTGTTTCCCAAATCCCTTTACCTGATTTACTCCAGCAGTTGGGTTTTAATCCCCGGTTGGTAGCGGTGGAGTATAACGGCGAAATTTTACATCGCCAGTTCTGGGAACAAACCACAATACAATCAGGCGATCGCTTAGAAGTAGTGACAATCGTTGGTGGTGGGTAATAGTGATACAAATACACGCGTAGGGGTTAGCAATGCTAACCCCTACGCAAAATCAAAATCTATGTGTATCAGAATTTTCTTAAAATTGTATTACATCTAGACTTTAACCATAGTTTTTTTAGGTATGGTCTGACGAATCGGTAACTCAACAACAAACTCCGTAGCTTTGCCTGGTTCAGATTGGCAATATATCTTGCCCTTATGTTTATCAGTAACGATTCGATAGCTAATAGAAAGTCCTAATCCTGTACCTTTACCGACAACTTTGGTGGTAAAAAAGGGATCAAATAACCGAGAAAGTAACTTTTCATCCATGCCGATTCCATTATCAGCAATCCGAATGCTAATCCAATCATGATTGAGCATAGAGGTAGAAATGCAGATTTCGTTGGGGTTAGCGGCGATTGCTTCCGGAGTGTCTTGTGCATTACGCTCTTCTAAAGCATCAATAGCATTAGACAGCAGATTCATAAATACTTGATTCAGTTGACCAGGATAGCATTCTATTGGAGGTAACTGGTCATAATCTTTCTTTAAATGAATAGCGGGACGATCAGATGAAGACTTCAAACGATGTTCCAAAATCATCAATGTACTATCAATACCTTCATGAATGTTGGCGACTTTAAAGTCTGCTTCATCTAGGCGCGAAAAATTCCGCAATGATGTCACAATTTCGCAGACGCGCTCCGTACCAACTTTCATAGACTGGAATAATTTCGGTAAGTCGTCAAAGAGAAACTCGATTTCGGCTTCCTTGAGAAACTCTTGTATCTCAGGTACGGCATTAGGATGATAATGGCTATAAAGTTCTACGCAACGCAGCAAATCTTGTGTGTATTTGTGAGCGTGTTCCAAGTTACCGTGAATAAAATTAATCGGGTTATTAATTTCGTGAGCAACTCCCGCCACCAGTTGTCCCAAACTAGCCATTTTTTCAGCTTGGATCATTTGCATTTGAGCAGTGCGTAGTTCTGTCAAAGCCTGTGCTAGTTGATTTGCCTCTTCACGAGTTTGACCCAGCAAACTAGATTGTTGGAATAAGTTGGCTTGATGCAGTGCTACGCTGAGTTGAGCCGCTATTTGAGTAACAAACTCCAATTCTGCTTCTTCCCAATGACGGGGATGGGTGCATTGATGAATGCACAACAAGCCCCACATCTTATCACCTTCCATCAACGGGACAACAATCTGGGCTGTGATATGAAATCGCTCAATCACTTCCAGATGAGGCACTTTCGAGCCAATGCTGTTGATATCAGAGATGACTTGCACTTGCCCTTGGCGATATTGTGGTGCGAAATTTTCACCAAAACAATAATCTTGCACCTTAACAGCGAGAGCAGAATCGAAATTGGGTATGACATCTTCTGCAATAAACTCAGCACTGCACAAACCGGCATCAGACTCAAATTGGAATATACCAACTCGATCAGCTTGTAGCGATCGCCTGACTTCCTGGACTGTAGTCTGGAAAATTGTTTCTAAATCCAAAGACTCGCGGATTTTAACAACTAAATCAAATAAAATGCGGCGTTGTTCTGCCGCTTGATGCAGTTCATCTGCACGAGTTTGAATTTGGGCCATCATTTCGGAACTTTGCAATGCCACTCCTAATTGGCTGGCAACCTGTCCCAAAAATTCCACTTCGACACTATCCCATTGGCGGGGTGCAGAATGTTGATAAGCAGCCAGCAATCCCCACAGTTTTCGACCAACAAAAATGGGGGTCAACACATAGGCGCGAATTTTAAACTGTTTTAAAATATCTAAATGACAACGTGAGTGTCCAGCTTGGTAGATGTCATTAACAGCAAAAGTTTCATTGTTGCGGTAGCGTCCGCCTTTGGTTTCTTGTAGATGAGTATCTTCCCAAACGAGATTTTTGCCAAAGGGATTAATACTGTCCCACTGCGCTTCCACCATACCGAAATGACTGACAAATTCACCACTCCAGTCTTCATTGAAGCGATAAACACCAACTCGCTCCACGCGGAGTAATTTGCACACTTCCTGACAGGTGGTTTTCAAAATTAAATCAATATCAAGAGAGGAGCGAATTTTACCGACAACCTCTGTGAGCGCGCATTGCCTAGCGATCGCATCTTTGAGGGCGATCGCCTGTTGTTTTGACTGAGATAAATTCTCTGCTTGCTGAATTGCTACCCCCAGTTGCGCCCCCACCTGTCCCAGAAACTCAACTTCGTAATTTGCCCATTGGCGAGATCCAGAGTGTTGATAAGCTGCAATCAGTCCCCACAATTTTGAACCGATGAAAATCGGTGCTATGGTATAAGCCCGAATCTTAAATTGCTCTAGAATATCAATGTGGCAGCGTGAGTGACCAACCTCATAAATGTCATTGACAGCAAAACTTTCATTATTGCGATAGCGTCCACCTTTGGTTTCTTGTAGATGAGTATCTTGCCAAATCAGATTTTTACCAAATGGATGGACTCTATCCCACATTGGCTCTACCATGCCGAACTGGCTCACAAATTCGCCACTCCAGTCTTCATGGAAACGATAAATCGCCGTTCGTTCTAGCTTCAGTAGTTGGCAAAGTTCCTGACATGCCGTGTCTAAAATAATTTGGGTGTCCACAGACGAGCGAATCTTCCCCACTACTTCCGTCAAAGCTCGTTGTCTAGCAATAGCATCTTGTAGTTCTGCTGTACGTTGTTTAGTTTGTTCTACGTTTTCTGCTTGCTGCATAGCTACGCCGAGATAGGTGGCGGCTTGGGCGATAAATTCAACTTCGTTAGGATGCCAGTGTCGAGGTGCAGAGTGTTGATAGGCAGCCAGTAAACCCCAAAGCTTTGCACCAACA
This sequence comes from Anabaena minutissima FACHB-250, assembly GCF_014697125.1. Lineage (GTDB taxonomy): Bacteria > Cyanobacteriota > Cyanobacteriia > Cyanobacteriales > Nostocaceae > Trichormus > Trichormus minutissimus. The sequence goes on along the minus strand of NZ_JACJRG010000022.1, from coordinate 64,902 downwards.
AAAATCGGTGCGATCGCATATGCTTGAATCTGAAATTGTTCTAAGACTTCAATATGACAACGAGCGTGTCCAGCTTTGTAAATGTCTGCCACAGCAAACGGCTCATTGTGGCGATATCGCCCTCCCTGAGTTTCTTGCAAATGGGAATCTTGCCATACTAAGTCTTGCCCAAAGGCTGTTAATGTATTCCAAGGTGGTTCTGCAAAGCCAAGACGATTGATGAAACTACCACTCCAGTCAGCATTGAAACGATAGATTGCCACTCGCTCAATCTTCAATTGCCGACAAATATCGTGACAAGAAGTAGAACATAAAGGTTCTAGGTTAACAGATGCACGAACCCTAGCCAGAATCCTCGCCAAGATTTTTTGGTGCTGCTGGAAAAGCTGTAGTTGTTGATGACATTCTTGCCAGTCCAAATGGCTTACCGTTTCATAATCGTTTGTTGTCATATTTTTCAGGGAAACTGAATTAGCTAGTTGTAGTGTTCCCTGATTTATATTTCGATTCTAAGTTTAAGCAAGAACTACACAGAATCATTAATATTGTGGTGTGGACGAGGCTCCAAATTTGACACACTACGTTGTGGTGTATGATTGATTTCGCTAGACTGTTCACAAGCTCCAATACTTACCCAGGTACTAGAACCATCTTCCCAGTGTTCCTTTTTCCAAATAGGGGCATTATGTTTCAGCGTATCAATAGCATAACGGCAAGCTGCAAACGCCTCGCCTCGATGGGGACAGCCTACTGCTACTAAAACGCTAATTTCTCCAATTTGCAAGCGTCCGACACGATGGTGAATTACCACCCGACTAACATCAGGCCAGTCAGCACGAATATCAGCCCCAATTTTATAAAACACTTGCAACGCCATTGGCTCGTATGCTTGGTATTCTAGAGAAACTACAGCTTTACCATCCGTTTGATTACGAACCATCCCACTCATTAACACCACTGCACCATTAGCTGGATCATTGGCTTTTATATAGATTTCATCAATAGATAAGGGCGCAAAGGTAATAGCAAAGCTATCCTCACTTCTTGGTTTAAGAATAGCAGATGTAGTTGTAATAATTGATTTCATAAATATATATTATTCACACAAAAAAAATCTTTTTTTAAATATCTATAAAAGGTAGCATTTGCTGTTAAAGCTTGAGATTTCCTTGAGTTAAGTTGTATTTTTAACCATACTGATTGTTTGCAATAATTGGTTTGCTGTGTAAGGCTTGGATAAAAAAGCTTGGATATTTATATTATGGGCTGTACTCAATTTATCATTAATACTCTGTCCACTGACAGCAATAATTTTGACTTGGGGATTCATTCTTTGCAATGTACGAATCGTAGTTAATCCATCCATTGACGGCATGACCATATCTGTCAAGACAAGAAATATTTCTGCTTGATATTCTGCATATAAAGCTATAGCCTCAATCCCATCACTAGCTGTAATAGCTTTGTAATTATGACTTTCTAGAGATGTTTTAGTAATGTCTCTAATTGAATCTTCATCATCTACAACTAAAATTAATTCTCCATTTCCTGGTGGTAATGCTGTGTCTGCTTCTTCTAGAGTTTCTTTAGTTTCTTGTGCTGGTAGGTAGACTGTAAATTGACTACCTTTCCCAGCTTCTGTATTGATGTTGATAAAACCACCGTGACTTTTAATAATACCAAGGACTGTGGAAAGTCCAAGACCTGTACCTTTACTAACTTCTTTGGTGGTAAAAAATGGCTCAAATATGCGGTCTAATATTTCTGGACTAATACCAGTGCCAGTATCAGTAACAGTTACGACTATATAAGGTCCGACTTTGGCATCTAGATTCATTGTGGTGTAACTTTCATCAATGAATAAATTTTTCGCCTCAATGTATAATATCCCACCATTTGGCATCGCATCACGGGCATTAACAGACAAATTCATCAGCACTTGATGTAGTTGAGTCCCATCACCAAAGACAGTCCAAAGATTTTGTGATATTTTGGTGACAACTTCAATTGATTTGGGAAATGTCTCTTTAATTATTTGTTTAATTTCGAGAATTAAGTGCTTTAGTTGCAACAAGGTACGTTCACCTTCAAGACCACGAGTAAAAGAAAGTACCTGTTTAACTAAATTTGCTCCCCGTTTCGCATTGTTAATTAATATAGGAAGTAATCTCAAAGAACGCTCATCTTTAATTTGAGCCTCTAAAAGTTGTGCTGTCATCAAGATTGGAGCTAAAACATTGTTGAGATCGTGAGCAATACCACTGGCGAGAGTGCCAATACTTTCCAATCTTTGAGCGCGGAGAAATTGTGCTTCTAGGAGCTTTTTTTGGGTAATTTCTGTATTCACAACTAGAATTGATTGGGGTTGCTCACCAAATTCATGTACTAGTGTCCAACGGCTTGCGACAATAATGTCTTGACCGTTTCTGGTTTTTTGGTGTAACTCTCCTTCCCAGAAGTGATTTTTTTTAAGATGTTTAAGTGCTATTTGTAACAGTTCTAAGTTATTCTCTTGCCAAAGTTCTTGTGTTTTCTTACCAATGGCTGCTGCTTTTTCCCAGCCATAAAGCAACTCGGCGGCTTGATTCCAAAATAAAATTTGTCCGTCTAAATTTTGGACGAAAATGGCATCTTGCGTAACATCAAGTAAAGTTGCCTGTTGCCGAATTTTTTGTTCTGTGTGTTTACGTTCAATCGCATAACGGATAGAACGTTCTAGTAAAGGTGGATTCAATTGGCTTTTTTCGAGATAATCTGCTACACCCACTTGCATCGCTTCTAGATCAATTTTTCTGTCTCCTTGACCAGTGAGCAAAATCATAGGAGCATTGCAACCATTGCCTATTGCATTGCGGATTAATTCTAGTCCACTGTCTGCGCCTAGACGGTAGTCTACAAGATATATATCATGTAAACCTCGCGCGATCGCTTGTTGAGCAACTTGATAGTTATCCAACCATTCCAACTCACAACCACTGATTTGAAATTCACTAAACCAATTACAAGTTAAAATATAATCATCTTTACTATCATCAATTAACAAGACTCTAATTGGACTATCATCCATTGCTGCCTCCCGTTGCTTCTAGTGGCAGTTCTCCAACTCGAACCCAGTATTTTGCTGTCAATGGTTTAACCATATCAATGCAAAAGATGAAAGTGTTTAACTTGATAATGAATTTTTATTCTAACTGTAAGTATGATATCTATTTTCCTCTACCATGATTTGCTTAAGACAATAGGGTAAATTTATCGTAGAGATTGAATTATACAATGTTAAGTATAGGTTATGGGCTATATAAATTAAAAATTCAAAAATGAAATAATTGACCCTCACCTCGCCTAAAGACGAGGTGAGGGTCAATGTAAATAATAATACTAACTCTTGAAAAAAATCTTCCTCCGGCTAGATGATGCTTTATTCCATTAATTTTATTTCTTCAAATAAATAAAGACTTTTTAATGCTGGGAGATTCAAACCGGAATACTCCATTAACTAAATGTAGGTTTTAATTACATACAAAAATCAAAATTTTGGGGATAAACTTTTATGTCATTACAGCAGGTTAATGCTTTTTATGAAGTTTTGATTTCGGAAACATCTGTTTATGAAGCATACTTTAATAACTGCTGTAACAGAGGGTTGTTGAGCAGCTGGCATTGGGACACGACCAAAATAGTAAATTTTGCAGCTACTCTTGGTTATAAATTTACTGAATATGAATTAACTCATGTGTGGTTTGAAAGTGAGCCTAGTTTTTCTGATGATTCGCTGAGTTTATCCAAACAAAGCAAGTTACTAGAATTAACTAAAGTGTAGGGTTGATTATTGACAAATTACTTGTCTCATTTTACGCATATTTGCAGGCAACTCAAAGGTCATGGCTTGTTGAATGAAAATTGCCGGGATGGGGATATTCGGGGTAGCTTGGACACTATAAGCTAGTAAAGTCCCATGATCATAATCTTTTAGCTGAATATGGGCAGCAAAGTCAACAAAACTACCCTTTTCCATGCGAAATTGAATTTGTTGTCCTAGCACTTCTACAACGTTGAGGTAAATTTCCACTTGAGCGGTCAAAAATAAAAATACTTTTTGTGCCGATTGATATAGGCGTTTGACCTCACCCCTTTGTAAAACTTCGCTTTTGGTAATGTCTGGAAAGTATTGCACCCAACGGGGGTAATCGGTAATTTGTTGCCATACCTGCGATCGCCCCAGTGGTAAGTACATACAAGCACTAACTGCACCACCACAGGCAGTATGCGATCGCGCCTGGACGACAATTTCACCCTGCAACATGAGCTGTTGCTGTTCTTGATTCCAAGTCATACTTGAACCTGTCATCACCGAGTCTGAGATATGGGTTACAGACATAAATTTCTTTCCGTTACTCCTCAAATTCACCATTTGCAGAGGTTGTGACTACAAACCATTGAAGGGGTGAAGTACAACCTCATCAATATTTAATTCCAGTTGCCTACACCATTTTTTGGGAATTAATCATGTGTGGTAATTATTCTGAAATTTGATGAGAAAAACCGTATTTCTCACTACAAATATTAATTTACACTTAAGTAGTAGAAAAAATCAGACTACTGCTTTACGAAAAATTTAGCCTAGAAAACCTCAAAAGACAATCTCTTCCTAACTAAGTCAAAACATCGCTAAAACTTTTTACAGCTTGGGAGATGGACATAATGAAATTTGGCATCAGGAAAAATGTATGAAAATTATTGTTAATCTGTCAATGTAGAGAAAATCGTAAATTGAGAGGTAAATAGAGTGAGTCAATCTTCCTTAAACCGCTTATTAACTCAGGCTTTTGGTGTTTTTCTTGGCATTGGCATAGCTGTCTGGCTACTCAGAGGCTTTGGTTTGATTACCTTTATTCCTGGAGGAGTAATTTTACTATTATTGCTAGGGGCGATCGCTATAGGTCTGATTTCCTATGCTCAAAGAACGTGGTGGCGTTTTTAATATATATCAAGATAGATTTTGGGTGATTGTTTTTATGCAATCGGCCTGGTGTGTTGATGATGAACTTCTGTTAAAGATATTTACAGACCCAAACAAAATCAACAATTAACCAGTAAGAAAACTATGGGCATTTATCTATGTAGTGTTTGCGGCTACGAATATGACCCCGAAGTAGGCGATCCCGATGGGGGAATCCCTCCAGGCACACCTTTTGAAGCTATCCCAGAAGATTGGGTGTGTCCGGTTTGCGGTGCAACTAAAGATTTATTTGAGTCGGCAGAAGGTTAAAACCCAGATAATACTGCACTAACCACCAGTGAAAGCAACACATCTCACTCTAAAAATTTCCCTGTCCCCTATCACCTGTCACCTGTTCCCTATGTTTCTTCTGTACTAGCCTAGATAGTAGATGATCATATTGAGATGCTTTAGAAATTGCTAGCTTTAAAAATTGTAGTTATTGGCGGTGGGGCCGCAGGATTTTTTGGGGCGATCGCTTGTGCCGAATCCAATCTTCAAGCCCAAGTTACTTTACTCGAAGCCAGTCGTCAACCGTTGGCTAAAGTCCGCATTTCTGGGGGGGGACGCTGTAATGTCACTCATGCTTGCTTTGAACCACAAACCCTAGTACAAAATTATCCTAGAGGCGGTAAAGCTTTGCGTGGTGCTTTTAGCCGCTTTCAGGCTCAAGATACCGTAGCTTGGTTTGCTAACCACGGAGTGCAACTGAAAACTGAAGCTGATGGGAGGATGTTTCCCATTACAGATAGTTCAGAAACAATTGTGAACTGTCTGATGAATACCGCCGCAGCAGAGGGTATAGAAATTTGGACTGGGGTAGTTGTGGTTGGTGTCAAACGACTCAGCAATGAATTTGAGGTGAGTTTAAAGTCCGGTGAGATAATTAGATGCGATCGCCTGCTACTCGCAACCGGTAGTAGTCACATCGGTTATAAAATCGCTAAAGAATTGGGACATCACATCGAAGCACCAGTCCCATCATTATTTACATTCAATATTCCCGAAGCCAAACTGCGGGCGTTAGCTGGGATTAGTGTTAACCCTGTACGGTTGCGGTTATGTGTTGAGGATCAGCCACCACTAGAACAAACAGGGCCATTACTCATCACCCACTGGGGTTTAAGTGGACCGGCTGTGCTGAAGCTTTCGGCTTGGGGTGCGAGACTCTTGCACGAACACCACTATCAAGCCACTTTATTAGTCAACTGGTTTCCCGAACTCACACAAGACGAAGTACGGCAAAAAATCTTAGCCGTGAAGAACGAATGGGGAAAAAAAGCGATCGCGTTGCATCGTGGTGTTGATTTACCTCATCGTCTCTGGCAATACATAATTAACCGTGTAGGTATTACCACAGATGACCGTTGGGCAGAATTACCTAACAAAACTTTAAATTTGTTAGTCCAAGAACTGACTCAGGGAAAATACTCAATTAATGGTAAAGGAGTCTTTAAAGAAGAATTTGTCACCTGTGGCGGTGTGAATCTTCAAGAAATCAACTTCAAAACTATGGAAAGCAAGCTAGTTCCTGGGCTGTACTTCGCTGGAGAAGTTATTGACATAGACGGCGTGACTGGTGGATTTAACTTTCAAAGCGCTTGGACAACAGCTTATCTGGCAGGAAATGCGATGAGTGCTGAGTGAGGGAGTGCTGAGTGCTGAGTAGTGAGTAGTGAGTAGTGAGTAGTGAGTGAGTAGTGAGTGGGTGGGTGGGCATTGTATTTTTCTCCCCCTGCTCCCTGTCACCTGTCACCTGTTCCCTATTTCTTCATAAAGTTATCATGAAGCTACTTTAAAGTACCTTCATAATAACTACGGATATCTTCATGAATTGATGTAGTAAAGGGTTCATAGATAGTAGTTATAAAATTATGAAGTTTTTCGCCAAAGATTTTTTTGTCCCCAATGTAAAAGTTTGGTGAAGACTTTAACGATAAAGTGACTTTTCAACATAGAGATACTACGATAGGGCTGTGTATGTTTCAGTACGTTTGTTGCATAAAATACGGCTAAATTTCAGTATTTCTTCTATATTCGTCAATTCTGACTTTGTATGCAGCAAAGTTCCCTTATGGTGTGAGTAATGCGTAAACCAGTTCTAACGATTTTTTACCAGTTCAATCCCTGGTACACTTCGATAGGAGGAATTCAGACACTAATCAACACATTTATCAAGTATGCTCCTAGAGAGTTTGAAGTGCGACTTGTAGGGACAGCAAGCGATCGCTCTCAAGTTCTAGGTAAGTGGCAACAAAAAGAATTCGTCGGCAGAGAAATTAGTTTTTTACCCCTATGTTTAATAGAGAACGACGATTTCAGAGGTCTGATCCCGACAACTATTAAATATACGGCCGCTTTGGTTGGGCGTAATTACGCTTCAGATTTTATGCACTTTTATAGGATAGAACCAACCATAGTGACGCGTCATTGGCAGGGAGAAAAGACTCTATTTATTCAAAATGACATTCAAGCCCAGATTGCGGCAAAGGATGATAAAAACGCAATTCTCTGGAGAAAGTTTCCCTCTGCTTATTTTGCCTTAGAAAAGATGTTGGTGGATCAGTTTCATCAAATCTACTCTTGCAACACAGAGTCCATGAAACTTTATCAACAGCGATACCCCAACTTGCGAGAGCGGGTAGCTTTTCTTAAGAATACCTTTGACGAAGAAATTTTTTACCCCTTATCACCAGATAAACGAGAACAGGGGAGACGCGAACTGGCTATGCGCTGGGGATTAGATGACAACACCCGCTTTATTATGTTTGCAGGTCGTTTACATCCCCAAAAAGATCCCATCCTCCTAATCCGTTCCATAGCGGCTTTAGACAACTCCAACATTCATCTATTAATGGCAGGTAATGGTGAGTTAGCCGAGCCAATCCGTGCTGAGATTGCCCGGCTAGGATTGGCAGGGCGGGTGACAATGCTAGGAGCAGTCAAGCAAAAGGAACTAGCTGATTTACATCGTGTGTGCCATGCGTTGGTGCTGAGTAGTGCTTTTGAGGGGTTGCCTTTTGTGGTGCTTGAGGCTCTGGCTTGCGGTATACCCATCGTAACTACTCAAGCGGGTGAAACTCCAAAATTACTCTCGTCTGATAGTGGTATTGTTTGCGAAGAAAGGACTCCAGACTGCATTGCTAATGCTCTACGTCAAGTAGTGATGAATCCAGGAAGTTATCCAGTTTCTGCCTGTGTACGTACAGCCCAACCTTATGCTGCCAGTACCGTAATCAATGAAGTGTATAAAAAAATGTGGCAAAGTTGGGAAACAAAATATTTAGTCACAGCTAGCCGCTAATAAAAGCCTGATTCTCTCAGACTAGAAAGCCCAATTCCCTATTTTCTTTTTGTGTGTGTTCGCTATTAATCATCTCGTTCGTCAGGGCTAATTAATTATGAAAGTTGCAGTAATTGGTGCAAAAGGTATACCACCAAAACAGGGTGGTATTGAACATTATTGTGCAGAAATTTATCCTCGGATGGTGTCACAGGGACACACTGTAGATTTATTTGCTCGCTCATCTTACACAGAGAATTTGGGGGGGGAAAATTATGATTTTCGAGGGGTGCGAGTCATTTCTTTCCCAGGGTTGGACTACTATTATGGTTTGGATGCTCTAGTTACTTCAGCGATGGGAGCGATCGCCGCCACTGGGCAGAAATATGATATTATCCATTTTCATGCCCTCGGCCCAGCTTTGTTTACCTGCATACCTAGGATTGCTAACTCGTCAAAAATCGTAGTTACCTGTCACGGTTTAGACTGGCAAAGAGCTAAGTGGGGGAGTCTGTCTACGAGGCTGATTCAATTAGGAGAAAAGGCATCTGTTCGCTTTAGCCACGGCATGATGGTGGTATCAAAATCACTGCAAACATACTTTTTGCAAACATATGGCAAAGAAACGGTTTATATTCCCACAGCTCCAGCAAGTTATGGTTATTCAGACCCCAATTTTCACTATGGTACTAGCCTAGGGCTGGAAAAAGGACGTTATATTCTGTTTTTAGGCAGACTCGTACCAGAAAAACGTCCTGATTTGTTAGTTGAAGCTTTTAGTGCGCTCAACCCAAGAGGATGGAAACTAGTTTTGGCTGGGGGTGTCAGTGATACGAAAACATTTACTAGCCAACTACTAGAAAAAATTGCCCGTCAAAGAAATATAGTCTTCGCAGGGGAACTTAGAGGTTCTCGTCTGTGGGAAATTGTCCGAGGCGCAGGTTTGTTTGTTCTGCCTTCTGACTTAGAGGGATTACCTTTATCGATGCTAGAAGCTATGCGAGAAGGTATCCCGGTTGTAGGTAGTGATATTCCACCTCATCAACAACTACTAGGGGAAGAGCGAGGAACACTATTTAAAGCTGGCAACTTAGACTCTTGTATTTCTGTCTTAGACTGGGCGTTGCGTTACCCAGAAAAACTAGCCCCCATAGCCAAGAAAGCACAAAATCATGTCAATCTCAACTACAGTTGGGATCATATTACATCAGAAATATTGCAACTATATACACAAGTTTTGAACTCTTCGGAAATTTCGAGTAGGTTGCAGCCAGAAAACAACGATATGGATCTAGCTAAAGTAGGAACTAAGAAATAGGCAACCCCAATCATATCTAAAAACCGACTCTTTAAAAGTAATTAGTTTGTATTGAGTGCCGTTGTCATCAGTTATGATACCGAGTAGTTAATATTTTTTAATACTGTATCCAAGTTGGATAGTCCGATCTGAAAGAAATCAAGGTATAGGTAATGGGAAAAGGTATTTCAACCTTATTAGCAGTATTACGACGCAGAGGTTTGCCAGCTTTGTCTACCTTAGCGGCTGTGATTGGCGCATCAGTTGCTTACCTGGCTGTAACTCCGCGTTTTTATGAAACATCAGCAAGATTGATGGTTGATGCTAAAGGTGTCAGCGTTTCAGAATTAGGACGTGATCTGACACAACCTTCAGTTGTAGGACGTAGTAGCAACCCCCTAGCAGATCAAGCAGAGTTAGTGAAATCACAGGCTGTTTTGGATAAGGCGATAAAGAAACTTGTTTCCCAAAATAAAAATAGTGCCAATCCAATTGATCTAAAAACTACAGATATCACTTCCTCATTAAAAGTCAGCATTGTACCAGCTACTAACATTCTGGAAGTGAGCTATTACAACCAAAATCCTGAGTTTGCGGCTGAAGTGCTAAATGCTGTTTCCCAAGCGATGGTTGAGGAAAATATTCAAGCGATTAGCTCAGAAGCGACTAAAGTCAGGCAATTTTTAGAAAAAGAAGTGCCAGTAGCTCGTAATCGCTTACAAAAAGCAGAAGTGGCGGAGTCTAAATATAGACAGCAAAGTGGTGTGATTGCAGATACCGACCAAACTCGGAGCTTAGTAGAGAGTTTAGCGAATCTAGAAGACCAAGAACGGATATTATTAGCTCAAGTACAAGAAGCGCGATCGCGGGATGATTCCCTAAGAAAACTTACTGCTACTAAAAATATCAATAACGCCTATACATCAGTACGTAGCGGTCAAGACGAACAACTCAAAGCCTTAAGAGCTAAATTAACCCAATTAGAAACTCAACTCATAGAAGCTCGTTTACAGTTTACAGATAATCACCCCAGAGTTGTATCCCTACTAGGACAGCGAGATCAGATTCGGACTTTGTATGGCGAGGAAGTGGCGCGGGTATCACCAGCAAATCAAACCGCTTCTTCTGCTGACGTTGCATCTGATCAAATCAGTCAAAATCTTACCACCCAGCTAATCAATAACGAAGTTGAGCGTCTAGCAGTTGAAAACAAGCTCCGAGCAGTCCAGTCTATGAGAACTAACCTCCAGGCTCGTTTAACAATATTGCCTCTCAGACAACAACCACTCACCATGCTCACCCGCCAACGAGAGGAAGCGGCCGAGTCTTTGAAATTGCTACAAAGCAAGCTAGAAGAAGCACGGATTGCGGAAGCACAAAAGGTAAGTAATCTCAGAATCATCGAAATAGCCCAAGCCCCAACTGCTTACGCTTATCCCAAGCGATCGGTTGTGTTAGTTATCGCTATGTTCTTTGGTAGCATTCTAGCTACTGGGATAGTGCTGCTATTAGAGTTAATGGATAACAGACTCTACGATGTTGCAGACGCAGAGGAGCTACTGAAGTTACCACTGTTGGGAGTTTTACCACGTCTCCCTGCTACCAAGCTCACCCTCGAACCAGCCGAAAAATTCTTAGACGATGTAGGCTTAGTTGAGCCTTACCGGATGCTCCTCAAAAATCTAGAATTTCGTAGCAGTGATAAATTGCAGATTGTCGTGGTGAGCAGTACCATCTCTGGAGAAGGTAAATCAGTTGTGGTGTCGCACTTAGGTGCTGTTGCAGCCATGCTATCTCGCCGCACACTCATAATTGATGCCGATTTGCGTAGACCTGTACAGCATACACTGTTTAACTTACCTCCCAAGCCAGGAATTACCGATGTCCTCAATGGGAATAGAACACTACTAAGTGCTGCACAGTCAACAGATATTGAGAACCTTTTTGTTTTAACTTGTGGTGAACTACATGGTAGACCTTCGCAGTTGCTGGAGTCAAAAGCAATGAAGTCTCTAGTAGCCGAAGCCGCGTTACACTATGATCTAGTTATTATAGACACACCTCCTCTGGGGGTTTGTGCTGATGCTTCCACCCTCAGTCAATATAGTGATGGCGTCATCATGACTACACGCCCCAGTGTCACACTTAAAGAATCATTGCAAAGAGCAGTAGCAGAACTCAATCAAAACCGGATACCGATTCTGGGAGTAGTGATAAATGGGATGGAAACTGAGACAGAAAAATATTATCGCTATCCCATTGATGAGAACCAATCCTTCCTATCTAGGCCTTTGAGACGCTTGAACTTGCTAGGGAGTAGTAGCAGAAATTCCCAGAACGATTTGAGGTGAAGATAACAATGTTGACTAATAAACGCTCAAGTCGTTATTCCCATGTGGGAATCTTGGTTGGGTTAGCAGGTATTGCCATTGGTATAGTAGCAGGGTTTCTAGTCGGTGTTAGCCCCTTGTTAATCGGCTTGCCTATATTTGCCGTAGCTATTGTTGTCTGGTTTTTTGGTAAATTCGAGCAAGCAGTAATCGGCTTATTAGTTTTGCGTAGTGCTTTAGATACATTTTCCGCACAGCAAATTCCATCTGCTTTTGCGGTTGGTTTAAGTGGCTTGGCGTTATTATATGTAGCTGTTTCTTTATTAACAAGTCAAGCCATCAAAGTAGATAGATTTTGGTGGTTTTTTGCTGGATGGGTAGCACTACAAGGAATGTGGGTAGTGTTATTACCATTAGGAGGACTAGGTTTAGATGGGACATATCTCTTAGAAGGTGTCCGTGAGTGGACACGTTTATTTTCGTGGTTAATGGTTTATCTGCTCGTCATGCAACTTAAGGGGAAGTTGAAACCTCAAACAGTAATTACTGCCTTGTTCTTGAGTCTTGTTATTCCCCTGACAGTATCATCAATGCAGATGTTCTTACCCCCTTCATTACTACCTTCCTTCCTAGCTCAAGGTAGCGTCAATACTGGGGAATTAGAATCAGCTTCGCGTATTAGAGGAACTTTAGGTCATCCTTCTACATTTGCCACATTCTTATTACTATTTATCGCGCTAACCTGTTGGAAGATAGGTAACACACCAAAACGTTGGCCTTGGTTATGTTTGCTAGGCTTACTTGCTTTCTTTTTTGTTAGTACCAAAGCTCTAACTATGACAGCAATGCTGTTTGTTTTTGTTTTAGTAATGATTGTACCTAAATTAAATCTCGTCAATTTAATTGGTGGCTTTTTACTATTAGGATTGGTAATAATTTTATTTGTGAGTACAGAGTTTGGACGAGAACGCCTTGGCTCACTTGCGGATACACCACTTTTAAATCCAGATATAGAGATATGGCGAGCAATTTTACTATCTTGGACAGACGGAAATAGTTTTAACTGGAGAATAGCACAATGGCATTTTATGTGGGAGGCTTGGAAGAACTCGCCGTTACTTGGTTATGGTTTAAATACAGCTTCCTACTTAACTGTGTTAAAAAACGAGGCTCATAATGATTATCTCCGAGCCTTAGCGGAGGGAGGAATAGTAGGATTCACAACATTTTTGATTTTTCTGGCATCTCAAGTTTATCGCCTTATAAATCTCATGTCTGCGGCTAGAAATAATCGCTCACAACAGAACTTTTGCTTTATCCTGTTGGCTGTTTTCACCGCTATTCTGCTGGGAATGTTGACTGACAATATCTGGAAGCACACTACTCTTTTGTTCTATTGGTGGCTTTCTTTAGCAGTAGCAGGTTGGGATTGGGATGAAATAGGCAATTCTCAACAAATGGATAGATCACCTTTATCTCATTAGCAAAATAAGAGTTATAAATATGCCAAAAGTTTCTGTGATAATTCCTGCTTACAATGCGATAAATTATCTTCCTGAAACTATCAAATGTCTTTTTAATCAAACTTTTGATGATTTTGAAGTAATCATTGTTGATGATGGTAGTTCAGATGGAACTGCTGAATGGGTATCTCAAATAAAAGATTCAAGAGTTAAATTAGTTAGTCAACAAAATCAAGGTTCATCAGGAGCAAGAAACACAGGTATAAAACACTCCCAATGTGAGTTTATAGCTTTTATGGATGCTGATGATTTTTGGCAGCCGACTAAATTAGAAAAGCAAATCAGGGTTTTGGAATCAAATCCAGAAATAGGATTAGTTTACAATTGGGTCGCTTATATAAATGAAAAAAGTGAGCCTACAGGTAGAATAGTCAAACCGGATGCAGAAGGATATATCTGGGATAAATTTACAGCCCGCAATTTGATTGAATGTGGTAGTGTGCCTATGATTCGTAGCCAATGCTTTGAGCAAGTAGGAGTATTTGATGCAAGTATTGACGCCGCACCAGATTGGGATATGTGGTTGCGAATCGCTGCTGTTTATCCTTGTGCTTTGATTAGAGAACCTCTAGTTAGCTACCGTCAGCATTCTCATAATAAATCTAAGAATTATCCTCAACTGATACACGATTTTCGCACCATTTTTGAAAAAGCTTTTCAGTCTGCTCCAGTTGAGTTTTTACATCTCAGAAAGCGGAGCTATGGTAATCTTTATTTGTTATTAGCATGGAAATGTTTACAAAGTAAAGATAGAGATAATAAACAAGCAGATGTTTTTCGCCAGCAAGCTCTGAAGCATGATTTTTTGATCATCTTTACTAAAGAATATATTCGTCTCAGTGTAGCGATCGCATTAATGCACTGGTTAGGGGATAATGGCTATCAACAATTTATCCAAATTTTTTACAGTTTACGGCGCAGCAATTCTGCACTAATGAGATTTTCTAAGAGGTAAGGTCATGAAAATTCATAGTATTTGTGTAGTTAAAGACGAAGCTGACATCATTGAGCAAACACTCACATCAGCAATAATCTGGTCTGATTTTATATATGTTTTGGATAATGGTAGTACAGATGGCACATGGGAAAAGATTTTAAACTTGTCTCAAAAACATCAACAAATCATTCCTTACAAGCAAGATGATTGCACATATCATCATGGTTTATCGGCTGATCTATTTCATCATTATCGAGCCAATAGTTCAGTTGGTGACTGGTGGTGTCGGTTAGATGCTGATGAAATTTATATAGACAATCCGCGTAGTTTCTTAGGGGAAATACCAGGGCAATATCAAGCAGTTTGGGCTGCTAGTTTTCAGTACTTCTTTACTGATAAGGATTTAGAAATTTATAGTCAGCAACCGTCAATTTATGATGATGAAATACCAGTTGAACAAAAGTGCCATTACTATCTGAATAATTGGTCAGAGGCGCGTTTCTTCAGATATGACCAGGATTTAGTTTGGGATAAAGATCAGGGATGGCCTTATTTTGGGGCAATATATCCATTTAGGATTAGATTAAAACACTATCAACATCGTTCACCTCAACAGATACAAAAACGGATCAGTATCCGTCTGTTAGCAAGAGCTAGAGGTAGTCAGAATTTTAAGCATGAATCTCAATTAATGGTAGGAACTCACTCCCATAGTCAAGGTGCAAGTATGACTAATCTGCAACTATCTGGAGATGAATGGCAAGCCAAGATTAAAACCGCAGCCAAATTAGACTATGACAGTAACGATGGTGTATATGTATTGCGAGAAGATTTAATGCCAAAAGTTCCATCAGGCAATCCTATGTTAATTAATAAAATGAGAATTATGAAAAGGTATTTTAGAAGATTAAAAAAATTAGTTTCATCTGGTAAGTAAAGCATTGAAGATTAATTAGCTATGCTTCCAACAGTCATTAAACCCCACTATGTTCACGGGGTGGGCTTCTTGGGGCTTCATCAGCAATCCTAATTTTTCACGGAATCTGGAAAAACTCTCTCTAAATCTCTCTCCTCGCAGAAGAGAGATTTTGAAATCCTGGTTTGCAAGTTAGATTTTTTGTGGACTTTTCCACATGACGTGAAAAGTCAGATCAGCAATCAAGCTGACGTGATATGAAATAGTATAATCTTGCTTTTACTGAGAAAACTACTAAATAAATACGCGAATATGAAATTCAGCGAAATCATACACCAATTTGGTGACACCGCCATCGACCATAGTCTGAACATCAATCAAAATAATGACCCAGAACTTATAGGGGTAGCGGCCATTGAAGACGCAAAAACTGGTATTTTAAGTTACGTAGAAGGTGGAAAATTTGCCTCTTTTATCAACACAACAAATGCTAGTGCTTTAATTTTGCCTCATGATCAAACGATACAAGCTCAAGCAGAAGAACGAGGCATAGCTTGGGTAGCGACAAAACAACCAAGATTGTTGTTTGCCAAAGCGATCGCTATATTTTATAAACCATACTCTCCCAGCCCAGCCATTCATCCTACAGCCGTTATTCATCCCACAGCCAAAATTGGTGAAGATGTCTACATTGGTCCCCATGCGGTGATTCAGGAAAGAGCAGAAATCGGAGACAGTGTGATTATTCATCCCAACGTTGTCATTTATCCCGATGTGAAGATAGGCGATCGCACCACCTTACACGCTAACTGTACCATCGAAGAACGTAGCCAAATCGGCGCAGATTGCGTCATTCATAGCGGTGCTGTCATCGGTGCAGAGGGTTTTGGCTTTGTCCCTACCCGGACTGGTTGGTTCAAAATGGAACAGTCTGGCTATGTAATCTTAGAAGATCGGGTAGAAATAGGTTGTAATACGACCGTTGACCGCCCCGCCGTGGGAGAAACCAGAGTAGGATATGATACCAAAATCGATAACCTAGTGCAGATTGCTCATGGTTGTCAAATTGGTAAAGGTTGTGCGATCGCTGCCCAAACTGGTATGGCTGGAGCAGTTAAATTAGGCAATCGTGTGATTTTAGCCGGACAAGTCGGAATTGCCAATCAAGCGATAATGGGTGATGGCTCAATTGCTTCGGCTCAAAGCGGCGTTCTCCATAATGTTGCACCAGGAGACGTTGTTTCGGGGACTCCGGCTGTTCCCCACAGGACATATCTCAAAGTTGCTGCTATTTACAGCCGCTTGCCAGAGATGTATCAATTTTTTAGACAACTCCAACGTCAGTTTAAGGGAGAAACCAATTAAAGAACTCCTAGGGATTAGAGATAAGGAAAACAAGAAAGAATCTTTTGACTTTTTCTATCCAATACCTAATCACCAGCCCCCAATTTCTTCAAAATCCCAACTTTTCTAAAACGGGTTTTGTAGAAACAATATGCCGTTCTAAACCTAATTCTTTGGGGCTAACCCCTAATGCCAAAGCAATTAACTGGGGTAAATGTAATACGGGCAAACCTAATTTTTGCCCAATTACTTTTTCTACCTCTGGTTGACGAGAATCTAAATTTAGATGACACAGAGGACAAGGGGTAACTAAACAATCAGCACCAGCAGTTAAAGCGTCTTGAATGTGCATCCCAGCCATCTGGAAGGATTGGGTAGTAGCATAGCTAGAAAGAGGCCAGCCACAACATTGAGTCCGACCACGATAATAAATTGGTGTTGCACCCACCGCTCGAAAGACATTTTCCATTGCTTCTGGATTGTAAGGGTCTTCGTCGGGTATGGGCTTTTGGGCGCGAAGGAGATAACAGCCATAAAAAGCTGCACACTTTAGCCCAGATAACTTACGGGTGACACGATTGCTAATTTCCTCTAAGCCATAATCTCTGACTAACGCATAGAGGATATGTTTAACTTCTGTTTTACCGCGATAAGGTAGACAGCCTTCTTTGTTTAACAAGCCATTAACTTGCTTCACATAATCAGGGTTACTGGTTTGAAAATCTTGCAAGCGTTCGTTAACATGACCAATTACACCCTGACAGGTACTGCAATGAGTCAGTAGGGGCAAATTTAATGCTTCTGCGAGGGCAATATTTCTGGCATTGACTGTATCTTCTAACAGTTGAGAATCTTCTTTGAATGTACCTGAACCGCAGCAAGCAGCTTTCTTTAGTTCAATCAGTTCAATACCTAATGCTTGAGTTAAGGCTTGAGTTGACTGGTATAATTCCCCGCAAGCACCTTGAGCTACACAACCAGGGAAGTAAGCATATTTTAGTGTTTGAGATAGCATAAAAGTAAGTGTGGTTTAGGGCAACTGCCCCGATGATAACTGTTTTCTCACCTCTCACCAGGGATACTGAGAAGGAAATGTATATTTTTTGAACATTCACTAAAAATTTAGTAAGAATTGATAACAAGCAGTATTAAAAAGTGTTATGAGTTCCAAGTTTAGTTAGGGTAGTGGAACATGAGCAGCTTGCTGAGTGGTGAATCTCACTCACAACCGGCTAAACGCCGCGCTACCGCTAACACAACTCAGCACTCACAACTCAGCACTCACAACTCTCTTCCTATTTTGGACAAGGACGTATACGGGCGATCGCGCTTTCCGATAAGATGTATATGCTCAAAACCATGTCTCCCATAACATCAAGAGCAGAAAATAGCAGTTGGTTAAGGAATTTTATATATGAGCCAGGCAGAAATTTTTGCACAAGTCAAGAAAATCATTGTTGAACAACTTAGTGTTGACGAGGAAAAAGTTACCGAAACAGCAAATTTTGCTAACGATTTAGGGGCAGATTCTCTAGATACAGTGGAATTAGTCATGGCTTTGGAAGAAGAATTTGATATCGAAATTCCCGATGAAGCCGCCGAAAAAATTACAACCGTTCAAGAAGCAGTGGATTACATCAACAGCAAAGTTGCCGCATCCGCTTAAGAAAGTGTTGAGTTATGAGTTATGAGTTATGAGTTATGAGTTATGAGTTATGAGTTATGAGTAAGATTTCTAACTCGGAACTCGGAACACTACTGCTGAGTGAAATTTCCTACTCAGCACTCAGCACTCAGCACTCAGCACTCAGCACTCAGCACTCAGCACTCACTACTCAGAACTTTACTTGCAACTTTCTCGCCATCTTTTACTGAGTCATGACAGATTATAATCGTAAACGCGTTGTTGTAACTGGTGTTGGCGCGATTACACCTATTGGTAACACACCTGCTGAATATTGGGAAGGATTGTTAAGCGCACGCAATGGCATTGACTACATCACTTTTTTTGATGCGTCTAGCCATGATTGTCGCATTGCTGGAGAGGTGAAAAATTTCGATCCGCATGAATACATGGATCGCAAAGAAGCCAAGCGCATGGATCGATTTTCCCAATTTGGAGTCGCAGCAGCCAAACAAGCAGTTGCAGATGCCAAGTTAGTTATTAATGAACTCAACGCCGAACAGGTAGGAGTTATTATCGGTTCTGGTGTAGGCGGTATTAAGGTCATGGAAGACCAGCAAACCATCTACCTTAACCGTGGCCCAGATCGCTGTAGTCCATTCATGATTCCCATGATGATTGCTAATATGGCGGCGGGACTGACAGCAATTCATACTGGTGCTAAAGGCCCTAATAACTGTACTGTGACTGCTTGCGCCGCAGGTTCTAACGCCATTGGGGACGCTTTTCGCATGATTCAAGGCGGTTATGCTCAAGCCATGATTTGTGGTGGGTGTGAAGCGGCGATAACTCCCTTGTCTGTAGCTGGTTTTGCGGCTGCACGCGCCCTTTCCACTCGCAACGATGACCCCACTCATGCGTGCCGTCCCTTCGATCGCGATCGCGATGGATTTGTCATGGGTGAAGGTGCGGGAATCTTGATTCTGGAAGAGTTGCAACACGCCCTCAGTCGTGGCGCACGCATTTATGCCGAAATCGTTGGTTATGGCATGACCTGTGATGCGTACCATATAACCTCCCCTGTCCCTGGCGGTGAAGGCGCAGCCAGAGCCATCCAGTTGGCACTAAAAGACGCAGGTATTACCCCAGATCAAGTCAGCTATATCAATGCCCACGGTACTAGCACCCCGGCTAACGATTCCACGGAAACGGCAGCGATTAAAAGAGCCTTGGGCGATCATGCCTACAAAATCGCCGTCAGCTCCACTAAATCAATGACAGGACACCTGTTAGGTGGTTCTGGAGGTATTGAAGCTGTAGCCACAGTCTTAGCTACTGCTAACGATCGCATTCCACCTACAATCAATATCAAAAACCTTGATCCAGAGTGTGATTTAGATTACGTACCCAACTCTAGCCGCGCTCTCAAAGTCGATGTAGCCTTATCTAATTCCTTTGGATTTGGTGGACATAATGTCACCCTCGCCTTTAGAAAATACGTCTAGCTCCGCTACGCGGAAGTCAAAAGTCCTGACTCAGCACCGGCTAAACGCCATGCTACCGCTAACAGCACTCAAAATAGAATTCAGGGGACAGAATAGTTCAAAAATTAGGAGATAATGTGAGTAATCGACTTGCTCATAATCTAAAACATGAATGAAGAATCCAGAATCCAAAGTTCAGAAATCTTGAATTTTTCTATTCTGCATCCTGATTCCTGAGTTCTGAATTCTTCTTCTTGACTTTCAAGTTTTCCATTCTTACTGAGAAGCTGAAATCATTATCTATGTCGGCTATCCCGTAATCAAAACACAACAGTATCGTAAATGTCATTCCCCAATCAGCCAAGGGTTCAAGTTGACCTGGTTTTTGGCTTGATTAATTACCAGAAACTCAGGATACCCCGCTTGTCCATGCACAATTGGGAATGGGATGATGATACTGTAGGGGAACTTCCATCAGTTAACAGTTAACAGTCAACAGTTATCAACATAAAATTTACTGCTGATAACCGATCATTGATCACTGATAACTGTTAAAAACTACCCCGTTAAGAGTAGCTCCAAGAGTACTAACCCGTCGTTAAAAATATATAGATTATGGCTGTTGCAACCCAATCCCTCGAAGAACTTTGTATTAATTCGATCCGTTTCTTGGCTGTTGATGCTATAGAAAAGGCAAAATCGGGACACCCAGGACTGCCGATGGGCGCAGCTCCGATGGCTTTCGTACTCTGGGACCGCTTTATGCGGTTTAACCCCAAAAACCCCAAGTGGTTTAACCGCGATCGCTTTGTTCTGTCTGCCGGTCACGGTTCGATGTTGCAGTATGCCCTGCTCTATCTGACAGGCTACGATAGCGTCAGCATTGAAGATATTAAGCAATTCCGGCAGTGGGAATCCAAAACCCCCGGACACCCTGAAAACTTCATGACCGCAGGCGTAGAAGTCACTACTGGCCCCCTAGGTCAAGGTATTGCCAATGGTGTGGGTTTAGCGATCGCAGAAGCTCACCTCGCAGCTAAATTCAACAAACCTGATGCTAAAATTGTAGACCATTACACCTACGTAATTTTAGGTGACGGTTGCAACATGGAAGGCGTTTCCGGTGAAGCTGCTTCCTTCGCTGGACACTTGGGTTTAGGTAAACTCATCGCTCTGTACGACGATAACCACATCTCTATTGATGGTTCTACAGATGTTGCCTTTACCGAAGATGTTTCTAAGCGGTTTGAAGCTTACGGCTGGCACGTCCTGCACGTTGAAAATGGTAACACCGATTTAGACGCAATTCACAAAGCTATTGAAGAAGCGAAAGCTGTCACCGATAAACCCACCATGATTAAGGTGACAACTATTATCGGTTACGGTTCTCCCAATAAATCTAATACGGCTGGTATTCACGGTGCAGCTTTGGGTGGAGACGAAGTAGCATTAACCCGCAAAAATTTGGGTTGGGAACATGAACCATTTGTCATTCCTCAAGATGTCCTCAACCATACCCGCAAAGCCGTAGAACGCGGTGCAGGCTACGAATCTGAATGGAACAAGACTTTTGCTGATTACAAAGCGAAGTATCCCCAAGAAGCGGCTGAATTTGAGCGTTATCTAAGCGGTAAACTAGCTGACGGTTGGGATAAGGTACTACCTACCTACACCCCCGAAGACAAAGGATTACCCACCCGGAAGCACTCAGAAACCTGTCTCAATAAGTTGGCGGCGGTTTTACCTGAACTCATTGGTGGTTCAGCTGACTTAACCCACTCCAACCTGACCGAAATCAAAGGTAAGGGCGATTTCCAAAAAGGACAATACCAAAACCCCAACATTCACTTTGGTGTGCGGGAACATGGTATGGGCGCAATCTGTAATGGGATGGCGTTGCACAGTTCAGGTTTAATTCCCTACGGTGCGACCTTCTTAATCTTCACCGATTATATGCGGGCTGCTATCCGCTTATCTGCCCTGTCTCTAGCTGGCTCGATTTGGGTGATGACTCACGACTCCATCGGACAAGGTGAAGACGGCCCAACCCACCAACCTATCGAAACTCTGGCTTCTTTACGCGCGATTCCTAACCTGACAGTGATTCGCCCCGCCGATGGTAACGAAACCTCTGGTGCTTACAAAGTCGCAATTGAAAGAGCGAAGAATAACGCTCCTACTTTGTTGGCGTTCACCCGTCAAAATGTCCCCAACTTAGCCGGTACATCAATTGAAGGTGTAGCTAAGGGTGGATATGTAGTAGTAGAGTGCGATGGTACACCCGATATCATCCTGATTGGTACTGGTTCAGAGTTGAACCTCTGTGTCACCGCAGCTGAGAAACTTGCAGCCGAAGGTAAGAAAGTCCGTGTAGTTTCGTTGAGTGCTTGGGATTTATTTGAAGCACAAGATGCAGCTTACAAAGAATCTGTTCTACCTAAAGCTGTCACCAAGCGTTTGGCTGTAGAAGCTGCTAGTAGCTTCGGTTGGCACAAATATATTGGTAGTGAAGGCGATACTGTGACAATTGACCGCTTTGGTGCTTCTGCTCCCGGCGGCGTTTGTTTAGAGAAATTTGGCTTTAGCGTTGATAATGTGTTAACTACAGCTAAAAAATTGTTGGGTTAATAGGAACGGAATATTCTCTTAGCTTGGGGGGTGGGCATTTTGTCCACCTTTTTTTTACACCGAGGGGTGAAAAGAAAAGTCAGAATTATATAATTGGGGCTATGCAGACATTGGGCAGCACATCATCATCCGGCTATATTTTAGCGTTGGATTTGGGTACGACAGGAAACCGCGCTTTTATTTTTAACGCTGACGGTAAAATTGTGGGACAGGCATATAAGGAACTGACACAATATTATCCCCAGCCGGGATGGTTGGAACATGACGCTGAAGAAATTTGGCGGGATACTTGCTGGGTGATGAAAACTGCAATGTCTCAGTCTCAAATTACACCATCGGCAATTGCAGCTATTGGTCTGACTGTACAACGAGAAACCTGCTTACTCTGGGATAAAACGACAGGTAAACCACTCCATAAAGCCATTGTTTGGCAAGACCGCCGCACTGCTCCTCTGTGTAATCAATTAAAAGAGCAAGGTTATGCTCAGGAAATATACGATCGCACTGGTTTAGTCATCGATGCTTATTTCTCGGCTACTAAACTTAGATGGCTCTTGGATAATCTTACAGGCATTGACTTGCATAATGTCCTTGCAGGTACTATTGATAGTTGGGTGCTGTGGAATCTTACAGGTGGAAAAGTCCACGCCACTGACCACAGCAACGCTAGCCGGACAATGTTGATGAATCTCAAAACCTGCGAGTGGGATGAGAGATTAATAGATATTCTCCAGATTCCAGCACATATTTTGCCGAAAATTCAACCAAGTTTAGGGGAATTTGGCGTGACTGATGCTGAATTACTCGGTGCAGCTATCCCCATCACTGCTATTTTAGGTGATCAACAAGCAGCTTTATTTGGTCATGGCTGCGATCGCCCCGGCTTGATGAAGTGTACCTATGGTACTGGTAGTTTTTTAGTAGCTCACACTGGTGATGAGATTGTGCGCTCTTCAAATCAACTGATTTCTACATTGGCATGGACACAATTAAATTCCAGCCATCACTTAAATGTAGGCTATGCCCTGGAAGGCAGTATGTTCACTAGTGGGGCTTGTATCCAATGGTTGCGCGATGGCATCAAATTGATTAAAACTGCGGCGGACACTGCGGCGATGGCGCAACAAGTATCAGATAACGGTGGAGTTTATTTTGTCCCAGCCTTTAGTGGATTAGGCGCACCCTACTGGGATATGACCGCCAGAGGCGCATTTTTTGGCATTACCGCCAGTGTTCAACCCCAGCATTTAGTCCGGGCTGTGTTGGAGGCGATCGCTTATCAAGTGCTAGAAGTAGTACAAGCAATCAACGCCTCTAGTCGTCATCCCATGCAGCGTTTAATTGTGGATGGCGGTGCTTGCGAGAATAATTTTCTGATGCAATTCCAAGCGGATGTGTTGGGGATTCCTGTAGAACGCCCCACCATGCGCGATACCACAGTCCTTGGTGCAGCCTTTGCCGCCGGTTTAGCTGTAGGATTTTGGGATAGTTATGCAGAACTCGTAAAGCAAAGAGAAATTGACCGCATATTTGAGCCAGGGGAAGGAAGACATCACGCCACAGCCAACTTCGCCTCTTGGCAAAAAGCCGTTAAACGGACTTTAGGGTGGGTAGAGTAGGGGACAGGGGACAGGGGACAGGGGACAGGTGACAGGTGACAGGTGACAGGGAGACAAAGTAATACGCTTAATGTTATGGGGGGTAGAGACATTGCAATGCAACATCTCTACAGTCGTTCATTCTCAATTCCCTCACCCCGAACTGGCGGCTAACTCCAAATCCAAAGTATAAAAGCCAACTTTTTTAGGTATTCTGTCGAATCTCCCTATGCGATAACCGCGAGATAATTCATTTAATACCTTGCTTTTAACTTCTCTGTGATCATCAGCATCGATGTCTCCATAAAGTCCTGTGATCACTTCCGCCACACTAAAAACTTTCCCTGGATTGTGTCGAAAGAAAGAGGTAAGTGCATCAATTAAAAATTGACCTTCATAGGCTTTCAACATAGGAACAATTTTAGTCTTCGGTACAACTAAAGCTGGCTTCTTCCTACTTTTACCATTGCGAGAGTAAGTATTAGTGCGATTTGAAGTTACCAAACTTAAGTCTAGGGTGTAACAACCAGGTTCGTCAGGTATACCAAACCAGGCCTGTCGTTCTCTACCTTGGGTAAGAGAAGATTGGACTCGACCTTTAACTACCTTAAAAATGTGTGGATCTAACTCACCATAGAGCGATCGCACCACAAAATCTATATGACAGACAGCACCAAGATGTTCTTGCAATAGCTTGGAAATAGCTTCCATCCGACTCATAGATTGATACTCAGGTAGCATGGGGAAATCAATTCCCTTAATGCTTTCTGCTGATATCTTTGTAGCTGGAGGCTCATTATGCTCTGCAACCTTAGTAGTATCATCCTTGAGTTCTAAACGATCTGAACTTTTGATGTCAGCTTGGCTAGACTCTACCAATTTAATAGCAGTAGGGGAAACACTATCAGACAAAGATAACAAAGACTCATCCTGGGGATGGGTAGATACTTCTTGAACAGCTTCTAGAGTTGCAACTTGGCCGTTTGTATCTTTGTCCGCAGACCAAGTAGATAACAAAGCCTGTACATGGTCAAGTTGCGATCGCGCCTGTGTATACAAAGTTTCGTACTCTTCTACAAGGTGAGCATAGTAGTCTCGTAGTTCCAACAACGGAGAGAGGAAGTCTTGAGGAGGGGGTTCTAAATGCAATTGAGTATTCATCATGTAGTTTCACGTCAACCCAAATCGGTATCACTTTTATAAGACATTGGTCGAGGTTTAGCCTTGTGAGATGGCTGCTGAGATTTTTTCGGTGCTTGTGGCGGGCGACATCTCTCACAATATAAAGGACGGGGGCCAAAAGTCTCGCGGTTTGTAGCTTCGTTACACTCTTTACAGACAAAATTAAAAACGCGCGTGTGAATCAGCCTTTGATGAGCTTTGACAGTATATTCCCTAACATCAATTAGCTTACTGGTCATAATCAAAAAAGTGGAATTGCAATTCTATCAATATAGCTATTCAAGCAAACAAACTGAGATCCGTGTGTGTTTAGTTATCTGCTTGATTCAAATCAGCAATTTTGTGTAAAACACTAGATGCAAAGTTGGCATAGTAGAAACCAGGAGAAATCTATTGGTTGTCTTATTAGCATATAGTTCATTATCAACATCTAGGTACTATTTACTGCCCTATTTTTGGCTTATTAAACACGAAAAATTTACATACCATTGATTTGAACACTTTCTTTACGAAGATTTATAACAAACTAACTGTAGTGTCCACATTGTACTTTTCATTATCAAGTTTTATGCCTACAGTAGGATGTAATCAAAAATTACCTTTCTATTCTAAGAGTCAGATTCTTTAGTGAAAAGAGTTGGGGAATATGGGTGTATAAAAACTCTATATAGTAATCTGCTTTAAATATCAAATTAATCTTGAAAAGGCACAAACGATGATTGCTTGTGCCTCAACTATCTCATTAACAAAACTTACCTGCGACTATTTACTTTCTACAAAGTCAGCATCAATCACATCTTCACCGTCACCTCTTTGTTCACCCTGTGTACCTCCCGAAGTTGTTCCTGCGGCTTGGGCGTAAACAGCACTACCAACTTGCATGAGGGCTTGTTGCAACTCGTTAGTCAGAGATTTAATCCGATCAAAATTATCTTGGTTAATCGCCTCTCGTAAATCATTTATTAGCCCTTCAACTCGACTCTTGTCGCTGGCACTAACTTTATCACCCAAATCTCGCAGTTGTTTTTCCGCTTGATAGACTAAAGAGTCGGCTAAGTTCTTGGTGTCTATTTGTTCGCGGCGTTTGTGGTCTTCAGCAGCGTGAGCTTCTGCATCCCGCACCATTTGTTCCACATCCCGTTTATCTAAGGTTGAAGCACCTGTGATCGAAATTGACTGCTGTTTGTTAGTTGCCCGGTCTTTCGCTGTCACTGAGAGAATCCCATTGGCATCAATATCAAAAGTTACTTCAACTTGTGGGACACCTCTAGGTGCTGGGGGAATGCCATCTAAACGGAAATTACCCAAACTTTTGTTATTTTGAGCTAATTCACGTTCACCTTGGAGAACATGAATTTCTACATTTGTTTGCCCATCAACGGCGGTAGAAAAGACTTCTGATTTTTTCACCGGGATGGTGGTGTTACGTTCAATAATCTTAGTCATCACGCCGCCCAGAGTTTCTACACCCAAGGACAAAGGTGTTACATCCAACAGTAAGATATCTTTGACTTCACCTGATAGCACACCCGCTTGAATAGCTGCACCAACTGCTACAACTTCATCCGGGTTAACTCCTTGACATGGATCTTTCCCCGTTATCTGACGGACTAATCCTTGCACCGCAGGAATCCGAGTCGAACCACCAACTAGTACAATTTCATCAAGTTGGGCATTGGAGAGTCTAGCATCTTGCAACGCTTGTTGTACTGGTTTGCGGCAACGGTCAAACAAATCTGCACACATCTCCTCAAATTTAGCCCGTGTCAGGGTCATGTCTAGATGTTTCGGCCCTGATTGAGTAGCGGTGATAAAGGGGAGATTAATATTGGTTTGAGTAGCACTAGAAAGTTCAATTTTGGCTTTTTCGGCTGCTTCTGTTAATCTTTGCAGTGCTTGCTTGTCTTTACGCAAATCTACACCTTCATTACCCCGAAATTCATTAGCTAGCCAATCGACAATTTTTTTATCGAAGTCGTCACCACCTAAATGGGTGTCGCCACTGGTGGATTTAACTTCAAACACGCCATCGCCTACTTCCAAAATCGAAACATCAAAAGTTCCACCACCCAAGTCAAATACTAAGATAGTTTCATTTTCCTTCTTATCCAAACCATAAGCGAGGGCGGCGGCTGTTGGTTCGTTAATAATGCGGAGAACTTCTATACCAGCTATTTTCCCGGCATCTTTGGTAGCCTGGCGTTGGGAATCATTGAAATAAGCTGGGACTGTAATTACGGCTTGGGTGACTTTTTCTCCTAGATATTTGCTGGCATCATCTACCAGTTTCCGCAAAACTTGGGCAGAAATTTCTTCAGGGGCAAATTGTTTACCTACGGCGGGACAGTCTAATTTGACATTCTCTTGACTGTCGCGCATGATTCGATAAGAAACTTCTGTGGCTTCATGGGTAACTTCATCAAATTTACGCCCAATGAAGCGTTTGACAGAATAAAAGGTGTTTTCTGGGTTCATCACAGCTTGCCGTCGGGCAATTTGACCCACCAAGCGTTCACCAGTTTTGGTATATGCAACAACAGAGGGAGTAATTCGTTGTCCCTCTGCATTGGCAATGACGGCTGGTTGTCCCCCTTCCATAACAGCAACGCAAGAGTTTGTCGTCCCTAAATCAATACCAACTACTTTTGCCATAAGAATTACCTCTCTTTAGGGGTGTAGGGGTGTGGGGTATTATTAAGTAGGGTGCGTTAGGACTAAAGTCAATAACGCACCGAAAATATAGGATGATGCGTTAGCCTACGGCATAACACACCCTACTGGACTACACTCAGCACTCAGCACTCAGCACTCACTCTTATCCGAGATTAACTTTCACAACTTTTTGTCTTTCGGATTCTGCTTTTGGCAGGTTTAGGCGGAGAATGCCGTTTTTGTATTCAGCTTGTACTTTGTCG
Source organism: Anabaena minutissima FACHB-250 (assembly GCF_014697125.1). GTDB lineage: Bacteria > Cyanobacteriota > Cyanobacteriia > Cyanobacteriales > Nostocaceae > Trichormus > Trichormus minutissimus. The sequence continues at coordinate 36,842 of NZ_JACJRG010000022.1, read as the reverse complement.
TTCTGAACTTGACAGGGTAAAGGTATTTCTCTTTGAAATCTACCGTACCGAAATTCAGAACGAGTCATACCACCTTCTTCAGTTTTGGTTTCAGATTTGCGTTCACCGCTAATCAAAATTGAGTCGGGTGTGGCTTCTACATTAATATCTTTGGATTCTAGACCAGGTACTTCTAATTTGAGATGGATTGCATCGTCTGTTTCTTCAAGTTCAGCAGCAGGCATGAATGTAAATCCCATTCTTTCACCGCCATCGGTAGGCATTAACCTTTCAATCAGGCGATTCATTTGCCGTTGCAAAGTATCAATTTCTCGGAATGGTTCTAGGCGTTCGATATCCCGGAAAGGTTCCCAACGAACAAGTGCCATAATATCACCTCTAAAAATCTACTATTTAGATGAAGGCAGCCTAATTTAAAGCTTTATAGCTGAAAGCACAGCAATATATTTTTAGTTCAATCTTTAATTTCCAAAAGCTTTATCTTAAGCTTCCTCACTAACACACTAGATCACTGTGAAATAGCTGTAGGTTCGGTTTAATGAACAGTGGCGATCGCAATAACCGTACAGAAAAAAATCAAAATTCAAAAGTGAAAATCTATCTGGTGACTGATGTATGTTTGCGGTTGCAGTATATGACTAAAATTATGAATAATCCTAAACCAAATAGATACTTTAATGGGTCTGGAATTATAGGATTAGGAGAGATAAAACCCTCAATAATTCCGGCGATTACTAACATTGGTACAATGCCAAATACTAACTGTACTGCTTGCGAACCATAAAGTTTTAAGGCATCCCCTCGGCGATATTTACCAGGGAACAGAATCGCTTTTGCTAATAACAAACCAGCCCCACCAGCAAAAAAGATAGCGGGTAACTCTAACGCACCGTGGGGAAAGACAAAAGCCCAAAAAGGATAAGCCAAGTTATTTTGACCAACCAAAGTAGCGATCGCACCAATTAATAACCCATTAAATACCATGATATAGGTTGTGAAAGCTCCGGCTGTCATCCCTCCAGCCACAGCACCAAAGGACACCTTGATATTGTTAATCATGATGCCGCTCGATGCTAAAGGTTCAATACCCACAATTGACCCCATCCACAACTCACCTTTATCTCGGACTTGTGAAATTAAGCTTTCTGGCACGATTAACGACATAAAGGTTGGGTCTTGCCACGCATACCACCAACCCACCAATAACCCCACAAAAAACAAAGCAGTCGCTGTAGCGATATAAGGAAATGTTTTTTGAATGACGCTAGGAAACCCCCAAAGATAAAAGTCCCGTACGGCTTGCCATTCCTGCCGACGAGAACCTTGGTAAATCTGTGTGTAGGCGCGGGTGGTCAAGGATTGTAAATTATGGATCAAAATATTGCCCACCTGTTGAGTGCGAGCGCGTGCCAAATCAGCTGCCACGGAACGGTATAAACTTGCTAATTCTCTAATCTCCGCAGCTTTGAGAGACTTTAATCCTTTGTGTTCTAACTGTCTCAATAAAGCATCCAAACGCTGCCAATTTGGTTCTCGCCGTGCAATCCAACGTTGAATATTCATAAATTTTGGGCATATTAGCTTTTAACGTACCTTAAGATAGCTTCAAATTCATACCCGTAATTTCAAGGAAAGCTCAACCTTATGACAGGAAATATTGGTTCTCCTAGTCCCATGCAACCACTGACTGTGGGTAATGTGGTGAGTGCTGGAATGAGATTATATCGCTCTCATTTCCAGGACTATTTTTTACTGGCTCTCCAAGCTTACCTATGGGTGCTACTTCCTGTATATGGGTGGGCTAAATTTTATGCCCTGACATCGCTAATTTCCCGTTTGGCTTTTGGTGAACTAGTCAATCAGCCTGAAAGTGTCTCATCTGGTAAACGTTTTGTTAATTCCCGGTTATGGCAGTTTTTGCTGGCGATGCTGTTGCTGTTTCTTGTCGGTATAGGAATTGGCATAGGGATGTTAATTATATTTAGTATATTAACGGTGTTATCGGCAGCACTAATTGGGCAAGGAGGTCAGGCGCAAAATCCTGCTACTTTGGTGTTGTTGGGTCTAATTGCCTTTGTTATTGGGATTGTGTCACTTCTAGCAGTGTTGTGGCTGCTGACAAGATTTTATTTAGTAGATTTGCCCTTAGCGGTTGAAGATAATATTGATGGTGCGTCAGCGATTAGCCGCAGTTGGGAAATAACTCAAGGTTATGTCTGGCGAATACTGTTGATTTCCTTTGTAGGCTTTTTAATTACTATCCCAATTCAAATTGTGGTGCAGATTCTTACCAGAGTTCTGCAATTTGTTTTCTTGCCCTATTTACTAGAGGGAGCTAGTGTATATATTCTGCTTTACGTCTTGCTTGTCTTAGTTATCAGTTTTGGTAGCGGTGCTTTAGTAGTCCCATTTTACCAAAGCATTAAAGCCGTAATTTACTATGACCTGCGGAGTCGCCGGGAAGGGTTAGGCTTAAAACTACGCGATCGCGAAATTTAACCGCCAGCATGAATTGAGATTATGCACCTGTTTAACCGTGTTAAATACCGCACACCAGAAAGTGTCGAGTTAGAATTCACCCTCGCAGGTATCGGTAATCGTGCTTGGGCGTTGCTAATTGACTATTTGGTATTAGCTACCATTTTGACTGCTTTCTTAATTGTCTGGGCTATTATTGCTGGTCAATTATCAGATATTTGGCAACAAGTTTTTGGTTCTACATTTAGTTTATGGTGGGTAGCCATTACATTCATCGTCAGCTTTGCCATTTACGCAGGTTATTTTGTATTTTTTGAAACTTTATGGCATGGTCAAACTCCTGGTAAAAAAGCCGCAGAAATTCGTGTAGTTCGAGATGATGGTAGACCAATTGGGATGCAGCAAGCAACCTTACGCGCTCTCCTGCGACCATTTGATGAGTTTCTATTTATAGGAGCTTTTCTCATTATGTTTAGTCGCCGAGAAAAGCGTCTTGGTGATTTAGCTGCCGGCACAATTGTGATTCAAGCTGGGACACCAACCATATCAGCCAATATCATGATTTCTGAACAAGCTAAATCGTTACATCAGGATCTAATTCAAATCACTGATTTATCAAAATTATTACCTGATGATTTTGCGGTAATTCGGGAATATTTACAGCGACGTAGTGCTATGTCACCCAAGGCTAGAAGTGCGTTATCTCTGAAGTTATCCCAACAAGTTCAAGATATTTTGCATATAGAAAATTTACCAGCAACCATTCACTCAGATATTCTTTTAGAGGCTGTTTACTTGGGGTATCAGAATCGGGAATGGGGGTAGGGGTGACAGGTGACAGGTGACAGGTGATAGGTGACAGGAAAGAAGCAGTACCGCTTCGCGAAACCCCCAGGGTGGGGCATTGGACATATAGGAGAATATTCTTCTATATGTCCAATGCCCAATGCCCTAATTAAAACTCTAAACTAGGCCAGTCTGATTCCCGATAGTAACGGGTCATATCGTCAAATTTCCGCAGTTCGACACGATGGATGGAAATATCTGGCATACTAAACATCCATTTTTCATTTAATTCAGAAAGTGAGTTAGCAAGATTGATTCGCTCTAAATCTGGTGGGATATCACCGAAGTAACCTAAAGTTACATGGGCTGTAAAGTGATAATGTTGCTCAACTCCCAAAGCGATTAATTTGGGATTTTGATAAATTGTGCGGCGGAATTTCAGAATCTGTTCATAGCAACTTTCATCTTTAGGTACTAGACACACACCTATAGCTCTAGGCATGATGACCAGTCCTAACATTTGCCAGACGATCGCCTGGCTCTCTTGTGTCAGAGATTCTTGATATTGCTGAAATGTTTCTGTGATGCAAGAGTGTAATTGTTGGTCAAATTCGGGATTTTTTTCACAAGCATGATGATAAGCACTGTCCCAAATTAAATCTGCTAAGGTTAAGTGGAAACTCCCAGGAGGCAGAGGGACAATTAAATCTTGATTTCCCGGTAACTGTAAAACTTCCTGTTGATACGCTTGTAATGTGGCGTAGAAAGCAGCATTGTCTGAGTCTTCGTCCGCCGTTGGGGTAATTAAGGTATAGCCAGGAAAAGGTGCTGCGGCTCTAGATTCCCCAGATGGCTGAAATTTATAAGATTCCTGAATATGCTGCACTTGGGATCTATAAGCTTCTGGTAGCGTCATTCTTGCCACCCGATTTAGATAAGTTTGGTAGTTGTCGTCCAATCTTCGTTGCCTCGCGCTCTCACTTGATTGATTTTAGGGAAAATTTAGATTAAAGAGTAGGGGGATAGGATCAATTCAAAATTCAAAATACTCCTCCGGATAGGCTACGCGTTCACGCAGTGTTTCATTGGCGCAGCCTCTCTTAGAGAAGGAAGGGCGGTAGAGTTGCGTAGCAAAGCAAACTACAAAATTCAAAATTAAACAACTGTGGGCATAGGGCATAGGGCATGGGAGACAAGGATGACTATTTACTTTTACTGGGGTGAGGATGATTTTGCGATAGAGAAGGCGGTGGCGATATTACGCGATCGCATTCTTGATCCTCTCTGGACTAGTTTTAACTATACTGGGTTTCTCCCCGATCAAAGTGATGCGGCAATTGCGGCGTTAAATCAAGTCATGACTCCACCTTTTGGTAATGGGGGGCGTTTGGTATGGCTGATGAACACTACTGTTTGTCAACAGTGTCCGGAGAATCTTTTGGCAGAACTGACGCGGACTTTGCCAGTAATTCCTGACAATTCATATTTATTACTCACTACCCGTAACAAACCAGACGAACGTCTCAAATCCACGAAATTAATCAAAAAATACGCTGCTGAGTTTCGAGAGTTTACTCTGATTCCACCTTGGAAGACAGAGTTACTCATACAAGCTGTTAACCAAGCGGCTCAAATTGTGGGAGTAAAACTTACTGCTAAATCTGCGGAAGTGTTAGCAGAAGCTGTAGGTAATGATACACGACTCCTTTACAATGAAATGGAGAAATTACGCCTGTATGCTGAGGGTAGCCATCAACCTGTAGATGTAGATACTGTCACGCTTTTAGTCAGAAATACTACCCAAAATAGCCTGCAACTAGCCGCAGCCATGAGAACAGGTGACACAGTTAAAGCTTTAACCGTCTTAGCTGATCTCGTCAATGCTGCCGAGCCAGAGTTACGGATCATTGCGACCCTTGTAGGTCAATTTCGTACTTGGTTATGGGTGAAGTTGATGCTGGAAAGTGGAGAACGCAACCCCCAAGCGATCGCTCAAGCTGCTGAAGTTGGCAATCCTAAGCGCATCTACTTTTTACAACAAGAAGTACAATCCCTCTCTTTACGACAACTAATTTCTTGTTTACCCCTACTACTAGAGTTGGAGTTTATTTTCAAAAAAGGCTCTGGAGATGTATCTGTCCTTCAAACTAAAGTTATAGAAATATCTCAAGTATGCCAGCGTAACTAACAATAAATATCCTACAGCAATCCTAGATCATTCATAAGAGCTAAGAAATCCGGTTTTTTAGAAAACCCAGGGGTTTTGCTGACTTTTCACGTCATGTGGAAAAGTCCACGGAAAATCTAACTTCCAACCCAGGATTTCCAAGTCTCTCTCCTGCGAGGAGAGATATTTAGAGAGAGGTTTTCCAGATATCGTCAAAAGTTAGAGGGGTTCTGAAGTCTCACAATTCTTAGAAATCAAATAGGATGGCTATAGGAGTGATTAAAGTTTTCTGGAACTTATCACTTCTAAAATAATTCACAGTCATTTAAATACTCCTTGCCGTGGTTCTGTGTTACATCCTATGAAGACTATTAATAATTTGTTTTTCCAAACGAGCATACACAAGAGGATAACTCATAACTTCTTGTTTGGACTGATAACTGCAACTACTTTGGTTTTGAGTACATTAAGTTTAAAAGCTAATGCTCAAAATCTCTCTGTTAATAAGAATGAAATTACTAGCTATGCTCAAGCTTTATTAGCAATAGAGCCTGCACGTCAACAGGCTTTTGGAGCAATTAAAAAAATAGTCGGAAATGAAAATGTTCCTAAAATAGTTTGTAATCAACCTAATAGTATGAATGATTTGCCTAATAGGGCTAGAGATATTGCGGTTAACTACTGTAAACAGTCTCAGGAAATTGTAGAAAATCATGGACTGACTATTGATAAGTTCAATAGAATCACAATGGAAATTCCCAAGAATAATAACTTAAAACAAGAGATTTACGAAACTTTAGTCCGTCTTCAAAATAAATAGTCATTAGTCAAAGGACTTACGGCATAATAGTTAAAAATTCCCCCCTGCTCCCTGCTCCCTGCTCCCTGCCTTATCTATTCCTGCCAATCAAGCTAGCGACAACCGTGGCTAACTCAATCGGCTCAATTGGTTTGGGTAAATGTAGCTGATACCCTTCTTGGATGGCGCGGGTGCGATCTTCGGCTCTGGCGTAGGCTGTGAGTGCGGCGGCGGGGATTTTGCCTCCTTGTTCTAGAGGAAGCGATCGCAGTTTACGGATTAAGGCATATCCGTCTTCATTGGGCATACCGATATCACTCACTAAAACATCTGGTTGCCATCGCCTAATCATCTCTAATGCTGCTTGTACAGAATCAACGGCTTGGACTTCTGCTTGACACTTTTCTAAGACTGTGGTTACAAAATCACGAGAATCAGCTTCATCGTCTACTACTAGCACACGGACGCCTGACAGTGAGGGACACATGGGCAATAGAGAAACATTGGTTGCTAATTGGGTGACTGGTTCAATTACATCTGCCTGACTCGCGGCTAGGAGTGGTAGCTTGACTGTAAAGGTTGCTCCTTGTTCTTCCCCAGGGCTGTATACGTGGACTGTACCACCATGCAACTCTACTAAATGCCTGACAATAGCTAAACCTAATCCTAATCCGCCGTGGGATCTGGTACTGGAACTGTCAGCTTGGCGAAAGCGATCAAATACGTAGGGTAGGAAGTTAGAGTTAATCCCAATACCTGTATCTATTACTTGGATCTGGACAGTGCGATTCGTTTCTTGTTCACTACCCGCAACTTTTGCCAGCCTTATTTCCACTTTGCCGGATGTGGGTGTAAATTTGATGGCATTTGATAACAAATTCCAGATAATCTGCTGTAATCGCTCAGAATCACCGGAGATCAGGAATTGTGTGTTTTCTGGGGACTGGGGAAATAAGGAAAATTGTAAGTCAATTTCTTTGGATTGAGCGGCTATTTTGATATTTTCAATAGCTGATTCGATGATAGAAACCAAATTACAAGTACAAACATTGAGGCGCAACTTGCCGCGAATCATCCGCGAGATATCTAGCAAATCTTCAATTAATTGGGTTTGCGCTTTGGCGTTGCGCTCGATGGTTTCTAAACCTTTAGCTGTTTGAGTTTCATTGAGTTGGCGAGTCCGCAGCAGCTGAGACCAACCGAGGATAGCATTGAGGGGCGATCGCAATTCATGGGACAGTATAGCCAAAAACTCATCTTTTATGCGATTGGCGGCTGTTAGCTGTTCAGTTTGCTGCTGTAAAGAACTGATTAACTCGCTCCGTTCCATGGCGATCGCAATTTGATCACAAACTGCTTTCATCATGCCCTTTTGATTTTCGGTGAAAGTAGTACGAGTGCGGCTACCAAAACCCAGAGTCCCTAAAACTTTCCCCTGGGCTATCAATGGGGAACAATAATAGGCTGTCAGTCCAACAGAGCGCAGTAATTCTGTTTTCGGGTCAGTTGATTGCTGTACATTCTCAACATAAATGGATTGACATTGTTGAGCAACAACACCACATACTGCTTGCCCTACGGACAAATACTTAATTTCTTGGGCTAGTTCCTCGGAAATCCCTTTATAGGAAGCTAAACGCATCTGCTGGGAATTTTCTACTATTAAATAGTTAAAGTAAGTATCCAGCCCTATTTGTTCTGCCAGTTTGTTAAAGCAACTATCAATTAATGCCAATGGTTCTTGGCTAGATAATAATTCATTAGCTGTACTAAATAATAATTTCAGCCTTTTATAACCCAGTGACAGGGCTTTTTCAGCTTGCTTGAGGTTAGTAACATCTTGAAATACTAATATACAAGTAGGCGGATAGCTGTGCATGGCTGGTAGAGTATCGGCAAACACCATTATGGATAGGATACCGTTGGGTGTATGCCAATCTAGTTCATACCCCTCTAACCGTTCTCCACGAGCAACCCGTACCCCTGGCATTTGCTCGTTGGGAATTTGATTCCCATCAGCATCTGTGCAGTAGTAAGCTGTGTGATAGTCTGCTGCTGGTATACCTTTGGGAAATTCACCTCCAGCTAGTTCGTCAGCAGCGCGATTGGCAAATATTACCCTTGCTGTTCCTGGCTCAATAAATAATAGTGGTCGAGGCATCAGGTTCAAGACATATTCCAACCACTGTTGCTGATTTCTCAGTAATTCTTCAGCTTGCTTGCGCCCTGTAATATCCAAAAACGCGCCAATAGCCCCTCTGGTATTACCTTCTTCGTCAAATAATGGGGCAACATACTCTAATAAGTTGACGATGTGGTCATTGTCATGAATTACATCAACTTCAAAATCTAAAACTTCTACCCCATGAGCCGCAGCATATTGCATGGGCAGTTCTTCCGGTAAAAGTTCTCTACCTTCGCGATAGACTTTAAACTGTGTTGGTTTTTCTTCAATGGGAGCAGTTAAAGAAGCATTAACATCTGGCGGTATTCCTAGTTGTTTAGCAAAGGCGGGGTTAACTTTGATATTTTGACATTGGGGATCTTCTGCTATGCCAATGCCAATCGGGATCACTTCTAGTAATGTTTGTAACTCGGTAACGCGACGCTGTAAATCCTTGTTGAGTTGGAGGATTTTTTCTTGTGATTGCTTCTGTTCGGTGATGTTGCGAGTTACTGTAGCTATGGCAATGGGTTGTCCAGTGTTGTGATCTGTAATGGTAAAAATATGATGATCGACGGGGATAGCTTGCCCAGTTTGAAAGTGCCGAAAATAGAATTCGCCATGCCAATCACCTTTGCTGATCACTGTCGGCAGAATTTGTTCTCGAAAACAAGCTTGGTCTTGAGGCATGAAATAATCTGATATTACCTTGTGCCTAACTTCTTCTAAACTCCTTAGCCCGACTAATTTTTGACCGGCATTGTTGAGGTAAAACGACTGACCTTCTAGGGTGGCTAAACCAATAAATTCATTACTATTTTCGATCAGAGATACTAATTTTTGTTGTTCGGCTTGTGCTTGTTTGCTCTCTCTCAAGTCAAAGATAAAGGCGACTGATTCTTCTTTGGTTTCTCCTGTCAGTACGTAACCTACTAATACTGGGATGCGACTACCATCCTTGTGAATGTATTCTTTTTCGTAGGGTGTACAAGCACCTTTAGGGTTGGCTTTGGCTTCGGCGATGCGTTGTTCATCTAAGTGACAATACTCTGGTGGTGTGATGTCTCGCCAACTTAAGTTTCCTGACAGTAAATCCTCTTGGGAAGCACCAATCATTTCGAGGAAGGCGTTGTTGGCTTGTTCGATACCACCATAAACGTCACTAAACATAATGCCGATGAGGTTAGCATCTACAAAACTTCTCAGTTTTTCTTCATAGACTCTCACGGTTTTTTCGGCGCGATCGCGTTGTTGGCTGAGGAGTTCAATAATTACCGCACTTTGCCAAATCACAATGGCAAAAATTACAATTAAAACAACAGCAAATACTGATACACCAAAGGCTGGCCCGTATTTTCCTGCCCTTTGTCCTTCGACGATTAACCACCCCAGAATTACAGGAAACACGATCGCAGCTACCAATAAACGTCGTGTAATTGAGCCACCATAGCTATCGCTGATCACTATTTTCATCAATCCCTGTTCTGCTCGTCCCCATAAAATCCCTACACACAGGACTATAAATAATAATGCAGTATAAAATCCCATACATGGGATAGTGGGAGTTGGGCTGTAAAAAAATTTTACTCTGTATACATAACCTATCACCACCTGTAGAGAAATTACAGCTACCATCAGAGTGAATATTTGAGCATACCAATAGCTGCGGTTATTTCGCGGATGAACCAACAACTTTTGGCCTATACTTAGTAAGATGAAATTTAGGGCTGTATTCCACCCCATACCTCCCTGGTAATGGGTTATTTTTTGTAACAAATCATCTATTCCCAGATTCCAGCTTAATAAGTATTTGCTCAGGGTGAGAGATGCAATCACACCGACAGTAATAGCACAGATGCTAGATAAGTAACTGCGCTTCTGTTTCCTTTTCCTTACCAACAACCACAGGGAAATGCCTGATAGGATAAAGCATAGTGCTGTATTTGGTTGTACTGTAGCTGTAATACTTAAGAAATTACCTTGAAGAAATTTAAGTTTTAAGTACCAGACAATAAGTATTAAACTGCCAACTACAACAGCGATCGCACTTGCACCTTTGGCAATGATGGAATTATATGTATCATGTAGTTGCAAGCGGTTGACTCCTAACATTGAGATTTATGTAACCGCATCTATCTATTGTGGGATGTTTTGTGTTTTAATGTATTTTGACATCCTTATACATATTACTTTCATCCGTTCAATCCACATCTATCTATGTAGGTATTTTTAAACCGCAGAAGGCAAAGCCCAGACAATTCTAGAAAATAATCTTTTCCTTCGTCAACAGGATTTTAACAGTTATCACTCAAGAGACATAATTGGGTTTAAGCCTACCCTACTGGCGTAAAACGAATAAAATGTTGGGTTAGACGTAGCTTGGGTTAAAGCTTTGCAAAGGTGCATCTTTTCCTGCCGAGGCACAAGCGTACTCCTAGAGTAACCCAAAATGGATCAGGGTGTTGTTTTTTTGTGTCATAGGACACTCTTATCAATACAGGAAAGCTATCGGCAACAGTAGCTTCCCAACCTAAAATTTCTTAGGACATTTTAGCCTTGTCACGCTATTAAATATATTTTACAAATCAACAGGACTTACGCAAAAACTCTCTCAAACCCTGATCTCTCTGTGTTCTCTGCGTCTCTGTGGTATGCGCTACGCGTTAGCGGAGCTTTCGCTTTAGCGATACGTTATTCCGTAATTTGTGCATAAGTCCTAATCAAATATGATTCCTATACATAGTTAACATCGCATCAGAAAGTGTTGATAGAAAAAATATTTGATAACAAGTAATTATTTGGTATTGAAAATTAAATAATCAAGTAGATATTGCGCTATTATATTCAAATTTTGAATCTGCAATTTTAAAAGCTTATTAATTCAGATTTCTGAATTTTTAAATAGGGAGATTAAGATTAAGTTAAGTATGATATGGCAATCAGAGAGGATTTTGGCTGCATCCCATTTTTTATTTTGCCTTCAGATAATAAAGAATTAACTTTTCTGCTCCGGCTCAAGCCTACTCGTAGAGTAAGCAAACACGGATCAGGATGTTTGGTTTCTTTGTCTCGGACTAACCTCAATTTTTTGGCAACAATTTAGCTGTGTTAGTCGTCTACTAGTATGATTGAAGACACCAAAAAAACATATTAATGTTATATTAAATACTTATGCTTACCATAAAATCAAGGTAACTTGGCCATGATTACTCAAATTCGGCAAACCCGTCGATGATCAGGTCTTAACAACTTACTGATTTAGATTTACACCAAAAATTTATCATAGTTAAATCAAAATCAAGGCTAAAAATATCTACAACTAAAGTTGTGTCTACTCAATTTTAAATAATATAAATAAAAATTTTGTCGATTTTGATACCGAAAAATATTACTATCTAAAAGCAACATCATTGCATCCATATTTTTTTAGGTTCAGTAAAAACAATATCAAGTATTATTAAAAACATTGCCAATTGCATGTGGTGTAAAAATCAACAGGGGAGTGACAATATGGATTTACGTAGTGATGCTTTGCAAATCCTCAAAGAAACTAGTCGAACTTTCTATATTCCGATTAGTATTTTACCGCCAGGGTTGCAAGAGGCAGTCGCATCCGCGTACCTGTGTATGCGTGCTATAGATGAAATCGAGGATCATCCCAACCTAGATAATTCCAGCAAGGCAAAACTATTGCGAACAATCAGTCTGACTCTACAAGCAGGAGTTGACGGTTTCCCCGTCGATGCTTTTTCAGATGGATTTAGCGGCTACGAAGATATTGTAGAAGAAGTCACCCTCAGAATTAGAGAATGGTCGTTACTTGCACCAGAGAGCATTGCACCGCGAATTTGGGATGCGACGGCGGCGATGTCAGACAGGATGGCTTACTGGGCAGGAATTAACTGGAAAATTCATACAGAGGCTGATTTAGACCGTTATACTTTTGGGGTAGCGGGTGCGGTGGGGTTGTTGCTCTCAGACTTGTGGACTTGGTACGATGGTACGCAAACCAACCGGACTCAAGCTATTGGCTTTGGTCGAGGTTTACAAGCAGTTAATATCTTACGAAACCATGTAGAAGATTTAGAGCGTGGGGTTAGCTTTTTGCCTGAAGGTTGGAATACAGCCAATATACAAGAGTATGCTCTGCGTAATTTAGCTTTAGCCGATGCTTATACCGATAGTTTGCCAGATGGCCCGGCTTTAAACTTTTGCCAAATCCCCTTAGCTTTGGCTCATGGAACTATTGAAGCTTTAGCTAATGGTAAGGAAAAACTCAGTCGTAGTGATGTGATGTTATTACTTGAGCAACTCAACAGTGTCAACTTAAAAGCTGGTTGATAATTGATAACTGTTAAACTCTGACACTTTCTGAAACGTAAAACCCCCGGATAAATCAGGGGGTTTTGCCAAGCCTCAACTCAACCTACGAATATTCTTAACTGAACAGTATTGAAGAAGGCTGGATTCTCTCAGAGACAACTATCCGGAAAAGCCAATTTCAATAGTCAAGCTGCGAATTTTGCCTGTATCTGCTTCAGCTTTATCTGTGACTTCCAAAGTCCAATTTCCTTGGGGAATTTTGCCTTTGAGGGTAGCTAGTTCAGGGGTATTGACTTCATCATAGGTTTTTTTGATGTTGTCTATAGCTCCGCCTTGACGACTATGGAGAACTATCGGTAATATACCTAATTCTTTTGGGGGGTTGAGATTTACCATCAAATCGCCAATGTAGGTATGTTCGATGTCTACCTCAACTTTGATAGATTTGATCATGTTGGTGTTAGCGATCGCTAAACTCAATGTAGATGTCTGCAAATCATTAATCGGGACATCCTGCACGGCTTTGAAAACACCAACGCGTTCGGTTTGTGGTGGTAACGCCAGTTCTACGGCTTTGAGGGCATTGACGCGACCGTAACCATAGAGGGGGCTACGTCCATTAACATCATAATTGCCGCCAGCTTCATCAATGCGATCGCAGGAACGTTTAATGATGTCTTTGACTTCATCCCAACGTAAATCAGGGTTACGGGCAATAATTAAAGCTGCCACACCAGCCACCCCAGGACACGCGCTAGAAGTGCCGCCGAAACTATTAGTATAGTTGCCTGCTGCATCGCCGAGTGTAATATTACCGGAATTGTACCCGGCAAAACCAGTGCGATCGCTTGTCCAAATGCCAGGGGTTTGAGAACTGTAGCCGTTATTACTGGGGAAAGTACACCAGACCGCATTCCCAAAATCACTGTAAGCACTTCTTGTCCCAAAGTCGTTACAAGCGGCGACAGCAATCACTTTAGGATAACTGGCGTAACCATCATTATCAACACTCTCATTCCCATTACCGGCTGCAAATAAAATTACGCAGCCCTTACCATTTCGACCTTTAGTAAAGGCGTATTCCATCGCCAAGCGTGTAGAGTCAGGTAAAGGGAATTTTTGCTTATGGCCTGGGTCATCGTCTTTCCACCAAATCCCGTCTGGTGGCCCCCAGCTACAAGAAATTATATCTGCACCGTTTTGCGCCGCCCAAACAAAAGCATTAGCTTCATCTTGTGAACCCAACCCAGAGGCAAACCGAATCGGCATGAGTTTGGCTTTTGGTGCTACACCCGATGCCCCAAAATTACCATTACCACAGGCTACCCCGGCACAGGATGTACCATGATGGTCTGAGTTCCCTGGTCTGGGGTTGTCACTTTTCCGTGTTACATCCCGTGGGGCGACAATCTTATCAGAAGAACGGAACTCTTCATGTTCCATATCCACACCATCATCAATAATGGCAATAATTGTGCCTGCACCTTCGCTTAACTTCCAAGCTGCTTCGACGTTTACATGAGCATTGATAGTCTTACCATCAATTGTGGTTTCCTTGAGATGCCATTGCTGGGGGAAAACTTGACGTTGACGCAATTCCCTCACTAACTCAGGATGGCAAAGTTCCACTGACTCTTCATGGAGTAGTCTTTCAGCCAGGTCAAAGACAGCTAAACCAGTATTTGCAGGCGCACCAACAAAATAGGCATTGCGGGCATAGTCAAGTTGACGTTTGATAGTTAAACCGTAACGCCCCAAAACTTCCTCACAGGTGCTAACTTCCGCTTCGTTATCGAACTTCACGAATAAGTTTTCGGTGTAGACCACTGGCTGCATCGATTGAGGGTCAACCAATACCCGCCCAGCAAATTGGATTTCTGCTTCTTGATTTAAAATTTCCTTAGCTTGGTTACATAAAGCACTATCTTCATGTGGTGCTTTCACGTGCAGAATTTCTACACCTGCTTGACGGAATCGCGTTGTCAACTCAAATTGATTGAGGATATTACGGGCTTCTGGTGATACAGATGCCACCTCAAAAGGGCGATCGCCTATAAGAACATTGCGGGTTTGGGTACGAACTACAATGTGATCATCACTAATCACGAGTTCATACTGTTCACCGTTCTGGCCACCATAGCGAACCTGAACCATAATTTAATCTCCTGGTATCAAGTTAAATCTCAGCCTCTGGCTAGCGTGTGCATATCTGGAATGAGTCACCCACAAGCCGCAGCTAAGAAAGAATTTAGTATTAGCCACTAAATACAAGCCTGCCCTCGATTTTTCCAGAATATCGGCAATACAAGTTACAAAATGTAAGTAAACAGCAACCTAGATTAGTTTTCTGCTGTCTAGAGAAAAAATAAGGGTAATAGGTTTGTAGTCAGGACTTTAGTCCTCAAAACTTTCAGGACTTTAGTCCTGAATACGAAAAAATCATCTAACTAATTCATCTTTCCTCTGCTTGATTAAAAGTTTACAAGACCAATTTGCTAATAGCCGAAAATCATTAGAATTTAAACAAGATGATTGAGTTGTTCTTCCAGGCTTGTTCTCTACCCCCAATTGCTGAAGTGAGATTTCAACCAGACTACTTTAATGAATATCCCCAACAAATTCATGTTGGTAAAGATGCGCCTGTGTTATTCAGCCGTCAGCCTGGATACTACGCCGTACATTACAAAGAACCAAGTACCGTAATATCTTCAGCAGTTTTAGTATTGAATGAGGGAAAAATAGTAGTTTTTGCTGGTGAACCCAAGCCAGAAATAAAAGACACACTCAGCCCTGTCTATACGCTGGAAGGGGGTTCACTCGCCGTTCCTACGGGTTTAGTATTTATTCGCTTTGCTGAAGATGTTGAGGTAGAGTCACAGCAAGCAGCAATTAATCAAGCAGGTTATGAAGTCGCCCAAAGTCTGGCTTATGCTCCCCATGCGGCTTGGTTACGTGCTAAATCGGATAAGATGAGCGATGGTTTGCAAGGCATTGCTCAATTAGAAGCAATACCGAATGTGGAGAATGTCGAGCCACAAATGCTCATGGAAATGAGACGACGTTGATAGACAGGTGACAGGTGACAGGTGACAGGTGACAGACTTAGGTTGGGAAGCCACCGCCTTGGACGGGTCTCCCGGCTTGGGGCGAGTGGCATTTGACGTAAGGAAACCCAACACCGATATCCATGTTGGGTTTCGCCTTGTCTTATCACTACATTTATTGAGTGATTAATTTTTTGTTAAGTAGGTAGGCAGAATAAAACCAAACTGTGTAAAGAAAAGTAAACAAGGCTAAAACCCTTTTTCCCCCTGCTCCCTGCTCCCTGACCCCTGCCTTATCCCAACGACAATTTTGAACGCCAACCTACTTAATCCCTGACTTGCAATTGACAAAGCAATAAAGCAAACCATTGTTTTGCATCAGTCCAGGTTTGGACAGGAACTAAACCCTTGGTTGTCAGTTGCTGTTGGATAGTGTTGAGGTTGAATTTGCGAGAGATTTCGGTAAAGATAGTTTCGTTTTGGGCGAAATTAACGGTGAGATTGAGAGATTTTAATTGTACAGTTTGCGATCGCACACTTTTTAAGTGCATCTCAATTTGATTTTTGGTTTCGTTATAAAATGCCCAGTGTTCAAACTGTGTCGTGTCAAAATCTCCTTCAAACCGCCTATTCAAATGATCTAGCATATTCAGGTTAAAAGCTGCGCTGACTCCTTGGCTGTCATCGTAAGCAGGTTCTAAAATCTCCTTGGACTTGTGTAAATCTATCCCCAACAAGAAATACTCACCAGGTTGCAAAGCGTTGATAATTTGGGAAAAGAAAACATCACACTCATGGGGGTTAAGATTCCCTAACGAACTACCAATAAAACCAATCATCCGAGTAGGTAACTGAGTTGGGGGGAGTTTTGCCAAAGCTAATTCATAAGTTCCAGCCAGTGCATAAACTTGCAGGGAAGGATAATCCTTTAATAAATTTCTCGCACTACTTTCCAACATCCCTGCACTAACATCTATAGGTAAATAGCGCAAAGGATAGCCTAGTTGTCGATAAGCATCTAGTAAAATCCTGGTTTTGGTAGAACTACCACTACCAAGTTCTACCAATTCGCAAGCCCCAGTTATCTTGACGATTTCACCAGCATACTCTTGCAAAATCGCGGTTTCTGTGCGTGTAAGGTAATATTCTGGTAACTCACAGATTTGCTCGAATAACTCAGAACCACGGTCATCATAAAAATAATATGCTGGTAAAGATTTGGGAAATTGAGTTAATCCCTTGACTACATCACTTCCTGCGCTAGATGAAACTATTTTGGTTGCTTCTACCAAACGCTGTATCTGCAAACGTTCTTCAATACTTTTGTGGGAAGTATTCTTGTTGCTAACAGCTTCAGATATTGACATCGAACCTCCACATACTTTTGATACTAAATTGCTTTTGACGACAAAGCTTGATTCTAATAAGTGAAACACCAAGCCATAGCTCACAACATCACGCCTCAGCCAGATGAATACAAAAGCATAGCTATTTTTACTGATTTTTCCATTAAAACAGCATTAAATATTTATTAATTAGGATGCACGAGTTTAGGGGAAATAAGGGAGAGAATAACTATTGACAAGAGGCAGGGGGCAGGGAGAACTAAAGGTACAAACCGAACTTCTCTCCGTTCCCTGCGGGATGCTGCGCGAACGTAGAGAAACCTCGCCCCTCCCTGCGGGATGCTGCGCGAATGTGGGGATTTTTCCCCCTGCTCCCTTGCTCCCTGCTCCCCTGCTTTTTCATATCGGTTCAATAGAGTATATTGGCTCTCCTCAAGTTAGGGCATTTGTCCGGGGCGTGGATTCAGTTAATAAACGGTAGCTTTTGCTTGGATTCAGGGAAAATTGATTATATTTGATGGTCAATCGCCGCCGCAAAGCGCGTAGCTAAGTTGATAATGTCTTGTTTGCGAGCAATTTGCTTAAACCATTGTTGGGGTATACCTTCTACCCCATAGTAAATGCCTGCTAAACCCCCTGTCACCGCCGCAGTGGTATCGGTATGTCTTCCTAAGTTGACAGCTTTTAGTACCGCCTCTGCATAAGTGGAACTATTTAACAAGCACCAGAGGGAGGCTTCTAGGGTATCAATTACATAGCCACCAGAATTAATTTCTGGTATTGGTAACTTGGCAATTTCACCCCTGAAGATGCGCTGAAAATAAGGTTGTTCTGGAAGATATTCATCTGCTGCATAAACTCTTTGGATATTTTCTAATCCTTTTAAATAGGCTGTCTGGGGATTAGCACCTTTGAGCAGTTCCACGGCAATACTAATATAAATGCCGCAGGCCATTTGCGATCGCAGATGAGCATGGGTAATACTAGAAACTTGATGTACCCTTGTAATCAACTCCTGTAAAGCTAAATTTCGATGACAATAAGCCATTGGCAAAATTCTCATTAAAGAACCATTACCATTGCTCATTTCACTAGTTCCTCCAGCTTCTAAAGGTGGAACTCCCTGCTTGAGACGCATAATCACTGCATGAGTGCTTTCACCGATGCCAAATATTTCGCCACGAGGTGTCCAGTAAGCCGTTTTATACCAACGGCAAAAAGAATCTGCGATCGCATTTATTGAATAACCTCTACACAGGCTTTCTGCTAGGCAAAATGTGAGTGAACTATCATCAGACCATGTTCCTGGAGGTTGATTCCAGGTCCCGTAACCCAGCATCTTTGTGACTGGAGATTGAGCTAAGTCGGCGCGGCTAGTGAACTCCACCGGTACACCCAACGCATCACCGACACACAAACCCATCAAACCAGATAACGTTTTTGTAGCGGTTAGCATTTATTAAATCTCCATGCAAACTACTCAAAATTAACTTTATAGATTTCTTGTAGAGATGATTGAAGTAACTGCTACAGCTAGCTTGTTCTTTCTATATGAATAGTCACAAAATAGGATTTAATAAACAAGTTTATTCCTTCAGATTGTGCCAGTTTTTAAAGTGCATATTCCCTATTTTTAATACAGAAATTCGTAAAAATATCTGGAACATATTTGACATATCTTTCGACTTTAAAAATAAAAGGAAACACTAGAAAATTTACTCAAGATTATGAAAAATATACTCAAGTCTCTAGTAACAATCTCTGCATTTTCTTCCGTAATTATGACTGCTTTCGTAGTTAATGCTGGTCAAGCTGCGGCTGAACCTCAAAAAGGTACTGATGCTAGTTATGTTGGTGCTGGTATCGCCGCAGGTGTTACCAATGGTGGACAAAATAATGATGCTGCTAACTTTGGCGGTAATCTTACAGGACGCGTCAAACTAGGCAATACCCCATTTTCTGCACGGGGTAACGTACTTTGGAATGACGAGACAACGGCAATTATTCCAGAGGTTTCCTTTGATGTGCCTATTGCCAATCGCACCAACGCCTTTGTAACTGGTGGTTACTCCTTTGTGGAAAAAAATGGCTTACCAAGTCCTTTAGGCAATAGAGAATCTGTAGTATTGGGTGCAGGGGTTGAATCTGAAGTGGCTAAAAACTTCCTGGTTTACACCAATGCCAAAGTCGGATTGCGTGCTTACCAAGATAGCCCCGCGTCTGCTGTCAGCATCAATGGTGGTATCGGTTATCGGTTTAGATAGGGGACAAACCAATTCAAAATGAAAGAATTTTTGACTTTTGACTTTTTTCTGCCCAATTCCCAATTCCCAATTTGAACACTTTTTGCGGTAGTATATATTTAACTCAGCACTAAAAACTCAGAAACGTCAAAAGCTGGTTTGATGAGGTGTTTAATCACTGAATAAAACCAGCTTTTTGTCGTGTTAAGATAGAGATATTCTGCACATTTCCGACCGGATTACCGGGAATAGCCAGACGCAGCAATGCTGCTAACAGGCTAATTCGGCAATTACCGATGCCTTATTGAGAATACTATAGAACTCTGATGGTTAAATCTGCTCCTTCCCCTCTCGCTAGCCGCAAGCCTTCCAAAGTCGAAGGGCTGAAAGAAAACAGTAATTTTTTACGTGAACCTGTAGCAACGCAGATACTTGAGGATACTACTCATTTCAGCGAAGACGCAGTACAAATTCTCAAGTTTCACGGTTCTTATCAACAGGATAACCGCGATAACCGCGTTAAGGGACAGGAGAAAGATTACCAGTTTATGCTGCGGACAAAAAACCCTGGTGGGTTAGTACCGCCGCAACTTTACCTGGCTTTAGACAAGCTAGCTGATGAATATGGCAATCACACTTTGCGGGCAACGACTCGTCAAGGTTTTCAACTGCATGGTATTTTAAAGAAAAATCTGAAAGCGGCGATCGCTACAATAGTTAAAAATCTCGGTTCAACTTTGGGTGCTTGTGGCGACATCAACCGCAACGTCATGTCCCCCCCTGCTCCTTTCAAGAATCGGCCCGAATATCAGTATGCTTGGGAATATGCCCAAAATATTGCTGACTTACTCTCACCCCAAACTGGTGCTTATTACGAAATCTGGTTAGATGGGGAAAAAGCCATCAGTGCTGAAGAGAGTCCAGAAGTTAAAGCAGCCAGACAGAGCAATGGCAATGGCACAATAATTCATGACACTGAAGAACCTATCTACGGCACATACTATATGCCGCGTAAGTTCAAGGTGAGTGTGACAGTACCAGGAGATAATTCGATTGATTTATATTCCCAAGATTTAACTTTAGTAGTCATTACTGACCACCAAGACAACCTGGAAGGATTTAATATCTTTGCTGGTGGTGGCTTAGGTAGAACCCACAACAAAGAAGAAACCTTCGCCAGAATTGCAGACCCCATCGGCTATGTTGCTAAGGCAGATGTGTATGATGCAGTGAAAGCGATTGTTGCCACACAGAGAGATTATGGCGATCGCACTGACCGCAGACACGCTAGGTTAAAATACTTAATCAATGATTGGGGTGTAGATAAATTCCGCGCCAAGGTTGAAGAATATTTTGGCAAACCCCTCGCACCTTTCCAAGAATTACCAGAGTTTAAATATCATGATTTCCTGGGTTGGCAAGAACAAGGCGATGGCAAACTATTTTTAGGTATTTCTATTGATAACGGTCGGGTAAAAGACGAAGGCTCGTTTCAACTGAAAACCGCCCTACGGGAAATTGTCGAGCAATTTAACTTACCCATCCGCCTCACAGGTAACCAAAACCTGATTTTCTACGAAATTGCCCCGGAGAACAAGCCAGCAATTCAAGCAATTCTCGACCGTTGCGGCATAGTTTCCGACCCCAACACCATCGACCCTCTAGCCCGTTATGCGATGGCTTGTCCTGCTTTACCTACTTGTGGTTTGGCTATCACCGAGTCAGAACGGACTATACCCAGCATTCTCGAACGGATTCGCGCTTTATTAGATAAACTTGGTTTACAAAATGACCATTTTGTGGTAAGAATGACTGGCTGCCCCAATGGTTGCGCCCGTCCCTACATGGCGGAATTAGGCTTTGTTGGTAGTGCGCCGGAAAGCTATCAAGTTTGGTTAGGTGGTTCACCCAATCAGATACGCCTAGCACAGCCTTATGTAGAACGCTTGCACCACAATGACATAGAAAGCTTCCTAGAGCCAATTTTTGTCTACTTTAAAAAGTCTCGCACACCTGGAGAAAGCTTTGGGGATTTTTGCGATCGCGTCGGCTTTGATGCTATTCGTGAATTTACCGCCCAGTATGAGCCAGAAGCAGAATCAGTCACAGCTAAGTCTCGCAAGTCACGGTATCGCGTCAGTCTGCATGATGATCTTTACAGCAAAGTTAAAGCCACAGCTACCAGCCAAGGTAGATCAATGACTGAGTTAGTCAAAGAGGCGTTGGAAAATTACTTCCAAACTCTTTCATAAGCATCAGTATTGGGAAATTGAACCGCCGATAAACGCCGATACTTTAATAAGTATTCTCTGCGTTCACTGGCGGTTTCACACTTTATGGCTCAACTACAACGAATTGCGATCGCACCCTCCCAACTCCAAGAACATCAAATTTTACTCACACCACAGCAACAACATTACTTAAAGCGGGTGTTGCGTTTAGGTGAAGGTGAGCAATTTATTGCTATGGATGGACTGGGTAAATGGTGGTTGACTCAGATAACTGGAGAAAACGCAAAGGTTTTAAAACCGCTAATTGTTGAGACTGAGTTACCTGTAGCCATTACTTTAATCATGGCTTTACCCAAAGGTAGCGGCTTTGATGAAGTGGTGCGGAGTTGTACTGAATTAGGTGTAGCTTGTATTGCTCCAGTTTTGAGCGATCGCACTTTATTAAATCCTAGTCCGCAAAAGCTGGAACGTTGGCGACGTATCGCAGCCGAAGCCGCAGAACAATCAGAGCGTGCTTTTGTACCAACAATTTTAGAACCTGTAACATTTAAAGAGGCTGTAACTAATAGTACAGCCAATCACCGCTATATCTGTGAAGCGCGTGGTGAATATAACCATCTTCAAAGCGTAATTACCAAGATTGCGGGCGATGTTGTCATAGCCACTGGGCCGGAAGGAGGATGGACAGATAGAGAACTTGAGGAAGCGATCGCCGCAGAATTTCAACCAGTATCACTAGGTCGTCGTATCTTACGGGCAGTCACAGCACCCATAGTAGCATTATCCCTAATTTCCGGAGCTTGTGAAGTATAAATGAGTTATCTCCAGCGTGCATGGGAAAACTCATGATTGAGCAAGTAGCGATCGCCTTTGAGCATAAAGACTATCAAACAGCAGCCAAATTACTCAAACCACTGCTAAAAGAATCCCCGGATAATCCTTGGGTGGTATTTTATCTCGCCAGACTACACGAAGTTTCAGGAAAACACCGAGATGCGGAAAAAGTCTATCGGCGATTGTTGTTAATCACAACCAATAATAGGATTGTTACCCAAGCGCGGCAAGCTTTGCAAAGACTGCAAGAAATTCAAAAAGAAGAAAAACAACGTGCGATCGCTCAAGCCACAGCCGAACCCAGCAATACTGAACTGGGAGTATTAATATTAGAGCCTCTCAGCAACGAACAAAAAACCCAACTAGCAGCCAAATTTGCCCAAATTATGCAGCTAGATGCTTATACTGCGAAGTTAATACTTCCTAGCCGCACCTGGAAGTATTACCGCACCGGGAGAATTGGCGAACTCAAGTTTTACGGGATGCAGCTACAGCAAGCTGGTATCCCTTGCTTTTGGACAACCATCAAAGCGATTGAACAAATACAAGTTTTTCAAGTGCAGTATTTCCAAGAAACGCAGCCAAAAGCTACCGTTATTTGCTCAAACCAAGCAAACCAAGTTGGTTCTCTCACGTTTGATTGGTCAGAAGTCTCAGCGCAAGTTCTCGGACTATTACCTATTTTTGAGGAAGTTGTAGATATAAACGCACATCGCCAACTAGAGCGCAAAATTCAAACACAAGACTATGCGCAATTTTGCGATCTACACTTACCAGAGAGACGCTGTATTTTGCGCCTGTGCGATTGCAGTTATGATTTTCAACAAGCTTTAGAAATTACCCCCTCAGCTAGTCAAAATACCATGAGAATCAACTGGAATAATTTACTAGACTCGCTGACGCAGTATCTACCACAAGTCAAACGTTGGTCAGACTTTACACCATTTGCACAGACAGTCCTAGAGCAAACAGAAATGCTGGGTAACATTCAGTCTCACATTCACCTGTTTCGCAGGGAGAAGACCTATTGGGACCCAGCATTTCATTTATATAGTGGACTGATATTTAACAAAGACCATTAGTCATTGGTAATTTAGCTCTTTTCCCCGTCCTCTAACCTGTCACCTGTCACCGTCAATACTTAGCCAGGAGTTTTTACTTGACGCGCCATATCTAGATAAGTATTCATATTCGCGCCTGGACGACGACGACCATTTGAGCTACTAAAGGTAGGGATTAGGTACTTGGGTGCAAATGTGGTTTCAGTTGGTGTAGCGGGTTTAGTGCTAGCAGCTGGTACTGGGACTGGTGCTGGTTCAGTTGGAGCAGCTTTACCATTCTGAGAAGCTTTTTTCTTAGCTGCTTTGACAGGCGTAGGTGATGGCTCTGGTTGCGGTGCTTCTACTGCGGCTTTTGTACCGTTGGATGTTTCTACTGCTGATTTAGTCTTAGTCTCAGCAACTGGTGCTGAACCTGTACCAGTTTCTTCTAGTTGTAAGTAGTAGCCACCATTTTTCTTGCCAGGTAATAGCCCGGTAATGAAACTTAGGATGCCAGCGATTAGTTTTTTGATAAAACCGAACATGGGATATTTCTCCTGAATTCTATACTTGTAAAATTTGACCGCAATATTAATAATTACGTCACAATGCTACGTTTTGTGATGGTCAGCTATTTATGATCGAACTTGATTGATTTGATTTCAATCAGATGTAAAGCTACATTTACAAGAGTCTCAAGTTTTGTTTAGCCGCACTGTGCAATATGTAAACACTGAAGACTAATTATTAAATTTTACCCTAATCTAAAGCAAGATTCTGAAAGCTTGCTTAACAAAAATTAACATAGGGTTCTCTAATAGTTATTGATTGTCATCAGTAATAGTTCTTTGATCAAGGGTCTTGTTGTTAGCATTGCACTCTCCTTGTACCTTGTGATCGGAATTGTTACCTGCTGGGTTAGACAATGTTAAGATCGACTGTGCCTGCAATTGCTGTTTGACCCCGGAAAGTAATGTCAACCTGCAAGTTAATCAGTGCATACATCATAGAGTCTGAATTGATCCTAGAACCAGTAGAGGTTGACTCAAAAAGTAAGCTTAAGAGGTATGTAGCATTTTTTGCATAGTAAATAATGCTAATCTTTTAACAAGATATTAAAGTATCTAACCTTCCTAAGACTGTCATATCTTCTGCATCTAGCTCTAGTGGTGTCCCACTCCGAATTAGTTCTGCAAAATCTTCGTTAGGAACCATGATAGTTAGTGTATACAAACGAGTATTACCCGTATTTTTAATCAAATGAGTCCCGGTAGGAGGTACTAATAAACTATCTCCAGCTTTAATGGCAACTTTTTTACCATCACACATAGCGATACCTTCTCCTTTCAAGACGAAAAACATTTCTACCGCCCATTGATGGCGATTAGGTGGTGTTTGTCCACCAGGATCAAAAATTTCTACACAGCAAGTCAGAGAAGTATTAGCATTTGTGGAATCAAAGATAATTGCTAACCGATTGGTGTCATGGGGGCTGATGCGGTAGACTTGATAATCTTTGGGAGACTTAATTACAGGAATTACACAACGAGTAGATTGCATTGATTATTCTCCTCCTGTTAGATCAGGATGATTTATGGCTGTTAAAATCGCTTGTGATTCAGTCAAAAACCCAAAACATTGTTTGACGTTATATAACGTTGCTAGCCAACAATAATCGGGAGAAGTCGTAGCTGTGCAGTCTTTAATTAAAATGCAGTCGTAGCCTAAAAAATTTGCATCACAAAGTGTTGTAAGTACACATTGATCTGCATTGACACCAGCAAAAAATAACGTTGTTACTCCTAAATTCCGCAGGATGCTATCTAAAGGCGTATCCCAAAAACCACTCATGCGGTATTTATCCACACGAATATCTGCTGGTAATTGGGGGAGTTCGTCTACTACCGCCGCCGCCCAACTCCCTGCCATTAATACCTTAGCACCATTTTTCGGTAATGGATCACCCAAGCCCACACCATCGCCTGTGGGGTTGTAGACATGAAGTGAACTAGCACTGATATTGAGTAAGTCGGGACGATTTCCCCAATTTATCCAAATAACAGGCACATCAACGGCACGGAGTTCTGGGAGTAAACTATTTAAAGGTTCGATGGGTTGACGTGCAGGGGTTACATCCACGCCGATATGAGCCAACCAGCCATCAGGGTGACAGAAATCGTTTTGCATATCGATGACGAGGATGGCAGCTTTTGCCAAGTCTAGGCGCAGGGTTTTAGTTTCTGTTGATAAGATAACGGGTTGTGGGGTTTTTTGGGGACGGGTGATATCTGCGATCGCCTGATTCACCATCCAAGCATTTGGTAAAATTCCCAATGTCCGCAAAGACTGATTCATAATTTGAGTGATGAGTTGTGAGTTGTGAGTTGTTAGTACAATTAATTTTACTTTTTACTCAGCACTCGTGACTCAGCACTCACAACTCAGCACTCAGCACCGGCTAAACGCCGCGCTACCGCTAACACAAC
This sequence comes from Anabaena minutissima FACHB-250, assembly GCF_014697125.1. Taxonomy (GTDB): domain Bacteria; phylum Cyanobacteriota; class Cyanobacteriia; order Cyanobacteriales; family Nostocaceae; genus Trichormus; species Trichormus minutissimus. Next base: position 10,901 of record NZ_JACJRG010000022.1, on the reverse strand, counting down.
TCAGCACTCGTTACTCAGCACTGTATACATTTAATCCTTGCCCAATTTCATTTTGAGGTTTCTCAAATATCCGCCAAATCTCGATACCATAGTTAGCGCGACCACTAAAGAGAGTTTTTCCATTGGGATTGAATCTAATCGCTGTCACTTTGCTGGGATCTTGCTTTAAAGTGGCATTTACTTGATTTGTTCCCAGATTCCAAAGTTTTATCGTACCGTCGTAACTGCCGCTAGCCAGAGTTTTACCATTAGGAGTAAAGTCTAGGGAAACTATAGCTCCTGTATGTCCCTCCAGAATAGCGATCGCTTTTTCTGTCTCCAAATTCCACAATCTGATGGTCTTATCAACCCCAGTACTAGCAACAATCTCTCCATTGGGACTAATCGCTACAGAAACTATCTCTTTGGTATGACCTGTTAGGGTTTTGCTTACTTTGCCTGTACTCAAATTCCATACCTTGATAGTCTTATCCCAACTGCCACTTACAAGAGTCTTACTATCTGGACTAATAGCAATAGAGTTGACTATATTAGTGTGACCTTCTAAGGTTCTAATCACTTTTTGAGTTTGCAAATTCCAGAGTTTAATTGTGCTACCTTGTCCACTGGCGAGGATCTTACCATCGCTGCTGATAGCCAAGCTAGTCACTGGCAAAGAAGCTTCCTCTAAAGTAGCAATTTGTTTTCCTTGTTGTATATTCCATAATCTAATAGTTTTATCTCGACCACCACTAGCCAAGATTGCGCCATCTGGACTGAAAACAACAGACCAAACGAAATCAGAATGTCCTTTAAGGGTATGTATTACCTCGCTTCTATCCAAATTCCACAGTTTAATAGTATTATCACTGCTACCACTAGCCAGTGTTGTAGCATCAGCACTAATAGCAATGGTATTAACTTCCTCGGTATGGTCTTTGAGTGTCTTGGTAAGATAATTGTCAGCACGGGAATTGGTATTGATTGTGGGATTGGTAGAAAGATCGTTCTTACCTAAACGAAATTGCCAAGACGCTATTCCCCCTCCTATTGCTAATAGCAGAACTGAAGCAACAAGCCAATGTTTTTTGGTTTGTTTATCTATTAATTGTAAAATAGTTGATTGTGTTTGCGAAATTAGGGTTGGGGGAACTGAAACCGATAGTGGCGATCGCTGGGGAGTTAAGTCTGCAATGACGGCATCTGCTGACTGATAACGTTCATGAAAATCTACTGCTAAGAGATGATCAAGCAGTTGAGCAAATTTCTTACTCACAGGGTGTTGCACATATTCTCGCCAGGATGCAACCCAACCATAACCATTCTGTATCCACAATTGAGAAGGAGAAATTCCACTCAGCAAATGAAAGGATGTTGCGCCTAAACTATACAAATCGCTAGTTGGATAAGCCTCACCCCCCTGCATCTGCTCTATGGGGGTATAGCCTTGTGAACCAATAGTTGTACCCTTTTGAGCCTGCACTGTGACACTCAGTTGTTTTGATGCGCCAAAATCAATTAATACTAATCTGCCATCTTTTTTACGGCGAATAATATTTTGTGGCTTAATATCCCGATGAATAACTCCTTGTTGATGAATAAATTTTAAGACTGGTAATAAATCAAGTAATAATTCCTTAATTTCATTTTCTTGATAAGTCAAACGCTGATTTAATTCTTGAGATAAGTTCTGACCATCGATAAATTCTTGTACTAAATATAAATTATTATCTTGTTCAAAATAGGCAAAAAGCTGGGGAATTTGGGAATTTTCTCCTAACTGTTGCAGTCGTATCGCCTCTTCTTTAAATAACTCAACAGCTTTTTTCAACGCCCAAGTACCCTGTACTCGCGGAGCAAGTTGTTTAACAACACATTGCTCATTTAGCTTATCTACATCTTCTGCCAAATAAGTTCTGCCAAACCCACCTTCATCAGATAGTAGATTAACTATTCGATAACGATTTCTAAGTAAACTTGTTAACTCTGTACCGCAAGCTTGGCAGTATTTTGTACCTTCAATATTTAGAGGATTGGGGCAATCCGGATTTATACAGCAGATCATAGGGGGATATATTTTTTATATAGGACTTTTATGGGAAGGGGACAACTAACAGGGGACAGGGGGACAGAGCAAGAAACCTTTTTTATTTTTGGTTGTGGGGGTTTCTCATGATTAGCTGACTTGAAAAAGCTGGAGAATTAGGGGAGGTTAGGGGAGAAATTTCATCGGTTCTGGTGTACCCAGTTCATGATGGTTACTGAAGATTTTTCACAAATCATTTAATATTTTCATATACTTGATAATTTTTTGTTTAAGCTAATACGTTAATAATTATGATAGTGTATCAAATAAATTAGTATAATTTTTAGTGATGAAAGAATTTAAAAGTTTATTGTGAAAACTGAAAGTTGTTACATCTATACCTTATAGAGCTTGACAAAAAATCTATTTTATGGATTCAAATCGATGTATCCTCTATTCAGGTATATAAGACAAGTTAGATAGGGGAAGGTACGTAAAAATTTATCCCAATTGTTTTGGAAGTAGAAAGACGCAAATTCTGTTCTATATTTTAGGAGTGAGCAATGAAAAAGCAAGGCGATAAAAAAACTGCACATCAATTAAAGTCTCTGTTCATTTATGGCATGAGTTCTAGTCTCATCATATCGAGTTATATTCTGCCGATCAGTGCGGAAAATATTCAAGAGAAAAGACAAGAATTTACAATTGCATCACTACCAATAGATGACCCAACTTTGAAGCAAGGAATCAATGAAATTAAAGTTCCTGATGCTCCTAAATCGCCAAAAAATGAAGCACCTATTAAACCTCCTATAAGCCCTAGCAATCAACCCAGTAACAACGTATCCAATAGTATTAATTCCAATAGCAGTAATACCTCCAGTAGTAACACTGCTAATAACAGCAGTAGTGCAAACAATCGTCCTGCCAATAATAGCAGTAGTGCGAATAATCGTCCTGCCAATAACAGCAGTAGTGCGAATAATCGCCCTGCCAATAACAGCAGCAGTGCGAACAATCGCCCTGCCAATAATAGCAGTAGTGCGAATAATCGCCCTGCTAATAACAGCAGTAGTGCAAACAATCGCCCTGCTAATAATAGCAGTAATACTGGGAGTTCTAGTAGAAATAACAGAGGTAATTCAAGTAATCGCAACCCAGTAATATCTACTAATAACTCATCCAAAGAACCTACATATAGAAACATTGATTTTGTAGATATTCCATTTGGAATATTATCACCAGGGGATTTTAAATCTGATGGCAGGTATTTTCATTTTTACCGATTTGAGGGGCAAGAAAATCAAGTAATTCAACTCAGACTTACAGGGAGTGTAGATAAACGTCGCACCAACAACTTGAGTTTACAACCCTATATGTTTTTATTAGATCCCGATAATAATGTGATCTTGCGAAGGGGCAGTTCAGATAAAAGTAAAAATATTAGGGACGCTTCGATATTTGCAAAACTGCCAGCGAAAGGTAATTATACCATCGCTGTTACTAGCCAAAATCCTGGAGATATAGGTCGTTATACATTAGCATTGAGAAATGATAGAGCTAGCTACATTGAAGATGAGTTTAATCAACTAACCGATACTAGCCCGACTCTCAAAGATGGCAACTCATATAATGTCACCAAGTTAGAAGGTAAAAAAGGCCAACTCATCAGTATTCGTGCAGATAGTGTCTTTGAAGATTTTTCTCCCTTTATAGTCTTGTTGGATGCGAAAGGGAAGGTAATATCTTCAGATAGTGATAGGGAAGGTCAATACAGCGCATTAATTGATCGAGCTAAATTACCTGATGATGGGACTTACTATGTGGTGGTATTTTCCAAAACTGCCACTAGACGTGGTAGATATCGATTAACTATTTTCTAATTTCCTTAAGGGATTGATCTAAATCAGGACTTAGGCAAGTGTCACAATTGATGGTTGGTGCGTGACGCTGTAAGTCTCATGACTGCGTTCAAATACTTTTGCAACGTCACACAACGGCAATAAAGCGGGAGGAAAATCCACACCGCTTTTGCCTCCCCTACATAAAAAATATGCCAGTTGAGTAAGTCCTATAAATCGTAATTGTTGAAGCCAAAGTGGAAATATGATCTGGGAGCATACCGTGAATTTTACTATTCAAAACGTATTGATTGCCGCCGATCGCAGTTACAAAACTACAGATGTGCAGATTATAGACGGTAAAATCGCGGCGATCGCACCTAATTTAGATGTAATCGGTACGGCGATTGACGGTGAGCATAAATTGTTACTCCCTGGTTTTATCAATGCTCACACCCATTCTTCTGAAAAGTGGCAACGGGGTGTGATTCCACCTTTACCTCTAGAATTATGGTTAGCACACTTATATGATTTTGCACCTCTAGATACAGAACAAGTTTATCTGAGTGCTTTGGGTACGGCTGTAGAAACTTTGATGTCTGGTGGTACGAGTGTAGTAGATCATCTGGTATTAATTCCTGGACAAGAGATAGAAACTATCACTAGTGCGGTTCGTGCTTATCAAGAAGTGGGGATACGGGCTTTCATCGCCCCTCTCATTCAAGATGAATCTCTCATGGCTGGGATACCGGCGGGGGAATCAACCCAAACCCATGAACCGTTTTTTCGTTCCACAGCAGCAACTCTCGAAATCATCGAAGCCGCAGTCAAACAGTTTCACCGTCCCGATGAGGGTGTGAGTGTTTTAGTTGCGCCAACAGGGATACAATTGTGTACAGATGCTTTATTTGAGGGGTGTATTGAATTAAGCGATCGCTATAATATTTGTCGTCACTCTCATTTACTCGAAACCAAAGCCCAAGAGAAACTCGCCCAAGAAAAATACGGTTGTACTGCTGTTGAACATCTTAAACGAATTGGTTACTTGAGCGATCGCACTTCCTTAGCTCATTGTGTCTGGTTGAATGATGCTGATATCGCCATCCTGGCAGAAACTCAATCTACCGTTGTACACAATCCCCTGAGTAATCTGCGTTTAGGTAGCGGCATTGCCCCAATTTTAAAATATCAGCAAGCTGGGGTAAATGTAACCTTTGGTTGTGATGGTGCTTCTAGCAATGACTCCCAAGACTTATTAGAAGCCATCAAAATCGGTTCTATTCTGCACAACATTACAGATTTAGATTATCGCTACTGGATTACACCCCGAAAAGCCGTAGAAATGGCATCATTAGGCGGTGCAAAGGGGTTAAATATAGCAGATCAACTGGGGTCACTCACCGTTGGGAAACAAGCCGATTTAATGCTTTATGACCTCACTAATTTATCATTACTACCCCGTACAGACCCCATTGGTTTATTAGTTTTAGGTCGTCCCACCAATGTCGTAGATAGTGCATGGGTGAATGGTAAGCAAATTATTGCCAATGGTAAAGTAACGACAATTAACGTTGATGAACTGCGGCAAGAATTATTTAACCGCAGTCAGTGGACTACTAAACCCCAGTCGCCAACCGTAGCAGAAATTGAGCCTCATTATCGTACAGTAATGGGTTTGTGAAAGACCTGTTGACATCTGAGTAGTGAGTGCTGAGTGCTGAGTGCTGAGTGCTGAGTGCTGAGTTGTGAGTGCTGAGTTGTGAGTGCTGAGTTGTGAGTTGTGAGTTGTGAGTTGTGAGTTGTGAGTGGACATTGTATTTTTCTCCCCCTCCTCCCCCTGCCTCCCCTGCTTCCCCTGCTTCCCCTGCTTTCTTTTCCCCAGTCCCCAGTTATTTAATTTTGAATTTTGAATTTTAAATTTTGAATTGACTTGTCCCCAGTTAAATAAAATCAAAATTAACTGTAAAATAGCTGTACAAAAAGAGATAATATCTGAAGTAAAAAATCTCAGAAATAAGAGAAGGACGCAAAAATATTCACCTTCTTTGCCTGAGCAATTACCAAATTCCTCCATAATATAATTTTGAAGTAAGTTTTTAAGCCCGTGACTTTAAGCTTGTCTATTGCTCAATCTCATCGCCAACCCTGGCCCGGACTCATAGAAGCCTATCGTGAGTATTTACCTGTTAGCGAAACTACGCCGATTGTCACTTTGTTAGAAGGTAATACTCCCTTGATTCCTGTGCCAGCGATCGCAGAACGCATCGGTAGACAAGTGCGGGTATTTGTCAAATATGATGGTCTAAACCCTACCGGTAGCTTCAAAGACCGAGGGATGACGATGGCAATTACTAAAGCCAAGGAAGCCGGAGCTAAGGCGGTAATTTGTGCCAGTACCGGCAATACTTCCGCCGCCGCCGCCGCCTATGCTCGCCGTGGGGGAATGAAGGCTTTTGTCTTGATTCCTGATGGTTACGTCGCCTTGGGTAAGTTGGCGCAAGCTTTACTCTACGGTGCAGAAGTTTTGGCGATTAAAGGTAACTTTGACCGCGCCTTAGAAATTGTCCGGGAAATGGCGGAACACTATCCCATTACCTTAGTAAATTCAGTTAATCCCTACCGCTTAGAAGGGCAAAAAACCGGAGCATTTGAAGTTGTCGATGCTTTGGGGAATGCTCCCGATTGGTTGTGTATCCCCGTCGGGAACGCAGGAAACATCACAGCATACTGGATGGGCTTTTGTCAATATCATCAAGTCGGCAAATGCGATCGCCTCCCCCGGATGATGGGATTTCAAGCCGCAGGTGCAGCACCTTTAGTCAACGGTTATCCGATCACCCATCCTGAAACCATAGCCACAGCCATTCGCATTGGTAATCCCGCCAGTTGGGACAAAGCGATCGCCGCTCAATCATCCAGTCAAGGTCAATTTAAAGCCGTTACCGACGAAGAAATCCTCGACGCTTACCGACTTTTAGCTTCATCAGAAGGCATTTTCTGCGAACCTGCTAGTGCTGCTTCTGTCGCTGGTTTGTTACAAGTGAAAGACCAAGTACCCACAGGTGCAACAGTCGTATGTGTCCTCACCGGTAACGGATTGAAAGACCCTGATACAGCCATCAAACACAGCCACTCTCAATTTAAACAAGGCATTGAGGCAGAATTAAGCGATGTTGCGCAGGCGATGGGATTTTAACTGTCACCTGTCACCTGTCACCTGTCACCCGTCCAACTACTTATTAGCCCCTTTCTAAATTAATTCTAGAAAGGGGCTAATGTTAACAGAGCCAGAAATTTTTGCGGTTATTGATTTTGCATATTTAAATTTTACTTTTAAACACTCCTGGTTCTTGCTGTGTGGGCAGAACAGCTAAAATATCGGTTTGGGAACAATATTTCAGGTCTTCATGGCATTCCAGGCGTAACAATCGTTTACCGTGACTAGCGTGATGGAATAAACCCAATAGGTTATTTTCCCACTGGGAGTATAGAGCGATCGCACTAATAACTTCATCGTTACCAGCTAATTCTTCTGGTGGTAATTGGGATTTTTCGATGACACTATGAGCGATCGCACCTGCACAGGCTGTATCTTCCAAGGAAAAACTGCCTTCCCAACCAGAACCGACAATCCAAACTGTTTCGGGTTGCTTCTCTAGCAGGTAATCTACAACTGCGGCGCGGTTAATAAAGGCGGCTGTCAGCACAGTAGCTGAGTCCTCTATCCGTTTTAAAGCGCGAGTCCCATTGGTGGTACTAATAAACAAACGCCGTCCTTCCACGAGTTCAGGTGTGCAATCGAGGGGTGAATTACCTAATTCAAACCCAGGGACTTTACCACCGCCTCGTTCTCCAGCTCGCAGCCGTTTTTGTGCTGGCCATTGTTCACTCACAGAGATGAGTTGATCTAAATTGCTAAAGACTTGTACAGCTTCGCCCCCAGAAGAGAGGACAGTTGCTATAGTGCTAGTAGCTCGCAAAACATCGACTGCGATCGCGCAGTCTGGGGCTTTGTCCGTTGGAGTTAGTTCCGGGGTATGGTATACAAATAGCTTCACGCTGGGGATAAACCTGCTCTCAATAACTATTGCCGAGATTAATTCTAATTGCTCGTGATCACAATGATGACACTTAATGTCCGAGTATTTCTTAATGGTTAGGCAAGAGTATTGATTATTGTGTTGTAGGGATTGGGATTGGGGATTGGGGATTCAGATATTAACTAATGATTTAAAGTTGCTAGAGTTTGCGTCTAAACCTTATATTCTGAAACAATATGGGGCTAATAACTGAAAAATATTCCCCCAGAAAATCTAAAATTTTGACTTTTCACTTTTCACTTTTGATTTTTATTGTCCCCAATCCCTATGGCCCCTTTACCCGACTATCATCCTAAACAACTATCTTTAGGCCCTTTAGAAGCAGAGATATTAAATATCATCTGGGAATTAAGTTCAGTCACCGTCAAAGATGTTCACGATCGCATTTTGGCTGACCCTAACCGTGAGTTGGCTTACACATCTGTGACTACGGTGTTGCGTCGCCTCACCGATAAAGGTTGGCTAGTTTGTGATAAAAAAGGTAAAGCGTTCTATTGGCGGCCTTTACTGACAAAGCAGCAGGCACAGGTAATTAAAGCTCATGAACAATTACAGCGATTTCTGGCTGTAGGTAATCCTGACGTAGTAGCTGCTTTTGCTGATAGTCTGGATGAAGCAGCCAGCGAGCAAATCGAAGCGATCGCTAAACGTATTCAAGCCGCACGCCAAGCCAGGGAGGAACAATAATGCACCTAATCATGATTTTGATTACTGTGATAGTCGCAGGGATATTGCGCTGTTCTTGGACTCCTACCCAAGGTAGTTGGGATGTGCGCTGGCGGCGATCGCTATTTCTATTTCTCTTCCCACCTTTGCTAATTTTTATGACAGCGATCGCAGTGCTGTGCATGGGGCCGCAAGGCCAAATGGGCGGGATGTATACAGGTTGGTTGAGCTATTCCCTGGCTTTAGTTGTCTTGACTGTATTCTCTGGGTTGTGCCTCACACTAGCTTACCAAGGTTGGAGATCGCTACAATCAGCCCGTGATTGTCCTGTCGTAGATTTTGAGGGTACACAAGTCAGACTCATGAACACAGAAGCTTTATTTGCAGGTCAAATTGGTTTTTGGCAACCAGAATTAGTAGTGAGCCAAGGATTATTACAAACCCTCTCTCCAGACCATGTAGAAAGCGTCTTAGCACACGAACAAGGACATCATTATTACAGAGATACATTTTGGTTCTTCTGGCTGGGTTGGATACGCACCTGCACCGCTTGGCTACCCAACACAGAACCTTTGTGGCAAGAACTTTTAGTATTGCGAGAATTACGCGCTGATAGTTACGCTGCATCCCAAGTAGACCCTTTATTGTTGGCAGAATCTCTGTTATTAGTAGTCAGTAATGGTTCTGTATTTGCTCAATCAGACATTTGTTGTGCCGCTTTGGGTGATAGTGTAGGCGATGCCTATGGCGGCAAGCTACGCTTAGAACAGAGAATTGAAGCTTTACTAACACCACCAAAGCCAACCCCAGAAGTTAAATTACAATCTTGGCACACTTTCCTCTTAGCATTTTTGCCTCTACTAACCGTGATATTCCACACTTAATTATCAGTGATTTTTGGATAGCAGCTAAATCATTTATCATAACCAAAACCCTTGTTTATTTGCTAAACAGGGGTTTTTGCTTTAGAAGAAATGCTTAGGTAGTGAAATTAACTCTTAAAAATAAGCCTAAAAATAACAATCTCAAAATCCAGATATAATATTATGTCATTAATCAACTACCTTACTTTATTCCTGAGATAATTACATTAGCGTAGTAGTTCAGAGCATAGATACACATAAACATTCTGTAGGGAATTACGTAAAGCCTGCGGCATAGCTGCGCTTAGAGCGTAGCGGGACGTTAGTCCATTACGAATTACGAACTACAATGGGCGGTAAAATTGCAACCGAAAAAAAATTTAGATCAATTATGGATTGTGCGTTGTTTGGCCACGGTGCTACTTTTTGGTCAAGTCTGCCTACATTTAATCCAAGGAAAAACTTACTACCGTAAAATTCTAGAACATATGGTGACTGCGGGGCCTGCTTCCATATCTCCAGTTTTGTTAGTCAGTGTTTTTTCAGGCATGATTTTTACTATTCAAACAGCTAGAGAATTAGTAAAATTTGGTGCTGTCAGTACCGTAGGAGGTGCTTTTGCCTTAGCTTTTTGCCGGGAATTAGCCCCTATTTTGACAGCAAGTATTATTGCCGGACAAGTAGGTTCTGCGTTCGCCGCCGAAATAGGTGCAATGCGTGTCACCGAGCAAATTGATGCGCTGTATATGCTCAAGACTAACCCTATTGATTATCTAGTTTTACCAAGAGTAATTGCCTGCTGTTTGATGATGCCCATCATGATGATTTTTGCTTTAATTATGGGCATCGCTGGAGGTATTTTTGCAGCTGCACAATTTTACAAAATTCCTCCAGAAATATTTTTAGAATCAGTTAGAGACTTTCTAGACACATCAGACGTATTTACTATTTTACTGAAAGGGTTAATTTTTGGAGCTATAGTTTCTATTAACGGCTGTAGTTGGGGACTAACTACTAAAGGCGGTGCAAAAGAAGTAGGAGAATCTGCCACAACAGCAGTTGTTACTACTTGGGTAGCAATTTTTATGACAGATTTTTTCCTATCTTTATTGTTATATGAGAATCCTACATTTTGATTAGACATTAGAGGTCGTTTTAAAAGTAATTGGCTGTTATTTTAGGCAGTTATTTATCCCCCCTAGCCCCCCTTAAAAAGGGGGGAACTGGAATTTGAGTCCCCCTTTTTAAGGGGGATTTAGGGGGATCTAAAATGTTTTGCTACCGACAATAGGACTTTTCAAACATCCTCTTAGCTCGACTTTATCCATTTTTCGCTGCGGGTCATCACCAATGTAGGTGATCGCGAAAAAATGAGGTTTTTGCTGCATACATAAAATTTAAATACAGTCTTGGTAAATACTGGTGA
>NZ_JACJRG010000021.1 GCF_014697125.1 Anabaena minutissima FACHB-250 | reverse complement strand
TTTGAAACCTTCTATACCAAGAACATTTTGCTGAATGAGGGTATCCGCGCTTGGATGGCTCCTCAAGATCAGCCTCACGAAAAATTTGTATTCCCCGAAGAGGTACTACCACGTGGTAACGCTCTCTAATAGAACTGGCGTAATGGGCGGCGGACGTGACCAAGAATCCAGTGGATTTGCTTGGTGGTCTGGCAATGCTCGTTTAATCAACTTATCTGGTAAACTGCTGGGCGCACACGTTGCTCATGCTGGTTTAATTGTATTCTGGGCTGGAGCGATGACCTTGTTTGAAGTCGCTCACTTTGTTCCAGAAAAACCAATGTACGAACAGGGCTTAATCCTGCTACCTCACATTGCTACCCTCGGTTGGGGTGTTGGTGCGGGTGGTGAAGTCCTCGATACCTTCCCCTACTTTGTAGTTGGTGTACTCCACATTATTTCCTCTGCCGTATTGGGCTTTGGTGGTATTTATCATGCTGTTCGTGGCCCAGAAACCTTAGAAGAGTATTCCTCTTTCTTTGGTTATGACTGGAAAGACAAGAACAAGATGACCAATATCATCGGCTTCCACCTAATCATCTTGGGCTGTGGTGCGTTGCTCCTAGTGTTGAAGGCTATGTTCTTCGGCGGTGTATATGACACTTGGGCTCCTGGTGGTGGTGATGTGCGTGTAATTACCAATCCAACCCTAAATCCTGCCGTCATCTTCGGTTATTTAATCGAATCTCCCTTTGGTGGCGCAGGCTGGATTGTCGGCGTAGATAACATGGAAGATGTTATCGGCGGTCACATCTGGGTTGCCCTGATTTGTATCTCTGGTGGTATTTGGCACATCTTCACCAAGCCTTTTGGTTGGGCGCGTCGTGCGTTCATCTGGTCTGGTGAAGCTTACCTATCCTACAGTTTGGGTGCTTTGTCCTTGATGGGCTTCATCGCTTCTTGTATGGTTTGGTACAACAACACCGTTTATCCCAGCGAATTTTTCGGTCCTACAGGCCCCGAAGCTTCTCAAGCTCAAGCTTTAACCTTCTTGATTCGTGACCAACGCTTAGGTGCTAACGTTGGTTCTGCTCAAGGCCCTACAGGTCTGGGTAAATACCTGATGCGCTCTCCTACCGGTGAAATCATCTTTGGTGGAGAAACCATGCGCTTCTGGGATTTCCGTGGCCCTTGGTTAGAGCCTCTACGTGGTCCTAACGGTCTTGACTTAGAAAAAATCAAGAACGATATTCAGCCTTGGCAAGCTCGTCGAGCTGCTGAATATATGACCCATGCTCCTCTGGGTTCTTTGAACTCCGTGGGTGGTGTAGCTACCGAAATTAACTCCTTCAACTACGTATCTCCTCGTGCGTGGTTATCTACTTCTCACTTCGTATTAGGTTTCTTCTTCCTCATCGGTCACTTGTGGCACGCTGGTCGCGCCCGCGCTGCTGCTGGTGGTTTTGAGAGAGGTATTGACCGTGAGAATGAACCAGCAATGACAATGACTGAACTTGACTAGGTTCTAAAGTTTTATTTCATCACTGACAATCGAACGCTTTTGAGGCTCTTGGTGTTACACCAAGAGCCTTTTTTTGGTACTATTGGTTTAATCGTAAAGATGTCTAAAAAACTCATAGACATAATGATTCACAGGAATCTAAATTAATTTTTGTTACTAGCTTGAAGTAACCAAGGCAAATCAGGGGGTACTAGGCAAGATGAAAGAATTTAATTTTACTGATGTTTTGCGTTGGACATCCGAAGCCAAAGATAAGTTACAGAATATTCCCTTTTTTGTTCGCGCTCAAGCGAAAGCCCGAATTGAGAATTTGGCACGTCAAGCAGGAAAAGATGTAGTGACAGCAGATTTAGTTGAGCAAGCTAGAGCAGAGTTTGGACAGTAAATGCTTGGAGTTGATATATTTATTTTTGCCGAAAGTTGTGTAGGGGATAATAATGGCGGCTTAATTATTAATCCACTCTAAGGTAATCTCAAAATTTGCGGTGGAAACACCTTTGACGATTAAAGGTGTGAGTTTGCCTGATTCGATGCCAATTTCTATACCAAATTTCACAGTCGCTCTATCAGGCTTCACTTTTTGTAATGTTTCGGAAATTTCTTTCGTCAGAGACTCAATAGCAGTAGTCACTTGATGAAAATCTTGGGATTGCAAAACGCCTTTGCGTTCACCAATGGGTGTGGCTTCAACTTTAATATTTATGCCATCAGCAAGTTCTAGTGAGATAATTCTGGTTTGAATTTCCATGTTGATTTAACTGGGTGATTGCCTATCAATAACATTCAACCACTAATCTTCAATACCAATACAACCAATTAATCAAACTATTCTCTACTTGACTTATGTAGAGTATATCAGCTTCCCCCTACATTCATTGCTGCTAACATTGCCTTTTGACTAGCTTCTTTGTAGAGAGTCTCCAAATATTTCATTACTACATCGCTGGAAGTTAAATTAATCACGCTCTCCTCGGTTTTGGCTAGCGGAATAGCCCCCAAGACATCTAATACTGTCTCGTTACTGGATGGTGTAATCACTACCAAAGAAGAATCTAGTGGTTCATTATATTGCCAGAAAGTATCAATTTTGACATTATATTGATTATGATTAATTGTTTGTTGATGATCTGGTGTTGGGGTTGCATCAGGTTCTAATTTTGCACCACGTAGTTGACGTAAGTCGCTAATGATTTGTTCTTTAGTGCGTCCCCGCAATTGAAATAAAACAAAGGGGTCTTCGCTGAATCTGTCGCCTAATTGATAGTAGATTGCACCAACGTGCTTACAAGGGTTGGCTTTATCAGGACAGGAACATTTACTGTGAACATCCCCTAGGGTAAAGGGAAACAAAGATAAACCATTAGCGGTAAATACTTCTTCAATATTTTGGGGCATTTCTCCTGCTAATAATTTGGCAGCGAAAACCGCTTTTTTAGACATGGTTTCAATGATGTAACCCCACTCTTCATCGCTAAAAGAATTAAGGGAAAGCGAAACTGTATAAGGTTCGACCTCACTACCTTGCACCTTGGCTAAAACTTTTGCACCTTTGAATTCAATGCTGAGAACGTTACCTTGGCGTGCATAGTTTCTGGCGCGTTCTAATCTTTTTTTAAAGCGGTAGGAATCGAGTAATTCTAGCCATCTTTGTGACCACCATTCCCGGCTTGATTGTAATGTTGTGTTTGTCATAAATCATTAGTTATTAGTTAAATATTTTATTATTTAATTTGTAAAAACATCAACTCCATATCAAAATATTGACTATTAAATTTATATGCCATCTTTTCTAAAGCATATATTTGAAACCCAAAAGATAGATAAAGTTGTTTTGCTGACATATTATTTGATACTACATCAATTAATAAAATTTCTATATCATTAATAGTTTTAGCTATTTCAATTAATTGATTCAGTAGTAACTTACCTATGCCTTTACCTCGATATTCTGGTTTAACATACATACTACGAATGTATGCTTTATGTCTTACTTTTATTCTTGATTCTTGATGAAATGCCACCATTCCAATTAACTCTTTATCCTTCTCGTAACCCAATATGAAGTTATTGTTATCTACTGGTATCCTTTCCCTAAAATTATCTATTGTCTTAATGGCTTCTTCCTGATACATTGTGCCAAACGAATCAGGACTGTTATATAAAGCCTCCAATCTCAGCTTCCTATAATTTTCTGCATCATACTTGGTTAATTTTTTAATTTTCATGGCATCAAATATAAATATCAAACAATTTACTATAGTAGTCGAATCACAGTAGATAATGCGGTGATATTCAGCTACCATTTAAATAAATTATTTTCTTCAACGATTTCTCAGGAGTTTATTTTACCTCACATTCAAGCTTAGTCGGATTAAGATTGTGGTTGGCCTTCCGCTTTTATTCTGTATCTTCCTCAATAACTGCATTGCGGTCTAAGATTAGTAGGTTGCGGAGTTGGTCTGTATCTAGTTCAGTTAACCATTGTTCACCAGCACCAACTACTTGTTCTGCTAGTTGTTTTTTACTTTCAATCATGTCATGAATTTTTTCTTCTAACGTACCAGTGCAAACAAATTTATGTACTTGCACATTGCGAGTTTGACCAATACGAAATACTCGGTCTGTCGCTTGATTCTCTACGGCTGGATTCCACCATCTATCAAAGTGGAAGACGTGATTTGCTCTGGTTAAATTTAACCCTACACCACCAGCTTTGAGCGACAAAATCATAATTGGTGGACCTTGGGGGTCATGTTGGAAACGGTCAATCATTTCTTCGCGTTGCTTTTTGGTGGTACTACCATATAAAAAGAATATTTCGCGTCCGAGTTGCTTTTCTAGGTGGGGTTTGAGTAATTTACCCCATTCGGCAAATTGGGTGAATATTAACGCGCGATCGCCTTCTGCTAAAGCTATTTCTAACATCTCTTCTAGCCGTTGTAATTTGGCTGAATTATGTTGTGCTAAGTTAGCTTCTTTTAAATACTGGGCTGGATGATTACAGATTTGTTTGAGTTTAACTAATAAACCTAAAATCATCCCTCGACGTTGCAATCCTTCAGCAGAGTCAATCTCTGTTAAAGATACTTCTACTACTTGTTGATAAAGTGCGGCTTGTTCCGTTGTTAAGCCACAAAAGACTGTCATTTCTTGCTTCTCTGGTAAGTCTTGAATAATATCCCGGTCAGTTTTGAGGCGACGTAAAATAAAAGGTTGAACTAGAGAACGCAATTGATTTAACGAAGCTGCATCTCCATACTTTTCAATTGGCATAGCAAATCGACGCTGGAAGAATTGTCGATTGCCTAAATAACCAGGATTGAGAAAATCTAAAATAGACCACAACTCTTGGAGTCTATTTTCTACTGGAGTCCCTGTTAAAGCTATGCGAAATGTTGCTTCTAATTGTCTGATAGCCTGTGACTGTTTAGCTTCAGAATTTTTTACATTTTGGGCTTCATCTAGCACAATTATCTGCCAATCTACACCCTGTAATGATTTAATATCCCGGTGAATTAGTGAATAACTAGTAATAACTAAATCATGCTTTTTCACTGCTTCTTGAAATGTCTTACCTTTAGGACGTTTATCACCGTGATATTCTAAAACTTTGAGTGTAGGGGCGAATTTTTTAACCTCCCGTTCCCAGTTACCTAACACAGAAGTAGGGCAAACTAATAAAGTTGGTTTTTCTAATACATCCTGTTCTTTCAGGTGTAGTAGAAAGGCGATGAACTGCACGGTTTTACCGAGTCCCATATCGTCGGCGAGACACGCGCCTAAACCCCAACGTTCTAGAAAAGCTAGCCAAGCTGCGCCTCTTTCTTGATAAGGCCGCAACTGTCCGCGAAAGTTTTTCGGTATGGGTAAAGGTGCAACTGCTTGATTATTAGTTAAAGCCCCAATTAATTCTTCTAAAGCCCCAGATGCTTCAAAGCTGACTACTGGTAATTTTTCAATCACCTGGGTATCTCCTGTACTCAGGCGTAAAGCATCTTCTAAAGACAAAGACATTTGGTCTTTGCGAGATACAAAAAAGGTTTGGGCTGTCTTAATATCTTGGGGACGCAATTCCACCCATTCGCCGTTAATTTCTACCAAAGGGCTATTTAAAGCCACCAAGCGATCAAATTCTGCTTTAGAAATAGTTTGTCCGCCAATAGCTAATTGCCATTGAAAATTCAGCAAACTCTGCAATCCTAAACGCCCCTGTTTTTTCTTTGAGGTTTCGGCAGAAATTTTTAACCCCAAGCGGGTTGCCCAGCCTTCGCGGTTTGCCAAACTAGGCGGTAAAATCACACCTAAACCGCTATCTTCAAACCGCCAAGCCACGGATTTAATAAATTCATAGGCTTGCATAGGGGTAAGTCGGCAAGATTGGGGACATTCAGCATCTAAACTGGGTGCAAGCAATGGATACAATCGAGAAGCTAAACCCAAACCCCGCAATAATGTTTCTTGCGGTTGGTCAATGGTGCGATTTTGATAAACTAATTGCTCAACTGGATGATGCCAAATCGTTGCTGCATCTACTAAAAATTCGGGATGATCAGCCGCTTGCAAAAAATATGCTAGTGTCCAATCAGTTTCTTCAGCGTCAGGAGATCGCAACTCAAAACAAGCACGAAATTGATTTTTGCTGGCTAATTGGTATTGTAGCGGCATCGTCCAAGCTTTCAGTGCCGCTTCTAGTCTCTCTATACCAATAACATCTGCATTCACTACATTAGATCCACCAGTTAAAGACTGCAACCACTGACGCACCGCCAATGGTAAAGATGCCATTACCCTAGGTTCAACCAGAGTTTGAGTCCCCACCATCTCCCGCACTTGGGCATCTATCACACTATTGAGAAACGCCAAAATTAAGTCTTGCGGCTGACTGGGAAAATCAACGTACATTGGTGACTGACTAAATTCTCCCCCAGTCCCCAGTCCCCCGTAAGTCCGACAAACCAAGGGCATTTTCGTCGCCAACTTTTCTAAGCGAGTTCCATCTATGGCACTATCTAGAAGGACTTGCCATTTTGCGTCAAAATTCTCATTAGCTTGTCGCTGGATAATTGGTAAAAACTTAGATCGTGAAATTAAATCTAAACTCCAACGGGCAACCTGTGACCAAAAGCGTAAATCTCCACCTAAAAATGTATCTTCCCCATTGACAATATTTAAGGGTAAAGAAGTGAGAAATTTGATAGCCTGTATGGGGTTGAGACAAAAACCTTCGATTCGCCAAGGTTGTAAGTATTTTTGAGAGTCCATCTCAGATGCCAACGCACCAGAATGTAAGGGAGACATCAATACTGTCTCTTCTGTAGTTATTTCTAAAATATAAGTTGGTAGATTAACTACTTGAGAATGAATCGGTAAATTTATCTTTTTAGAACTTGCGACCTTGGTAGATGGCTTTTTTTCTGGTTGAGTGATGAAGTCTGCAATGCTAATATTTTCAGCAGACAGCCACTCACCTAACTCAACTGCTGTCATTGCCAAGGGATTTAGTGCTAATTCACTCAAGTTCACATTAACTCGTGGCGATCGCCAAGTTTCACCCCAAATAAATAAATAGTTTTCCTGACCTTTTAATAACCAACTACCGTGTAAAATTGCCATTTGTTAACTACTCAGACTTTAATCAAAAATAAAATTATTAAGTATTGCTTGTTTAATAAGAACTATATTTGTTTTGATATCTTTATGGTCATGAAATTTAAATATTGTAAAATACTTATAATTTTATAAAAGTAAATAATATTGATATATCAATTAAAATTTTTCATAGTCACAATATTGATTTAGCTATTTTTTAGATGGTAGCGTGATTTTCGCCACTCTGTATTAGGAACTAGGAAAGATAGTACAATCAGGCAAGAGTCAAAAGTCTAAATCACCCATAAATCACGCTGATTTCTAAGCTTTTCCAGGATTTTAGATAGTGAGTTAATTTACGCCGTGCTGTACTAGTACCCAGTCCCCAGCCTTTCAATGAGTGGATTTGCAATTTTAGATTATTCAATCCAAAATCTAAAATCTCAAATTCCCAGTCCCCAGTCCCCAGTACCTAATCCGCAATCCCTTGATATCATTGTAAGCACTCAACGAGTGGCAAAACTAGCTGATGAACAGATGGTGGATGCGCTGAGTGTGTATCGTGCTTGGCGTTGAGGAACTTGTTGCTCTTTGTATGTAACAGAAGTCAGCCATAGGGCATAAATGTTAGGATTGCCACAGTGAGAGAATAAAGAAAGAGAAGGAAAAAAAGCTGAATGGCAGAATTTGAGAAGTCAATATCCTTCGATGGAAGGGATATTCGACTGAAAGTAGGCCTACTAGCACCGCAAGCTGGTGGGTCTGTGTTGATAGAATCAGGGGATACAGTTGTTTTAGTAACAGCTACGCGATCAACAGCCAGAGAGGGCATTGATTTCCTTCCCCTAACAGTAGATTACGAAGAAAGACTATACGCAGCTGGGAGAATACCTGGTGGGATCATGCGCCGGGAAGGTCGTCCACCAGAAAAAGCCACTCTCACCAGTCGTTTAATTGACCGTCCCTTGCGTCCTTTGTTCCCTTCATGGTTGCGGGATGACTTGCAAGTTGTGGCATTTACAATGTCAATGGATGAGCTAGTACCACCGGACGTATTGGCGGTGACAGGTGCTTCGATCGCAACTCTGATTGCCCAAATTCCCTTTAACGGGCCAATGGCAGCAGTACGAGTAGGCTTAGTAGGTGATGACTTTATCATCAACCCCACCTATGCAGAAATCGAAGCTGGAGATTTGGATTTGATTGTAGCTGGTTCACCACATGGCATAATCATGGTGGAAGCAGGTGCTAATCAATTGCCAGAGCGAGATATTATTGAAGCGATTGATTTTGGCTACGAAGCTGTGCGCGATTTAATCAAGGCGCAGCAAGATTTAGTAGCAGAAATGGGTTTAGAAATTGTCCAAGAAGCAAAACCAGAGGTAGATCAAACTCTGGCAAATTATATCCGCGATCGCGCTAGCGACGAAATTAAGAAAATTCTGGCTCAATTTAATTTGGCTAAACCCGAACGCGATACCGCGTTGGATGCCGTTAAAGACAATATTGCCACAGCGATCGCCGCACTCTCAGAAGACGACCCAATCCGCCTTGCTGCTACTGCCAATAGCAAAGCCTTGGGGAACACTTTTAAAGACATCACTAAGCACTTCATGCGCCGTCAAATCGTCGAAGATAACGTGCGTGTTGATGGACGCAAACTCGATGAAGTCCGTCCTGTGTCTTGTCAAGTGGATGTCTTACCCAAGCGCGTCCACGGTAGCGGGCTATTTAACCGAGGACTAACCCAGGTATTATCCGCTTGTACCCTCGGTACTCCCGGAGATGCTCAAAACCTCAACGATGACTTGCAAACAGACCAATCCAAACGCTACCTGCATCATTACAATTTCCCGCCGTTCTCAGTGGGAGAAACCAAACCTTTACGCGCCCCAGGTAGACGAGAAATCGGTCACGGTGCATTGGCAGAACGAGCCATTTTACCTGTACTACCACCGAAAGAACAATTCCCCTACGTGATTCGTATCGTTTCAGAGGTGTTATCTTCTAACGGTTCTACCTCAATGGGTTCTGTGTGCGGTTCTACTCTGGCCTTAATGGATGCTGGTGTACCTATTCTCAAACCAGTCAGTGGTGCGGCTATGGGTTTGATCAAAGAAGGAGATGAAGTCCGAGTCCTGACAGACATTCAAGGCATTGAAGACTTCTTGGGAGACATGGACTTTAAAGTCGCCGGCACAGATACAGGAATTACCGCCTTGCAAATGGATATGAAAATATCTGGTTTGCCTATGGAAGTTATTGCCCAAGCCATCAACCAAGCCAAAGCCGCCAGGTTGCACATTCTCGATAAAATGTTGCAAGCCATTGACCAACCGCGCCCTGAAACTTCACCTTATGCGCCGCGTCTGTTGACGATTAAGATTGATCCAGACATGATTGGTCTAGTCATTGGCCCTGGTGGTAAAACAATCAAGGGTATCACCGAAGAAACTGGTGCGAAAATTGACATCGAAGATGATGGCACAGTTACTATTTCTGCGGTAGATGAGAATAAAGCCAAGAGAGCGCGTAATATCGTTCAAGGCATGACCCGCAAGTTGAATGAAGGCGATGTCTATGCTGGACGCGTGACTCGGATTATACCAATAGGTGCTTTTGTGGAATTTCTCCCCGGTAAGGAAGGAATGATCCATATTTCCCAACTGGCTGATTATCGTGTGGGCAAGGTTGAGGATGAAGTAGCTGTAGGCGATGAAGTCGTTGTCAAGGTACGCGAAATTGACAATAAGGGACGGATTAACCTCACACGCTTGGGTATCCACCCCGATCAGGCAGCTGCGGCACGGGAAGCTGCGGCGGTGAATCGTTAATTCGATTGGGATTTTAGATTCTATCTAAAATCCGCGATGCCTTTTAGGTAGGCATCGCCGTAAATTTTTATCACTTATGTAAAGAGAAGCCGGACGACTGAAGTCGCGGCTTTAAATTTAAAATTTTAGGATGATTCATTAATTCAGTAGCTAACAACGGAAGAAACACTAAAACTGATGAAATCCCTATTATTAGTGAAAACTGGATTATTCTTAAACGTTTATATTTTCAATTTTCAAGATATATATAGCTATATTAAGCAAAAATACTCATGTTGCCAGTTTGTCGATCGCATCGAAGTTTGGTAAATAAAAGATAGCCTAAATAGTTAGCTTTTGTTCCATACTTAACACCAAGCATTGTGAGTGCTAAACGTTTGCCAGAAACTACCGCCCATGTCAAAATTACCCGCCAATCCTGGCAACACGGCTTCCTAGAAGGTGAAGTGAGTGCAGGGGATTTTGAGTGGCATTTCCAATGGAATTTTCGCCAGGGAGAACTTTCCGTGAAGCCTTCTCAGGGTCGGGCTTTAATCAAAGAACCTCTGGGAAGGTTCTTGGAACAACAAGATTATCAGCTAGAACCAGGCGGAGACTATGCGTTTACGATTCGCGCCAAATTGTAAAAATTTAAGATTAACTGTTAACTGATTCAGTGAGGCGGCTTAAATATCTTTCAATTAAGAGAATAGCCACAATGTCATCTATAGGGCGTGGAGGCTGGCGCATTCCCTGGGGTAGTAGCTTTGTGAGTCCTTTAGGCGGATACATCTGCCAATAGCGATCGCGTGCTTCTAAGGTACTATAACGCTCGTCTACTAACACAATGTTTAATGGTTCGACTAATTCTTGTTGCAATTGCTGTTTCCAGCGTTTGGCTGTGGTTTGATTACCCATTACCAACAAGGAAACGGGAAACCTTTGACGTAGGTTATTAATGGTAGAGATCGCCTCACGAGAAAGCACAACTTGATGATAATGCAATTGCCGATCTAATCCCATCATGGCTACACCACATTTATCTTTACCGGGATCAAACCCTAAAATGACTGGTTGTGTTGGGGAAAATTCACTAAAAGTCATAATAAATTTTTATTAAGTACTTAAAACAACTTTGCCGTTTTGAATTGCTAATAGTTTTACTCTCAAAGGCCCAGCCGTGTAAGTGTCTTCTGCTGCTACTGCTTTAATTTCTATGGGTTGCCCGAATTGTCTCAATAGGGCAACAAAGCGAATAAACGTACCATCAATTTGTACACCTTCGACAATACCCGAATTTCTAGCACGAAATTGAGATGCTGAAATTAATAAATCTAATCTTTGCCTTAATTGGTATGAGGTCATAGTTTTAGCATCGGCGGTAGTTGTCGCCAATACCTCACCTTCAGAAAATACTAAGACATTTCTAGCTGTATCGGCGAAAAATTCTATCTGCTGTTCCCCCCTCACATAATTACCAGCTGAAAAAATTCTCACTACGTATTCTCGACCATCGTTAATTTGTTTGATCAGCTGCTCAACTCTGTCTGGAGTCACACGCAGCAGTTGTGTATTAGCAGCAGTTCCAGGTTCAGCTAATTCGATGCTAGCATTGCGATTGGCTTCTTGCAGTAGTTGCACAATTACTTGTTGGGCAGTAGTCGTTTGGTTAACACGCACTACAGCCGCCGCAATAACTTGACCCCGAACTAAAGCCAATTTACCCAAGCGTAAGTCACGATATGACTGGTAATATTTTTCCAGTCTCGCCACTTCCTGTTCTAGATAATCCTGTTGTCTTTCCAATTCTTTGAGTAGAGATTCCCGTTTGGCAATTACCTGTTCTCTTTGGGTAATTTCTAAATTGCGATTTTGGATGAGTTTATCTAGTTGGGCAATTTTTTGATCGCGTTGTTCTATGGCTTGTTGACGGTTAGCCAGTTCGCGATCGCGTTGTTCTATGGCTTGTTGCCGGTTACTCAGTTCCCGATCGCGTTGTTCTATGGCTTGTTGACGGTTAGCTATTTCGCGATCGCGTTGGGCAATTGCTTTTTGGGCTTCAATATACAGTCGTCTACGTTCTGTTTCCAGTTTGGTAACAGCTATCTGTAGTGCTTTCCTTTGATTGTAAACACTTTGGAGTTCAGCTATAGCTTTTTGATACTGGTTTTGGGTGCGCTGGAGTTTAGTTTGGGTTTGAGCTAAATCTTGCTGCGCTGTAAATTTTTCTTTTTTGGTGGTTTCTAATTCCTGATTGGCTTGGTTGCGTTCAGCCTCTACCTGACTTTTTTGATCTTCAGCAACTTTGAGTTGTTCTCGTTTTTGTCGGAGGTCTTTTTGAATATCTTCTAACTCAAATACCCCTTTCCGTAAGCCTTCATCAGCCAAAAACAGAATAGCTAGGGTTGTGGCTGCTGTCAGTACACCACTAAAAATCGTTACCACTACGGCCGTGTTTTTGGGGCGAAGCTTAAAGAGAGAGAGGCGTGCTTTGCCAACTCTTGTGCCGATGCGATCGCCAACAGTGGCAATTACGCCTCCCAAAATTAAAATTGCTGCGATGAGGATGTAGCCGGTTGTCATCTTCAGCTACCGAAATGTTTCCAGATACAGCCTACTACTTTCAGTCATTGTCTGGGGAGGATGGGGGGGGGTTGGCAATAGCTGAAATTACTCAAGATTTTAGATTTAATGCCAACTATTGAGTGTTATCTAAAGAAATATAACACGCTCCACCGCCCCTGACCCCAATGGATTTTATGTGAACTGTCTGCTGAGAGTCACAGGTTTATGCACAGTAATCTTCTTTTTGTGAATCGAAATCATCTTTTTCTCACGCAGATCCCCTAATAATCTGGTAACTGTCACGCGCGTCGAACCAATTGCTTCTGCGATCGCTTGATGAGATAACTTCAAATCAATTGTGATCCCATCTGCACAAGGAATGCCAAAATCACGACAGAGAATTAGTAAAAAACTAATCAACCTCGAACCCATGTCTCGGTGCGCTAAGGTTTCAATCATCATCTCTGTTTGCAAAATCCGCGAAGATAAACCCCGCAGCATCAACATTGATAATTCAGGATTTTCCTTGAGTGCTTGCTCTACTTGTTCAATTGGTGCAGACAGCAATTCTACTGGGGTAAATGCCACCGCATGGTAAAACCGATCAGATTTATTGCCTGTCAATAAAGACAGCACGCCAAAAACGCTATTTTCCCGCAATAGTGCAACTGTAATTTCTTCTCCTGCCTCATACACCCTGGAAAGCTTGACTGCGCCTTTCAAAAGAAAATAAACTCGTTCGGCAGGATCGCCAGGAAAAAAGATCGTTTTATTTCGTTCAAACGTTTCGACAACTGGTGGAAAAGCTCCAGTTGCCATCTGGCGAAAAACATTTGCTAGGGCCTTATCTTGTGTCACGATCATCTCCCTTCCCCTACCCAATGCCGGAATAACAAAAAAGTGAAAACTGATTACCTAAGAATACACCTGAAAAATCAATAAAGCACCGTTAACCTTGCTGTACTTTACTATACTCAAACCTATAACTTCATAGTTATTTGTTTATAATGATACCTAATTTCTGCTATTTTTAGCTAGCAGTTCTTGATAGATACTTCTGCTTGCTATAACCATCAGGTTTTTTCTCTAAAAACTTAAGTAATCTTGAGAATTTCTTAAGGAATAATATGTATTTTAAATCAAAAAAACACATTTACTAATTATTATTTTTGCCCATCATGTATAAAACAAATACAAACGTGCCTCAGATTCTAGTATGCTCATGAAGGCAGGAGTCAGGAGGCATGGGGCAGGTGGCAAGAGGTAAAAGGTGAAAGAAAACAATACCTAATCCGCAGTTCCTTATCCCCAGTCACTAGTCCCCAGCCACCAGTCACCAGTCCCTAGCCTCTATTTTCATAAATCGCTTACATCAAGGGTTTCTATGCTGAATCTGAATGGAAAAAACGCTCTGGTAACGGGTATTGCCAATAACCGCTCTATTGCTTGGGGGATTGCCCAACAACTACACGCTGCAGGAGCGAATCTCGGCATTACCTATCTACCAGATGAAAGGGGCAAAATGGAGAAGAAAGTTGCTGAACTAGTAGAACCTCTCAACCCCAGTTTATTTGTTCCCTGTAATGTCCAAAACGACGAACAGATTCAATCTACCTTTGAGACAATCCGCGACAAGTGGGGACGACTAGATATTCTGATTCATTGTTTAGCCTTTGCTAACAAAGATGATTTAACTGGAGATTTTAGCCAAACTTCTCGTTCTGGCTTTGCTACAGCTTTAGACATTAGTACCTATTCACTTGTGCAGTTAAGTGGTGCAGCCAAACCATTAATGACAGAGGGGGGAAGTATCATTACCCTGACATATTTGGGTGGCGCGAGGGCAATTCCTAACTACAACGTTATGGGTGTGGCTAAGGCAGGATTAGAAGCTAGTGTGCGTTATTTAGCATCTGAACTTGGCCCTCAAAATATTCGCGTTAATGCGATCTCTGCGGGGCCTATCCGCACCTTAGCATCTAGTGCTGTTGGTGGCATCTTAGATATGATTCACCATGTCGAAGCCGTCGCTCCTTTGCGTCGTACCGTTACTCAGACA
Source organism: Anabaena minutissima FACHB-250 (assembly GCF_014697125.1). Taxonomy (GTDB): domain Bacteria; phylum Cyanobacteriota; class Cyanobacteriia; order Cyanobacteriales; family Nostocaceae; genus Trichormus; species Trichormus minutissimus. The sequence goes on along the minus strand of NZ_JACJRG010000021.1, from coordinate 89,154 downwards.
GAAGTAGGTAACACGGCGGCTTTCTTGGCTAGCGATTTATCTAGCGGTATCACAGGACAAGTCCTGTACGTGGATTCAGGATACGAAATCATGGGAATGTAATACGATTTGGGAAAGGGGCATATAAATTCAAAATTCAAAATTCAAAATTGTACTCCTCTGGAGAAGCAAGCTACGCGCTAGCGTCACGTAGTGAATAACTTCCGTCCCCAATCCCCAATCCCCAGCTTTTCAATAAGTGGATTTTAGATTATTCAATCCAAAATCTAAAATCCGTCTTGAAAAGTTGAGCCACTGCGTTGGACGGGTTTCCCGGCTTGTAGCAAGTGGCGTTCCTAGGTTGGGAAACCCGCCTACAGAACTTTCCGCAAAATCTAAAATTCCTAGTCCCCTGTCCCCAACCTCTATGCAAATCAGCGATTATCCCCAAGTTAATTTCTCCTCATCCTCTCGCATTGCCTCAGTACATCGCACTACTGGTGAAACTGATGTGCAAGTTACTATCAACCTAGATGGCAGTGGCATTTGCAAAGCTGCCACAGGGATTCCGTTTTTGGATCATATGTTGCATCAAATTTCCTCTCACGGCTTGATTGATTTGGATGTCAAAGCCAAAGGTGACTGGGAGATTGACGACCACCACACTAATGAAGATGTGGGTATTACCCTAGGACAAGCTTTGCATAAGGCATTAGGCGACAGAAAAGGCATTGTCCGCTTTGGTAATTTTTTAGCCCCTTTAGATGAAGCTTTGGTACAGGTTGCACTAGACTTCTCTGGTCGCCCTCACCTGAGCTATGGTTTAACAATTCCTACCCAACGGGTGGGGACTTATGACACGCAACTGGTGCGAGAATTTTTTGTGGCGTTAGTCAACCACAGCCAAATGACACTCCACATTCGCCAGTTAGACGGGATAAATTCCCATCACATCATCGAAGCGACGTTTAAAGCATTCGCTAGGTCTGTACGCATGGCTGTAGAAGTTGATCCCCGTCGCGCTGACAATATTCCCAGTTCTAAGGGAGTGCTTTGATTCAGAAAACAGGGGTATAGGGGAGACAACAAAGAATTCTCATAACCCCTAATTCCTCATTCCCAAAATTTGCAACAATTAACACACTTGTAACCGATCGCGGTTATCCTATTGGGTAACTTGTAACCTATGCTGTGTTAATAAAACTGAGATGAAGTCTGTTCAAGACACTGCTGATGCTCAACTGGCTACTATAGATACCCCACCAGTAGTCATTACTTCTGATTTAAGAAAAGTCTATCGCACTGGCTTTTGGATGAATCAACAGGTTGTCTCCCTCAAAGGCTGTTCTTTAACGGTTTATCAGGGGGAAACTTTTGGTTTACTGGGGCCTAATGGTGCAGGGAAAACAACGCTGTTAAAACTGTTGTTAGGAATTATCCGGCCTACGGCTGGCAAAGGTTTATTATTGGGTAAACCTTTAGGCGATCGCAACGTCAAGCAGAACATTGGCTATTTAAGTGAAAACCCTTACTTGTATGAGTATCTCACAGGCTGGGAGTTTTTGCAGTTAGCCGCCGGATTATTCCAAATTCCCTCTAATGTGCAACGTCAACGCATTCCTCACTTACTAGATTTAGTGGGTTTATCAGTAGCTGATGCACGCAAAAAACAGATGCGTCGTTACTCCAAAGGGATGTTACAACGTGTGGGTATGGCGCAGGCATTAATTAACGATCCAGAACTAATATTTCTAGATGAGCCGATGTCGGGACTAGATCCTCTCGGACGCTACCGGATGCGGGAAATTATCTTGTCCCTCAAAGCCGCCGGCAAGACGATTTTTTTTAACAGCCATATTCTCAGTGAAGTCGAACAAATTTGCGATCGCATCGCTATTCTTTCTCAAGGCGAATTAATCTGTATCGGTTCTCTAGGAGAACTATTAGGCAGAGATGAAACATATCATGTCAAAGGTGAAGGCGGTGATTTGTCAATCCTCAAAAAATGGCTACCGAGTATAGTATTTGAGCCTGATGGTTCTTGGCATGGGACACTACAAGCCGATTACTATGACTTTCTAGGTAGTTTGCGCTTGATGGGTGGAAAAGTTATTTCGATACATCTATCTCGTCAATCATTAGAGGAGTTTTTTATCCAACAGATCAGTCAAATAAATCATGTCGTTAACTAGTACATAACAGCGAACTTTAAGATACCATCTTCAATAGCTAAAAATCCGAGAAATCAAGGTTTATTATTTTGCTTGCTTGTAATAATATGCTTTATGTTTATTTTCCAGGGTCATGGAAATATATAACTTTAGATAGGTTTACAAATTACTAATTAAAAATATGATATTTGTCACTTTGTTCTGCATTTATTGACACAATAATAACTGCCAATATGCACTAATAATGTTGCTTAATCATGAGAAATGTTAGTGTTTTTTGCTACTTTTTTTTAAACTACATCAAATAGGGTAACGCTATAAATGAACTATAGTATTTCCATCAGTTATTCTTGCAGCTAAGTTTACTAAAAATTCAAAAATATTTTCCGGGAAAGATAGCTTTTTCAGGAAAATAAGATTGTCGGGAAACCTAAATACTTAAGTATAGTCAAGATTAAAATGTTTAGACAATACTTTACCACTTGTAGTCTCAGAGTCTAAGGTAAATATGGTTAACATAGGTTCGCTGAAATTTTTCACCCAGCCAGCTGTGGGTGCAGCTTTATTAACAGCTGCTCATCTCATTCTGCCTTCTGCCAGTTTAGCTCAGGGACAATCAGTATCTCCTAATTCACAAACAATACCTGCAACTAGAGCGCAAGTAGTTCCTAATTCCCAACCCGTATCTCCGCAAATACAACAACCAAATACAAATTATCTATTAGGCGGCGGAGACCTAATCCGTGTAAATGTCTTTGAAGTACCCGAATATACGGGTGAATACCAAATTCCTCCAGGTGGAGCTATTAACCTACCTTTAATTGGTAGTGTTTCTGTTCAGGGTTTCACCACTGAACAAGCTGCTGATATCATCACCGAAAAATACCGCAAGTTTCTGAAACGTCCGCAGATTTCTATCAATCTTTTATCCCCCCGTCCTATTAATATTCTGGTTGCCGGAGAAGTCACTCGTCCAGGTGCTTACACTTTGAGTTTGGCAGGAGGTGCAGGTAACAATCCTGGAGTACAATACCCAACTGTATTAGCTGCATTGACCACAGCTCAGGGCGTTACCTTGGCAGCAGATGTCACCCAAGTTCAGCTCAAGCGTAAAACAACAGGTGCTGGTGAGCAACTTGTGACTCTCAATCTCAAGCAACTCATTGAAACAGGCGATGCAGCCCAAGATATTACCTTAAGGGATGGTGATGTCATAGTTGTACCAACAGCAACCTCCTTTAATGTTGCAGGCGCTCGCAATCTATTTGCTGCTAACTTTGCAGCTAGCCAAACTGCACCGCGCACAGTCGCAGTAATTGGTGAAGTATATCGTCCAGGTTCTTATCTTGTCTCGGCAGGTTCAACAGATGCACAAAATGGTGGAGCAGCTGGCTCTGGACTGCCTAATCTGACACGAGCAATTCAATTAGCTGGTGGAATTACATCCCAAGCAGATATTCGTAATATCAAGCTACGCCGACCTACAAGAACAGGTGCAGAACAAACTGTAGATATCAATCTTTGGCAACTTTTGCAGGGTGGCGATGTCAATCAAGACGTGATTGTCCAAGATGGAGATACAATTGTGATTCCCACAGCTACCGAGATTACTCCAGCAGAAGCTACTCAATTAGCTACCACTACTTTATCTCCAGCCAGAATTCAAGTTGGCGTAGTCGGTGAAGTTAAACGAGCCGGTGCGGTAGAATTACAACCTAATAGCTCTTTGAACCAAGCAATACTAGCGGCTGGTGGGTTCAATGATGCTAGAGCGCGTAAGGGTACTGTAGAGTTGATTCGCCTCAACGCTAATGGTTCAGTTACTAAGCGTGATGTCAAAGTTGATTTCAACCAAGGAATTAACGAGGAAACTAATCCCATTCTCCGTAACAATGATGTTGTCGTAGTTAACCGCTCTGGTATAGCTCAAGCTGGTGATGGTCTCAACATCGTAGCTGGGCCTCTAGGTATTATCGTTAATCTTTTCAGATTGTTCGGGTTTTAAGTTTATTTCAGCAATTGGGGACGCAAGTTAATTCTTTTAGTCCCCAATTTTGCATCGATATTATTTTTTGTAGCTTTATTTGATACCGTGACATAAACATCATAAACCTTTATATATCTAGGTTTTGTTAAATTTAGGGGTAGGATGGGTTGAACAAAATCAAACCCATCCTACCTTTTTGACTTTCATCAGAGTCATAAAAGAGGAGTAGAAAAGCAAACTCTGGAGAGGGCTTGTTTAAATTCGCCTAACTTAAGTTATTTTAGTTACAAACTCAAAACATTAGACTTAAATGTAAAACATGGTATTACCATGTCCTTTAAACTAAAATCTCCTTAAAAGCTAATAGGAGCATATATGGAGCCAATTATTGCTGTAGTCTTAGCACTTATAGCTTATGCCTTAGGATCTGCCAAAATTATCAACGAAGGGAATGCCGCCTTAGTAGAACGCTTGGGAAGGAAACATCGCACACTGACGCCAGGGTTGAACTTTGTAGTACCTCTGGTGGATCAAGTTGTGATGGAAGATACTACGAGAGAACAGTACATAGATATCAAACCACAAAATGTCATCACTAAAGATAATATCTACTTAGAAGTTGATGCTGTATTGTTCTGGAAAATAAAAAATATTGAGAAAAGCTTTTATGAGATTGAAGACTTGCAAGGTTCACTCACACAGCTAGCCACAACTACACTCCGAGAAATTATTGCCCAGAACACTGTAGAAGAGACTAATGTGACAAGAGCGGAGATGGATAAAGCCATCTTAGACCAGTTGAATAACACTACAGCCGATTGGGGAGTTGAGATTATCCGATTAGATATTCAAAGAATTACACCACCGGAGAGTGTACGTAAGTCAATGGAAGAGGAGCGAGCGGCGGAAATCAAAAAACGGGCATTGATTACTGAAGCAGAAGCAGAGAGGCAAGCTGCTATTAAGAAAGCAGAAGGAACTATGACTTCCATCCAGATAATTGCTGAAGGGTTACGTAGCAATCCTGAAACTAAAGAAATTTTGCGTTATTTAGTGGCGCAAGATTATATAAATGCTAGCTATAGGCTGGGAGAAAGTCCAAATGCCAAAGTTGTGTTTGTCGATCCTGGCAAATCAGGCGAATTAATGAAAGAAATGGTTGCTGAAACAGTTAACACTGAGGGTAATGGTAAAAATATTGAACATGGTTAAGTCTGTGTGAACATAGAGCTTGGGGACTGTACCAGAAAGATTTTGATTGATTCCCTCATTCTGTGATTCTTGATAGCAGCTGCACAAGACGGCGCACCAACTGCTAAGAATTAAAGAAACACCTTTTTTTCTCCCATCCTGTCCCCTCTTAACTATCCCCTCTGTTATTCGCTCGAAAGATGGCATCAGCAACTAGAGACACATCGCGCATTTCTTGAATATCATGAACTCGGAGGATCTCTGCACCATTCAAGATAGCCGCACAACACGCTGCGGCCGTTCCCCAAACTCTGGCTTGCGGATCTGGTTGATTTAAAATCTGACCGATAAAACTTTTGCGGGATACCCCTACTAAGATAGGACAATTAAGCGATCGCAATAAACCCAAGCGGCGCAGAATTTCTAGATTTTGCTCATAGTTCTTAGCAAAACCAATACCGGGATCAATAATGATTTTTTCGCGATTGATGCCCAAATCTGTAGCTATTGTGATCTGTTGAGTTAAAAAACTAGAAATTTCTTCTATTACATCCTGATAATCAGTCATTTGTTGCATCGTCTGGGGTGTCCCTCGGATGTGCATCAACACAATTGGTACACCTAAACTAGCTACTGTGGGCAACATTTCGTGATCAAATGTGCCGCCAGAAATATCATTAATAATATCTGCCCCAGCTTCAACAGAAGCTTTAGCGACCGCAGCCCTAGTTGTATCTACGGATATAGGTACAGAAATGTTTGACCGTAATACCTGTAATACTGGCAGTACCCGATTTAGTTCTGCTTCTAGGCTGATTTGCTGTGCGCCGGGTCTAGTTGATTGACCTCCCACATCAATGATATCAGCACCAGCCGCTACCAAAGCCTCAGCCTGGGATAGAGCCGCCGCAGGAGTATTAAATTTACCACCATCACTAAAACTATCAGGTGTCACATTCAAGACACCCATTAAATAAGTACGCTGTCCCCAGTCGAAACAGCGATCGCGTATTACTAACTTGCTACACATATAAAATTAGTCAATAGTCAACAGTCAATCGTGATTTAAACACAGACTAATGACTATGGACTATTGACTCTGCAAAGGGGTTAATGATAGTTGACAATGCGGGCAAAACTGGCAGGTTCTAAACTTGCTCCGCCGACAAGTACACCATCGATTTCTGGTTGCGCCATAATCTCATCGATGTTATTTGGCTTCACTGAACCACCATATTGAATTGGGACATCAGGATTTTTTAACTCGCTGCGAATCAAGCCAATGACTCGATTAGCTTCTGTCGCTTCGCAAGTGTCGCCAGTACCAATTGCCCAAATCGGTTCGTAAGCAATCACCAAAGTTTCCTGATCAACATCAACTAAGTCTTTTTCGAGTTGGCTAATAATCAGTGATTCAGTTTCCCCAGCGTCTCGTTGTTGTTTGGTTTCACCTACACAAAGAATGGGGGTTAAACCATATTTTTGGGCAGCTTTCAGGCGTAAATTCACGGTTTCGTCAGTTTCACCAAAGAATTGCCGTCTTTCACTGTGACCGACAATTACATAACGTACACCAAGTTCTACCAACATGGGGCCTGAAATTTCACCAGTGTACGCCCCACTTTCCTCCCAGTGGACATTTTGCGCTCCCAGTTGTACAAGGCTACCATGTAAACTCTTGGACAAAACGCTCAGGTCAGTGAAAGGAGGACATAAGACCACTTCCCGCCCTGGAGACGTTTCTTGTAAGGACGGCAGAAACCCTGTTAAAAACTCTTGTGATTCTGCCTGGATTTTAAACATTTTCCAGTTACCGGCAATAACGATTTTCCGCACAGGTGATTTAGTCAAGTTCTTAACGCTACTAGATGCACTTTTCACTCTACTACTTTTTCGGATCAACCGATGCAATGGTTCAAGATTGCGGTGATGAGATAGTACAACGTGAGTTAGGCGGGGTGAATTGACTGTGATGACAGGTTAGAGGTTCAATTCATCAAATAGCGATCGCGAATAAGTATATGGTGGATCTCCAATCACGGATGGATATCACACAGATATTTTGTGGGGTAAAAAGGGCTTTCCAAAGGTTAAGAAAAACTACCGTGCAGTGGAATATAAAACCTCTGGATGGAAACTTTCATCAAATCAGGAAAGCCATCACATTTTCAGGCAAAAAGGTTATCAAGACTGTGACATACTCCCACACTGATGCAAGCATACAGTGTGGGCTTATAAGCCATTTTAGCTATCGCTTCTACTGACGGAGACGCTACGCGAACGGAGACACTGAGCTTTGTTTTAAGCTTACAGAAACAGACTCTTAGCTAGCAATACTTCTAGGCACACCTTCTAAAGCTTCATTTTCAGTTTCAAAAATTTCAAACACTGTATCCATCATTGTCACTTCAAATACAAGTTTTGCCTCTGGATGAACATTGCAAATACGGAAACTGCCCTTGACTTTATCCGCATCACGCATACCAGCGACCAAAGATGTAAGACCTGAGCTATCGATAAAATTTACTTGGCCAAGATTCACCACCACATGACGGCTGAGTTTAGAAATACATTCCTGTAACTTCAGGCGAAATTGCCAAGCTGTGGTGATATCTAAGCGACCTGCTGGGGTCAAGATAATAACTGTATTACCATCTTGAGTTGTATAAGTTGTTTGTTCTATTTGAATCACTAAGCCCCCTGTGGCACTCATCTTAAAATTTACTGTGGCTAAGTTATACCAATTCGTAATTCTTAAGGGCTGCGCCCCGCTACGCTTTAAGCGCAGCTATGCCGCAGGCTTTACGTCAATCGTAACAGCCTAGAGCTTCGCGTAGCGTCCCGTAGCGAAGGCTTTCGCCTACGTAATTAAAGAAGGTAAGATCAAACCTGGGTTTTCAGAGTTGTATCTGTTGCCTTTTCTTGGTGAATTGGTACTAGTCCTGGAATTGATGAATCACATATCAGTCTGATAAACAATGATACTACTCTAGAAAAAGTAGTAAATTATTTAACCCACCAACTACAGGACTATCTAGTGCTGAAACTTGAATTTAACAAGATACAGCTAAATTTGTCACCTTTTTTTGTACTAGGTGCTTACTTTTAGTAGTTTAACTCACCAAATCTGTGCTGAGTAACCCGTGAAAAGTACTTAGTCCACGAAACAAAATTATTTTGAATTGATCATTGATGAGTTGAGAACTACGCAAGGCAAGTAACTATTCCACAGGGTTAAAACAATTCGCAACGATGCTTTGCCTCGCTACGTTGGCGTAGCCTCTGTCTACGACACGCTTCGCGTACCCTTCGGGGTTCGCGGTAGCGTTGCGTAGCTTGCTTTGCTACGCAACGCTACCGCAGGGAACGTAGAGAAGATGGCAATTAATTCGCAATGGGTTTCTGTCAGAGTTGCGATAGCGAAGATTCCGCTCCGCTAACAGCACTTTCAACTCAGCATTTTTCATTTGGTTGCCAGTTGATCCAATCTTGGGGTTTGAGAAATGTCTTATACAATTCTGCTTCAGGGGTATTAGGTTCTGGTTGATAACCGTATTCCCAACGCACCAAAGGCGGTAAAGACATCAAAATCGATTCTGTACGTCCATTGGTTTGTAAGCCAAAGATTGTGCCTCGGTCGTAAACTAAGTTAAATTCGACGTATCTACCCCGACGGTAGAGTTGAAAATTGCGTTCGCGATCGCCATATTCTATCCCATGACGACGTTCAACGATGGGTACATAAGCGGGTAAAAATGCTCTACCAGAACCTTGAATAAAACCAAATAAATCTTCCCAATTGCGTTGTGCTGGTACTCCTACTTGGTTACTGTAGTCGGCTGCATTCCCTTTGGGATTAGGGCCACGATACAAAACTCCTTGGCCATCTTGGTAATCGAAAAATAACCCACCTATACCTCTGTTTTCGTCTCGATGCTTGAGGTAAAAATATTCGTCACACCAGCGTTTAAAGACTGGGTAATACTCTGGGTGATGTTGATCACAAGCCTGCTTTAATGTGTTGTGGAAGTGGGCAGCATCTTCTGCAAAGGGATAATAGGGTGTTAAGTCAGCACCACCACCAAACCACCACACAGGGCCGGCTTCAAAATAGCGGTAATTGAGGTGAACAGTTGGTACATAAGGGTTACGGGGATGTAACACCAGGGATGTACCAGTAGCATAAAAGCCATGTCCTTCTGCTTCTGGACGCTGGGCTAAAATGGAAGGAGGCAGATGAGAACCCCAAACTTCAGAAAAATTTACACCGGCTTGTTCAAATATTGCACCATCACGCAGTACACGCGATCGCCCGCCACCACCCTCCGGACGTTCCCAACTATCTTCCTGAAACGTACCAACGCCATCCAGTGCTGCTAGTGCTTGTGTAATTTCATCTTGTAATTGCTTCATAAAATGACTGACACGCGCCTTAGCATCAGTCACTGGTAAAGACGGAGATAATTTTGCTTCTACAGTTGGAGTGTGCGAATTAGTTACCATGAGATTCCCGAAACTAAATTATATTGTCCAAAACAGCCACAAATTTTCATTCTAAAAATTTGTGGGCAGCACGAGCCAAAAATGAGACTCAACTTGCCCAAACAGTCTTTTGCTTGTGAAACATTTACATGATCAATGGGCATGACTAGAATTATTTTCCCTCAAATGCGTATAGGCTTGTATATTGACTAAATTTTTGTTGTACTTCTTGATGGGAACATTCTGGTGCATTAGTCTACAAACATCTTAAGTGCTGAGTGCTGAGTGCTGTTAGCGGTAGCGGGGCGTTTAGCCCGTGCTGAGTTTTGAGTGTTGAGTGCTATTAATTCAGAGTAGCTGACTATGCCAGAGTTACCAGCAAGTTTGTAGCGAGGAAGATTAGGCAAATGAGAGCTTGGTTATCCAAATTTATCCACCGCAAACACCGTCGGTTTTGCGTTTCTCTGGTACGGACATATAGAGAAATTAGTTCTGCTTCTGTAGACGATCTCTGGCAAAAGGTAGTTGACTTAAGAGATGTTTCCTGGCACCCACTACTAAAAAGTACCAACGTCCCCTATGGATTAGTACCTAAACCCGGATTAATTTACCAAGCAGTAACACGCTTTTCACCAATTCCGATTAGAATTTTTGTGGAGCGAGTCAACCCTAGAGAATTGCTGAGTATCAGAGTTATGGCAATTCCTGGCGTAGAAGAACGAATTACTTACCAAGTAGAATCAACTGTTTGTGGCACTTGTTTATCTTATTCAGTCACCTTAAGAGGCTGGTTATCGCCACTTATTTGGTCATTTTCACGTCCCTACGCGGATCGTGTGGCACGTTCTCTAGTGGAAGCCGTAGAAAAAGCAGCATTGCAAGCAGTATCAGGACAGAAAAAGCAAATTAAGGGGATTGGGGACTGAGAAGAGGCTGGGGTTGAGAGGGTTAGGGAAGTGAGAAGACAAGGTAGACGTTTTTAGCCCAATACCCAATACCCAATGCTCAGTTCCTAATCTTTAATCACTAAAGAAAGTTAAGATTCTATTAGGTGATAATAAAACTTTTTTAAATTTTGTTACGCCGATCGCAAAGAACACACTAAGCAATTACTGCTTTAGATTTCTTCATTTTGAATTTTAAATTTTGAATTTTGAATTGTTATGTACGATGTCCTTGATACCCAATCTGTTTTAGAAGTGTTGCGGCCAGTGCAAGATCCAGAACTGCGAAAAAGTCTCGTAGAACTGAACATGATTCGCAACGTCAAAATCGAAGGTGGTAAGGTGAGCTTCACTTTGGTTTTAACCACACCCGCCTGTCCCCTAAGAGAATTTATTGTTGAAGACTGTGAAAAAGCAGTAAAAAAGCTACCTGGTGTAACAAATGTCAGTGTAGATGTAACAGCAGAAACACCCCAACAAAAAAGCTTACCTGACCGTAATGGTGTTCCGGGAGTCAAAAATATTATTGCTGTCTCCAGTGGTAAAGGTGGTGTCGGTAAAAGTACGATCGCAGTAAATGTGGCTGTAGCATTGGCACAAACAGGTGCAAAAGTCGGCTTACTAGATGCGGATATCTATGGGCCTAATGACCCCACGATGCTCGGACTAGCTGATGCTCAAATTGTGGTTCGCTCCACAGATAAAGGTGAAGTCTTAGAACCTGCCTTTAATCATGGTGTCAAATTAGTCTCAATGGGCTTTCTGATTGACCGAGATCAGCCAGTAATTTGGCGTGGCCCCATGTTAAATGGAGTCATTCGCCAGTTCCTCTATCAGGTGCAATGGGGCGAATTAGACTATTTAATTGTGGATATGCCTCCAGGAACAGGTGATGCTCAGTTAACCTTAACTCAATCCGTACCAATGTCCGGGGCGGTAATTGTTACCACACCGCAAACTGTAGCACTGTTAGATTCCCGGAAAGGATTGCGGATGTTCCAGCAAATGAATGTGCCTGTATTGGGAATAATAGAAAACATGAGTTATTTTATTCCTCCCGATATGCCAGATAAACAGTACGATATCTTTGGCTCTGGTGGTGGTTCTAAAACCGCGGCCGAATTAGGAGTACCCTTGTTAGGCTGTGTCCCACTAGAAATTGCAACTAGAGTGGGTGGTGACAATGGCGTACCGATAGTTATTGCTGATCCAGATTCAGTCTCAGCCAAAGCCCTAAAAGCGATCGCATTAACTATTGCTGGTAAAGTATCAGTTGCGGCTTTGACATAGTAAATTTTAATTTTGGTCTGATTCCTAGGCCATAACCTAGGAATACAAAGTTATTAATAGTCAATGGGAATTGGGTATTGGGCATGATTTAATTTCTCCATTGTCTATCTTCCTTACACCCTTACTCCCTGCTCCCTATTTTCACAAAATAATTAAACCTCATACCTAAACGTAAAACTCACACAATGTTATTGAAACGTTCGCTCCCCAAAATTCGCTGGAAGTCTTGGGTTAAGCCTTGGCAGCAAGTAGATGGGCTTTTATTTTTATTACCTGTTGGCGTCAGCATTTTTGGCGGACTGATGATCCTCAGTACCGAACTTAAGCAACCTGTTACAGACTGGTGGTGGCACTGGCTAGTTGCTGGTATTGGTACTTTAATAGCTGTGTTTATCGCCCGGTTTCGTTATGAAAACTTACTCCAGTGGCATTGGATAACATACGCACTCACTAACGTCAGTCTAATTGCAGTAATGATCATCGGTACTAGTGCCAAAGGCGCACAACGATGGATAACTGTGGGTGGTTTTAATATACAACCCTCAGAGTTTGCCAAAGTAGGGATAATCATTACACTAGCAGCTTTATTACACAAAACTACGGCAGCTACTTTACCGAACTTTTGCCGGGCTTTGGCATTTACTTCCCTACCCTGGTTATTAGTATTTACTCAACCTGATTTGGCAACATCACTAGTATTTGGATCAATAGTTTTAGGGATGTTGTATTGGGCTAATGCTAATCCAGGTTGGTTAATCCTGTTGATTTCTCCTGTAATAGCCGCAATTTTATTTGGTATATCTTGGCCATTATCACAACCCCTAATAGTTTTTCACGAAATATCCTTGGGTCTTTTAGGTTTAATTTGGTCATTTGCGATGGGGATTGTCGGTTGGCAAACTCTTCCTTGGCGGCGGTTTGGTATTAGTGGTATTGGTGCTTGGTCACTCAATATGCTAGGTGGTGAACTGGGGGTCTTCGCCTGGAATAATATTTTGAAAGAATATCAAAAAGACCGCCTGACAACCTTTCTACGCCCTGGACAGGATATATTAGGCGCAGGATATCACCAACATCAATCACGCATTGCTATTGGTGCAGGTGAGATGTGGGGTTGGGGTTTGTTCAAAGGGCCAATGACTCAACTGAATTTTGTCCCTGAACAGCATACAGATTTCATTTTCTCGGCGGTGGGTGAAGAATTTGGTTTTGTGGGATGTTTAGTTGTTTTATTCGTCTTTTGTTTGATTTGCTGGCGGTTACTGCACGTAGCTCAAACAGCCAAAGATAATTTTGGTTCATTGTTGGCGATCGGTGTTTTATCAATGATCGTGTTTCAGTTGATAGTAAATGTAGGTATGACCGTGGGTTTAGCACCTGTAGCGGGTATACCCCTCCCGTGGATGAGTTACGGTCGTTCTGCTATGCTGACTAACTTTATCGCTTTAGGAATAGTAGAATCGGTAGCAAATTTTCGCCAACAGCAGAAGTATTATTTTTGAGTTAGGGAACACCAAAAAATAAATTATCCGCAATTGATGCTTGGGTAGAGTGCGTCAGTATGAATAATTTCTGAGTATAGTTAGTTTCTATCGCACTGACGCACCCTACAGTTTGGATATTTTTTTCTCTGGAAGTCCCCGGTCAATAGCCATTAGTTGAAAAACCTAAATGTGAACTATTAGCTCTGGACTATGAACTAATCACAAGTATTAAGCTAGTAAAAGGAAATAACTGAGGAAATAGGTCATGATATTACCTGGAGCAACTGTTCGTGTCAAAAATCCCGCAGATACTTACTATCGCTATGAAGGATTAGTACAGCGTGTAAGTGATGGTAGAGTAGCTGTGTTGTTTGAAGGCGGTAACTGGGATAAGATTATCACCTTTCGCCTATCAGAACTAGAACAAGTAGAAATCACGACTGGTAAGAAAAAAGGAAAATAAATTAGTTAATAGTCATGAGTCAATAGTCAATATTCATGAGTCATTATGAAAAGACTATTGACTATTGACTCAGAACTCAGCACTCAGAACTCAGCACTCAGAACTCAGCACTCAGATGCGTCTTCCTCTACCACAGTTTGACACAGGCGATCGCCACCCTAACCACATAGCGGAGGTGATTGAAACTACTTCTACTGAATTTTTGGCACAGTGTTTAGAACCAGAAGACTTGAGCTTCCCATCTATGCCACCTTTTGGTAGTTGGGTGCGGGCTGTGGATGAGGAAACAGGTAATCAAGTCTACGCTGTAGTGTATTATGCAACTACAATGCCTGTTGATTCCGTACACCGAGCAGTGGCTTTAGGTTTATCATTGCAAGATTTGCGTGAGGAACAACCACAGATATTTGCCATGCTCAAAACAGAATTTCGGGCGGCGATCGTGGGATTTGAGAAGCCTTCCCCAATTTCAGGTGCTAACCAAAGAGTTTATCAGTATCTACCACCCCGTCCCCCCCAAATTCATCAAGCTGTTTATCGGTGTGAACCAGAATTAATAGTTAAGTTCACAGAAGAAATAGATTTTTTACGGACTTTACTGGCAATTAATGGCGCACCAGTGGAAGCTTTAACTGCTGCGGCGATTCGGGAGGTTTACCAGCTACGCAAAGCTGATCGTGAATGGCTAATTAAAGCCGGACGCACCCTCAGCGTACTGCTCAAAGACGACTACGATCGCCTACGGTTCATTTTGAGCCAGATTCACCCATAGGCAGTTAGTTACAAAATAATTGCCTAGATAATATAAGTTTCCAGTGTGTTGATTTCTTAGGGTAGCTTTTACTGTTATTGACGATTTTAGAAAATTACTAAAAGGTAATCATAGCTTCACCATTGCCCCTTCAACTCCTACCTATGGAACAAGTATTACCAGTTCTTGCTCTAGAAGCAACTACCCAAGTTCTGGGACAAGAACCGATTGTTCCCTTTGCTATTTTGCTGGTAGTCATCTTAGTCATACCCATCCTATTTGAGCGTCTGAAATTACCAGGACTATTTGGTTTAGTTTTCTCTGGATTAGTTCTTGGCCCATCAGGTTGGGATCTATTTCAGGCAGAATCAGTAATGATTAATCTGCTAGCAGATATTGGTTTGGTTTATTTAATGTTTGTGGTAGGTTTAGAAATAGAAATCGAGCAGTGGCGAAGGCAGAGAAAACGCGTATTAGGCTTTGGTTGCTTTACCTTCAGCGTGCCGTTTTTTCTAGGAACTTTTATAGGAAAAATTCTTAATTTTAACTGGCAAAATTCAATATTAATTGGCTCTTTATTTGCTTCTCATACTCTTTTAGCATATCCTCTGATAAGTCGCCTGGGTGTAATAAGTAATGACGCTGTCACCACCACAATTGCAGCTACAGCTTTTACTGATGTTGGCGCACTCCTAATATTATCCATTTGTGTTGCTATATCACAGGCTGGAATATTTAGTTTAGCTAAAATATTCAGCTTATTGGGCTGCTTACTTGTTTACACAATTGTTATTTTAGTGGGCTTTGATTGGGCAGGTAAAGAATTTTTTCGCCGTTCAGGAGATGATGAAGGTAATAAATTTTTGTTTGTGTTGTTGGCTGCCTTTTTAGCTGTGATGGGAACTCAATTTATTGGGGTAGAAAAAATTGTTGGCGCATTTTTAGCAGGTTTAGCAGTCAACGAAGTTGTCGGCGAAGGGCCAGTTAAAGAAAAAATAGTATTTATTGGTAATGTTTTATTTATCCCGATTTTTTTTGTTAATCTTGGCTTACTTATTGAACTGCCGAGTTTAATCAAGAATCCGATTATATTCAAGTTATCTATTTTAGTTATTATCGGTTTGCTGGCTAGTAAATTTATTGCAGCTTGGTTAGCAAAACTTACATATCACTATAATTGGCAAGAAATGATCACAATGTGGTCATTATCAATTCCGCAGGTGGGTACAACATTAGCCGCAACGTTTGTAGGATATCGGGCTGGACTGTTACCACCAGAGTTTTTAAGTAGCTTTGTCATCTTGATGTTAGTAACATCGATTTTGGGGCCATGGATTACTAGTCGCACGGCTGTAGGTTTAACCCCTCAACCTGTCACCGCCACAGTAGCTGTAACTTTGCCACCACAGCCACCAGAAGCACCCCGCACCCATACTTTTACGATAGTTGTACCTATTTATAATCCTCATACTCAGCAGTATTTGGTGGAAATGGCAACATTATTAGCACGTCAGGCAAAAGGTAGAATTATTCCATTAGCGATCGCGACATCTGCGGCTCAGATGGATGCACCACAATTAGAATCTTCTCTCCAAAGAAGTGAGCATTTATTAACGAAAGCCACAACCCAAAGTCAAGCTTTAGGTATAGAAGCAGAACCATTGCTGAGAATTGATGATGCCTTCGCACCCGGAATTAGCAGAGCCGCTCGTGAGCAAAAAGCCAATTTAATTGTCATGGGTTGGGGTAAACGCACAGGGTTAAGAGCGCGGTTATTTGGCAATGTTATTGATGGTGTACTTTGGGCATCTCACTGTCCGGTAGCAGTGACAAGGCTTGTAGATTCACCCCGCAAAATTCAACGCATCTTAGTACCATTAGAAAATCTTATTACCCCTGCATTACAGCCTGTGCAGTTTGCTCAGATGCTAGCAGAAGCTAATCAAGCCCAGGTGACAGTGTTGAATGTATGCGATCGCCGTACCAGTTCCAGCAAAATCGCCGCTCGGCGATCGCAACTTTCCCAGTTAGTATCTCAGTTATCTTTGGCAAATCCACCAGAAATTCAAATTATTGCTCATGAAAATTCTGCCCATGCTATCTTGCAAGCAACAAGACTATACGACTTAGTAGTGTTACCGTTTATACGTAATCGTACCAGTCCTAGTGGATTAGCTATTAGTGATGTAACAACTCAGCTAGTCAGACAAATCACCTGCTCAATTGTCATGTTGGGAGAACCGCAGCACCTACCAACAGGAATCACTGTGCCAATTCAAAATTCAAAATTCAAAATTCAAAATTAAGAAAGTTCAGATGTCACAAGGGTTTCTGAGGAAAGGATGGATCTGTTTTGGAATTTTAATCAATAGTCATAGGGTATTGGGCGTTGGGTTTTTTCCTTTCCCCCCTCCTTCCCCTGCTTCCCAATCCCCAGTCCCCAAACTTTACAATTTTGTCTCAAGAAGACTTTATCTTGTTGAAGATTTGATGAATTCTAAGTTAGGCAAGCACAAAGGTTAAACGATGTTTGTTATTTTGCTAAATGAATTAGCCGTAATACTCAATATAATGTAATAGAAATAAATACACAGTAAAATTGCTCAATTCTTCAGTGTTAGGTTTTGAATTTCCCCTGTTCTTTCTGTATTTTCATACTTAGGCTGGGTATTCTAAATTAACAATATCAAGAACAGCTAGCAATATTTTGTAAGTAACTGAGAAAATATGAGAATTTTGGTGACGGGCGGTGCTGGGTTTATTGGTTCTCATCTGATTGACCGACTCATCCCGGAAGGGCATGAAGTCATCTGCTTAGATAATTTCTACACAGGTCACAAACGTAACATCCTCAAATGGATGAATCATCCGAACTTTGAACTCATCCGCCATGACATCACCGAACCAATTCGGTTAGAAGTAGATCAAATTTACCATCTAGCTTGTCCAGCTTCTCCAGTACATTACCAGTACAACCCTGTAAAAACCGTTAAAACTAACGTGATGGGAACACTGAATATGTTGGGATTAGCCAAGCGTGTCAAGGCAAGATTTTTCCTGGCTTCTACTAGCGAAGTATACGGAGATCCAGAGGTTCACCCCCAAACAGAAGAGTATAGAGGTAGCGTTAATCCTATTGGTTTGCGTTCCTGTTACGACGAAGGTAAGAGAATCGCTGAAACTCTAGCATTTGACTACTACAGACAAAATAAAGTTGATATTCGAGTTGTCCGTATATTTAACACTTACGGGCCAAGAATGTTAGAAAATGATGGGCGCGTTGTCAGTAACTTTATAGTTCAAGCCTTGCGAGGTACACCTTTAACCGTCTATGGTGATGGCTCGCAAACTCGCAGTTTTTGCTATGTATCCGACCTAGTGGAAGGATTTATCCGCTTGATGAATAGTGATTACATCGGGCCGCTAAATTTAGGCAATCCCGGTGAATACACGATTTTAGAATTGGCTCAAGCTGTGCAAAATTTAATTAACCCAGACTCAGAGATTAAATTTGAGCCTTTACCTGCTGATGATCCTCGTCGTCGCCAGCCGGATATCACAAAAGCAAAAACCCTGTTAAATTGGGAACCCACTATTCCCCTAGAAGAAGGATTAAAGCTAACAATAGAAGATTTCCGCGATCGCGTCAAAAAATAGCGTCTAGAGTTCATTTCTGAAGATGCGACTTCTAGATACAGGCTGAACCTATTTGTAACCCGTACTTCAGTAGCGGTGTTCCCCAGAAAAGTTTCAGTGTTTTATTGACTACTTCGTTTTTGAACAATAACCCCAAACCAAGTGAGGAGTTGAAGAAATGCGTGTTTGTGTAATAGGTACTGGTTACGTTGGCTTAGTTACAGGTGCTTGTTTAGCTCATATTGGACACGATGTTATTTGTGTAGATAATAACGAAGAAAAAGTCAAATTGATGAAGTCTGGGCAGTCGCCGATTTTCGAGCCGGGACTATCGGAGATTATGCAGTCTGCGATTCAAAGTGGGAAGATAGAATTTACCACTGATCTAGCTGCTGGCGTTACCCACGGAGAAATTTTATTTATTGCTGTAGGTACACCACCTTTGCCAACTGGTGAAAGTGATACTCGTTATGTTGAGGCTGTAGCTCGCGGTATTGGTGCTAACCTCAATGGTGGTTATAAGGTAATTGTTAATAAATCTACAGTACCCATCGGTTCAGGTGACTGGGTACGGATGATTGTCATGGATGGTATTGCTGAACGTCAAAAGACTCTGGTGACAGCAGGTGGTGGAGCTGCTGACGATAAACTACCTGAGTTATTACCTCAATTTGATGTAGTCAGTAACCCAGAGTTTTTACGGGAAGGTTCAGCCGTATACGATACATTTAACCCTGATCGCATTGTCTTGGGTGGCAATAGCACCAAAGCCATCTCCATGATGAAGGAACTCTACTCCCCCATTGTGGAACGCAAGTTTGCTGAGGATAAATCTTTACCTCCCGTACCTGTGCTGGCAACAGACCTCAGTTCAGCAGAGATGATTAAATACGCTGCTAACGCTTTCCTCGCGACTAAAATTAGTTTTATTAACGAAGTCGCTAACATTTGCGATCGCGTTGGTGCTGATGTTACCCAAGTAGCTAAAGGTATTGGTTTAGACTCCCGCATTGGCAATAAGTTCTTACAAGCTGGTATTGGTTGGGGTGGTTCTTGTTTCCCTAAAGATGTTTCCGCGTTGATTCATACTGCTGATGACTATGGTTATGAGGCTCAGTTATTAAAATCTGCTGTTAGTGTTAATGAACGTCAACGCCTGATTGCGCTAGAAAAACTCCAGCAGGCTTTGAAAATCCTCAAAGGTAAAACTGTTGGTTTATTAGGCTTAACCTTCAAGCCTGATACCGACGATTTACGCGATGCACCAGCACTCAACTTAATTGAGCAACTGAACCGATTGGGTGCTAAGGTCAAAGCCTACGACCCCATCATTTCCCAAACAGGAATGCGTCATGGTCTTTCTGGTGTGCTAGTCGAAACTGATGCTGAACGTTTGGCTGATGGCTGCGATGCTTTGGTACTAGTCACTGAATGGCAACAGTTTAGCTCTCTTGACTACACCAAGATGGCTCAATTGATGAGTAACCCTGTAATTATCGATGGTCGTAACTTCCTCGATCCCGAAACTATGATCCGCGCTGGATTCCACTATGTAGGTGTTGGCAGAAGATAGAAAATTAATTAGTACCTCATTAGTTTTATAACCCAATTAAAGACCGCCTAGAGATTTCTAGACGGTCTTTAATGACGAATGACGAATGACGAATGACGAATTACGAATGACGAATTACGAATGACGAATTACGAACTACGCGGAATCCTTTCAATTTCTGCATAGCCACTAAAAATCAACCTCTGACCTTCAGTTTCTAAGCGATTGAGTCGCATTTTTACCCCATCCAGGTCAAAGCGATCCAAATCGACCATATTATCTAAAATTTCCGCTAGTGCTAGGCTTAGTGTTTGTGATATTTCTTTTTGGGCTTCTGGTACTTGGTCAAGCTCAATTTTGGGATCTTTAAAAGCAATCCGGCGACGCTTTTCGACAGCAAGGCTTAAAATCATTTGCAGTGGGATTAGTTCTCCACTGTTTAAATCTGCCTTAGCTGCAAGTCGCAGACAATTTTGTGGTAGTAGCTGTACTTGCACCTCGGTGAACGATACTGGCTTACCACCGGATAATTCTGTTAATGCAGGTACAGAGAGATTAACGAGGCGTTTCTTGACTAGTTCAGCATTAAAAGCTTGGTTGATCCCGTCTTCCGATAATACTATTTGAGCGATCGCCTGAGTTGGTTGCTTGAGATTTAATTTCCCACTCAAAACTGCACCAAAGTCAATAGCCACCGCGTCTGTTTCAAAAGACATCTCTTCTACAGCAAAATCCCTACGGATAACCAAGCCACGTCCACTCATTTTGAAACTATCAATGCTGCCTTGCAACAGTTTGCTGGAGGGATAGCAGCGCACAAGGACTTCTACCGACTCGCTTTGGGTGAATAAGTGGCGAATCGTTTGGCTGGCGACCGTATTGAGCATTTTTTCGCCCCAATCAGTGCCTTTAGGATCTTGTAAACCAGTTAGTCCGCCGAACATTTGGTTGTGGGTCTCTAGAAGTTCTTTGTACTTTTGTAACAAAATGTGAACAATACGGCAAGCGATCCCGTGATTAAATATGCTGATAGTCTGACTTAGGATAGCTGATGATAGAAAAGCGATCGCTTTTGGTAAGAAAGAAGCAGAGAAGTCAACCCCCTTTGGGGGAATTCAAAAGTCAAAAGTCAAAAGTCAAAAGTATTAATCCACCTGTCCCCTGTCCCCTGTCACCTGTCACCTATCACCTATCACCTGTCACCTAATTTTTCCCATTCGGTCGTTGAATAATTGTCTCTACTACTCGCCGCTTGGCTTTAGGGTCAATTCCTACTAAACGTACGTATTCACCGTTATATTCAGCTAAAAAAGTTTCCAAAGCGGAGATAGCGTCAGATTCAGCATCAATGTGAATAGTACCGCAACTCTGCCAAGAACCTGTGCGGAAGCGGCGTTCATCTACGTGTTCAAAATTAATTTGATGACCTTGAGATAAAATTTGCCGGATTTGTTCTTGTGTCTCTAAGCTTAAGTGGGTACTAGCACTCTGGTGTTTTGGTGAACCATTAGGTGAAGGCTGACTCTTTGGTGTAACTTCAGGTGGTGGTGCAGGTTGATAACCTCTACCTCGATTCAGGCGATTGTATTCATCTACTAACTGGGAAGTTTCTACTCGTTGTTGTTCACCCATGATGAAGTTCCCAGACTCGATTAAGTGAGAGAGGTTAAAATTTGGCTTTTTAAATGCTGGTGCGCCTTCTAAGCTATTTACTACACGTAAAGATACATTCTCATACCCTACTTGATGGATAAATTCGCGGATTTGTTTGTCGTAAATGCGTGATCGCAATGCACTATAGAAATCAATGGATTGATTGGGAAATGTATCAACTAGTTGTTCAATTTCCCTGGGTGAGATTCCATCTTCGGCAAAAATCCCGCCAACAATCCCCACTTTGTCATCACGGTTAGGATCCCAATAAAACTTCTCCATTCGTCCATCCCGAATTAATGGCGCATAGAGTGTGGAAAAATCATTACCTGTAACAATAATGGGGACGCGTCTTATCGGGTTCGAGTCATAGCTTCCAGGTAACTGCACATCTGTAGGATTATCAGCAATATTCATCAGTGTGGCATTCACCAACTGAGTATTTACAGTGTATTGCGTCCCTTCGTCAAAGCGTCCCGCACCTGCATCTAAATCATTAATCATCAGTACGCACATTTTACCGCGTACTTTGATGAGTTCGGCTGTTTCCCGATAGCGTAGGCGGATTAACCGTGCTGGATCTCCCGCATCTGGACTTTCCAATTCACCGCCAGATATGAGTGTGACTTCTATACCCATCTTTTCAAAAGCTAACTCACATTGAAAGGTTTTTCCTTCGCCTTTGCGCCCGTGAATTCCCAAAATCAACGGTACTCTAATACCAGGAATATTCAAGAAGTTCTTGGTGATGTGAACAGCAAGTTTGTCTAGAAAGCGCGGAGCAATATAATAAGCCACAAATTTATCCCTGGTTAATATTTATTAAAATTAATGCTAAGTTTTTTTGGTGTCTAATGTTTATTTATCTTTCGGTAGAATTTAAAAAGTTCTACCATAATCGTTGTATAGGATAGGTATCAAAAATTGCATCCGCACTGAGAACAGGTATATTTTCTGCAAAACTCGAATTTAAGTTGAGTTTACCAATACTGTGTTTGATCGCGATTTCCCAAAAACTGATAATGCTGAAGATATTTTCATTCATTTCAATTTGCGATCGCATATTACCAGTTATTCGAGGATCACCCATAATAAACCAAATAAACGTATGGGTGTCCAGTAGTTGTCTCATTCCATATACTCCTTAAAATCTTCTAGTGGTTCATCAAAATCATCAGATATTATAACTATTCCCTTAGCACTACCAAATTTAAGACGGCGTTTAATTGGCAATACAGGAGTTAATTTTACAACAGGTTGATTATCTTTAATGATGATAATTTCCTCACCCTCAAGTGCTGCATCAATCAAGTCTGACAAATGTTGAGATGCTTCAGCTAAAGTAATTTGTGCCATCATTTTTGCCTTTGAATAGTAAAGTCAGGTGTGGATATTGTTCTGAATTTCTACTTTAAGTTTATCGATGCTCAAATTCGTGGCGGGTGAGCTTGTCTCCACTTTCTAAGGATGGAATACACTTTTACCAAAGCTTTTTTCTACCGATGATGTCATTAGCTGATTCCTCAAATGAGTGTCGCTGCATCTAGTATAGGCAATTTTTATCTAAACCAATTTATCCACGCATCCCAATTGTCAACAATTTGGGCAAATTCTCCATAACCTGCGGCTCTGGGATGTGCGCCATCATAATTTCTGGCTTCTTCTAACCAAATATTGGACTTATTCAATATGGGAAAAACGTTAAGATAAGGGACATTTAATTCATGACAAATTACTGCAAATTCTTCAGATAAATTAGCAATTTTTTGATTTTGTTTCTCATCGCCACACGGTGCAGTGCTAATCATTAAAACAGGATATAACTGTTTAGCTTCACTCAAAATACTATGGATATTTTCCAATGATTCTGTGATATCAACACGAGGTTTACCATTTTCGATAGTTGTGTCGTTTGCTCCAAAGGAAAATACTACCCTACCATCGTATTCTTTGGGTAAACGATACGAAACTTCTCTGAACCAACGATGTCTCAGTTCTGTACTCGTTTCCCTCCTTACGCCTAAATTATAGTAGGTGATATCATGACCTTTTTTATTAGCATTTACACATATTCTACCTGTCCAACCCAAGCATTCTGGATCACCTGTGCCATTAACAAATGATTCGCCCAGAAAGCAAATTCTGATTTGTGATATGTGTTTTAAATTCATGAATAAAATTTTATGGTGTTGTGAAACTCTAGAGACGTTGCATTGCAACATCTTTACTAGTGCTAGTGAGTCAAGTTTAAAAGCAAGTTTGTAGTATTCGCGTAGCGTCTGTCTACGACACGCTATGCGTTGGCGTAGCCTCTCGTTGGCGCAGCCTCTCGAAGAGAAGAGAACGTAGAGAGGACTTTAGTCCTGATTTTTCTAAGGACTAGAGTCCTTACTACGAACAATAAAAAAGAGAGGCATTTAATCTTACCTCTCTTATCTAAATTGCGTTAACAAAAACAAAGGTATTAGAAGTTTTACCTTTTTACCTTGTTTAGTATCTGCTGGGTTTGTGAACAATAAAGCTGAGAACTTGACACTGCTTGATGTTGTCAAAACCTACAACACGAACGTAGCAGTTACCATATTGAGAACGACAAGCTTGTACTTCACCCAGAACTTCTTGAGTGGATTTAGCACCAAACAAAGGCAATTTCCACATTGTCCAGAAAAGTTCGGTAGGTTCAGAAGTTTCGTTAAACTCAACTGCTGGGATGTAACCTTGAGTGAGGATGTACTGAACCTGTTTGGCGATTTGAGCATCGCTGAGGGGGGGAAGATAAGAAAGGGTTTCGTAACGACGCTCTTTTGGTAAAGTTTGCATGGCTGTTGATAATGGGGTGGGATTTTTTTAGTACGTTGACCAACTAACTGGATAAGTTATCCAAGTTCGTATCTGAGTTGGTTGGCTGTTCTGCTGGTGGACTGGGTTGGTATGTGTCTATGCTTGTAATCCGCTCTAGATGCTGGCGACGTTTTTCTATGTTGGCTTTTTGAATGCCAGTCAGAACCATTTCAGGTAAAAATTCTGTAACTTCCTCGGCAATGTGTTCTCTGACAGTCATAATTCGTAATGCCAAATCTGGCTGCTCACGAAAAAGCTGCTCAATGTATGCTTCTCCGTCCTGAATTTTACCTGCGGAGAAGTTTTGCAGCCAATATGCCAACGGAGGATTAGTTTCGCTCAGCTGTGCCAGAACCGTCCTTAGTGCCTGATAAGTCAGGTAACTTTGGAGAGTCTTGGCTGTGTCTTTCGCAATTTGCTTGAGATCCATGCTTGACCCAGCCCCTCTAAAGTATGAAGTACAAAGGATGAAGAGATTTTTGTTTAACCTTCATCCTTACACCTTCAGGCTTTATCAGACGGTATCCATTGCCTCAAACTCGAACTTGATTTCCTTCCATAGTTCACAAGCAACGGCTAGTTCTGGAGACCACTTAGCCGCTTCGCGGATAATGTCGTTACCTTCACGAGCCATGTTACGTCCTTCGTTACGAGCTTGGATACAAGCTTCCAGAGCTACGCGGTTAGCGGTTGCACCAGGAGCGTTACCCCAGGGGTGACCAAGTGTACCACCACCAAATTGTAGTACGGAGTCATCACCGAAGATTTCTACCAACGCGGGCATATGCCATACGTGGATACCACCGGAAGCAACTGCCATTACACCAGGCATAGAAGCCCAGTCTTGGGTGAAGTAGATA
This sequence comes from Anabaena minutissima FACHB-250, assembly GCF_014697125.1. Classification (GTDB taxonomy): domain Bacteria; phylum Cyanobacteriota; class Cyanobacteriia; order Cyanobacteriales; family Nostocaceae; genus Trichormus; species Trichormus minutissimus. Next base: position 63,870 of record NZ_JACJRG010000021.1, on the reverse strand, counting down.
CCGCGAGACTTGTCTTGCTCAACGTAGTTTTCACGCAACAGGTCAACGAAGCCCATTGTGATGCCGCGTTCGCCTTCCAATTTACCAACAACTGTACCGGTGTGAATGTGGTCACCACCAGACATCCGCAGGGTTTTAGCCAATACACGGAAGTGAATACCGTGGTTCTTTTGACGGTCGATAACGGCGTGCATCGCACGGTGAATGTGCAGCAAAATACCGTTCTTACGACACCAATGAGCCAAGGTGGTGTTAGCTGTGAAACCTGCGGTCAGGTAGTCATGCATGACGATGGGCATTTTGAGTTCTTTAGCGTACTCAGCCCGTTCCAACATTTGTTCGCAGGTAGGTGCGGTGACGTTCAAGTAGTGACCCTTGATTTCGCCGGTTTCTGCTTGTGCTTTGTGGATGGCTTCTGCTACAAACAAGAAGCGATCGCGCCAACGTTGGAAAGGTGCAGAGTTAATGTTTTCGTCATCTTTGGTGAAGTCCAAACCACCACGTAAACATTCGTATACAGCACGACCGTAGTTCTTAGCAGACAAACCTAGTTTGGGTTTGATTGTACAACCCAACAAAGGACGACCGTATTTGTTTAATTTGTCACGCTCAACTTGGATACCGTGAGGAGGACCTTGGAAAGTCTTCAAGTATGCTACGGGAATCCGTAAGTCTTCTAAACGCAATGCGCGCAAAGCTTTAAAACCGAATACGTTACCTACAATCGAGGTCAACATATTGGTGACAGAGCCTTCCTCAAACAAATCTAGAGGATAAGCAACGTAGCAAATGTATTGGTTGTCTTCGCCTGCAACTGGTTCGATGTCGTAGCAACGACCTTTGTAGCGATCTAGGTCGGTAAGTAAGTCTGTCCATACAGTAGTCCAAGTACCAGTGGAAGACTCAGCAGCTACAGCAGCACCTGCTTCTTCTGGTGGAACTCCGGGTTGGGGAGTCATCCGGAAAGCAGCAAGAATATCTGTATCTTTAGGTGTGTAATCAGGTGTGTAATAAGTTAGTCTGTAATCTTTAACCCCGGCTTGATACCCAGATTTAGCCTGAGTTTTCGTTTGAGCGTACGACATATTTATCCTTCCAAGATGTCACTCTTTTTATTTATCAAATCACGTTTTGTGTAAATTTTTCTCACGTTCGCTCTACCTGACTATCAGCAAGGAGAAAAACAGGAAAATTCTTTTGCAAATCGCTACCTTCGCGCTAGGCCGAAAGTATGAGTTATGTCCCTGAATCCCAGATTATTTAGGAAATTGGGCTATTTTTCACGATTTTCCGCCCATACTTTCCTGATGTCTTCCTGATTTATGGGAAACATTGAACAGGAGAGAATTTGCTTGACGCAAAATCCAGTAGAGTGATGAGCGAAAGATCAAAATTGCACACCGCGTAATTTGTAACTTGTCTCACAATATATCAAGAAATTGCATAAGTTAAACTTTGAAAGTTTTTAACTTATTGATTTGAATTTGTTATTACATAAATTTTTAAACATTTTGTTACAATGACTTTACAAAAGTATTCTTTAGTTGTAGAGAGTGCTGTTAGGGGTAGCGCGGTGTTTAGCCGGTGTTGATTGAATTTTGTAGCTTGTTTTGCTACGCAACGCTACCGCTAACGCCGAAGGAGTATTTTGAATTTTGAATTGTTTCTCCCCTCGCTTCTCCGTTCTACCTGTTTAAAAACTACCAACTGCGGGAAAACTGAGATCAATTGTTAGCTAGCCAGTTTAGGCAATGGCTATAGGTATTGTCTCTAAAGGGAATTTCGCCGTGGTATTATTTCACAAGCAGACTAGTTTACTGATTACTTCAATATTGTTGGGGTTAATGGTTGTGCCAAATATTTCAGTCAAGGCACAAACAACCTCTAAGGTTAATTCTGTTAATCCGTCAGATTTAGCCCCTTCTTATCCTGCAACTGCGCCACCATCGAGAGTAGCCCCCTTACCAGATGAACGGGAGTTGGAAGAGCGTTCAGTTGAAACTGATTATCGTGTTAGTAACTTACTAGCAGATTTTGCAGGTAATCTTTGGGTGGGTTCTTGGCGGGGATTATCTCGTGTTGACTCTAAAACGGGGAAAATTTTGGCGCGTGTTAGTCTACCTAATACTGCCATTGGTGCTTTAGCACAAGACAAAGTAGGTCGGTTGTGGGTAGGCAGTTATGAAGGTTTGATACGCGTAGAACCGCGCACCAATGAAATTACAGCCCAGAATTTATTTTTGCCTTCTAAACGGGTTTTGTCATTGCTTATTGACAGGCGAGGTTATTTGTGGACTGGAACTGACAACGGTTTAGCTTTAATTAGTCCCGACCAAGGTTTAATTATGACCACAGTCAAGAATTTGCCTGGTGTGAGTGCCAATACTCTGACTTTAGATGCGGAAGGTCAACTGTGGGTTGGGACTTTAGATGGTTTAGTACGAGTTAATACCGCCAGTGCATTGATTATGAAGCGAATCAATGATTTACCCGGTACGACAGTACAAGCTTTAGCTATTAGTCCAGAAGGGTTAATTTGGGCGGGAATGCCTAATAACTTACTAGTAATTAATCCCAAAACTGGAATAGTGTTACGTTCTGTAGCTCGATTGCGAGGCAAGAATGTGACAGCAGTTCGTTTTGCTAAAGATGGTAGTGTGTGGGTAGGGACTCACAATGGTTTGTTACGATTAAATCCAAATACAGGCGCGGTGTTAGATGAAGTAGCCGGACTTCCGTCTAGTCGAGTGCTGACTATTGTACCCGACGTTGCCAATAAATTATGGATTGGCACTACTGAAGGTCTAGCTTGGTTAATGCCCACAATGAAGAGTGCAACACCTCATCTAGCTTTCAGTCGTGCTGTGAAATGAGGAAACAGGTGATAGATGACTGGTGACAGTTTTCTCCTGTAACCTACAACCTGTAACCTGTCACCTGTAACCTCTATGGCAATTACTACGCAACAATTAATTCAATTCAAACAACAGGGACGTGCAATTGTGGCGTTGACTGCTTGGGATTATGCGATCGCTCATATTCTCGATGCAGCTGGTGTAGACTTAATCCTGGTGGGAGACTCGATGGCGGCGGTTCTGGGGTACAAAAATACGCTGCCAATTACCCTAGAAGAAATGCTGCACCATGCCAAAGCTGTATGTCGGGGGGTAAAACGTGCTTTGGTGGTGGTGGATTTGCCGTTTTTGACCTATCAAGAAAGCATCCAACAAGCAATCCGCTCGGCTGGGCTGGTATTAAAGGAAACAGGAGCGCAAGCCGTCAAACTAGAAGGTGGTTATCCCGCAATGGTGGAGACGGTGACGCGGTTGGTGCAGGCGGGAATTCCGGTGATGGGTCATGTAGGTTTGACACCGCAGTCAGTACATCAGTTGGGTTTGCGACAACAGGGGAAGACTGAGGAAACAGCCGAGAGAATTTTACACGAAGCGATCGCACTGGAGCAAGCGGGTGTATTTGCGATCGTTTTAGAGCATATACCCGCAGATTTAGCAATGCAGATTACACAAAAACTTACCATTCCTACAATTGGTATTGGTGCAGGTTCTCATTGTGATGGTCAAGTTTTAGTAACCTCAGATATCCTGGGATTATCAGAAAAACAACCGCCATTCGCTAAAGTTTATACAAATTTGCGGGAAACAATCACCAAAGCTGTGCAAGATTACGCTATAGAAGTACGAGAGCGAAAGTTTCCATAATATTAACGTATTGGGCATCGTCTCCCTTGTCTCATTTCTTGAGAATATATTTATGGTTTTACAAATCAGCCCCACCCAAAAAGAATTAAATGTCTCCTGGGAAGCACTCCCAAGTGATTTTATTTTACCTAACGACCCTGTGGAAAATATTCAGCAACCTCCTCTTGCAGCAGCCCTGACAGATGCTTTAGGTTCTAACGGACGCATTCAACCCGAAATGCTCATCGGCTCTAATTTCGGACTAGTAGCGACAGTTAATAAAAAAATCGTTGTCAAAGCACCTGATTGGTTTTATGTACCGCAAGTACAACCTGTAGCAACCGATGTAATTCGTCGTAGTTACACACCCAATTTAGAAGGTGCTGCTGTGTCTGTGGTGATGGAATTTCTCTCAGATACGGAGAATGGAGAACTATCAGTACGCTCCAGTCCCCCATACGGTAAACTCTATTTTTATGAACAGATTCTCCAAGTTCCCACCTACGTCACCTACGACTCCTACGAACTGATTTTAGAAGTACGGTGCTTGCAGGATGAAAAATATGTTTTACAGCCACCAGATACTAACGGGTATTTTTGGATTCCTGAGTTGGAGTTATTTCTGGGAATTTGGCAAGGTGAACGACTTTGCCAAACTATGAATTGGCTACGGTGGTGGGATGGAGCAGGAAATTTATTATTGTGGAGCAACGAGCAAGCAGAACAAGAACGTCAACGTGCGGATAGATTAGCTGCTAAGTTGCGTGAGCTAGGTGTTGACCCGGATGCGATCGCCTAATGCTATCAGGGAATAATTAATTATAGACTCCCTGTGGCAGCAAGTATGCGATCGCTAATTAAAAGCAGGGAAAATCAACACCAAATTGCATGAAGCAGCAAAAGAATCAATTCAGCCATCTTACGGCGATTGAAAGAAACTACCTGTCATTCCCTGCACAGTTGTTATTAAATCAAAATCTACTACAAGGCAAAATATTAGATTTTGGTTGTGGCTTTGGTAATGATGTTAAATTATTACGACAAAAAGGCTTTGATATTACAGGCTATGACCCTTACTATTTTCCCCAATACCCTCACAATAAATTTGATACGATAATTTGCTTTTATGTTTTAAATGTTTTATCTCCTGAAGAACAAGCGAATGCGATGATGGAAATAGCCCATTTATTAAAACCAGGAGGTAAAGCTTATTATGCTGTTAGACGGGATTTAAAAAAAGAAGGTTTTAGAGAGCATTATGTGCATAAAAAGCCTACATATCAATGTATTGTAAAACTTCCCTTCAATTCCATTTATCTGGATGAAATGCGGGAATTATATGAATACATTCATTATAATCATCAGCGACATTCAGATAATTATTGTATATTTTGCAATCCACGCAAAAATCTAAATTTATTAACTGAATCAGCAACAGCCTATGCAATTTTTGATGCTTATCCTATCAGCAAAGGACACGTTTTAGTAATTCCTAAGCGTCATGTGAGTAATTATTTCGAGTTACCATTTCCAGAACAATCTGCGTGTTGGTTAATGGTGAATAAAGTCCAAGAAATTATTAAAGCTGAATTCACACCTGATGGTTTTAATGTAGGGATGAACATCAATCGCGCTGGAGGTCAAAATATTATGCACACTAGTATTCATATCATCCCTCGTTACCAAGATGATAGTGTTGGTGTAAAAAGTGGCATTAGGAATGTTATTCCTAAAAGAAAATGAGTAAGTCGGCGTTAATAAACCTAACTATCTTAATTAATGTAAAGTTATTGTGATCGAGTTCGTAGTAAGGAAATTAGTCTGAAAAGAAGGACTAAAGTCCTTACTACAAACCTTTAATTATTTCCTTCTGTTGAATACAAGATAGTTTTTACCTATCTATTATTGTCTTGGAGTTCGTTAGCACTTCTCTTAGCTGTGTCTGGGTACACAGAACCCCATTGCTTTAAAGCTTCGCCAGATTCTTTAGCAATTCTTTTAGCTCTTTCACCAGGAGCATCTTCCGTTTGACGCGCTTCTTTATTCCATTCTCCTGTGGTTTTGGGTCTATCAGCATCATCCTGATGTACAACTTTGTCTAGTCTTCTGATGACAGTATCGCGACTACGTCCAGTATCAATGTTAGAATTTAAGCTTGTTGTTAGCACTAAAAAACCAACTAAGGCAATAGCAAAAAACCGCTTAAATTCAAAAGTTTGAGATATAAATTTGATCAAATTAATTGCCTTAGTAAATAAATTCTTCATCGTTACACTCCATTAATTAAAGGTGAATAATTTTCAAGTTGGCAGAAATGTATTACTTAGTTAATAAGCTTAACTAGGGATGACATTCAGTAAAAGCATATTGCTTACATCGCCAATTTAGCTACCATGCACTATTTAAAATTAGAGGTAAAAGGCTAGTTATTCATCTAACAAAAGTTAGAAATTATTTTATAGATTAAGGAAGTTTTTTAAACCTACTTTATATAGTAAGTAAGTCTGTTTTCATATTTCAAAGTATGTTAAGAAATTTGAATGTAGGGTGTGTTGTGGCACAGCGCAACGCACCGTCAAGTCGCTTCGCTCCAATTAAAAATTAAAAATTAAAAATTAAAAATTAAAAATTAAAAATTAAAAATTAAAAATTAAAAATTAAAAATTTTAAAGACAATTAGTTTCCGATTGAATTCACCACTAATTGTTCGCGTAGTGTCCCGTAGGGAAGACCGCCAAATCATTCGCGTAGCGTCCCGTAGGGAAGATTGTGGCTCTTTCTTGTACCCAGAATTAATTAATTTTAAATTATTTCCATTCTTCATTTTGAATTTTGCATTTTGAATTCAAAAAAGGTCAACAATTCAAGGTACGTTAGCCTTCACACGCCACTATAATTTAATGTTTACTACACCCTTAAGATTGAGCAAATACATTTGCTTGCTTAACTTGTAATAAATCTAATTCTCGTGCAAATATTTCGTCAATCGGTAACATTTGACCATCTGTAGTCATAAATTTATGGTCTTTTGTCGCCCGAATAATTGACCCATCTTCTAAGTAATATTCAAATATTTCTTGTTGACCACGATTATGCCACTGAGCAATGGGTTGAGTGTAAACAGTGCCATTACTGTCAACAGTATATACTGTACATTCAATTTGTTTTTCTACAATTTTACCAATGGGTAAAAAGCCATATTCAACTGTTAAAATTTCCGTTTCATAACTTAAACAATATTCGGCAAATTTTAACATATCTTCAAATAGCTGTTCGGCTACTTGCTTTTTCACGCCGTTTTTAGTTGACCCATCAATAAATTTTTCTTGCTGCTTCTGCATCTCAGAAACTTTCTTTTTACCCATAGCACGGCGCAGCAAGTCGGCTTGTCCTAAAGAATAGCCAGCCATATCTTGAGCAATTTTCATGATTTGCTCTTGATAGACCATGATGCCATAGGTTTCATTTAATATGGGTTCTAAAATCTGGCTGTCATAATCAATATTTTCTCTGCCATGTTTACGGTTAATAAATTTAGGAATTAATCCTGCATCTAAGGGGCCTGGCCGATATAGTGCCAAGATGGAAGAAATATCTTCAATATTGGAAGGTTTCAAATCTCGGACTATCTGCTTCATCCCTGATGATTCTAACTGAAATATTCCTTCTAATTCCCCTGATTCTAATAATTCATAGGTTTTTTGGACATCTTTAGGCAGAGTTTTATGCTCACCTTTAGCTAATATTTTTTGGGCTTTGCGTTCTTGATTGGTAATTTCATAGGGGTCAACTGTAAAACCATGATTTTCTTCAATTAAATCAATGGTTTTTTGAATCATGGTTAAGTTTCTTAGACCTAAAAAGTCCATTTTCAACAAACCCATTGATTCCAGGTCTTCCATGAAATATTGCGTAATTACAGACCCGTCATTATTTCTTTGCAGTGGGACTATTTCATCTAATGGGTCGGCAGAAATTACTACTCCGGCGGCGTGAACTCCAAAGGTTTTGTTTGTCCCTTCAATTCGCATCGCCATATCCAGCCAACGGCGCACAATGGGGTCATTATCATATTTTTCTTTAAACTCTGGTGCTGGGGTAGCATCAGAAATCATCACTTTGAGTTTAGTTGGTTTACCCCGCACTACCGGAATAAGTTTCGCCATTTTGTCGGATTCCCCATAGGGAATATTTAATACTCTGGCGACATCTTTTAACACTGCTTTAGAAGTTAGCCTGTTAAAAGTAATGATTTGCGCGACTTTATCTTTACCATATTTATCAGTTACATAATCAATCACTTTATCCCTTTGTTCAATACAGAAATCTGTATCAATATCAGGCATTGATTTACGTTCTGGATTTAAAAATCGCTCAAATAGTAAGCCGTGATGCACTGGGTCAATATTAGTAATTCCCATTGTATAGGCGACTAATGAACCTGCGGCTGAACCACGTCCAGGCCCCACGGGAATATTATTATCTTTAGCAAATTTGATGTAGTCCCACACAACTAAAAAGTAGGTGGAAAACCCCATCTGTTGCAACATTTTTAGTTCGTATTCCAGTCTTTCTTTATAGACTTGATCAACTTCGCTGCGGGATTTGCGATTTAATCTTTCTAATAGTCCTTGCCAAGAAACTTCTTCAACGTAAGTATCAGCAGTGTGACCAGCCGGAATGGGATAATTAGGGATACGCGGCTCACCCATAATTTGGTAAGGCTCGACTTTATCCGCAACTTCTTCAGTTGTGGCGATCGCTTCCGCAATGATATCATCTGGTAAGTGGTCACGAAATAGTATCTGCATCTCCTCCGCAGATTTCAGATACTCTGTGCCGCTATAACGCATCCGATTCTCTTCACTAATCAGCTTGGCTGTTTGAATACACAGCAAAGCATCGTGTGCTTCTACGTCAAAACAAGAAATAAAATGAGAGTCATTGGTAGCAATAAATTTTATATTTAACTCTCTAGCTATTTTGACAATTTCGACATTAACAATGCGGTCTTCTTGCGAGCCGTGGTCTTGAATTTCTAAATAAAAATCATCCCCAAATACATCTTTATACCACTGAGCTACTTTCCTGGCTGCATCTGGTCTACCACTCATGATTGCTTGAGGAATTTCTCCACCTAAGCAAGCACTAGTAACTATTAAACCTTCACGATATTGTTTTAATAATTCTTTGTTAATACAAGGGCGAGAAAAAATGCCTTTGCCTTGTACACCGTTAAGGTGAGAAATTGTAGTTAGTTTAACTAAGTTTTTGTAACCTTTATTATTTTTAGCTAACACAACTTGATGATATTTAGGACGGCGTTCCTGCTTTTCGATATCGCCGTTAATGATATACATCTCGTTGCCAATAATTGGCTTAATATTCTGACTGCGGCAGACTTTCAGAAGTTCGACAGCACCATACATCACACCATGATCAGTGATGGCGATCGCTTTCATCCCCAGTGCGATCGCGCGATCAATCAAATATGGTAGCTGACTTGCACCATCAAGCAGACTGTAATCACTGTGAATATGTAAAGGTACAAAGGACATACGAAGTAATTAAAAATTAAAAATAAAAATGAAAGAAATTACTGATGCCAAGCATCCTAGCTCTTAGTACCATGCAATTTTAAAGCACTAATCTCTGGGGAGGATGATTTTGTCACCAACAGCATCCTAGGTTAACGTGTTTACGAAAATTTCACTTCCGCATCTAGTGTATTAAGAGTTACATTAATCATGAGTTCTTCTGCCTCTACACCCCATAAACCCTTACACCCCTATCCCCTAACGCCTGAAAATGCAAAAAGCCACGTTCTATAGACGAGGCTTAGTTTGCAATTATGTAGTTAGTGTAGGTGATTTTGAAAATCTAATGCTGTTGTGGCCCTTTAGCATCACATTCTCTATACCAGCAACGTTCTAAAAGTCCAATGCGCCAGCTATAAGCAAAACGACGGGGATTGAGTTCTAATCTAGAATCACGGCTAAATAACGGTTGGTTGAGGTACTGCCAAAGAGGAAATTTAATTTTGTCGTGTTTATCAGCCATAGTGAGGAACAAAGTAGTATAAAAACTGTTTGGCAATACTTATCGCTGGGGAAAAACACTGCCAGATACTGATTTTCTTGTTAAAGATGCCATGATATACATTCAATTGTCCTGGTGGCAATTGCGGAATTTTACTTAAATATTTCTGCCACATTTAGAAGACTGACAGTTAAACTAAAAGTTCCGAAGCAGAGCATTTATACTTATAGCTACTATCGGTTAGTTAAGCACTACCAGTAGAGCTTTGATGGCACATGAGGGTAGTTGGATTTAAGTTGCTCTAATTCTTTTTTGCTCAGATAATACTGAGAAATAGTTGTATAAACGCTATAAAAAGTTTACAAAACTATATTTTATTAACAGCATTATTCTGAAACTACAAGCGATCGCCATCAATAATTAATGATGCACGCAAGATATTTAATTTTTTTAACTCAAGTATAAAAATGTTACTTGATTTTCAAAATTCATATAGTCATCATTACAGTCTAAATTGAGGAAAGCAAGAGGTTCAACATTAAACTTTGTTATGTAGATAAATGTATTTTTTGATGTATTTATTTTTAACAATTAAATGAGTAAGCGGCATTTTTCGTAGGGGAGCAAATTCTTGCGCCCCCACAATCATAGATTCCATGCAGCTAAAATCAGATTACAGCAGTTCAAACCGGGCTTGAAAGAAGCGGAGATATTTAGGTTCGTAAATCATCTGCATACCACCCAGGCGATCGCGATTGTAATATACTTCATCAACGGCTTCAGCTGTTAAATCCATGTGGGCTTGAGTATAAACACGGCGCGGAATCGTCAAACGCACCAATTCTAAATCTGGATAATAATGGTCGCTTGTATCTTTGTTGCGTCCGGCGGAAACAATACCCCGTTCCATAGACCGGATTCCTGCTTCTACATATAATTCTGCTGCTAGGCGTTGGGCGGGAAATTGGTCTTGGGGGATGTGGGGTAAAAAGCGTTTGGCATCTAAATAAATCGCGTGACCACCAATGGGCATCACAATGGGAATATTCCAATCTATGAGTTTCTGACCGAGATATTCAACTTGTCCAACACGGGCGCGGATATGATCATCTTGGACTGATTCTTCAATCCCCCGCGCCATCGCTTCCATATCACGTCCAGCCATACCGCCATAGGTATGTAAGCCTTCATAGATGACTACGCGATTACGGGCTTCTTCGTAAGTATCAGGATCGTTAAGTGCCAACCAACCGCCGATATTGACTAGGGCATCTTTTTTCCCGCTCATTGTGCAACCGTCAGTGTAAGAGCAGAATTCCCGTAAGATAGTAGCGATCGCTTGATGACGATAATCCGGTTCTCGCTGTTGGATAAAATACGCATTTTCTACAGCGCGGGTAGCATCTAAAATTACTCTAATGCCATGATTTTGAGCTATTTGGAACACTTCCCGCATATTAGCCATAGAAATTGGCTGTCCGCCAGCCATGTTCACAGTCCCCGCCACACTAATGTAAGGAATGCGTCCCGCACCAACTTGGCGAATTAAATCTGTGAGCTTTTCTAGGTCAATATTGCCCTTGAAGGGATGCAATGATTTAGCATCATGGGCTTCATCAATAATCACATCGATAAATGTACCGCCGGCTAACTCTTGATGTAGCTTAGTCGTGGTGAAATACATATTGCCGGGGATGTAGTCACCTGGTTTAATGAGAATTTGCGACAGAATATTTTCTGCACCCCGTCCTTGGTGGGTGGGGACAATATAGCGATAACCGTAATATTTCTGGATATTTGCTTCTAAGTGATAAAAGTTTTTACTACCCGCGTAGGCTTCATCCCCCATCATCATCCCCGCCCACTGGGAGTCACTCATGGCAGATGTACCACTATCTGTAAGTAAGTCTATGTAGACATCTTCGGAACGTAATAAAAAAGTATTGTACCCAGCTTCGGCGATCGCCTGCTCACGTTCAGCACAAGAGGTCATTTTTAATGGTTCAACCACCTTGATTTTGTATGGTTCTGCCCAGGAACGGCGGCGACGTGGTGAATTGTGCTTAGTATCAGTCATACATTAATAACTCCCGTATTCAGACGCGCGGTTTGTGCATACTATTTTGGTAGCTATAATCTCAAGTGGCAAATACTGTTACAAATATTGCGATTTTAGGGGTTTCCCAGAAATAAATTATCCATCTTATGGGGTGGGCAAAACTCCCTACACCCTATTCGTAATATCAGATGGGCATTGAGCATCGGGAATGAGGCATTGGGCATTCTGAAAAAATCTACCTTGTCTATCTCCAGTCCCCAATCCCCAATCCCAAGTCCCCAGTCTTTCAATGAGTGGTTTTGCAATGAGTGAATTTTAGATTATTCAATCCAAAATCTAAAATCTAAAATTCCTAGTCCCCTAGCCGTGATAATGAGAAGGTTCGTAAATTCTGCCCCATTCTGGTTTGTAAGTTTGCAAGGCTCGCATATACTGAGCGCGTTCAAAGGCACTGGGGTTAGGACAGTTTTTCTGGCTCATGCTGCCTTGAAGCTGTTGTACAGATTCATATTCGTGTTGTTCCATCCATTCGCGCATTTCCTGTTCTATACATCGAATATGGTTGATACCATGTCGTAATAAAACAGAACATAGCATGGTGACGTTTGCGCCAGCCATGAGCATCTTTAAAACATCATGGGCAGTATGAATGCCACTGGTAGCAGCTAAATCAGCATTGATACGACCATAAAGAATGGCAATCCAGCGCAGGGGTAAACGCATGGCTTGGGGGGTGCTTAAAAGCACGTGGGGTTGAACTTCTAGGGTTTCTAGGTTAATATCTGGCTGGTAAAAGCGGTTAAATAACACCAAGGCATCAGCTCCTGCATCATCGAAACGCTTTACCATGTTTGCCATATTGGTAAAATAAGGACTGAGCTTAACTCCTACAGGAATGGATATGGCAGCTTTGACTACCTTTAACATATTGATATAGCTCTGCTCTATCTGCTCGCTTGTCAGTTGTGGATCAGTATGTACAGAGTAAATATTTAATTCCAGTGCTGCTGCACCAGCTTGCTCAATCATTCTGGCGTAGTCAGTCCAGCCATCTAGTGAAGAACCGTTGAGGCTGGCGATAATGGGAATTTTCACCTTTTGTTTGGCTTTGTAAATCAACTCCAGATATTCGTCAGGGCCTAGACGGAAGTTTTCTGGTTCAGGGAAATAGGTTAAAGACTCAGGAAAGCTTTCTGTACCATAGGTCAGATGATGATGCAGTTCGTAACTTTCCATGCTTAACTGTTCTTCAAACAGCGAAGGAAGTACGATCGCGCCTGCACCAGCATCTTCTATCCATATAATGTTATCAATTTCTCCTGTCAGGGGAGATGCTGACGGCACAAGTGGCGATCGCAACTGTATCCCCATATAACTAGTTTTTAAGTCCATTATGAATATCTTTCCTGTTATTTAATCAGATTTACGAATAAATGAAATTTCTCAAAATAATTACTAATTTTTAGTTCGTAATTTGTCATTGAGTTTTTAATTATGAATTAGTAACTACCTCTCACTCCTATACCCTTCGCAGATGAACTAGCTGGTTGTTGAGTCGCATTTGCAATTTGTCGCGTTGCTAAATATTGATATATTTGCCACCGGATACTGACATCATTTTGCGCTTCTTGGAGTAATTGTTTAGCTACTTCTGGGTTAATTTTTGTTAACATCTTGAAGCGGTTTTCTCAATACATTGACTCTTCTACAGGTAGCTTTGGTGTATGTGAGTCAAGTTGGAGGGGAGTGTCAACTTGTTTAACTAGGTCTGGATGATAGCGATACCACAACCATCTGCCAGAATCAACGGACGCTTTTTGATTCTGCATGGCTGTACCATCACATATTTACCGCATTGAATGCAGACATTGGTATCCCATACCGGGATTTCTTGAGCAATATTGCGTTTTTCTCATTTTGCCGTCCCCGTGAGATATGTGCCGTCAACAGGTAAAGCACTGATAGGTAACTCACCCCCTGCACGGGCAATGATTTTAACCAGTACATCGCGGACAAATTCTGGGGCGTTGTCGGAAATAGTTGTACGCTTGGCACAGTACCCCAAATATTTGGTCTACCCTCACTAGCCCAAGCATCCGCTCATTCAGCCATCGGTGAAGAAGGTGTAATTGGATAAATGGCGATGACTTCATTTAGTCGATAGACAACTTGAGCTACAGCCTGATTACCGTCTATAGTTGCAAAGTGTCTCTTGTTCATCTTGTTGTCCTTAGAGATTTGGGAACTACGGACTGGGGATATTCCTTTTTAAAGTTAGGCAGAAAATCTGAGGAACTTGTGAGGAGAATATTTCACACATGATATTGCTCTAGCCTCTGGTTTTCTATTAGGTGAGATCGGAACGTTTAAACCACAGAGGCACATTCACGGAGCGTCCCGCAGGGAAGCCACAGAAAAATAATCAGAGATTTCATAGGACTACCCCTAGCTTCTAACTCTGCAACACAAAAAAAAATTCTCCTGTTGGCAATTTCCTCACAAGTTCCTCAACTTGTTGACATAAGTTTAAAAGTGTAGAAAACGTCAGCCGTAATTTGGATAATCCCAATAGCTTGCTTCATACTTAAATTGCTTATAAATATACTTCAGTAAGCATCTATGTCTTATCCTGCTTTAGACAATATTTTGTTTACAAGGAAGTAATTTCTGTAGTCAAAAATTTGTAGCAGTTAGCTTATGAGAATCCAACATCTCTATTGGGTTCATCGAAAGGCGATGCTGGCTTTCCTGCTTTACTATTTTGATCTAAAAATACGATATTCACAGCATTTTCTGCCAATATCTGCCATGTTAAATCACAATTATCTAAAAACCATAATTTTAGCAATGTACCATTTCTGTAATCAACCACTTCTTACTACGGAAACAGTGTTGAATCCCATCAGGTTTTGGCACAATTACCAAAATCGGCAGAGGTTAGAGAAATGTTGGAATTATGACCTAATTCAGTGGTTCGAGATATGTTGGAATATTAGTGAAAATGCCCTGATCAAATAGCTGCCATTAGGCAATAATTTCCCATCAACCTTTAATAACAATTTAAAAGGAGAAACATTTATGAATACCTCTAAAAATTTACTCCAAAAAATTCAAACATTAGGACAGCAAGTAATTAACTATATCTCAGGTGGTGTTGCAAGAATCTTTGGTGTGAGAGATGATGACTACCCTGCAACAGGTGTTCAGCCTTTTGAGGGGGATATACCAGAAAAACAAGATTTTTAAACATGAAAATTCGTAGTAAGAACTCAGGCAGAAATTTTAAGTAATTATTCAGCCCTGAGTTCTTACTATTAAAGTTATCTGCAAAATTGATGACTGACTATTAGCAAAGTGGTGATATGGATATCGTCAGAAAAATTAACAATGAATTATCTGTCGCAGGGCAAATTACCCCAGAGCAATTTCCTCAAATTCTTGCTGATGGTTATAAGTCTATAGTAAACCTGCGATCGCCTGATGAAAAAGGCTGCTTAGATGATGAAAAAGATAAAATAGAATTTCTAGGATTGCGTTATCTCAATTTACCTACCACAGTTGATGAAATTAACCATCAAAGTACACTCCAGGTCTTAAAAATCATTAATGAGTTACCTAAACCTGCTCTGATTCATTGTGATAACTCAATACGTTCAGCAGTAATAGCACTATTGTATATTGCTACCAAACAAGGTATCACTTTTGAAAAAGCAATTGAATTAATAACTAATTTAGGATTAATATAATCTTATTTACTGAAGTTTAATTAAATATTTAATTATTTTTTATTTATCTTGCACTTCCTACCTGATTTCCTAAAAACCTTATAATTCCATTGTTTTGAAAATATGAGTATTCTGACTATCGTTAATAATTCAATGTTCTTATATGCTGGTGTATTGAAGGATACAAATCAACTTAAAATTTCATCTATGTCTAAAGTAGTAGTTACTTGATGCTAGTGATGGAAGTATAGCTCTAAACTTTTCGTTATTCTTGAGAGTTAGCAGCCTATATCCAGTAATTGCTCATGAGATTGGTTTTATACAATTCTTCAAATAATATCTGCTGGTGATATTGATTTAATGGTGATTTTTAGTGGTTTAATAATTATGCTGGCTGTTTTATACTAAGTTCTAAAATTGCCTAACTCTCAGGATAAATGTAGATTTGCACTTTACTTCAAGTTTCACAATTCGCAGCTTTAGGGTAGATGCAGTTGCTTTATCTATTAATTAAGTTGGTTGGTCTATTCCAGTGCTGCTACTAAGTCGTGAGCATCTAAAGTGAATATAGAATTATTTATCCAACAAGCGGAAGCTTTACACAAGCAGCTAGCAGATTTGTACCAAACTGCTAGCGTTTTACCGTGGATTCCGCCTGACTTACTACCGCAAGCTTTTAAGGAACTCTATAGTAACTCTAAAATGGTACAGTTAGCGGCGGAAGAACTTTATCAACAGAATGAGGAACTCTTACAAACAAGAAATAAGTTAGAAGCAGAACGCTTACATTATTACAATTTATTTGAATTTGCACCAGATGCCTATTTTGTTACTAATTCAGAAGGCATTATTCAAGAAGTTAACCTAGCCGCAGCTAAATTGCTGAATATTCCCAAGCAGACTTTATGCAGTCAATCGATGATTAGCTTCATCCGCATCGAAGAACGAGAAAGTTTTCGTAGTGAACTAAACCAGCTATTTCAGTCTGATAGAGATAAAGAGTTAGTATTGCGTTTACAGCCAGATAATGGTGAAGCTTTTGATGGGGCTTTTACAGTAGCCGTAGTTCGTAATCATCATGGTAAACCAACATCTTTACGCTGGTTACTGCGTCAGATTAATCAACATCAGCAACAGGGTGTAGGATTAATCAACCGTGAAAAGTTTATCAGTGAGGATCGCCCAGTATATACGTATACTAAGGGTGAAGATATTCCCCTGAATCCTTTAGTAATTTTCTATATTTGCCAAGGTTTAGTGAAATTAAATACTTTCTGTGAAACAGGGGAAGAAATTTTAGTAGGTTTAGCGACACCACAAATGGTATTTAGCTCTAGTATGACATCTTTACCTATTTATCAAGCTACAGCTTTGTCAGATGTAGAGTTAGTATCTATTCATGTAACTGAAGTAGCTTTGAATCCCATACTCAGTCATATTCTGTCACCAAAAATCAATCAACGGTTAAAGCAAACTGAATCCTTGTTAGTTATTTTTGGCAAACGACGAGTAGAAGATAGGTTGCATCATCTTTTACAGTTTTTGAAACAAGAAATTGGTGAACCAGTAGCGGAAGGAACTCGTTTAAATGTTCGCTTCACTCACGAAGAGATTGCTAGTGCGTGTGGTACTACTAGAGTCACAATTACAAGATTGATAGGTAAATTGCAACAACAAGGACTAATTAGTTTTGACGCGAAAAAACATATGATACTCAGGGAATGCTGTTAGCGGTAGCGGGGCGTTTAGCCCGTGGGGAGTAGGAGGAAAAGAGAGACAAGTTAGAAATTTCCCCCAATTCCCAATTCCCTAACTAACAATGTAAGGTGAGTTAATTGCCGCTACACGACGAGCATCTACTAAAGCTTGGTACACTATGGCTACTACCTCTGCGCGTGTAGCATCGCGGGTAGGATTGAGTAGTTTGGCCTTGGGATAATTGACGATAATTTTCTTTTCTATGGCTTTGGCTACCTGATCTTTACCATAATCAGGAATTTTGGCATAATCGTCAAAAAGTTTAATGGCGTTGGTAACGTTAGTAGATAAACCCAACCCTAGTCCATTGACTAAGGAGACTATCACTTGTACACGCTGAATATTCTGGTTGGGTTTAAAAGTTCCATCGGGATAACCAGCAAGGAATAGACCTTGATACGCCTGTACGATAACCTTTAATGCCCAGAAATTTTCAGGTACATCTTTAAATCTGATGACAGCGCGATTTGGTGGTGGGTTAAAAGCTTTAACTAATAAGGCGGCATATTGTCCGCGTGTCATCGTGGCATCAGGTTTAAATGTACCATCTGGAAACCCTGCTACTATTTCCTGTTTGACTAATTCTCGAATAAATGGGGCTGCCCAATGATTACCAATATCCTTTAAGTCTATAGGAGTTGGTGTCGGAGTTGGTGTCGGAGTTGGTGTCGGAGTTGGTGTCGGAGTTGGTGTCGGTGTCGGTGTCGGAGTTGGTATCGGCGTTGGTGTCGGTGTCGGTGTCGGCGTTGGTATCGGCGTTGGTGTCGGCGTTGGTGTCGGCGTTGGTGTCGGTGTCGGTGTCGGTGTCGGTGTCGGTGTCGGTGTCGGTGTCGGTGTCGGTGTCGGTGTTGGTGTCGGTGTTGGTGTCGGTGTTGGTGTCGGTGTTGGTATCGGAGTTGGTATCGGCGTTGGTGTTGGTGTTGGTGTCGGTGTTGGTGTGGGAGTGATAACTTGAATATCTACAAACTCTATATTTCCTGAAACCTTAGTTTTATCTATTTGATTACCGACAGACACCAATTTATTGGCACTAGCATTTTGTACATCAAATTTAGCGTTATTGCGTAAAATGTTACCGCCTGGGGTATTAGTATTGCCAAGATCAGGTAGGGCATTAACGATAACAGTCAAACCATCATCAGTATTATTTTCAATGAGATTATTACGCAATATGGGACGGGAATTACCAGAGGCAATTATCCCAGAACGGTTTTCGTAAATTTTGTTATCTATAAGTGTGGGTGATGCAGTGTCACTAATGGCGATGCCAAAACCTGTTTTAAAGCAGATATTACCTTGAATTTTACCCTGGGAGTTTTTAGCGATCGCAATTCCATTGGCGGCATTCTCGGTAAACACGTTACCAATAATCACTGGGTTGGCATCACCGGTAGCAAATACACCCTCGCGCTTGCAATTAATAAAGGTGCAATTAGTAATGGTGGGGGCGGTTGATTCTGCCCAGACACCACTACCACGACTAGCGGGATTAGTAACAGTCACCCCTCTTAGTTCCGCCCCATCTAACATCACAAAGGTAACATTTTGACCGGCAAAAGTCCGACTGAGGTAGCTTCCACTACCTTCTATGAAAATATTGTTGCCTTTGTTGGCTTCATTACCGATAACTTTGACACTAAAGGGAATCGTGAAGGGGAAAATTTCACCGCTATCGGCTTTGTAATTCCCCTCGGCTAGTTGAATGACAGTATTTGGTGTAGCAACTTTCAGGGCTTGGGTAATCGTTTTGAAGGGGGATTGTTGGCTACCGGGGTTGGTGTCGCTGCCTATAACTGGATTTACGTAAAGAATTTGAGTCATATTTATACTGTAGAAAAATACATAGCCATACTAACGCTAACTGTGAAAATAGCTAGCGATCGCTAACATTTGCAACATTGACTACCAAATTTAGACAGTATATTCCAGAAAATTGTAGGATGGCTGGCTGTGGGGCTTGGCTTGGTATTTTCCCCCATTCTGATTTATTGCTTGGATTCATTCACCTAATTAGTGCAATGAATCAATTCAAACCCTTTTATTCTTCTAGATAATTTAGTGAATCTGGAAAGTGACAGAAGAGGGATAGATGATAAATAAAATAACACTAGAAAAAGTTTAGATGACGCGATGTGCAACTTATTTTTGAAACCCCTCTCCAAACCTCTCCCCTGCAAGGAGAGAGGCTTTAAATCTTGCTCCCCTTCCCTACAAGGGAAGGGGTTGGGGGTTAGGTTTGAGAGAAAGTTGCACACGGCGTTAGATGTTAACTAATAACTATAAGAAATTTGCACCCAGGGCTATTTTTTAGCAATAATTACTTCTGTCAGCAACTTGTATAATACCAATCACCAATCTAATATTTTGCTTATTGTGAAGGCTCTGAGATGTCTATTTGCTGTCCATATTGATTGGTTAAAACAACCGGACGTTGACCAGGTTCAAATTTATATGTTTGTTGCTGCATAACACTTTTAGTTTGGCGCGGATCAAAATTACGGCTAAATTCTGCCTGTAAAATACTGACGCGTTTTTCTATTTGCTTAACTTCTGTACTAATTTCTCGTAATTTACTTTGCTGTGACCAATGATTTGGCACAAGTTGAACTAATGCGGATATTGCTGTTGCTGAAATAACGAAATTGACAGCTACCTTGGCTGAAACTTCTACAGCCATCACCTTGTAAGAACGTTGGCGAAGATGGCGTTTTGGCCGAGGAATAGCTTGTTGTTTTTGTATAGGTGGTTGTTGTGGAGGTCTAGAAGGTTGAAAAGCGTTCATGATGCTTCTTAAAAAGAGAAATTTCCTGATGAATAAAGCAAGTCATAAAGAGCCTATTAGCTATGATTACGACTAAGATTAGCTGACATATTACTTCATTTTTTCCAAATTGCTACACGTATGTTAATTGTCAAAAAAAACAAACCACACGTAAGTAACTGGTTTAACTTAATGGTATTTGTCCACCAATTTATGAAAACTACACCTGATCTGCCAGGATTATTATTCTTTTAGTAATTAATGTCAATTCCAAACTGTATTCTCACCGGTAAATCACAAGTTGTTGTATGATGTACTTTTTTGTGCTTGTTTAGTCTTTACCTGTATTCAGATGGGACTAATTGCTTCCAAGGTATCAAAACAATCTTGCTATTGTCAATTTTAATTTGCTAATACCTGTTAATACGTCTGTATTTATATTGATTGTCATAGCTTTTAGCTAATGATCTCAGTTATACTGTTTCAGTATTAATAAGGTTGTTTTTGAATAAAGTTAGTCTTAAATTATACCAGTTATTTGTGAAAAGTGTAGGGGGGTTTAGGCGTTGGACGAAGATTGAAAGGCCTTTTTGACCCTCGGAATTTTGGATGAGTGGATTTGCGATAAGTGGATTTTTTGGGGTACAAGCCCCACCCCTAGTGGGTGGAAAAATCTAAAATCTTCAATCTAAAATCCCCAAGCCCCGTACCCTTGTGGTCGGGATCAATCCAAAATCTAAAATCCAAAATCTAAAATTGGTTGACTCAGGTTTCAGAATAACCGTAGGGTATTTTGAATTTTGAATCTGGAGCGCAGCGACGCGACTCCTGCTTTGATCAAAAAGTGAAGGTTCAAAACCGTACTTCTCTCCGAGACGCTGACGCGTAGCTTGCTTCCCCGGAGGGGTACGTCCCGCTCCGCTAACGCCCCTGGTGGGCGAAACAGTCCTTGTATCGCAAGGTAGGTAAAAACCCCACCCCTTGTGGGTGGCTTAGTTTAATTGCGAATTGCGAGTTGCGAATTGCGAATTGGTTTTATGCTTCCAAGAGTGGAGCATAAATAATTAGACTCCACTCTTGATAACGTATGGTGGCGTTATTTGTAAAGTTCTGTAGCTAACCGCCAAGCGAGAATGCCTGGGATTAGTGCTACAACTAGCGCAATGTAAACTTGAGTGTCAGAGATAGGCATGGTTGTAAACCTCCTGAGCGTCAAACTAATTTTTAAGAGTTCGTTTACTACTTTTCCTTGTTTTGCCAAAATTGTGGAACATCTTGTTGCATCTTGTAACAAAATCCGTGATGAATTCGGTAGTTTGGGTTATTTTTCAGCAAAAAAATTTATAAAACTATGAGTTTTTATTTGGGGATCGACTTTGGTACTTCTGGGGTGAGGGCAGTGGTAATTGATGAAGTAGCCCAAATCCAGACACAAGTACGATATCCTTGGGCAACAGGGGCGATCGCTGATGTAACATCATGGGAGACGGCATTATGGACGCTGCTGGCGCAAATACCTGAGAATTGGCGGCGAGAAATGAGAGCGATCGCTATTAACGGTACTTCCTCAACTGTGTTATTGTGCGATGATGCAGGCAACCCCATATCTACACCCTTACTCTACAACGACGCGCGGGGATCATTGGTGCTGGATAAATTGAGCCAGATAGCACCGCCAAATCATACCGTCTTAAGTTCAACCTCCAGCTTGGCTAAACTTTTTTGGATGATGCAATTACCCACTTTTAGCGAAGCGAGATATTTCTTACATCAAACCGATTTGTTGGGATTTCTGCTGCATGGCCAGTTGGGAATCAGTGACTACCACAATGCTTTAAAGCTGGGTTATGACGTGGAACAATTACAATACCCAGAATGGCTGACAAGTCTGCAACTACCGATTCAACTACCGCAAGTATTAACGCCTGGGACTCCCATAGCAGAATTACGTCCTGAAATTGCCAATCAGTTTTTGTTTCCTCCTAATTGTTTAGTTTGTGCTGGCACTACTGATAGTATTGCGGCCTTTTTAGCCAGTGGCGCAACATCGCCAGGGCAAGCCGTGACTTCCCTGGGTTCAACTTTGGTACTCAAACTTTTGAGTCGTACCCGTGTAGAAGATTCGCGATATGGTATCTACAGCCATCGCCTGGGTGATTTGTGGCTGACAGGAGGTGCTTCTAATACTGGAGGTGCGGTGTTAAGGGAATTTTTCACTGATGCAGAGTTAGAAAATCTGAGTCGTGAAATTGATAGTTCTCAGGCCAGTAAGTTAGATTATTATCCCTTGTTGAAAGCAGGGGAACGCTTCCCTATTAACGATCCCAATTTACTCCCACGACTCACACCACGCCCAGATCATCCAGTGGAATTTCTACATGGCTTGTTAGAAAGTATCGCTCGTATAGAAGCGCGAGGCTATGAATTATTACAACAATTAGGTTCTGATAGCTTAAATCGAGTCTATACAGCCGGTGGAGGGGCAAAAAACCCTACTTGGGCTGCAATTCGTCAACAGTGTTTAAAAGTGCCAGTAGTCTCGTCTGTGAATACAGAAGCCGCCTATGGAACAGCACTTTTGGCGAAGTCTAAATTTTAATGAATTTAATTTTGCACAACTACTTATCAGTATCATCTGTTCACAAAAATCTGTTAAATCCGTATCTCTCCCAGTGACAATCAATATATCACGGCTGATACTGGGTTTATTAGATACCAGATTCTAAAGTTCCAGGTTCGTCATCTGGGCAGCTATTTGGGGGTAGGTGCTTGTCATCTATCCCCTTAACTCATTTAGGACTTACGCAACTGGCATATTTTTCATGTAGGGGAGGCAAAAAGCGGTGTGGATTTTCCTCCCGCTTTATTGCCGTTGTGTGACGCTGCGAAAGTATTTGAACGTAGTCATGAGACTCATAGCGTCACGCACCAACCATCGATTGTGACACTTGCGTAAGTCCTGAATTTATTGAACTAACTTGCGTGGTGTGCGCAACGCGATAGGCTGCGAGTAGGAAATAGCCAAGTGAAAGAAGGACTAAAGTCCTTACTACAAACCTTTAATTAATTTATGCCGTTCTACTTATACAGCAAACAAGCAACTAATAACTAGTTATCACGCAGATCAGCCATTCTTTCCGTAAATACCCGGTGTTAAGCAGTAGTAACTTCTTAAAGCAGATAAAAAAGAATAATTTCTGCTTCTCAAAATCTTTAAGCAGAGTAAAATTATGCTTGTCTTCAAGTTTCGACAAAGATTATTACAAGGTGTTACCGCCTTAATGTTGGGATTATTTATTACTTCTTCATATAGTTATTTTCGCTATAGATTTATTGCCAATCCCATATATTTAATTAATAGCTTGCCTAGTAGTTTCTTTTTAGAAAAAGCCTTACCTGTAAATTCTACAGCTGATTCTATCGATTTCAGTCCTGATGGACAAACTATTACTATTAGTAGCGGAAAAAATATCCAACTCTATAACCTAAAAACGGGAGAAGAAATTGATATTCTCAGTGGAAATTCTTGGGGTGTTAATTCGGCAGTCATCAGTCCAGATGGCAAAATTTTGGCTAGTGGTGGTAGTGATGACACTATCAAACTATGGGATCTGAGAACAAGAAAAGAAATACTTACTCTCAGAGGACATAACTTGGGGATTAATTCCGTAGTTTTTACCCCTGACAGTAAAAAGCTAATTAGTGGTGGCTGGGATAATACTATTAAAATCTGGAATATAGCCACAGGTAAAAAAATCCATACCATAAAAGAAGATGAACTCAAGATTACTTCCATAGCTTTGAGTCCTGATGGTAAGACTATTGCTAGTCCTAGTTGGGAAATAGATAAAACTATCAAACTCTGGGATGTAGAAACAGGTACAAAAGTACGCACTCTAACAGGACATTCATCTACATTGCGAGCGATCGCTTTTAGTTCTGATAGCAAAACTCTTGCTAGTGCTGCCAATGATAACACTATCAAGCTGTGGAATCTCACAACAGGACAAGAAATCCGCACCTTACAAGGCCTTAGTGCTAACTCTTTGAGCTTTCATCCTAATGGTCAAATTCTCGCAAGTGCAACTAACGCAACTCAAAGCATCAGTCATGGCGTTGGAGACAACGATATTAAACTGTGGAATGTCACAACAGGAGAAGAAATTCGCAGTCTCAAGGGACATATATTTGGGGTTTTCTCTCTGGCCTTTAGTCCTGATGGTAAAACTCTTGTCAGTAGTGGTGGAGATGAGACTGTAAAAATTTGGCGGGTATCACCTTAAGACGGCGTTATTATTCTGTTTTTACTAGTCTCTGCAAAGCCAACAAACCAGCACCATAAGCAGGTTCATAACGAGGAAAGATGATATTTACTTGAGGGTATTTCTTCACAATAGATGTATTAAATCTCGCTTGCATCTCACATTTACCCCGCCATACACTTCCTGTTGTGACTATTTCAAACACTGAGTCAGAGTTGAAAATTGCTTCAATTACTGTAGATGTTGCTTTTACTAATTCTTGGACAGCATCATCAATGAGATGATTAGCTACTTCATCACCAGAGGCGGCGGCTAAATCTACAATTGGTGCTAAAGCAGCTATTTGTTTGACTCCCCACCCCCGGCGATAGATGACTTCAATTAAATCTTCGATACTTGCCAAATTCAAATGCTGTTGAAAATCTTCTACAAGTCTGGTGTATTTTTCCCGTCCATCATAAGCTTTTAATGCTGCTTGCATCCCGGCAACAGCAATTTGATAGGCACTACCTTCATCGCCTAAAATATACCCCCAGCCACCTACTCGCTTAGTTCCTCCCTGAGAATTACGACCAAAAACTATAGAACCAGTACCCACTGCGACGACAATTCCTACAGCATGACCAATTCCGCCAACTAAAGCAATCAAAGCATCATTACAAATAACAATATTAGATGGCTGAAAATCCCAAATAATAGGTAAAGATTGATTGTTTTGTAATTCTTTGACTATATCTTTGACTATTTTAATATCTTCGGCACGACTGACACCAGCTAAACCAAGACATAGCGAGGTAATTTTGAGTGAATTTGCTAATGTTAATGCTTCATTCGCTGCTTGATAAATTGCCGATTCAATAGATTTCAATGCTGCTGCTTTGCCTATACTCTGATAGTTTGCTGCACCTGCTTGACCGCGACCAATTATTTGATGTGTATCATCCATTAAGATACACACGGTTTTGCTACCGCCGCCGTCTATTCCTAAGACATAACGCATAGTTTTTTGTACTCTTAATTATTGTATTTGTAGTCAGGATTTTATTGCTTAGATAAATCAGGAATAAAGTCCTTACTACAAATTTAATTTCGCCTATCTGCTTTTAAAGGGATGAAAAATAAAGTCATCATTCCAGGGATTGTCAGGAGACAAACCAGAACAAAAAATAAGGGATATCCTAATGAATTTTGCAAATAGCCGCTAACTATCCCCGGTAGCATCATTCCTAATGCCATAATGCCTGTAGATATGGCGAAGTGAGAAGTTTTATATTCTCCTTGGGAAATGTACATTAAATACACAGTAAAAGCCGTAAACCCAAAACCATAGCCGAATTGTTCTAAAGAAACTAGGGGATAGACTAATTTCATTGAAGGTTTAGTATAAGCCATGTAGACATAAAATAAATCTGGTAAATTCAAAGCTAAAGCCATAGGCAATATACATTTTTTTAACCCATATCTAGCTATTACTAAACCACCAAGTATGCCACCAAAAATTAGAGATACTACGCCAAATGTGCCATATACTAAACCAACTTCTGATGTATTTAACGCTAGTCCACCTACCTCTGGGTTATCTAACAGAAATAAGGAGGCTATTTTCACAAGCATTGCTTCACCTAATCGATAGAGCAATATAAAAGCTAAGATAGCGAAAATCTTTTCTTGCTGAAAATAGGAAGTAATAATTTTGATAAATGGTATCTGATTAATTTCTTTAGGCTGTCTGGGTTGATCAGACTCCGGCAAGGGTAGAACTAGACGATGAAAGATAAACAGTATTGCCAGTATGACGGCAGAAAACCCAATTGCTACAGTCCAACTTAAGGGAATATTATTTAGGTATCCTTCAAGTAAACCAGCTATAATCACTAAAAACCCAGAGCCGAAGATAACAGCCAGTCTATAAAATAATGAGCGAATACCAGAAAAGAAGGCTTGTTTTTCTGGAGTTAAGGCTAAAAGATAAAAGCCATCTGTAGCTATGTCATAAGTTGCTGAAATAAATGCTCCTAATGTCAAAGCAGCCAGGGAGATAAAAAAGAAATTTGGCAATTGTAAACAAAAAGCTACTATACCCAAACAGCAACACATTGCTAACTGGGTAGAAAGCATCCATTTCCTTTTTGTTGAGTAAATATCTACAATTGGCCCCCAAAACATCTTGATTACCCAAGGTAGATACAGAAAGCTAGTCCATAAGGCAATTTGTGAGTTACTTATACCAAGTTTTTTGTAAAAGATAACAGAAACAGTGTTGATAATGACGTAAGGTACACCAGAAGTAAAATATAGGGTGGGGATATATTCCCAAGGGGAAGATTTAGAATGATTCCGCATTAATTTCCCTGAAAAAGGTTTTAAAAGCTTCTAAATGAGGTTGACAATGTTTACCTCTTTAGAAATACTTCCTGAAAATTATAAACGTCAATTGTAGTATTAAACAATTTTAAAAATAATATTGATCATTCTATCTTTGGGGTGCTAAGTAATACTTTTGTATTTATTAATCTAGTGGCGATCGCCGACTCCGTAAAACTTGCACAGGCTCATTCCCTAATCCCTATCTACGCAAAACGAGTATGGCTACACCACACTACGTGAACAAAAATCACAGCAGATTACTATTAGGTCATCAAATTTGAATTGAGGGATAAGCTTTTTTGTAGTAAGGATTAAAGTCTTTACTACGAACCGTAAAAACTAACTTGATAGATTACTATAGTGATTAATACTTATTTCCTCAGGCAGAAGGAAAAACAGAATTTAATTAATAAATTACTGGTAAGTGTTTTACAAAATTAAATTATGAACATTATCGCTTGGATAATTCTTGGTATTATTGCCGGAGCGATCGCCAAGGCTATTTATCCTGGTCGTCAGGGCGGTGGTATCGTGTCAGCAATGATTTTAGGTATCATTGGTGCTTTAATTGGCGGTACTATAGTCACTCTTTTAGAAACAGGAAGACTACAACTGACCGCAGCTACTCTCAGTATTCCTGGTCTCATTGTTGCTATTATCGGTGCAATAATTGCTATTTTTATCTGGGGTTTAATAACTGGACGTACCAGTCACTAAGAAAGTATAAAATTCTTATGGTTAGAGTGAATTTATTCTCAACTAACCTTTATTTAATTACATAAAATATAAAAACTCCACTGCTTTGTATAAAGAGTGGAGTCAAAAATTAAGCTGGCAGAAAGTAGTCCTGATGAAACTAGTTTCACAGCCAAGCATGAAAATTTTACTAGGGATGGGGATTTTTATTCAGCATAGGCTTGCGCTCCGCCATACTAAACAGCATTTTCAAATAAATTTGTTTGATTTCTGCTTTTTGACTGATTAGTCAATAGCTTTCTTTAACTCGTCTTTGATGTTTTCTGTAGTATGAATTACTTGAGCTTCAACTTGCTTTGCTTTGCCTTCTGCTCTATCAGATGGGTTTCCAGTAATTTCGCCAATTCCTTCTTGTAGTTTGCCTTCAATATTTTTGATTGTTGCTTCAACTCTTTTTTCATTACTCATATTAAATAACCTCAAAATTTTAGAACCATTCACATAAGATAAATTATCAGAATCAAATATTTTTTATAACTACCACTAGATAGATCATCTGATCTATTATTTAATCACCTAAGATAGATGAAGAATAGCAGAAATAGTGAATGGTTGATGAACTAAAGTTCATCAACCATTCCTCATAGATTACACAAATATAATCCCTAAAGCTAAAACAATAGCTTAAACACCAACTTTAGCTTTTGACCAAACACCGTTTTCATCTTCATCAAATTTTTGATGGACATCTGCCCAAGCTGCTTGTTCAGCTGTAAACTCATCACTAGTTTCATTTAACACCGCGTTATAGCGTTGAATAAATGTGTTTTGAGCTTCTGATGAAAGGTGAGAACGAACTTCAGGAGACAAGTCTTCTGGACTGTTGCAAGGCCCTGGACAGGGATGAGTTAAAGTTTTGTCAATGGTATTAATTTCTTCTGCACCAGCACTTTCGAGTAGTAACTGAAATTCACCAGCGCGATCGCTTGGGACTTCTACCATGAGTAAAAATTCGCCGGCTTGCAGGCGGGTTTGGTAGATGGCGGCTTTATCTTCAGGCATTCCCAAGGTAGTCAAAACTGATACTAAACCCGCACCAGCACTACCTGCGATCGCACCACTAGCAGCCCCTAACAACAAGGCACTAATGGGGCCGGCTGCCACAATAGGGCCGACAAAAGGAATAAACAGTACACCGACACCTGTCAGCAAGCTGAGAAATGAACCAAACAAAGAACCAAATATTGCCCCTGTTCTTAAACCTCCCAGAATTACATCTCTTTTAGAGATAAATCCTGCAATGCGAGTTTCTGACTGGAAGTTTCTACCCATGACCGAAATATGATCTCTGGGTACACCTCTATCTAATAAACGACGAATTACATCATCGACTTGCTTCTGTTCTTTAAATACGGCGGAAATTGTCCGTTCTGCTTGATAAACTGCTGGCACTTGTATGCTCCTTGAAAATAAGGGACTGGGGATAGGTAATAGGTGACAGGTGACAGGTGATAGGTGACAGGTGACAGGTGACAGGTGATAGGTGATAGCCCGGATTTCTCACAGATTGGTAGGTTGGGAAGCCACCGCCTTGGACGAGTCTCCCGACTTGGGGCGAGTGGCGTTTGACGTAAGGAAACCCAACACTGAGATAGATATTAGGTGAGTTATTCCACCAGATATTAAGACGTAGCATTGCTACGTCTCTACTCTTTCCTGTTCCCTGTCACCTGTCCCCTGTTCCCTTCTTACACGCCTACAGGGGTTTTAGTTTCTGTTGCTGGTTGTGTACCACTTGGTTGTAATGCTTCTCCTTCAATAAATGAGCGCAGCATCCAAGCTATTTCCTCATGATCTTCCATGAGTTCGGTGAGAAAATCGGCAGTTCCTTGGTCATGGAACTCTTCACCACTGCGGTCTACATGATCTCTTAAGTTGCGAATGATTTGCTCATGATCTTCCATCAGTCGCGCTACCATGTCAGTAGCAGTAGGAACATCTCCGCCATGTTCTTTAAGAGTTGTCATTTGGAGAAATCCCTCCATTGTGCCTATAGGATAACCACCCAAAGCACGAATCCGTTCAGCCAACTCATCAATATTTTCTGTTAGCTCTTGGTAATGTTCTTCCCAGAGTTCATGCAGACTACGGAATTGAGGGCCAACTACATCCCAATGGTACTTTTTGGTTTTTACTAATAGGAGGTAAGAATCTGCTAAATCTTGATTTAACAAATTAATTACACCTTGACGCTGTTCTTCTGTTAAACCAATGTTGATAGTACGCATGGTTTTTAATTCCTAAGCTAACTTATTTACTAAATTCCCAAAAAATAGGCTTTATTTACATCAATCAAAGGAAAGATTATAAAATGAGAATTTACTATAACTAAAGTAGCAGTAGATACCTTATTCATGAGATATTAAGGCATCTACTGTCCTAGTATTTTAGGTTTATGCTCAATGTTTAGATAACAGTTTTTTATCTGTCACCTGTCACCTGTCACCTAATTACTTATTACCTGTAACTTTTTCTAAGAAACTCTTAACTTCATCTTCTACGGAAGTTGCATTTTGGGAATTTGCTGGACGCTTCATCTTATCTATATCAGCAGCCCCTTGTACTTCATTAAGTCCCTCGTTGGATTTCTTTTGTACTTCTTTTAGTGTGGCAGGTGGAGACTTAGCCATTTCGTCAGTTTGGCGTTGTGTTTCTAGAAGTTGTGTAGTAGCTTCTGTTGGTTCGCTTTGGTAGCTCTCAATTGCAAAAGCTGGAATCGCACTAGATAAAAATAGCACCGCACAGGTAAAGGCGATAATTAAAAACTTGAATTGGCTTAGAACAGAGCTAAAAATCTTCATTGTTAATCCTCAATTACATTTTGCAAAATTCATAACTTAATTGACTTGATAGAATTTTGTTGAATTAAGACATAGTTTCTATCTATTTTCATCAAGTTATGATTGTTTAGACCCTGTTGAAAAATCCTGCTATTTTCCTATATGATTTAAATAGGCAAATAATAAATTAATTGTGTTTCAGGATATTTTAACTAACAAGGTTTACGCAATAATTGTATTGTTACTGAAAAAAATATATTAAAAATCGACCTATAGAAATAAATTTATTGTTTTCATCTAAAAAATAAAATCATTCTTGTGATATATCGACTAAATGGATTTAATTTTTTTTGCTAAAAGGCATAACTTTAAATAAGTTCAAATCAATAATTCTCTATTACTTCAGGCAGAGGTTTTTGTATCAGTAAAATCACGGCAAAAAATTATTGCTACTACTGAGTATCTACTCAGTATAATACCAGCAACACTTATAAGATTTTTTGTGAATGTAATAATATTCTTAAGAGAAAACCGCGATCGCCTCAAATCTATTTTCCGCAAATGCGCTGATGGTTTAGTATCCCATCTTCATAAATTCCGCAGAAACACGGTTACGCTAATTTGTGGTTTCGATCAACACTGCAATCATCAAGTTGATGAGGGTCCAGTTATGATTAGCCCTGTAACTAATGTCATTCGATGCAATGTACAAAAAGCTAAAGAGGTAGGTCTCAAATGGGAAAATGCTTCATGTAGCGACCTGAGAACTTATTGTTTAGAAATTCTTAAGGAAATTGGATGTAGTGATAACGAACTTCCTGACAACTTACAAACACGAGAACAGCAATTAAATTTTATTACAGGTTTTGCATCTTTTGCTTTTGGGGAGGTGCAAAATGTCCAAAGCTGTAATTGAAGATATTTTTTACGATCCCGAATGGTCAGAAGAGACTACTTTTCCGGCAACAGATAGAGATTTATTGATTCTGACAGAAAAGCTTTCCGATGAAGAAGTCCCTACCAAAGTTTTCTTTCAAGCGATCGCGATCGCTGCTTACGATGGTGCAGCTGCTTTCCGCTATGCTGATAATTATCTAACTACTGTTAAAAATAAGCATAAGCGTAAGCGCAAAAATGTACTTTTGTTAAGACAACCGTTGTTTAATTTTAGCCAAAATTGATTACTGAACTATTTACTAAAAGTTGCAGGTGTAGGTTTTTCACACCACGGCGAGTTTTATCCCAATTCAAAATTCAAAATTTTTTTCTGGCATTTATTTACATTATCTGTAAAAAACCTACACACATATCAACTCTCTACCAATCTCTGCATCTAATTAATACTCCTTAGCGAGAAACTCTGACGCATGATGCTCCACCAGGAGACGGATCAGCAAAAACTGCTAAGGTATGATATTCCGGTTCTTCATTTCCATAGAGAACTCTAAAAGTGTATAGTTTTGGTTGACCTTGAGCTTCGGTAATTACCGTTAAAAGTGTATTATTAGTGTAGGGCAATCCGGGAATTTTCAGTTTGGCAATGCGTCGCAGTTGAATAACATTAGCTCCTGAGTTTTTACAATCTCCTGTAGCACCACTTTCTTGACCAAACTGCATACACATAGGGCCATCAAAGTCTAATATTACTTGTGATGGGTCGTTGAGCCAAACCTTTCTAATGGTTTCGCCTGCGGGAATAAAGCTTAAGTTTGTTCCTTGTTGATACCAAACTTTGATAGTGGGTACAACTCCCCCTAAACCCTGCGCTTGACAGGAAAAAATTGAGCGGAGAACAGCGTTATTAGCTGTAGCACGACCTGCTAATAATAAGATTGCTCCTGCAAATATCAGAGAAACACCGTTGCAGAAATGACGATGTAACCAGGTATTCGTTAGGGAAAGAGGGTGCGTAAGCTTGCATTCTTTCATTTTAAAATTGCGTTGATTGATTGACATATATCTCAACTTCAGTTCCAGCAGATAGCAGCCAAATATTGCTTTTTTGCATCATTTGTGCGATCGCTTGTTGATTGCGCTGGGAAATTTGGGGAACGACGGAACTTAAACCACCTTCAACTACCCCAGCCCAAATGTTTCTGCGGTTGGAGTCGTTGGTAACAACGGTACTACCACCATTGACAGTGACTTGGGAATCGGTGCGATTATACAACTCTGCGGCTTTGGCAATCCCACCCAACACAAATAATCCTGTATCCATTGAGGCTATTGATGAGCTGCGATTGGGATATTGCTGTGCTATCAGGGGACGACCTCCAGAAGCACGGATGAGGAGCGCGTTTTCAGGTATGTCTCTTTCTCTGAGGTTGCCGTTATCTGGGATGATGACCTTGACTATCTTCATCTGGACTAAACCCTGTTCAGAAATCGAGCTTACTTGGGTTAATAACTCAGTTTTAGCAGGTAAAGCGATCGCGCCATCTCCGTCTTTAAGTGCTTCTCGCAACTGCACAACAAACAAGTTGGGATTGTCGTTATTACTCTCATTACCTCTACCTCTAGTATTTTCACCAAATGCAGCCGTTGCCAGAACACCTTTGGCACTAGTTCCTACCTTGAGAGATTTAGGGGCTTGATATCTTGCTTGGCTGATGACTGGAGCTGTTCTTTGTGGTGATGCGGATATCCTAGGATTTACAGCCTGGGGTGGCACATAGCTATTATTTTCCTGTGGTGGAACAGAGGCCGTTACTCTAGGGGCATCACCAATATTTACCTCTCCATAGCTACCCAACTTGGCTAACCTTGACCATTCTCCAAAGGGGTTGGGTGTGGGTGGTGCAGTCGTTGGTTGCACTGGGGGGGGTGGTGGTAGCTGTGGAATAGCAGAATTGGCTACAGGGATGGGTGGGGGTAAATAGGGGTTGGCTGCAACTCGCTCAACTATCACAGTCCGTGGTGCAGGTTGCGCCGACAATCTATCAGTTGTTGCACGAGGGTTATTTTGTACAGTGGGAGTGACAGTTGGACGTGAAGTTGCATTTCTCAGATTTTGTTGTGCAGTCTTCACCGCCTGGGCTTGTTCAGCCAGAGCTAATTTAGTCTTGAGAGTTTCTACTTCTTGTTCTAGGTTTGGTTCTGGAGATAAATTGGCAACTGGTGATGGCGTTGGTGACGCAACTATAGGTTTTGGCTTTTGATTGTTACCGCTCATCATTTGCGATAAAAACATCCCAGCCACCACCACGATAGTTAAGGTAGCCGTACCCACTAAGGCTAATTTGGCGAAGGGATTAGAGGCTAGGGGTTGTTCTGTTGGAGCGGCTGGTGGTGCAGAAGGAGATACTTCATCTCCCAGAGATTGACGATTAACATCTATAGATTCTTCTTCCAAGCCAACCAACTTCGCCATCTTTGATTCCCAATCATCTAATTGGTAATCCTCAGTGGTTAAAGGGGTGAGTGGTTTCGGGGGTGTTTCGGAAATAGCAGAATAGGGAGTCATGGTGTAATGCTTAGTTGGAATTACCTGAACAGTTTTTGTCTTCGAGGTCGCAGATATTATAAATTTCTAACCGAGCTTCACCCAAACGGTAAGCGGCTAAATGCCAGGGTAGGGGTGTAGGGGGTAGAGAAATTACTGATTCATCTATAGCTCTTACTAAAACTTGTTTATTAAAGGAAATTGACCTACCTAAGTTATCAGAATTATTAAAAATTAATTGATTAGCCAAAATTTCTACCTTCCATTTTCCTTCACCAACGGGGGTTGGCTGGGAAATTCTCTGGATGATGAATATATGTTCATCACTTCTATTAGTATTGCCAAATTTCCGAGAGAAATTCAAATTATTAATCTCAGATAAAAATTTTGATTGGAAATTACTAGCTAATAACGAAGAACTAGTTTCCCAGATGGTTGCTTGTGGCTGTTTGGATGACCAAGTGAGCATCAGAGTCATGGTTTCACCCACAAAGCGGCGAATTGTTTCTGGATGTCGCTCTATACTTGATTTTGGGTCTACTGTAATCGCATTACCGTTGACAAGTTGCACTAAACTGCGTGGTGTTAATCGCTGATTTAATAGCTCTAACATCGACCCGTGAAACATCAACAACAGTAAGGTAAACAGGTGTAACCCAAATGTGCCGACAGCCAACAGAGGGAGAATACTACTTTTTCTAGTTTCAGATTTAAGTAATTGCATAATAAGAGTGACTAGAGAATAGAAGCTGTCTTACTCTGTGCCTCTGTGTCTCTGTGGTTAAATCTTTTTCACCACAGAGGCACATTCGCGGAGCGTCCCGCAGGGAAGACACAGAGAAAAAATAGTCTTGAATTTATCTAACGAAACTATCATTTGTACATGGATTTGATTGATTGGTGTCTCCATTGTTATAGTTATCTATCAAACATAAATTCCGAATTTCATAAATTTCTAATTTGTCAGTGCGACTACTATAAATGGCTTTTTGCAAGTCGGTGCTATTTTCCGCTAAGGGATAGGGAAAATAATCTACTGCACGTACCAATAAGTCTTTATTAAAAGGTGTAATTAATCTTTGACCATCAGCTTGTTTTTTTTGTATCAAGTCAGCTACCATCCCTACACGCCACTGACCAGGAGAGATTTGTACGGGTGGATAGACTCGCTTGATAATTAGTTGTGCGGTCATGATTTGATTGGGGTTAGTAGCAAAAACCTCCGGTGGAGTCATGTCAGCTACCACACTCAAAAAACCTTTGCGAAAATCTTCAGAGATGGCGAAACTGGCTACCCAACTGCTAGTAGTAACCTTTTGGCTACCACCGGTTGGTGTTCTGACTAAAATTCCAGTGTCGGTTTTGGGTTTGGCGACTTCTTCAATAGTTTGTGGGGGTAAAGTTCCTGACCAATTAAACATTGACATCATCGTTTTACTGACAAACTGACGAATAGCTTGGGGTTCTCTGGCTAATTCATCAATATTATTAATCGGTTGACCATCAATTGTCTGCACAAAAGTAGGGGGTTTTCGCAGGCTCAATTGGCGGATATTCAACCCTTGTACCAGGAAAATTAATAATACTAAGAAGTGTAAACCAAAAGTGGCGATCGCAAATACTGTTAAAGCACTAATTTTTTGTTCTTTTTTTCTCGTCAATAAATTAGCCATCGCTACTTTACCCCTATCTTTTTATATTCTGTCTCTGACTAATTCCGATGAATTACTAATAGCATTAAATACTGACATTCCCCCTAAACCAGCCAACATCAAAGATAATAGTGGTGCTAAGATTCCTAAGAAGATGATAAACCACATTAAATCAGGATTAGCATTAGGGTCTTGTGCTGGGCCATTCACTATCACTGCGGCAGTTAAGACGGCAATAATATTGAAGGAAATTTTGGCTATTCCCGCCGCTAAAAATCCTGTTATCCAAGCGAAAATCGGTTTACCAGCAACGGGTAGTAAAGAACCACCCACAGCTAAAGGGCCTAAAGCTGCTATTAGCAACATAGTAGCTTCAATTAAATTTTGAAAAGCAAACTGCAAGGAGATTAAAAAGTTTTTAATCGTGGTTTGAGCCGTATTACCTAACAAGGAATTAAAGTTATTTTCAGTAACAATTCCTGTGCCGAATCTAATTTGATTGACTTGAGTTTCTAGTCTACTAATCCAAGTTTGATCACCGTATAAATTTCTATATTCACTCCAGAGATTATCAATTCTCTCACTGGCTTTAGTTAAGCATTGGGTTTGTTGTTCTCCAGTTAGTGACTGACAAGGACGTAGTAATGAACCAGCTACTTCTTCGGCTACACTCATATTTAATGCTTGCTGATAAACTTGATTGGCATTGGCTGTAGTGATTACTTGCTGGTTGACTGTATTAATGAAGTTTCTCACGCCTAATGTCAAGTTTGACAGAATGCTACCATTACCAGCATTACTTAATAGCACTACGACTATAAAAGGCCAAACAAGTGCCGATATCGGACGGGAATATTCACTGTGAATAACATCTTTGAGCCATTGCATCATGAAAAATAGGAGTGTTCCAACGGCGAAGAATACACCTAGGTTGGTTAATGCTCCATAGAGGTTGTTATTGGTATTGTTTTGTAGTAAGTCTAGCCATTGATTGTCCCAGCTTTCGGCTAGGCGGCGCGCTGTTGTTGCACCACTATTTAGGGTGTCGGTGATGCCAATTTCTGCTAGGATTTGTTTCGCGCCAAGGCGCATTCGCGGAGCGTTCTGTAGGAAAGGCGCAAAGTTACTCATTATCGGTTTTTGTACCAAATAATTCTATCTGGGAGGTGGTGCGTAATAGTCTGGATGCTTCTGTGGCTGAATCTAATCTCCTCGCTCGATTTGATTCTTCCATTTGTTGGGAAATGTTGGCTAAGTTTAAATTGGAGTATTGAATAAATTGATTTGTTTGCAAAGTTTGGGCTAAGTTTTCGGCTATTATTTTTGATTGTTCACTCTGGATTTTAATACTTTGAAGCTGTAAGTTGGACTGTTCTTTTTTAACAAAGCTTTCTGTAACACCAGGAGGTAAATTATTGACAATAATATCGAATATACTATTAGATTCATTATTAATATTAGTAATATTGTCTATGGTGCGTTCAGTATTTTCTAGTTTATTTTTCGTTCTGATTTGGGCATCTCTCCCTAAAACACCTACGACTGAACTACGAGTAATTACTCGATTGATTTCGTTACTTACTGAATTAGAATGTACAGCCTGATTGTTTTCAAATTTATCAGGGATAGAATTAAAAAATAAAATACCTTGCCGGGCTTGTTTTCCTGCATCTACTGGATTAGGTAGATTCAAATCACCACGAGAATTATTCAGCGCATTTTGTGAGTTATTTTCTAAACTGTCACTGAGGTTATTGCTCAGGTAGTTTTGAAAGTCTGTAGAGTAATATTGAAAGTCTACCCAAACTTTACCTAATTGTGCGATCGCAGGCAAAATTAATAAGGCGGAAAAAGCTAACGTAAATACAATAGTTTTTTTCATTTACCTATCCTCTGAGTTACATACTTATATTTCTCGACAATCTGAATCGATACGACTAACTACCTCGCAATGAAGCCACTAACTGACGGGCAAATATAGAAATTGCTTCATATTTATTGCTATAAGTTTGCATTGCCTGTTGACGTGCAGTTTGTTCATTGGGATTGTTGGCGACTACTGCCAATTGTTCATAACCGGGATAGTAACGACAGAAGGTAGGGATACCGTTATCGTCTAGCAGCCATTGACTATATACTCCTTCTTTGCGTGGGAAAAAGCTTTCGGTGGCGTTGCGGGAAATAATTTCGCGGGGATATTTTAAGATGCTGACAAAACTATCTACGGCGACTGGTTGAATCCGCCCAATTAATCGGGTGGAGAGGTTTTGTAAAATCTTGGAGGCGGCTCTAGATTTGGCGATGGTATCAGGGTCTTGGGCTGATAAGATAACCCTAATCCCGGCTTTTGCACCGTTAGCGCACATTCTGCCCACTAAGTCAGAAATTTGGTCAAATTCAAATAAAATTGGGGCTTCATCAATAAAGAATATGGAAGCTGGACTACTTAAGGCGCGGCGTAAGGCGGCGGAGTAGGCACTCAAAGAGAGTACAGCCGCATCTTCGTTGTCGGAGAGGTTTCGTAGTGCAAACACCAATAATTGTGCATCGGTAGGAAAACTCGATGGTGCAGAGATGGCTTGTCCCACGCGGCTAGATAGCCAAAATCTTAACCGGAGGTGAATTTGACTCAGTGCATCTTCAACTCTGCCACTGACAGCATCTAGTCGCAGATGTTCGGGGGAACAGAAAGACAAAAAGTCTTTGAGGGTAGGGGTTTTTTGCCAAGCTAGAGAACCGAAGCCTGCTTCTATGGCCATGCGATAGCGTTCTTGAATGCCCCTATCAGCAAAAAAGGCAGTTAACGCTAAGTTAATTAGAGAACGCACGGTTTGGGTGAGGAGTTGATTATCGCTGGATGACCCTAATATCATTGTCATTAGGGCTGATTCTAAAAAGGCGGTATAATCGAGCAGGCGATCGCGTTGTTGTTCAGGAT
The DNA here is from genome assembly GCF_014697125.1 of Anabaena minutissima FACHB-250. Lineage (GTDB taxonomy): Bacteria > Cyanobacteriota > Cyanobacteriia > Cyanobacteriales > Nostocaceae > Trichormus > Trichormus minutissimus. Next base: position 25,633 of record NZ_JACJRG010000021.1, on the reverse strand, counting down.
CGAGCGATCGCAAGTCTGGTTGCTCAAATAAGTTATTAGATTGTTTAGAAATATCAAAGTAAGCCCCGTTCCCTCCCATGAACTCGGTATAGTCGGTAAAAGTTGATGTGCCGTCTGGTTTGGGGAAGTCTAAGGCAACTACAGGAATACCGTGCGCCAAGGCTTGAGTTAAAATTCCCGAAACTAACACCGATTTACCTGCACGGGTGGTAGCAAATAAAGCTAAATTTTTGTGCTGATTAAATAAGTCTAGATGTATCGGTGTACCGCCTTCTTCTGCTATTAATTCAAAGCCTTGTTTATCCCCAGCTTTGGTTAATACTAAAGGCATTAACCCCGCGACTTCACTAGTTAAATACAACTGACGACGGTTAAAAGGTTTGACTAATAAACCTTCCCAAACTATGGGTAGAGACTGTAACCAAATCTTCCAGGCATATTCTATTTCTCTCACTACCTGGGCTGGACGTTGGAAACAGTTTTCAATATATCTTGTCGCCTCGTCTAATTTTTCCACTGTGGGACGATGGACAAAAATCGCTACTCCCGTATAAATGGGAACTGCACCTTCATATAATTGTTCTTGGGCTGCAACAGATTTTTTTAACTTTAATTGGGCATTTACATCAATAGTTCTACTCTTTTCTTGCGCCATCATTGCTGTCATATTTGACTGCTTCAGCACTCGCTGCAAGGTAGTTTTGACTAAAGCTGGATTCGCTGCTGTTAGTTCACAAACAATTTCTGTATCTACTATTGTTTCTCTGGCGAGTAGTTCCCATAAATACCGCAGTTGTGCAAATTTATTCGGCCAACCACCGGGTTTTTCTAAGAAAGTCAACGCCCCAATATATTTATTGTTGACATTTACCCATCTGCGATCGGCACAAGGTACGCTAGAATCCATCAGCATGGTTGTACTGTGGATATTCTCCATCAGCAATTTTGTACTAGGTAAATCTGAAGAGACTTCTTCGTGCAGTCCGTTTTCATCTAAGTTAACTAACTGGGGAATTGGTATTGCTTGGGTATTGTTAAACCGCCGCCAAATATGTTCCCAAAGTTCTCCAGCATTCAGGGGTTTAATATCTAAACCCATTTTATTAGATAACAATTGTTCCCAACGACAAAATCCTTGTTGGTAAGCTTTAATAATGACTGTTTCTATCCGTTGGTTTTCAATATCTGCAAGATCACCCTTAAATTTTAACCACCAGCCTTCAGCTTGTCCTAATAGCTTTTCAATCCAATCATTGGCATTGGTGGAGTTTGGTTCAATGGTGTATGTCACATAAATTTTGAGGAATTTTGGCTTACGCAGTCCCGCGTTAGTCAGTTCTTTGATTCTGGCTCTTTCTGCCATCAATAAATATTTAATATCCCGCGAACGTGCAGATTTAATTAAGTCTGTCAGTTCTGTTTGTCGCTGTTCATCAGAACTAAATGAACCCATGTGCAATGTCATTCTTTCCCCTTCGGGAATATCTTTTAATCCAGATTCAATATTGTTAAAAATCGTGTCTATTTGTTCACTTCTTAGGGTGGTGTGGATACCTCGACATTCAAAACCAAAAACAAAGCAGAATCTATCTTTTTGAGTTCCTTTAGTTAAAATATATGCGCCAACATCACGCCCATCTAATAAAATACGTAGCATCGTTGACAAATGCAGAGCATCTTCAAAAGGCGTTAATCTAGTTTCTTGTCCGGCGATACCGACGCTTTGTTTTCCGATTTTTTGCTTCATGGTTAACTTCTAACAAGCTTTGATAACGAGCAAAGCCTCTTGTCCAAGTGGGAACTCCGATGAATTTACTTAAAAAACGCCAACTCCTACCACCACTTAATATCCACCAAGTTGCTATTCCCCAACCAGCAATTAATGCAGTCCATAACCATCGTTGAAAGTCATCTTGGAATAATCCCCCAAAAATTCCATTGATGATAAAGTATGATGCTAGAACAATTACTGTCCAAGGAAATATTTGATCGGCAGGAATAGGGCCTAAGGATGGCTGAGAGCCTAGAATTTGATTAACTGGGCGAAAATCTTGCTGTCGTTCCTCAGACATAACTAACTATAGTTTATTTCATTTATTACCATCACCAATGATAAATCCTGTGAGAACATCTGCAACAGTCACAGCCACAACAACTAATAGAGGCGTTCTAGCTATACTTTGCCAGTCTTCATCTTTACGAACTGCGTTGATGACACCAATTAAAGCTACAGCTATATACAGTAAATAAATGGCACGTAACACATTGAATATTAAACTAACTGCGGCTTGGCTATTATTATTGCTTGATGCTCCCTCGGTTAATGTATTTCTAAAAAAATCTTCAGCCCGTTTAAAAAATTGTGCTTGAGCCGGAGCGGCAAAATAATCTAACCAAAACAGGCTCATGATCATAGCTACAGCTAAAATCTGACAGATGATCAACCAGCGTTTTGGTAGATGTGACTGTTGCCCAATTTGTTGAATTACTATGACGATTAAACTACCAGCTAGCAAACAAAACAGCAAGAAAGGGCTTTTTAAGCTAACTACGCTTAAAAATACAGCACAAGCCAACAAAAACGGCACTGATTCAATTAATGTTAGCCACCAAAATTTTAAAATTTTTCTAAATTTGTCAGTAACTTGTACTAGGTTAGTTGTTAAAAATCGATCAATATTTCGGGTATGAAGACTCTGCTTAGGCATTTACCAATGTCCTTGCTAATTGCTGCAAATATAGTTCGTTGTGATATTGAAACTTTGATAATTTAACATGATATAACACTCGTTATTCAAAAATTTATAGCTCCTTACTTAGAATATCCATCCCTTTATTAACTATTGTTAAAATTTAGTTAACTGCATCTTAACATTGCATTAAATAAAAGTTTTTGCTAGTATCCAATTCCAGGTTTTATAATTCCTGTCGATTGATTAGACTATGATGATGTGCCAAGAGTTAAGTAACCAGGCTGAAAATTTGGGCTATTTCATGAACGATGAGATCAATTCTATTTGGCATAAATGTCAATTTTTAATAAAAGCTTTTTCAATAAGCTGATCAATTAATGCTATGATTGGTTGCGAATATCATTAATGTTGGCGTAAATACACTAAATATAGAATCACTCCTCTTTTCTCACTAGTTATAGATATAGATTTGCTTGTGATAAGCGGATTTGACACCATTGACGCATCATCTAGGTCAAAAGCTGCGGTTAAGTATGTGATTGCTTAAATTTTGGTATCTATGGCGATCGCTTTCCTGATAACCTTTGCACTAGGTTAATGGATAGGTGGCAAAATGTCTAGTCTGAAACACCTTGAGGGAAAAGTGGCATTAGTCACAGGTGCGACACGGGGTATTGGTAAGGGAATTGCGATCGCACTCGGTGAAGCAGGAGCGACTGTATATATTACAGGACGCAGATTAAACCCCAACTCTGATAGTAGTAATGATATTTCCGGTAGTCTGAGTGAGACGCAATTAGCCGTAGAACAAGCAGGTGGCGTATGTATTCCCGTGCAGGTAGACCACAGCGATGATGAGCAGGTGCGCCTACTATTTGAGCGTATCCAAGATGAACAGCAGGGACAACTCGACCTACTGGTGAATAACGTTTATGCAGGAGTCCAGGCATTAAGAGATGCTCAAAGTAAACCCTTTTGGGAATGTGAACCGAGTCTGTGGGATGCTTGTAACAACGTTGGTCTGCGTAGCCATTATATAGCCAGTGTATTTGCTAGTCGCATCATGGCCAAGCAAAAACAGGGGCTGATTTGTAATATTTCCTCTTGGGGTGGTCTGTCCTATATATTTGGTGCAGCTTATGGTGCTGGGAAAGCCGGCTGCGATCGCCTCACATCTGATATGGCTGTAGAGTTAAAACCATACAATATTACTGCTGTTTCCATCTGGCCGGGAATCGTGGGTACAGAACTCTTTTCCCAACTCGCCTCAGAAATGGCGGAGCAAAATACCCATAATCAAACAACCTCAGTCATCAGTGAACGATACAACTGGGAAACTCCCTTATTCACAGGACGCGTCATAGCTAAATTAGCTACAGAACCAAACATCATCCGCCGTACAGGACGCGTACAGATTGTCGCCGAATTAGCTCAACAATACAGAATCGTAGATCAAGATGGCAACCTACCTGCATCCCTACGTTCACTACGATTTCTCATCCCTTCTGCTCTACCTAGCCTCAGAAAACATTCCTGGCTCATCCCCGATATTAAAGTACCTTGGTCACTCTTACTGTTAAGCGTCCTCAAATCCCCTAAGATTTAAGGGAACACCAAAAAATAAATTATCCGCAATTGATGGTTGGGTAGGGTGCGTCAGTGCAATATAACCTAACTATACTTAGAAATTATTCATACTGACGCACCCTACAGTTTTGATATTTTTTTATCTGGAAGTCCCTAATCTGAATTTTGAATTTTGAATTTTGAATTTTGAATTGGAGCGAAGCGACTTGACTCAACTATCCCAGACGGTTATTCTCATTACTGGTGCATCCGGTGGGTTCGGACTGGAACTAACCCGACAGTTATTAGAGGCTGGTAGCCGACTGATTTTAACGAATACAAACGAAACTGTCTTGCGTGAGCGAGTCGCAGAAATTCAACAAGAAGTCAAAACAGGTGAAGTCCTAGCTTGTCTGAGTGTTGATTTGGCTACACGGGAGGGATGTGAAACCCTTTATCGTCAAGTCAAAGCACTAAATATCCCCGTTGATATCTTGATTAATAATGCTGGGATTGGCTTATTTGGTCGCATGGATGAAGTTCCGAGTGAGAAATGGGAACGCATTATACAAGTAAATCTACTAGCACCAATGCGGTTAAGTGCCTTATTTGCGGCGGATATGATTGCTCGTCAACAGGGTCATATTGTGAATATTTCTTCCTTAGCGGGGTGGACAGCATTTGGTGGGATGGCTCATTATGCAGCCAGCAAATTTGGCTTGCGTGGTTTCAGTGAGGGGCTGTTTAACGAAGTCAAAGACCACAATGTCAAAGTAACAGCCGTTTATCCTTTTTTTAGCCGTACCCCGATTTTGGAGTCAGAACGGTATGGAACTCTGGCAAAAGAATTTCAGGGTTTTCCAGAAGATTTGGTGACAAATCCAGCCGATGTCATGCGTAAGACGATACAAGGAATCGTTCGCAATCAACTGCACGTATTTCCAGATAAGACTGCTCAACGTGTCCATCTGCTCAAACGATATTTTCCCCAGTTACTTGACTGGATTACTGCTAGGTCTGGGAGGAGATTAAAAAGTGGTCAGAGCAAATAAAACCAATTCGCAACGATGCTCCCGCCGCGCTCCGCTAACGCGGTTAATTCTGCCTGACTACTTATCCACCCCTTTAAGCTGCCAAGAAAATGTTACCCTAGGCTCTATATCAGCAGTAATTACACGGGTAGCAGCGAATGAGCAAACGCTTATCGCAAATTTGGCAGAATATTCGGGAGTCTTTCTCTATACAAGAGAGTGTGAACACAGCTATTGAAGGTAGTCAGGCGGTTTTAGAGGCTGCAAAAACTCTGCAAGAACAGGGTGCTAGTTTAGCAGTCTTAAAACCTGTACTGCAAAACTCATCTTCTTTATTAGATGTGTTGTGTTCACCGATGGCGCAGGTAATAGGTGCAGGTTTACCGTTTATGCCAATGGGTATCGCTTTACTCAAGGCGACTCGTGATATAACCAAGCAAAACCTATCTTTAGAAGACTGTGTTTTGATAGTTAGTCAAGCTGCTTATTTAGAAAGTACCAATGATATTTTAAAGAAATACCAGATTAACTGGGATGCCAAATTAGATGCTAAAGCAGTTAGTAAAGAATTAGAAAAACTCAACGATTTAGAATTAGATTATGACAGTGCGAGTCAAGTAATTACCTGCTTTCACAAATCGCCATTGGCAGAGGCATTTAATCAAGTATTACTCGCAAGATTAACAGCAGTTCAAGCACATACATCTCAGCTTTTAGTAGATTGTATTGCTCGGAATACTCACCGCTATAGTCTCAAAGCTTGGATAGAAGCTGGGGATGTTGTTAACAATATTATTCGACCTTCCTTTGGTGATTGGCAACAAGAACAGAATAGATTTCAGAGCATAGATGAATATTTAAAAAATCATATTGCTAATAAACCTTTAGAGAAGGTTTTTGATGAAAGTTTTAGTTTTCAAGATATATATGTACCTCTTAATGCCAAAACTGTAGATAAAAATGGGAATATCAATGAACAAGCTGACTCTTTTTCCTTAGAAGCCTGGGCGAGAAAAATTTTACTTAATCCAGATAACTTAGATAAAGTTATGTTTATCCAAGGAGGCCCCGGACGAGGTAAAAGTGTTTTTTGTCGGATGTTCGCGGATTTTGTCCGACAACATTTATATCCCCTTTGGATACCAGTATTAATTCGTTTACGGGATATTGATACTTTTGAATATCGCTTAGAAAATACTCTAGAAGCAGAGTTAAAACTGGGATTTGTTCAAGACAATAAAAACTGGTTGACCAATTCCAACACACGGTTTTTATTTATCCTGGATGGGTTTGATGAATTACATATTGAAGCAAGAAATAATCTCAATTTAGAAGCATTCATTAAACAAGTAGAGGGATTTCAGAAGGAATGTAAAGATTACCAGGAAATGGGGCATCGTGTGATCATTACTGGTAGAGCAATGGCTTTACAAGGTATCTCATATTTGCCACCGAATTTAGAACGTGTAGAGATTGTCGCAATGGATGGACAACTCCAAAAGCAATGGTTCAATAAGTGGGAAGCGGTGCAGATTAATAAAGGTAAATCTGCTGCATTTCAAAACTTTTTAACCTATTATAACTGCCCTGATGAAGTTAATAAGTTAGCTCAAGAACCGTTACTGCTCTATTTGTTAGCAGCAATGTATCGCGACGGAAAATTAGATATTGATAAATTAGGACAAGCCAGTGATGACCGCACTGCTAAAATTATTGTTTACCAAGAAGCTTTAAATTGGGTACTGACTAAGCAGCGTTCTGAAAGAGATGGTACTAACTTAAACATTGAGTTCACCCAACAAAAACCCGAAGATTTAAAACGCATTCTCACAGAAGCGGCTGTTTGCGTGGTGCAATCTGGGGGTGAATTTGCTTCTATGTCAATGTTAGAAGCACGTTTACAAGAAGATGAAATAGCCAAGGCTTTTATTGAGAAAGCCAAACAAAAACTTGGTGATGATGCTCTCAAAACAGCTTTGGCAGCATTTTATATTCGTCCGGCGGACAAGCAAGAAGGTGGGGTTGAGTTTTTCCATAAAAGTTTTAGTGAGTTTCTGTTTGCTGAACGCTTAAAATTACGGCTCAAAGCTTGGACGCAATATTACGATACAGAGGAAGGGAGACAGCCGATTATTTCTGAAGCTCCGATGAATTGGGAAATCTATGATTTACTTGGTTACGGTGGGTTAACACGAGAAATTGTTGATTATTTGATGGGGTTGTTGATTGAAAGTCAAGATTTCCCCTGGGTGGAATTATTTAAACGGTTAGATAAGTTTTACAGTAAATGGTGTCAAGGAAAATTTATTGACTCGGCTGAGGAGACTTTAGCTCAGAAGAAGTTGCGACAGTTGCAAAATTATGGAATGACAGGGTTAGGTCAGCGTCAGGTTGATGTTTATGCAGGGTTAAATGTGATGATTCTGCTCTTGGAGTTACACCGCTATGCTCAAGGGCGAGATGATCTTAAAACAGAAGTTATCTTTTATCCATCTGGTCAACCACAAGCAAATACTCTGACAAACCAACTACTTCGCATCATCAATTACAGCAATAGTCTTGAGCCTGAAAACTTTATCAGTATAGTTGGACGATTTCTCAGTCGCGCAAACCTCAGTCTCGCAAACCTCAGTCTCGCAAACCTCAGTTTCGCAAACCTCAGTCTCGCAAACCTCAGTCTCGCAAACCTCAGTTTCGCAAACCTCAGTGGCGCAGACCTCAGTGACGCAGACCTCAGTGACGCAGACCTCAGTGGCGCAGACCTCAGTGACGCAGACCTCAGTGGCACAAACCTCAGTGGCGCAGACCTCAGTGGCGCAAACCTCATTCGCGCATACCTCAGTGGCGCAAACCTCATTCGCGCAGACCTCATTCGCGCAAACCTCAGTGGCGCAGACCTCAGTGGCGCAGACCTCAGTGGCGCAGACCTCAGTGACGCAGACCTCATTCGCGCAGACCTCAGTGACGCAGACCTCAGTGGCGTAAACCTCAGTGGCGCAAACCTCGGTGGCGCAGACCTCCGTTTCGCAGACCTCAGTGGCGCAGACCTCAGTGGCGCAGACCTCATTCGCGCAAACCTCAGTGGCGCAAACCTCAGTGGCGCAGACCTTAGTGGCGCAAACCTCAGTGGCGCAAACCTCATTCGCGCAAACCTCATTCGCGCAAACCTCGGTGGCGCAGACCTCATTCGCGCAAACCTCAGTGGCGCAGACCTCAGTGGCGCAGACCTCAGTGGCGCAGACCTCAGTGGCGCAGACCTCAGTGGCGCAGACCTCAGTGGCACAAACCTCAGTGGCGCAGACCTCAGTGGCACAAACCTCAGTGATGAATTCTGGGGAGATATGCGTTGGGATGAAAATACAAAATGGGAGGATGTGCGAGGACTGGATACAGCGATTAATGTACCAACAGCCTTAAAGCAACAGTTGGGGATGGTGGAAGAAGCAGGGGAGCAAGGGGACGCAGTTTAAATACTCGTTAATGGAGTTCTGAGGCTGATAAATGGAGTTCAAAGGCTGATGAATGGAGTTCTGAGGCTAATGAATGGAGTTCAAAGGCTGATGAATGGAGTTCAAAGGCTGATGAATGGAGTTCTGAGGCTGATGAATGGAGTTCTGAGGCTCGTTAATGGAGTTCAAAGGCTCGTTAATGGAGTTCTGAGGCTGATGAATGGAGTTCAAAGGCTGATTTACGAGTGTGATATAGTCATGCACTATTAAATATAATGTGCGTTATACAAGTATTTTTGACCTCTCCCCCAACCCCTCTCCGACGCGGAGAGGGGAGTAAGAAGCGTAATTTTGCTTTGTTGTTCTTCCCTTTGCCTTGTAGGCTACGCTACGGTGTACACATCAGTCTGATAACTTTATACCGTATCGTTTTGATCCCCCCTAACCCCCCTTAAAAAAGGGGGGAAATAGAATCAAAGTCCCCCTTTTGAAGGGGGATTTAGGGGGATCAAACCACATTTAGCACCTAGCACTCTAGATGTGTGTATACACGGTAGCTTAAAAAAGGGGGGAAATAGAATCAAAGTCCCCCTTTTGAAGGGGGATTTAGGGGGATCAAGCCACATTTAGCACCTAGCACTCCAGATGTGTGTACACCGTAGTTCCTCACAGGAGAGGGAAAGGTCATCGAATTTACGTTAAATATACATCGTCATTGCGATCGCCTCCGGTGGGCGGGTACGCCATCGCCTTTTCACCCCCACAATTACATCTAACTTATGGATCATCAAACTCGCTTACAAATGATTTTGGCTGATACACCTGTTGGTAAAATATTACCTGCGATCGCTCAATTACATCTCCCGAATTGGTGGTTAGCTGGGGGTGCGGTGAGAAATACTGTTTGGCGTTCCATCTTTGGAGAAGAATGTGGGTTATTTATTAAAGATTTTGATATTGCTTTCTTTGATCAAACAGGCGAGCGCACCCAAGAACTAGCTGCTAAAACCAGCTTGACACAACAGTTTCCTGATTATGAGTTTGATGTCAAAAATCAAGCCAGTTTCGCCCGTTGGCGTTCTGGCCGCCGTCCCTACACTAGTACAGAGGATGGGATTCAAGATTGGTTACACACGGCGACGGCTGTGGGTGTGAGGTTAAATCCTCAAGGGGAATGGGAATTTTTTGCCCCCTACGGATTTGATGATTTATTTAATGGCATAATTCGACCGACACCAGCACATCTTGATGATCCTGATGCTCACAATAAAGCATCTACGTTTTTAGCCAAGTGTCCACATTTGATTAATTCGTAATGGACTAACGTCCCGCTACGCTCTAAGCGCAGCTATGCCGCAGGCTTTACGTAATTCGTATCAAAACCTGATTAAGCCATGTAAATCGATACAAGAAGAGATTTTGACATTAGTTGTATAGTATTTTTGATGCTAGTCGGTATTATAGGATCATCAAATGGAACAGCTCCTCAACCAAGTTTTTAGGATGAAAAAACTTCTCATCCGGCTGATTTTACCTTTGCTGACGGTGATTCTAGCTTCTTCGCTATTTACCACCTCTGCATTAGCGACAGGTGTATATCAGATACCCAACCTCACACCAGGAGATTCTACCTGGGTTGTAGATCAAAGTGAAGTTATCAGCCGTATCAACGAAGGTCAGATTAGCAAAACCTTCGAGGAATTGGCAAAGCAAACAGGTAATGAAGTCAGATTTGTGATAATTCGCCGCTTAGATTATGGGGAAACCCCAGAAAGCTTTGCTAAGGCACTATTTGACCAATGGTTTCCTACTGAGGAAGCTAAAGCAAATCAAACTTTGTTAGTGCTGGATACAGTTACTAACGGCACTGCAATTATTTCTGGGGATCAAGCCAAATCTCTGCTAACAGATGATATTGCTAAGAGTGTGGCTGATGAAACATTAGCTGCACCCTTACGGGATGGTAATAAATATAATCAGGCATTTTTGGATACGAGCGATCGCCTAGTTGCGGTTCTCTCTGGTCAACCTGATCCCGGCCCTCCCGAAATCGTTGACAAAGTACAGGTAGAAGGCACTTTCAAAAAAGCGGAAGAAACTGACAAAGGTAACGCCACTGCTTGGGTAGTCGGACTTTTAATCGCCGCCACTATTATTCCCATGGCGACTTACTATATATATTTGGCAGTTCAACCATCATCTGAAGGGTAATTAGAGAGTGGGAAATGGAAATTTTAGATTTTGCGGAAAGTTCTGTAGGCGGGTTTCCCAACCTAGGAACGCCACTTGCTACAAGCCGGGAAACCCCGAAGTTGCTCCACTTGGGCAAAGCCCTTGGCGCAGCCTCTCGTAGAGAAGACCGCACTTCTCTTCGTCCAACGCAGTGGCTCAACTTTTCAAGGCGGATTTTAGATTGAAACTGAATCCAAAATCGTAAATCCAAAATCCACTCATTGAATCACCCCATATCCTTAATCTTGGATATACTCTTGCCCTGCGACTAAAGCTACTTCAGCGCGGACAAATTCACGACCCAAATAAGCTGCGTGGTCTAGCTGACTTACAGGACAGGGCTGAGTTTCCTCAAAAATTCTGACGCATAGTTCTTTAGCTGTTCTACCGCTAAATACTGTTGTGTGGGTGCGTTCCACTTTACCCTTAGCAGGAATAACTTTTCCTGTTTCTGGATCTACGGCTAAACCACGGTCATCAATGACATTTGTAAAATGTTTAGCATAAATTAAACCCTCTGCTCGATCCAAATAGATAATGAAATATCCATCAGGATCAAGCTCGATGTGACGCTGAGAAAGTCTATTATCAATAGCCGCCAAATTTTCCAGTATCAAATCCATAAACGTTCTCAAAATTAAATTTATTTATTCGGGGTTTTTACACTCCATATCAAGTGTAAATCTTTCTCAGCTATCATTTAGCAAATATCAACTACTCTTGTTTACTAAAAGGTAACTCTGTATTAATCGCCTCAATTTCTTGCTGTTCGAGTTGATTTACTTCCTTAATGTAGGGAAGTAAGATTTGTGATAGACGACTATTATAGAAGCGATGCAGACTGTAATTAGGCGCAGCAGGAAACCCGCGACGTTTTTTATGCCGTCCGCCAGCACCGGGATCAAATGATTGGATGCCGTTAGCGATCGCCCATTCAATCGGTGCATAATAACAAGCATCAAAGTGTAAGCAATCGATTTCTTGAAAACTTCCCCAATAGCGACCGTATAATCTATCGTCTTTAAACAAGCAAAAAGACATACCCACCGGTTGACGTTCATCTTGTTCGCTATAGGCAGCAAAAAATACAACTCGATGACGATAATTATTGTGTAACTGCTCAAAAAACTGTTTGGTTAAATACTTGCTACCCCACCAGCCAAACTTATCACAAGTGTCAGCATAAAACTGGTACATCAAAGGAAACAAAGATTTAGGAATATCATCCCCAGTTAGTGGTTGTAGTTTTAAACCTACTTTTTCTACAGCCTTGCGTTCTCGCTTGATATTACGACGCTGGTTAGCATTAAAACCCAACAAGTAATCATCAAAACTCTGAAATCCTAAATTTTCCCAAATATAACTATGGTGTAACCAAGGGGTAAAACCTGTTTGTGCCAAAATCGGTTGCCAATCGGGGTCAACATAGAGAAAATGACAGCCTGAAATATGATTTTTGAGACAAAAATCATCAATTTCATGTACCATCATCGCTGTAATTTCCTGCTCATCTTCCCCAGGTGCAATTAAAAACCGATAACCTTCAGCTGGAGTAAATGGAGTCATCCCCAAAAGTTTCGGGTAATATTGCACCCCGATGCGTTCCGCTAACTCTGCCCACTGCTGATCAAAGATAAATTCGCCATAACTATGACCTTTGAGATATAACACAGCAACAGCAATCAGCGTTTTGTCTCGCCATAAAGTCAAGTGATTTGGTAGCCAGCCAGTTTTAGCTGTAGCACTCTGGGAATTTTCCAGATTATGCAACCAATCCCACTCTAAAAAAGGAGTTTTGAGGGGTAAAGCTAAAGCATCCCAGGCATCTTGGGGTACTTCAGCAACTTTGTTGATCCAAACGCTAGAATAACGCGGCTTGAGTTGTTCTACCATTGTTAGGGGATTAAGTATTGGGGATTGGGGATTGGGGACTGGGAATTTTAGATTTTGCGGAAAGTTCTGTAGGCGGGTTTCCCAACCTAGGAACGCCACTTGCTACAAGCCGGGAAACCCGTCCAACGCAGTGGCTCAACTTTTCAAGACGGATTTTGGATTGAATAATCTAAAATCCACTCATTGCAAATCCAAAATTGATAAGGCTGGGAATTGGGGAAAGCATAATCCTTACCCTTTCGCCTTTTCCCTGATACCCAATGAATAGCGTAATCTAATCTATTGGTTGTTGCAGACGATAATGGAGAAAAACTTCTTGGTTTATTGTTTTAACTTCTAAAAGTTCCAACCGAGGAGCTAACTGTGACATAAACCCTTGACCGTCTACTGGTGTCGGTGCATTTACACCACCTAAGATTAAAGGGCAAACAGTCAGCCATAATTCATCTATTAAATCTGACTCCAGCAGAGAAGCTACCAATGCTCCTCCACCTAAAACAGCCAAGCGTGCTATACCTAGAGAGGCTAAATATTTTAAGGCAGCAATAGGATCAATTTTTCCCGTTGGTGTTTCAAAAACTAAAATCTGGTCAAATTCTGATCGTCCTTGCCAAGATTGTGCGCCTACCGTAGTTGTCAGCAACCAGCGTGTAATTCCTTGCTGAAAAAATTTAATTTCCGGATTGAGGTTGCCAGACTGTGTAGTGACTATATGAATCGGCTGGTTAGTTTTACCTTCTTGTTGTCGATGCTGTAAAAGTATCGGTTGTGATATTGTCAGTGTTGTACCATAGGCGCACAGAGTGCCTGCACCTAATAACACAGCATCAGCAGCAGCAATTTGTTGTTCTAGGTGCGCTTTATCTACATCTGAGCCAAATCGAGCAGGCGATCGCTTAAAATCTGCTATTTTGCCATCTGCACTCATGGCTAAAATTACTGTCGTATATGGACGATTTTGCACCATTAGGTTGGGTTGCTAGTCTGATTGTGTGACTGAAGACAGGAGGCAGTTAAAGAATAGGATTATATCGTATTTCAGATTTTTCGCATAGTTTTGTTCTCAGTTACAAAAACATTTAAAAACTCATAAACATTCTGCCTGCCATCAAGATGGCTGTTGAAAATTTTTCATTTTAAATTCTTCCCCGCGATAGTTGATCAATATGCAGCACAAGTCCATCTCACATCTACCCACTACAATTTTTGGTATAGCACATTGCTTTTTGTTGATTAAATCTTTGATACCTTTGGGGGCTAATTATAAAATATGGGTAAATTTATAAAATGTCTCCTTTAGCTGGTTTAGTTGCATATCTAGACTGTTGTGGTTTTTCAGTTGTGAAGTGAGACGCGCTCGATGGCTAATCCCCGTCAATCATCCTTTAGACGTATTTTAGTAACGAGAATTTTGTTGCTGTTTGTGCCTGTGTTATTGATTGGCCAAATAGCGGCTTTGAATAAGGCACGTTCTAGCTTATTGAACACAGCTCGTCAAAATCTGACGGACAGTGCTGTGATCAAAGGAGAGAAAATTTTAAATGCGATCGCTAATCTCAAAATTAATTTATCACTTGCCAGTCGCACGACGGTTGTCCAGTCGGGGTCAGCAACGGAAATTCAAGAATTTCTCACCCAGTTAACACAAGAATTACCCAACTACGTTGAGTGTTTACAATTAACTAACTTACAAAGTGATAACATCGTTGCCAGTAGCTGCGGTAATCAAGCTATTACGCCAATTAATCTCTCTTTCCCCAGTAACGGGGTAGATATCAGAACCATCCCTCCACCAAAGTCAGGAACTACTGGTCAAAGAAAAACCCAACAACTAGGATTAGTTCTTTTAGCACCTGTTTACAATGGCTCTGGGCAATTGCGGTATGCTTTGAGTTTACAATCAGCCTTATACCAACAAACTAAAAATAAACCTGGGTCGCTAACTGGTTCAACCCTGGTCATTGCTGAAGACGGGACGATATTAGCACACCCATTAGTGGACTTGGTGGGGAGTAATATTAGAGAACACCGAGATGCAGCTCAACTCAAAAGTATTATCAAAAATGCGATCGCAGGTAAAAGAGAGTCGATCAATTTGTATTTTCGAGATGGTAGAGAATTAGTTGTCGGTTATACAGCCATTAATGACCCCATCACCATCCAGAAACAACAAAAATGGGTAGTGCTGGCTGTCACAAGTGTAGATAATGCCCTATTAGGTTTAGAAGAAATCAAACTGATTTTGATTGTGTTAACAGTGGGTTTAATTGGTGCTAGCTTACTGGCATCTTTATATTTAGCTCCTTACCTAGCCAATCCCGTAGAAACATTACGAGACTACGCCTTAAATATTCATAGCCACCACGTCGCTAACCCCATACCCCACAACTTCAAAATCCGGGAATTTAATCAGCTAGCACAAGCACTAGACCAAATGGTTGATAGGCTAAAAGCTTGGTCAGAAGAAATAGAAACTGCTTGGAAAGAAGCAAAAACTGCCAACCAAATTAAAAGTCAATTTTTAGCAACAACTTCCCACGAATTACGCAATCCACTTAACATTATTATCAACTCTATCCGCTTTGTTAAAGATGATATGTGTGATAGTCGGGAAGAAGAACTCGAATTTCTAGAACGTGCTGATGAGACAGCTATCCACTTGCTGGGGATTATTAATGATTTACTAGATATTTCCAAAATTGAAGCAGGTAAACTCTCTGTAGTCACAGAACCACTCGATTTTAGGCAAATATTACTGGAAGTGATCAATTTGCAGTCAGTGAATGTTCAACACAAAGGTTTGCAACTAAAAACTAATTTAGGTACGGAAATAATTCCTGTTAAGGCAGATGCAGCCAAACTCAGACAAGTATTAATCAATATTATTGGTAACGCTACTAAATTCACCGATGAAGGTGGTATTACAATTTCCACATCTTTGCATAATACTGGTGGCAAATCTCAAGTCACCGTCACCATCACAGATACAGGTTTAGGAATTGAACCCGCGCAACAACAAAAGCTATTCCGTCCCTTTGTGATGGTAGATGGAAACAACACACGTAAACATGAAGGTACAGGCTTGGGTCTGGCAATTTCCCGTAACTTAATTGAACTTATGGGCGGTACGATCACCCTAGAAAGTGCTGGTCTAAACAAGGGAACGTCGGTGAAAATTACTTTACCTCTAATTGAGATATCAAAGCTTACCCCAACACCAGAAAGTTCAGAAAATTTGGCAGTTAATTCTGACGATTCTGCTGTTACGCAGCCAGAACAGACTCCTCTCAACGGTAATGGAATCTATAAGTCTAATCAATCTCAATTAGCTCCCCAACCAGTCCAGAAATAAAATCAAACGCAGAGGGGTGCGGAGGTGCGCGGGGAGTTTGTTAGAAATTTTTGAGGACAATTGATTGACCATTCTGACGCAAAGACTCTGTGAGTGCAGAGAGGATTTTGACTAACTCTGTACCTACCCAACCTGATGAAATTTTTGGGGGGGTGTTATGGAGGATACTGGTTACAAAGGTGGTGCAAACTCTTTGTAAGGGTTCTCCTTTTTGTAATTCCAGCACTTCTTGATTTTGATTCACTGGTAAAAAGAGATTTCCCTGCTGTTCAAATTCACCATGTAATAGCGTCAAAGGTGATGATGGTGACATTTCATCAAAGACCAAAGTACCGAGGCTACCTACTACGGCTAACCGACGCTGTTTATCAGGATTTAACCAGCACAGATGAATAAAGGCTTGAAAACCATCTGGGTAGGTGAGTGTTACCCAAACTAAATCAGCTAAACCTGATGGTGAGGTGTTAGTTTTCTGACTCTCTTCAGCTTGTAGCCACACCTTACCTGTTGCTTGTACGCTGATGGGTAGTTGACCTAACCAGTTGTTGAAGATGGCAATATCATGAATGGCTAAATCCCAAAGTGCATCGACATCTTGGCGGACAGGGCCTAAATGGGTACGCGCTGCATAGCCGTAACGCAAATCACCTAATTTACCTGCTTGGACTACAGCTTTTCCGCCCTCAACGGCTGGGTGGAATAAATAGGTGTGGTCAACCATCAGTATCAATTGCTTCTGCTCTGCCAGTTTGCAAAGTTCCAGGCATTCTACTGGGTCTAAAGTTAAAGGTTTCTCGGCTAAAACGTGACAACCCCAGTTGAGCGCATCTTTAACTAAAGCATAATGGGTAGTAGCAGGAGTGGCGATCGCAACTCCTGTTAACCCTGACAATTGCTGTAAATCTTGCCACTGAGTCGTTAATACAACACTTTCATCTAAGTTAAATTGCTGCTTGACTACCGCCAACCTTTCTGAGTGCGGATCTACTACCGCCACTACATTAACTTGAGTTAGTGCTAAAAAATTCCGCAGTAAATGCACTCCCCAGCGTCCAACCCCAATAACAGCAATGTTAATCATGAGTTATTAGTCAATAGTCACTAGTCAATAGTCATTGGTAAATTATCAAGCGTCAACCCCTAGTAGGTCATCAAATGTGAATTGAGGCATAAGCAAGTTCGTAGTAAGGACTTTAGTCCTTAGAAAAATCAGGACTAAAGTCCTTACTACGAACCCTCAAAACTAACTTGATAGACTACTAGAGGCAATTCAAAATTTAGACAGGATCTTCCTTGGGCATGACTGCTAAAAATGCTATTTTGGCGGCGGCTTGTTCGGCGGCTTTGATCGAGCGTCCTTTACCTTCACCTAGTTTTTTATCATACAGCCAGACTTCAGCCATGAAACGCTCTTGAGTGCGGTTGGCTTGATTGACTTCCACCACTCGATATTCTGGTAAAACTTTGTATTGGGCTTGCGTCCATTCTTGGAGGGCTGCTTTGTAATTGAGCCTGGCGGGATCAAGGCGAATTTCTGCCGCCAGTTGGCGAAAGTGAGGGTCTAACCAACAGTGAATCAATTCTAAATTATTGGTGCTGAGGTAAAACGCACCTAAAACAGCCTCAAAAGCATCTGCAAGTCGTGATTCTTGACCAATTTTATCGCTGGTGGCACTACCGGCGACTAATAAATGTAACTCTAAACCATATTCTCTAGCTAATTGTGCCAGGATGCGATCGCTCACCAAAACTGAACGAATGGCGGCAAAATCTCCCACAGGGCAATCTGGATACGTTTCCCATAAAACCACAGCCGCCGCTAATCGCACTACGGCATCACCAACAAACTCCAGTTGTTCATAATTAGCTGAATCGGAAACAGTAGGATGAGTCAAAGCTAAGTCTAGTAATTCCCACTTAATCGGTGCAGTGGTTGGCAGACCTAATTTTCTTACTAAACTTTCAAGCTGTCGCTGACGACGTGGATAAACAAGGCTCATTAGTTATTTAGTCATTAGTCAACAGTTGATAGTTGACAGTTGATAGTTGACAGGTATCAGTCATTAGTCAACAGTTGATAGTCGTTACTTTTGACTATGGACTATGGACTAAAAGAGGAGAGAGTTGGTAGTAAGCCGGGTTCTGTTCTCTATGTAGATTACTCTACATGATGGCGGTTATCTATCTGGGACGTTTGTTACCAAACGCCTCTAGCGGCTCTTTTCAGGCGGAACTGGTAAAAGACCAACCATAGTCCCTACGGCCTTGCTCCCAACCGGGGTTTACCGAGCCAACGCCTCTCGACGTTGCTGGTGCGCTCTTACCGCACCTTTGCACCCTTACCAAGACAGTTTTGAGTGCTGAGTACGGAGTGCTGAGAAAAAAACTCAGCACTCAGCACTCATTGCTCAGGACTGATTTTGGCGGTATCTTTCTGTGGCACTATCCTCACGATCGCTCGCACTGGACGTTATCCAGCAAGTCTGGTCTTTCGGGAGTCCGGACTTTCCTCAAACCAGGGTTAACTGATCTGCAACCACCTACGCCTACTCTCTCCCTCTTTCAAGTGTAGTCCTGGATGATATCATCTGTGCGGTTTGGTTATTTCTTTTTATTCCAGGGGAGGGCGTAAGTCCACGGTAGTTTTTTGACGGTAAAGGGACAATCAATGATACAGATGGGGGGATATTCTGAGCCGAGAGCTATACCTGCTCGTAATTCCGATAGGCGTAGTACCAGTTGTAGGGAAAATTCTAACTCTTTGCCTCTATTCATAAAGTCGCCATACAATTTTTTCTGCGGTGGCCCGCCATTTTTTAACCCCCCGATATTAACTATGGGTTTTTTCACTGCATAAATACCAGTGTCTTTATCTCTTCCAAATAAATCTTCGGCGGTAATTGCTTCTGATAGAGATTTTTTAGGAACAATTAAGCTGGGACTTTGGGGTAAGGCTAAGTCACGGGTTAAATCTGGTGATTTTCTAATGACTCGACATGATTTGTTGTTGAGGATTAAAGCACTATTGTCCCAGTCTACATAGATGGCCAGACTCTCAGACTTATTGTCGATACTCATTGATAGTTCTTTGAGTTCGTCTATGGGATCTGAGGATTTGAATTTAAAGGAAATGCCTATTTTGTCATCCAGACCTTGCTCTTTGAGTTGGTCGTCCACAACTCCTTTTTTAAAGTCGTATTTAATGCGATCATCGATGGATTCAACCATCATATTAAAGACGTAAGCAACGCCGATAATGTAAATAGTCAATACCACTAAATTTTGGTCGCTACTTGTAGCCATAATTCAGCGTCCAGACTCCCTATACAAAATTTTTTTCTGTGTGGCTAGTGCCAACTGCCAATATTTAATCACGCTTAATGGCCGTAGAATTCTCTAGCCAACCCCGTCGCCAAAATAAAAATAGTAATCCCAACCCTATAAATCCCATAACTGCTAGACAAAGTGGATAACCCCAATACCAATTCAGTTCCGGCATATTATATGGTGATTTTTCCGTATTGAAATTCATACCATAGATACCTGCAATAAAAGTTAGAGGAATAAAAATAGACGAAACTACCGTGAGTAGCTTCATAACCTCATTCATTTTGTTACCGACAGCCGAGAGGTACACATCCATCAACCCAGATGCTAGCTCTCGGTAAGTTTCTACCATATCCATGACCTGCACTGCATGGTCGTAGCAATCTCTTAAATAAATTTGTACATCTTCACTAATTAACTCACTGCGATCGCGGATTAAAGTATTAATGGCATCCCGTTGCGGCCAGATAGCGCGACGTAGTTGCAATAATTCTCGCCGCAGTTGATAAATTTTTTGTAGAGTTTTGCGGGTAGGTTTGGCTATGACTTCTTCCTCTAAGTCTTCTAATTGTTCCCCGTAACGTTCTAAAACTGGAAAAAAACCGTCAACAATCGCATCTAGTACAGCATAAGCTAAGTAATCAGTCCCCTGCCGACGAATTATCCCCCTCCCTTTTTCAATTCTTAGCCTCACCCCCTCAAAGCAATCATGTTCTGGTTCTTCTTGGACTGTCAGCAAATACTGTTTCCCTAAAATTAAACTTACTTGTTCACTATAAAAACCATAGGTTCTTTCTTTAGGCACTACCATCCGCGCAATAAATAGTAATCGGTCTTCGTAATCCTCCACTTTAGGACGCTCAGAGACGTTAACTACATCCTCTAAAACTAAAGGCGATAATTCAAACACTCGCCCCATTCGCTCTAAAATGTCCTGATTACCTAAACCCTGGACATCTACCCAAGACACGGATTCTTGATCTAGATAGGGGATACATTCTTCAGGGGTGGCTACCTGTCGGCGAATAAAATCAGTTTGGTTATAGTCAATCAATAAAATCGTCGGCGGTGGCGCATCTGCATCAATGATGATCGTTCCTGGTACAGTTCCTGGGTAGTGATAAAATTCATCTCGATGAGATTTAGTTGACACTTTGGGAAAATGACGCAGTTTTTTTAGTATTTTGACCATGTACTGTCACTCATTTAGATTTAGGCTAAGTCTAAACACTCTTCATTCTCGACAGAAAAAAAGAAATTAACAACTTAGAATATAAATTTATACCGATTTTTTTCAAATTTACGAGTCAGAAACTTAATTTACAAGTCAGAAACTTGATTTACAAGTCAGAAATTTATTTTTTAGGGCTTCATTTCTATTTATTGAGAATTTGCGCGGTTCAGATCCCCGACTTTTCAAAGAAATCGGGGATCTTGTCTCTATGATTTAGGATTGCTATATATTAAGAAAGAACCACACCAGCAAAACCCACCTAGGCGGGTTAAAAGTCGTCGTTCTTAAATTTTGAATTTTGAATTGATTAGAATGGCTACAAAAATTCCCGTCACTGTGATTACAGGCTTTTTAGGTAGTGGTAAAACCAGCCTAATTCGCCACCTCCTCCAAAACAACCAAGGCCGCCGCATTGCAGTTTTAGTCAATGAATTTGGCGAACTCGGTATTGATGGCGAGTTGTTGAAATCCTGTCAAGTTTGCCCAGAAGATGAGGAAAACGGGAATAATATTTTTGAATTAACTAATGGCTGTCTCTGCTGCACAGTCCAAGAAGAGTTCTACCCCACAATGCAGGAGTTAATCAAACGGCGCGATAGTATCGACTGCATTGTGATTGAAACTTCTGGTTTAGCTTTACCCAAACCCCTAGTCAAAGCCTTTCGCTGGCAAGAAATTCGCAACGCTGCTACAGTTGATGCCGTGATTACGGTGGTAGATTGTGCAGCAGTCGCCGCCGGGACGTTTGCTAGCGATTTGGATGCGATCGCACTTCAACGTCAAGCCGATGATAGTCTAGAACATGAAACACCTTTGCAAGAATTGTTTGAAGACCAATTAGCTTGTGCAGATTTGGTAGTCTTAAGCAAAACTGATTTGATAGATGCCGCAACAAAATCACAAGTTGAGTCATTAGTCAAGCAAGAATTACCGCGAGTTGTGAAAATGGTAGAGAGCGATCGCGGTCAACTCGACCCATCTATACTATTAGGATGGCAAGCCGCCGTTGAAGATAATTTAGATAGTCGTCCTAGTCATCATGATACCGAAGAAGACCACGACCACGACGACGAAATCAACTCCACACACGTAGTTTTAGACCGTGCTTTTGACCCAGAAAAACTGCAAAAACAGTTAGAAGCACTAGTACACCAACAAGAAATTTACCGGATTAAAGGCTTTGTAGCCGTGCAGAATAAACCCATGCGCCTAGTAATGCAAGGTGTAGGAAACCGCTTTGAAAAATTTTATGATCGTCCTTGGCAACTAACAGAAGCACGGCAAACCCGTTTAGTATTTATTGGCCGTAATTTAAACTCAACAGAGATAGAATCACATCTGTTAACTTAATAGACATCTCCTAAAAAGTCGAGACGTAGCATTGCTATGTTTCTACATGAGTTCTCTCTGCTTTAACCTCTATTTTATTTATGAACATCACGCAATTATTCAACGTTGCCAATCTTTTTGTGTTGCCTTTTTGGGCGTTAATGATTCTTCTCCCCAACTGGAAAGTAACACGGCGAGTCATGGAATCATACATTCCATTTGTACCTTTAGCTGGGGCATACTTGTATCTATTTATTACTAGTATTACCCCAGAAAATGCCCAAGCTTTATCTAATCCGCAACTAGCTGATATTGCGCGATTCTTTGCTGATGAAACAGCTGCGGCGACAGGTTGGATTCATTTTTTAGTGATGGATTTATTTGTCGGTAGGTTTATATATTTGGAAGGACAAAAAACTGGAATTTGGACAATTCACTCTATAATACTGTGTTTATTTGCTGGCCCTTTAGGAGTGCTATCTCACATTTTCACAGTCTGGATTACTAAAGCCATCTCTCCCCAATCTGAAACTAAATTAAGTGCTGAGTCCTGAGTGGGGAGTAGTGAGTGGTTAAGGATTTATCAATCAATCAATCAATAGATAAATACAAACTCAGAACCCCGATTTCTTTAAGCAATCGGGGTTCTTATATTTAAGAAGCTTTAGCCATCCTGTAATTTGCATCTAACCAACAGCGTGGTAGACCTTCGCCCGAAGGGAAGACAAGATTTTCTTTTTTAAAAGTATCAGGTTCTTGTTCTTCTTGACCTTCTTGGTCTTGGGCATGAACTATGTCTAAATTCGGATCGATTAATTCTTGAAGATCAAGAATTTTGACTAAATCTTGGCTATTTTTGATTTGCAAAAACATATCATTACCTCCGATTAAAAAGTATATTAAAACTATATTTGTAGCGATCGCTAAAATTTCTACAGCAATATAACACAAAGGTAAATGTGCTTTATCTGCGTTTATCTGCGATTAATTTTGCTGAAACTTTCTCAATCCAACACAAATATCTGAAGCCAGGAAATCACTCTCAACAAATAAAACTTTTGTAGAAATCCTTGCTGCCTATCAAACTGTGTAATAATTGCCTGCCTGCACCTATAATTATATCTCGCGTTGATATCTCTCTAAAATATCCACCAAGTTAACTTGACATTGTAGTGGTAATAAATCGAGCAAAGGTAGTTCTCTTCTACCACCGCCAATTTTCACCGGGATAGATTCCAACACTTGTATTACTCGGTCTTCAGTCACAGCCTTGGAAGTAATTAAAGGATATAACTGTTCGGCAACGGTGGTATGCAGCTTGGCATTAGATAGATAGAGATGCCATTTGGCAATATCTAGATAAACACTGTCGCCAATTTCAGCTGCTAGGGCTTCTAGTAATTCTGTGGTGTTAGTCTTAGCCATAAAAATTACCTTATATCAAGAAAGAGCGCGAAGTCTCAGAATAATTAACATTATCGCGCAATTCATCAGGCAAGCATACAACCACAGGTTACAATTGCCCCAGCTTCAGTAGTCCATCTTCAGGTGGATTTGGGGGGTGTAGGTGAGTAATTGGCGATCGCCACAATGTAAATTAGATGCACCAACAATACTAAAACCCAACTAGCCGTGAACAACGGCAACCACTCCCAAGTAGTTGTTTTCAAGATATGGAAGAACCATAAGCCAGAATTAATCGTAGCAGCAACGGCTACATGAACCGCGAAATTCATGCGATCGTCTAACTTGCGGAATTCAGGGTCATTGCGATCGGGTTTGCGAGGCCAACGAGGAGGCATAAATATTTATTACGATTTTTAATACACCTGACTATTGTGAACTACCCACACTGACTTGAAGGTACAGTGTGAGCTTCCCAATTCATCGGGAATAGCCTCCAGAACTTCGTAGTACTAGAAAGTCTGACATTCCCTCCAAGGGCAGGAGTCCTGATTCCCAAGACCCAAATCTTTTCATGGCGACACTTACCTATTAGCTTGGTTTTCGCTTACGGCATTGGTGGTCAAGATACTCGATATTTTATCAGAAAGCCTGGGGATTTTTCATCTATCTCATCAATAATATGAAGGAAAAACCTCAAATGTTCTTTGCTCTGACTCGGCTATGCCTCGTATTAATTGAGAACGATTTCGGTTTTTCACAGATGATATCCCGCCACTGATTCGGAGTACCAAATTCAGTGGGGGACTTACGGCGTCATAGTTAAAAGTATTGGGCGCATATAATTGACTACTAAACAAGCATTCGTGTAGCGTCCCGTAGTGGACTAGTAAAAAACCAAGGTTTTTAACCCGTACAGGTGGTTTTTGTCTGTGTAGACGCGACTTCTAGTTGCCAAGGCTTTTGAAAAATTATTACATCAACCAATTGGGTGATTTGGGAATTGTTAGGAATCAAAAATGGTTCTTCTTGTTGATAGAGGGAGCTAACAAATTCCTCAGTGAAGATGTTAACAACCTCTAGTGGTGGTAAAAATGGCTAAAGCAAACCCAGTGCAAATTCAGAAACACCTAAAAGGTGTTGACTATCCAGCAAATAAGGAAGTATTAATTCAACACGCGCAAAAGCAAGGTGCTGATCGCAATATAATTTCACTTTTGGAGCAATTACCAGAAGATGAAGAGTACGACACTCCCACAGACCTGAACAAAGCTATCGGTGATATAGAGTAGGGCGAACATAATTAAGTAAAACAGGGTAAGTAATTAAA
Organism: Anabaena minutissima FACHB-250; assembly: GCF_014697125.1. Lineage (GTDB taxonomy): Bacteria > Cyanobacteriota > Cyanobacteriia > Cyanobacteriales > Nostocaceae > Trichormus > Trichormus minutissimus. The sequence goes on along the minus strand of NZ_JACJRG010000021.1, from coordinate 793 downwards.
GGTTTGTAGTAAGAACTTTAGTTCTCTCTGCGTTCTCTACGTTCCCTGCGGGACGCTCCGCGAACAAAAAAGGACTAAAGTCTTTACTACGAAATCAATCCTAGTTTTTTCTACATTATTTAACATAGTTCATTGGTGACAAGTTAAGGCTGTAAGTCTTTTGTCAAGAGGCTTTCAGGGAATTGTGGAAAAAAACTGGTCAGACCCTCGTTGAAGATCGGGAAAAGGAGCGACAATCAACTTAACATTCGGTTTTCGTTTCTGTTTGATAATACCTAAATCTCGATTGTGGGGGTCAGCAAAATACTTAATAGGATCTGTTACCTTACCTTTTTGATGAGCCATCGTAAAATGATAAAGACCGCGATAAATCATCTCTAATGAAATCTCATCAAAGGGGAGAGAAAGTTCATCCGCTACAGCATCACCTAAATCTACTAAAACAGCATAAAATAACCAAGTTGCCCAAATTTGTAACTTAATTCCATTGATTGAACCTGTCCACAAATAACTTAGTCCCAAGAGCCTTTTTACTGTATTAAAAGCATCCTCAATTCGCCATCTTCGCCGATATAAATCTGCTACTACATAAGGTGGTAAAACATTAGGGTCTAGGACGCTGGTTAAATAAGAATGCCATGTTTTTCCTGAGCGGACTTCAATCAACTAGAAAGGCAGAGGGCAGTCCCAATGAAAAAATTTCATCACCATGAATGAAAATGTGGTAATTTCCAAGATAAGGCTGATACAAGCGAGGTTGTTTCCTTATTAGAGCACTAGAGCCTGAAGGGCA
>NZ_JACJRG010000020.1 GCF_014697125.1 Anabaena minutissima FACHB-250 | reverse complement strand
TTAATCCTAAAGATGACTGGGCGATCGCCAGTCGTGGTGAAACCTATCGCTTAATGAAGCTTTATCAAGAAGCACTGGCAGATTTCGACCGTGCTATTGAACTTAATCCTAAAAACGACTGGGCGATCAAAGTGCGAGGTGAAACTTATCGCCTAATGGAGCGTTATGAGGAAGCACTGCCAGATTTTAACTGCGCCATTGAACTTAATCCCAAAGATGACTGGGCGATCGCCAGTCGTGGACAAACTTACAAAGCAATGGAGCGTTATGAGGAAGCACTGCCAGATTTCGACCGCGCTATTGAACTTAATCCTAAATCTGATTGGGCGATCGCACTTCGAGGTGCAACTTATCAATTAATGAAGCGTTATGAGGAAGCACTACAAGACTTCAACTGCGCCATTGAACTTAATCCTAAATACGATTGGGCAATTGAATATCGAGGTTATATTTACCAATTGATGCAGCGTTATGAGGAAGCACTGCAAAATCTTGACCGTGCGATTGAACTTAATCCCAAATTCGATTGGGCAATTGCACGTCGAGGTGAAACTTACCGCTTAATGGAGCGTTATGAAGAAGCACTACAAGATTTTAACTGTGCGATTGAACTTAATCCCAAATCTGATTGGGCGATCGCCAGTCGTGGACAAACTTACAAAGCAATGGAGCGTTATCAGGAAGCATTGCAAGATTTCGACTGCGTCATTGAACTTAATTCTAAATCCGATTGGGCGATCATAAATCGAGGTGAAACTTATCTACTAATGCAGCGTTATGAAGAAGCAATCCAAGATTTTAATATCGCTATAAATTTAGATTTAAACAACGATTGGTATTTATATATCCGTGCTTTAGCATATACGGCTATTCAGCAAAAAGATAAAGCACAAGCTGACTTAGAACTTGCCATTAAACTTGCTCAACAGGGTTACGAACAAGATGCTAAAAACTGGTGTAATACATTTAATTTAGCCATCTACTATTTAGCTGTTGAATATACTAACCCAGCAGAAGAGTTGTATCGTTATGCGTTATCTCATGGTGCTTCCTTAAAGAGTAAACGTGACGCAATTCAAGACCTCAGCGAATTTTTGATAATTTTCCCTAATCATGTACAAGCTCAAGCTATGCGTCAGTTATTACAATCTTCCCTAACAAATTAATAGTCATCCTAAATTATCGTGAAAAACTAGATACCCGACTTTTTGAAAAAGTCGGGTATCTAAATAACATAACTTATTCATCAAACCCACTCAAAACCCTGGGCTGCTAAATGTTCCTTCGCTGGTTCTAAAATCTCTTTCCTAATAATTATTTTGACTTTCGGCTCACGTAAATGCAACCGAAAACGGTCTACCAACAAACCATTAACAGACTCAATCTTCTCAATCGCACTCCAAGGAATTAACAAAGGTGGAGATCCAAAACTAAACAAGGGAAACACACTCAAATAAATCCCTTTAGAACTCACACCAACATTTAAAGTGCTTTTGTAGTACACCCAACCCACAGAACCGCGTTCCATCCGTGAAAAGTTTGGTGGTGGTGGCTCATGCGTGCGGTAGAGTTTGGCTAGGCGATTCCAGTTATGACGAAATACAACAACTATGACTGCTGTAGTCACGACATAAAAGGCTACATATTCCCAACGAAAAGATTTTGGCATTTCACCATGAGGCTTCAGGTGATTAATATAGATACGGCAAATCAGGAGCAAGCGATCGCTTCAGCAATATCTTGTAATTAAAATGCTGTAGCCTCATGCTTATTTTTTTAGGCTAAAAACTTTCTGACAAATAGCAAGTGAGGAATTTGCAAAATATCTTCATGTAGATATATGAACGCTAAAACTATAGTTTTTGCAAATCCCTCGCAAATTTTACAGCCGAGTATTAAGGGAACACACTAAATCCCTCTCAAAAGAATTTATCATTAAATGGCTGATACTCTAGCAAAAGCTTCATTTAAATTTGGTTGAGATATTGTTGGCTGTTCTTCTCGATTATGACGAGCAAAGTGCTTATCCATTAATAATGGGACTTGATCGGCTTGAATGCGGCTGTAGCGAGTTTTATCTGGCATGACTATGTTTGGCCCAGCTTTGCAGTTTTTCATACAACCAGTCGCTTTAATAGTAACTTGGTCTTCGAGTCCGCGATCGCTCAACGCTGCTTCTAGGGCTTGACAAAGAGTCTTACCACCACGTTTCATGCAATCAGACTTTTGACACATCAAAATTGTGGCTTTTGTCTTAGGCGGTTGTGGCTGGGTTGGTGCAGAGGTGTTACCTGTAGCGGCCATAACACGTTCAGCTTTGAATGCAACTTTACCACCTTTGCGATCGCACTTTTTTTCCCCAACTACTTGTAACCAAGTCCCTGGCTGCAAACGCAAGTCAAAAGCATACCTTAAATTTTTAGCGAGTTTAATATAATATTCACCATCATAAGTACCTAGTAACAAGCCTTTGAGCTTATAACCATCCTTAATTACAAATTCAATAAATTTACCTTCAAGACAAAATTGTGATACTTCTTTGCTTTGACATACACTCATATTCTTTTACCCTTTTTTAACTAACTTTAAACTTGAGCCATTTGGTAGAGTCGGTCACAACAGCCATTACGGGCTTTAGTAACTTAGTTTTAGAGTCGAAATTAAATCTTGGCGAGAAGCTGTGAACTGTCTAATTACACTCCAAAGCTGAATAGCAGCGACAGGAGAGCTAATTTCCACTTTCAATGGTTGGTTCGCTTCACACCAACAGGGAACGTCTAACTCCTGCAAACGTTGATAAATCTGCCAACGGTCTAGCCAATTCACTTCTACAACGTAAGTTTGCTCGATTTGTGAAAGAAATGATTTCAAGTGAATAGCCCTCAAAGTGCAAGTAAATTGCAATAAATATAGTACAGCTACTCCCCATATTTAAAATTTTTGAAGGTGCAGCCTCTTTTATTTAGAATAACCTAAGTGCAAACAATTCTCAGTTATCTTGCTAAAAAAAATAAAAATTCTGTAATAATTCTCCACTAAAACCAATAGTGACGCTCGCGTAGCATAGTGATTCCAGAGAAACTGCCTAAATTTTTCCAGATTTATGTAGATACATATGAAAAGTGAAAATAATCACACTAGATAGCCAATCGGTTCTAGGGATGAGAATTTACGCCTATAAGAACCCCGCTTTCTTGAAGAAAGCGGGGTTCTGGGTTGTATAAAACATATCACTGATTAGAGATATAATCCTTTGCTTGTTTATAGATAGCTTAAATACCAAAAAATCTGAATACATCGCTTAATAGCTAAACAGCGTTAATTAAATCTTAATTAAGGTATGTATATCTATTTCAAGAAGATAATTAGCTTGGAAATTTTAGCGACAGAAAATTCCCAAATATATGCTATTGATAGAGGCGGATTTTATTTTTATGATGTTAATATGTAGGAAATAAACGGTTACAAACTTTGACTGTTTAAAAGAGAGGAGAATAATGGCTGATACGCAAACTTTATTGCAAAATTTTGGTCAAGTTTACGACAATCCAGTCTTACTAGATCGCAGCGTAACTGCTCCAGTGACTGAAGGATTAAACGTTGTTTTAGCTAGCTTTCAAGCATTGTACGTGCAGTATCAAAAGCATCATTTTGTAGTGGAAGGTGCAGAATTTTACTCACTGCATGAATTTTTTAATGACAGCTATAATCAAGTTCAAGACCACATCCATGAAATTGGTGAACGATTAAATGGATTAGGTGGTGTACCAGCAGCTACTTTCAGCAAGTTGGCAGAATTAACCTGTTTTGAGCAAGAATCTGATGGTGTCTATTCTGCTCGCAAGATGTTAGAAAATGACCTAGCAGCAGAACAGTCTATCATCAACGTTATTCGCCGCCAAGCTGCTCAAGCAGAGAGTTTGGGCGATCGTGGTACACGCTATATGTACGAAAAGATTCTGTTAAAAACTGAGGAAAGAGCTTATCATATAGCTCACTTCTTGGCTAAAGATAGCTTAACCTTGGGTTTTGTTCAACCTGCCCAGAATTAATGTTGAGATAATTTACCTCTAGTCATCTATAGACAGAAGGTAATCTTACAGGACTACGTTTTACAAGAATATGAAAAAAGGCGGAGAGTATTGATACTTTCTGCCTTTTTTATTATGGTTATTAACATGAAATAATTGCAAAATATTAGCAATATTCTATTTAATAAGTATTTGCACTTTTTGAACTAGATTTATTTTCTAGTCGCATATATCTAAAAACCTAGTTTTGATGTTAAAAAATATTAGATTAAACTAGCGACCGCTCTGACGCTAACTTTGATTATTGAGAATAATTTTGAATTAACTTAATTCCGAAATTTGCTTTAATTAGCATAAAGACAGAATAAAAATTAATCTTGACTAAAAAAGCATTCATAAATCATTATTCAAAGCCAAGAACCTCCGTTTCTTTGAGAAAAAGGGGTTCTCAAGTCTCAGAGAATGTTGGAAAAGTTTTGGGCAAATATATCCCGTAGGGAAGTCCACGCAGGTGGACTAATAGAAAATTAAGGCTTTGAAACCTGGTCGGTAGGTTTCAAAGCCAAGCTATTGCTTTGGGCGGGCTTCCCGACTTATGGCAAGTGGCTCGCAATTTATCATCGCCTGTAATCTATTAGGGGGATTAAAGGGATACAAAAAAATTGTAGATTGGGTTGATGGAAGGAAACCCCACACTGCGCTAACCCTGGCAGTATTGGGGAGCATCCCGGTTTACCCTCCTGTGTCACCGAACCTAGAAAACTTAATAATAAACAACACTAGTAGAGAGAAAGAACCTTAAAATAATCAGGACTTTGTATTCTCGTACTCCAACCCAACGACTATGCCCCGCCGTCAAGACATCCAGAAGATACTGTTATTAGGATCTGGCCCAATTGTGATTGGCCAAGCCTGTGAATTCGACTATTCTGGCACTCAAGCCTGTAAAGCATTGCGAGAAGAAGGTTATGAAGTGGTGTTGGTCAACTCCAACCCAGCTACAATCATGACCGACCCGGAAACAGCCGATCGCACTTACATTGAACCCCTAACACCAGAAATAGTCGCAAAAGTCATCGAGAAAGAACGTCCAGATGCTTTATTACCAACAATGGGTGGACAAACAGCCCTCAACATAGCTGTCACCCTGGCGAAAAATGGAGTGTTAGATCAATATAATGTTGAATTAATTGGCGCGAAGTTAGAGGCCATTGAAAAAGCCGAAGACCGGAAATTATTCAACGAAGCAATGGCAAAAATTGGGGTGAGTGTTTGTCCCAGTGGTACAGCCTCATCCTTAGAAGAATCAAAAGCGATCGCGCGTAAAATCGGTACTTACCCTTTAATTATTCGTCCAGCTTTTACAATGGGTGGTACGGGTGGCGGTATCGCCTACAACCAAGAAGAATTTGAGGAAATGGCACAAGTCGGGATTGATGCGAGTCCCGTTTCCCAAATTCTCATTGACCAGTCCCTCCTCGGCTGGAAAGAATATGAATTAGAAGTGATGCGCGACCTTGCAGATAACGTTGTGATTATCTGTTCCATCGAAAATATTGACCCGATGGGGATTCACACAGGCGATTCCATCACCGTTGCACCAGCCCAAACCCTCACCGATAAAGAATATCAACGGCTGCGGGACATGGCGATTAAAATCATCCGCGAAATTGGTGTAGAAACTGGCGGTTCTAATATCCAATTTGCCGTTAACCCAGTGGATGGGGATGTTGTCGTCATTGAAATGAACCCCCGTGTTTCTCGCAGTTCCGCCTTGTCTTCCAAAGCTACGGGTTTCCCAATCGCGAAGATGGCGGCAAAGTTGGCTGTCGGTTACACCTTGGATGAAATTAAAAACGACATCACCAAAAAAACCCCGGCTTCCTTTGAACCAACCATTGATTACGTTGTTACCAAAGTCCCCCGCTTCGCCTTTGAAAAATTCCCCGGTTCAGAACCCGTCCTGACCACCCAAATGAAATCCGTTGGGGAAGCGATGGCGATTGGGCGGACTTTTAACGAATCCTTCCAAAAAGCCCTGCGTTCTCTAGAAACCGGCCGTGCGGGTTGGGGTTGTGACAAGGCAGAAAAATTACCTAGTGGCGAACAAATTCGCGCCCAGTTACGCACACCCAACCCCGATCGCATTTTTGCAGTGCGCCATGCTTTGCAATTGGGGATTAGCAGTGAAGAAATCTACGAACTTACTGGGATTGACCCTTGGTTTTTAGATAAAATGCAGCAACTTTTAGAGGTGGAGAAATTCCTCAAGCGCACACCTCTAAAACAGTTGACACAGGAGCAAATGTATGAAATAAAACGCGACGGATATAGCGATCGCCAAATTGCCTTTGCTACTAAAACCACTGAAGATGAAGTCCGCACCTACCGCAAACAATTAGGTATCACACCCGTTTACAAAACTGTCGATACCTGCGCGGCTGAGTTTGAAGCCTTTACACCTTATTACTACTCAACCTACGAAGAAGAAAACGAAGTCATCCCAGCCACCAAGCCCAAAGTGATGATTTTGGGAGGCGGCCCCAACCGCATCGGCCAAGGAATTGAGTTTGACTATTGTTGTTGTCACGCCGCCTATGCCTTGAAGGGTGCAGGCTATGAGACGATTATGGTCAACTCTAACCCAGAGACAGTATCCACCGATTATGATACTAGCGATCGCCTCTACTTTGAACCATTAACGAAAGAAGATGTACTTAACATCATCGAAGCTGAAAATCCAGTCGGGATCATCGTTCAGTTTGGTGGACAAACACCATTAAAACTAGCTTTACCATTGCAAGAATATTTGCAACAGCTAGAGACGGCGGAAATTTCCCCATCCTCAGTCACCAAAATTTGGGGAACATCACCCGATTCTATTGACAGGGCTGAAAACCGGGAACGATTTGAGAAGATTCTCAAACAGTTAAATATTGCTCAACCGCCAAATGGAATTGCGCGGAGTTATGAAGACGCGCTGATTGTGGCTAAACGCATTGGCTATCCGGTGGTAGTACGTCCTAGTTACGTCTTGGGTGGTAGGGCGATGGAAATCGTCTACTCTGATACCGAATTGGAACGTTATATGACCTTTGCGGTACAGGTCGAGCCAGAACATCCAATTTTAATAGATAAGTTTTTGGAAAACGCCATTGAAGTTGATGTGGATGCGATCGCCGACCATACTGGACGAGTCGTAATCGGCGGTATAATGGAACACATTGAGCAAGCGGGTATTCACTCAGGAGACTCGGCTTGTTCTCTGCCTTCAATCTCCCTACCACCAGCCGTTCTCAATCAAATCCGCACTTGGACTGTAGAACTAGCACAAGCCTTGTCTGTAATTGGATTGATGAATATTCAGTTTGCCGTCATTGGTGCTAGCAGTTATTCGCCCCAAGTTTACATTCTGGAAGCTAACCCCCGTGCTTCTCGGACAGTCCCCTTTGTCTCAAAAGCGACAGGCGTACCCTTAGCGAAGTTAGCATCCTTAATTATGTCGGGGAAAACCTTAGAAGAACTGAATTTCACCCAAGAAGTCATCCCCAAGCACATTGCAGTCAAAGAAGCCGTGTTACCCTTTAATAAATTCCCTGGAACTGATACAATATTAGGCCCGGAGATGCGCTCCACTGGTGAGGTCATGGGCATAGATAGCGATTTTGGTCGCGCCTTTGCCAAAGCAGAATTAGGTGCTGGAGAGCGTTTACCACTAACGGGAACTGTGTTTGTCTCCATGAGCGATCGCGATAAATCCGCCGCCGTTCCTGTCGTGAAAGAATTTATTGATTTAGGCTTCCAGGTAATGGCTACCTCTGGTACACGCCAAGTCTTAAAGGAGCATGGTTTAGATGTCGAGTTAGTGCTGAAATTGCATGAAGGTCGTCCCCACGTCATCGATGCCATCAAAAATCAGAAAATCCAACTGATTATTAACACTCCTTCTGGAGAAGAAGCCCAAACCGATGCTAGATTAATCCGCCGCACAGGTTTAGCCTACAAAATCCCCATCATCACCACTATCGCCGGGGCTAAAGCTACCGTTGCGGCAATCCGTTCCATGCAAAATACGACTTTAGATGTAAAAGTCATTCAAGACTACTGCTCAAATCTGTAGCTAGGGGTATAGGGGTGTAGGGGAGGGAGATTTTACCCATACCCCAGTCCCCGATCCCCAATCCCCAATCCCCAGTACCCATATGGAATCTACACAAAGCAGTATTTACAAGGAAAATTAAGTAATTATTATAGAAAAATAATTATGGTTTTCATTGAGATATTTTAACAAATATGAGGAAGTGATCATTCTCTGCGGAAACTTCACCAACCAGTAACAGTCAAAGGAATTCAGTGCATTTGGTTGCTTAAGGAGAATAACTGGTGTGCAAGACCTAAAACAGACAATATCACGAACATTTATTGATTATGAGTGGGATGTGTATTTGCATTTAGTGTACTATTCTAATAGTACACTGAGATGGATTGATTTACCTGAATCTTAATGCCTTCAAAAATTTATGATTACCCAGTACACCAAAGCCTCTCATAAATGTTACAATTGTTAACAAATATTTAGATACAAAAAAGTTCATCTCGCTACCTTTTATCTAACCCTAGATACTTGTGCAGCCTAGGAAATAACTGTAATTTCTAGCAGTTAAAGACCTACTTAGATTGATATAACAGCCGAGATTCATCGGTTGTATAAATTTCAACAGATAACAAACAGCCCAGCTTGACTGGGTAGTACCGGCAAAGAGCATCTATCAGTTGATGACCCTACCAACAAGTCCAACATTACCAAAGAGTAGCGCCATGAAGACCGCTCAGACAGCCACAGACCTCGTGCGGACTTACCTGCGTGAGATTGGCCGTGTACCACTCTTAACCCACGAGGAAGAAATTTTTTATGGTAAACAGGTACAGCGTTCATCCACATTGCAGGAGGTGCGTGAGGAACTGTTCAATAAGTTAGGTTATGAGCCGAGCTTAGAAGAGTGGGCAAAAGCGGCAGAGTTAGACACGGCACAATTAAACGAAGTCATCGCAGAAGGCGAAATTGCTAAACGCAAAATGGTCGAAGCTAATTTGCGGCTTGTGGTATCCGTTGCCAAAAAGTACATTAAACGCAATGTCGATTTACTGGACTTAATCCAAGAAGGCAGTATTGGGATGCAACGGGGTGTAGAAAAATTTGACCCCACTAAAGGTTATAGATTTTCTACCTATGCCTATTGGTGGATTCGCCAAGCTATCACCCGTGCGATCGCAGAAAAAGCGCGTACTATCCGCCTACCAATTCACATCACCGAGAAGCTTAACAAAATTAAAAAAGCACAACGCCACCTATCTCAAAGATTAGGACGCGCTCCCACCGCATCTGAGCTAGCCAGTGAATTAGAATTAACACCTAAGCAGGTACGAGAATACCTGGAAAAAGCACGCTTACCCTTATCTTTAGACTTGCGCTTAGGAGATAACTACGACACTGAATTAGGAGAAATGCTAGAAGACCCCGGTGCTTCTCCAGAAGATTTTGTCATGCAATCCTCCCTATCTTACGACCTAGATCGCCTCATGGAGCAACTTACCCCTCAACAAAGAGAGGTGATTAAACTCCGTTTTGGATTGATGGATGGACAGGCTTTAACTTTGGCAAGAATAGGTGAAATTCTCAACATTAGCCGCGAACGAGTACGGCAAATTGAAAGAGAAGCTTTAACTAAACTACGTAAGTCTAAAGCCTGTATGGATGAATATTTGGCAAGTTAGTCATTAGTGATTAGGCATTAGCTCGCAGGGTGCGCTTCGCGGCATTTCAACGCAGCCAAGCGCACCCTACATCTTCGCTTGTTTCGGCAAAAGTGTTAATTTTCACTATTGTTAGTTATCTTGCACTGTAACAGACTATACTTCTAATGAATATTAACCATTTGACTTAATTAAGGCGAGAAAATCCCCTCTTTAATGTACGGTTACACCCACTCCTGATGACAAATTAACTTGTTACATTATTTGACAGGAACACTAAATGGCTTGTGAAGTCAAGTTAAATAAAAGACCTCAGCCTAGTAAAGTCACTAACACCACATTCAACAGTGGTAGTACAGGAGGTACAAAGTGAGTAACCCATCTAACCGAGTTTCAGAATTTTTCGACAGTGAATCAGAAACAAGCAATCTACTCTGGCAGTATGTTAAGTCATTAAACCCAGAAACAGTAAACCAGCTATCAAAACCAGCCTCTCCTGAAGTTTTTCAAGTCATGGAGCGTAATATAGTAGGACTGTTGGGCAACCTACCTTCTGAACACTTTGACATTACCATTACTACCAATCGGGAAAGTCTAGGACGGATGTTAGCATCTGCAATGATTAGTGGTTATTTTTTACGAAATGCCGAGCAAAGAATGAACTTTGAAAAAGTAATGCACGGAACTGAAAGTAATAACCACGAAGTTGAATAGCAATTTCATGTTGTCAAGCCGCAGTTCAACAGTAAAATTACCAGCACAAAATACTGAAGAGCAGTTTTATGCGGAATCCCCACAAACTCCCGTCCCATCAAACAAGCGTTAGCGAAATTTGGCAGCAATATCTTGAACGCTAACGCTACTTGTCTCTGATGATATTTATGCGAAATAAACAACACAATTAAACGTGTAGATCAGCTAAAAGCAGTTTATATTTTTAAATAAGTAAAAACTCGGTAGATACTGAAGGATCTGCCGAGTTTTGTTATTTGTCAATAGTTACTAGTCAATAGTCATGAACAAAACCACGACTCTACCACCACACAAAATTATTGGTGTTGCCATAATTTGGAATGATCAGCAGCAAATTTTAATTGATCGTCGTCGTCAAGAAGGCTCAATGGGTGGTTTATGGGAGTTTCCCGGTGGTAAAATCGAGTTTGGCGAAACTGTGGAAGAATGTATTAAAAGAGAAATTTACGAAGAACTGGGAATAGTAATTGAGGTAGGAGAGCATCTGATTACTATTGACCATACTTATACTCATTTACGTGTCACCTTAACAGTACATCACTGTCACCTGCTTTCAGGTGTTCCTCAACCTCTAGAGTGTGATGAAGTGCTTTGGGTGAATTTAGACGAGTTGGAACAGTTTACTTTTCCCCAAGCAAACACTCAGATTATTGCTGCATTGAAAGAGAGTGGTGAGTGGTGAGTGGTGAGTGCTGAGTGGTGAGTGCTGAGTGCTGAGTGCTGAGTGCTGAGTGCTGAGTAGGGAGTATTGAGTCATTAGTTACTCTACCCAGTCCCCAATTATTTAATTTTGAATTTTTAATTTTGAATTTTTAATTGATTTGTCCCCATTACCGTAACAATGTATTAACTGAATCAGGTTGAGTCACTGAATTTTCTACAATATTCGCAGAGACTGTGATCAAGGGTGTAAGCAAATCAATGCCTAAAAGTGTTGCCGATATAATGAGTCCTGAGCCAATTGTTGTCCGGCCAGCTACTCCACTTCCAGAAGCAATCCAAATTCTGGCAGAACGACGCATCAGCGGCCTACCTGTTGTCGATGATGTCGGTAAATTGTTGGGTATTATCTCAGAAACTGACTTGATGTGGCAAGAAACTGGTGTAACACCTCCGGCATACATCATGTTTTTGGATAGTGTAATTTATTTAAAAAATCCTGCTGTCTACGAACGCGATCTGCATAAAGCTTTAGGACAAACCGTTGGGGAAGTGATGAGCAAAAATCCTGTTACTATCACTCCCGATCAAACTGTAAAACAAGCAGCACAACTCATGCACGATCGCAATGTTCATCGCTTACCTGTAATAGATAACACAGATAAAGTCATTGGGATTATTACTCGTGGTGACATTGTGCGGGCGATGGCTGCTAGTCAAGATTAGTTATGAGTCGTTAGTCATTAGTCATCAGCTAGTTATTTTTACACTGGACTATTGACTTTTTTCAACCACTTTTAGAAATTAGGATAATTAAATGAGTATAACTCCTGAGTCTGTGAGACAATTGCTCAGTTCTGAAGATTTGGGCGATCGCTTACGTGCTGTGAATCAAATCCGTGAACTTGAACCTACTACTGCGTTTGAACTCGTGCAAATTGCTATTGGTGATAGTAATTCCCGCGTTCGCTATTCAGCAGTGAGTCAGTTCGATACTCTCGGAACTCAGGACTTAGACTTATCGTTGGATTTATTGCGTGCTTTATTAAGTGATCCAGAAGCTGATGTGCAAGCCGCAGCCGCAGATTGCTTGGGTGCGTTGAAATTACACGCTGCTTTTGAAGATTTGCAGCAACTTTATCACACAACCCCTGAGTGGCTAGTACAATTCAGTATTATTGCTGCTCTGGGAGAATTGGGAGATCCGCGATCGTTTGAATTACTGAAGGAAGCTCTTTCTTCTGATGTGGAACTAGTCCAAACTGCGGCAATTAGTTCGATGGGTGAGTTAGGTGATTTACAAGCAGTTCCTTTGTTAGCTTCTTACTCTACTAACCCTGATTGGCAGATGCGTTATAGAGTTGTACAGGCTTTGACTCGGTTGGGTGGTGCAGACGCTAAGTCTATTTTAGAAACTCTAACAAATGATCAAGTAGAAGCGATCGCCACTGAAGCTAAAAAATCATTGGATTCAGTTCAATAATACTTTCAGAACTTACGCAAGATTCAACTGAAAAGCCTGTTCTTGCGTAGCGTTCAAACTCTTATATTTTTTTAGTTTTCATCTGACGACGGCGCACCAAGGTAAGCCCCGCAACTGCACCTAAGCCAATGATGGTTGTAGGTTCAGGTATTGGTATTGGTCCACAACAGAAAGAAGCAGTAGCAAACACTTTAAAATCAGGGCCGTTAAAGCTACTCTCAGATATTAATTTCAACCCGCTCAATACTACGTCAGAACCTAATCCTAAATCTGCATAGCTAACTCCCCAAGATCCTACAGGTTGTGCGCCTGGAACTTCTGTGGTATCCATGCTGTAGCCAGCAGCAGTCCACTTGCCACGAGTGATTTTATAGCTACTACCAACTAGATTGCCGTTAATGTCGATCGCTTGTAACTGGATATCACTGTTTAGTCCACGCTCAAAAAAGAAGAAGCTGTCTAATCCACGGCTATCTGCTATGACGGGAGCTTCAAAGAATACATCAATATCAAACCTACTAGTGGGTGTGTCTTCAGAATCAACGATATTGTTTAAGTTGTAGTTACCTAAGTATGCCGCAATTTCTGCTGCTGTTGGATCTTCATTTGGGGCAAAACCAAGAGGATTAGTAGCCAATTCACCTCTATCAGTACTGGCTGCACCACTATTTGGAGCAGAAGTTTTTGGTGTATTGAAATTTATTCTCGCGTCATTGACTAACAGAAGGTTTGTGAAGGGAAGAAGGGTCTGTCCACCCTGTTGAATAGATGTCAAGAAAATATCTTCTTGGGGATTAGCAGGATTTGGCGTAAAGTTGGTTATGAAACTAGCAGCTTTAGCAGTGCTAGACATAGCTAAAGCTGCACTCAAAGCCACTACAGCAGAGGTGAGTATATTTTGAACTTTCATTGGTTCGTTACCAAAAATTTTAATTTTAGCTATTTAGTCTGAAAATAAACGTTTAAACCCTTACGGTATCTGATGTTTAAAAATTGAGCTAGATTTTTTTTAACCAGAATAATAAAAGAGCGTTACTTTCATTACAGAGTCTATCACCTCAAAATTACTTAAGTAATAGGTATTTATTGAAAATTATGTAAACCAAGCTGGAAATTATATGTTTTTTTACATAAGTTTCCCTATTTTGACTGAGTGATCGTAACTTCAAGGGTTTAAGACCCTCTCTTTCAAAGCTCAAAATACCACAGACTAGAAGTCTGAGGCTATACAAACTAAGTCTGCTGACCTAGGCTAATTGGTTTTTTCTGTATTTAGCCCATCCATATTTATGGGCGTTGTTTGTGTACCCCGAAGCTTTAACTTGAGGGCGAATAGAACTTGTATGTAAACGGTAGAGAGGGATTTTTGATAATCTACCGAACTCACATTAATTTTGTATTTTGAATTTGGAACAGGAATTACGCATCAAAACAAAACATCAATAGTCAGACCATTTCTGGCAAGAGTTTCTTCATACAGGTATAAAATAAGGTTTTTTAACGAAAAATATCATAAACTAGTTGTATTATATGTAGCAGAGAAAATTAACAATTCTCCGTAATACCATCTTCTTTAAAAAGATTTGTTATGGCTTAACTGCATATTTATTCTTAAATTCAGTGCTTATACCATAAATTTTATATTGCGTGGATGTCCCCTGGTTTTTATCAATCTTTAAGAACAAACTTAATAAAAGCTTAATTTTGTTTTTTTTTGATTGTAAAAACTAGTTTTTTACATAGGTGGAAGGGTGCAGATTCCCCCATTTTATAGCTATGTAAGGAAGGATATTTATGCCTATTGATAATGCAGGTAACACATTAAATACTGCCAAAAAGATAACTCTTACCACCAATATTCAGACTTTCAGTGACTGGGTGGGTTCGTCAGATATCGATGATTTCTATAGTTTGAGTCTAGCTGGACGGAGTAGTCTGAATGTTCTTGTTGATGATTTGAATGCTAATGTAAATGCACAGATCATTAAAGATGCCAACAGCAATGGTTTGATTGATAGTGGTGAAATTATCACTGGTTCTTATCAGGGTGGATATAGAAGTGAATTAATTAAGCATACTTTAAATGCTGGAAATTATTTCATTAGAGTCTATTCTAAAAGTGGTGATACTAACTACAATCTGAAAGTATTTGAAAATTTTGCCCCAACTTCACTAGAGTTTAATCTCAATAGCACTAGCCTTCATACAACAGACAACCTCAGTATCAACAATGCTTGGGTGTCGGATAAAAACGGTGTTAGCGATATCTCAAAGGTAGATTTTCGTATTCAAAGAGCAGATGGAACATGGCTAAATGTGGCTGATGCTACTGTATTTACCGCCAATTCTAGCGATGCAAGTAAGGCAAATTTCAGCTACAGTTTGTCCTTAAAAAACTTGAATTTGGCGGCTGGTAACTATACTCTTCAGGGGAAAGCTTACGATCAGACTGGTGCTGTAAGCAATACAGTCAAGCAGACATTTACCGTAACGACCACAGCACCAATAACAACATCGACCACAGCACCAACGACAACATCGACCACAGCACCGACAACAACATCGACTCTGGTTCAAGATTGGTTCAGTCAAAATCTACTCGACCAACAAATCATTACATTGGTACGTTCTTTAGCATCTGATGGCGATTTAAGTCGTCAGGATATGCTGAATATCTTTAGAAATGCTCAAGATAATTCTGCTATTGATGTTAAGGAGGTAAAAGACCTCAAGACTTTGTTAGGTGCAAGCACACCTTTCACTATGCAAGATTCTGTGAAATGGCTATCGACACAGGTTGCTAATGGTGCGACTGTAGACATGGCTGCTAGTAACTTTGAGTCGAATTTAGTTGGTCGTTGGTTTTTAGGAACAATAGCACCCACACCTATCTTTAATGGCACAAATCTCACTTATACTGTGCCAACAGGTAGTTTGTTTGGAAGTTCTGGCGAAGCGCGAATTGGTGATATTGACCAAGGAAAGTTAGGTGATTGTACATTTTTAGCCACTTTGGGTGCAACCTTTGGTCGCCAGTTTAATGATGCAGGCAATGCTTCTAGTTCTTTGATTAATAGCATGATCACAGATAATGGTGATAACACATACACCATGCGCTTTTACTTTAGTGGTGCAGCAGAATATGTGACAGTTGATCGTCGGATTGCTACAAGTATCGCTGCTAAGAGAAATAATGGCGTTCTTTGGGTGGCTTTAGTAGAAAAAGCTTATGCTCAATGGCTGGAATCGAGAACTAGTCAACCTGGTTATAATGTGATTGGTAATGGAACAAATCTTTTTGCTCCTCTTCAATTTGTGACAGGACGGTCAACCACTAACTATAGTATCAGCAAAGTTAGTTTTTCGACTCTAGAAACAGCTTTAGCAAATGGTCAGGCTCTAACAGCCGCCAGAGTGGGTGGTGATAGCAAATATATTGCAAGTAACCATGCTTATTCACTGACAAATACCTACATCGACACTAGTGGTCAGCAACGGGTTGTAGTGCGAAATCCTTGGGGTGTAGATGGTAAGACTCTCAGTGGTAGTAACGACGGGTTTATTGACTTATCTTTTGCAGAATTCACTCAGTCTTTTAATTATGGAATTAGTGTTGCTTAAGAAAGCTGTGCAATCGTTGTAGGAGTTGCACTCGCGCTGTATATCCTACAAATGCAAAACCCGCTCGCGCGGGTTTAAAACTTACTAAATATTTCTGTTTAGTAAACAGATTTTATCTCTGCGGTTAACTATAATGCAACCCTATTTTGAACCAAAAAAGTTATGCACTGAGAAAATGTGAATACATTATTGGCTAAAACAAGATTTTAAACAGAGCTTTTTTTCATCTGACGACGACGCACTAAGGCAAGCCCTGCTACTGCACCTAAACCAATCATAGTGGTAGGCTCAGGTACTGTGTTAGTGTCTTGAAAACCTGCATTAGCAAACACTTTGAAATCAGGTCCGTTAAAACCGCTGTCAGATATTAATTTCAGACCGCTCAATACTACGTTAGAACCCAATCCTAAATTTGCATAGCTAACTCCATAAGATCCTACAGGTTGTGCGTCTGAAATTTCTGTGGTGTCGATGCTGTAGCCAGCATTAGTCCACAGGCCACGAGTGATTTTATAGCTATTACCCACTAGATTTCCGTTAGCGTCAATCCCTCGCACTTCGATATCGCTATTTAGACCGCGCTCATAAAAGAAGAAGCTGTCTAATCCACGGCTATCTGCTATGACAGGAGCTTGAAAGAATACATCAATATCAAACCTACTAGCGGGTGTGTCTTCAGAATCGATGATATTGTTTAGGTTGTAGTTACCTAAGTACGCGGCAATTTCTGCTGCTGTGGGATCTTCATTTGGCGCAAAACCAGGATTCGTCGCATTATCTCCTCTATCAGTGCTGGCTGCACCACTACTAAGGCTAAGAGTTTTTGGTGTATTGAAATTTATCGTGGCGTTATTGACTAACAGAAGGTTTGTTAAGGGAAGAAGGGTCACTCCATCCTGCTCAATAGAATCCAAGATAACGTTTCCTAGGGGAGGATTAGAGACTGCATCAAGATTAGTAGTAAAACTAGCAGCTTGAGCATTGCTAGAAACACCTAAGACAGCACTGAGAACGAGGCCGGTAGAGATGAATATATTTTTAACTTTCATTTGGTTTTCCTGTGGTTCTTGAGATGTTAGTGAAATTACTAGTTTTGTTTGTACTCTCAATACAGAGTCTAGCACCTAAAAATTACTTAAGTAATGCGTATTTATTGAAAATTACGTAAACTATGCTGCAAATTTTGTGTTTTTTACATAAAGACATTTTTCTACTTCCCAGTATAAATTCTTCTGTTCATAAAAACGTCTTTTAGAAACGCGTGAAACTGCTGATGCTGCAATGATTCAAGTTTTGTTGTCTAAATATTTACTTTGATTTTATAAACAATCTATCTATTAGGAGATGACTTTATTAATTTATTGTTGACTGCTAACCCAACGCTTAACAGCTAATGTGAAAAAATCTGCTTTCTTATTGTGTGACAGTTTAACAACTGTCTTGAAGAAAACAGATAAGAAGACATATGTAGTTGTCCGAAATTGAATTGATTGTCATTATTTCTATTTGAGAGTACCGAATCAGTTACATCTCATTTTCTACCGCATCCTAGTTCTGTCATTGAAAATTATTGTTTTAGATTCAGTCTAGTTACCGAAGACTTGCGGCCAAGTTGTGACTAGAAAAACTACAAAAGCAGCGATCGCTAACAATCCTTGAATCAAATTCCCGACGACTGTACCAACGACAATACCTATACCCGCTTTAATCGCTAATCCTAGTTGACGACAGTAAATATACTCAGCAATAATTGCTCCTAATAACGGGCCAAATAGAATACCTAACAGTGGGCCACCCACGGGTAAAGTTGGTAGCAATCCGAAAAATCCAAGTATAAAACCCACAAATGCGCCAATTTGCCCCCACTTGCTAGCACCTGCTTGTTTTGCACCTATATAACCAGCTAAAAAATCAACTCCAATACTTAAAATCAACACAATCCCTGTGACAATCAAAGGTATTTGGATAGATACAAAGGAATGACTAACTATTCCCCAAATAATAATGGCTACTAAAATTAAACTAGTTCCGGGGATAGCCGGAACTACAGCACCAATAATACCTACAATCATTAAAGCAACTAGTAGCCAGTAGATTATTTGCATAATTAGTAATCGCGTAAGAATTGGGTTGTCTAAATTGTAAAATTATTTTTACACATTAAATATGAGCATTAACGTCAGACATTTTACTATTTACCCAGAGAGGAAGCAGTAGTTAGACGACGATAATGCTCATTAATACAGGCTATGTAGTAAATCTAAAAGTGTTTTTGGTAATATTCCTCTACCGCACCCACAGCTTTTAGTAATGGCGCATCTAACGGCTCAATCCAATCAGATACCTCCCGCGCTAAACCAAGAGTTGACTTTCCTCCTGATGGTTCAAGCTGACCAATGACTATCTTATTTTTTACAGATTGCAGAACACTGATCACATTATTTAAACGCTGTGAGTGTTCAGACTCATGACGCATCTGTTCAGCAATTTCAACTGATTGGTCAATCAGTTTGACAAATTTTTCTGTTTGAGTTTCCATGAATTTTACGGACAAGTGAACTCTTCCACTTTGATATTTTTGCCTTCAGACCACTTGATATTAGGATCTTTTGAATCTTGGATGAAGGTTTGTTGACCACCACCTGGATAGCATGAAGCGGGTGTTTGAGGAGCAACAATGCCTTGATAAACTGTTGTTCCTGCTGGTACAGTTACTTTTAGTCTGATGGTGGCTTGATTACCCCATGCTTGATTGAGAGCTAAATTTCTGATTACATCTACATTTTTCTTGTATTTACCAGTCGTTAAATACCTACCATATTTATTATCATTGCTACTATAGTAACGATAAAAAGTTTGAGGTTGTTTGAGTGTGACTGCCTCACATTTAGAATCCAGGAAAGTGACGGCTATTTCGGATGGTAGAGGGCAAGAGGCGGTTACTTCTTGAGCAACGACTCGTGTCGAATTGAAAGTAAGATTGGGGCAGGCTACCAATAAGTTACTGATCACACCTAAGCCAATACTGACGGATACTGATGGAAATTTCATGTAACCTCTTGCTCTCAAGACTTTGTAAATTTCTTTAGCAGTATCACACTTGTGGTTTATGTTGCTTTTTATTTTAAGTATTATTTAATTTTGCATATAGGTGTGTAAGCATAGTTTTATACGCTGTAACGTACTATCGGTAATTTAAGGTGTGTTACGCCGAAAGCTAACACACCCTAAAATAAATTTATATTTTTTCATATAGATGTGAGAGTTACTGCTAATTTATCAGCAATTCCAGCTATCCAATTTTCATCTTGCTTGGTGTAACTTCTGGGTGCATTTGCGCCTAAAATCAATACACCTTGATTGCCAATTGGTTGACAAATTACCCCTTGGGTATTTTCTGGCAAATAATCAAATTCTATTCTTCCAGGGTAGACGTATAAAGCTACTAGATACACAGGCTGTTGCTTTTCTAAAACCCGGTTAACAATTGTGCCTGGAACTACTTCTGATTTATTTCCCAGAATGCCGCGACGCAATAAAACTTTGCCTTGGTAGAAAACTACTAGCGATCGCGTTACCGTATTAGTTAACAATAAATGTGATGCCCAGGCTAGTTCTGTTTTCACGGCTTCTGGTAAATCATCTGCTAACACAAAACCTTCTTCTCCAATCAGTTCTACAGCATCAGGCGATCGCGGCTGGACTTGTTGCCAAATTAAACCAGTTAAAATCAGCACAGCACTCAAAATTACACCCAACACATCACCACGCGCTTGGGAATTAGTAATTTCTGGTGTCAATAAACGGTTAATCAGCAAAAGCACAGAGCCTAACCCACCGACTACCAAGGGTAAGCGTCGCAAAACTCGATTAGGATCAGATTTAGTCATTGGTCATTAGTCATTAGTTAAAAGTCAACAGTTAACAGTTAACTGTCATTAGTCAACAGTCAACAGTCAACAGTCAACAGTCAACAAATTTACCTCTACTCCTCTCCAGGTTCAATTATCCGTTGAAACAGATAGCCAGTACCTCGTGCTGTGAGAATCAATTCGGGGTTACTGGGGTCATCTTCTAATTTTGCGCGTAAGCGGGAAATATGTACATCGACTACACGGGTATCTACGTGACGTTCTGGTGTATATCCCCAAACCTCTTGCAGAATTTCCGAACGGGAAAAGGCTTCTCCAGAACGGCTGACTAGCAATTCTAGAAGGCTAAATTCCATACCTGTCAATCTGATGCGCTCATCGCCTTTGTAGACTTGACGCTTGTTGGTATCGATTTTGATATTCCCAACATGAATCACTCCCGAACTGGGAATACCAGATGCGCCGGTTTTATCTACTCGTCGTAGCACTGAGCGAATCCGTGCTTCTAGCTCTTTGGGAGAGAATGGTTTAACTACATAGTCATCAGCACCCAATTCTAACCCGGTGATGCGATCGGCTACGTCACCCAAGGCTGTTAACATAATAATAGGTACGTCTGATTCTTTACGTAACTCTTGACAGACACCATAACCATCTAGTTTTGGCATCATCACATCCAAAACTACCAAGTCAGGATCAGACTTACGAAAAGTTTCTAATGCTTCTTCTCCATCGCCGGCTGTGACTACATCGTAGCCGATCATCGAAAGGCGCGTTTCCAAAATCCGGCGAATGCTGGCTTCATCGTCTACTACCAGAATTTTTTCTTTATGACTTTCCAAGTTTCTCAACGCTCCTTAACTAAAATTTCTCATGATTAATTTTTAATACCATAATATTAAGATATCATTCCCTCAATTGATTTGGAAAAAGCTGCAAATCCTTCTATTAATGGGATTTTTAATTAGACCAGAAATTAAGGAAAAATTAACATATTTAATAATATTTAATATTTAAGAATGGCAAAGCCTAAAACTTTTTACATTTGTAACGAATGTGGAGCAGAATCTCCCCAGTGGTTTGGTAAGTGTGCAGCTTGTGGTACTTACAACTCTCTAGAAGAACAGATTAGCATTCAATCTTCAGTAGATATACCCAGTGGGGGAGTAAGTGCTTGGCACGCAGCACAAGGCCATGGGAAACCTGTTAATAAACCAGCAAAACCAAGAGCTTCCCTAACATTCGACCAAATTAGCGATCGCCAACTCACCCGTTGGGAGTCTGGTTATGAAGAATTGGATCGGGTGCTTGGGGGTGGAATAGTACCTGGTTCGATGGTGCTAATTGGTGGTGATCCGGGTATTGGTAAATCTACTTTGCTTTTACAAGTATCCAATAAATTGGCTCAAAGATACCGCATCCTCTATGTTTCTGGGGAAGAATCAGGACAACAAGTTAAGTTAAGAGCTTCTCGCTTAGGAGTCACAAACCTGCTCAATGTTGTTAGTGATGAAAATTCCGAAGAAGAAAAAGCAGTAGCATTGGCAGCAGTATCACCTGAAGGTATAGGTGCAGATTTATACGTCTTGCCAGAAACAGACTTAGAGGAAATTTTGAAAGAAGTAGATTCTCTCAAACCAAATGTGACAGTGATTGACAGTATTCAAACTGTATTCTTTCCGGCTTTAACCTCCGCACCTGGTTCAGTAGCGCAGGTCAGGGAATGTACGGCGGCGTTGATGAAAGTGGCAAAACACGAAGACATCACAATGTTAATAGTGGGACACGTCACCAAAGAAGGGGCGATCGCCGGGCCGAAAGTTTTAGAACACTTAGTAGATACGGTACTGTATTTTGAAGGCGATCGCTTTGCCTCCCATAGATTATTAAGAACAGTCAAAAACCGCTTCGGTGCAACCCATGAAATCGGCATCTTTGAAATGGTAGAACATGGGCTGCAACAAGTCCTCAACCCCAGTGAGTTATTTTTAGGCAACCGTGACGATCCCTCACCGGGTACAGCTATTGTCGTGGCTTGCGAAGGGACTCGTCCCATTGTCGTAGAATTGCAAGCCTTAGTTAGCCCCACCAGTTACCCCTCACCGCGTCGCGCTGGTACAGGTATAGATTATAACCGCTTAGTGCAGATTCTCGCCGTCTTAGAAAAGCGCGTCGGGATACCCATGTCGAAACTAGATTCCTACGTTGCATCTGCTGGGGGGTTAAATGTGGGAGAACCAGCCGTAGATTTAGGTATTGCCATTGCGATCGTCGCCAGTTTCCGCGATCGCATCGTTGATCCAGGTACAGTCTTGATAGGTGAAGTCGGCTTAGGTGGACAAGTGCGAGCCGTTTCTCAGATGGAACTGAGGTTAAAAGAAGCCGCTAAACTAGGATTTAAACGAGCGATTATTCCTAAAGGTCAAAAATTTCCAGATTTTGACATCGAAGTTTTACAAGTCTCCAAAGTCATAGATGCAATTATTGCCGCCATTCCCCATCAAGAATTGACAGACGAAGATTTAGATCCAGACGAAGACGAATAGAAATAGGTGACAGGTGACAGGTGACAGGTTACAGAAGTATGAAGAAATAATTTTTTCCCCTACATTCCTACACCCCTAATAAATATGACAGCCATCATCATCCCCAACTACCAAATCACTTGGGAAAAGCTACCCGTGATTACAAGCTACCAGACGATCCAGTGGACAACATCAACCAACCATTTCTCGTCGCAGCACTCACCCAAAGCCTGGAACTAGCGGGAAAACTGCCACTCAACGCCCTGAAACCTACAAATTATGGTATTTGCGCCACATTAAATGGTAAAACTGTCGTTAAAGCCCCAGATTGGGGATATATTCCCAACATCAAAGTCAGTAGAGAAGAAGTAACTCGCAGTTACATCCCTCAATTAGAGGGAGACATCCCCGTAATTGTCATAGAGTTTTTGTCTGATACAGATGGGAGCGAATATTCTAGTAAACCCACTTACCCCCCTGGTAAATGGTTTTTTTACGAGTGTGTCTTACTGGATAGCCGAAATGAATCTCTACCTTGGCGTATGGCAAGGTACGCGTGAAAACCGCACAGGTAATTGGTTACGCTGGTGGGATGAAACCGGACAACTATTATTATGGGGTTCAGAGTTAGTGGAAAAAGAACGCCAACGCGCCGAAAGGCTAGCAGCACAACTACGCGCCGCAGGTATTGAGCCGCAAGATTAGACTGACTTTTCACAGGATCTGGAAAACCCCTCTCCAAACCTTAGATCCCGGATTTTTCCCAAAAGTCCGGGATTTGGACACCGCAACCTCTCTACTTTTCCTGTCGTGGATATTCTGGTGGAGGATGAAAACCTGCTTTTATCCAAAGTTGTCGAGATTTTTGCATCAAGCGATCGCTACAACATTGATCATTTCAATCTAATCACTTCTTAGTAAGGACTTTAGTCCTTTTTTGAAAACTGGAGTTCTCTCTGCGCGTAGCTTGCTTCCCCGCAGGGGTACACTACAAGCCTAGCACCTAAATCTTCCTGCCCCCAAGAGTAAGTTTTGCCTATGCCAGAATAGAATATCAGTAAAACTACGGTTTGACCTATGGTGTGGAATCCAGGGAAGCAGTTATTTGGCAGACGCTACATAATCGAGAGACAATTAGGTAGAGGTGGAGTAGGTATCACTTACCTAGCGAAAAATAAACAGGGTCAACTGCGGGTAATTAAAACCCTGCGTGAAGAAATCCTCAATGATTCTCGTTGCCAACCGCATCAAACTAAACTCAAGCAAGACTTCAAAGAAGAAGCATTACGCCTGGCTTTATGTCGCCATCCCCACATTGTAGAAGTAGAAAATGTTTTTGATGATGGTGATTTACCTTGCATGGCGATGGAATACATCCAAGGGGAAGATTTATATAAGCGGATAACCGAGAAGGGAGCATTACCAGAAGCAGAAGCACTGCAATATATTCGGCAAATTGGCGATGCTTTGATACTGGTTCACGAAAAAGGCTTGCTGCATCGGGATTTAAAGCCAAGTAATATTATGATGCGTGCGGGTAAACCAGAAGCCGTACTCATTGACTTTGGACTGGCTAGACAATTTATTTCTGGTACGGTGCAACAACATACACAAAGCTTGACCCCTGGTTATGCACCACCGGAACAGTATGCACCCATAGAAGAACGGGGAGAATATATTGATGTTTACGCCTTAGCTGCCACACTATATTCTTTGCTGACTGGGCAATTACCAATGCCAGCACCAGCTAGACTGCAAAACTTTACCATGCAACCACCAAAGGATTTAAACCCCAGTGTTAGCGACAGGGTGAATGAGGCAATTATGCGGGGGATGGCGTTAAATTATAAGTTTCGTCCCCAGTCGGTGCAGGAATGGTTCGATTTGTTGGGATTTACTACTCCCAATAACTGGGAATGTATACATACAATACCGGATATTTCTGGGACTTTTGCAATTACTCCTAATGAGAATATGTTAGCAATAGTTGCAGGTAGAGGAATTAATGTGTTGGAATTGCAAACAGGCAAGTTCATCCGCAACTTCTCAAGTAATCTCAACAGTATTAAGTGCATTGCTTTTAGTAAAGACGGAAGAATATTAGCCTGTGTAAGTGGTGAAAATATTATCAAATTGTTTCAATTTAGTACTGGTAAAGAAATTCTTACTCTTTCCGGCCATTCCAGCAGAATTAATTGCATTGCTTTTAGCCCAGATGGACGAATATTAGCTGCTGGTGACAATAAGACTATTAAACTTTGGGAAGTGACTACTGGTAGACAGATTTATAACCTTTCCGGCCATTCTCACTCGATTGAGGCTATTGCTTTTAGCCCAGATGGACGAATATTAGCTGCTGGTAGCGACAAAACTATCAGATTATGGGGCGTAAATACTGGTAGAGAAGTTTATACTTTTTCCGTTAATTCTCACTCGATTAAGGCTATTGCTTTTAGCCCAAATGGGCAAATATTAGCTAGTGCTAGTAGTGACGATACTATTAAACTTTGGGAAATTTCAACTAACTGGCTGCAAAAGCTCAAAATCAGAGAAATTCACACCTTAATTGGTCATTCCAACAGAATTAATTGCATTGCTTTTAGTCCAGATGGACAAATATTAGCTAGTGCTAGTAGTGACGATACTATTAAACTTTGGGAAGTTAATACTGCTAAAGAGGTTTATAACCTTTCCGGTCATTCTCGCTGGATTGAGGGTATTGCTTTTATCCGAGATGGAAGAGTATTAGTGAGTGGAAGTCAAGATAGGACTATTAAACTGTGGCAAGTCAGTAATGGTAGAGAAATGTTTACTCTTGAACGGAATGGGTTTGGAGAAGTGAAATCTATTGCTATTAGCCCTGATGGAAAAAAAATTGCTGGTAGTAGTAAGATTTGGGATTTAAAGACAGGAGAATTGCTGCGTAGTTATATGCGTAGTTATAACGAATATTCCTATGTTGCATTTAGTCCTGATGGTCAAACTATTGCTATTGGTAGTTATAATGAGTCCATTTTAATTAGGAGTTCTTCTACAGGAGAAATACTGCATAATCTGGAATGCCAGGGACACGTTTCTGCTCCAATAGCTATAAGTCCAAACGGAGAATTTCTAGCTACTAGTGCATATCGTACATACGTTTCCTTCCCAGTTAATAATTTTACTGATTGGGAATGCATTCAAATTTGGAATCTAAAAACGAGAAAACGTATTCATCACATAGCTGGACATTTTGACGAAGTGCGTGATGTTGCTTTTAGTCCTGATAGTCAGATTCTCGCTAGTGGTAGCATAGATGGAGCAATCAAACTATGGAACGTGAAAACAGCGGAGTTAATTCGTACTATCAATGAAAATGCAGAAGAAAGATATAAACTAAGCTTTCAGGCTTACATTAAAAACCCACAATTAAATAAAAATATTCGCAATACTGAATCTATTAAATGTATTACGTTTAACCATCAAGGCAGTATCCTTGCCAGTAGCAGTAGTACCATCAATACAATTAATTTATGGAATCCAATTACTGGTCAACTAATTCGCACCCTCTCTGGTCATTCCAGCCCAGTTAATTGGATTACTTTTAGTCCAGATGGAACAATATTAGCTAGTGGTAGTAAAGACAAGACAATCAAATTGTGGCAAATCGATACAGGTCATGAAATTTCTACCTTCTCAGATCATGCTGATGAACTTAATTGCGTTACCTTTAGTCCTGATGGACATATATTAGCCAGTTGTGATGCTGGCGGAAACATAAAAATTTGGCGACGCAGCTAGTCTGGCAATAACAGCGACAAAATAGTATTAGAACTTGCAAATATTAAAAACAACATGAAAGCATACGAATTTCCAGCGAATGTTACTACCGAAGGCAAAATAGAATTACCAAATGCGATTTTGCAACAGTTAGTAAATAATCAGCAGGTAAAAGTAATTATTCTCGTCAATGAACCCACAGAAGAAGAACAAGAGGAAGCCGCTTGGCAACGTCTGGCAGCTGATCCAATACGGTTCGGATAAGATAGGTTGCCAAAATAATAATGCCTGTAAAGACGTTGCAGTGAAACGTCTCTACCCACCCATAACGTTAACCGAACCGTATTGGCAGCTGATCAATTATTGAAAGGTTACAGCGAAGATGATGCTATCTACGACACGATTTAAGCAATGCAAAATTATCAATCTGGCTCAGTTATTTTGCTCAAATTGCCTTTTTCTGATGCAGTAACATTCAAACTGCGTCCGGTATTATTGCTTTTAGATACAGGAGATGATGATGTTATTGTGGCGCGGATTACCAGTCAAATAACTCAAACTGCTTTTGATGTTGAAATTATCGAATGGCAGCAAGCAGGTTTAATGCGTCCTTCGGTAGTGAGATTGCATAAGATAAACACAGTAGAAAAGCGTCTATTAGAACGAAAATCAGCAACCTATTGCTGTACAAATTCCCATAGCTGACTTTGAGAAAATGGAAGAAATCTTAGAAAATTACGGCTTAATCAAACTCATGGCAGAGTCAGAAGACGATGAACGTCTCACTAAAGATGAAGCCTGGCAATATTACCAATCATTAAAACAAAATAATGTGGAAAGTTGAATATACTAAAAAGTTCTTAAAAGAATTAGCAGATTTACCACAAGATATGCAAGCTAGGAATGCTTGCGTTATATGTAAACATGGCAACACTCAACCAGGATTAGTGACGGACTTTCATAGCTGAAAACTCTCTTTCCCCTACTTCCTACTCCATCTCTAATATCAATATTTATGCAGTTCCACTTATGACTACCTTCCCTAGATACATTCCCCAATCTGAGCCGCCGCGTCCTCCGTGGGAAACCCTGCCCACGATGTATGATTTACCTAGCGACAACCCAGAGGACTCAGGTTTGCCAGACGATTTTCACTTTTTACAACCCTTACTTTTATACTTAACCTTTCAACCCATTAACTGGAATGCGGAATTAGTTTACAGTGCGGCTGACCTAAATCTCTACTATGACGTTGAGCATCCATTATGGTATAAACGCCCCGATTGGTTTGGTGTAGTTGGAGTACAGAAACTCTACAAAGGTGAAGATTTGCGGTTAAGTTATGTGACTTGGCAAGAACCAGCAAATCCCTTTGTCGTAGTCGAATTATTATCCCCAGGTACAGAGGGCGAAGATTTAGGTAATAGTCCCAAAGTAAAAAATAAACCTCCTAGTAAATGGGAAGTTTACGAACAAATTCTGCGAGTCCCTTACTATATTGTGTTTAGTCGCTACACCAATGAACTGAGAGCATTTCAGTTAGTCGGTGGTCATTATGAACCAATAAATTTAACTCAGGGACGCGTACTCATGCCAGAGTTAGGTTTAAGTTTAGGTCTATGGCAAGGAGCTTTTCAAGATATTGACAGGTTGTGGCTACGTTGGTTCACCTTAACAGGAGAATTGATTCCTGAACCTACAGAGGAAGTTGTTGTAGCTACCGAACGAGCAATAATTGCTGAACAGGAAGCTGAACAAGCCAAAAGAAAAGCCGAACAACTGGCGGAACGTCTGCGGCAACTAGGGGTGAATCCTGATGAGTTGGTTTAATGAGAGATTAACCCGTAGATAGAAATGCGATCGCTCAAAACTTGTCAAAATTATAACTATGTTGTAATTTTTGACCTAACCTATGGGCTTTGGTATCGGGGATTTATTCTGGATTTTCCTGCTTCTTTCTTCCTTACAACCCATCTGGCAGAAACGCCAAATGGAATATCGACGCTTTCGCGCTTTGCACGAATTTCAACAACAACGCAACAGCCGTGTGATTTTATTAATACACCGCCAAGAGTCCATCAGTTTGCTAGGTATTCCCATTTCCCGTTACATCACCATTGAAGACTCAGAACAAATCCTGCGGGCAATTCGCCTCACGCCCCCTGATGTTCCCATAGATTTAATTCTGCACACTCCTGGCGGTTTAGTATTGGCTACTGAACAAATCGCTAGAGCATTAATTCGTCATCCATCAAAAGTCAGTGTGTTTGTCCCTCACTACGCAATGAGTGGCGGTACAATGCTCGCTCTCGCCGCCGATGAAATTGTCATGGATGCCAACGCTGTCTTAGGGCCTGTTGATCCCCAACTTGGTAACTACCCAGCCGCCACTATTCTCAAAGTCGTTGAAGATAAACCCATTAGTGAGGTTGACGACCAAACACTAATTATGGCAGACCTAGCCGGTAAAGCTATTCAACAGGTACAACGCTTTGTGCGGACTCTGCTTAAAGATAATATACCCAGACAAAAAGTTAAGCCTGAAGATATCGAACCAATAATTGAAGCCTTAACCACTGGACGCGTTACTCACGACTACCCCATCACCGTTGAAGAAGCTACAGAAATGGGGCTGCCCATAACTGTAGGGCTGCCCCGTTCCATATATGAACTAATGGATTTGTATCCACAACCACAAGGTGGAAGACCTACTGTTCAGTACATTCCCATGCCTTATGATGACCGTCGTCCACTTCTACCAACACCTAAAGGTAGACCAATGGAAGAACCAAATTAGAACACCTGATGTTTAGGGTGTCGCGGTTGGAGTTGGTGTCGCGGTTGGAGTTGGTGTCGCGGTTGGTGATGGCGTTGCGGTTGGTGATGGCGTTACGGTTGGTGATGGCGTTGCGGTTGGTGATGGCGTTGCGGTTGGTGATGGTGTCGCAGTTGGTGATGGCGTTGCGGTTGGTGACGGCGTCGCGGTTGGTGATGGTGTCGCGGTTGGAGTTGGTGTCGCGGTTGGTGATGGCGTTGCGGTTGGTGATGGTGTCGCAGTTGGTGATGGCTTCGTACTGGGTTGATTAATAATGTTCTTCGCTGCTTGATCTAGCTTTTGGCGGAGTGCCAAATTAGCTATACCCGTTTCTTGTAGTTGATTTTTTTTCTGATACTCTTTGACTAACTCTTCTGTGCGATCGCTGTAAAATTGGTCACGAGCCAAAGGAGATTTAGGCTTAAGGACAGCATTCAAATTACCTTGAAGAATTTGCACGATAGTAGCAGCAAAATCTTGGGTTTTTGGTCCGGCTATGCCATCGACAGAGAGCTTATAACCTCTTTGAAATTCACTAATTGCTTTTTTTGTTTCCTCATCAGTGAGGGGAGCATTTGTAACTTTAACGTTATAGCCTAGACCCCGCAATACCGAACGGAACTCTTGCGGTGTATAGTTACGTTGACGCGCTGCAAAGGTTGTATTTGAAATTACTACACTAGCAGTAACCAAACAAGCAGCACCGATAATCATGCTTGATTTTCCAAAACCACACCACATATTTCGCATTCCTTTGAATTAAATCAGCATTATAAACGCTAACAGAAAAATCTTATATTTTCTTATAATTTTTTCTTAATAATTCATGATTTATGATTATTAAAAATCACATTGACAAAATTTAACACTTATATCAAAAATAAATTTTTTCATCTATCTTAGGGGGTAAGTTAACTGATATATGATCCTACTGTGTAATTTACTGAATGTAGTTAAGTTAAAATATCGTATTAAAAACTGTATAATTTGCAACGAAAAATGGCGAATCAGAAAAAATCAAAGAAACAGAACTTATATTTTGAAAGATTGATGGCAACTATTGCCATGCTCAACCTCTGTTTAGTGCTGTTTGATTTAAGTTATGTACCCTGGCGGAATTTCTATTTAGGTAAATTTCCCCAAATTACTCAGATATATGATCCCATTAAAGGTATTGAACCTCATAGAGAAACAAAAAATTATCTAGAAGCAGTAAACGCCCTAGAAGCGCAAGTCAGCCAGACAGGCTTAACATCACCAGAGGCCAAAACTAAATTAGAGGAACTTAGCCGATTAAGCAGTGAGATGATTGAAACTAATCCATTTGCAAGTGCTAACAAAAGTGGAACTTTAGAAAAAATTAAAAACCGAATGCGCGATCGCATCGCCAAAGGGTCAGCAAAACAGTCCTTTGCCACCTTTTGGAGTCAACCATACTTATCCCAACATGGTTGGCAAAAAGAGATGATTTTTTTTAATCAAAAAATTCGACCTTTAATTGCTACTAACTATTATCGCCAAGTCGATGAAAGTGGTGATTTTGTTGATATATTTTGGTGGATTGATTTACCCTTTGTCTTGTTATTTAGCCTAGAGTTTTTGACACGTATATTCTATATCAAACGTCGCCATCCTAGCTTTAGTTGGTTCAATGCTATTTTGTGGCGATGGTATGATCTCTTTCTGCTTATCCCCTTCTGGCGTTGGTTGCGAATTATCCCTGTAACTATGCGTTTAGATCAAGCAAAATTAGTAAATCTTCAACCATTCAATAGACAATTACACCAAACAGTAGTCGCAAATTTTGCCGAAGACATCACAGAAGTTGTAGTCATTCGAGTCATCAACCAGATGCAGATTTCTATTCAACAGGGTGAAGTTATACGCTGGCTATTACAGAAAGATAATTTGCGCCCCTATATAGATATAAATGATGTGAATGAAATTGAAGCGATCGCTGGTCTTCTGGTACAAACAATTGTCTATCAGGTATTGCCAAAAATTCAACCCGAAATAACTGCGATTTTACACCACAACATCGAAACTGTACTCCATCAAGTCCCTCTGTCTCGTAATCTGCAAATCCTACCTGGAGTCACAAAGATACAAACTCAACTCAGCGAACAACTAGCAACTCAACTCACCACTAATCTCTACAAAGCACTAGTCGGTGCTGTCGAAGATCCTGTAGCCAAAAAACTTACTAATCAACTTGTAGAACGCTTTAGTCAAGCCCTAGGCACTGAAATACAGAAACAGCAAGTCATTTCTCAAATTCAGAGCTTACTTGTTGATTTTCTAGAAGAAGTCAAACTTAACTATGTGCAGCGTTTATCTCAAGAAGATATCGACCAAATTTTAGAACAAACCAGACAACTCAAAACCCAACCACCCATTCAACCAGTAGCAAAACAAGCTACACTCCCGGAGATTAGGTATTAGGGACTGGGGACTAGGAATTTTAGATTTTGCGGAAAGTTCTGTAGGCGGGTTTCCCGCCAGAAGAAACTTTTCAAGACGGATTTTGGATTGAATAATCTAAAATCCACTCATTGCAAATCCACTCATTGAAAAGCTGGGGACTGGAAAAAAGCATGGGAGCAGGGTAGAGTAACTAATGCCAATGTCCAATGCTCAATGACTATTGACTATCAAAGAAATGCGCTACACTCAGATGAGAGGCGAACCAATTATGGTTCGTCACAAGACTTCTTGGAAGATATTTCTATCGCAGGAAGTGGGTTAATGCCCACTTTTTTTATTGGTTTCGGACATGGCTCATCCTCTAGTTCCACAAATTACAGATTTGGCAGTACCAGTAGCAGAACAACTGGGATTGGAAGTCGCTGGCATAGTTTTTCATACTAACCAACGTCCACCAGTCTTACGGATAGATATCCGCAATCCCCTACAAGATACTGGCTTGGATGATTGTGAGAGAATGAGCCGTGCGCTAGAAGCCGCCTTAGATGCAACAGAGATTATTCCAGATGCCTATGTTTTGGAAGTTTCTAGTCCTGGTATTTCACGGCAGTTAGTAACAGATAGGGAATTTATTTCCTTCAAAGGATTTCCTGTCATTGTCTCCACTTCTCCATCCTACGAAGGACAACAAGAATGGAATGGTCAACTGATTCGCCGCGATGAGACAAAAATTTACTTAAATCAAAAAGGTCGTGTCATTGAAATTCCTCGCTCCCTCATTACTAGGGTGCAGTTAGATGAGCCACGATAACTGAGTAGTGAGGGACTAGGGACTAGGAACTAGGGAATAGGAACGAGGAACTAGGAACTAGGGATGAGAAGTTAAATGCTTAAAGCAAAGCTAGGGCTAGAGTAAAACTTTGCTCTAATCCCAGTTGCCTAATGCGTAATTTTTATTTTTCCCCAACTCCCAATCCCTAATTTTCAGTTCTTAGTCCCCAGTCCCCAATTTTTAAAGGAGATTGCTTATGTCAATGGTTACTTTACCAGGATTAAAAGAATTAATAGAAAGTATTAGTCGTGAGCGTAATTTGCCTCGTCTGGCAGTGCAATCAGCGATTAGAGAGGCATTGCTTAAAGGTTACGAACGTTATCGCCGCGCTCAAAATTTAGAACGCAAACAGTTTGATGAAGATTACTTTGATAATTTTGAAGTTGAATTAGATATTGATGGAGAAGGATTTCGCGTACTTTCCACAAAAACTATTGTAGAAGCAGTTAATAATTCCGATCATCAGATATCCTTAGACGAAGTGCAGCAAGTAGCACCTGAAGCCCAGTTGGGGGATTCTGTAGTGTTGGATGTCACCCCCGATCAGGGAGAATTTGGGCGGATGGCAGCAATGCAAACGAAGCAAGTGCTAGCGCAAAAACTCCGGGATCAACAGCGTCAAATGGTGCAAGAAGAATTCCAAGACTTGGAAAGCACTGTACTGCAAGCCAGAGTTTTACGGTTTGAACGGCAATCAGTGATTTTAGCAGTCAGCAGTACCTTTGGGCAACCAGAGGTAGAAGCCGAACTACCCAAGCGGGAGCAATTACCCAACGATAACTATCGTGCCAATGCTACATTTAAGGTGTATCTCAAAAAAGTTTCACAAGGTCAGCAACGTGGCCCGCAACTGCTTGTATCTCGTGCCGATGCTGGGTTGGTA
This sequence comes from Anabaena minutissima FACHB-250, assembly GCF_014697125.1. Classification (GTDB taxonomy): domain Bacteria; phylum Cyanobacteriota; class Cyanobacteriia; order Cyanobacteriales; family Nostocaceae; genus Trichormus; species Trichormus minutissimus. Next base: position 85,671 of record NZ_JACJRG010000020.1, on the reverse strand, counting down.
GTTTATTTATTTGCCAACGAAGTACCAGAAATTGAAGATGAAGTAGTGCGGATTGTAGCTGTAGCCAGGGAAGCTAATCCTCCCTCACGATATGTAGGACCGAGGACTAAAATAGCCGTAGACACCCTTGATCGCGATGTAGACCCAGTAGGTGCGTGTATTGGTGCTAGGGGATCACGCATTCAAGTAGTAGTTAATGAATTACGCGGTGAAAAAATAGACGTAATTCGTTGGTCTCCAGACCCAGCCACATACATCGCCAACGCTCTCAGTCCAGCGCGGGTAGACGAAGTGCGTCTTATGGACACGGAGAGTCGGCAAACTCACGTATTAGTAGCCGAAGATCAACTTAGTTTAGCCATTGGCAAAGAAGGACAGAATGTACGTTTAGCTGCTCGGTTAACTGGCTGGAAAATCGATATCAAAGACAAAGCCAAGTACGACCACGCAGGAGAAGATGCAAAATTTGCTGCTGTTCGCGCCCAGTATACACCAGAGGAAGATGACATGGAATTTGAGGAGCTAGAGGATGAAGAAAATCAAATAGACGAAATGGAAGATTTCGAGAATGAACCTTTTGACACCAATGACGAAGAGTAATTTATCAGCTTAAATAAAGTTCTGGTAGGATTAATTTCAGTACCAATCTTCATGATTACTTAACTTTAATTATTACCGACCACAATCCTGTTAAATGCTCAGAATCCCGATGAAACCCAATTATCGGCGTTGTGTCAGTTGCCGCAAAGTAGGTTTAAAAGAAGAGTTTTGGAGGATTGTCCGTGTCTTTCCTTCCGGGAAGGTACAATTAAATGAGGGCATGGGGCGTTCAGCTTATATTTGCCTGCAACAGAGCTGTTTGCAAACGGCTCAGAAAAAAAATAAACTAGGGCGATCGCTACGTGCATCAGTACCAGAAACACTGTACCAAACATTGTGGCAACATCTACCCCCAAACAATCCCCAAAAGCAAATTTAGGTCTAAATTACTTTCTTGACCTTAATTCCTAGGGAAATTTTGCTAAAAGCCCAAATATTTCGAGGGATGACACACCCTCTACAATTGTCGGGCTTAGTGCCAAAATAGTAAATGGGTGTAGTTAGCAAACTGCTCTCCCAAAACAAAGAAGAGCAAAGCAGTACTCCCAACAAATTTCATTCAATTGTGTTGTGGAAGACTCAGAATCAACAAAACAAAAAACCACCGAATGGCAACCTGGTAGCGTTCAGGCGCAGTTCGGCATCACCAGCAACCATAAACACTTTTTCTTTAGAAAAAATTTATGGTTGTCCGTTAACAACCGTTTACGGTGGAGATGCCAATATTAAACCGACACATCTCTCTTTCCTGATTGGAGGCACCGGCAAACACACCAAGGGCAACCTAAAAACAGTAATCGAAGGATGGAGATGTCGCACTCCCAGGCAACCATCCGCAAAAAAACTGTAAATTAAAGGGGAAGAGTGGATGAACAACGGCAAAGTTAGAATCTACGAATTATCAAAGGAATTGAATTTGGATAACAAAGAGCTATTAGCAATTTGCGACCAGCTCAACATCGCGGTCAAAAGTCATAGCAGTACAATCTCAGAAACAGAGGCAGAAAATATTAGGGCGGCCGCTGAAAAGCTAGCAGCTACACATGGAACGCCCAAAAAAGAATTCAATACATCTAGTCATAAACCCAATTCATCACCCACCGGCTCGCGCAACCGCCCAGCCCAACCTCACAAACAACAAATTTTGGAAATTCGCAAACCCAAAATATTGAAAAATCCTACTTCTAATGCTCCCGAAGCTTCAGTAGCTAGCAATCATCAAATTGCTTCATCTGACGTTAATTCTCCTGCACCACCAAAGCCCTTCGCTACACAAGTCTCACCCATGAAGCCGACGGCTCCCACTCGACCTGTTCCCCGGAATCAATCTGAAATTTCTCAAGTACAAGCTGCCCCAGAAACAGAGCCAACGCCAAAAACAGAGGCATCTGAAAAAATCGCAGATGAGAAACCAGAAAAAGTAGTTTCATCCAGACCAAGACCAGAGAAACCTCAAAAACCACAACTGGTAGCTCCACCTGCTAGACCTCTAGCAGAACAGTTAGACGTAGCAGAACAGGTAAGTACTTCAGAAAAACCGATCCTCAAACGTGAACGCCCACAGCGTGCAGATGAAGATCGCGATCAACCTAGGCCGAAAGTCTCTAAACCTACACAAACAGAGACCTCCCAAGCTCCAGTACAAAAACAGCTACGCACCACTCCATCCCCAGCCAAACCCGAACATCGAGCTAATCGACCAGGTGGGTCAGCAGGAGAAGGGCAACGTCCTAGTAGACCAGCACGTCCATCCGAAGCTGTAGCAGCAATGCCAGTAGCAACTCCGCCAAAACCGATGGCAGGAGGAGTATCGAACAGAGCAGAAGCTCCTAATGATCGAGCTACACCTGATCTCCTTGATTTAAAACGCCCGACACCGCCCCGTCTAGCTAAGGGTGGGAAAAAGTGGCAAGAAGAAGAGATCATTGACGAAATTAAAGAAAAAGCCGGTAAGGTAGGGGTCAAAGGTAAGCGAGTCAAGCCCATCCTAGAGGATGATTTTGAAGAAGATGATTTACTCGATGAAGACGGACTAGAAATACCAGCTGCCGTTCAGGTGAGCCTTTCCATTGCTCGTCCTCCCAAACCCAAAGCAGCCCGACCTGCACAGCCTTCTAGCGTTGCTGTGGTTAGTTCCCCAACTACCAGAAGTAAAAAGTTCGGTTCTCGTGACCATAATCGCCGCCAACAAGAAGTTGAGGTCAAACGCGATCGTCCAAGCACATTGGTAGTTACAGGCCCCATGACGGTGCAGGAACTAGCTGACGGTTTAATAGTAGCCGACACAGAGATTGTTAAAATCCTGTTTATGAAAGGCATGGCGGTGAGTATCACTCAAAATCTGGATATCCCGACAATTACTTTAGTTGGAAAAGAACTAGAAGTAGAAATCGAAACCGCCGAACCAGAAGCTGAAGCCCGCAAAGTCACAAATATGATTGATGTTGGCGACCAGGAATACCTCATCCGTCGTCCACCAGTAGTGACAATTATGGGTCACGTAGACCACGGTAAAACTACCTTACTCGACTCGATCCGGAAAACGAAGGTAGCCTCTGGTGAAGCTGGTGGGATTACCCAGCATATTGGTGCATACCACGTAGACATTGAACATGAAGGTCAGCCACATCAGATAGTATTCCTGGACACACCCGGTCACGAAGCCTTTACTGCAATGCGGGCAAGGGGAGCAAGGGTGACAGATATAGCAATTTTAGTAGTGGCTGCGGATGACGGCGTGCGTCCCCAAACAGTAGAAGCGATTAGCCATGCTCAAGCCGCAGGCGTACCGATTGTTGTTGCCATCAACAAAATTGACAAAGAAGGGGCGCAGCCCGATCGCGTCAAGCAAGAACTCACCCAGTATGGTCTAACACCAGAAGAATGGGGCGGTGAGACAATTATGGTTCCCGTGAGTGCCATCAGGGGAGAAAACCTCGATACGCTCCTAGAAATGATTCTCTTGGTCGCAGAAGTTGGAGAACTATCTGCCAACCCAGATCGTTCAGCCAGAGGAACTGTAATTGAAGCGCATTTAGATAAAGCTAAAGGCGCAGTAGCTACCCTACTGATTCAAAACGGTACTCTCCGTGTGGGAGATATGCTCGTCGCTGGTTCAGCCTTCGGTAAAGTCCGAGCAATGGTTAACGATCGCGGCAAACGGGTAGATATTGCTTCTCCTTCCTTCGCTGTTGAGGTACTGGGTTTAAGTGACGTACCCGCCGCAGGTGACGAATTCGAGGTCTTCCATAACGAAAAAGAAGCCAGATCGATCGCCTCAGACCGTGCCGACAAACAACGCCTATCGCGTCTGTTACAGGGGCGTGTCACCCTCACTACCCTATCGGCTCAAGCTCAAGAAGGCGAGTTGAAAGAACTCAACTTAATCTTGAAAGCCGACGTACAGGGTTCTGTGGAAGCAATTGTAGGCGCACTCAAACAAATTCCCCAAAACGAAGTTCAAATTCGGATGCTGTTGTCTACAGCCGGGGAAATCACTCAAACAGATATTGACCTGGCCGCAGCCAGTGGCGCAGTCATTATTGGCTTTAACACCACCTACGCCAGTGGTGCAAGACAAGCCGCCGACGAAGCCGGTGTAGATGTGCGGGAATACAACATCATCTACAAACTCTTGGAAGATATCCAAGGTGCTTTAGAAGGTCTGTTAGAACCAGAGTTGGTCGAAGAACCCCTCGGTCAAACCGAAGTCCGGGCTGTCTTCCCAGTCGGTCGCGGTGCTGTTGCTGGTTGCTATGTTCAATCTGGCAAACTCGTCCGTAACTGCAAAGTACGGATACGTCGCGGCAGTAAAGTCGTCTATGAAGGCGTACTCGATTCCCTGAAGCGGATGAAAGAAGATACGCGAGAAGTCAACGCTGGCTATGAATGCGGCGTGGGCATGGATAAGTTCCATGACTGGGCTGAAGGTGACATCATTGATGCGTACCAGATGGTAACTAAACGTCGTACCTTGGCGTTAACAAGATAGTGCTGAGTAACAAGTTCTGAGTGCTGAGTAAAAGTGATGAGTAGAGAGTTGCAGAAATTTTCTCAACTCACAACTCACAACTTGAAAATCAACACCCAGAACTCGAAACTCAAGAATCAGGACTTTAACTATGCGCTCATTTCGTTCTGAACCTATTTTGTGGATTCATGTCGCTGGCTTGGCGACACTACCTGTGTTTTTGCTGCTGTGCTTATTGTTTTTGTCAGTAGGTCAGCCGCTATTACCAGTGTGGGTGGAGCTTTTGCTAGTAGCAGGAATTGGTGTGATTCCTCTTTTGTGGATGCAGTTACGCCGTCCTTTTTACATATATGCCATTTTGGGAGTTGCTCTCAAACCAGAAAATCTGACTGAGCAGCAAAGAAAAATTCTCTGTTTAATTAATACAAAGTTAAATCGGGTGCTGGCACTGCTGGCAGCAATAATATCAATTTTGATACTATGGCAACTCTACCAAGTAACTCCCCTAGTGGTGAGTGTAGCCAGTTTTTTACCACAATGGCGGAGTCTGGCATTATTAATGGCTGGCTTAACCTTTTTGGCAAGTAATTTATTTCTTCAAATTCCACTGAGTGTAGCACGAGTTTTAGTGACAAATGACACAGAATTTGCTGCTCTAGAACCGTTACCTTTAGAGAAGATTAACCAGGATTTCACGATTTTAGGGGTGCGGGTTAATAAAATCTTGCCCCAGTTGACTGTTAAAGTTGAAACTGAGGAATAAGGGCATATGGCTAAACTTCAATTTTCTCGTGATTCAGAAATTTGGCAAAATCTCCAATACGCGATCGCTGCTAGTTCTGGTTTCCAACGCTGGCAAGTGGAAAGCTACACTCAATTACAAGAACTGCGCCTAGAACAGCAGGTGCAGCGATATTTAAGGGAAACTTTAGAAACATTAGCTTACTAACAACAAAATTCCAATTAGTTTAAAAAACAATGCCAGCTTTATAGAAAGGGGATCTATTTATTGAGATCCCCTTTCTGTTGTTTCGGGGCTAAATTCCTGAAGCATCTAAATTTTTGTGAATTAACAACATAGATTGTAACCAGCAATTTGTTCACTAATATACCAACACTAGGTGCGATCGCTAACGGCGCGGCATATCCCCCTGATGACCCTCAAAGTCAGATTTTGCCCCTCAATCTAGATAATTTATGTATTTTCTTGCGAAACTTAGGTGCTGATTCGCTAGTCATCCGCTATAGTTTTGCATAAGTTTTGTAGCTATATATCCGCTACATGACACCTATTCAACTAACCCATATTCAGCATTTCACAGACGTAACAATGAAACATCAGGGCTTAAATACGTATTCAGCGAAATCCCTATCTACAGGAATCATCGCTTTGTTCTTGGCTACCACTGGAATAACGCTAATTTCCAGCGAAGTAAGTGCCAATCCACAAGTAATTAATCCAAACATCACAGCGCAAGTTCCCACAACTGCACCAGTGATTTATGTCAACCCCGCCACTGGTACAGATACAGCCGGTGCTGGTAATACCACCACCCCTTACAAAACAATTACCTACGCTCTCAATCAGGCTCAAACAGGTACTACTATTCAAATTGCGCCTGGAAACTATAACAGTGAAACTGGAGAACAATTTCCACTCGTAGTAAAACCAGGGGTGACACTGCGAGGAGATGAATCTAGCAGAGGACAAGGAATATTAATTACAGGTGGTGGTTTTTATACCAGTCGCACCTTTGCCAGACAAGACGTAACCATTTTAGCTAATGAAAATACGACTATTGCGGGTTTAACAGTCACCAACCCCAATCAACGCGGCACTGGTGTCTGGGTAGAATCCACTAATCCCACCATCAAAAACAATACCTTTACGAAAAGCGTTAGGGATGGCGTTTTTGTTACCGGTACAGGAAACCCCAAAATTGAAAGTAATATCTTTGTCCAAAACACAGGTAATGGAGTTTCTATTGCCAAATCAGCTCAAGGTGAAATTCGCAATAACTTATTTCAGGACACCGGTTTTGGCATAGCTATTGGAGGTGACTCTACACCTTTGGTAGTAGAAAACCAAATTGTCCAGAACCAAGACGGCCTGTTTATCTCAGAGTCAGCCAAGCCCATTCTGCGTAAGAATGTCATTCAAAACAATAAGCGAGATGGTGTTGTAGTCACTGTTAATGCTCAACCAGATTTAGGTACTAACGAAAATCCTGGTGGTAACTTGATTCGCAGTAACACTCGTTATGATTTGAATAACGCCACTAGAACAAATCGCATTCTGGCTGTGGGTAATGATATCGACCAGAAAAAAATTCTTGGTCAGGTAGATTTTGTTGCCGCCAGCGTTGATCAACCCGGTTCAGGAACAGGATTTAGAGATGTAGCTGCAAATTATTGGGCTAAAGGCTATATAGAAGCCTTGGCGGCACAAAATATTATTGCGGGCTTTCCTGATGGTACATTTAAACCCAATGACCCTGTAACCCGCGCCCAGTTCGCCACCATCATCACGAAAGCTTTAACACCACCATCTAAACGGGCTGCCATTCAGTTTAGAGATGTGAGCAGTAATTTTTGGGCTTATGCTGCTATTCAAGCTGCATACCAGAGTCAATTTGTCGCTGGTTATCCTGATGGAACTTTCAAACCCCAGCAACAAATCCCTAGAGTGCAAGCCTTAGTAGCTCTGGCTAATGGACTAGGATTAACTGCTGATAATCAGAATGTCATTTCTATTTATACTGATGCTGGTCAGATCCCCAATTATGCAATAAGTCCAGTTGCAGCTGCAACCGCCAAGCAATTGGTAATTAACTATCCCAACGTTAACCAACTTAATCCTAATCGTGAAGCCACTAGGGCAGAAATTGCTGCTTTTGTCTATCAAGCCCTAGTTAATGCTGGACGCGCCCAACCACTGCCTTCATCTTATGTAGTCAGAGTTCCGTAAGTTGATCATTTAAAAATTGCCAGTGCCAGAATCAGCAAAAACTGACCTGGCACTGGCAAAATTGTTTGTTTTCTTAAAATCGGGGTCTTTAAATTGTTTGACCCCTGTTTATATTATGAGTTTATGTTCAGGGTCTTTATTTAGCTGACCCCGTTTCAACAAATATAATTTTGCCAGAAATTTTTAGATTTTTTGATTTCGTAATATTTTTTTTATTTTTTCTCTCTTTATCTAATTCTTTGCTCCCTCTGCGTTTACCTTCTCTGCGAGACGGTGCGCGAATGCTCCCCTATATGTTCACATAAACTTGGCTCGTCAATTTGCATCATCTTTACTAACTTTAGCGACGTTGGCGGCGTTGCTCCCAACGCCAGAGAAAAATTATCAGTGCTACTATTCCTACTTGGAGAGCAAAGTTAGGTAAAGCGTTTTCAATATCCCTACCAGCCAGAAGTTGAAAAAAGAAAACAAATGCACCGATAAACCCAGAAGCCCCAACACCAATATAAATAAATTGCCTCAAGCCGCGATAAGGTGTTACTGTTTCGGCTTTGAGGCGGGCATATTGTTCTGAGTTTAGGCGTTTTTTGGGATTTGGTTCAACCATAGGTAAATAATAATGCTATAATATCCTATCGTATATGCCGATGTGGCTCAGTGGTAGAGCAGCTGATTCGTAATCAGCAGGCCGTGGGTTCAAATCCCATCATCGGCTTTGAATAAAACTACTTAAACTCAGTTTCACAAACGTCAGTGACACATTGATGGTAAATCTATAAACGCGATCGCCTTTTCTTTCTTTTGTCTTGTTCTTGGCTATGAAAGTAAAATCAAATTATCCAATATCACAGAATTGTACTTTACAACAGCAATTTTTATCCCAATTTACATAATGATATAGCAGCGATCGCTTTGTTACAGGTGCGATTGTTAATTGCAATAGCTATACCTAAAATGTAACTTGCTACATTCATAATGTATTGCCTTGCATTAATGATGTATCGCCTTATATTCACAATGTATTGCCTTACATTAATGATGTATCGCTGTACATTCGCAATGTATTGCCCTACAGAAAAATAATATCAACTCTCTTTAATTAAAAATCAAACCCAAAACTATACTTATAAACTCTCTGGGAAACCTGTATTGCGATCGCGTTGCGGAGGACAGTTGCATGGGTGGGTTTCCCTCGCTGTAGCAACTGGCGTGAGAGGTTGTCTGAAAAGTGGAAATTCTTACCCCCCTTAATTCCCCCCTTGGAAAGGCTAGGGTGTACACACATCTTTGTGCTAGGTGCAAAATGTGGTTTGATCCCCCTAAATCCCCCTTAAAAAGGGGGACTTTGAATCTATCCCCCCCTTTTTTAAGGGGGGTTAGGGGGGATCAAAACGTTGTATGGCTAGGTTATTAGACTTGTGTGTTTTCAAACATCCTTTGAGGGGTACTCGGAGAGTAGCTGCTTTGCGTCTTTAGATAAAGTGTGTCAAAAATTAAGTTGCACATGGCGTTAATTACGTGTATTTTCTCAAGCAATTTTAGGTTTGAATTGACACGCTAAATATATAGTCCACTACGGATATATTAACAGCCATGCAAAACACAACCCGTCGTCTCACGCCTCCTAGCATTAATCAAGATATTAATTCATTCCACGGTTTGCAAACCATCACTAATTATCAAACCAGCCGAGATGATGCTTCCACGAGCAAATTAGAGGAATCTTATCAAGCAATGTTAAATGCTCAAAAAGCTGAAGTTGAGAAATTAACTTTATACCGTGCTGCGGCTGATGCGGCTCGATTAGCGGAGTGGGAATTTCACAATGCGGTGTTAGCTATGAAAGAAGTTGTACGGGGACAGTATGGCTCAGATAGTGATCAGGCTCAAGCTGTGGGATTGAAGAAAAAATCAGAGCGTAAGCGTCCCAGCCGCAAAAAGTTAGTTGAGGCTATGAGTTAAGTAATCTGTTCTGGAATTGAGGGCGTTGGCGTTGAATTATTCTCATGATTATGTCGCGTCTCACGCCCTTACCCATGAACCAACAGCGTCAACAGGCTTATCGTCAGCTAATCGAAAAGTTGATTAATTGCCGTAGTGGTGAAGAAGTTACAGAAATTTTGACGGCTAACAAAAATTTACTTGATGCAAAATTTCTAGGAGTGTTGGAATCAGCAGTAGAGTATTATTCATATCAAGGTGATAACAATGCTGTGAGTCATTTGAGATATGCGGTTACTAAAATCAATAAAGCCTTGCATTCACCTCCAAAAAATGTTGCTTCAAATGAAGAAACTATAGACATTGCCCCAGAAGATATAAAAACTTACGTACAATTTATCTTAGAGGTAATGCAAGTAACAGCAGAAAGCAACGGCGATGCTCAAGTAATTTACCCTTTACTGGCAGCTAATACCGATAGACTTGACAAAATTTTTGCAGAACTATTGCGGCTTTGGGCAAAAAAAGTTTTAGCAGAAGCAGAACCAGATGCAGCAACATTCCTAGCCGCAAATATTGGTAATTTTAGTAATCTGATTCAGCAATTTCCCTTGGGTAGTAAAGGCAACAATGTGGAAATTGCGATTATCGGTTACGAAATCGCTCTCACTGTATATACCCGCACCGCCTTTCCCCCAGATTGGGCAACAGTACAAATGAATTTGGGGAATGCTTACCGTGAAAGAATAGTGGGAGAGAAAGCCGAGAACATTGAATTAGCGATTGCAGCTTATACCGCCGCTCTGGAAATCAGAACCCGCATCGCCTTTCCCCAAGATTGGGCAACAGTACAAATAAATTTGGGGAATGCTTACTTTGACAGAATATTGAGAGAGAAAGCCGAGAATATTGAATTAGCGATTGCCGCTTTTACCTCTGCTCTGGAAATCAGAACCTGCAACACCTTTCCCGAACAATGGGCAACGACGCAAAATAATCTGGGGTCTGCTTACTGTGAAAGAATAGTGGGAGAGAAAGCCGAGAATATTGAATTAGCGATTGCAGCTTATACCGCCGCTCTGGAAATCAGAACCTGCATCGCCTTTCCCCAAGATTGGGCAGCAACGCAAATGAATTTGGGGGTTGCTTACCTTAATAGGATATTTGGAGAGAAAGCCGAGAATATTGAATTAGCGATTGCCGCTTTTACTGCTGCTTTGGAAGTATATACCCGCACCAGCTTTCCCCAACAATGGGCAAAGACACAAATAAATTTGGGGAATGCTTACTTTGACAGAATATTGAGAGAGAAAGCCGAGAATATTGAATTAGCGATTGCCGCTTTTACTGCTGCTTTGGAAGTATATACCCGCACCAGCTTTCCCCAACAATGGGCAACAACGCAAGATAATTTGGCAGTTGCTTACTGTAGAAGAATATTCGGAGACAAAGCCGAGAATCTGGAAAAAGCCATCGCTGCTCACACTGCGGTACTGGAAGTATACAGCCACACCGCCTTTCCCCAGGACTGGGCAACAACGCAAATTAATTTAGGGGGTGCTTACTTTGACAGAATATTGGGGGAGAAAGCTAAAAATATTGAATTAGCAATCACCGCTTTTACTGCCGCACTGGAAGTATATACCCGTACTAGCTTTCCCCCAAGATTGGGCAACAACGCAAATAAATTTGGGGGTTGCTTACCGTAACAGAATATTGGGAGACAAAGCCGAGAATATTGAATTAGCGATTGCAGCTTATACCACCGCTCTGGAAGTATTAACCCGCATCGCCTTTCCCCAAGATTGGGCAACAGTACAAATGAATTTGGGCAATGCTTACTTTGAGAGAATCAAAGGAGGACGCGCCGAGAATCTGGAAATGGCGATTGCGTCTCATAGAGCGGCTCTGGAAGTCAGAACGTGCAGTGCCTTTCCCCAAGACCATGTAACAACATTGTTCAATCTTGGTCTTACCTACCAAGCAGCAGAAAAATTGGATTTAGCTTATCAAACTTTTGCATCTGCTATTGCCACAGTCGATTCTTTAAGAGGAGAAATTATTTCCGGGGATGAAACAAAACGTAAACAAGCAGAAGAATGGACTAAACTTTATCTTCGCATAGTAGAAGTTTGCTTAGGATTGGGCAAAATTACAGAAGCTATTGAATACATAGAGCGTAGTAAAACCCGCAATTTAGTAGAACTTATCCTTGAGCGTGATAGCAAAACTATATTTCCTCCAGAAGTAGTAACTCAACTGGAAATATACAGGGATAAAATAGCTGTAGGTCAATATCAAATCCAAAACGGCAAAGCTGAAAATCCAACTGCTTTAGGTCAACATCTTCAAGAATTGCGACAGCAACGCAACAACTTACAAGATCAATATTTGCCTGTAGGTTCTGGCTTTAAGTTTGAGCAATTTCAAGAAACTTTAGATGCAAACACAGCAATTATAGAATGGTACATCGCCTTAGATAGAATTCTCGTTTTGATTATCAAACCTCACGGACAACAATTAACAGTTTGGCAATCTCAACCAGAAGATTTAGATGCTTTAAGCAATTGCGTAAATGAATATCTACGCGACTACTACAGACAAAAAGACAAATGGCAGAATCAGCTAGAAGAACGCTTGCAAGAATTAGCTAACATTCTGCACATTGAGGAAATATTAAACCTAGCCCAAATACCCAAAGACTACAAATTAATCCTGATTCCCCATCGCTTCTTGCACCTACTACCTCTTCATGCTTTACCTGTGGACGAATCAGACTTAATTGACTTATTTCCTAATGGTGTGAGCTATGCACCCAGTTGTCAACTACTGCAACAGGTACAACAGCGCAAACGTCCTGATTTTCAATCCCTGTTTGCAATTCAAAATCCTACAGGCGATTTAAACTATACAGATTTAGAAGTACAAGTTATTCAAAGCTACTTTAATACTGCCAACGTCCTGAATAGAAAAGATGCGACACTCACCGCAATTAATAATTCTGACTTAAACACTTACCACTGCGCCCACTTTAGCTGTCACGGGTATTTTAACTTAACAAACGCTGGTAAATCAGCCCTAATTTTAGCAAATGCACCCACCGCAGACACACCAACAAAACCAGACTCCGAACGTTACTTAAATGTGCGAGCAGGAGAAACTCACGATTTAGAAAAATGTCTGACATTAGATAAAATATTTGCTCTGCAATTAGGACAATGTCGCCTCGTCACCCTTTCCGCTTGCGAAACTGGATTGATTGATTATGACAATACCAGTGATGAATATATTGGTTTATCTAGCGGTTTTCTGTTAGCTGGTAGTCCCACTGTTGTCAGTTCCCTCTGGAAAGTAGATGACCTTTCCACCAGCTTTTTGATGATTAAATTCTACGAAAACTTAGTCACACTTGATAACTTAGAAGCAGGAGATATTGCCATAGCCCTGAAACAAGCTCAAACATGGCTGCAAAATCTGACTATTGAAAGATTAGACCAATTTTTAGAGGAACACAAACCCCAAATTGAAAACGTCTTGGCTCAATTAAGAGTAGGACAACGCATCAGATTTCAAGAATCTTTGAAACTAATCAAGCAACGTCACCCTTTACCTTTTGCACATCCCTACTACTGGGCTGGATTTATAGCTTCTGGACTTTAAGCATCAGATTTAGGGACTTTACAAAACTTTTTCGCCCCCAGTTTAAACACCAATATACTAAGTGCAGTGGCAGTACCCAAAGGAACACCTGTACTAACTGTCAATGGTTCTATAACTGGAGCAATTAATCCTGATTCTAAAAACTCTCTGACTTCTTCTTGACAGAGAAATTGGCGACATTTTTCTAGCAAATCATTTAATGATCTATCTGCTTCCTGTGCAGTTTCCCGCATAACTAGCAGTTGAATTGCATCATCTAAATAGCCTTCACACTCTTCTATAGCATCTAAAGCCGCTAAAGCCTCTGGACTATCTGCCAACTGGTTGCGAAATTGACTAATTTCTTCTGGTGTAACGGTAAGCATTTAATAGTTTTAAGCAGTAAATATACGAATAACTAGATAATTATACATTTCATAGCTTTCCCCTAGATAGGATTCTAGAATAATTACTCAAACTCAGTTTCACAGAAAGCTTTTAATAAAATAATACAGTTAGCGATCGCACCCAAATGAGCAATTTCATAACCGTGGGTGTTTTGGGTAGGAAATGCCAAACAAGCAGCACGTCCCACATGACCAAATTTCATTGCTATAGAAGCATCACTACCAAAGCCACTTAAGGTAGTTAGCTGTACAGGCATATTTAATTGCTTCGCACACTGGCGCAATTGTCCATTTAGCCCTTCATCATATATCCCATAAGCATCCTGAGCTAAAAGTACCGGATGTTCCCCATCTTTAACCGGATATTCCTCAGATAACGGACAAATTTCTAAAGCAATCAAAGCATCTAAACGCTGATTTTGGGTAAAAAATAATGCCCCAATCGCCCCTACTTCTTCTTTTGCGGAAGCTACTAAATAAACATCCACGGCTGGCTGTTTTAAGTGCTGTGCTAACGCCAATAAAATCGCCACAGATGCTTTGTTATCTAAGGTGTAGCTAGCAATGTGATCCTTAAGCCTGATGGGATGCTTACGATGCTTCCCAATTACCATTCTCGTTCCCGGACGAATACCAGCCGCTTCTAACTCATCCGTAGTAAGTTTAGTTTCAATCCAGGCATTTTCCCATTTAATCGGAGTCTCTTCTTGCTGGACTTTTTGCGGCGATTCGTGGGAGACGTGGCGCGAACCAAAACTGAGAATACCGCTAATAGTTTCGTTGTCTCCCAGTAAATCAACAACACCTTCCCCGTAAACCCAAGGGAAAGCACCGCCTAACTTGCGGACTTCTACCCTACCCGCATCACCAATATTTTTAACGATCGCACCAATTTCGTCTTTGTGGGCTGTAATCGCTACTGCTCTATCAGAATTTTTACCGGGAATCTTGGCAATAATATTATCGGCGCGATCGCACCAAACTTCTACACCCAACCCAGTAAATCGCTGCATCAGCAATTGATTAATTTCCGCCTCTGCACCGCTAGGAGAATGGTGCATGACTAATTCCGTGATAGTTTCAAATAAGCGATCGTTAGCCCACATGAATTTAGCTAAAGAGGATTTTGAATTGGTTTATCCCCAGTCCCCCTTTCATCTTATGGCGATCGCTTTAATTTTAGTGCCTCAGTAGCTGATATCCCCTCACCTTGAGTGCCAAAGTACCACAACGCCGCCGCCGCTTCTGCACGAGTCACTGGTTTTTTCGGTTGGAACAACGTTGTATAGCCAAACACCCGCCGAATATTTGATTGTTCGCCATTCTGGAAATCAGCTAAAACGGCTCTCAAAGATTTGGGGTCAATTTTACCCACATCCTGAAAACCCCAAGTTTCCTTAACAGCCTCTAAATTAGCAGTTGGTAAAGCTTGGCGTGTATCTAGGGGTACTTTCCATAAGACTAATTGTTCTCGTGTTAGTGGTGCATCAGGGCGAAACAAAACGGCTGTAGAGTCACCAGACAAAGGACTAGGAATTAATCCAGCTTCCGCTAATCCCTGAATTGCTGGAAAATCAGGGTCTTGAGGTGACACATCACTAAACGTTGGTTGTACACTTTCTGATGCTGGGCGAATTTGCTTGGCGGGATTGTTGGCATACATGGCATTGTTAGTAGTCATTAGCCAACGAGCATATTCTCGCCGAGTAATAATTTTACTGGGTTCAAATTCGTTAGTTGTAGTGGTTGAATTAGTTTTATTGTTGGAAGAATCTGCCGAAAATACCCCTAACTCAGCTAAATCCTGAATATATTGCTGTATTGGTTGCGAGACTTTATTCAAATCGCTGAATTCTTGAGCCGTAAGAGTCTCAGATGTACCTGGTGATTGTGTAGCCTGTGCTGGGGGAATGTTGTTAGTAGCTGAGGTAGCTTTATCATTTGGGACATACTCAATCTTTAATAATGTAGAGGTTTGTGGTTGATTGGGTGCAGGATTCGTCACTGATTGCGGCTGAATAGACACCTTCACCAACAAATCATTGCGACGCACTTCAAAACTACCTTCTACATCATCCGTTGGCTGTTGTAGAATCTGCCAGTCGTTAGATTGAAACTGGTTGCGGTAAAAACTAGTAATAATGTTGCTGGGATCAGAACTGAGCCAACGAGTCAAAACCCTCTTGTCTGTACTACTAACAGGGGCAATTTCCTCTAGTTTGGCATTGGGATATATGGGGATATCTTTAGGGAAATCCGCAGGTAACTGCACCGATGGTTCATTTTGTCCAGATGGTGATTTATCTGCTGGAGATTGACCTAAAACGACTGGGTTCTTTTTTAACCTGGGATCTGCGGCCAAAGACTGTTCTAGATTTTTTGCGGTTGGCGCATTGGTGCAGGCTGTTAACGAAGTAAGTAAGACAGCCAAACTGAAAAATATAGCTGGACGTTTACAGAGAAGCACAGGAAATCACAAACGCGTGTCAATTCCTACCCTAACGCATACTGCCGTCATTGAATTGTAGTTTGAGGCTTTAGTTGATCACAAATCTCTAGAAATTGAGTAGCAACAAGGGCTGAAGAAAAATTTTCTGCAACATACTGGCTAGAGAGAAAACCGCGATTAATTACTTCATCTGGATGATCTAAGCAGTATCTCATGCAGGTAGCTAAACCTTTGACATCTTCATTTTCAAATAAAAAGCCGTTTTTTCCAGCCAGTTCTGGTAATCCTCCCACCTTTGAAACAATGGAGCAGGTTTGCGTACTAGCAGCTTCCAATACTACATAGCCTGCTGGTTCTTGCCACCGCGAAGGTGCTACCAAAGCCAGAGCATCCTCTAATTGTGCGATCACTTCTTGATTAGAAAGTTTCCCTAAAAAACTGACGTAATTTACAAGTTCTAAACTAGATGTTAGTTGCTGTAATTTATTGACTGTTCCTCCATCTCCTATAATCAAAACCTGAAAATTGCGATTTTCATTTTTTAGAATTGATGCGGCTCTTAATAAAATATCCACTCCTTTATCTGCATCTAATCTACCAACAAAAACAAATTTATAAGGCGTAGATAATTTATCTAGATTTTTTGGCTGACTTTCAGAACTAATGACAATAGGATTATATAAAGTAACTACTTGCCAAGGAAAAGCACAAGATTCACCTAAGAAGTTACTACAAGCTGTGTGACTATTTGCTATGAGTGCAGTACTAAGTCTAGTTACTAATCTTGCCCATTTGACAAAGGTGAATAACTTCCACTTTAAGGGATAGTTGGGTTTGGGTAAAGTATATTTAAATTCAGCTTTTAGCCTTTTGCCAAAGGACATCTGCTCATATTGAGAGTGAATAGATTGATAAAAACAG
Organism: Anabaena minutissima FACHB-250; assembly: GCF_014697125.1. Classification (GTDB taxonomy): domain Bacteria; phylum Cyanobacteriota; class Cyanobacteriia; order Cyanobacteriales; family Nostocaceae; genus Trichormus; species Trichormus minutissimus. The sequence continues at coordinate 68,776 of NZ_JACJRG010000020.1, read as the reverse complement.
TAGTGATATTTAATAATAATTTTTTTATTCAGAGTCTTACACAAAAGGGCAAATATTAAATCATTAGAATTCATATGCACAATATCTGCCCAAAAAATCAGTTTTATCCAAGTATTGATCTGCTCTTCTCTAGTAGAGATTGTTTTGACTTCAATACCTCTTGTTTCTAGTTCTGGTATGAGTGCATTAATGTATGTTAGAACCCCAGCAATTTCATTTTTGAAATGTCTGTGTTGAATTAAAAGTTTCATAAAAATTAATTATATTAAGAAGGGCAGAGGTGACAGGTGACAGGTGACAGGCGAGAGAAAAGAAGAGTGTTGCTTTGATTTTTTGCTCGTGCCTCACTCAATGCGCTAGTGAGAGAGTTTGAACAGCTATTTATAGTCCCAAAATTTGTGGTGCAGGTAGTTCGTCTAAAACTCGCCACAGCACGGTGTAACTGCCATCAGAACGCTGACGTACTGGACGGAAAGCAACAAGAATATCACTACTTCGTACTTGTTGTAATTGGTCTAAGTAGCGTCTTCTTTCGGACGGAATTAGCTGGCTATTTAAGACAATTTCTGGTAGCTGAAATTGGAGAGTTCTGACTAAATAAGTATGATTCAATTTAGCTGGAGCATCAGCCAAGATTACTTGGCTCTGATTCCAGTTCTGGTCTTTACCAGTCAAAAATCTGCGTCTTTCTACTTGCAAAGTTTCTAATTGCTTGGGTGGTTGGTAGTTGAGAAAAAATTCCCGTGTGGATGAGGCTATACCTTGGAGTTTGCCATCCAACTTCTCTAATGGGATATTTCCCAGATCCACCATAAAACTGTAATCTACTCCTGAATGCTGCATTTGAAAGCGATCGCCAACTAACTTCAGTGCTAAACTAGGTTTAAGACTTCCTTTAGCATTACCCAAAACAGGGAAAGGATAACGCTCGCTGAGTTTAGGTTGCAACCGATTCGTCATCCTATTGATGGGGCGTTGGTACGCTGAAGCAGTTAACACGCGAAAAATGCCAGTCCGGGGTAATTGTAGAAACTGAGCGTAAATTTGCGGTTCTTGGGGATCTAAGCCGTAAGTAAAACGGTCAAGGGTAGCAGCCGTTTCCTGAGCATCTGTAAATTGATGACCAACAGGAAAGTTAACTTGGGCTGTACTGAGAAACCGTTTGGCATTAGCCAAAATCGCGAGGGCTGATTGGGGTGCTGCGATCGCAGGTTGTACAGGTGGTTTATAGTTAGCTATGGCTGTTTTAGCAACTCTACCGATAATTGGTAATGTAGAAGAGTCAAAGGACGTGAGAGACTGTTGTGCTAGATTTGGTTCCCAGGTCGCAAAGGGTGTTGCTGGCTGGTTAAGATAGGGATACTGCACAGGCGCAATCGACAGCACTGGATCTGATTGACGTTCACCACTCACTAGGGGTAACTTTCTCACCAAAGCTAATTCACCCCGGCGAGATAAACTCATATCCAGCACAGGCGCAAGTTTTACTAATTCCTGGCTAGAAGCATACAAAGAGCAATAAATTTGGACTTGTGACTTGGTGAAGTTACCAGACACAGGGAAAGCATCTGGGGAATTACACAAACTTTTCGCTCTGAAGTGTTGACGATGAAAAAACCCTTCAGTAATTTTAGTTTGGGAAATTAATTGTCCTCGTACAGATCGCATTCGATTGGTATCAGGAGTCACTAGTGCTTGCTCAATCCGCGCAATTAAATCCAACTGTTGCTGTATGATCTGACTTGCCTGAGTATAAAAATTTTCCTCTGTTGACTCTACTACCAGAGTATGATTTACAGAAGATGGAGGTTGATACTGCACAGCAAAGACCTTTCCATCCAAACAAGTTAGCCCAATTGGAAGCAAAAAGCTCAAAAAGATGTATCTCATGTCAAAAACCCCGATCAGAAGGGAGTATGAAAAATCTAAAATAGATATTAAGTTGAGAAAAAAACGAACGACCATCGACAACTGTCAGTCTAGTCTAACTTCTGCAAAACGTCGCCAGGTTGTTACCAGTGCTGAAACACGATTACATGCAAGTTTCCCAGGATCAGCCGATCTATTCTGATGCTCCACTCCAACTGCTACTGTTTATTGATGGACGACCCAAGTCCAAACAACAGGTGCAGCGTATCCGTGCTTACTTAAAAGAATTACAGGCTGAGTATAACTTTGAACTGCAAATTATCGATGTTGGACAACAACCTTATTTAGCAGAACATTTTAAGTTAGTGGCAACACCAGCCTTAATCAAAATTCACCCAGAACCTAGACAAGTTCTTGCCGGTAGTAATATTATTTCTCAACTTAAAAGCTGGTGGCCTCGTTGGCAAGCAGCTGTAGAAACTTACCTCAAACTCCAAGAGGACTTACAAGAACGTGTAGAGGACAATGGGCGGATCTCACAACCGAAATCAACCATCCGTTCTGTTGCGGTTTCTGCGGAACTAATTCGACTTTCCGACGAAATCTTTCACCTCAAACAAGAAAAAGAAAAACTTCTAGAGCAGTTACAGTTTAAAGATAGGGTAATTGGGATGCTAGCCCACGACCTCCGCAATCCCTTGACAGCTGCGGCGATCGCCATTGAAACTTTACAATCTAACTACAATCTAGAAGCAGGTGAATTTCAACGCCTCAAACCAGCCTTAATTGCCCATTTATTAAAACAAGCCCGCAGTCAAACTAAGACAATTGACAGAATGATTGCGGATCTGCTACAGGTGGGTAGGGGGCATGATACTGAGTTTCCCATTACACCGCAGAAAACACATCTCGGTCAACTGTGCTTAGATATATTAGAAGAATTGCGCGATCGCTACATTACCAAATCCCAAAAGGTAGAAACAGACATCCCTCAAGACTTACCCTATGTCTATGCTGACCCAGAACGCATCCGCCAAGTCTTGATCAATCTTTTGGATAATGCCATTAAATACACCCCAGAATGTGGCACAATCAGCATCGCCGGCTTGCACCGGACTACCCAAAAAGTTCAGTTCAGCATAGGTGATACCGGCCCTGGTATCCCAGTAGAAAATCGCGATCGCATTTTTGAAAACCACTACCGCCTAGAACGAGATGAAGGTACAGAAGGTTACGGTATCGGTCTTTGTCTATGCCAACGTATCGTCAGAGCGCATTACGGCCAAATTTGGGTAGACTCTAACCCTTATGGTGGTGCATGGTTTCACTTTACTTTGCCAGTTTACCCCTCTTAGGCCAAAGTCACGAATTACGTAAAGCCTGCGGCATAGCTGCGCTTAGAGCGGAGCAGGAGGGAGCATCGTTACGAATTACCTTCACTCTCCGATAACAAACAAATCCGATTGCGCCCTTTCTCCTTTGCTTGGTAAAGAGCTTTATCTGCTGCGGCAATTAAATCTGAGGGGGCTAATTCCCAGCTTGGTATCATAGTCGCTACACCCATACTTAGAGTCAGATATTGACTCACAGTAGATTTTTCATGGACAATATGTAAATCACCAACGCCATTTTGCATCATGGTGGCAACGTGAACTGCACCGGCTGCGTGAGTATAAGGCATGATTACAGCAAATTCTTCACCACCATAACGGGCTACTAAATCTCGATGTTTCTCTGCTTTATGGTTTAAAACATGACCTACTTTTTGTAAACAATCGTCACCAGCCGGATGCCCATAGCAGTCATTGTAAAGTTTGAAAAAGTCAATATCACACAAAATCAGCGATAAAGGCACTCTTGCTTGTGCTAGGTTAATCCACTGCGTATTTAAATAGTTATCAAAACGACGGCGATTAGCCAAGCCAGTTAAGCCATCGACATGAGCCAGTTCCTGCAAAGCTAAGTTTGCAGCTTCCAATTGTTTATAAACTTGTGCTTGTTGTAGCAGTCTACGTAGACGTTGACGCAACACAGCCCAATGAATTGGCTTTGTAATGTAATCTGTTGCACCTGCTTCAAAAGCACGATCTACAGATTCTTCATCATTCAAGCTGGTAATCATTAATATAGGAGTCCGCTCCCATAGTTTTGAGATGACGGTATTACCTAATCCAGAATCAGTATCTAGATTTGCCAAAGCTGACATTAAATTATTTCTAGCAATTTGTAGTAATTGCTTACAGCACGTAAAGCCATCCATAACAGGCATCACAGCATCTAGCAGGACTATATCTGGTTTGACAGTCTCATAAGCATCTAAGCACTGCTTCCCATCTGTCACCTCAATGACTCGATAGCCTTCTTTTTCCATGACTTTACGCAACATGGTTCGGATGGTTGTGTCATCATCAGCCACCAAAATTACAGGAGGTTCTTTAAGAGAATATGGGCTTATGCGTGACATGAGTTGCGTTCCACAGAAATCCTCAGAGTTTAAAAGGAGCAAACCTAGAAAAATCCTGCTCCTGTAAATTAATTACTTGTAACCGAAATTTGTTTAAAGTAGCCATATTTAGGTGAATAACTAGTTGGAGAGTAAAATAATGACTTAGTTTTGATCAGGTCACAAGCAATATGCAAAATATCTTGTGCTAATTTACTCTTTAATGGCGATTGTGTTACTGTCCGACTAGATCATGTGTGTAAACAGTGACAAGTAATGATGCGATCGCCTAAAGATCATCGCTCACTTATCAATATGGGAATTCTCAAAACGCATCTATCCGATCTACCTCGAAAACTTGTGTGGATGAAAAACTGTTCGATAATCTTTAGCGAAGAAAACGACATCATACTAAGTTGCATAGACAATTTATCAATATATAGGTATCTGATTGGATTTTTAAAATACACGTAGCCCACTATATCTAGGTTTTGGTTGACAAAGCCCACCCTACATTACTGAAAATTTTTCATATATCATTTAGGATTCCTGTATACAGGTAATTAAGGTAACAAATACCTTAATACTCATGTCTAGCTATGCTAAGAAATGTTACTTTTATAGTTCCCGCTTGCTAGCATTTAATTGCGATGGTATGCAAAACTTTAAATACCTAGTTTATATCTCTACCAATATAGTCATTTTAGACACTAGTTTAATAAAGTAGTTCTATCACCAAATGACCTGAGAAAGTTAGATTAACCAGCATCTTGCTTGATTGCTAGCAATTTATTCGGCATTTTTCAAAAGTTTGATTTTGGATATTTATTTGGGGTAATTACATAAATTACACCATGTTAATATAAAGCTATTAACAAGACTTTATTTTCATTTGCATTTGGCAATTTGATTTAGTAAGATCACTTAAAAAAGTTATTTTATATACTAAATTTTAGAGGATTAGGTGAATTTTTCGGCAAAATGTCAGCAATGTGTCTAAAATTAAGATCAATACAAATAAGTTGGCGAGAGAAGGAAGTAAAAGGCAAACAGCAAATTAATTATATCCACGCATTAAGTTAATCTATTTTATGCCTGATCCATTAATGTATCAACAGGATAATTTTGTGGTTTTAGAAACAAATCAACCAGAACAGTTTCTGACAACAATAGAATTATTAGAAAAGCTCAAAAGCGAATTACAAAAAATTGATTTTAAAGATTTGCCATTTGAGTTACAACAGTTTGATTCTCCAGCAGCCCAAGCCCAACATTTAATTGACACGAGTTGTGAATTGGATGTGGGAATTGGCAAATATTTGCAATGGTATGCAGTACGTTTAGAAAAGTAACTATATCTGTCCAAGACATAGTTGTGACGGAAAATTTATCTAAATATGCCACACCATTTTAATAACCGTAAGCTAGGCAATGCCAATAACATAAAGATTAGGATTTCAGCACAGGAAAAACATTGCCTACTCTTCTACAAGAATTAGCATTAAATAACTGAAATCTTACATCAACATCAGTTATTTAATGCCCACGCCTGATTCCTAATGACTATTTATTAGTAATCACGGCTAATTCAATTTGATTTTCATTGACTAATGTAATTTTTACCTCTATTTCTGGACCAAAGTATTTAGTCATTTTTTCTTGCTTTTCCTGCCAATCGCTAATTTGTACGGATGGCGAATCAAATTCTAAAATTAAGGCGTAAGCACCATTAATTTCTGTTTCCCGTAAACCTGTGATTATGGGTCTTTCGTCATCCGAAAGGCCTAGACCCAGATAAGAAAGCGCACTATCTAAATGGGCATCCTGTCCATAGCAATAGCGAGTAATATCTTTACGAATTTTATTTTGGGTAACAGTTGCTTGCTGTTCTCGCAATAATAAAACTGATGGTTGAGTTGGTTTGCTGAAGGGAATCGGCTTGATTTCATTAGCTTTGAGTGCTAATCCTCCTAGAAACAGTGGAAAGCCGTAGAAAAATCCCACTAAATTCAGTGTAGCGTTATCCGCAGCGTAAGCAACAAAGCCTACGATAATCAATATGCCACCGACGCTTAAACCAAGAGTTCCCAGAGAAATTTTACGTAACATAATCTCAGAATCGTATAAATTCTTAACACATCTAGCTTTATTATCATCAAATTAGGCACTAAATTTCCTGATGCGATCGCTAGTTGCCCTAATCGAGATGTGTTACAAGCATGGCTTTTTTGAGTTAACTTTAAACTTAGAGATAATATCAAGGAGAAAAAACAATGGATTTACAGACACTCAAAGAGAGGATTGCGATCGTTGAAAGTAAACGTGAGTACCTACTGAGCCTTTTAGAGCAACCAAATTTGGGAATTTTGAGAGTTGACGTAAATCAAGCCTTGGAAGAACTAGATGAATTGATTGAAGAATTTAGACGTACTATTCCACAACCAGAGAATAATTAATCTAGTATGGCGGCTAGAGGCTAGTAAAGCATGGCATAAATCAATCTACCATTTCAAACAAGTAAAAGCTTCGAGATATAAGCTTGTTGAGTTTTGAATTTTGACTTTTGCCTTGCAATACTAGCTCCTTTTATCTACCTAGAAATAGAATTATTACCTACACTTTTTCCTAGTTGTCTGACTAAAGCAACTAGTTCACTGGTAGGAACATCTTTTTTACATACTTCATCAAAGTTAAACATTGTGTTTTTGTCAGGCAAAGCAGCTTCTTCGACCGAAGAATAAGCCAATATCTGAGTTTTGGGAGAAAGGGCTTTAATATGTCCAGAAGCACTCCAACCATCCATAATTGGCATCTGTAAATCCAGAACAATCACATCAGGATGAAAATCTTTTACCATTTCTATAGCTTCTTGACCGTTACTAGCTAAACCCACAACTTGAATATTTTCCTGACCTGCGAAAGCTAATTTTAGTGTTAAACGAGTCAGTTCATGATCGTCAACCACTAGAACTCGTAAGGTAGAAGACTCACAGGAGAACATTAACATTCCAGGGAAAAAGTAAATACGATAATCCCTCTAGTCTATGGGAATAACTACTAATAACTACTCTATCTTATGGTTGAATAATTGGTACATCAGCAGAGGAATTGATAAAACTTCTCAGAAAAAAAATTGAAGTTTTGATAAAGAATGGACTTGATCTAATTATCTGTTAATGAAGAACTTTTTTTGGCATCAATTAAATTTGCTGTTATCCCAGTTGAACCTAAGGCCATATTCATCAGTGTGTTTTGGGAGTGAGATTCGGGGCAATCATCTCCAGGACGGCGTTGAATATAAGTCCCATCACCTTGTAAATCCCAAGCTTGACGATTATCTGCTAGCATTATTCCCAATATTTCTTGCAAGTCTTTAGCAATATCTTGGTCTTTTATCGGGGTAATTACTTCCACTCGACGGTCTAAGTTCCGGCTCATCCAATCAGCACTACCAATATAAATTTCTTCTTGGCCATTGTTGTAGAAATAATACATTCGCGAGTGTTCTAAAAACCGGCCAATAATACTAATCACACGAATATTTTCACTCAAGTCAGGCAGCCCTGGACGTAAGCAGCAAATGCCCCGGATGATCAAGTCAATTTGTACGCCGGCGCGAGAGGCTTCATACAAAGTAGTAATAATTTGCGGATCAACAAGGGAATTCATCTTGGCCACAATGCGACCTGTGCAGCCGTTTTTGACATTGGTAATTTCACGATGAATTAATTCCAAAAAGCGATCGCGCATATTCACAGGCGCAACTAATAATTCTCGATAAGATTTCTGCCGCGAATATCCTGTCAAGAAATTAAATAAATCTGTAATATCAGCACCTAATTCTTCTCGACAACTAAATAAACCTAAATCTGTATATAGTCGTGCCGTTTTAGGATTATAGTTGCCCGTACCGATATGTACATAGCGGCGCATCCTGTCTTTTTCTCGGCGCACCACCATGACGGTTTTGCAATGGGTTTTTAAACCAACCAAACCGTAAACAACGTGTACCCCCACCCTTTCTAATCGCCTTGCCCAGTAAATATTATTTTCTTCGTCAAATCGGGCTTTTAATTCCACCAATACTGATACCTGTTTGCCATTTTCTGCTGCGGCAATTAAGGCATTAACAATTGGCGAATCCCCAGAAGTACGGTACAAAGTCATTTTAATGGCTAGTACATTCGGGTCGTGGGCAGCATGGGTGATAAAGCGTACCACTGTAGCTGAAAAAGATTGATAGGGATGGTGAACAAATAAATCTTTTTCTCTAATTACAGAAAAGAAATCTTTACCCTCTTCTAACTCCAACACATCGCGGTCTAGACTGGGTTCTCCTAATCGTTGCAAGCGCATTGGTACTACAGACTGGCGTGGTGGATCTTTGAGTTCTGGCAAGGGTAAGGCCATAAAATACATCAAATCTCGCAGTCCTAACAGACCTTCCGCTTGGTAGACATCATTTTCTGTGAGTTCTAAATCTTGTAATAACCTAGTACGTATTGGTTCAGGGGTTTGGGATTGGATTTCGATGCGGACAGGGTTTCCACCGATGCGGCGTTTTCGTAGTTCTTGTTCTATAGCGAGTAATAAGTCATCAGCTTCGTCTTCTTCTAAAGTCAAATCAGCATCACGCGTTATGCGGAAAGGATGATATTCCTGGATATTCATCCCTGGAAACAGAGACTCTAAATTATGGGCGATCGCCTGTTCTAAGGGTACACCAGTCCAGTTAGCTGGTTTGCCATTTTCCATATTAATGCCCAACTCCGGTGGTAGGGGCAAAAATCGTGGCAAGACGCTGGGGACTTTCACCCTAGCAAAAAATTCCTCATCTGTGTCCGGATTTTTTACCAAAACCGCCAAATTCAAGCTGAGATTAGAAATGTAGGGAAAGGGATGGCTGGGGTCAACTGCTAAGGGTGTCAGAACAGGGAAAATTTGGTCTTCAAAATAATTATCTAGATAGGTGCGCTGTTTTTGAGTCAGGTTAATGTAATCCAGGATATGAATACCCTGACCAGCCAACAATGGACGGATAACTTGTTCAAACTGTTGGTGTTCTTTGCTGACTTGAGGTATAAGGTGTAAGCGAATATCATCTAACTGCTGTTGTGGGGTGCGTCCATCGGGGGTTAACTTACTCACCTTCGCTTCTACCTGTTGCTTGAGAGCTGCAACCCGTACCATAAAAAATTCATCTAAGTTAGAACTGAAAATTGCTAAAAACTTCAATCGTTCTAGCAACCGTGTGCGTGGATCGCAAGCTTCATGTAATACCCGATTGTTGAATTCTAACCAGCTTAACTCTCGGTTAATATAATATTGTGGATTGTTTAAATTAATAGAATCAGAAGCTTTTTTAGATTTAGGCATAGCGATCGCTGGCTAGGTTAATGTAGCCCATGAAGATGGATGACAATACACATGGTAATTGAAATCCGGCATCCAGTGAAAGCGGCCTGAAATGATCATTTTTTGCTGTTGATGTTTTTACAAAGGTTGAAATGAAGTCCTCACTACAAACGTTAGGCTACTTTTGGTTGAGTTGTGAATTTGGGTTGAGTTATTAAATTGGGTATTGCACCTTTCTGACGCATTTCCCACGCCAGGGTTGTATAAACGATCAGATCCAAATCATTATATTTGGGTTTCCATCCCAATACTTGACGGATTCTGTCGGCACAGGTAATTACACAAGCTGGATCTCCAGGCCTGCGATCTGTTTCGATGACCGGGAAATCTACTCCAGATATGACTTTCACTCGTTCAATGACTTGCCGCACACTATACCCTTGTCCATAACCACAATTGAGAATTTGGCTCTCTTGACCTTCTTCTAGGTAGCGCAAAGCGTCTAAATGTGCTGTCGCTAAGTCTTCAACGTGAAGATAATCTCTAATTGCTGTGCCATCTGGGGTGGGAAAATCTGTACCAAAAATGCGTATACCTGGTTGGCGTTTGAGTGCGGCATTACAGGCTACTCCGATTAAATGAGAGACATTTTTGGACATTTGCCCTAGTCTGCCGCCAGGTTCTGCGCCGGCGATATTAAAGTAGCGTAAAATTACGTACCGCAGAGATGAGGCTGTGGCATAGTCTCGAATTAGCCATTCAGAGGACAGTTTTGAGCGTCCGTAGGGGTTAATGGGTTCGGTGGGTGTGGACTCGGTGACAGGGTTGGTCGCTGGTTGTCCATAGACGGCGGCTGTGCTGGAAAAGATGATTTGGTTAACGCCCATATCGCTACAACAACGCAGTAAGTTTAGGGTGTTACGGGTGTTGTTGGCGTAGTATTCCAGGGGATGAGCCACTGATTCCGGGACGTTCAGACTAGCAGCAAAGTGTAGGACGGCGGTAAATTGATGCTGGAAAAACACCCGGTAAAGAGTATCTAAATCTGCTAAATCCCCAATGATTAAATCACCGTGGAGGACGGCTTGGGCTGAACCTGTAGAACAATTGTCATAGACCACTACATCATAGCCAGCTGCACCCAATTGGCGGACTACGTGAGAGCCGATATATCCTGCTCCGCCTGTGACTAAAATTTTCTTTTTCATCTGCCTTTACCTAATAACACGACCCGGATGGTTTTGAAGGCGATCGCTAAATCTAAAAATGGTGAATAATTCTTGATGTAGTAGAGGTCATAAGCTAACTTTTCGTAAGCGTCTTCTACTGATGCGCCGTAGGGATACATCACCTGCGCCCAGCCTGTAATTCCGGGTTTGACGATATAACGCAAGTCATAGTAGGGAATCTCTTGTCGCAGTTTGATATCAAACTCTGGTCGTTCTGGACGAGGGCCAATTAAGCTCATTTCTCCTGATAAAACATTGAAAATTTGTGGTAGTTCATCAATTCTCAACAGGCGTAGCCAGCGTCCAACCCTAGTAATGCGCGGATCATCTTCATGCGCCCACTGCACGCCGCGTTTTTCCGCATCCTGATACATGGAACGAAATTTGTAAACCCGAAAGGTTTGTCCTTTTAACCCTGTCCGTACTTGACTGTAGAAAAATGAGCCAGGGCTATCTAATTTGATGGCTAAGGCTGTCAGTAACATGAGGGGAAACAAACCTAGAAATAATAGGGATGCCAAAATTATGTCTGTGACGCGCTTGATTTTTTGACTGATGCTGCTAGAGGTGAGGTGATACCCCGCACTAAAGACCAGCCAGTTATCTTGCAGTAGAGACGAGGGGAGTTTGTACCAGAGGTTTTCACAAATATCTGGGATACCGTAGATGGGGACACCAACTAGGCGCAACTGCATCAACTGCTGCACCTGGATGTCAGATAATTCTGTTGGGGTGGCTACTACTACCCCTGACCACGCCTGCTGTGTCCATTGGGGTAAGTCATAGAGATTAGTAACGCAAATGCGATGATTGTTAGCTAACTCATGGGTGTTTTGGTCTGGTGTTGCTAAGATGACTAGCCGACCCAATGAGTTGTGTTGAAGAAAAGTTTTGCCAAATTCGATGGTTTCTTTGTTCGCGCCTACAATTAGCCATCGACTATTTTGAGCTTGCGATCGCGCCCATTTTGCTGCCCATATTCTTAAGCATATCGTCCAGATGGTCAATATACCCAGACTAGGGAGCAAAATTTGCCATTTCCACAAGGCTAGCTTTTCCCCATTCTCAATGATATGGAGGATGACAAAAAAGATGCAGCCTACGACTACATTAGTAATTAAAATCCGAGCCGGAGCGCGTAAACCTGAAATTTGGTTGTCTGGATGGTAGGTGTCTGCTAGATATAGCCCAGTAATGACTAGCAAGCAAAATAATAAATTAACAAAGGGGTCAACAGTATTGAGATTTTTATCCCAATTTGTCCAAAACGTTAGAGATAAACTCAACACTAAACCGACAATATCCCCTAGCAGTAGCAATAGACAGAGGATGTTGTGGGTTTGAGATAACTTACTTCCTTGATTGCTAACACTAAGAGTAATCTGCATCTGTATGATTTCCAAAGATTAAAAATGGCAAAATAGGCATTACCAGATGTAATGCCAGCCAGCCATACTGACCTTAGATAAATTGATAATCACAGCCAATAGCTGTTGTCAGACTAAAATTTTCTCAAAAGTCCAAAATGGTAACGCAATTCATACAGTAGGTTTCAACTTGATAAAGTATTTATATGCTTCTCAACGTTGATATACACCCAAATATTCACTAGAAGTTGATTATTTTAGTTCTATTACCTTATTTTTTATTACTAATTCTCACTATTTAGCTATGTGGATCTTACTTAAATATTTATAGATGCTTAAAAAACTTTATTATTAGGAGTTATTAGATAGTTTGTTTCTACAAAGAACCCAATATCCTTGACGGGAGAGGGTTTCTATATCCCTAGATTGAAGGGTATTAATTCAGAAATAATACCCTAAGAAATGCCGTAAAAATTATTTTTACTTCTTAAAAAGATTATAGTCTAAAAAAAAAATGTAGTAAAAATACGTAGGATTTCCGGACAAAAAAGCTTGATAATGCCTTATTAAAAGGAAATAAATTAGGGATTCGTATCTGCTAGCAAAGTGAAACAATACCAAATTTGAGATTACACATGATAAATCATTGTTATGTGTAGCCTCACAATCACATGGTATGCAATGAAAACTGATAGCTGAATAAATAAAATTATTAGGTGAATTATGCCTTCTGATCAAGAAGAACAAGATTTTATTAACTTTCAACAATATTGCTTAACTTTAAAAAGACGTTGGCTATTGATAGCCCTGATTATCGGTTCTGTGTTTGGTCTGACGGGGTTGGTAACTTTCAGCCAAAAACCAGTTTATGAAGCCAATGGCAAACTACTGTTTAATAAGCAGAGTGGTGTTTCTTCTCTCACTGGTGTTAGTGAACAGGTGGGACAACTTAGTGGGGTGACAAACCTTTCTAACCCGTTGGAAACTGAAGCTGAGGTGATTCGTTCTAATACGATTTCTCTGAAGACTATTGCTGATTTACAGCTTAAGGATGCGGAAGGAAACCTTTTGGAATTGGATGCTTTTCTTCGTCTTTTGACGGTGAAAAGTGTACGCGGGACTGATATTTTACAGCTTTCCTACCGCAGTACAGATGCTCAAGAGGCGGCTAAAGTCATTAATTCTTTGATGAGTGCTTATCTGGAAAATAATATTCTGGTTAACCGTTCGGAAGCAAGGGCGGCGCGGGAATTTTTGGATAAACAGCTACCTCAAGTGGAAGCCAAAGTTGCAGAATCAGAACTGGCTTTGCGTATGTTTAAAGAAAAATACCAAGTTGTTTCTCTAGGGGAAGAAGCCAAAGAAGGGGTCAAGCAGTTGAATGATTTATCCAACCAGATGACCCGACTTCAGGCGCAACTGGCGGATGCTAGAAGCCGTTCTGGTGCGTTGCAAAAGCAATTGGCTTTGACAACAAAGCAGGCTGTAGCACTTAGTACCTTGAGCCAGTCGAATGCTGTACAGCAGGTGTTAACAGAATATCGGAAGGTACAAGACCAGTTAGCTGTGGAGCGATCGCGCTATACTGACGAGCATCCTGTAATTGTGAATTTGTTAGAGAAGGAACAAGCTCTCAGACAGCATTTGGAGCGGCGAGTTTCCCAAACTGTTGGTATTAATGAGTCGATAGAAGAGCAGGATTTACAAGTTGGACAACTCCAGCAAACTCTAACTACTGATTTGGTACAGATAGAGGTACAACGGTTAGGGCTGGAAAACCAAGTTGGTGTATTGATGAAAGCCTTTGTGCTTTACCAAGCACGGATGAGAAGTTTACCCAGACTGGAACAAACACAGTTACGTTTAGAGCGACAGTTACAGGTAGCACGCACCAGCTACGAACAAATGCTGAAACGCTTGCAAGATGTTCAGGTGGTGGAAAACCAGAATGTTGGTAATGCTAGAGTAATTTCTGAGGCTTTGTTGCCTAAGAAACCTATTTCTCCGCGTATCGCTTTGAATTTAGCTCTGGGAGGATTTTTAGGTATTTTCGCAGCTTTGGGAATTGCCCTGTTACTAGAATCTGTGGACAAGTCTGTGAAGACCGCAGAAGAAGCCAAACGCTTACTCAATTATCCCTTGTTGGGTACAATTCCGATTTTTGACCAAAAAGCGAGATTGGCTAATGGTGAAAAATCGACAGAGTTACCTGTACTCAATAACCCTTATTCTTCAGTGAATGCAGCTTTTGAGATGCTGCAAATCAATTTGGGTTTCACTCTTTCTGATAAAGAGTTGAAGGTGATTGTCGTCAGCAGTTCTGTGATGGGTGAGGGTAAGTCTTTTATTGCGGCTAACTTAGCGGTAGCTACCGCCCAGATGGGTAAGCGAGTGCTATTAATTGATGCAGATATGCGTCGTCCCCATCAACATGATGTTTGGCAAATACCCAATATGATGGGGTTGAGTAATGTTTTGGTGGGACAGTCCGAGTTTGGTAAAACGACTAAAGAAGTAGTGGTTAATCTAGATTTATTAACGGCTGGGACAATTCCGCCTAACCCAGTTGTCTTGCTAGATTCCCAGCGTATGGCTAGTTTAATTGCCCAAGCTAAGGAAGATTATGATTACATCATTATAGATACACCACCGATGAGTATGTTAGCTGATGCCATGATAGTTAGTAATTTGGCTGATGGTATGTTGTTGGTGGCTAGACCTGGTGTAGTTAATTCTGCGGCTGCTAAGGCTACCAAGGATTTGCTAGAGCATTCACGAGTAGGCGTTTTGGGAATGGTAGTGAATGGTGTTGAGAGTGACCATTATCGTCATAATTACTACGATTACTACTACTCTAATTCTGGAGAAAAGCATTCTCGCAATAAAGATAAGATAAAGTCTGGCTTGAGTAAGATTAGTGGTTCATGACTGCTTTGATTGGTTCACAGTTAAGATAAATCAGTGTTATCTCTGAGGTGGTTCAATATTTAGATTGTGTAAAGTCATGGGCATTAAATGAAGTTAATACAGTTGATTCATGATGCCTAATGACTAATAGCTCATGTCATAGTGTTTGTGCAGCTTCTGTCTAATATACTCTACGCGAATGGAGAAAGTGGAAGACGCGATCGTCAATATTTCAGCAAGTTTACATTAGACCTCTTGCATAAATGCTTACGCTGTCATATTGAGCGAAGCAAAACATCTCAAAGATTATACATTTCATTGAGAATGACACATCTGATTTTTGGAATTTCACAAGAGGTCTATTGCATAGTTAGGGGATGTTTTAAAAATTCTATTGTGGATAAAAAACGTTTTAGATCCCCCTAAATTCCCCTTAAAAAGGGGGACTTTGAATCTATCCCTCCCCCCTTTTTTAAAGGGGTTAGAGGGGATCAATCAGTACCTAAAATCACAGCCAAACACTTTTCCAACAACCTCTGAGTTTCATTGCTCGCTGACTTGAAAATGCTTTGGTTTGTGCCTCGGTGGTAAAAATATCAACCACTCCAGACACAAACTCACAAAGAGAAATCAAATGTTCGGTAAATACACAATTCAAAATTTATTATCATTTCGTCAGCAATTTAGCTCTGGAAAGTTGGCGGTTATTCAAAATATAGCTTGGCTATTTATTGACCGCATTCTTCGCATGGGTGTTGGGTTAGTAGTAGGTGTCTGGATTGCCCGTTATTTAGGAGTAAAGCAATTTGGTATTTTCAATTATGCCACTGCCTTTGTAGCTTTATTTAATCCTTTGAATACTCTGGGTTTAGATAGTTTAGTTATTCGTTCTCTGGTACGTGATTCTACTATTAAAAACGAAGTTTTGGGGACTGTTTTTTGGCTCAAGTTAGCTGGTGGAATTGGCAGTGTATTGTTAGCAGTTGCTTCTATTTATGTATTCCGGCGGAATGATCAGTTAACTATTAGTTTAGTGGCAATTTTGGCAACTGCGGGAATTTTTCATGCTTTTGACACAATTGACTTGTGGTTTCAGTCTCAAGTGCAGTCTAAATATACTGTATTGGCTAAAAATACAGCCTTTGTGATCATTGCACTTATAAAAGTTGCTCTGATTAGAATGCAAGCCCCGTTACTTGCTTTTGCTTGGGTAGGATTAGCTGAAATTGGGTTGGGTTCGTTAGGTTTAATCCTCGTATACAAAATTAAGGGATATTCACTACGGTTATGGCATTGGAGCTTTTCAATTGCTAAAACTCTCCTCAAGGAAAGTTTGCCTTTAATGTTGTCTGGACTGACTATCATGATTTACCTGAGAATTGACCAGATTATGTTAGGAGAAATGATTGGCGATGATGCTGTCGGTCTTTACTCAGCAGCAACTCGGATTTCGGAAGTTTGGTATTTCATCCCAATGGCGATCTCTTCTTCAGTTAATCCGTCAATCTTTGCTGCGAAGGAGGTAAGCGAAGAACTCTACTATCAACGAATAAAAAAATTACTTCGGGTGTTGGTACTAATCTCTATTGTCGTTGCTGTGCCAATTTCATTTCTGTCTGAAAGAATCATTACAATGCTTTTTGGAAACAGTTATGCAACAGCCGGATCAATTTTAGCAATTCACATTTGGGCTTCTTTATTTGTTTTTATGGGAGTTGGTACATCATCCTGGTTTATTGCAGAAGGCTTAACTCACCTTTCTCTACGCAGAACTCTAATTGGTGCAATTACCAATATTTTTTTAAATATATTTTTAATACCTGCTTATGCTGGAGTGGGTGCTGCGATCGCTACTGTAATTTCCTATGCGTTCGGTTCATTTTTAGCTAATGCGTTTTATCAAAAAACAAGAAAAATATTCATGTTACAGTTAATATCCCTTTTAAAGTTCCATTTATAAATTTTTATTGAATTTACCAATAGATTAAGGAAAAAATTCTTATGTATACATCTTCCATATATAAAAAATACAATGTTTTTCATGCAAAATATCAAATGAACTTAAAAGGTATATTACGTTTTGAATTTAAAAGCTTGTATGGAAGAATATTTATTAATAAGAAACCAAAAATCAAACAAGATAACAGAAACTTATTGCATTTAGGATGTGGACTAAATAAATTTGATAATTGGGTAAATGCTGATTTCTTTCGTTTGTCTATACCATTTATCAAGAGAACTAACAGTCCAGATTGGATGCTTGATCTAAGGTTTCCTTTGAACTGTGATGCAAATGTATGGGATGGTGTTTTCTCAGAACATACACTTGAACACTTGTATCCAGATCAAAGTATTAGATTACTTCAGGAATTGAATAGAACAATGAAGCCAGGTGCTTGGCTTAGAATAACTGTTCCTGATTTGAAAAAATACGTTAATTACTACTGTGATCAGGAATTACACCAGAAATTTGATAGATATCAAACAGGATGTGAAGCCATTAGAACTCTGACTCAAGACTTCTTCCATCTATCTCTCTGGGATAGTGAGCTTCTAGAAAGATGTTTGAGCGAATGTGGCTTCGTAAATATTCAAGAAACTTATTTTATGCAAGGAAATGATATTTCACTATTAAAGGATAAAGAAGATAGAGCTTGGGAAACTTTGTATGTGGAAGCTCAAAAGCCTATAAAATTTGACTCGCACTATCTATAAATCAAAGTAATTTGAACTATGAAAACTCCAGTAGCTTTTTTAATATTTAATCGCCCTGACACAACACAGAAAGTATTTGAAGCTATTCGTCAAGCTAAACCTCCAAAGCTTTTGGTTGTCGCAGATGGGCCACGTAGCGATCATGCTGGTGAAGCTGAAAAATGTGCTGCTGCTCGTGCAATTATTGACGGTGTTGATTGGGAATGCGAGGTATTAAAAAATTATTCAGATATTAACTTGGGTTGTAAAAAAAAGGTTTCAACAGGTATAGATTGGGTTTTCCAGCAAGTTGAAGAAGCAATAATTTTAGAGGATGATTGTCTTCCTCATTCAAGCTTTTTCAGTTTTTGTGAAGAAATGCTCGGACACTATAGGAATGATAATCGTGTCATGCACATTAGTGGATGTAACTATGGCATTATAGGCTCAGTTCCTGAGCATAGTTATTATTTCTCAAAAGCAACAGGTATTTGGGGATGGGCAACCTGGAAAAGAGCATGGAAATGGAACGATGTTGATATTAGTTTTTGGCCTGATTTGCTAAAACAAACAAAACTTTTACATGGTGCTTTTAGTATAAGAAATGAATTAAAAATCAGATTAAATAACTGGAAAAATGTATATTATGGGAATATAAATACTTGGGATTATTCATGGCATTTAAGTTGTATTTGTCAAGGAGGGCTTTCGATCAAGCCTAATCAAAACCTTATTAGTAATATCGGATTTGGTTTAGAAGCTACCCATACAAAATCTACAACAACTTATTTAGCAAAACTTCAAGTTAAGGCTATGCAATTTCCACTTCAACACCCAAATTTCATGTTATGGGATATTGACGCAGACAAACAATATTTTCAGAGGATGTATAAACCAAATTTATTGAATAAAATTATTTCACGTTTACGATTAGCATGATATGAACTAAAACCATATATTTCAAATGGTGCTATTTTTATTCTATTTTCAACTTCATAAGGATAAACCTATGGTGTTAATTAAAATATTGAGTAGAAGATTATTTAAAGATGTATTATCAGCATCTCAAGATCAGCTTGCTATGGAATTTTTGACCCCATTATATAATTCATACCTTCCTTGGTCTACAGCAGCTATTAGACCTAGTGGAATTGTTAAAATAATCAACGAAATTTTAATATACAAAAGACGCTGTATTGTAGAGTGCGGAGGAGGAATTTCTACTTTATTTATTGCTCAAATATTAAAAAAACAAGGAGGACATTTATATACTATTGAGCATGATCAAGAATGGTCTTTAATTTTAAAAGGGCAGATAGATAAATTAGAACTAAATGAATATGTATCCGTAATAACATCTCCACTAGTTAAATCAGATTTAAGTATTGCTAATAGTGAGCAATTTTGGTATGACCATGCACAAATAAAACAAAATATACATAACATCTCAATTGATCTTTTATTAGTAGACGGTCCTCCTGCATATTTAAAAACTTTGAGATATTCAAGATATCCAGCCTTAATATTTTTTCAGCCATACTTTGCTAAAGATTACTCAATTATTCTAGATGATATTGATAGAGTTGGAGAAAGAAAAATTATAAAGGAGTGGCAAAAGTTAACCAAGATTGATTTTGATAAATTTCTAATAGACGGTGGTCTTGCAATTGGAAGGACCAAAAAAACATTCACTGTGTAATGATTAAATAATTTTATTTCATTAATACTATAAATTTTGAGAAATTTCCACAATGAAAATTTTACATCTTAGTACAAATGATATTGATGGTGGTGCGGCTCGTGGAGCATATTGGCTTCATCAAGCTTTAATTAAAGCGGGTGCTGATTCAACTATGCTTGTTGCACAAAAAAAGAGTAATGACTTTACTGTTATAGGAGCAGAATCCAAAATTCAAAAAGGTATAAATTTATGTAAACCTACTATAGATAGTATACCAACGCTTTTTTACAAAGACAGAATAAATACAACATTTTCTCCCTCTTGGTTATCCACAAACACCAATAATCCAATTAAAAAAATAAATCCAGATATCATTAACCTACATTGGATTTGTGGTGGATTTTTAAACCCACAAAGTTTTAATACCTTCGGAAAACCTATTGTATGGACATTACGAGATCAGTGGGGCTTTACGGGAGGATGTCATTATTCTGGCACTTGTGAAAAATACACACTTAATTGTGGAGCTTGTCCACAACTAGGATCTAATCAAGAAAATGATATTTCCAGGCACCTTTGGCAAAGTAAACAGAAAAATTGGGTACATTTAGATATAACAATTGTTGCTATAAGCCAGTGGTTGGCAGAATGTGCTAAAAAAAGTAGTCTTTTCAAAAATAAAAGAATTGAAGTAATTCCTAACGCACTAGATGAGTTAAAATTTAAAACTATTAACAAAAAAACTGCTAGAGAAATACTCAATTTACCTTTAGATAAAAAAATTATTCTCTTTGGTGCTATTAATGCAGTAATGGATGAGAGAAAAGGATATCAATATTTAATACAAGCTTTAAGAAGTCTATCTAATAAAGGTTTTAATGAAATATCAGAAATAGTTGTTTTCGGTTCAAGTCAACCAAAAGAAGCACTAGATTTAGGCATGAAAGCTAATTATTTAGGCAGGCTACACGATGATACAACCCTGGCTTTAACCTATGCTGCTGCCGATGTAACTGTGACACCTTCGATTGAGGAGGCATTTGGTAAAACAGCGATGGAATCCTTGGCTTGTGGTACACCAGTAGTTTCTTTTGATTCAACAGGTCTTAAAGATATAGTTGAACATCAACACAATGGATATCGAGCAAAATGCTTTAGTTCTGATGACTTGGCAAATGGAATTGCCTGGGTAATAGAAGATCAAGAACGACATCAAAAACTTTGTGATAATGCTCGTGATACAGTTATAAATAAATTCACACTAGAATTACAAGCAAAAAAATATTTATCTGTATATCAAGAAATTGTAGAAGTTAATCTTTTAAAAAATCAACAGTTGAATTATCATAAATGTCTACATTAATTGAATTACAATTTTAGAATTATAACTAGAAATATTTATATTAATATCTTTATGAGCAAACAAGAGTTATAAATAAAAAAGTGAAAATTTTTAAAAGTTTATTAGAAATTGAGCCGTATTTAAATTTTCTCAATAACATAAAATTACCAAGCAAATTATTTGAAATTATCAAGGCAGAACAGCATAAAACTGATGATATGCTGGGTTGGCATGGTTTAGCTTCTTTAACTTGCCTAAGTGAAACTAATGAAATATATGATATTGATATTCGTTACGCTTGGTCTCACGCCATATTCAACCAAAATCTGGTAGATCACGGATGGAATGAAACTATTCTTTTACAAAAGAAGGTTAGAGGTATTCCTTGTAAGCATAAAATTATTATTTATATATGTGATTATTTTATGCCAATTCATGAGAAACAGAGACTTGAAAGAGTCGAAACCCGTTTCTTTATTGGTTGCTACTGGCAGAGTATATGGCATCTATATTTACAATTGCCTTTTAATCATCCCTTTGAACATCAATTACATAAGGCTGAACATAAAGATTCTGAAGAACTATTCTTGTTTAACTATGCACCAGTAATTATTAACCAACATAATAGTCAGATTAGGACTGTATTACTATTAACTGATAGACCTAATCGCCAAGGTGAAGGAGGATTACGTAAGCATGGATTATACAAACACTCTACTAGAAATAAACCTTTAATTTCTATAATTACAGTTGTGTTTAATGGAGAAAAATATATAGAACAAACTATTCAATCAGTTATTAATCAGTCGTATAAAAATATAGAATATATTATTATTGATGGTGGTTCTACAGATAGAACAGTTGATTTTATAAAAAAGTATGAATGTTACATTGATTATTGGATAAGCGAACCTGATTTAAATATATATGATGCTATGAATAAAGGCTTGATGTGTGCTTTAGGAGAATTTGTAAATTTCATGAACGTTGGAGATATTTTCTTTAACGATAAAATTATTGAATCTCTCAATCTTCAGTTTCCAAAAACTTCTATATGCGGGCAAAATTTATTTTTTAGCAATTTTGTAGATGGACTAATATATGTCAAAATGCAAAAGGAAAATTTACCTCATCAATCATTATTTATGAAACGAAATGATTTTGAAAAAAACATATTTAATCCTAAATATAAATACTGTGGTGATACTGAGTTATGGAGTCGTTATGATGCTATCAATACAACCAATCAAATAGTATCAATAAGCAGATTTGGTGGTGTTTCAACATCAAGCAAATATTTAATACCGAGAATGGTCGAACATTTTAAATTTCAACAAAATAAGCTAAAAACTCTATTACGCTTCATTCCAAAAATCATTGTAGCTTTTTTATTAAATGACATCATACAAGAAATTATCTATTTTCGCTTAAAAAGGCGAATTAAATAACATCTATTTTTAGACATAAAAATACCATGACATTTTTAAATAAGAATTTTTTACTCAATGCAGTTTTTCTACTTTCTTTTTTTCCATTTATTAAATTTATTCCATTTATAACTGCTGAAGTCCAACCATTTGCAACATTGTTTGCTGGTATGTATTTAATAGCTTTTAGAAGAAAAAAAATACCTGAATTATACGTGCTTTGGTATTTAATAATTATTTTTATATACTTGTGTATTGCCTTAATTAAAAACTTCATAAATCCGTATAGTGAAGTTACAATTTCTCATATTTTGGAATCAACTTTTATATTTTTAACTCCATTAATTATATTTCTTGCACTTTTTAATAACCTGACTCTACTCTCAGTTAATTGTTTAAGATTTTCTATATATTCTTGGTTTTTTATCAGCATTTTACAACAGTATTTTCCATTTGTTTTATCAGCAACTGGTGTCTCTTCTATTTTATCTTCTATAATCTCAAGATTTTCAGATGAATCATTGGGAGGTTCAAGAGGTGTAGCTGGATTCGCTCCAGAACCTTCATATGCTTCTTTCATTATTATCTTAATGTTTGCATTTAGTATTTTTATTTATAAAATACACAAAATACATAAAAATGAATTTAAATTAATGCTTCTTGCCTGCATTATTATGGCTTTTTTAAATCGTTCAGCTAGTATTTTTAGTTTATTTATAATATTTTATGTATTTTATAATTTAATATATTTACATCAAAATATATTAATTTTATTTAAATCTAAAAATTCATCCCAAAAACTAAAAAAATTTGTCTGGGTATTTTTATTAATATTAACTTCATTCATAATATTCTGGTTATTACCAAATATTATTATTAACTTACTGCCAAATTCAAGGATAGCCGATTTACTTTCAGCATTCTCATCTTTGCACCAGCAAAAAAAAATTGGACTGTCTGAGGTTTTAGAGTTAACGAATAACCTTGGTAGCCAGCGATCAATCAGCGTATATGTTGGATATTTTAACGCAGTTGATACATATGGTTTTGGTTCTGGAATTGGATCTTGGGGAACTAATTTCTTAGATGCTCTAGAAAAATCTGGATTTAATCCCTCGGAAATTAAGTTTTTTATATATAATGGCTTCCGTAACTCAAAACCATATGCTTATGCCGCTTTGCTAGCTTTTGATATGGGTTTTATTGGGTTAATTTCTCTCTCAACGATATTTATCATTGCTATTATCAGAAGATTTAGAGTTAACCGTGAGGTTACGAAATATGCCTGGGCTTGCTTAGGCTTATCTCTATTTATATTGTATTTCAATTGTGTGGCATCACTACCAACAGGTTGGCTGATGTTTTTAATTTTCCTACAAGATCCTAAATCTGTAAACACTTCTAATAGTGATAATTAGCTTAGAAAAAGTCAACATATCAACAGCTTCAAATCTACGAATTAATTGATATTTTTCAGTTGAATCAATGAAAATTACATCTTAAATTAGCTATGTTAAATCAATTTTTTTTGAATTCACTACCTACTATTTCATTAGCCATTCCCTCGTACAATGAAGCTGGTAACATAGAGTACATTATCACAGAATTCTTAACAACTAAATATCCAAAACTAATTGAAGTAATTGTGGCTGATGGTGGCAGCACTGATAGGACTCAAGACATTGTTAAAGAACTTTCCTTAAAGGATTCTAGAGTCAAGCTGCTACACAATCCGTTAAAAATTCAATCGGCTGGATTAAATCTCATATTGCAAGAATGCACTGGTGATATCTTTCTCAGAGCTGATGCTCACTCTGATTATGCACCAGACTATATAGAGCGATGTGTAGAAGCATTATTAGAGTCTAAAGCTTTGAATGTGGGGGGCGCACAAAGATTTGTAGCCAAAACTCCTTTTCAAGCAGGGGTTGCATTGGCATCCAAAAGCTTTTTAGGCAGTGGCGGAGCTAAATATAGAAATCCCAATTACAACGGATATGCTGACACAGTGTATTTAGGATGTTTTTGGACGAAAGAATTGCGTGATGCTTCTGGTTTTGATATTTCACAAATTACTAACCAAGACGCTGAATTAAATCAAAAATTACTGAATAAGAATCCACAAGCTATTTATATTAGCTCCGATATTCGTGTATGGTACTATCCCAGAAAAACCTGGAAATCTATTTTTATTCAATACTTCAAGTACGGCAGAGGACGTTACTTAACTAGTATTAAACACACAAAGCAACTGCAACTGAGAGGAAAGCTACCATTTTTATTTATATCAGCCACACTGTTGTTATCGCTGACTGATTTTATCGTTCCTCATTTATCTCTACATACAGAAGCGTTGATTTTGAGTGGCTTACTTTTTACATTCGGGGAAAGTTTACGCACAACTCTAAAATTTAGTAAAAGCTTTACTACAGAGTTATGGCGCGGTAGTGAAGAACTTCCTTCTTATTTTAGTCTGTGGTTTTTCTGTGGAGTTATCTTGCTAACCATGCCAATTGCTCACTTTTCTGGCTACGGATATCAGCTATTTAGGTGTAGATTTCTAAAAATTACAGGTTGGTAAATCAAAGAGATTATTTCAAACGAGAGTTAAATCTAGCAGCATTGCGCCCAGTTAAAATCCATAAAAACGATCGCCCTGCATCTCTTAATAATCTTACCAATGATTCTGGCGGCTGATTTCTAGAAGCTACCACCACAGGTGTTACCACAATTCCCTGGCTACCTAAAACAATAGACGCGATCGCCTGCGCCCTGCGTATATGATAATCCGACGTAATCAAATATATATGCTGTAACTTCTGGGCAGCAAAATCTTCTGCCAAAGTCGTGAAATTAGTTACCGTATCCATTGCTCTTCCATCTAAATGCAACTTCGCTTCGGGAATACCATACTGTAGAAAAATTTGGCGATTAACATCTAAATTCCAAGCAAAATCAGAAACCCAAATATCTAAATTCTGCCGAGATTGCCAAAATTGTGCTGCAAACCGCATCCTCTCAGCCGCACCACCCAACACAAACATAGCCTGTGGTACGGGGGATTGTTGAAAAGCGATCGCCATCCTTACTGGAATTATACTGGTCAATATCAAGGCGATCGCTAAAATTAACCACATTAATCTATGCTTGCGTTTCATTCAAAATGCTCTCACAGACTTAGATAATCTGGAATATGAAGACAAATGAAACCGCAGTATAGCATTGTTATTCAATTTAACTGATAGTTGTTATGGAAAAATGAACCTAACTCCACAGTAAATTTGATGGAAAATTTCATTTTAATTTTTATATTGTTAATGCTGAGTCTTGCCAACGATTAAAATTGTTACAATAAGGAAAGCCATCTCAGCGTGTAAAATTAAAATCTATTAATTGATAGCCAGTCAGCTTCTTAAGCCAACTGTTCTCAGCAGCATATCAGTGACTGTAGTTAACTTTTAATCTTATCTAAAGATACTCACTTAGATCCATACCAATTATATTCTTATAGAATATCTTGCAAGTAGCCTTTTGTAGGAGTAAAGAGATTATGCCTGTATCGATTAAAGAAAAGAAATATTGTAAGTGGTTCTGGGATGAATCCCTTGGTGGTGACTTTGACACTTGGGGTACTAGCACCTACTTTATCGAATTAACGTTAGTAGGTAATGATTTATGTCCTACCAGACAGATAGAGGTTTACGAAAATGGTAACGTTTTGTTTTATGACGACAACCATTTTGCCGATAATTATGGGATGTTAAGCGATAAACCTTTAGAAAAGAAGGATTTACAGGAATTTGGCATTACTAAAGCAGAGTTTGAATTAGTGTGGAGTACAAACACACCCATGAACAGATGAACCCATCTAAATTAAGCTGGTGAAGTTAGCTTTACTGTAGTTGGATTGATTCTGAGAAATCAGAGACAGCCCAATTTATTCACCAGCTAGTACCGTTACGCAGAAGTCATAGACGCGAAGGAGGTAAAGTCCAACTGCGTTTAGCCGTCCAATGGCGATCGCTTGATTGATAAACCTGCAATCCAACTAAATCTGCTGCTACAATCAACTCATTCACTTCATCTATTGTCAGTGCTGCCAGCAGAGAATCACGAAATAATTTCTTTTGGTGGTCGTCGTATTCCTTCCCAATACTTTCAACTAAAGCATTCGTTGTGACTACATCCGGTGGACGGAGTAAATCCCGTAAGAAAATCGCACCTTGAGGTTTCAAAACACGCTTCAATTCCCTAAAGAACGGTAATGGATTGGGTAAATGATGGACAAGGCTATTAGAAACAACTAAATCAAAGCTACCATCCTCATAAGGTAAGTTTTTTGCATCCACCAATTCCAAGGAAATTTTTTCTTGCAGCCCAGCCTGCTGAACATGGTGTGCAGCAATTTGCAGCATATTTTTAGCCATATCAATAGCGATAACTCGCCACTGAGGACGCATTTGACACATCAAAACTGGAATCCGACCAGTACCAGTACCAGCATCCAGCACCAACCCTTCTGCTTGTATTCCCAGAGTAACTACTTCTTCTACAAAAGTAGTATTCACCTCTGTAAAATCCATAGCATCATATTCGATAGCTTCCTCCCAGCTATCCATTACTTCCGGTTCTAATTGTCTGTGCATAGCTAATTTCTGTATTTACTTGACTATTGACTACTGACATAAGTGACTAGATTTTTGGGAACAATATACGTATCACCACAGTTAGCAGGAATTGGTCTATGTCACAAGGGGAACATAATAACAGCACCAAAAATACCGTTCCTGTGGAAGTTGCGAAATACCTCAAACCAGTCAAACGCAACACAATTACCTATGAATTTGAGCAAGGTTCGCCAGAAGAATTACTGCTTACGCAAGAGAGTGACAACAAATTATCCGCAGCATCCCACCTAATGAGGCAAGGGATTCAGCAGCAGAAAGCAGGAGATTTGATCGCAGCCATCAAATATTTAAAACAATCTCTAGAGATGTTTCAACGAGCTGGTGATGCACAACAAGAGCAAGTGCTTTCTTTGTTGGCATTAATCACTTACACTTCTGGAGACTATCAAAACACCATAACTTACTCTCAACAATGTTTATCTTTAAAAGATACCTCAGATCCATCAGTACGAATACAAGTGCTGTCTCATTTGGGGAATGCTTACCGTCATCTTAACAATTACAACAAAGCGATTGAATTTTTAGAAGAGTGTCTGAAATTAACTCAGCAGATACAAGACAAGCGCAGTCAAGTTGCGGCTTTAAATAATTTGGGATTGGTGTATAAAGCTTCTGGCAATTTTATCAAAGCGATTGAGTATCAAGAGCAAAGCTTAGAAATTGTGCAGGCAATGCAAGATAATTGGGGCATAGAGCAAGTTCTCAAAAACTTAGGTAATGCTTGGTATGGTTTGGACAACTACCCGAAAGCGATCGCCTACTATGAAAAATGTGTCAAAATATCCATTTCCCTGAATAACCCCCGCAGTGCTATTCAAGTGCTAAAAAATTTGGGTAACGCGTGCTATGCCATAGGTGATTACACTAAAGCCATCAAGTATTATGAAAAGCGTTTGCAGTTAGCCAGACACCTCAAAGATCAGCGTAGTGAAGAACAGTCCCTTGGTAGTTTAGGCGTTGCTTGCGAAGCTTTAGGCAACCATAGCAGAGCAATTACATACTATGAAGCCCGCTTGTTATTAGCTAGAACTCTTAAAGACCGTCGCATTGAAGAACAAGCACTTGCTAGCTTAAAAATTGCTTGCTATGCCTTGGGTGATTATGCTAAAGCTATGCAATACCAGCAAGGGATGGGTGACAGGTGACAGGTGACAGGTGACAGGTGACAGGTGACAATTTTTTTTTCAATTGTCAGTTAACTTTCCTTTGCTGCATCACGCCTTGAATTCACTGATACAATAGAAAGTCTAGTCAATTTTAGTATTCAGTAACAGTATTTGTCTGAGAAATATTTCTAAAAAACTATAGCTATATTTAAATTTAGACAAGTTTGCTGGTGCTGACTCCATTACCCAGATTTTCATGAGCAGCGAAATCCAACTCAGCCTCTTTAATGAAGAACCCAATTTTAACCAAAAAGAGCTGATTCCCAAAGATCCAACAGTTCCCATTCCACCTGGAACTTATCCTAATATGACGGAGTTGGCACAGCATTGCAATCAGTGCCATCGCTGTGAATTAGGTAATACCCGTACCCATGCCGTAGTCGGACGGGGAAACCTCAAAGCACCAATTATGATTATCGGAGAAGCACCAGGTCAAAGCGAAGACGAAACAGGTTTACCCTTTGTCGGTAGGTCAGGACAGTTGTTAGAAAAAATCTTGGCATCAGTGAATCTAACTACTGAACATGATGTATACATAGGCAATATAAATAAATGCCGTCCACCGAGTAACCGAGTGCCGACTCCCGACGAAATGGCGGCTTGTTTACCATATTTATTAGAACAAATCCGCCTTGTTGACCCCAAGATTATTTTGTTAACAGGTGCAACAGCAGTTAAAGGTATCACCGGGGATAAACGAGGAATTACTAAAATTCGTGGTCAGTGGCTAGAGTGGGAAGGGCGTTTCTGTATGCCTATTTTTCACCCATCTTACTTATTGCGTAACCCTTCCAAAGAAAAAGGTAAGCCTAAATGGTTGATGTGGCAGGATATTCAGGCGGTACGCTCCAAGTATGATGAAATTATGGGCAACAGTGGTAGCAAATTTTAACTAATTGTGGCAATTGTGGCGATCGCGTACCTGCTATATAATCATTCTTCGCTACCAAACACAACACCTTCATACAGGAGTTCAATAGGACACTGAAATTCAATGCTGGATAGAGTGATGATATCTCCCTCTGTGTAGGGATAGTAAAGCCACATTCTACCCTCTCCCCGCAAGTAACGCTCAACGGAAATTTTTTCCGAGTCAATTAATACATACTCTTGCAAAGTCGGCATTTTCAAATAAGCAGAAAATTTTTCACCTCTATCTCTAGCACTTGTACCTGGAGAGAGAACTTCAACGATTAGCTGAGGATATTTGATAAACTTACGGGCGTTGAGGTCTTGCTCGTTGCAACTGACAATAACATCAGGATAATAGTAAGGACTTTCTGGTGTTACTTGTACTTTCACATCTGACACATTTACCCGACAACCTCTAGAGCGTAGATGAGGGCGTAAAGCTGCGTAAAGGTTAAGTGTAATATCATTATGGGGAATTGTGCCGCCTGTCATAGCAAAGACTTCACCATTGACATATTCATAACGAATATTTTGTTGAGTTTCCCATATCAGATATTCCTCAACAGTCATTTTTTGGGGTTGTTGGGGGACGGCTATCATTTTCTTTGAAAGACAGGACTTTTCGGACTTGGTTCAATTTTAGCTAGATGATTTTAATGAAGGGACTTCCAGATAAAAAAATATCCAAATTGTAGGGTGCGTCAGTGCGATAGAACCTAACTATACTCAGAAATTATTCATACTGACGCACCCTACCCAACCATCAATTGCGGATAATTTATCTTTTGGTGTTCCCTAATAACTGATAACTGATTTAACGCTGGGAACTACGCAAACTTCCTGCTTGACAATCTCTCAACCAAGCTTTGATACCTTGGGCAATTGTACCGTTGCTGCTATCTCGTGGTGGTGATGGCGGCTGTCCTTTGGGATAAGAAGCGGTTTGAGTAAACATCATTACTAATCGCCAACTATCTTGAGTTGGTGTCAATAGTACCCAGTGAAATTCTTGTAATTCCACCACTTTTTTATTTATGTACTGCCTTTCTAAAGTGGTAAAAAATACTTGCTTAATATCTTGATTAGTGCTTTTGTTTTGATCTATGGGTTGCAGTAGCAAAGGCTGAAATTCCGGTTTGCCAGCTACGAGTACATAACTATAAACATCACTACTTCTACGGAGACGGCGGCCACGTTGACTAGCACGATTGGCATAGCCAGGTAAATCTCGCAATAGATGAGTAGTTAATGTTTGCAAATCTTGTGCAGTACAAAAAGACTTCTCCTCCCTCTCGCTTTGTAAAGACGGTTTGGGGGAGAGTATCTGAGAAAATGCTGCGTTATCCCAGCCATTCATTACTACCAGCCATAAGCTGCAAGTTAACAGCCACGAGCGATAATTATGCTTCTGGATTAATGCTTTCATGCTGTGGTTAATTCTTGGGTAATTCGTTGCCAAGCTAACTCAGGTTCAGCCGCCGCAGTGATGGGACGACCAATTACTAGGTAATCTGCACCGGCTTGGATAGCTTGGGAGGGGGTAAGCGATCGCTTTTGATCTCCCGCTTCTGCCCAAATCGGCCTTACCCCTGGACACACGAAAAGAAAGTCATCGCCGCAAGTCTGCCTTAACTGCGCCACTTCTTGGGGTGAGCAAACAGCCCCATCTAGTCCTGTTTCTTTAGCCATCAATGCCATTTCTAAAGCATATTCTGGCAACTCTAGGGGGATTTTTAAATCAAAAGCCAACTGTCTAGTAGAAATACTCGTCAGCAGAGTCACAGCAATCAATTTCGGTGGTTTGACTCCTGCTTGTTCAGCCCCCTCTTTTACTGCCTCCGTAGCGGCTTTCAGGGCATTTCTCCCCGCAGTGGCATGAATAGTCAGCAAATCCACCCCATAACCAGCCGCAGCCCGACAAGCCCCCGCCATAGTGTTGGGGATATCGTGAAACTTTAAATCTAGAAATATCTGCTTATCCCTAGATTTCAGCACTTCCAGAATTTTTGGCCCCACACTGGTGAATAATTCTAAGCCAACCTTCCAGAAACTAACTGCTTCTAGCCTATCGATGAGAGCGATCGCACTTTTTTCATCCGCCACATCTAAAGGGACAATAATTCGCTGTTCTTTCCCATTCCCCATTCCCAATTCCCCATTCCCCTTTAGGATACTAAGCGGACAAACTTATTTTTACCAACTTGCAAAACTTTACCCTGTAAATCACTCACTTGCTCAAAAGTGGTATCAACATCAGTAATGCGATCGCCATCTAAGCGTACACCACCCTCTTGAATTTTCCGTTTACCTTCCCCGCTACTTTTACACAAGCCACTGACATTCAGTAAATAAGCTAATTTCACAGGAAATTGGGCAACATCGGTTAACGAAAATTCGGGAACAGCACCCTCTTTCCCGCCGCTTTTGGCTGCTTCCTTCGCTTCATTAGCCGCCTGTTCACCGTGGTATTGTTTAACGACTTCCCAGGCTAATAACATTTGGCGATCGCGAGGATTTTCCGGTAGCTTATCTAAAGGTAAGTCTGTCAACAACTCAAAATACTGTGCCAGTAAATTATCTGGTACACCTTGCAACTTTTGATATTTTTGTCCTGGGTGTTCCGACAATCCGACATAATTACCCAAAGATTTGGACATTTTTTGCTGTCCATCAGTACCAATCAAAATTGGTAGAAGTAACCCAAACTGCGGCTGTTGACCAAAATGACGCTGTAAATCTCTACCTACAGCAATGTTAAACTTTTGATCAGTTCCCCCTAATTCTACATCTGCCTCCACTGCCACAGAATCATAACCTTGCATCAATGGGTAGAGGAACTCATGGAGAAAAATCGGATTCTCTTTCTTATAGCGTTCTGCAAATCCTTCCTTGGCTAGCATCTGCCCCACCGTCATAGTAGCTAGTAACTCTGTAGTTTTTCCTAAATCAAGTCGGGAAAGCCATTCAGAGTTATAACGCACCTCTAATCTACCCGGTGTGTCAAAATCCAAAATAGGACGCACTTGGTCAAGGTAAGTTTGAGCATTTTGCATTACCTCTGCTTGTGTCAGTTGGCGACGCACCTCAGATTTACCCGTAGGATCACCGATGCGAGCCGTAAAATCGCCAATAATTAGGACTGCCATATGACCAGCATCTTGAAATGCTCGCAGTTTTCGTACTGGTATGCTATGACCAAGATGAATATCTGCACCAGTAGGATCAATTCCCAATTTCACCCTTAGAGGACGGTTCGTAGTCGCCAAGCGTTTCTCTAAACTTTCAACTTCGTGATCAGTATCAGATGGTTGTGGGAATACTTCCACTATCCCACGATTGAGCCAAGAAAAATTTTCCGCCATACTAAGAGAGTCGCTATTAACTACGCTTTTTACTTTATAAGTTAGGTTGGTTATGTTCACGGCCAAATTGTCCGCCATTTCATCTGCCAAACTAATATAATTGCAAAAAATTAACCGCCCTGCTGCAAAGAATCCATTACAGTAATATTTACAAGTGAGGAAGTGAAATCGCCGTGTCGTCTAGGACTTTTGAAGAAAAGCAATCCCAACGTCGGACTTCATCGGGTTTTGAGTTTTTAAAAGGAGTCGGCCAGGTAGCTGGCGGAACTCTGTTATCAATCACGATGCTAGCAAGTTCCATTGTAGCCGGAGGGCTAGTTGGCCTGGCTATCAGCTTCCGCAATTTGCCAGATGTGAGACAATTACGTAACTTTTTACCCACAGAAACGACGTACATTTATGACATTAAAGGAAAACTGTTAGCTAGTGTCCACGGAGAAGCTAACAGGGAAGTTGTACCTTTAGATAAAATTTCCCCAAATCTCAAACGGGCGGTACTGGCTAGTGAAGATGGTCATTTCTATTATCACCACGGCATTAACCCTACCGGTGTAGGGCGTGCTGTTGTCACTAACTGGTTGGCTGGCGGTGTCAAAGAAGGTGGATCTACTATTACCATGCAGTTGGTAAAAAACCTATTTTTGAGCCGAAAACGTGCTTTTACCCGGAAATTAGCTGAGGGAGTCCTGGCAATTCGCTTAGAGCAAATTCTTACTAAAGATCAAATTTTAGAACTGTACCTCAATCAAGTATATTGGGGTCATAATAATTACGGCGTGCAAACAGCAGCACGTAGTTATTTTAATAAGTCATCTGAGAACCTAACTTTGGGTGAATCCGCAATGATGGCGGGTTTAATCCAAGCACCAGAGGAGTTTAGCCCCTTTGCCAGTCTAAAGTTGGCCAAACAGAAACAAAGAGAAGTTTTGGGGAGAATGCTGGACTTAAACTGGATCACCCAGCAAGAATATGACGATGCCCTCAAACAAGAAATTAAACTAGGCAGAATCAGGTCATTCCAAGGTAGTGCCTTGCCATATATCACCAACACTGTGGCACAGGAGTTGGCTAAAAAGTTTGGGCGTGAAGCCTTGCTCAAAGGTGGAATGCGAGTACAAACAACAGTTGATGCTAGCTTCCAAACTATGGCAGAAGATACTGTCAAAAAGTGGCATAAAACACTTCTGGGACAAGGATTAAGCAAAAATCAAATTGCTCTGGTAGCAATTGATCCGCGCACACATTTTGTGAAAGCATTGGTCGGTGGCGTAGACCCGAAAAGTAGTGAATTTAACCGCGCCACACAAGCGCAGCGTCAGCCTGGATCTTCTTTTAAGCCTTTTGTATATTATGCTGCCTTTGCTACTGGTAAATATGCACCAGACAGTACAGTTATAGATTCTCCAGTCAGTTATCGAGATGGTAGCGGTTGGTACTACCCCCGAAACTACGACGGTGGCTTTGCCGGAGCAATGTCAATTCGCACAGCCTTAGCTCAATCACGTAATATTCCCGTGATTAAAATTGGCAAGACTATAGGCATGAATAGAGTTATAGAGACTTGCCGCATTTTAGGTATTAATAGTCCGATGGAACCTGTCACCTCTTTACCTTTGGGTGCAATTGGTGTCACACCTCTAGAAATGGCTACTGCCTACGCTACCTTTGCTAATTATGGTTGGCAGTCACAAACAACGGTTATTGCCCGGATTACAGATAGCAGTAACAATGTATTATTGGACAATACGCCCAAACCCCAGCGAGTCTTAGATCCTTGGGCTTCAGCAGCTACGATAGATGTCATGCGCTCGGTTATGACCGATGGTACCGGTAAAGGTGCAGCGATAGATCGCCCATCTGCTGGCAAAACAGGTACAACTTCATCCGAAAAAGATATTTGGTTTGTAGGGACTGTACCACAGTTAACAACTGCTGTCTGGGTGGGTAGAGACGACAACAGACAACTAGCTAGTGGTGCAACTGGTGGTGGTATGGTTGCTCCCATTTGGAAGGAGTTTATGACTAAAGCACTCAAAGGTGTGCCAGTGGAAAACTTTAAGCCACCTTCTCAGTTTCCCCGTCCCAAGGCAAATTAAAGTGATTGGTAATTGGGCATTGGGCATTGGTGATCAATATCCCCTATTCCCCATGCCCCATTACGACTGTTTTTCTAGCTCAGATTTCATCCGTTCCAGAGTCATCTGCATTTGATCAAACATCTGTTGCGGGGTGATACCAAATTGATTTAGCTGAGTTTTGAGTTGCTCTACGGTCATTTGTGCCATAAAGTCCTCAGATAGCTCGAATCGCTTCATGAAGACGCGATAGCGATCCATCATTGCTTCCATTTGCTCAATAAACAGCTTTTTACCCTCACGGTCAAACTTACCGTAGCTGTTACCTAATTGAATCAGTGCTTGATAGTCTTCAAACAACTGCTTTGCTTCTTGCTGAACTATATCAGAGTCAAAGAATCCCATGTGCCTCTATTCAACTGAGTCATGACACTCAGTAGCTTATAGTTTTGCTTTTATCTATGTTTATTTTAGTCTAGGGGACTCAATTCAAGAACTAGCTACGGTTTAAGTACGGTTTTTTACCGAAATTTCAACACTTGACTTAAGTTGGCTTCTGCCTTGACAAAGAATTTATAGCGGTTTGCAGTTGAGTCCAATACAGACCTAACCCCCAACCCCTTCCCTTGTAGGGAAGGGGAGTAAGTTTCAAAGCCTCTCTCCTTGTAGGAGAGAGGTTTGGAGAGAGGTCAGAGTGTATTGCATATAAATGAGAATCGCTATATTTAACCAAACTGCAATTCCTAAAGCCTTAGCTACTGATTTAGGAGCAATTTGGTTGTGAAGCGGAATTTTTAAATGGCTAATTTATGTTTGCGTGTCAATCTGAATTTTGTAATGCTGTATTTATGCGGGTGCTTTGTTACTATGGCTGTCTAATGATCAAAATTGTGGTATTCGTGGATTAAGAGAAGATATGTTAATTAAGCGTAAAAGTAGAAGTGTTGCCGCTATTCTAGCCTTTGCTGGAACAGTCAGCATCTCTGGATTACATAAGTTTTATTTAGGACAGCCCTTGTGGGGTTTTTTGTATCTTTTGCTATCTTGGACACCGATTCCCAAGGTTGCTAGTGCTATTGAGGGAGTTTGGTATTTAGCTCAAGATGAGGAAGCTTTTGATCGCAACTTTAATTTTGGCAAGTCAGCAGTAAAAACTTCACAATCTGTAGGTAATCAAGTAGGCGCGATCGCTGATGCTTTACGTGAGTTAGATACTTTGCGCCAAGACGGATTGATTTCTGAGTATGAGTTTGAGCAAAAGCGTCGCCATCTACTTGACCAGATTTCTTGATAGGATTGGAGACTAATCAATTTAAAATTCAAAATTCAAAATTCAAAATTCAAAATTCAAAATTCAAGAACTTCGGGCGAATGGGCTAGAGACTAGGGAATGGTATTGTACTCAAAACTCAAAACTCAGCACGGGCTAAACGCCCCGCTACCGCTAACGGCACGGGCTAAACGCCCCGCTACCGCTAACAAAACTCAAAACTCAGCACTATGCAATGGCTACCTTGGAATTCTAAGTTACAAAAGCTTAGAGCTAAACTACTGAATGACCCCTACTATCGGCTACAGTCTGGGGAAGAAATTCAGATAGCAGCGCAATTGGGTATTCACATTGATGCTAATCAAGCAACTGTTGATGATTGGTTGCGCTTACCGGGTTTATCGATTCATCAAGCGCGATCACTTGTAGAACTTTCCCGTTCGGGTGTGACATTTTACTGCATTGAAGATATTGCTGCGGCCTTGGGAATGCCCACACCGCGATTAGAACCATTAAAACCTTTATTAAATTTTAGTTATTACGATCACGAATCTCTAGTTAATCCTACTTATATAATTAATCCCAATACTGCATCAGTAGAACAGTTAGTCCAAATCCCATTCATGGATATATCCCTAGCTGAAGCAGTGGTACGAAATCGCCTGTCATCTGGTTTTTACCGTAATTTAGCTGATTTCCAGCGCAGATTAGAACTATCTGGTGAAGCGATCGCGCAATTGATGTATTTTTTGAGGTTTTAGGAGAGTCTGGGGACTGGGGACTGGGAAAGAACTTCTCCCTTATCTCCCTAGTACAGCGCGGCGTAAATAAACCACCCATTCCAAATCAACAAAACTCTTACGCTGTCTTCATTTTGACTTACCCTCCGGGTACTCCTGCGGAGAACTCGGAGAGTAGCCGCTTTCACGTCTATGACTTTTGACTTTTGGCTTTTGACTTCCGCTTTGCGGTACTAGCCTCTAAATTATTCCAACTCGATCAGGTGGCCAAAAGCGAAACACTGCGCGACCAATGATATTTTCTTGAGGTAAAAAGCCCCAGTAGCGGGAATCATTACTGTTGTTGCGGTTGTCTCCCATGACAAAAAATTGGTCTTGTGGGACTTTGACTGGCGAGAAAGGTTGGCTAGGGGGTTCAGCGATATAGTCTTCTGTTAATGGTTGTCCATTGAGATACACTTTACCGTTAGCGACGCTAACTATTTGGCCTGGTATACCAATAACCCGCTTAATGAAGGCTTGGTCTTTAGGGTATCCCCGTTTT
Source organism: Anabaena minutissima FACHB-250 (assembly GCF_014697125.1). Lineage (GTDB taxonomy): Bacteria > Cyanobacteriota > Cyanobacteriia > Cyanobacteriales > Nostocaceae > Trichormus > Trichormus minutissimus. The sequence continues at coordinate 31,705 of NZ_JACJRG010000020.1, read as the reverse complement.
TGCAATTCTGCGGGGGGCTGAAAAACGACGATATCCCCAGATGTTGGTGGATGAAACCGATAAGAGACTTTTTCGATCACTAGGCGATCGCCTTCATATAAAGTAGGAAGCATTGACTCGGAAGGGATGTAACGAGGTTCAGCGATAAAAGTCCGAATCAACAGTGCTAAAACTAGAGCGATCGCAATTAGCGTAAAATTTTCTTGCCAATTACGCCATGATTTTGACGATGCAGGCGTTTCTTTCGGATTATTTTCCTGAGAATTCATAGAATTTTTCAGCCAGTTAAACAAGTATAAATTCCTTATTTTGATGCCAATTTTCTGCCTGTAAGCAAGGCTTTTGCTTACTGCACTTACAAATACTAATTCATCATACGGCTATATCACATACTATCACCAAGCAAAAATACTTACGAACAAGAAGAATGAGTTAGCGATCATATGGTGGATATTTAGAGGGCAATAGCTAGGTTAGGCTTTACCTTAGCTTGTTTTAACTAACCACTACACCTTAATAAAAAACAGGCGATACCTATGGTACGGTACGCCAACGCATACTATCAACATTACAATTTCATTAGGACAAATATTATAATAAATCGATGAATTAACTATGGAAACTCCAGAAATTCTTCAAGCACTCCCCAATTTGAGTGTAAGCGATCGCCTCATGATAGCCGAGTCAGCTTTAAAACTTGTGCTTCAGGAACAACAATCACTGACTCAGGATGAGAAAAAACAGCAATTAGCACTAGCCGCAATCACAGCTATTTCAGACTATGCGCCAGATGGTGAATTAAATGTTTTTGCTGATTTAGAAGGAGAAGATTTCTACGATTATGGCGATGAAGACTTAAATCATTCAGATGCTTATTTATAGAGGTGAAGTCTGGCTAGTAAATTTAGATCCAACGGTAGGGACAGAAATTAGTAAAAAGCTTCCTTGTACTATAGTCAATGATGATGCCGTGGGTATTTTACCTTCGCTTTTTTGAGAGAACTTGGAGCGTACTATCTCTTTTCAATCTACTTGTTTTAGATTAGTATTGAATATTACTGTAGAGACAATCAACGTGAGCGAATCACAAGTAACTTGGAGTGCTGATGGAAGCCATATTCCTGATATAAATCCTCATACCAAAGCCAAGCATCAAATTCTTGAAACATATCTTGAAAATCTTATTTACACACTGTATGGCAAAGGTAGATATGGAGAAACAACGTTTACTTTTGTTGATGGATTTTGTGGAGGTGGTATGTATTATGACCAGGATAATAAAACAGAGTGGCAAGGCTCACCTATTAGAATTATAGAAGCTATTCGCGCAGGCTATAAAAAATCGAAACGCCAGTATGATTTAAATGTTAAATTTATTTTTATAGATAATAAGCAAGCACATTTAGCTTGTCTTAAAAATTATTCCATGCCAAAAGCAAGTCTAGGTGAGTTAGTTAATGGGCAACCACATAAATTTAAAGGCGAAGTTGGAACATTAGTAGAAGAATGTGAATTTATATGTGGCGAATTTGAGAACTTGGTAAATGAAATTATATTTAAAATTGATATTCGCAAAGGACACTCGTTCTTTTTTTTAGATCCCTTTGGATGGACTGATGTTTCTATGCAAAGCATTAGGAAAATTAATGGTTTAAGAGGAACGGAAATACTATATACATATATGATTGATTTTATAAAAAGATTCGTTATTGGTAAGGGTGGAAAAGAAAAGGAAACATTTAACAAACTTCTAGAGGCAGAAGAATACTATCAATTTGATAATTTTAATAGTTTTGAGACAATAGGAGGTAACTGTTCTCTCAGAAATGAATCCATGAGGTTATTTAGAGCAAAAGGCAAGGCTAAATATGTATTTACTTTTTCAATGATTCCTAGAGGTAATGTTAGAGTTTTATATTATCTCATGCATCTATCTCAAAATATTAGGGCTTTAGAAGTAATAAAAGAAAGTTTTTGGCAAGAAAATAACTTAGATTATCAATATTATTTTGAATTGTATGGACATGGGTTCAGAACAGCAGACTTTTATGAAGAGAACCAACTAGAATTGAAATTTGATATTACCAAAAATAGTGAAAAATTTTGTTTAGAAAAATTGGATACTCATTTGGGCAATATTATACGTAATAATCAAGACGGAATTATTTTTCATGAACTTTGTCACCAAACTATGGAACGTAACCCAGCTAGTAAAAATCATTATACAATCTATATAAATATGCTTAGAAATGAAAAAGAAATAGAGATTTGGAGAAAAGGTGAAATAGTAAAAGAGCGTAAAGTTGATTTACGCAAAAATGATATAATCAAATTAACCAAATATAAACAGCTTTTAATTTTTTAAAATATCTCATACAACCAAACTAAGTATGTGAGGATTGTAATACTAATAATAAACTATATAAATAAAACTGTGTGCTATGTCTATTGTTAAAGGCGTTGAAAAAATTGTTAATCCTCTGCAACAGAGCGCTCTTAACAAAAAAGGACTATGTGACTATGTGGTTAATGTAGCGTCAGGGTGTTTGCATGGATGTACATTCTGTTATGTACCTTCTACGCCTGCAATTAGGACAAAGCAAGCACAATTGCATTCAAAAGGAGTAGGCAATCCTCAAATGGATTGGGGGCAGTATTTATTTGTTCGAGAAGAGATCCCTGAGCAACTAGAAAAAATCCTTAGTCGTAAAAGGTCTTGGCGTGAAACACCAGCAGGAAAAGGTGTAGTATTAGTCTGTTCTGGTACTGATCCTTATCAAACTAAACAGACAGCAAATGTTACGCGGGGTGTTGTTGAGGCTTTATCAAGATATAAGAAAAAAATCCGGATTCTTACGCGTGGTCTGTTATGGGTAAATGACATTGATATTCTTAATCGTACCAACGTGATTGTTGGCATGAGTTTACCATACCTAAATGATGAACTCAGCCGCCAGATTGAACCTCAAGCTCCTCCTCCTTCAGAACGTTATAAAGCGATGCTAGCAGGTCATAAAGCTGGGTGTAGGATGTATGTTGCAATTGCTCCTACTCCGCCAAATATGACTTTAGATGATTTCAAAAGACATTTGGAAAAAATAATGTGTATAGATCCAGAAGTCATATTTTGGGAGCCGATTAATGCTCGCGGAAGTAATGGAAAACGTATGATAGCGGCAGGCTTAGATTTTACTGATTCCATAAGACATAAAAAGTCATGGGCAGAATACTTTAAAAGGCAATGGAATGATATTGAAACAGCTGCAAAAGAGGTTGGATGTGAGGATCGGCTTCACATTTGGCCTGATCCTGAACTTAGAGGGCTTGTTGATGATGTCAAGCTGGATTATTGGTTGTATAAGCCAACAGTAGAAAAGTGGGATAGCTTGACATCATTAAAAAAGTAGAGAGGAGAAATTTCTCCTCTCTACTTTTTGCTTTCTCCTCGGCTCTGGGGTTCTTTTAAAGTTGCTTCACTTCCGAAACTAACTTCGACACCATATCTTTCGCACTACCAAAAAGCATAGTGGTTTTATCTTTGTAGAACAACTCATTATCTACACCGGCAAAACCCGCACTCATCCCGCGCTTAATCACAATGGTGTGCTTCGCCCTATCAACTTCCAAAATCGGCATACCGTAAATTGGACTAGCGGTATCACTACGCGCCGCCGGATTAACTACATCATTAGCCCCAATTACCAAAGCTACATCCGCCTGTTCAAACTGAGGGTTAATATCTTCCATGTCATACAACTGGGTGTACGGCACATTCGCCTCAGCTAACAACACATTCATGTGTCCCGGCATTCTTCCAGCGACAGGGTGAATGGCATACTTAACATCAACACCCATGCGTTCTAATTGATCTGCTAATTCTCTCACACTATGTTGTGCTTGAGCTACAGCCATCCCATAACCGGGGACAATCACTACAGAACGGGCATAACCTAACATCATCGCCCCTTCTTCAGGATCGATGCTGTGGACGCTTTGATCTGTTGCACCAGCAGCCGCACCACCAGCAGCCGTACTTCCCCCTGAACCAAACGCGCTGAACAGCACGCTAAACAGGGAACGGTTCATGGCTTTACACATAATTTCGGTGAGGATTAAACCAGAAGCCCCCACTAATGCACCGGCGATGATTAACATATTGTTCATCACCACGAAACCAGCCGCCGCCGCCGCGACACCTGATAAAGAGTTTAACAGCGAAATGACTACGGGCATATCGCCGCCACCAATGGGGATGACGAACATTACACCCAAGAAGAGGGAAACTCCAACGACTGCCAAAAATACGGGTAAGCTATCTGGTGTGATGATTAAGTAGGCACTACCAGCTATATAAGCACCCAGCAGTAAAAGGTTAAATGGTTGCTGTAAGGGAAAGGTAATTGGCGAACCGCTAATTAAACCTTGCAATTTGGCGAAGGCGAGAAAACTACCTGTGAAGGTAACACCACCAATTAACACATCCAACAACATGGAGATGTTGACATCTAGGGGGATAGCTGCGCCAGCATCCAATAACCGCCAGAACTCAGCCACAGCTACTAATGCCGAAGCCGCACCACCCAAACCGTTAAGCAAGCCCACCATTTGGGGCATTTCTGTCATTTGGACTTTGTAGGCTGCGATCGCACCAATTGCCGAACCAATCGCTAAACCTACTAAAATCATCTCATAATTCAATACTTGTTGGTCTAGCATGGTGGCGACAATAGCCAGCAGCATCCCAACCGCCGCAATCACATTACCGTTGCGTGCAGTAGCAGGAGAACCCAGTTTTTTCAAACCCAAGATAAATAAAGACGCAGCAACTAAATACGTCAGCTGAATCCCAGTTGGTAAAAAATCGCTCACGCCTTAATCTCCTTCTTCTTGAACATTTGCAACATTCTGTCAGTCACAAGAAACCCAGCCACAACGTTGACTGTGGCTAAAGTCACAGCAATCAAACCGAGAATTACTGATAAATTGGTGTTTCTTTCTCCGGCTGCTACTATCGCCCCAATTACAGCAATACCCGAAATGGCATTTGAGCCTGACATTAGGGGAGTGTGTAAGGTTGGGGGGATTTTGTTGATAACTTCAAAGCCTATGAACGATGACAACACAAATACAAACAAAGCTGCAATTAATGCCTCTGTCATGGAAAACTCCTTCTTATTGATGGGCTATATGAAGCAGGGGAGAGCAGGGAAGGCAGGTTGAGACAAGGGATAATACAAAATCTCAGTTCTTCCCAATCCCCAGTCTCCAGTCCCCATTACCTCAACACTGCATCTTGTAGCGCATCTTTGACACGCTGATTACGAATTTCTCCAGCGTGGGTAATGCAGGCTGCATCGATGATGTCGTCAGCAAAGTCTATGTTTAAGGCTTTGTCTTTGATAAGCAGCTGTAACAAAGATGTCAGGTTCTTGGAATAGAGTTGGCTGGCGTGGACTGGCATTGATGAAGGGAGATTAATCGGCCCGATAATTGTCACGCCATTCCAGACAATATCTTTACCGGGATCAGTGCAAGCACAGTTACCACCTTGTTCGGCAGCTAAATCTACAATGACTGAACCGGGTTTCATCTGTGCCACCATTTCGGCTGTAACTAGCAGTGGAGCTTTTCTACCGGGGACTTGGGCAGTTGTAATGACTACATCCGCATTTTTGATGTGTTCGGCGACAACTTCCTGGGTACGTTGTTTGCTAGCTTCGGAAATTTCTTTGGCGTAACCACCTGCGGCAGTTGTTTCTTCTTCTAGCTTGACTTCAACGAATTTTGCGCCTAAGCTTTGCACTTCTTCTTTGACGGCTGGACGAATATCAAAGGCTTCTACTACTGCACCCAAGCGTCTGGCAGTGGCGATCGCTTGCAATCCTGCTACACCAGCTCCCATAATAAATATTTTGGCTGGGGCAATTGTACCAGCAGCCGTCGTCAGCATGGGGAAATATTTTGGTAATGCGGCTGCGGCAATTAACACTGATTTATAACCCGCCAGGGAAGCTTGAGACGACAAAGCATCCATACTTTGCGCCCTCGTAGTGCGGGGGATTAACTCCATACTCAAAGCTGAGATTTTGCGATTAGCTAGTTGCTGCGCTACCACAGGGTTTCCCAAAGGATTCAGGAAGCTAATTAATACAGTTCCTTCCCGCATTAACTCAACTTCCGAACGCCCATCTTCTCTCTCTTGTGGTGGGCTAACTTTCAACAAAATATCTGTTTCGCCCCATAATTGGTCTGAATTATGGATAATTTTAGCTCCTGCGGCTTCATAGTCAGCATCACTAAAAAATGATCTCTCTCCTGCACCTGCTTCTACCCAAATTTCCAATTCCTGTTTCACTAATTTAGCAACGGTGTCAGGATTTAATGCTACACGCCGTTCACAAACTTCTATTTCTTTAGCAACTGCTATTTTCATGAAATCTCCTGGAGATAAATACCTAACCTCTGCCGAATATGCCACTGTTGCAATTAGCTATGTAATCAACTCATAGCTACTGCTTTGAAGCATGAGTGATGGCTTTTTCGTTTAGATAGAACCTTGAACTTTTCCGTTTCTTCTTGCTTTACGACAGACGAAGCTTCACTTTGATTCCTACAAGTCTTACTTTTACTGATAACTGCCAATTGCTTTACTTATTGCAAATCTTAATTTTAATACTCTATTTTCTATCTATGTCTTTAGTATTTTTTAGGGATCTAAAATTTTTGTTTATATTTTTGATTACATCTTGTAATATTCAAACCAATTCTTTGATTTTTTAGCTTGAGAGTTCCCCAATGGTTGTTTAATGATAATTGATGAGATACCAGCCTATTTTTTACGCTCTCTCCCAACTTAACAGGCGATCGCTAATTACAACGCTCAATTTTTATAACGAAAAGCCTAAATTACGATACACTTATACATATTTAGCAACACAATCAAATGTTAACAGTGTTTATATTTAGCGCAAATTTGACCAAGCTAATGGCAGAAGACGAAGGTTAAAAGGCAAAGGACAGACAAAAAAGTCGGTACATAAGGCACTTTTTATCGCTACATCACGTCTCTTGTCAGCAAGCCAACAGTAAAGTTTTAGTTATAAAAACTCAAATTACAGACATAATTTTTGGTGGAGGAGTTACATTATGCGCCGTTTACTTTCCGTTTTAGCTTTGACTGGCTGTGTACTAACTAGTTTACCCGCTATTGTATTGGCACAAGGAGGTCAAGGGTTCGTACTGTTTAGCGGGATTAAACGGGAAAATCAGCTGCCCTTTCGGTTAGATTTTGGCGGACAAACTGACGGTATAGATAGATACATATTTAGGATTCCTGCCCAAAACATGAAATTGGCCGTTGCTCAATTTGCTGTTACTTATCCTAACTATTACAAAGGCAGTTTTGATCCTAAAAAGATTGAAGTCAGAGTCAAGGGTAAAAAAGTACCCCTATCTGAAGCGAAATGGAACAAAGAAAGCGGTTTAATTGAAATTTTTCCTGAAGAACCAGTGCCAGCAGGTAGCAGAGTGGATTTAGTGTTTTCTGGCGTCAGAAATCCAACCTTTGGCGGTACGTTTTATTTCAACTGCCAAGTTCTCTCACCAGGGGACTTACCGTTACTCCGTTACCTGGGATCTTGGATTGTGACTATTAGTTGAGTCTTTGGGGATTGGGCATTGGGAAATAGTTAATCTCTTTTCTCCCCTGTCCCCTCTCCACCCTACTTTAATTTTTAGCTATGGACTCTAAAACGTGTACTCTGGACTATTGACTCTCAACAATGATATATTTTTAGATTGTGACTTTTTATAAAAATCGCCTAAAAGGAGAACAGTATGCAGAGAACACTGGGTGGGACTAACCGCAAGAGAAAAAGAACCTCTGGCTTTCGTGCCAGAATGCAGACACCAGACGGCAGAAACGTCATTAGAGCTAGAAGAAAGAGAGGACGGCATCGTCTGAGCGTGTAGGGTATTTTCAGCGATAAAGAACAGCTGTGGCATTGCCAAAAGCAAATCGACTAAAATCCCGCCGAGATTTTCAGGCAGTTTTCCGGGAAGGAATGCGGCGATATAGCTCCCATTTAACTTTGAGAGCTTTAAAACCGTCATCTGCCAAAGAGTCTTCTTTGGATACTGCCCCTAAAAATCCCATAAACACTGACTGTGAAAATTTCACCAGTACAAAAATTGGCATCTCAGTTAGCACCAAAGTCAGTAAAAAAGCCGTGGTGCGTAACCGAATTAAACGTCAGATTGCGGCAGCGTTGCAGCAATTACTGCCAAAAATAGCACCAGGATGGAAATTGGTGTTAATTGTCAAACCAGCAGCAGCAGAATCTGAGTGCGGAAGCCAACAATTTCTGCAAGAATTAGAGCAGTTGTTGGCACAAACTGAGGTATTAAATGGGCATTCGTGAAGAAATTTATTATGAAGGTGGCCCCCACATCGGGGACTTGATTTTAAATATCCTGATTGGCTTCACTGTTATAGGTATACCACTGACAGTTGGTGCAATAGTTAGAGCCTTGTGGTTGCGTTACCGCATTACCGATCGCAGAATATCTGTCATGGGTGGTTGGATGGGACGCGATCGCACTGACGTAATTTATGCAGAAGTTGTCAAAATTGTCAAAGTTCCCCGTGGTCTAGGAATTTGGGGTGATATGGTAGTGACTTTAAGAAATGGTAGTCGTCTGGAAATGCGGGCAATTCCCAACTTCCGCGAAGCTTATGACTACATCAATGAAAAAGTTGCGGCTAAAAATCCTCAATACACAGCTAAGTAGGAAATAGGGAGTAGGAAGTAGGGAATATCCAATTTGCTGATATAAAACAAAAAATTTCCCATATTCCACTTAACAAAGTCTACAGACTACTCCCCACTGCCTACTGCGACTCCCATTTTTGGCGTTGTGCGGCTATCCGTAGCAGAGGATAGTCGCATAGTCATCACTATTTAGATAAATTAGATTCAGATCAATTTACAGTACCTCAGGTTGAATTCAGAATAATGGATTTTGGTATCGGGTTTCTCTCAAACAACGTAATGCTGCCAATCATAGACTTGTTCTACAGCATTGTACCTAGCTATGGATTGGCGATCGTTGCCTTGACATTGATAATCCGCTTCGCGCTCTACCCCCTGAGTGCTGGTTCAATTCGCAGTATGCGGCGGATGCGAGTTGTACAACCTCTGATGCAAAAGCGGATGGCGGAAGTTAAAGAACGTTACAAGGACGACCAGCAAAAACAGCAGGAAGAACTGATGAACGTGCAGAAGGAATTTGGCAACCCCTTGGCGGGATGTTTGCCGCTTCTGTTGCAAATGCCAGTCCTGTTGGCTTTGTTTGCCACCTTGCGGGGTTCGCCGTTTGCTGGAGTTAACTATTCTGTTAACCTGCAAATCGTTCCTTCTGAACAAATCGAACAAATTCAACCCCAAGCCTTTGCTACTGCTCCTCAGAACATTTATGTTGCTGATCAAGAACACGTTAAAGTTGCGGCTATTATCCCTAGTGGCAACAAATTAGCAGTAGGTGAACAAACTAAGATTCAATACCAGACCCTTGAAGGTAAACCATTCCCGGTATTACTGGCAGAACACCCAGAAACCAAGTTAATCCCTGAATGGAAAATTACCAAAGGGGAAGATAGGATCAAAATTGACACCGAAGGCAATATAGAAGCCTTACAGCCAGGTGATGTCACAATTCAAGGTACAATTCCTGGATTGGCAGCCGATAAAGGATTCCTGTTTATTGATGCTTTGGGGAGAGTTGGAGCAGTAGACCCAGATGGTGTAGTCCACTGGGATATTGTGGCGATGATTCTCTTTTTTGGGGTCAGCCTTTACGTTAGCCAAATACTTTCCGGGCAGAACTCCAGTGGTGGCAATCCACAACAAGAAACCGTCAACAAAATTACCCCTGTCATCTTTTCTGGGATGTTCTTTTTCTTCCCGTTACCTGCTGGGGTATTGATGTATATGGTGATTGGGAACGTTTTCCAAACCCTGCAAACTTACATCCTCTCTCGCGAACCCTTACCAGAGGAACTACAAAAAATTGTAGAAACTCAGGAAAAACAAGTAGCGGCAGAACAAAAAACATTGCCTTTTGAGCCAAAAAGTTCCAAGAAAAAGACCACAGGTTAATAGATGAGCAATATTCCCATGCAGCGAGGTCAGCAGTGGCTAAAATCACTGCTGGAACTCACTGGGATGTCATCTGAGATTAGAGGTAGTGTAGAAGCTCCCCATTCTCCAGAAGAAGATGCCCCAGCAATAGATAGTTACTGGTTGACAATAGATGAAACCAGCTTGACCCCAGAGCAAATTCAGACCCTAATTGGTGCTGATGGTTCTGTGCTAGATGCAATTCAGTATTTGGCGAATTCTACCCTTAACCTCAATCAACCCGAAGAAGAACAAGCTTCCTACACGGTGGAATTGAATGGGTATCGAGTTAAAAGACAAGCTGAAATTCAAGCAATAGCCGAAGCAGCAGCCGAGCAAGTGCGCTCCACAGGGCAAGAAGTGGAAATTAAATCACTGAGTTCTGCGGAACGGCGGTTGGTGCATACCTTCTTCCAAGATATGGGCGATTTAGAAACCTTTAGTCGTGGCAAAGAACCCCATCGTCATTTGGTTGTCCGTCCGGCAGGGGTTGAATCCTGAACATCTCAACCAGTACAGAATATTCGTTCTTGCTAAAGGCTAAACTATATATGGATTGTCAGCAGTATTGCTGATGATCAACATACATTTTCGTGATGATGTTTTACCAATCCTATGGACGCAATTTTTATTCCGCAGCTAACTAAAGCCCCGGAGCGGACAGAGGAAGTTCAAGTTAAAGAATTTCTGCCTGGGCTAGAAACGCTGACACCAGTGCGCGGCCACGTCTGTGTGCAGCATCATGGCAATTATTTGGATGTGTCAGCTCAGGTAGAAACTATTATTACTTGTACCTGTAATCGCTGCTTACAACAGTACAATCACCGTTTAGTGGTGAATGCTCAAGAAGTTATCTGGTTAGATGAGGCGGTAAATCAAGAGAAAGACTTGCCTTTAGAAAGGGAAGTGGCTATAGAAGATTTGCTAGAGACTTTATCACCTAATGGTTATTTTTATCCCAGTGAATGGTTGTATGAGCAGATGTGTTTGGCTTTGCCTCAGCGTCAGTTATGTGATTTAAAATGTCCAGGTATTCTTAGCACTGCTATTGAAAGTGAAGAAGATTCTGTTGATAATCGTTGGGCTGGGTTGAAGGCTTTGAAAAAGCAACTTCCGGGATAGGTTTTAATCAGCTCACGCTCCAGGCGCAAAATGAACTTTTTGGCTACATTTGCGCTCTTACCCACTTCCTAAATGACCTGAGTGTTGGACTTCTCCCTATAGTTTGGCTTTGTTCATAGAATTGAGAAATTGCTTCCACAATTGGCAAGTTGGGAAAAGTTGGACTAATTTCTGACTCAATATATTTGCCATCTTGAAGGATGTTTATTTGGAGTCTGCCTTTTTCATATCGCCAAAGTTCAGGGACTTTTAAGGCTTCGTAGGCTGCAAGTTGAGTTTTAGAGGTGATATCAACTTCAATTACTAAGTCGGGTGGTGGGTCAACTGTTAGGTCTATACGTTCTTTCCCAATCATCCGAGCATGATTTTTAATATAGAAAGAATCATCAGGCTCTACACCAAAACTCATATCTTCACGTTTAAAGGTGGTTGAGCCAAAGGATTCACAATCAACTTGTAATTCTTCCAAGAGAATTTTTACCATATCACCAATGATGACCTTGGCTACCTCATGCTTCGGTAATGGCATTCTTATCTCCAAAGTTCCCTGAATGTAAGCCAACCGAGTTGCACGATGGTCGCCTAGTTCGGTGAGAATTGCCTCAAATTCTTGCCAGCTAAGATTGTGGAGTATTACTCTATGTCCTGGCGGTACACTTAATTGTCTGAATTGAAGTGTTACCATTAGTAACTTAGGTTATTTCTAATAATTTGAATAAATTCCTGCACAGCATCATATTGGTCAGGCATAGAAATATAATGCAGCAGCAAAGCTGGGTCTAAATCTGGGAAAAATCTACTCCGGTTGACTTCTTCATATTCTCCCTGCTCATTCAGACAGAATATTTGAATTTGATTAGCTTTCCAGAACCAAACTTCGGGTATTCTCTTGGGCTTGTATAAATCTTTCCTATTAATAGTTCCACTGGTGACGATAACTTCAATTACAATGTCGGGTGTTTCTTTATTACTCCCAATGCAGTAAGATTCATCCGGTGTACCAGAAGCATACCCTGGTTCTTCCAAGGTAAAACCACCACGACCGTAGAAGCGGATACCTTTTTCCCTCATATAAACTTCGAGTAAATAACCGAGAGTTGTTTTCACGTACTCGTGTTTATCTCCAACGGGAGACATAATTTCCATTACCCCTGCTAAATAAGTTAGTCTAACTTCTCGGTTATCTTCTAGTTGTGCGGCGATGATTTGGAACTGTTCCCAAGAAATGCCATGAACAGTGACGAATTTTTCTTCTGTTGGCTGTTCTAATAATGAGATTGCCATGAGCGATCGCAATTTCAATAAATAATCTGTATATTCTCTAGTCTAGTATTGTCAACAAGAAATTGGAGTGACAATTATTGCCACTCCAAGATTCTGAATAGAGGAGACATTTTTGAACTTAAGACTATTTGCCATTACCGTTGCTAGCAAGCACACGTTCAGCCAGCTTTTCTGGTACTTCTTGCAGGTGGTCATATTCCCAGTGGAAAGAACCAACGCCGAGAGTGAGCGATCGCAGCTCTACAATAAAGTCTTGCATCTCGGCCTGTGGCAAATAAGCAGAAATATTATCCCAGCCTTGCCAGTCGTTTCTACCTTCATAGCCCAAAATCTGACCCCTGCGACCACTCAGCAATTGCAGCACCTTAGAGGTAAATTCGCTGGGTGTGGTTACTTGTAACCGCAAAATTGGTTCTAGGAGGGTGGGTTGCGCCTGGGGTACGCCTGTTTGCATGGCTAACCGCGCCGCTTGCTTAAAGGCTTGTTCGGAACTATCAACGTTGTGATATGAACCATTGGTTAATGTCACCGCCACATCTACAATTGGGAAACCCAAAGGCCCATGGGTGAGGAATTCCCGCACTCCCATTTCTACGCCGGGAATGTATTGTTTGGGAACTACACCACCAACGATAGTTTCCTTGAAGTTAAAGCCTTCGCCACGGGGTAACGGTTTAATATCTAGGAAAACATCCCCAAATTGCCCATGACCGCCGCTTTGATGTTTGTAGCGTCCATGTACTGAGTTGACAGGTTTACGGATGGTTTCTTTATAAGGTACTTGTGGCAGATGAGTAGACATGGGCAAGTTATATTTGCGCCGCAGTCTATCTAAGGCGACTTGCAAATGAATTTCACCTTGTCCCCACAAAATTACTTCGTGGGTGTCGCCGTGCTGTTCCCAAGTCAAAGAGGGGTCTTCTTCTAATAACTTAGTAATAGCGGCACTCAATTTCACTTCATCGTTGCGCTTTTCTGGAGTAATGGCGAGGGCATACACTGGTTCTAATGGGTCAGGTTTGGGTAATGCTAACCCCTGTTCTGTAGAGATAATATCCCCGGTTTTAATCCCTTCTAATCGGCTCAAGGCCACAATTTCACCAGCCGCAACTTCATTGACTGACTGCTGCTGTTGTCCCATGAGGCGATAAATACCGCCAGTACGGACACCGTTGAGGACAATCCCATCGGTTAATTTACCTTGCCAAATCCGCACGAGGGAGAGTTTACCACCTTGGGGAGTGTAATAGGTTTTCAAAACCTGGGCTATGGGTGTATTGCTGGGTTTATTCCCTTGAAGGCGGCGTTCTGCGGTGGCTTCTGGTGCTGGTGCTTCCCGTAGCAGTGCATCTAATAGTGGTCTTACACCATAATCTTGTTCGGCGACACCAAAGAAGACGGGGACTACCAAATCTGCCCCTAATTCCATTTTTAAATCTGTGAGAATTTCTTCTTGGGGTGGTTCGATATCTTCTAAAAGTTCTTCGAGTAAATGATCATCAAAATTGGCTAAAGCTTCGAGCATTTCGGCTCTGGCTGTATGTTCTTCTGCTTTTAAATGTTCGGGGAAAGGAATGGGGTCTGCTGGTGCGCCTGGATGATATTGATAGGCTTGTTCGCTCACCATATCAATGAAGCCTGTTAGCTGTTCCCCTTGCATGATGGGGTATTGATGGGCTACTAATGGACGACTAGAAACCGCTTTGAGGGCATGTAATGTTTCCAGAACGTTGATATTTGCCCGATCCATTTTATTAACAAAGACCAAATGGGGTATTTCCCAATCGTCTAGGAATTTAAATAGAGGCGCAAGCGTGAGGACTCGGTCACGGATAGGTTCGCAGATGACAATGGCTGCATCAACCCCAATTAAAGCGTTATAAGTCTCTTGAGCAAATTCTATACTTCCTGGACAGTCAATAAAAGTAAAACGAGTGTCATTGTACTCTGTGCTAGCGGCAGTAACTTCTACACTCATCCGGCGATCACGTGCTTCTGCTGCACTATCACCGATTGTGTTACCATCCTTAACGCTGCCTTTGCGAGAAATCGCTCCTGTGACAAATAACAAGCTTTCTAATAATGTTGTTTTTCCACTTAAATAAGGGCCGACAATGGCAACATTCCGCGAACCTAATATGACTTTTTGGCTCATAAAACCTCCCTTGCAGTAAGTCTCTCTTACCGCATAACCCTGTGTTTTTCAGGGGATGAATAATTAGACCTATTGCCGGAGAATTATCCCCCCTTTAACTTGTCATTATCATCTGTTTAACTAAAAACAAAAAAAATTGTAGCCTGTCGTAAAATTTTTCTTAAGAAAGGTTAAGTAAAACTAACTTTAATACCGAATAAAAAAGTTTTGTTAAAACCTAATTTTTGACAAAATTTTTTATGAATAACTGTGACAGAAATTAGTTTGAGTCAATATATCAATGGAAGTATCTTTATATAATTATCCTATCGTTGGGATGTTGGGTTTAACATTACTATGGGGATGTATGCTGCCAGTCTCAGCTAACTCTCTTACTCCCCAACTTTTTAAGATAGCACAGTCTAGTGTGCCAACCGCAACAACCTTGTTAAATCAAGGCTTACAAGCAATTCAATCGGGGAGAATACAAGATGCGATCGCAGCATTTCAAAAGGCAACTCAGTTAGATCCTAACTTAGCCGCAGCCCATTACAATTTAGGTTTAGCCCTGCGACAAACTGGACAATTACAACCAGCCGCTAATGCTTTTTATCGCGCTACCCAAGCTGATCCTAATTTCTCCCTCGCCTTTGCCAATTTAGGGGGAGCGTTGTTAGAAGGCAATAATTTACAACAGGCGGGTGAATACTTACAACGGGCTTTAGAAATCGACCCCCAGCTAGGTTTTGCTCACTATAACTTAGGATTAGTCAGACAACAGCAACAAAATTGGGAAGGTGCGATCGCATCTTTTCAAAAAGCGATCACATATAGTAAAAATGCCCCAGAACCTCATTATCATGTAGGTGTCTGTTATCTGCAACAAGGTAAGCTTAATCAAGCTCAAGCAGCGTTTGAGCAAGCCATCAAAATTAATCCTAAATATCCAGATGCTCACTACAATCTAGGTGCAATTTGGTTTAATCAAGGCAAACTGCAAGACTCTTTAGTTTCATTTAGAAAATCAGCAGAAGCTAATCCTAATTACCCTAACGCTTATTATGGTGCAGGGTTAGTTTTTATGCAGTTAAATCAGTATGGGGAAGCTGTGAAAGTATTTACCCATGCCAAAAATTTATATAACGCTCAAGGCAATCCTCAATGGGCAAAAAATGCCGAAAGATTGTTGCAGCAAGTACAAAATACCAAACAATAAATAGTCAAGACAGAACATTTATTTATTAGATAGTGTGATTTGTATTTAAGAGCTATTAACTAACAGATAATAACTCTTAAATTATCATTATTGCTGATGCAAAAATACTTAAGTTTAGATAAGAATAAACATATGGCATGAATTGGCTGTGCTGGTCTGCCCTGACCAGATAAAAACGGAAACCTACATGAAAAAGCGCGTCAAGAGTCGATTTTTATTTTGCGATCGCTGGCTAGATAGACACGCGATCGTTGGCTATATGGAAGCTTTCCAAGACTTGCTGGTAATTATCTTGTGTTTAGCTTTATTTGCAGTCATGGTCGTACAATTGTGGGGAATATTTATTGCGATCACACAACAAGTAAATTATAAAATATTAACATCAAAAGTCCTTTTTGTATTAATTTTGGTAGAATTATTTCGGCTTTTAATGGTTTATCTAAAAGAGCATAGCATTTCCGTAGGAGTAGCTGTAGAAGTAGCAATCGTTTCTGTTCTCCGAGAAGTAGTTGTTCACGGCGTATTAGAAATTTCTTGGATTCAAACTATAGCAATTTGTGGTTTATTATTTATTTTAGGTGGTTTATTAATAGTCTGTGCTAAGACACCGCACATGGATTGTATGAGTGCTAATACAAAATATTGTCCAATTAGAGATAAAGAAAAACACAACAAAATAGAATTTAATTATGCAAAAAATTATGATGACAATCAACCTCGAATTAAAGAATAGAGATGTTTTCAACTAATCGCAGTCTTGTAGAAATAATCCAACTTTTCACGTTATGTGGAAAATCTAACGCCAAACCTAACCCCCTAACCCCCTTCCCTACTAGGGAAGGGGGAATATGTAAAGCAGATGTACTCTAGCGTTTGCTATCAGCAAACATAATCCTTCTGTTTAGCTACTTATCACACGCTAATAGTTTCTCTTTGTCTGCTATTGCTTTGAGGCAGACTTTTTGATTTAATAAAAACTATTGTCAAATATTTATGAAAATTGCATTTAGTACAATTCTCAAGATAATCAATCAAAAACTCCTGTAATAGCTAATAAATGATGCTTATTAGCTGATTTACCAAAGATGTTATACTCAATGGGCAATAATGAAAATAGCCTATTTTAATAAAATAAAATCTTAATTATTTATAGTTTTTAATAGAAAAGGAGGAAAATATGCAGCGTCGTCAGTTCATCTACTTAGTAGGATTAGCAACAGTCAGTGGTGGATTAGCGATCGCCTGTGGTGCAAATCCCAATCCTACTGATACGGCTGAATCAGCAACCCAAGCGACAACCACCAGCACCACCAGTGATGAATTAGAAAAAACCTTGGTAGTTTACTCAGGACGCAACGAAAAACTCATAGGTGAATTGATTAAGCAATTTGAGCAACAAACAGGCTCTAAAGTAGAAGTCCGCTATGGTGATACGGCTGAATTAGCATCAGCAATTTTGGAAGAAGGTGCAAATAGTCCCGCCGATGTGTTCTTTGCCCAAGATGCAGGTGCTTTGGGAGCTATACAAAAGGCTGGTAAAGCATTAACGTTACCTGCATCGCTGCTCAATCAGGTCGATAGTGTTTACCGTTCGCCTGAAGGTCAATGGCTAGGTATTACTGGTAGAGTGCGGACAGTAGATTACAACACAAAATTAGTCAAACCAGAGGAATTACCAACCTCTATCTTTAACTTTACTGATCCAAAATGGCGCGGTAAAATTGGCTGGTCTCCCACAAACGGCTCATTTCAATCTTTTGTTACTGCCTTGCGGGTCGCCGAGGGAGAAGATAGAGCTAAACAATGGTTAGAAGGTATCAAAGCTAACAATGCTAAAGCTTACCCCAACAATACCTCCATAGTAGAAGCTTTATCTAGAGGGGAAATAGCTGTAGGGTTTGTCAATCACTACTATCTAGAACGCATCAAAAAAGAAAATCCTCAAACCCCTGTAGAACACCACTTTACCGATGATATTGGCTCTTTGGTGAATGTAGCTGGTATAGCGATTCTCAACAACGCCAAGAATCCTAATATCGCTCAAAGGTTTGGGGAATTTATGCTTAGTGAAACCGCCCAAAATTATTTTGCTAATCAAACCTATGAATATCCTCTTGCTTCAGCCGTTGCTACCCCAGGAAAATTGAAATCACTGAAAGATATTAAACAGCAAACTCAAAAAATTGACTTGAGTAATCTGAATGACTTAGAAGCAACACTCAAACTCATGCAGCAAGTGCAAATTATCTAAGATGTTATTAGCTGCATTGTATAAAGTAAAAAAGAAAACTCTAAAGTTTTTGAGAACTTTTCTTGCTTACGAGTGCTAGTTAATGGTAATGGTTGAGAGGAAGAAAACTATTGCAAAAGCTTCCTTTTAAAGGGAAATGGAGACCAGGAGATTGAAAACTTTGCCATTGATGAAAGTGACAGCTGGAGCTATGGCTTTTATGCTCAGCTGGGGAACGGGCGTAAGTGTAAATGCCCAAACCACAACCATTACTATCTATTCAGGTAGAGGGCAAAAACTGATTGAGCCATTGCTTGCCCAAGCTAAAAAAGACTTAAACTTAGATATTCAGGTGCGTTATGGCGATACAGCCGAATTAGCGATCGCACTTTTGGAAGAAGGTAAAAATAGCCGTGCTGATTTATTCTTTGCCCAAGATGCCGGCGCATTAGGCACTCTGGAAAGACAAAAGCGCACCCTCCCCATTTCATCTAACATCCTGAATCAGGTAGATTCTCGCTTTCGTTCTCCCCAAGGACAATGGATAGGAATTTCGGGACGCGCTCGTGTAATTAACTACAACACCAAGCTAGTCACAAAAAATCAATTACCGACCTCTATTTTGCAGTTAACACAACCAAAATGGCGCGGTAAAGTTGCTTGGGCCCCCACAAACGGCTCATTTCAATCATTTGTCACTGCCATGCGAATGCTAGAGGGAGAGCCAAAAACTCTGCAATGGCTAAGGGCAATGAAGGCTAATGGTGTCAAAGATTACCGCAACAATACCACAATAGTAGAAGCACTAGGGCGCGGAGAAGTTCAGCTAGGTTTAGTGAATAACTACTACTTACCTAACTTAAAAAAAACTAATTCCACCCTACCTGTAGCAGCTCACTACACCAATAAAGATGCCGGGTCAATGATTAACATTGCTGGAGTTGCCATTATGAACTCCACCAAACAAAAGCCGGAAGTGGAAAAATTTATTAGCTACCTACTCAAACCGAGTTCACAAAATTACTTTGCTCAACAGACTAATGAGTACCCCTTAGTCAAAGGAATACCTGGCCCAGCAAATCAATTACCACTGAACAAACTCAATCCGCCTAATGTTAACCTGACCAACTTAAATGATTTGCCAGGAACATTGGAATTACTACAAGAGGCAGGAGTTTTGTAGGCATTGAAATCTTCGATTCGCCCTCCCTTATTTCTCACCATAGCAGCAGGAGTAGTAGCGATCGCTATTGCCCTGCCTTTGGTCTACTTAGTTACCCGTGCAGTAGGTATTGGCGGGGAAGAGTTCTGGCAATTAATCTCTCGTCCCCGCAATATCTCCATTTTTTTCAATAGTGCATTAATGGCGGCAACTGTCACCGTATTCTCAACTCTGATTGCTGTACCATTAGCATTCTTGACAGTGCGGACAGACTTACCAGGCAGAAACTTTTGGTTAATAGGCACAACATTACCCTTGGCAGTCCCTAGCTACGTCGGCAGTTTTGCCCTCATTGCGACCTTAGCCCCTAGGGGTAGCTTTTTACAATTGTTGTTAGAGCCTTTCGGGGTAGAAGAGTTACCTTCGATTTATGGTTTTCCGGGAACAGTTCTCGCAATTACTTTATTTACCTATCCCTATTTACTGCTGAGTGTGCGTTCTGGCTTGCAAGGGATAGATCCTTCCATAGAAGAAGCCTCCCGCAGTTTAGGTTACAGCACTAGAGAAACCTTCTTTCGGGTAGTATTGCCGCAATTGAAACCATCAATTATCGCCGGGGGATTATTGGTAGCCTTATATTCCTTACGGGACTTTGGTACACCCTCCCTGATGCGGTTTGATACCTTTACACGGGCTATTTTTATCCAATACAAAGCCAGTTTTAACCGTAACACCGCCGCAGTTCTATCTTTAATGTTAGTGACACTGGTGCTGGTAATTTTATGGCTAGAGTATCGAATGCGATCGCGTGCCGCATATTATAGTCGTGGTTCAGCCTCCCTACGCCCACCGAAAATAATTAAATTGGGAATTTGGAAATGGCCAGCCTTTAGCTTTTGCTTACTCATCACTAGCTTTGGTGTGATCTTACCAGTTGGTATTACCCTATTTTGGCTACTGCGTGGATTCAATACTGGTTACACCTTCCCCAATTTACTACCCACCATCTTCAACTCAGCCTGGGCAGCTGGACTAGCGGCTTTAGCTGCTACCATCTTTGCCTTACCCATCGCCATTTTATCAGTTCGCTTCCCCAGCAAAATTACAGCTGTTATTGAACGTTTTTCTTATATAAGTTTTGGTATTCCAGGAATTGTCATAGCTTTATCACTGGTGTTTTTTGGAGCTAATTACCTGCCATTCCTGTACCAAACTCTACCGATGTTGGTATTTGCATATTTAGTATTATTTTTACCGCAATCAGTAGGAACAGTCCGCACTTCTCTATTACAAGTAAATCCCCAATTAGAAGAATCAGCCAGAAGTTTAGGCAGATCAGCTTGGCAAACTTTAATAGAAATTACCCTCCCCTTAGTCAGGCCAGGGGTATTAAGTGGTGCAGTGCTGGTATTCCTAACAGCCATTAAAGAACTACCTGCAACTATGCTGCTAGCCCCCATAGGCTTTAACACCTTAGCCACCCAAATTTGGCAAGCCACAGAAAATGTTGAATTTGCAGATGCCGCAGCTGCTTCATTAGCTATGCTATTAGTCTCTATGAGTTCAACCTTATTAGTGTTATCTCAAGAGAATATTAAGAAAGAGAAAGTGATAAACCAAGTACCAGCACCAACAAAACTCTAATTTATTTCGCCTTTGTATCTCCCTAGTTATCTACCTATGCAGCCAGCCATCCTACACCTACAGAACGTCACCAAGCAATTTTCAGAAAACACCTCTCCTGCTGTGGATAACGTATCATTTACACTGCAACAAGGGGATGTTTTAGGATTACTTGGCCCCTCTGGTTGCGGTAAAACTACTCTGTTGCGACTAATTGCAGGTTTTGAGCGTCTACCAACAGGAACAATTAAAATTGGTGAACAGATAGTTAGCAACAACTCTATTTTTATCCCTGTAGAACAGCGTGATATTGGTGTTGTCTTTCAAGATTATGCGCTATTTCCTCATCTCAACGTTGAAGAAAATGTAACCTTTGGGTTGAGAAATATTAGTAAACAGCAAATACAAAAACGTGTAGCCGAAGTCCTAGCCTTAGTGAGATTAGCAGGACTCGAAAAACGTTACCCTTACGAACTCTCTGGTGGACAGCAGCAGCGTGTTGCCTTAGCCCGTGCCTTAGCACCCCAACCTCAACTGATGCTTTTAGATGAACCATTAAGTAATCTGGATATTCAAGTTAGGTTACAGTTGCGGGAAGAAGTCCGAGACATTCTCAAAGCAGCAGGTACTTCAGCCATTTTCGTTACCCACGATCAAGAAGAAGCATTAGCCATCTCTGATATAGTCGGCGTGATGCGACAAGGACATTTAGAACAAATAGGCACACCAGAAGAAATCTACACTCATCCAGCCTCAAGGTTTGTCGCGGAATTTGTCACCCAGGCTAATTTTCTATCTGCCCATCGCCAAGGGAATGTCTGGGAAACAGAAGTTGGTTGTTTTGAGTTACCAGCTAATCACATCAATAATTCAGGCGAAATTATGATCCGCCAAGAAGACTTGATTTTAACACCAGCCACTGATGCCCCTGTATTTATCCGCACCCGCAGGTTTTTAGGGCGCGAGTACCAATATTGTTTGCAAACTCCTTCTGGTAAAGAAATTCATGTGCGGACAACAACAGATATGGCATTACCCGTAGGTACACGAGTGCAGATATCCATCGTAGGTGATGCTGTGAAGGTTTTTCCCCAGGGAATAAAGGAATAGTAGGGGTTATCCAGAAACCTTGTAGAGACGCAGCAATCCTACGTCTCTACTTTGTCAGAAAAAGTTGGATGTTAAGGATATAGACCCCTGTCATTTAAGGCTTGAGCAACTCTACCGACTCCCAGAGTATACGCTGCTAACCGGAGGGGAACTTGCCGCACTTTGGACTGTTGAATTACATGATGATATGCTTGCACCATCAAGTGTTCCATTTCGCGGTTGACACGTACTTCATCCCAAAAGAGGTACGAAAGACCTTGCACCCATTCTAAGTAACTTACTACTACACCACCAGCATTGGCTAGGATATCTGGTAGGACAGTTATACCCTGCGCCTCTAGAACTTGGTTTGCTTCGAGTGTTATTGGCCCGTTAGCTGCTTCTGCGATGATTTGCGCTCTCACTTGATGAACATTTTCTGCTGTAATTTGGTTTTCTAAGGCGGCGGGAATTAACACATCACAGCGTAAAGTCAGTAACTCTGCATTGCTAATAGCTGATGCTTGTGGGAAACCTACTACACTTTTACGATTTTCGGCAGCATAAGCTTTTAATGCGGGAATATCAAGACCATGAGATGAATAAACCCCACCTGTAGCCGTGGAAACAGCGATGATTTTTGCTCCGGCTTGGTAAAGTAATTCAGCGGCTGCACCTCCCACATTCCCAAAACCTTGGATAACTACTCGCATTCCCTCTAGAGATTTGCCCATATCTGCTAATGCTTCCCGGACGATAATCATCACACCGCGTCCGGTGGCCATTTCTCGTCCCAGTGAACCGCCGATAGATAGAGGTTTACCAGTGACAACTCCAGGTACAGAATGACCCACATTCACTGAATATGTATCCATCATCCAAGCCATTTCACGGGCTGAAGTTCCCATATCTGGGGCGGGTATGTCTACTGAGGGGCCAATATCTTTAATTAATTCGCTGGTATAGCGGCGAGTAATTCGCTCTAATTCGCCCAAACTATAATTTTGTGGGTCGATCGCAATACCTCCTTTTGCACCACCGTAAGGTATACCCAACAGCGCACATTTCCAAGTCATCAGCATCGCTAAAGCCGATACTTCCCGCAGTGTAACAGCCGGATGGTATCGAGTTCCGCCTTTGTAGGGGCCTAAAACATCAGAATGTTGTACTCGATGTCCTGCTAGTACCCGAATATCACCATTGTCTAGCTTTACGGGAATGGAAACTGTCACTACCTTGCGTGGGTGACTGAGAATTTCCAGGATACCTTGATCTAACCTTAATTCTTTCCCTGCTGCTTCTAAATAACTACAAGCTTGATCAAATGGGCAAATATGTGCTGGAGTAGCAGCTTCTAAAGGAATGATAGGGGTTGACACCATAAGATTTTCTCCTAATCGCGGTTTTTGGCGAACCGGATACATATATGCCTAGCTTATCCCGCGTTTTCGGGAAATATAGATTTTTTGTAGTTTTTGTTACATTTTTATTTTTCTCCAATTTAGTTCAAAATTGTTAATAAATAGTTGGAGAAATTAATATGAACATTAAGTATAATAAGCAACCACCTTTACCGCCTGGCAAATTGGGTCTGCCTATGATTGGGGAGACAATTAGCTTTTTACGTGATGCCAATTTTACTAAAAAGCGACAGCAGCAATACGGGTCGATATTCAAAACGCATTTGTTTGGTCGTCCTACGGTATTAATGATCGGATTTGAAGCCAATCGTTTTCTGCTAACTAATGAGAATCAATATTTTTCTGCCACTTGGCCTGCTAGTACCAAAGCTTTATTAGGCCCAGCATCATTAGCAGTACAGACAGGAGGTATACACCAGAAGCGACGTAAGCTGTTATCACAAGCTTTTCAACCCAGGGCTTTGGCTGGGTATGTGACAAAAATGGCAGAGATTACTCAGGCTTATTTGCATAAATGGGAGAGTCAGGGGACATTAACTTGGTATCCCGAAATTAGACAGTATACTTTTGATGTTGCCTGTAAATTACTCATAGGAACAGATACAACCAGCGATCGCCAATTGGCTGAGTTGTTTGAGGAATGGTGTGAAGGCCTGTTTACAATTCCCATATCCTTACCCTGGACTAAGTTTGGACGGGGGTTAAGTTGTCGTCAGCAACTACTAGCAAAAATTGAAAAGATCGTGCTACAGCGTCAACAACAACCTAGTTCTAGTGAAGATGCTTTAGGAATCTTGTTACAAGCCAAAGATGAAGAGGGAAATAGCCTGAGTTTACCAGAACTCAAAGACCAAGTGCTATTACTGCTATTTGCTGGTCATGAAACTTTAACATCAGCGATCGCTTCTTTTTGTTTACTATTAGCCCAGCATCCAGAAATTCTAGCAACTGCCCGTGTAGAACAACAGCAGCTAAATATTACCGAACCTTTGTCTATAGAACATCTCAATCAGATGACCTATCTTGACCAGGTACTTAAGGAAGTCTTGCGCGTGATTCCGCCTGTGGGTGGTGGCTTTCGGGATGTAATTAAATCATGTGAGTTCAATGGCTACTTAATTCCTGAAGGTTGGTCTGTTCTCTATCAAATTGGTGGAACTCATCAAGACAGCAATATATATACTGACCCTCAAAGCTTTGATCCACAAAGATTTAGTCCAGAACGCATAGAGAATAAGACAAAACCTTTTAGCTATCTCCCCTTTGGTGGTGGAGTGCGTGAATGCTTGGGTAGAGAGTTCGCCAAGTTGGAGATGAAGTTGTTTGCAGCCCTCTTGCTGCGTGAGTATGATTGGCAACTAATACCAGATCAAAACCTGGATTTGGTGATGATTCCCGCACCTCATCCCCGTGATCAGCTAAAGGTAAACTTTCAGCATATTTAGGGTCAGAGTATTAGGCTAAACCATTACCCCAGTTTGTTGAATCAACTGGGGTGACTTTCAGCTAAATAGGCGCGAATACCTGAGAGGTAAAGCTGCCATGTAGACCATAGGGGATATGATGTTTTAGGTGTAGTCGAGCGATGGGCTTCGCCCCGCCAGAGGCGATCGCACCTTTTGCTAAATCACGAGCATCTAAAATCACCACATCTGAGCGATGATGCGCAGCATCATAAACTAAAGCTAGCAACCAGCCATCATCTTCTGTTTCAGCATCTGGACGCGGTACAAAAATCGGCTCACCCATAAACCCACGCGGCGCAGCACTCCAAAGTTGTCTTTCTCCAGACTCTAAATCAATTTTTAGTAATGCTTGCAATGGTGCATTACCAGTTTCTGCATGACCTGCACCTATATAAATATATTTGTAAGTGCGTCCTACATGGTCAGGATGGATGGTGGGAAATTCACAACAACGACTCTCAATTAAATTGCGTTCTACTGTCTCATCTTGAAGATTAAGACGAAAACGCCAGATTTGACCAGGAGAACCCGCATCAAAATCAACTTGACGAAAATCGCTTTCTGGTTCTACTTCTGGTAAAGCATCATAGCAAATGGAGTCAACATAAATTTCATGCCCTAGAGCAAAAGCATTAACGTGGTGAAACACAAAACCTGCTTGTGTTTCCAGAATTTTTACCCCTGTATTTTCCCCTTTTGGAAAGCGAGGAATAACTATAATTCGCGTCGGTTGATTTGGCTGGAATTTGATACATTCCCCAGCTGCGCGTAGACCCAAAGTGAAAGGTATGGGATTAAAAACGACAGGGTTCTGAAAGAAGATACAGTGATCAGGAGTAATGACAAAATCGTGAATAAAACAAAATCCCGGAACACTATGAGCTTGCTTCCTGAGAACTTTACCTGTTGGGTCTAATTCAAAAATTGTAATTGTAGTAGATAGTCCCGGTTTAATAGAAAAATTAACTAAACAAGGTGCGCCATTATCTTGAATACAATTAGGGTCAATGCGAGGATGTGCGCTAAAAGCTTCGCCCTCTGACAAAACTCCATTAAAGTATTCTTTGCCTAAAGTTTCTAGGGTGTAAGCATCAAGAAGATGGGGTTCACAAGCTTCCCATAAAGCCAAAAGTTTATCACCCCAATAGATAACGTTGGTGTTAGCAATATTCTTAATTTTGAAATCGAATATATTAGCTAACCAACCCCCTTGCTTTTGAGTACCAAATACACCACGATAGAGGATTTTCCCGGCTTTTTGTTCTGCTAAATAGCCTTCTGTACGAACAAATTTATTACAAAAATGGGCGCGACCATTGATAAAAGTAATGCGGCTAATCATCCCATCACCATCAAAAGGATGATGAATACGCTGACCGTTGACATCAAGTAATCCTGGCCCATTTCTAAACAATGTGCCTTGTAGTTCTTGGGGGATTTCTCCTTCTACCTCATCAATCCAATAATCAAACTCTTGGTTAAGAGATTCGTATCCTCCCTCCCAATCTTCACGAGTATAAGATTTTGCTAAAATTGCTGTTTCTGGAGTTTGAAAACTCTGCATATTATTTTAGTGCTGAGTGCTGAGTATTGAGTTTTGAGTTTTGAGTTTTGAGTTTTGAGTTTTGATTTTCGAGTTTTGATTTTCGAGTTTTGAATATTTTTTACCAACTACTGAGTGCTGTAAAGCCCTGTGGGCATAGCTGCGCTTAGAGCGATAGCGCGGCGTTTAGCCTGTGCTGAGTAAATTTAAGAAGTACTCAGTATTTCTGTACTACGGTAAAAGCCACGCCCAATTGTAAGCGGTATTTTCACTCAGCACTCGGAACTCAGCACTTTTCATTCAACTGTTTCTGATTCAGGTTCTCGCAGCATTATTTCTGACATCAAGTTGGATATTATTTCTGGTTCTGCTTGTGAATCATCAGCAGGTAGCCAGTTGAGAAAAGGCAATGGTAGTAAGGTGCTGAGATTAGTAATCAGCACCAAGAACCAAAGGGAATCAAAATTGCTTTCGGTGATTCCTAGCCAGTGCATAATAATAGCTCCGAACTCGTAGGAAACCATGCCGGCTAAATTCGATACTGACATCAACAATGCAAATAGACTGGCTTCTACTCCTGGTGGGCAAAGTCGCGCTGCTAAGACTAACACAGGCATATAGGCAATTTGTCCCATAACCGTCAGAACCAAGCTATCACCCAGGCTAAACCAGTGGTCATCTATGCCTAAAGCTCGATTTGTGTGTGTCACTAACAGCAGCATTGTCATTCCCAAGACGGCGGAGATGACTGTACTCCAACCAAAAATTATGCGGAAGGGAACACTTTTTAAGAAGCGTTGAAAAATCCAAACTCCAATTAAAGCAGCGAAACTTGTCACTAACCGCACTCGCCCCAAAAATTCTGGTTCAAAGTGGAGTTCGTTGGTGCTGAAGAAGAAAAAGGCTGCATCGGCTGTTGGGGTAGCTTGCCAGATAAAGACAAATGCTGTTGGTAGCCAAATAGTTTTTTGGGTAATGGCTTGACGTAGTTGTCCTATTTGATACTTGATACTGAGAGTATTGGTTTTATCCTTAGCGTCTTTGCTAACAGGCGATTCAGCAATCAACCAAGCTACACCTGAAACAATCAAAGGGAATGTAGCAGTAATCCAGAATACAGTACGGGTTGTAAAGTGTTCCAGGAGCAGTCCACTAAAATAGGCTGTGATTAAGCCGCCTAATGCGGAAGCACCCCAACATAATGATTGTAACGAACCGGCATCGGCTTGTGATTCTACCCTGGCTCTTTCCACAACTAACGAGTCAACGATCACATCACTAACGGCAACGGAGAGAGAACCGAGTGCGATCGCTACTGTAGCCGCCCATCTATCATGAACTACAGTCGCTAAACTTACCCAGGATATAGCACCTAGTATCCCCGATAGCACTAAGTATGGCCGACGACGATAGCCAAATATAGGTAAACCATCAGAGAGAAAGCCAAACAGTGGTTTGATAATCCAAGGTAAGGCGACAATTCCCAATAGTGACGATACCTGTACAGGACTCAGTGACAATTCATCCTTAAGGAAAAAACTGACGGCTAAACGCGCCAACCCCAAAATTCCTTGGACAAAGTAAACGGTAAGAATGGCGATTAACTCGGCACTAGGTTCATTACCGAAGAAGATTTTCTCTTTTATTGAGTCCTTGACCTTCTTGGATAAGCCAGAGGAGTGAATCAGCATTTGGTGAATATTTTTTAAGTTTTATCGACTTTTCTATCATATCGATTTCTTAAAGTCTAAGTTTTATATGGCCAAAAATAAAGCTAAAGTGTCGATTGACCCAACACAACAACTGCATTCTGTCCACCAAAGCCAAAACTCAAACATAATGCTTGCTGAATGTTAGTTTTATATGCAGTCCTGACTATGTTTAGATCAAATTCTGGTTGATTAAATCCTATAGTGGGTGGCAAGATATTATGTTTTATAGCTAACAATGTGAAAGCTACCCCCAATGCTCCTGACGCGCCTAGGGTATGACCTGTCGCCCCTTTAGTTGAACTAATTGCTACTTGATGGGGAAATAGTTTTTCTATGACTATGCTTTCTATACGGTCATTTAGCTGGGTAGCTGTCCCGTGAGCATGAATGTAATCTATCTCATGGGGTTGTAGATCACTGCGTTTTAAAGCTTGTTTGATAGCTGCGATCGCTCCCCTACCTTCCAAGTCTGGCTGATTGGTATGATATGCGTCTGTAGTTAAGCCAAAACCCAAAACTTGACCATAAATCTTTGCTTGACGCTGTTGGGCTAATTCTTTTGATTCTAAAACAAATATAGCCGCCCCTTCACCCAATACTAAGCCTTCACGGTGTAAATCAAAAGGGTAAGCACCAGTTTTGGCTAAAGCACCCATCTGTTGAAACCCTGATATCGTCAAGGGTGTAATCGGTGCTTCTACAGCCCCTGCGATCGCTCTTTGAAATTGCCCTGTTTGAATCAAAAATGCTGCCTGAGAAATCGCCCAAATCCCTGTAGCACAAGCAGCCATCGGTGCTAAAACTGTGCCAGTCGCACCAATCTGTCTGGCAGATGCGATCGCATTCATATGGGGTAAAATCTCTAACCAATCCTCTAATTTTTCTCCTGTATGGGGGAATTGGCTAGGATATTTTGCATACATATTCCTTGCTAAATTTTCCCACGATGCTTGATGGCTACGACTTGAACCAATAATCACAGCACAATCAGGTAAATTTGTCAATAAACCGGCATCTTTCATTGCCGCATCTACAACCTGCTGGGTCAATATTCTCAATTTTGCGGGTGTCTGACTAATCAAGCCTAGAGGTAGTGGCGCAAGTTCTGAAAAAGGCTGATACAGGCTAATTCCAGACTTCCCAACAATTAATTGTCGCCAACTATCCTCTAGGCTCTTACCCAAAGCGGAAACTAAACCAATACCAGTAACAACAACTTCAACCATTTTGGAGCAGAGAATCAGAGGAGACAAGGTAGCATTTAGTTTTCATCCTCATTACCCCTTATCCCCAATCTCCAATCTCCAATCCCCAATCCCCAGTCCCTATTTTAAATTCTCACTGCCTTGAGTGACTTTAGCAGAGTCAATGCGATCGCCTTGCTGAATTTTGTTAACTACATCAAAACCGTCGGTAACATAACCGAATACGGCATAGTTACCATCTAAAAATCCTAAATTTGCTAAAGCAAAGTAAAACTGAGAGGAAGCAGAATCTGGTGGCTGCGATCGCGCCATTGCTACTGCACCTAGTTTATGCTGTAACTCTGGTGGTTTCGTTACACGGGCCATTTCCAATGTCTTACTGTAAATTGGGCTGGACTCCCCTTCTGGCTTAATTTCTAAGGGGATACGACGCTCACTATTAGTTTTTGCATCAATGTAGCCGCCTGTTCCCAGTCTATCTACTGGAACTTTGGGATCTTTACTTTGGGGATCGCCACCTTGGACTACAAAAGGTTGAGGTTGGCGTACAACCCGATGAAAAACAGTACCGTCGTATACACCCTTCTGCACCAAATCAACAAAGTTGCCAGATGTGATAGGGGCATTTGTACCGTCTACTTCGATGGTAATTGGTGAGCCATTAACTGTCATCACCACCGTAGCTTTACCTTCAAGACGTGGTAAATCTTTCATTCCCGGAATACTCTCACTTATGGTATCTGATACAGATGTTGCTTCAGTAGTAGTAGTTGTCGTGGTTGTCTCGGTCGCTGTTGATGTTGGCGAAGAATTAGAATTAGCCTGCTGTGTAGAACAGCCGCCCAACATCAAAGCACCGACTATCAAAAATGCAACCAAGAATTGTGAAACTTTTAACCGCATTGCTAATTACTGACTCAACCAGTGTATCTTAGCCTCTTTTAGAGAACGGGGAATGGGGAATAGGGATGAAAACTGAATTCTATCTTGTCTCCTCTACCCCTCTACCCCTCTGCTCCTACAATCCTTCCAACGGTACTTCTAAAAAGCGGGCTAACTCTGCGCCTTGAGTTTCTAACTCTGCTAATGACAAAGGTTGTCCTACCCGTGTTAGGGGGATGTCTCGGCGACCTTTAAGACGGAGATACAACGCACGACGAGGATTAAGACCTTCTTTAATATCTATTTGTACAGATTGTACGTCTTGGATGCGGGAATCAATTTCAATCCGGCGATTTTTGCCAGGAAATCCCCAACGAAAGATTTTGAGGTAGCCAGTTTCTCTATTGAAATCATTGTAGCCGCCCCCTAAGTCCCAGAGGATAGACAGCCATAGGTACGATGCTAAAAGTAAGCCAGCCGAACCATATAACCCCATTACCAAACCCTGGGGGAAAAATACCAATTGAGTTGGATCGGTAACTATGAGAAAATTTACGTTTAAATAACTCGATATCCCTGCCAATAAAAAGCCTGTAGCTCCCATCGTCACGATAGTTGCCCACCAGTAGTTGCTAAACCTACGAGAACCGAGAACTTTTTGATGGAGAAGGCGATCGCCTTTGTTAACTGTTGTTGATCCAGTCATTGAACTACCTTGGCCTGTAAGTGCTTGCCTTTAATTAAAAGTCTGCCATTTTACCAGGATGTCTTGCAAGTTAAATTTTCTCCCTTTGCTTCTCCTCCTATCCTGTCACCCATCATCTATCCCCTGTCTCCTGTCACCTATCACCTGTAATAAGATTTCTGAGAAAAGTTGTGTCAGATTGTAAAAATTCTGATATTCATAGTATTAAGTAGGTTCATGTTAAATACTTGATTTCCCTAGGTGGGTTGAGCGAAAACCCCAACAATGTGATAAGTTAAGAAGCATTAAGTTACCACAAGCTAGGTAACTAGCTCATGGTACGTGTAACGACATAACCCTGAGAAATGTCGGCTTGAAGAAGTAGTCAAATCTCAGAAACTCAGCAATTATAAGCTGCTGAGATTGTCAAAAAAAACGTTATTTCCTCGCGGCAGTCGCTTAAAGGATGGAATTCCCAGAAAGTTCTGCTTAGAAACGTTGCAATTTTAGTAAAAGAGGATTTAGTTAGATGACCATCGCAGTAGGACGCGCCCCCAGTAGAGGGTGGTTTGACGTACTAGACGACTGGTTAAAGCGCGATCGCTTCGTATTCGTAGGCTGGTCAGGAGTATTATTATTTCCCTGCGCCTTCCTCGCACTAGGCGGTTGGCTAACCGGCACAACCTTCGTCACCTCCTGGTACACCCACGGACTAGCCTCATCATACCTAGAAGGGGCAAACTTCCTGACAGT
>NZ_JACJRG010000002.1 GCF_014697125.1 Anabaena minutissima FACHB-250 | reverse complement strand
AACACTTCCTCTTCGCTTAAATCTACAATATACTTTTTCGCCATGATAAACCCCTTTTTTGACTAGTTTATCAATTAGAGGGGCTTACCCAGCAAAATTTCCTTGGTGGACTAGTAGCTGGAAAAAATGTACATGAATGGATGAACCAGAGCAAATCTAAGCGACAAGTAGTAATTTTAGATTGCTGCTTTAGTGGTGCTTTTGCTAAGGGTTTGACAGCTAAAGATAGTGGAACAATTAACCTAGAACAACACTTAGGCGGTGAGGGTAGAGCAATTCTTACGGCTTCTACTTCTACACAATATGCGTTTAACTCCGATGATTTAGACTTGTCGATTTACACCCATTATCTAGTAGAAGGAATTGAGAAAGGTGCAGCCGACAAAGACGGTGATGGTTTGATTGCGGTAGATGAATTGCATGATTATGTGAAAAGCAAAGTGCAAGAAGCAGCCCCCGCCATGACACCTGAGTTTTATCCTGCAAAAGAGGGTTATCGGCTTGTGTTGGCGAAATCAGCCAAGGATGATCCTCATCTGAAATATCGGAAGGAAGTAGAGAAAATTGCTCTTGAAGATGAAGGGGAAATTTCTGGAGTTAAACGGATATCGTTGAATGTGTTGCGGAATAACTGGGGATTATCTGTTGATGAGGCTAATTTAATTGAGTTTGAGGTTCTCGAACCTTATCGAAAACGCCAGGAAAAATTGCAAACTTATGAACAAGCCTTATCTGAGATCAGACAATATCCACTCAGAGAAAAAGACCGCAAGGATTTAAAATACTTACAAAATATCTTAAATCTTCGGGATGAAGATGTCGAACCAATAGAAACACGAGTATTTGCTCCAAAAGAAGCCGAATATCAGCGACAGCAAGCTGAAAGACTCCGCCAAGAACAAGAAAGAGCAGAAGATCAACGACAAAAAGCTGAAAGACTCCGCCAAGAACAAGAAAAACAGCAAGCTGAATTACGAAAACAACAAACAAGAGAATCGCCTAAACCAACTTCTTCCCCAGGTATTCAGTTTCCGACTTTTGAATTTCCCACTGCCAAAATAACAGGAATAAGTTCAGGATTTTTGGGTGTAGGTAAAAAGGCTGAAATAAACCGTAGTCGGGGACGTGCGAAGTTTTTTACTGAAGAGTTGGGTAATGGTGTGTTTTTAGACATGGTGTCCATTCGTGGCGGTAAATTCCTTATGGGTTCACCAGAGAATGAGCTAGAAAGAGATGAATCTGAAAGTCCACAGCACAACGTCACGATTCAATCCTTTTTTATGGGGAAATTTCCTGTTACCCAAGCGCAATGGGCAGCAGTTGCCGCTTTTGATAAAGTTAATATTGATTTAAATCCCGACCCATCTAATTTTAAAGGTGCTAATCGACCTATAGAGAGTGTTTCTTGGGATGATGCGGTTGAATTTTGCGTCAGGTTATCAAAGAAGACCGGAAAAAGCTATCGCTTACCCAGTGAAGCAGAATGGGAATATGCTTGTCGTGCCGGAACAACTACACCTTTTTACTTTGGCAATACAATTACCACGGATTTAGCAAATTACGATGGCAATTCCACCTATGGTGCTGCTCCCAAAGGTAAATATCGTCAGGAAACAACAGAAGTTGGAGAATTCCCTGCCAACCCCTTTGGTTTATTTGATATGTGTGGTAATGCATGGGAATGGTGTCAGGATGAGTGGCACGGAAATTACAATCAAGCTCCGAATAATGGTAGTGCGTGGTTTGATGGTATAAATGAATACAGGTTACTGCGTGGCGGTAGTTGGATAGACAATGCTGGTTATTGCCGTTCTATGGCTCGTCATGGACGCGCGTATGCTTATAGTTACCTTAATGTTGGGTTTCGCCTGGTGGCTGTGGCGTGAGGATTCCTTGTCCTTTGCACACTTTTCCTCTGTCCCTTTGCACTTTTGGTTGAGTCATCTTGAGATGACTTGCGCTATGAGACTCGGAATTCATTCCGAGGCGGGACAGATGCACTACACGAATATTTGTGTGTATACCGTAGACTAGTCGCGGATTTCTCTCCAATTCTTGCAACCTCAGTCCAGAGTCCGTAGGGGTTCTTTGAGCGAAATCTTCGTGAATGATTCGAGTATATCTGTGAACCCGCCCCTACTGTTGGTGAGAAATGCGGCTAGCGATGGTGGTGCGTTACGGCTAGATATCATTGGCTCACACTCCCAAATCCTGACACAGCTGTAACACACCCTACTACTAAAGTCTTTACTACGAACTTGATACCAATCTTTTTACTAAGAGATAGACATCACAGAAGCCACAGAATTTACTGCTTGTGTATGTTGCCAAGTTGGAGAATTATCAGTGTTATCAAATTCTCGATTTTTTATATGAGATAATATCAACTCATCTCGTTGATGCCAAACAGTAAATATTTGCTCTCTGCCATCATTAAAAGTATTTAGGTCAATTTGATAAAAGTCATCGCTGCGTTTTAATTTCAATCCTAACAAATTCAACAAGCGACTGAGTATTTTTATCCCTGTAGAGTTATTTCTACTTCTGTTAAAGTCAATACCCAAGACTCTTTTAATATGCTTACTATGTTGAAATACAATATCTTTCAACCAGATTAGATTAGGGTCATCTTCTATAAATTTTTGTTCTGGCTCAAGAAACTGTAACATCCCCAAGGCTCTCATTACCTCAATTTTAACTGTATAGGTTTTTAAATCTGGGAGGAAAACTTTACCTCCGCCTAAAGATAATTGTTGATGCCATTCTTGCTGATCTCTAATGTGAAAATACTCACTTTCATGGGTGAGATAATAGTGAATTAATAATTGGGAATAATACCCTTGATCATCTCGCAATTTCAGCATGGGCGTGACTGGTATGCCGTATCTTAGCTTGAGATGATATTTTTGAATTTGATGGCGTTCTACATCTGTAAGGGAATGTTGGGCAGATAGTTGATCATGTTCGACATAATCAATATCTTTAGCATTGGCAACATTCAGTGCTGCTGCTAATTGATTCTTTTGTTTAATCTGTCTAAT
Source organism: Anabaena minutissima FACHB-250 (assembly GCF_014697125.1). GTDB lineage: Bacteria > Cyanobacteriota > Cyanobacteriia > Cyanobacteriales > Nostocaceae > Trichormus > Trichormus minutissimus. Next base: position 387,821 of record NZ_JACJRG010000002.1, on the reverse strand, counting down.
TTGACGTTTAATTTCCTTACCTTTTTGACGCTTATCTGTCCACTCTTTTTGGACTTTAACAATTTCTAAAACTAATCTTCTCCGAGTTGCTAAATCCTGCGAGTCAGTTGCTAAAAATGCTAATCGTAAATCTCTCACAATATTATTGTGAATAGCATTACTCCTGACTCTGATTTGATGTCCATCATTAATTAATCCCTCTTGCATTGATTGACGATACAGACGGATAGAAGCATTTACTCTAGCTGATAATTTAGCCCAAGTACGCAAATGTACAGGGTCATAAACTAAGGGCAAATCTACATCTATTTTATGCAAGGGACTAAGCAAGGCGAGATTTTCTTTTTGATTTTCCTGATACCAGTTAGACAATAAACGATAATTGGTACTACCACTACCAATCAACCCAATTCCGCGTTTAGCACACCAAACAATTCTAGGGATATCATCGCGGACTCTGGCTAATGCTTGTCGTGCTTCTGAATCAGGAATTACGCCTTGAAAGATGCCATATACTTTATCAAAATGTTGGACATCAATACTAATACCTGTACCCAAACTAGGAGTCACAAATAGAGTTTCGTATTCCGTGATTTTTTGATTAATTGCTGGGACAAAATCAACGGCTGCATGGCCTGGGGTGTTTGTTGTCTGACTATTAACTACTAAAGTTTTAGGAAATTCGTATCGCAGTTTTTCTAAACGTTCTTTTAGGTAACGTTCGATTGTTTCACAACTATAACGTCCAGAACGACTATCGGTAGTTACATAACATTTCCGTCCCGCTAATAAGTCTAACTCTAACTGTTGAATTAGAGGTATGGGATTAGGTGAATCATAAAATTTCACATCCCAACCTCGTTGGGGCTTCCATTTATTTACTAATACCCAAGGCGCAATTTTACATCCTGATAAACTTTGTAAATATTCTAAAGATACATCTGATAAATCCGCATCTTGAGCAATTATTAAGCCCCCAGTGGATAAAACAGTAGAAATTAATTGCTGGAATAATTTTAAGATTATGACGCGCTTATTTTTGCAGGTACTACTATTGAGGAGATGCCATAACGATTGCTCTACTTCATCTAAAATGATAATTCCTCCCCGCCAATCATCTGGGTTTAGTTTCCAAATTGAATCAATACATAAACCCACGGATTGAATATTATTTAATTGTGGATGAGTTGGGGTCAAGTAATCGGTATTATTTGTGAGTTTTTCAGAATTATTCAAACCCCATTGAATACCAATTTTTTCACATAAAAATCTTCCTAATTGAATGCGGTGTGTGATCAGTAATACAGGCTGATTCTTAGTTTGCGCTTGTTTGACAACAGTTTGTAGCCCTGTGGTTTTACCTGTACCTTTAGCTGATTTGACTCCTACTAATCCAGAGGTAGGAAAGGCAATTTCACCTAAGTAGGGACGGTTGACAGTTAGAGTTGCAGGAATAGTTAAATCGGTATGGGGCTTAATTTCAGCCAGATAAATTTCTAAATCAACACTATGGCGATAAACTTTTTCAAAAGCGATCGCACCTTTGGCTATGATCAAATCATCCACACCTTTCTCTAATCCTGGCAGGGCAATAACTTTTACAGGACATTTCTGTTCTTGAAACAAACAACCAATTTGGGTAATCGCATTGCTGACAGCAGCCACTTTTTGGGGTTGAGTTTCAAAATCAAAACAGATGTAAACAGTTCTTTGCATCTGGGCAAATACAGCTAAATCAGGAATCAGTTGGCGGTTGATAACTTTACCAAATTTATCTTTGACAACCCGATAACCACTGGTAATTCCTGGAACGGCAATGGCTGCATAGCCTTGTGTCAAGAGGGTGGCAGCTTTTTTTGCACCTTCACAGATAATGATAGGTATTTGATTTTCTATTACCCATTGCCAAAAACCTACTGCTTCTCCCTGTTCGTTGATGCTGATGAGCTTAGGTGCAGCAATGTTGTAACGCTGGGAAACTTGCTGCCAGATATCTAGTGTTACCCGCAGACAAAATATTCTTGTTGGGGTGCTGGGGGGATGTTCGTATTTGATTGACTTGCCATTTTGATTGGTGCGCGGTTGGTTGGGCTTAAAGCAACCCCATTCCATTGGTTGCCAATGATTGAGAGGATCGAGGCCAGAACACCACCAACCGCCAGCCGTAGCATGACTGTAGCGTTGTAACCAGCCACTTGTGACCATTCCTGTGTTTGTGCGGGGTAAATGTTCGGAAATTAATAAATATTCGTAGGCTGCTGCGCCTTGAAGAGACTTAAAGTTAAGTTGTGTCAAGTCTAAATTGATACCACTACGCTTGACTAATTCTTCAAGATGTTGTGGGTGTAAGTCTGGCAGATACATGGGGCAACCGCGAACGGAATGAGGATGGATTTAAAACTTAGCACGCCTTTACTGTTTTTTTCTGGCAAAAATTCTCAGTGTTATATGCTCTTTTTATTACTTCGTTGCCCGAAATACATCGGTAACTAACACACTGAGTCATTTTGTGAGAATGTGCGGCTGAAGTAATAAGCCTGTATTGTATATTTATTTACTATAACTTTTTATTTTTCAGTATATTTTTTATTTTACCTGAAGCAGCATACACTTCTAAGCTTTGTCAATCAAACTTTGTCAAGATTTTTGGATGAGCGATCGCCTATCGCTATACATATTCTTCAGATACAATAAAATCTACAAATATACTGAGATAAATCAGGAAATTAAAACTAATTCATAGTATGGAATTATTTAAGTTTAAGTATTTGCTAATAAAGCAAAGTTATATATCTTACTAAAAAATAGCAAAACTCTAAGGCGGCAAAAGGTATAATGTCCCATGATTTTGCTAACACCCAAATATGAAAAATTTCCGAAAACGTCGGTTATCCAAAGGACTGAAAATAGGTATAGTTGTACCGATATTGCTGGGATTATTGTTAGTATCATTTTTAGGCTACACCATACGGCGTTCTTTTCCTGTAGAAAATGGAGCGATCGCTATTTCTGGTATTAAAGCAGAAGTGACAGTCCAACGGGATCAATGGGGTGTACCTCATATCTATGCTGCCAACTCCCACGACTTATTTATGGCGCAGGGTTACATCCACGCCCAAGACAGATTTTGGCAAATGGATTTTTGGCGACATATTGGTTCTGGTAGATTAGCAGAAATGTTTGGAGCTTCGCAATTAGATACTGATAAATATCTGCGAACCCTGGGCTGGGGAAGGGTGGCGCAGCAAGAACTCCAGCAAATGGATGCAGAAATGAAGGCTAATTTGACAGCCTATGCTGATGGTGTGAATGCTTATCTGCAAGAACATCAAGGTACTGCGTTGAGTCTCGAATATGGGGTACTAAAATTACTCAATCCTGGCTATCAAGTCGCACCTTGGAAACCGCTACATTCTCTGACTTGGGGTAAGGTGATGGCTTACGATTTGGGTAGAAATTTTCAAAGCGAAATTGAACGTACTGTTTTACTGAAAACTCTCACGCCTAATCAGGTGGAGGAACTTTTTCCAGCCTACCCGCAAGATTTGCCTGTGATTTTACCGGAGTGGGAAGTAGGGCAAAAACGCAAAGGGGCGCGGAGGTTGGCGCAAAGGGGTGCGGAGGTTTTATCTGTGGGAGAAATTGCGCCAAGTTTAGAATCAATTACTCAACCAATGTTGGCGTTAGAAAAACTTATTGGGGCGACAGGAGTGGGTATTGGTTCAAATAACTGGGTGATATCGGGTAAGCGCACAGCTACGGGTAAACCGATTTTGGCGAATGATCCTCATTTGGCGGTACAAATGCCTTCGATTTGGTATGAGGTGGGTTTGCACTGTACTACCAAAAATGCTGAATGTCCTTACAATGTGACTGGTTTTTCCTTTGCGGGAATGTTGGGGGTAATTGTCGGACATAGCGATCGCATTGCTTGGGGTGTGACTAATGTACAATCCGATGTGATGGACTTATATATTGAGAAAATCAACCCCAAGAATCCTAATCAATATGAAGTCAATGGCAAATGGGTAGATATGCAGCTTGTACCAGAAACTATTCAAGTTGCAGGAAGTCAGCCTATTTTACAGACAATTCGCTACACCAGACATGGGCCGATTCTTTCTGATGTTTCACCCAACTTGCAAGAGTTTAAGCAAGCAATACAATTACCACAAAACTATGCTGTGGCTTTGCGCTGGACAGCTTTAGAACCAACAAGACTTGTTTATTCAATTCCCCAAATTAATCGCGCTGAAAATTGGCAAGAGTTTCGCGCGGCTGCTAGTGACTTTGATGTGCCAGCACAGAATTTAGTTTATGCAGATATAGAGGGGAATATCGGTTATCAAATGCCTGGTAAATTCCCGATTCGGGCTAAGGGAAATGGGCGTTACCCTGTTCCCGGTTGGACTGATGAATATGAGTGGCAAGGTTATATTGACTTTGAAAAATTACCTTATAGCTTCAATCCACCACAAGGTTATATAGCTACGGCAAATAATTTAGTTGCGAGTGAATATCCTTATTTAATTACGACAGATTGGGTTTATGGCTATCGCGCCAAGCGAATTGTTGAGATGATTAACCAACAAAATCAGCCGATTTATTTGGCGGATGTGCAGAAAATTCAAGGTGATAATCTGAACTTGAATGCTCAGAATCTTGTGCCATTCCTACAAAATATGGCTCTTGATACTCCCAGATTAAAAACTGCTCAAAAACTTCTACAAAATTGGAATTTACAGCTAGGGATGACATCGCCTGTAGCGGCTCTATTTGAAGTATTTTGGCAGCATTTGTTAGCAGATACCTTTCATGATCAACTACCTCCAGAATACTTTCCTGATGGGAGCGATCGCTGGTATGCTGTCTTACAAAATATTATCCAACAACCTAATAGTAATTGGTGGGATAATGCCAAAACCACCCAAGTAGAAAACCGCGATCAAATTTTGCAACAAGCTTTTAGAGAAGCTGTAGACGAATTAGAACGTATTCAAGGTAAAAATCCTCAATCTTGGAACTGGGGTAAATTACATACCATTACTTTTCGTAACGCCACTTTGGGAAAATCTGGTGTTACACCTATTGAAGCTTTATTTAATCGCGGTGCTTTTAGCACATCTGGGAATGGGGAGACTATTAATGCTAACCGTTGGCGAGCAAATAAATCCTTTGAAGTAACTGATATTCCTTCACTACGCATGATTGTAGATTTAAGCAATCTAAATAATTCGCTAGCTATTCATACGCCCGGACAGTCAGGCCATGCTTTCCATAGACACTATGCTGATATGATTGACCCTTGGCGCAAGCTGGAGTATCACCCGATGCTTTGGGAGCAAAAAACGGTTGCTGCTAAGGCTGTGGCGAAGTTGAAGTTAACAGCAAAATTCAGCAATTGATTTTAGTAAGTAAAGTTTTTTATAGTCTACGGAAATACTACTTCCGGCGATGTATATCTAATTTAACTTTTTTCTATTTCAGTGTAATTGCATACACCTGTGAAAAAGAATGAAGTATAAAGTAACAGGGCTAAAAAAGCCAGAAGCAAAAACAGACTTGACTTGTACTTTTGTAAACTACTTTTTTTATATGCCCATTTTTACGGAAACATAAACGGAGATATTACAACATATGTCACTGACGCTGAAACGAACTGCTACACTTTCTTTAGTAGCTGCGATCGCATTATTATTTGCAGGTTGCGGTGAAAGTAAAGTAGCCCAATGTAACAAAGTTATTAAAGTAGCTAATCAAGCAGCCACACTAAGTCAGCAATTCGGCAAAGATCCCAAATCTGCGAAAGGTTCTCAAGCTTTAACTGAACTTGCTAGTAAGATAGATGGAATTAGCACAGAAATGAAAGGTATAGAAGTCAAAGATGAAAAAATAAAAGGTTTTCAGCAACGGTTTCTCACTCTCTATCAAGATATTAGCAAGGGTTTAAATGATGCAGCCGGAGCTATAGATAAAAAGAATATTCGAGATACGAATAGCTTCTTAGCGGGCTTGCAAAAAAGTAGTGCGGAAGAAGGCACAATTGTCAAAGAAATTAATAGCTATTGCTCTAGCAAATAAACATTTCATTTGTGAAAATGCGAGAATTTATAACCCCAATTTCTAATATAAATCGGGGTTATTCACCATAACATTAATTCAATTCGAGTATGTTTTAAGCTTGCACCCAAACAGATACTGAACCGCCTAGACAACGAAATTCACCCCAGCCCCACGCATTGGTATATACGGCTTCTTTGATATGTTCAGTTAAGTCAATAAACTTAGTATTGGGTTTACCAACTTCCATCCACTTAGAACCTTCTGAACCATCACTCATAATTACAGCCATCCCTTCAGGATGATCTTCGTCACCCAAGCGTGTCCAACCAATAGTATTCCAGTGGTCTAAATAGTTGTATTGTGGCCCGTAAGCATAATGTTTACGTGCATAAAGTAACTTATCAATAATCCAACGGTGGGACGGCATAAAAATATTGTAACGATTGCCATCTTTCCCCCAGTCTTCATACTCCGCACCATAGTAGTCAGCATGAAAGACACAAGGATAGCCTTCTTGTCGTAACAAAATAATGGCGTAAGCTAAAGGTTTAAACCAAGGTTCAACGACAGATTCCAATGCTTGTAATGGCTGAGAATCGTGATTTTCGACAAATGTCACAGCATTGCTAGGACGTTGTTGCATCATTGTGCCATCCAAAATCCGGCGCATATCATAATTGCCTCCAGATTTGCTGGCTTGATGGAAGTTGTAATGTAGTGGTACGTCAAAAACTGACATCTTGCCAGCCACAGCATCAACATACCAAAGCAGAGTATTAATATCGTTATACCAATACTCTCCTACCATAAATAAATCTTTGCCAGCATGGCGTTCTAGTTCATCTATCCATTGAGGAAAGAACCAAGAAGAAATATGTTTAATAGCATCAATGCGGAAACCATCTACTTTTGTGGTGTCAAGATACCACTTACCCCAGTGGGTAATTTCTCCACGCACCCACTCATTTTGAAAATCGAGATCGCAACCCATCAAATAGGCAAAGTTGCCATTTTCTAAGGCTACGTAGTCGTCGAATTTTTTACCTTCCAATAAATAAACTGTGCTGCGATCGCCACTGTTATATTCGTTATAATCAACAGCATCAAAATGCCACCAATGCCACTCAAAGTTAGAATATTTACCTTGCCGTCCAGGGAAATTATAATGAGTGTATGTCTTAATTTCTTGTAACCCACCTTTAGGATTCAGGCGATTGTCTTGAGGAAAAGGCGTTGCTTTTGGTGTTTCTACTGCATCACCACCCATCTTATGATTTAGTACCGCATCAGCATATACTTGCAAACCTTGCGTTTGCAGAGATTTAACCGCATCAAGATACTGCTGACGTGTACCGTATTTCGTCCGCACTGAGCCTTTTTGCTCAAACTCACCTAAATCAAATAAGTCATAAACGCCATATCCCACATCAAACGACCCAGCAAAGCCCTTGTAGGCTGGTGGTAGCCACATGGCTGTAAAACCTGCATCTGCTAATTCTGGTGCTGAAGCCGCAACTTTACTCCACAAGTTCCCATCATTAGGGATGTACCAGTGGAAATATTGCATCATTGTGCCATTAATCTGTGCCATGTCTCGTTGTGCCTGTAAATATCACCTTTGACGAGAGATACAGTCTAGATTAGTGGCAATTCGGAATTTTGCAGGCGATTTAGACGGAACAACCTGGAAGAAATGCTTAAGAAATCGCTGCTTGAACCCATAATCCCCACAATTCAATTGCGGAGAGTGACTAATTTCACCCTAAAATCTGTTGGAGTGTATTAGTGAAGTTGGGATAAGAAATAGCTGCTGCTTCGGCGCGGTGAATGGTGGTGATTTCACTGGCGTTTAAAGTAGCGATCGCTAAACTCATGGCAATGCGATGATCTGTATGACTATCCACATCTGTCCCTACTAAGGGAGTTCCGCCAATAATTTCCATCCCATCGGGTAATTCGGTGACTTTTGCGCCATCACCGTAATGCGATCGCTTTCTTTCACTCTCAACTCTTCTGCATCCCAAATCACAGTAGTTCCTTGGGCAAACACCACCGCCACAGCCAAAATTGGGATTTCATCAATCATGCGCGGTACTATATCCTCAGCAATGGTACAACTGCGTAAGTTGTGTAAGTTTAAGCATGACTGCTGGTCATGGCTAACAAGTCATGGGTAATAATTACCAGCCAATGCCCAATTGCCCAATCTCAAGACCACATCTTCTTAATTAGCAACTTAGTTTAATATAGATTTATTTTTTAGCTATTGTTAATTAACTCGTCTGTGAGATACTCAATTAATATTCTGATTTAAATTATTAGTTTCAATTATTCACAAAAGTATAACTTTTCACATAGGTTACTTATAGATTCCGTCATTGTAGGGTTAGTTTTTTAGATTTATATCAAACTTGTTTTTATGTTTGTTGATATAGCTTACTAAAAAAGCATCTTTAGTGAATCTTCAGTTAATATTAAGCAGGTTTTATTATGCTTCTCTCTTTATTCACTTAACCCCATCAACTCAACTTTCTGGTATTAATTTCATCTCATTCAATAGCTTTTAGCCTTCAACGCTCCCATGCTCACACATCACCGCAAGCCCGTGTGCTTATCACTTATTTCCACTGATCTGCCATTCTGGTCTGTAGTGGAAACTGCTGGAACACTATATCAAAAAGACACTGATAGATTCCACTTACTACTGACTGCACCACCCCTAATCACCTGCGAACTAGCAATTCCTGAGACAACAGAAGATACACTTCTCCCACGTAAAAGCAAAGCTTATACTCCCACTAGTCCCAGGGTTTTGTGGCTGGAAATCTCTCCCTATCGAATCATCATGACCATGCAAGGTAACGAACAGGTGAGTTACCGTCACTTTTGGGAACAGGGTGTTTATGGTGTAAGTCGCTATTGGTTGCCAACGGAGTCCATACAACCCAATCATCCCATTCGCTTACGCAACTTTACCAATAATTTGACTCTTAGTGGTAAGCCACTACCAGAACATCTACGCGTGGAATACGAATTGTGGGCCGAAAACGTCCAATTAGGACAATACATTCTCAATCTGGAAATTCAGCACTAATCATTAAATGTAGAGACGTTGCATTGGAACGTCTCTACATGATTAACCGAAATAACTGGGTTCATTCCCCGGCTTCCATTTAATATTGCAACCAATACTAGGCTTTTGTTCGGTAGTTATGGGTTTACCAGCCAAAACTGTATCAATGGCAGCGCGTAAATCTGTACCTGTGACTGGTTTACCATTACTAGGACGGCTATCATCTAACTGACCTCGGTAAACAAGTTTGCGATCGCTATCAAAAACGAAAAAATCAGGCGTACAAGCTGCTGTATAAGCCTTAGCGGTCGCCTGGGTTTCATCGTAACATAACGGAAACTGCCATCCCTGTTCTAGAGCTAGTGCTTTGAGAGAATCAGGTGCATCATCTGGATACTTTGCGGCATCGTTCGAGCTAATAGCTGCGATCGCTAAATCACTCGTGCGATAATCTTCTCCTAACTTGGTTAATTCGTTTTGAATATGCTTCACAAATGGACAATGCCGACAAATAAACATTACCAACAGCACTTTTTTGTCGGCAAAGGTAGCCAAAGAAATAGTTTCGCCAGATACTACTTCTGGTAGATGAAAATCTGGTGCTTTCGTGCCTAATGGCAGCATGGTTGAAGCAGTTAAAACCATAAGCTGTGAGAGATTAAAGGTTATGGGTAACAGTAGAGAAATTTTCTGCTTTCTCTTCCTTTGATCACTGTCAAAATAACACGAAATCGCCCCATACATTTAGAGACGGGAAATTTCCCGTCTCTGATTTTGTTAAATTGATTTTTACAAAACTTTAAATATTCTTTTGCTTTTACAGATTCGTGAAAAGACCAAAAATACCATGCCCTGTAAATACTTCTAAGGCAATCAGAGAGATAAAACCAATCATGGCTAGACGACCGTTGAGTAATTCTGCATAGGGAGTGAAGCCAGTGCGATCGCCTTGCTCATCTACATAAACTTTTGGCTCAATCGCGAAGTTGTTCATCAGACCTTGGTCGTCAATGATGGCATTGTTTGTACGCATTTTATTTTCCCCAGTTGCTGCTTATGTAACAAACTGTAACAAATATATGAATATTTGTAAAGCCTTTTCATCTGCCGAAAGGGATATGATCATGAATCGGGTTGTCAGCCACCCTTCCAGAACACATACAAATCAACTTCCCAAAAGCCAATGGATCGATTCCGAGTAGAAGTTATTGCCAAAACACCAAACCCCCAGCAGGTGATTTATGCCGCCATGCACCAAGACTATACTGATGGATTCGTGTTTGACGAGCGCGACTCCTGGCCTTCGGAGTTGCAGTGTGGCGAAACTATTGTGAAGCGACTCTTAGCCGGGGAGAGAGGACACTACGGGCCGCTAGAGCATCCCCAGATTGTTTTCAACTGTGGCTATTTTCCCCACAGCGTTATGCAGCAAGCTCGTACTCATAGGGTTTCAGTATCATTTGATGTGCAATCTTTTAGATATACGGGTAAACAATTTATTGATGTAGTCGAAGGAAAAAAAGATATAGAAGATGTTTTTTACCTACGTCCTGTTGGTTATTACACAGATAGGCAAGGCAAAAAATACTACTATTCTCCTGAACAAAGAGCCAGAGATTTAGAGTGGTGTTGGGAAGCAGCTAAACGCTATAAAGCTGATTTTGAAGGCGGGATGTCTGAAGAACACGCCAGAGGGAAAGTCCCCTTTGATTATCGGCAACATTTTGTAGTGAGCTTTAATCTGCGGTCATTCTTGCATTTTTGTGACTTAAGAAATAAGAAAGATGCTCAACTAGAAATTCAAAAATTATGCGAACTGATGTGGCCTCATTTTGAACAGTGGACTCCGGCGATCGCGCAATGGTATGAAAAGTCTCGCTTAGGTAAGGGAAGATTAGCACCTTAAACTCTGACTGTAAGACGCTACGGTACTCTCTCCCTTGAGAAAATAAGCTAGTGTGTGTTTTCTCCGGTTGCCGTAAATAATTGATAGTTAGACTTTAGCTAGTGTCACAATTTCTAACTGATCTTGATATTTACCCTGTCGTGCTTCGTAACTGATAGCACAGGGTTCACCTTCTAGGAAAAGTAATTGCACCACGCCTTCATTAGCGTAGATACGACAATCAGCACTAGAAGAATTTGAAAACTCTAGAGTTAAATGACCACGCCATGCAGCTTCCGCAGGGGTCAGGTTGGCTATTATACCACAACGTGCATAAGTCGATTTACCTATACAAATTACTGTAATATTATTCGGAACTTCCAACTTTTCTAGAGCCACACCCAGACCATAACTATGAGCTGGCAAAATAAAGTAACTACCATTGTGATCTGTATGTAGTTGTGTCGGTTCTAGATTCTGAGGATTAAAGTATTTGGGATCAACTACAGTTCCAGGAATGTGGCGAAAAATGCGGAACTCAGCCGATGAAAGTCTGATGTCATAGCCATAGGAAGATAAACCATAGCTAATGACAGGATAAAGCTCAGAAGATGCATCTTTTTGTACTTTTCGGATTAAACTTGGCTCAAAAGGGGAAATCATTCCTTTTTGAGCCATTTCAGTAATCCAGATATCGTTCTTAATCACAAGTTCACAGGTAATACAAACCGAATTACTAGGATATCGTGAACTGTGTCTTTTGTTGAGAATTTTAATTATTCCGTCTATACGGGCTTAGTTCGTGTAGTAGCGAATTATATTCGCTTTTCAAACATCCTCTTAGGGGTGGTGACTGCGACGAATCTCGGTGATTTGGTCTGCCACATCTAAAATAGATTGCGGCATTTCTGTTCCAGTGAAAATGATATCTATATGGGAAGGGCGTTTTGCGAGAAAAGCTAAAACCTCGGTTTCGGGAATTAAACCAAAGTTAATCGCCAAACTTAACTCATCTAGAACTACCAGAGAATATTTGCCCTCGTTTACTACTTGCTGTGTGTGCTGCCATAACCTTTGTAAAGATTGGTGTTCTGCCTCATCTAACTGTGGCGTATCGATGCAACGAGGTAAATCGCAGCGCAGCCAATCTAAATTTTGTCCCAACTGAATGGGACGGTCTTGTCCTTGATTTATGCCACCTTTGAGAAACTGTACTATCAGCACTGGTGTACCTTGACCAGCAATTCTGAGTGCTTCCCCCATAATGCTGGTAAAAAAGTTACGGTGGGTGCTAGTGAAAACTTGCACTAGACCTTCAATTGGATGTGGTAGGCTAAGAGTCGAATTGGCACTGGGTGTTTCTAACTGGGCAACCATAGGATAAATTTCAAAAAATTACAATAAATTCACTAGATTTTGCAGTGATTTCTTTGAGAAACTCACCTGTATAATCAATTTGTTTTTGCTCAGTTCTATGGATATATCAATCTGCTCTATAAGTCAAACACTAGGTTTGCGCTGAAGTCAAGAGATGAATGAGGAATTGGAGACTGGGGACTAGGAAAAATTCTGGCTTATCTCCTCTAAACTTGTAACTCTTGGGCTATATGTTAGATTTCCTACGAGGTTGGGCAAAACAAACTTATTATGTGGTAAATGTTACTGCTTGAGGAGTGAATAGTTGTGAAATTAGTGATTCTAGGAGGTTCAGGATCGGGGAAAAGCAGCCAAGCACAACGATTGGGTAGACACTTGGAAGTTCCTGATATTTCTACGGGTGATATTTTGCGGGAGGCAATCTCTGGCAATCAGACCTTAGAAAGCGTCTATACTAATCTCCGTGAACTTGGTCGCTATGCACAGCCTTATATGTCTAAGGGCGAACTAGTCCCCGATGAAATGATTATTGAATTAATTCGGTTGCGGCTAAAAAAGCATGATGTCAGTAGTGGCTGGATTTTAGAAGGTTATCCCCGGACTGCTTTTCAAGCGGAAGAATTAGATTTTTTGCTAGATGAGTTGGGGCAGAAATTAGATTGGGCAATTTATTTACAAGTGCCGGAAGCAGTCATGGTGAGTCGTTCTCTAGGTCGTTCTTTACCAGATGATCAACCTGAAATTGTCCAGCGTCGAGTAGAAATTTTCTATGACCGCACTGTTCCCATTTTAGAGTATTATGACCGTCGCCGTCGCCTGTTAACGATTAATGGCGACCAGTCGCCGGAATTGGTGCTGCAAAATATTCTGACCTTGCTAGAAGTCCCTTAACAAAGTCTTTAGTTATCCTAAAATTTTTCTTTGGGGCTACTGCATATTTCACAATAAATCTTATACTCTAAGTTCAGTCTTATTACTTTATTTTTAGATGGAGATGCCGACCCTACGATACAGAATCAGTATCAGTTGTGATACTAAAGTAACTTTAAGGCATAATTTCACCATAAAAATTTTGAGGCAGCTCTGATGGTTTGGCAGCGTCCCGATGGTCGAAAACCCTATGAACTCCGTCCTGTAACGTTTCAATCTGAATTTACTCGCTTTGCTCCTGGTTCTGTACTGACAGTATGTGGTGATACTAAGGTACTCTGTACTGTCAGCGTAGCGGAAGGAGTTCCCAAGTTTTTGTTAGGAAGTGGCAAGGGTTGGTTAACTGCTGAGTACCGTATGCTACCGTCAGCGACGCAGCAACGCTATGAAAGAGAATTGTTGAAATTGTCTGGTAGGACACAAGAAATTCAACGCTTAATTGGACGTAGTTTGAGGGCTGCAATAGATTTTGAGGCTTTGGGAGAACGGACTTTAACAGTAGATGCGGATGTGTTGCAAGCCGATGCAGGCACAAGAACAGCAGCGATTACGGGTGGTTTTGTCGCCTTAGCTCACGCTATTTCTCAATTATTACAGCGAGGAGTATTAGAGCGATCGCCCCTATCTGGACAAGTAGCAGCTGTCTCCGTTGGCTTATTAGAACAAGAGCCATATTTAGATTTGAACTATATAGAAGATGTCGCTGCAACAGTAGATTTTAACGTAGTGATGAATGACAACTTGGGCATCATCGAAGCCCAAGGCACAGCAGAAGAAGACAGTTTTAACCGCACCCAATTAAATCAGCTATTAGATTATGCCGAAAAAGGCATTCAACAATTATTAATTGCTCAACGAGAGGCAATTCCTGACTGGGAGACTTTGAGAAATTAAACATTTGATGTATTTAGCTCATCAACTCAGGAATCCTGAGTCATTTTGTTGTGTATTAGTCTAAAGGCCCATACCCATAAACCGACTCGTGAATTTCGATTAAATTGAGATGTCAAAGACTTGAAGGCTAGAATACACTGAACTTGTGTACATCTGACTACACATTGTTACCTAAATTCGACAAGAATGCTCCCGCTACAACGCACAAGCGGTTGCTTCAGCCGAAGCGATGACGACTTGTTGGCTAAAAGAACTCAGCACCGGCTAAACGCCGCGCTACCGCTAACACCACTCACTACTAACTATGTCTAGGATGGCACTATGCCAATTTCTACCTTAATCTGGCTACTAGCAGGAGCAGCTCTGTGTTTAACGGAACTGTTTTTACCGTCAGCTTTTGTCGCCTTCATGATGGGTATTAGTGCCTTAATTGTGGCGTTACTATCCCAATTCGGATTGGCTTTGTGGATGCAAGTTGCAGCTTGGCTGTTGCTTTCTACCTTATTGATTGTGCTTTCTCGGCGGTTTTTTCAACCACGACGGCGCAAATCAAAAATCCAAGATGCAATTACAGCAGAGACTTTAACAGAAATTCCCGCAGGTAAAACAGGGCGGGTACTATACGAAGGTAATTCTTGGCGGGCGTTATGCGACGATGAGCAACTTAATGTTGCAGCTCATCAAAGGGTATATGTAGTGAGAAGGGAAGGAACTACATTAATTGTGATGCCAGAAAATCTGTTGCGTAGTTAGTAGTCATTAGTTAAAATTCAACGTCAAATATTCAGGAGCATAAATAAATGTTAGAAAACTTTTTTTTACTTATCTTCTTAGCACTTGGTGGTTCTGCTGTAGCAGGGTCTGTTAAAGTTATTAATCAAGGTAATGAGTCTCTAGTAGAAAGATTAGGTAGCTATAACAAAAAACTTGAACCTGGGCTAAATTTTGTGATTCCTTTTTTAGATAAAATTGTCTATCACGAAACTATTCGAGAAAAGGTTTTAGATATTCCACCCCAAAAATGTATCACCCGTGACAACGTAGGTATTGAAGTGGATGCGGTGATTTATTGGCGGATTGTCGATATGGAAAAAGCCTGGTATAAGGTAGAAAATCTCCATTCAGCAATGACCAATCTGGTACTGACTCAAATTCGCTCGGAAATGGGACAACTGGAATTAGACCAAACTTTTACCGCCCGCTCCCAAATTAATGAACTTCTGTTAAGAGATTTGGATATTGCTACTGATCCTTGGGGTGTGAAGGTGACACGGGTGGAATTGCGAGACATTATCCCTTCCCAGGCGGTAACGGAATCGATGGAACTGCAAATGTCAGCAGAACGCCGCAGACGAGCAGCAATTTTAAATTCTGAGGGTGAACGGGAAGCGGCTGTTAATAGTGCTAGAGGTAAAGCTGAAGCCCAAATCTTAGATGCAGAAGCTAGGCAAAAATCTGTAATTTTACAAGCGGAAGCAGAACAAAAAGCGATCATTTTGAAAGCACAGGCGGAACGTCAGCAACAAGTTCTCAAAGCTCAGGCGATCGCAGAATCCGCAGAAATTATAGCTCAAAAAATCAACTCCAATGCTACTGCCCGCCCAGCTTTAGAAGTCTTGCTGGCTTTAGGCTATCTGGATATGGGTTCTACCATCGGTAAGAGCGATAGTAGCAAGGTGATGTTTATGGATCCCCGTACTATTCCCGCTACTTTAGAAGGTATCCGCTCGATTGTTTCAGATATTCAAAATGATTCAATAGTTAATGGACGTTAGTCAGTAGTTAACAAATCAGTGAACAGTTAATATTCTTAATAGGATTTAATAAGTGTTCACTGTTAACTTTTTTAATGCAATTATCAATACGATTTCACGCCGCTTCTGCTTTCATTCCGCCAAAACTTTACCTTTAAGCCATCACGAGGACGAGAGAAAGGTAAAACAGTCCGTGCCAGATTTTGGTTAGGTAGGAGTTCCCATTGATATCTACGCACTATCAGAGCAGCAAATATCTTTATTTCCAGTCTGGCAAATTCTTTGCCTAGACATTCTCTAATCCCGCCACCAAATGGAATGTGACTGAAGACTTTTTGTTTATCCTCAGCCCGCTCTGGTGAGAAGCGATCAGGATCAAATCGTGCTGAATTCTTGTAAATCTGTCTATCTTGATGGGTTTCAGGAATTTGATAATACACATCCCAACCCTGCGGAATTTTATACCCACCGAACTCAGAAGATTCCAGAACTTTACGTGAACCACTGCGAACGACAGGCGGCATGAGCCTTAAAACCTCTTTTAGCACTTGTTCCAAATAGGTCATTTGCTTCAAAGTTTCTTGGGTTAAGGTTGTGGGGTTGCCCAAACGTAGTTGTTCTGCACGAAGCATATCTAGCACCTCTGGATGTTGAGCTAGAAGCTGACACAGAGAACTCAGTGCTGACGTTAGCGTTTCATGTCCCGCCACTAGCATTCCTAAAACGTTATCTTTTATGTCTATTCGGCTGAGTGCATTGCCTTCCTCATCTTTTGCAGCCAATAAAATACTTAAAATATCCTGTTTAATCGTTGGATTTTGCTGGCGTTGGTCGATCAGTTTGTCAAACTGGGTGAGTAGTTGTTCTCTTGCTCGAACCGCCCGCTCAAACTTACTACCAGGAAAACGTACCGGAATCGACAACAGCCCATCACTCCAAATTTCATAGACTTTTTCTAACTGTTCATCCGCCGCCGTGCTAACTCCAACTAACAATCGACAAGCAATATCGAGTGTGTATCTTTTTAACTCGTCATACCAAGTCAGTGTCCCTATTTGCGCCCACTTTTGTAAGTAACATTGTGTCACTTCTGCCATTGTTACAGCATAATTTTCTAATGCTCTTGGCTGAAAGGCTTGAAACAGTTGACGACGCAAGATTTGATGGGCAGTTCCAGTTTGCACGCCGATCGATTTTTCACCAAGTAACACTTTAAAGCTAGGCGTATTGGTCATTTCCAGTCGCTGTCCGTCATTAATAAATAGAAAACGCGCAGCATCTGCTCCAATCAAGGCAATGGTTGGACGGCCAAAAAGGTGAGTTTTGAAGACATTGCCATATTTCTGCTGTCGCTGGGCGATAAAATCTTCTGGATTGCGTAAATACTGAATAGATTCCCCAATCCCAGGTAGGCCGAAACAACCAGGAGGAAGTGCCAGTTTTGGCTGAGTTGAAAGATTGGTCATGGTCTCTAGTTCTAGACTATTTTCGATACGCTAACGTTTCGTAAATCATAATAGCCTTTATGAACGAAGTCAACAAAAAAATTGGGAGACCTCGCAGTACCCAATCTCACCAAGCAATATTGCAAGCAACGCTGGAGTTGTTGGCAGAGGTAGGGTTTGATGTCATGAGTATTGAAGCAATTGCTGCTCGTGCTAGAGTTGGCAAAACAACTATCTACCGACGTTATACCTGTAAAGAAGAATTGGTTGCTGATGCCATCGAGAATGTGCGAGAAGAAGTTTTAATTCCGAATACTGGCAACTTTTGGGGTGATATTGATGCGCTAATCGAGAATGCTGCGCGAATTACACTTAGTCCGCTTGGGCGACAAACGGTTTCTATGATCATTAGCAGTGCATATAGTAATTCTCAGTTTGCTCAGATATACTGGACGAAATACTTACAACCTCGACGACAAGCTTTTGCGATTGTCTTAGAACGAGCCAAAGCAAGAAATGAAATTCAAACTGAGAACGATCCCGATTTAGTTTTCGACATAATGAGTGCAGTGATGTTATACGCACTAGTTTTTCGACCTACAATTGACCCCTGGGAAGTATACGTTCGCCGTGCCTTGAATCTTATCTTAAAAGATGTATTACTCTAGCTTGGGCAGATGTTTTTCTATGTCAATGTTGGGCTAAATCAGTTTTGAGATAATGCCTTAATAGTCGTTAGTCATTTGTTTTTTATTTGAGTTATATAATCACTATTGACTATGATTCATTTGACATTTACCACACAAACCGAAGAACTCTAAGGTGTGGTAGAAAATTTTAAACTTATGGGTAACTTGTAGTTGGTCTTCTAAGTCATGCACAGGGCATTGATGAATGGGAATTGAAGCACCACATTGCAAGCAAGTGAGGTGATGTTTGTCTTGAAGTGCCATACTATACAGAGCTTCACCATTAGATAAAGTCCGTACCTGCACCAGACCTTCGAGTTTTAAGGCTTCTAAGGAGCGATAAACCGTGGCTAAACCCATGCTCTGATTACGATTTCGTAGTTCTACATAAATATCTTGGGCAGAAATACCTTGTTTCATGGTTTGCAGGAGGTTTAAAATTCGCTCTTGGCTGCGGGTGCGTATGGCTCTCATAGACATGGTTTTAATTTGCCACTGTAGTAGAAGCTGTTAAACTGGCTAACTAATAGATCAACTGTAACGGCTTCATCATCTTATTTTTACCTAGTTGGAACAGAAAGTTATAGTATAGCGATCGCAGCATTCAGCAAAAACCTGTGCAAACCAAGTATCTAGCCAAAATTTTTGTCACCCTTCGTCCTTCAGTCTTAGATCCGGCTGGTGTGGCTGTACAATCTGGTCTCCAGCAGATGGGATACAATACCGTAGAAAATGTACGGATTGGTAAGTACATTGAATTGACGATTACATCCTCTGATGAAACCAAAGCACGTCAAGACATGGAGCGCATCTGTAACCAAATGTTAGCAAATCCTGTCATTGAAAATTACCGTTTTGATTTAATTGAGGTCGAAACTCAAACGGGAGTGTTTTAGAGATAGGTGACAGGTGACAGGTGACAGGTGACAGGGAAGAGAAGGGAGAGAGTAACTCATACCAACTTTCCCATGCTCAATGCCCCCATACCCAATGACTAATGCCCAATGACTAATGACTCTTGATTAATTATGAAATTCGGTGTTGTAGTTTTTCCAGGTTCTAATTGCGATCGCGATGTTGCTTATGTCACCAGAGACTTGCTAGGACAGCCAACTCGCATGGTTTGGCATCAAGATACAGATATTGATGATTTGGATGCCATTATCGTCCCTGGGGGGTTTAGCTACGGCGATTATTTGCGCTGTGGTGCGATCGCCCGATTCTCGCCTGTGATGCAGCAAGTAATTGCCCACGCCCAAAAGGGTAAGTTAGTCCTGGGGATTTGTAATGGTTTTCAGGTATTAACTGAAGCCGGACTTTTGCCGGGGATACTTACTAGAAACCGAGATTTGCATTTTATCTGCGATCGCGTCCCTTTAAAAGTTGAAAGCCATAATAGTCCTTGGACACAGGCGTATAACACTGGTGAAGTTATCACTTTACCAATTGCCCACGGAGAAGGACGATTTTATGCGGATAAGGCGACTTTATCTGAGATTGAAGATAAAGGGCAGGTAGTCTTACGTTATGCAGGCGAAAACCCTAACGGTTCACTAAATAACATTGCGGGGATTTGTAATCGTCAGGGTAATGTTGTCGGTATGATGCCACACCCAGAAAGGGCATCTGATCCCGTAATTGGGGGTGATGATGGGTTGAGATTGTTTAAAGGTTTGCTAGAAAAAGTAGTAGCCTTGGCGTAATTTTTACCTTCACACTCATGATATTTCAGCAATATAGAGGCACAGTCAGACTGTGCCTTTTTATAGATGTATCAAAATATCAATGTATGTGAAGAATTACACAACGGAGGCATGGCAAGGGAAAATGTGAAAGGAATCAATTACAATTATTTTTATTTTTTTGCTGAGGAAGGTTAACGAAAGGCGACATAAATAAATTGAATCTGTATAGTTAATTTTATTAGAGCATTATCCCTTGGATTATCAAATGTCACCCTCGGATGCGGAAAATAAATTTATCACATGGATACAATCTTTTGATTATCGTGTTTTACAACACCAAGAAGATGTAGAAACTAAGTTTGTTATACCAATGTTTCATCATCTCTGTTACCCAGAGGAATTTTGTTCTAGGAAATGTAGTTTGAGTTCTGAAACCAACGGAAATTTAGCAACCAAACTAGAAAACGTACAAATTTATTTTTCTACTAATGATGTAGTTCAACAAAATGCTGATACATCATTAATAATTATTATTTATTTATCTCCCCAAGCAAATAATTTTCAAGAAGCGATAGCCCAAGCAAGATTCTACAGTATCTATTTAAAACCTTTATTCTTTGTAGTCACCAATGGTTATCAAATTAAATTTTTTAAATATTTACTTTATCATAGGGAGGAATGTGTACTTGACAAAAATATTTACTCCTTAAAAAGTAATACTACAGCATTAGAATTTTATAACAATTATAATTTTCACTATCTTAAAAATATTGATAAAAATACAATTAACACTTTAAAATATAGCCAATATAATTTAATTGAAAAATCATTAAGACGACATAATTTACAAGAAATTGTCGCTCAAACTGATTTTATACCCGCGATTGTGCGAGAAGGCGATCGCTTAATTGTCGTCAAGCCTAAAGTTGTCATAGAATGTAACTTACCCAAGGCTTTCAGAGATGGTGATTGTCTCATCCAATTTAGTGGGGTGATTTTAAGAGGTTGCAAAATTAAACTCAATCACCAAGATATTTTAGCTCAATTAATGACCGGATTGAATACTCGTCCTGAATGGGGATGTCGGAGATTTATTAAACAAATAGATGATAATGCTTTTGAAGTTATTTTAGGTCAAACTACAGTTATTTTATCTGATTTAGAAACAGCAGATTTATGTTTGTGTATTGATGTAGTTTGTCAAGAATACAAACAATCAATTATTGAATGCGAAAATATTTTAGAAACCTGGGATTTTGAATTTGTCGAATTTTTAGGTAGTCGTGGCGTACATCTTTTTTCTGTAGATGCCAAACTATGGCGGTTAATGCACGATTTTGCCAATGAATTTAACTATGTGCAAGGTAAATCAGAATGGCACTTATTTCAGCAAGAAGAAATTTCCATTCGCGTGAGTCGAGGAATCCGTGATCATGCGTTTATTTTACCTCGCCCTGTTAATTATTTCTCTTTATTACCCAATGGCATCATTAACATAGTTTATGAAATTAATCATATTCATCTCCAGTCTTTAGAAAATGGTGAAATTAATTCATGGCATCAAGATATTGGTACAAAAGGAACTTGGACAGCTACATATACTAAACAATGGTTATTAGAAAAATTTATTCCTAAAGTTATCGATTACTATGCACAAAAAAATAATTTATCAGCATCAGAGTTAAAGAAAAATATCGCAGATTATGGTAGCAAGCACACTCCAATTTTAGACATTGATGATATTAGAGAACTAGTACCTTATCTCCAAGATATTCAATCTTGGTTAAATAATTATGTTGAAAATATTCCGGCTGTTATTTTAAAAGCATATTATCAAACACTAACAAATCTAGTGCGAAATACTGACTCATCCATAGAGGGGATAGACTATATTATCCGCAACTTAACTTTAATGGAAGCAGGTAATACTAAAGACAGAATGAATAGTAATTTTTCTAAATGGAATTTTAAAGATGCTTTGTATTATTTAGATGCTCAAGTAGGCAGAATTAATAATTATCAATATGAGAAAAGTTTTCAAGCCGATTTAATCACTAGAACTTTTATCTGGATTATAGAACATGGCAAAACTCGTTTCTCTCAAGCTCAATTAAATGCGGCGAAACAAGCTTTATTACCACTCTGGGAAGAGAGTCAGTTTGAAATGCGCTATGTAAATCCTTCTCGGCAGCGCAGCAATTTATAATAGCTGTTTTTGATTTAGTTTGAATGAAACTATGTTAACTAATTCTTTAACTGTTCTTATAATCTCGGCTTCTGCATCAGAAATTTCTATTTCAAACTCTTCTTCTATAGCCATTAATAATTCTACTGTATCTAGCTCATCCATATTGAAGTCATTGGACGAGATAGCATGGTTATTTGATGATGACAAAAAAGAGCCAAAACATTGCCCTAAAACTAGAGAATGATCTAGATTTATATTTTCTATTTTTACCAATGACTGTTCTGAAATTACTTTTTTGACTCTTTCAAGAAGAATATCTCCAGATGATAGCTCTTTATTTTCTAAATCTTGGTCAAAATTTTCACTAAATGATGGTGAATAGGACTGAATATTTTTATTTAGAACTGGGTTGTTTTCAGTATGTTTTTCCTCTAGAGTAATCTGGACTGCAATCAAAGTTGCCAGATTATTATTGAGAAGTTCAACAACTGCTGCTTGTTCTTTGATTTGGGACTGGAGTATATTAGCAAATTTTTCTTGAACTAACTCCTGAAATAAAGCCTCCATCGCTGAGTTCTGATCACTTTTTAAAGCAGCCTTTAAAGCATATTCATGTGCGGATTGAGATTCAATCTTAGTGATTTTCAGTTATATTTTGGCGTTCTATTGCCTTATTAATTGCATCATGTGTATTACTGATGGCTCTTTTTATATCAGATAAAATATTTACTATGGTTTGCATGGTGTGCTAAAAATACTTCAATTGATTTTATTATATATTCGCTACCAAACTTGACTTAAATCCAAAACAAATCCAGGTAACAAAGGTTCACCAGAAAGCGTATGAGGATTATCTAATAACTCAACATTAGTATGAGGACGATAAATAAAAACTTGGCGTTGTTTTCTATCAATTAACCAACCAAGTTGTGTTCCATTATTTATATACTCTTGCATCTTGTCTTGCAAGATTCGCAAATTATCACTTTCAGAACGCAATTCAATCACAAACTCAGGACAAATTGGTGCAAATCGCTTTCTTAATTCTAATGGTATTGCTTCCCAGTGTGTGCGTTTTATCCAAGCTGCGTCAGGAGAACGGACTGCACCATTTGGCAAGGTGAAACCACCACTAGAACCAAACCCTACACCTGTACCATCTTGCTTTGTCCAAACCCATAACTGTCCAATTAAATTAAAGTTGCTCTCATCTGTTTCAGAGCCAGTTGGGGGCATAATTATTAATTCTCCAATAGCATTACGTTCGATGCGAAAATCGTGGTTGAGTTGACAAAATTCATAAAATTGATCGTCATTGATGGCGATCGCACTCGGTAATTGCAATACTATTGGTACAATTTCTGTAATGCAGGGTAAGCTTGTAGTCATAATTTTGAATTTATTCTTTACTGACGACCCAATACACACACCGTCTTGCGCCTGCTAGGATGTTATCTTCTCTCTCTACTTTTACATATTCTCCGAGAACACATTGAAAAATCATTAACTCTTGCTCATATAATCCTGTACAGGCTGTAGCCGCATCACAAATTGGTATAGTTTAGCAATAAAGAAAAATCTTTAGAAAGTAGCGATATGACTTCAGCAAAAGTTGTGATTGTAACAGCTGCTAGTCGGGGAATTGGTGGGGGTTGCGCCAGAGAATTAGCAGCGAGGGGTTACAATGTGGCATTAATGGCGCGATCGCCTGAAGTTTTAGATTTAGCCAGAGAATTGGGTGGAATTGCTATTCAAGGCTCAATAACCAACCCTCAAGACTTACAGCAATTAGTCGAGACTACCTTAACTAAATTTGGTCGTATTGATGCAGTAGTCAATAGTTTCGGCGACCCACCCAGACCTGATTTGCTATCTATTTCCGATGAAATGTGGCTAGAAAACTTTGAAATGCTATTTTTGAGTGTGGTTCGCATCGCCAGACTAGTGACAGCACCGATGCAAAATTCCGGTGGTGGTGCAATCGTCAATATCTCCGCCTGTGATTCTCAAGAACCAAGCTTAGGAACTCCCTTTACTGGAACACTCCGCACCGCAATGGAAGGCTTTACAAAACTTTATGCCAAACGTTACAGAGCAGATAAAATTCGCATGGTTTCTGTCGCGCCTTTCTTTGTCGCAGATTCAATGGCAGAGTTAGAAGGCTGGAATGTACCGGCGGATTTAATGTTGGGTCGTCCTGCTACCTATAGAGAGTTTGCCAAAATAGTGGCTTTTTTGATTTCCGATGATGCTAAATTTATCACAGGTACAACCTTGAAAGTAGATGAAGCCTATTCTGCGGCTATCTAGCTTAAATCCCCTGACAAACACTTTGAAGTATTTGCCGTAACCAAATACTCGCCTGATCCTGATTTGTAAGTTTGCTCCACAGCATAGAAATCATCCAAGGTTCAGTTTGTACAGGAAGTTCAAAAATTTCTAATGTATCTTTGCAAGCAAACGGTGTCACCAGTCGAGAAGGAATGACAGTCACCAAATCACTGGATGAAATGACGGCTGGTAATATCAGCAAGTGCGGCGTAGTCAAAGCGACACGACGCTGAAGATTGTATTCAGCAAGTACCTTGTCAATTTCACCAATGTCATCTCGTCTGAGAGTAAAAAGAGCTTGGGGGAGACGAGCAAAGGTTTCCGGTGTCATCGTCTCCTCAGTGATAAAAGGGTGTCCACGGCGACAAATACCTACAAAGTGTTCTTGAAATAATGACATTTGTATTGTTTGTCGGGGAGGATTTTGAAAGAACCCCAGCGCAACATCAATTTCTCGTTGCTCTAATAAGTCTCCCACACCATCTTTCTCAAAACCAATTAGTCGAAAATTAATGTTTGGTGCAACCTGATGACAAACTTCTAACAGCTTGGGTACAACAACATAGCTGGTGTAATCCGAACTACCAATTGCAAAGGTATGTTTAGAAGTTTTTGGCTCAAAGGTTTGACTAAATTCTAGTGTCTGTCGGATTTGCTGGAGAGCAATTGAGATACCTGGAGCAATTTCTAGAGCTTTTGCTGTCGGCTGCATTTCTCTGCCGATACGGATAAATAAATCATCCTGAAATAGTGTGCGTAACCTTCCCAGAGCTGCACTCATGGCTGGTTGTCCGAGGTATAAACGTTGAGCGGCGGCTGTCACACTGCGTTCCTCAAAAAGCACTTCAAAGGCGACAAGCAGGTTGAGGTCAATGGCAGATAAATCGATTAATCCCATTAATTAAATGTATCGCTGTAATCAATTTGCTTAATTTATAACATCTCAGTACAGTAAATCTGAAAGCATTTTTTAGGTCACAAAAATGACTACTCCAACGAGAATTGCGGTGGTAACAGGCAGTAATCGAGGTCTAGGATATGCTATTTCCCGTAAGTTATCCCAAATGGGTATCCGTGTAATTCTGACGAGTCGTAATGAAACAGATGGTTTAGCTACCAAGCAACAACTATTTAGTGAAGGGCTGGATGTAGACTATCATTTACTGGATGTTACTGATGATGCAAGTGTTCAGCAGTTTACCCAGTGGTTGAGTGAAACCTATGGCAAAGTAGATATTTTAGTTAACAATGCAGGTGTGAATCCTACAACTAAGCCAGAGGAGTCTAGTTTGCTGACTGTGCAATTGGAAACGATGCGAGTCACTTTTGAAACTAATGTTTTGGCAGTAGTGAGAATTTCTCAAGCATTAATTCCGTTGATGCAGGTGGAAAACTACGGACGCATAGTTAATATTTCCACTGAAATGGCTTCTCTAAACTCAATTCTCGATGATTATTACCCTTTAGCACCATCTTATCGGCTCTCTAAGGTGGGTGTGAATGGTATCACAGCGATTCTGGCTAAGGAACTCCAAGGTACTAATATTCTTGTGAATGCCTATTCTCCGGGTTGGATGAAGACAGATATGGGGGGTGATCAAGCTCCATTTACAGCAGAAGAGGGAGCGGAAACAGCCGTCTATTTGGCAACACTTCCCGATGGAGGAGCGCAAGGACAGTTTTTTGCAGAGATGCGGAAGTTTGGCGGCCCAGTTCAATTACAGTGGTAGGTCAATATGGAAAATTCAGTAGGTTTACCCCCTATTTACGCGGATACACCGATTGATTTAGCTCCTGCTAAAATCATTACCTCATTCCCTGTGAATACTTTTCTCGAAAATCTGGCGATCGCTCCCGATGGTACAATCTTTGTAACTAACCATGAAGTTGGTAAGATTGTTCGCATCACCCCAGATGGAAATCAGCAGATTCATGCCAGTGTTGCAGGCAAAGTCAGCGGCCTAGCTTTTACTAGTGATGGCGGTCTGATAGCTACAGGATGGAACGCTGACTCTGTACCCGTGGTTTCTCTAGTTGCCAAGGATGGTACAGTAGAAACCTTGTTAACCTTGCCAGATGCCATATTCCTCAACGGTATCACCCCTCTATCAGATAACAAGTATTTGACAGCAGATTCCTATCGTGGTGTAATCTGGCTAATTGATGTTGCTCAACCCAGTGCATCCATTTGGTTAGAACATCCTTTGCTGGCTCGTAGCAATGCAGAGAACCCCATTCCAGCCGCCAATGGCATCAAACGTTTTTGCAGGACAGTCTACGTTTCCAATACAGAACAAATGTTGTTATTGCGGATTCCCCTTGGTATGGGAGATCACCCCAGTGAGCCGGAAGTCTTTGTAGAGAAGACTAACATTGACGACTTTGCATTTGACGTAGAAGGCAACCTTTACGGAGCAACGCACATTTACAACAGTGTAGTGCGGATTGGGACTGATGGCATAACAACTATTATTGCTCAAGCCGAGCAAGGTGTAATTGGCAGTACATCTGTGGCCTTTGGTCAAAGTGAAGGCGATCACTCTGCGATTTATGTTGTTACCAACGGCGGGATGTTTTTACCACCTCCCACGGGAGTTGTTCCTGCTAACGTTGTACGTCTGGAAGTAGGGAAAGCTGGATATATCTTTGTTTAAACAATAAATCATTTGTAGGGGCGCACGTCTGTGAGCCCTTAACTCATGTATTTGTCCTATTATTATTGGTAGCGATAGAGATGGAACAAGACGATCAATTTATTACGGTGGTCATTTCACAACTGGTCAAACCAGGATGTGAAGCTGCTTACGAAGCTTGGCTGAAAGATATCACAACTGTTGCTAGAACTTACGTTGGTCATTTGGGTACAAATATCATTCGTCCCCAAGCTGGAGTGCGTCCCGAATATGTGATTATCTTTCGGTTTGACGGTTATGAAAATCTTAAGACCTGGATGACATCGCGCGATCGCGAATATTGGCTAACTCAATCCGCAACTTTGATAGAATCTGACCCCGAAGTTCAGCATATCAGTGGTTTAGAAGCTTGGTTTTCCCTTCCCGGTAAACCATTGAAGACTCCACCACGCTATAAAACAGCACTGCTAACTTGGGGATCAGTATATGTGTTGATAAATGTATTGAATACATTTATCACACCTCTACTGCGCGGCTTACCTCCTTTCATTATTTCGTTGATTATTACAATTACTATGGTTTTGCTGTTAACTTATGTTGTCATGCCCAGAATCAGCCGTTTGTTGAGCTTCTGGCTATATCCTAAATCACGAAAAGTTTAGTTAACCAACAGCGAACTCAGTAAATTGTCTTTTAAAGAGGGAATGAAAAGCTAATACGATGTCCTGTTTGGGTATACCTCGACTGATTAGTTCAACGGCGATTATCGGGACTTAAACAAAAATCAAGCCCAAATATAGCCCAAACTGGCTTTATAAAAAGCGAACAGGTCACTATTTAAGAGCAACCAATTAAAAAATCGGAAAGACATGGCTGTTCTAAAGGCATCTATTGCTTCAGTAAAAGTATTCAAAGGATAGGTTTTCTGGAATTCCGTAAGTTCCCCACTCGCAATGAAGTTTATATTCGGAACTATACTGCTTGCCTAACATCACATGACGCATAGCTAAGGCAACTACCAGAGAACTAGGTGCATCAAAGCCTAAATGGATGCCCATAATACAACGCGAATAGCTATCTGTAATTTTTGTGAACCAAGGACGTGCCAAAGTTTCACCATACTGGTCAACTAGCATAACAGGAAATATGAAAAACAAAATACGTTAAATTACTGAAGCATACAAGATTTATATATTACTAATATTATCTAAAAACTGGCCTAATAAATTTTAGTAGTTTAAACTGTTAATTCTTATAGTTTTACTCGTGAGAAACTTGATGGCAACAAGCGACCAAGTTTCTCATTAGGCTTGAGAATTTTTAGAATAAATTACAAATAAGTTACCAAGTAAAAATACAGAATATTGAATTAAAAATATGGAATTGAATCAAGCTGTATCCACTAAAAAAAATAGTCATCTTCTCGTATTCATTGACGCTGGAGTCAAAGACTATCAAAAACTCAAGAATAGCGTGCAAGCAGAGGCAGATGTTTTTATTCTGCATCCAGAAGCAGATGGTGTCGAGCAAATTACAGATACTATTGCTCAATATAGCTATATTAATAGTATTCACATTGTCTCCCACGGTGCATCTGGAACACTCTATTTAGGCGATACAGAACTTAGTCTAGATACCTTAAAATACTATAATTCTGAACTACAAACTTGGTTTAATTCAGTCTCTCAACATCTGACACCTGCACTTTTCCTCTACGGTTGTCATGTTGCAAAAACAGATGCTGGAACTGAGTTTGTAGAGAAATTACACCAACTTACCCAAGCCACTATTTATGCTTCTAGCACTCCTGTTGGTAACTCCGCTCTAGGCGGTAATTGGAATTTGGATATACGTTGCGGTGAAGAAACCCCAAATTCTCTA
Source organism: Anabaena minutissima FACHB-250 (assembly GCF_014697125.1). GTDB lineage: Bacteria > Cyanobacteriota > Cyanobacteriia > Cyanobacteriales > Nostocaceae > Trichormus > Trichormus minutissimus. The sequence continues at coordinate 358,993 of NZ_JACJRG010000002.1, read as the reverse complement.
GATTTAGTATTTCAGCCTGAAGTTTTGAATACCTATAGTGGGGTATTTGCAGTCCCCTCAATGGGAAGTTCAACTACAAATAATATTGCTGATTACAAATACATATACTATGATTCCAGAGACCTTAGTGGCAAGGGAACGGTTGCTTATAGTAGTATCAGTTCTACTGGCACCTTACTTACTGTAGCTAACAACCAGCAAAATCAAGTCCAGCTGCCTTTTGCCTTCAATTTCTATGGAGAATCTTTCAACTTTATAAGTATTGGTGAAAATGGTGCGCTTGGTTTTGTTTCTGGACTTGCTCAAGCTGGTCAATTCAGATCAAATAATGCCAGTATTCCCTCCAGTGCTACGAACGTACAACAAAAGAGTATTTTTCCTTTCTGGGATGATTTAACTGGAGGACAGATACACTATAAAACTGATGGTGATCGCTTCATCATCCAGTGGAGTAATTTTGCACATCAGGATTTGTTTGATGTAGATTATACTGATGGCGTAACTTTTCAAGTTATACTACACAAAGGCAGCAATAACATTGATTTTGTTTATCCAGATACAGTTTTTAGTAACCCAGAATCTAATGAATTTGATTCTGGCGCACAAGCTACCATTGGTCTGAACCAGAATGGTGCTTCAGGTCTCAAATATTCATTCGATGAAGCTAGTTTGAATGGCGTTACTTCCATCCGGTTTATAACTGAGCCTCGACTAGTTACTAAGACCTTGACAATAAAAGAAGGAGAGACAATCACACTCTCTTCTAGCAACTTCAACGCAACGGATGTTGACACTAACAATGACCCCAGCAAAATCACATATACCATCAGCAATCCTGAGAAAGGGGTATTTAAAAACAAAAATACTGCGGCGACTTTAACTCAGTTTACTCAACAAGATATTAATAACGGAATAGTTCAATTTGTTCATGATGGCGGGGAGGTTGCACCATCCTTGAGCATTAGTATTACAGATGGTTTCAACCCTACCAACCCTATTGCTCTGAATGTCGCAAATCAAGCCATAAATTTCACCAACGTTAACGATAATCCCGAACTGTCAAATTTACTAAGTACTGTCACCTTCCAAGAAAATGCTCTCAACACAGCTGCGGCGATTATCGATAGTAGCATCACCTTAGTCGATGTAGATTCTCCCGATTTTAATGGCGGTAATCTGACAGTTACCTACACCAGTGGTGCTGGACAAGAAGACCAACTTTCTATTAGTAGCACCAACTCTATCATTCTCAATGGTAGTACTGTCAGCTTCAACGGTAATGTCATTGGTAATGTTGATAGTATCAACAACGGTAGTAATGGCAAAAGCTTAGTTGTAAACTTCACTAACACCAATGCCACTTTGGCAGTAGTGAAAGCTCTAATTGAGAACCTCAGCTATCAAAACACTTCCCATACTCCCTCTGCAAGTCGTACTATCTCAGTCACAGTCAATGACGGAGACCTTGGTACTAGCACTGCGGTCACAACAGTTATTAATGTCACAGCCGAGAATGATGCGCCTGTAAATAACATTCCAGGGTCACAACCTATTTCTGTTGATGAAGACAAACCTTTAGCATTTACAGGTAGCAATCTCATTGCCATCAGTGACTCTGATGCTGGTAACAACCCTGTACAAGTGAAGCTCGAAGCTACTAATGGTAGGCTTAACCTCAAAAGTGTTGATGGCTTGACCTTTACTCCTAACTCTGGAGGCGATGGTATAGATGATGCCATTCTAGAGTTTCAGGGCACTATAGCAAATATCAACAAAGCCTTAGATGGCATGACCTTTCAGCCTGGGGAACATTATAATGGCCCTGCCTCCGTTAAGGTGACTACATACGACTTGGGGAACAGTGGCGCAACTGTCAACAACCTCAATGACACCGATACCATTGACATTACTGTTAAAGCCATCAATGATGCTCCTGAAAATACAGTTCCCCAACAGCAAAGTGTAAAAGAAGACACTAACTTAACTTTCAGCAGTGCCAACGGGAATCTCATCAAGATTAAAGATGTAGATGCAGCTGAAGGTACAGGAAATGCAGAAGTCACCCTGTCTGTAACTAAAGGGATATTAACTCTCAAGCAGACCGATGGGCTAACCTTCACAGCCAACAACAATGGTAGTTCCACCATGACCTTTACAGGACAGGTGGGAGCCATCAACAGCGCACTTGACGGCTTAATCTATCGTGGTAACCCCAATACTAACGGTGCCGAAATCCTGAACATCGTTACAAAAGACCTGGGTAATTCCGGTGAAGGTGGTCAGCTCGAAGACGGCGACATCATCAACATTATTATCGACCCTGTAAATGACGCTCCCATCAACATAATACCTAATGCTCAAAGCGTCCGTGAAGACACAGATTTAATCTTTAGTACAAGCAATAGCAATAGCATCAGCATTAGCGATGTTGATGTCAACGAAGGCACAGGAGAACTAGAGGTAACTTTATCAGTTACTCAAGGTGTGCTGACATTAGCAGATAGCAAAGGTATCAGCTTCTCCTCACCAAGCCAGAGTGGTAGTGCCAGCATGACCTTTAAAGGGACGCTGGATGACATTAACAAAGCGCTGAATGGACTCAGCTATCGAGGAAAGAAAGATTTCAACGGCAAAGATACCCTCAGCATCAGCACCAGTGACTTGGGGAACAAGGGAGAGCCTGGAGCTTTAACAGACCTCAATAAAACAGTAGAGATTAACGTTACTCCAGTCAATGATGCTCCTGAAAATATATTTCCCCAACAGCAAAGTGTGGCGGAAGATCAGGACTTAGTTTTTCAAAGTAGCAAAAACAACGCCATTCGCATCAGCGATGTAGATACAGCAGAAAGTCAAGATCAGCTAAAAGTTACCCTTGCTGTTACCAAAGGAAAATTAACTTTAGGAACAACCATAGGGTTAAGCACCGTAGAAAATAACAGTACTGCGGCGATCGCATTCACTGGTACACAAGCTAATATCAATCAGGCCTTAGAAGGCTTAACTTATCGAGGAAACCAAGACTTTAACGGTCTTGATACCCTCACCATCACCACTCAAGACTTAGGTAACACAGGTGCTGATGGTGAACAGACAACACAAAATACCATTCAGCTGACGGTTACCACAGTCAATGACGCTCCGATAAATACTGTTCCTGGTGAACAAAGCGTTAAAGAAGATACAGATTTAATCTTCAGCGTTGCCAACAAGAATTTCATCAGTGTTCGTGATTTAGATGTTAACGAAGGTACAGGAGAGTTAGAGGTTACCCTCTCTGTTACTAAAGGTGTGCTGACTCTAAAACAAACTACAGGGTTAACCTTCTTAAAAGGGAGCGGAATCACAAACGCCGAGATGACCTTTAAGGGCAAAGAAGCAGATATTAACAATGCCCTAGAAAGTTTGATTTATCGAGGAAATCTTCATGCTAATGGTGAAGATACCCTAACTATCACCACTAACGACTTAAAAAATACAGGAACTGGGGATTCTCTGCAAAAACAAGATACAGTCAAAATTACTGTAACTCCAGTTAACGACGCTCCCATCAACACAGTACCTACAATCCAAAGCGTTACCGAAGACACAGTTTTAGTTTTTAATACCACTAACAATAATGCCATCAGTATCAGTGATGTAGATATCAAAGAAGGTACAGATGTAGTAGAGGTAACACTTTCTGTTAACAATGGTTTGCTGACTCTCAAACAGACAGCAGGGCTAACTTTCGCTCCAGATCATGGTAATGAAAATGCCACAATTACCTTCAGGGGCAAAGTGGCAGATATCAACAATGCACTTAATGATCTTGCTTATTTGGGTACAAAAGATTTTGTTGGCATTGACACCTTAACTATTACCACGAATGACCTAGGCAATTTTGGTAGTGATGGCATCCAAATTGCTAAAAATACTATTGATATCAATGTTTCACTGGATGTCGATACTGATGGCATCAACGATCGCATTGAAGAACAAGTTATCAATAAAATAGTTGAACTACAGTCTACCGATATCACATTCTTGAATTTGAGTCAGCAGGCTGTCAACAACAGTGCCATTGTTGCCTTCTTTGGTAATGATGCCGACAAGACGCGACCAACAGTCATCGCAATTAGCGAAGAAGACCAAAAGCAACTAGGTGGTAGTTATCAGACACCTGCACTGGTATTTAGTGAGGTAAAAATTCTACGCTTTAATGATGTTGTTCTCGACCCCATTGCTGTCTTCGATGACAAAGACACGAAAAAAGCATCCTTAAAAAAGGTGACTGCGGCACTGGATATCATCAACTTTAAGATCATACCCAACCCAGCCCAAACAGACGAGAACTTACAGCAGCAAATTAAAGATGCTACTAAACAAAAGCCTATCAAGATAGAAATTAAACTACCCGATGGGCCTGAAGATATAGCTGTCAATGCAATTCTCAAACGCAAAACAGATGGGACTCTTTACGACTTCCGACGAGAGTTAAATACCAAATGGGGAGATGCAGATGATGATTTGCTGACTGGTGCGATATTGCAAGACAGAAACCTCAATGGCAAAGCTGACTGGGCAGTAGTTTATCTGCAAGATGGCGAATGGGGCGATGAAGAAGATTTAAGCGATATCGACATTGAAAAATCTTTAGTTGCGGTCAACCTGGATTTCGGAACCAGCCGCATGGAAGTTCGTTCCAATCAAGAAGGGTTAAACTTCCACGGTAACCGCAGTTTTGTCCAGTTCAGCCTTAACCGTTTCTCTGGGGTAGATGCTTCAGAAGTGGGGATAGCGCGTGTCCGTTTTGGTAATAATGGGCAAATAATTGAGGTAGATGGTAAAGCCGTCAATTCCTTAGATGAAGCTAAACAAGCGATTATTCAGCGTGGAGAAACTTTATTTAGCTCCCTCACAAACAAACTTAATCCTGGATTTGGCAGTCAAAATCGCACCATAGCCTTTGAAGAAGGAGAACAAGCAGTCTTCTTTATGATTCAAGGCGGTACAAAAGATGAATTGCTCTTTAACGGCATAAATTCCAACTCTGTACAGTTTTCGCTTTCCAGCCTGAATAACGGAGTAGGAATTTTGACCGCCAGTACAGATGAACGTGGACAAGTAAGCAAACTATCCTTGGGTGGGCTGTTCGATATCGGTGCGAGAATTTTGAGTATCGAAGAAGTTAATTTCCAGTCAGGACTATTGGCTATAAGTCAGACTCGTCGGAGTCAAGGGTATATGGCTGGCGAATTGATTGACCTGAAATCTTCTGGTGCTTTTGATAACAAGCAGGTAATGCTAAAAGTGTCACTATACCGGGAAGCTTCAAATAACAACTCAGCTTATCTCTACCGGACTGATGATGCTAAAGGCTCAATTAGAGACCCTCTGACTGGTATGCTAATCGACCCAACAACTGCTCTTAGTGCTGATCAAAAACAACGTTACTTGCAACTAGCGACTAGCGATCGCTTAGTGAAAGATGTACAGTTTCAAGGTGGTAATCTAATTACTACAGAGGTTTCTACGGTGATCAAAGGAGGTGAATATTATGCACCTTTCTTGGTTTCCGATGGTACTTTATCTAGTATTGGCAATGATTTTAGCCGTATCCTTACGTCCTATATGGGTATTAACAGCGATCGTGTAGACCATATTCGCAATCTTGGTAATAACGTATTTGGCATCGAGGACGTGGTAGGTGGTGGCGATCGCGACTACAATGATATGATTTTCTCCATCAAGCAAGTCCAAGTTATGGCTTAATCACCTGTTGAAGAAGTGAGCATCAGCCGATATTAGACTTCTGGCAAAAATCCCAGCAATAGTTATTTGGAATCGCAGATCAATACAGATAAATGGTAGTTCCAAAAACGTTTTCAACAACTCTTGTTGATTGATTCCAGACTCCTCACTATCTTCCCAAACTTGCGCTCCTGCTATTACTGCCAAAATCGCTATAGTGACGATATCAGTTACTCACTGATGTCTCGTCTTTTTCATTCTTGGGTCTTTTATTAGAGTGAAGTATTCTTGAAACTTAGTAGTAATGTCTTGGCTACCTATGCTGGGTGCAAAAGATGCTTCGGTCTTGCTTTTCTTGTACTCAAATCCTGTCGTTATCACTCGAACATTGCACCTAAATGAATTAAATATTACCCTATCTTAGATGGTGTCACTTTGTTTCCAACAAAGATTACCTATCAGGCAAATCTTCTTGTCAATAGACTTTGAGACGCACTATCATTGTGGATTTAGAGTTGGACTGACACAAGCTTTAAATAACAAATATACATTGGTGGAAAACTAGGTAATTTCTGCCACTATGCTTGACATAGTCATGTTTAATTACACAATCAAGAACTCAATAAATAGCCAAAGCTAAATCTAAGTTGTTTCACTGATTACAAGAGCATTTATTTAGTGAAATACTGAACTCATAGGAGATAGTGTTTAGATTACACTTCTCAGCTCAATCCAAATTTATTAGGATCAACAGGTAGAAATCTATGGCAAAGGTTAAACAAAAAGTATATCTCGTGACTGAGCAACAACGTGACGCATTATTGAACTACCTTCTCAATCGTCCATACCGCGAAGTTGCAGCCGGAGTTCAATTTCTGACTAACGCACCTACAACAGTCCTCAATGTTGATATTCCCGAAGAAGAATCAGCAAATCTGTCTGCTGACTCAGCTGTTAAACTAGATAATGAACAGGAACATAAACTGGAAATAGTTCCCTCTCCTGCATCTCCCACAGAAGAATTAGCTCTCTTTAGTCGTGCCTGATGTTAATCATTAATTAGACTAGCTAGAGGACACAAAGTGCTAAAAAAATTAAACTGTGTGTCCCTCAAAGTTAGTACTACAAGAATTTATTAATAAATGTAGGTTTCAGTAGATGCTGTATTTGCCTCTAGGAGCGATTGCACTTAGAGGCAAATGTAGTCATGCTTGTAAAAAGTTACATTTCAAGGAATTTTCTTATCTGAAATCGAAACATATCCTTAATGTAATTATAAATTATTTTTTTTAGTCATTTTTTTCTGATTTTTTAGATACATCGAAAACTTAATAAATTTTAATTTCTAACAAGATTTAATAACTTGATTTTCTCGTTTTTAGGCAATACCTCTCCTCATAAGTTTTCACAAATCATATAGGACTGGTATGGCTGCTCTATCTTTAACCAAGACTTGAAAGCAAACTGCTTGGTTAGATTCAGTCACTCAAGTCACTCAGCGAAAGCAGGTTTTCTGCCAAATATCCACAACTTTAGTTTCAGTCTTTGGGTATTTTTCCAAATTGGGATGCACTGCTCGACTTGGAATTCAACCAAAATTTACAAGCTTTAAATGTTGAGATTTTATCATGAATAATAATCAAGAGCATTCTATCTTTGAAATCCAGAACCAGCCACTTGTAACTAATTATCTGGCATTTTCAGATCCTTTATTAGGAACATCTACCACCTCTCGGATTCCCGGAGAAATCAGCTTTTTAGAACTCCCAGGAGATTGGGATTTATCTAGGCTAGAACCAGCAAATTGGGTTCAGGGAATATCAGATCCAGCCTTAGGAAATACAAATTTTTACTCAGATAATTTTAGTCCTGCAATCCTTTCTGGGAACATCAATGGACTGATTGTTGGTCAACTCCAGATTGGAGATATCCTGACAAATCCAGGGCAAACTACACCCACACCCACCCGTGAAATTGTCTTTATTGATGCACGGGTAGAAAATGCTCAGCAGATTTTGTCAAGGATAAATCCCTTGGCAGAGAGGATCTATCTCAAGGACAACGAGGATGGGGTAGAGCAGATTAGTCAGGCATTGGCAAAGTGGCAGAATATTGGTACTGTTCATATCGTTTCTCATGGTGATGAAGCCAAGTTACAACTAGGGGCAACCTCGTTAAGTGGACAGAATTTAAAGCAGTATGCAAAGCAAATTCGAGGCTGGGGAGATGCCCTCACAGATACGGCTGATATTTTAGTCTATGGATGTAATGTGGCGGCGGGGAATGACGGGAAAAAGTTCGTCGCCCAACTCAGTCGGTTAACGGGAGCAGATGTTGCGGCTTCGGATGACTTGACTGGATCATCAGCGTTAGGTGGAGATTGGGATTTAGAATATCAGATTGGAACAATTGATTCCCATTCTATTGAGTTAAACGACGACTATGGCTATACACTCTCCACCAGCCTAAGTATTGCAGAAATCCGCGATCAGTGGCTTAATGATGCACTCTCCAATTTAGGTGATATTGATCTGACATTGGATAGTAGTTCTATCCTGAAAGGATCGTTAACGATCGCCTCTAATGATTCCAATTCACTGAGACTGACAGGTACTAATCTGAGTTCGTTTATTGGTACAGGACTTAGTACAACTGACACCAGTGATGACCAGGGCTTCAGTTTTACCAATGCTTTCCTCGATTTAGTCCTGACCGCAGATTCACACACATATTCATTATCAGGGCAAGCGGCACTGAAAGATATTGCGGGACTGACCCTATCTGCAGAAAATATCACAGCCAGTGGTAGTCAAGCTGGTACAACAGTTGAGTTGACAAACTTCCAGCTAGGTGTTGGCAATGTCACCCGCCTCAGAGGCAGCACTCTTTCCTATAATTCACAAAACGATCAGCTCTATTTTGCTGCCACAAATGCTTCCGCGATCGTCGGCTACGGAGCAGAAACAGAAGATATAACAGATGATGTCGGATTAGCAGTCAGCAACGCCAGCTTTGTTGTTAATATCAAAAATGACCAAACCTACACCTACACTGTCAGCCAGGGAAGTGTGGCAGTTGCAGGTGTGGATGGACTGACCATTTCTGCGGATAACGTCACTGCTACAGGCGATCAAAACAACGCCAATCTGGTATTAGAAAATTTGGCTCTAGAGGTTGGGGGGATCACCAGTCTGAATGGAGGAACCCTCAACTTCACTGCCCAAACAACCGCAGAGGGTAAAAATGTTACCTTTGCCGCCACCAATTTATCGGCATTTGTGGGCTATGGCTTTGATACCCCAATCAGCAGTGATGATGTGGGTTTAGAAATTAGTAATGCCAATCTCAACCTGATTCTCAATGCTGACCAAACCTACAATTATAGCTTGAGTGCAGATAGCACCAGGGCAAAAGGCATTAGTGGTGTGACTCTATCAGCCGAGAATGTCAGCGCTACAGGTAATCAAAACAGCACCAGTCTCAGCTTGGGTAATTTTGAGTTAGGGGTGAGTAATGCTGTTGTTCTTGCCGGTAGTGGACTCAGCGTTGAGGCCAACGAAACGAAACTATCTCTAGCAGCCGCAGATGTATCTGCCTTTGTTGGCACTGGCTACAACACCGATAGCGTCCTAGGCGTTGCATTGACGGATGCTGACTTAGGCATGGTGCTTTATCAAACAGCAGATCCCTCTTCAGCAGCCTACGCATTGCATCTCAGTGGTACAGCATCCTTGATTGGTGTTCCCGATTTAACCCTAGAAGGAAGCCTAGCACTATCCTTAAACCGAACAGGAGGAGCAGTTAACGAGACTCTCAATCTAGGGAATGGAGAGACAAAAGCGATCGCTTTTGATGGCACAGAAGGGGATTTCCCTCGTCTGCAAGGTAGTGCGAATATTAACATCGCCGGGTTTGCAGCAGTCAGTGGCGATTTTTCTATTGAGAAGACTGTAATTACCGAAGATAGCAGCAGCCGCACTAAACTCCTCATCGGAGCTACAGATGTCAACGCATTTGTCGGCAATGGCTATGGTACTGCTAACGCTGTGGGCTTAGAACTCAGTGATGGCGAGCTGGGTCTGGTCATTGAGCGCAACGGTAGTGAGCCTACCATTTACGCCATGAACGCCGCCGGAGAAGCCGCGTTGATAGGAGTCGATGGTCTGACCCTGAGCGGCAAAATTGCCTTGGAAGTCAACCGCACAGGGGGAGCAGTTGATGAAACTATTACTACCCCTGGTGGTGAGGTTAATATTGCCTTCACCTCTGAAGAAAGTAACGTCACACGAGCAACAGGTCGCTTAGACCTAGGGATTGATGGCTTTGCAGAACTATCCGGCGACTTCGGCGTCGAGAAGACAGCAACCGCGCTGCGGATTGGCGCAACCGATGTAGATGCTTTCGTTGGTGGTCAGGGTACTGGAATTCAAGTCAGTGATGCTCAACTCGGTCTAATTCTCTACACAGATCGCACCAATGCCAACTATGCTCTCACTGCCTCTGGTGTCGCTGCACTGGTTGGGATTAATGATGTTACTCTCAGTGGAACTATTGACCTGAAAGTCAACCGCACCGGGGATGTGATTGATGAAGCGATCGCTATGCCCGGTGAGGATATCTCCATCCAATTTGCTACCGCAGATGATATCACGCAAATCAGTGGTACAGCAAATCTCGATGTTGCAGGATTCGTATCCCTCAATGGTGCATTGGCAGTTAAAAAAGACAACACACAATTGTTGATTGGGATTACCAATGCCAGTGCCTTTGTGGGTTCTGGCTATGGTAGTGCTAATGCCGTAGGGGTGGAATTAACCGATGGTCATTTGGGACTGGTACTGGAAACTGATAGTGCCACTAAAGGCTATGCTTTGATGGGCAGTGGTGCAGCCGGCTTAATCGGTGTTGATGACCTCTCCCTCAGTGGCAGCTTGAACGTAGCTATTAACCGTATGGGTCGTGCTGTAGATGTGACCATCGCCACACCCCAAGGGGAAGTCGCCGTCCAATTCGATGAAGCCGCAGATATCACTAACGTATCCGGAACAGCTTTCCTCGATGTTGCTGGTGTAGTGCAAGTCTCTGGTGAGTTCGGCTTGAGTAAGACCAGTTCTACTAGCGAAGGCATCACCACCACCAAACTACTGGTAGGGATGACCGATGTCGATGCTTTCGTTGGTGCAGGCGGTAGTACGGCATCAGCCGCCGGCATTGAATTAAGTAGCGGTCAACTAGGTCTTGTTGTTTACTCCGATAGCAGTACAAATACTAGTAGCTATGCTTTAGAAGCCAGTGGTGCAGCAGCGTTGATCGGTGTGGACGACCTCACCCTAGAAGGTACTTTAGCAGTCCGGATTAATCGCACAGGTGAGACAGTCAACGAAAGTATTGCTGTGGGTGATGGCAACACCGTCGAGCTAGTTTTTGGCGAAGACCAAAAGAATCAACTACGAGTCGAAGGTACTGTTAATGCAAATATTACAGGAGCGATCGCCTTTGGTGGTGAGTTCTCGATGGAATTGTTTAGCGGGCAAACTCCTGGTGCTGTAGATCAGACTGCCGATGCCACTGTTAATGATCTAAAACTGGAGAAATATCAAACTAATATTAGTGAGGCACTTTATCAAGAACTGCGGGATAGCCTTGCTGCTGAGAAAGCATCCCTAGAAGCAGAAAACAATACAATTACCAACATTAACGCCACCATCGACAGTTGGGCATTTAACGAAGACCGTGTAGATATTGTGCGCGATCGCCTGCTCATGGACAAGCCCCACGGTTTCGTCACTGGGCAAAAGGTAGTCTACGTCACGGGTAATGGGGATACAGCAATTGCTGGTTTGGTTGCTGGTCAAGAATATTTCGTGATTGCTGTCGATGAGCAGACTCTACAACTGGCAGCAACCGCAGGTGGGGATGCTATTGATCTGACAAGCACTGGTACTGGGGTACAACAGCTGCAAGCAGTGATTGAGTTTGCCGCTACCAATGCCATTGCAGTTGATATTGAGCAGAATTTAATTCTATTTAGCATCCCTCACGGACTAACTAATATCAGTCGAGTGCAATACGATGCTGGACAGAATCGACCGATTGGCGGTTTAGAAAATGGCAAATATTACACAGTACAAGTAGTGAGTCCCACCTCTGTGAGGTTGCGGCAGTTGGTCGGTAGCAGTGTAGTGGATATCACCTCTGATAGTCTGGGTGACCACGCATTACGTCCAGTATTAACCTTCCCCACGCAAAACGAGCAGAGTAGTGTTGATATCAACGCTAATACGATCGCCTTTACTGGCAAGCACTTCCTGCAAACTGGCGATAAGATTCAATACTACGACCCAATCAATGGAGATCCAGTTGGTGGCACTTTTGACCAACTGATCACCAGTACAGAAGTCCATCCCTTCTATGTCATCAAGGTCAATGACACGACAATTCGCCTAGCAAAAACCCAGAGTGATGCCTTAGCTAACAATGCCTTGGATCTAACCAGTCCTGGCAGTGGCGCACAAATGATGACACTAGTGGAGCGAGCCAACAAAGACCGCTCTCACCTAACCTTCCAGGCATCCTCTACCCTCAAATCTGTCAGCAACAACACAATTACACTCACCTACAACCACGGTTTTCAGACAGGGCAAGTAGTAGCATTGCAATTGAATCCTAATGACTCTGCACCGAGTTCTCCTCTGTCAGGAGTTACAGCCGACACCTATTCACCAGACCCACAGGTCTATGAACCCACCGAGGATAAAACCTACTACGTCAAAGTCACCTCTGCCAACAAGCTACAGTTAGCAGAAACCGCGGAGGATCTGGCAGCAGGTAACTTTGTAGATGTATCCAAAGTTTCAGGTGGTTCATCCTACCGCTTCATGCCCACCTGGCATTTTGGTAATGACGGCAAGACCCTAGTAGATGTGCAGCAAGACCAACTGATTATCGAGTCTAGTCATGGGCTGGCTGATGGCGTGCAAGTCCGCTACGAAATCGGTACAGGTGAGAAGGCTATTGGTGGACTTACCTCTGGCAATACCTACTATGTCCAGCGCATCAGTAATACCGTAATACAATTGTCCACCACCTTGGGTGGTGCGGCTGTGAATCTCACCAGCGACGGACGTGGTGATCATCGCTTCGTCCAGACTGGCAGTGTTTTCACACCCCAGAACCACATCAGCATTGATATTGCTGGAGACAAGATTATTTTGCCTGCACCAGTCGATCTGAAAGTTGGTGAGATGGTGCAATACAGTTCTGGTGGCGCACAAGCCATTGGGGGGCTAGTAGATGGTGAAAAATACTATGTCGTCAGCATCCAGGGAGGCGCATTACAGCTAGCCTCAACTGCCAATGGTACGCCCATCGACCTCACAGCCGCAGGTGGTGCAGGTAATCATCGCTTCGTCCGGGCTGGGGTTGAGTTCCTGGCTAATAATCATATCGCCCAGCAGCGACGGGATGCAGCCGTTGCCTTGTCTGAGCGACTCAGCAATGATCTGGGTGTAACGGTGAGCCTGACTGCTGGTGATGCCACTTCTAATAACGACCCTGATGCCACCTCTGACACAATTACAACAAGTCGCCGCGTCAGCTTCCGTGATGTTACTGTCCGCTACGACGAGCAGCAGTTGGAAACTACTAAGCTACTAGCGGGGATTACCAACGGCTACGCCTTTATGGGTACAGGCTATGGCACTGATGCCGAAACTGGGATTAAAATTACCGACACCAATATTGGTCTGGCACTCTACAAGACAATTGACCATACCAAGTTCAACACCGAACAGTCCCAGATGACCTATGCCCTGGTGGGAGAAGGTGCGGCAGCGATCGTTGGCATTGCAGACTTGACTCTTGCAGGTACGCTGGCAATTCAGGTCAACCGTACCCAAACAACCGTTGCAGAAACTATTACGACCCCAGGCGGCGAAATCCAGATCCAGATGGATAATCCCGCCGACTTCACCGTGATCACAGGCACGGCAAACCTGAATGTTGCTGGTGCAGTTGCCCTCTCTGGTGATTTTGGCATTCAAAGAACCGCCGACACCTTGCTGATTGGCGCGTCTAACGTTAATGCCTTTATGGGTGCAAATGGTACAGGGCTGCAAGTTAATGATGCCAACCTGGGTCTGGTAGTTTACACCAACCCCAGTGGCTCCACTTACGCCCTGGAAGCATCAGGTACAGCAGCAATAGTGGGTGTAGACGGGCTGACCCTGAGCGGCACCGCAACTATAGAAGTCAACCGCACCGGAATGGCAGTTGACGAAACTATCTCGACTCCTGGTGGGACTGTAGCGATCGCCTACACTGCTGAAGAAGGCAACGTTAGCCGCGCCGTTGGTAGCTTGGAGATGGACATTGCCGGATATGCAGCCCTCTCCGGCGATTTTGGATTTGAGAAAAATGGCGACAACCTGCGGATTGCTGGAACGAACGTCAACGCCTTCCTGGGTGCAAATAATACCGGTTTACAAGTCAGTGATGCGGAACTGGGACTAGTTGTCTACACCGACAGCACTAATTCTACCTATGCCCTGGCAGCATCCGGTACGGCGGCAATTATTGGCGTGGATGGCTTGACACTCACTGGTACTGCCACCCTAGAAGTGAACCGCACAGGCCAAGCGGTAAATGAAGCGATCGCCACTGCGGGCGGCAATGTGACTATTGAATACACTGCTGACGAAGGCAACATCACCCGCGCCGTCGGTAGCTTGGAGATGGACATTGCCGGATATGCAGCCCTCTCCGGTGACTTTGGTTTTGAGAATAACGCCGGAGTTCTCAAAATAGGAGCAACAAACGTCAACGCCTTCCTGGGTGCAAATGGCACAGGTTTACAGGTGAGTGATGCCAGCCTCGGTTTGGTGGTCTACTCTGCTAATCAAACCTATGCCCTGGAAGCTACTGGTACAGCAGCAATGGTTGGCGTGGATGGCGTGACTTTAAATGGCAATGTCACCCTAGAAGTCAACCGCACAGGCCAAGCGGTGAATGTAGCGATCGCTACTGCCGATGGTGATGTGACTATTGAATACACTGCTGATGAAGGCAACGTTACCCGCGCCGTCGGTAGCTTGGAGATGGACATTGCCGGATTTGCCCAACTCTCCGGTGATTTTGGATTTGAGAAAAATGCAGACACCCTGAGGATTGCTGCAACTAACGTGGATGCCTTCGTTGGAGCAAATGGCACGGGGCTAGAGGTGAGTGATGCCAGCCTCGGTCTTGTGGTTTACACTGGCGTTACAGGTTCTAGTTATGCCCTCACCGCTTCCGGGAATGCCGCGTTGGTGGGCATCAACGATCTGACTCTGAGTGGTAGCGCGACCCTAGAACTGAACCGCACAGGTAGAGCAGTCAATGAAACCATCGCCACTGCCGATGGTAACGTGGCGATCGCCTACACTGCTGATGAAGGTAACGTCACCCGTGCCGTCGGTAATTTGGACTTGGACATTGCTGGGTTTGCCCAACTCTCCGGCGATTTTGGATTTGAGAACAATGGCGGCACTCTGCGCGTGGGTGCAACTAATGTAGATGCCTTTGTGGGTGCTAATAACACGGGTTTACAAATTACTGATGCCAGCCTTGGTTTAGTAGTCTACAGCAGTTCTGGTTATGCCCTCACTGCCTCTGGTACGGCAGCAATTGTGGGTGTAGATGGATTAACTCTCAGTGGTACCGCCACCTTAGAGATGAATCGCACCGGCACATCTGTGGATGAAATCATTGCCACTGCTGATGGTAACGTAGCGATCGCCTACACTGCGGATGAAGGCAACGTCACCCGTGCTGTTGGTAGCCTGGACTTGGATATTGCCGGATTCGCCAAACTCTCCGGCGATTTCGGCTTTGAGAACAACGCTAATGTCCTGCGCGTGGGTGCGAGAGATGTCAATGCTTTTGTGGGAGCTAACGGCACAGGCATTCAACTCAGCGACGGTAATCTGGGTTTGCTCGTTTACACCGACAGTAAAACCTATGCAATGACAGCCTCTGGTACGGCTGCCTTGGTGGGTGTGAATGATATCACATTAAGCGGTAGTGTGGCAGTAGAAGTCAACCGGACTGGCAAAGTAGTTAATGAAACTATTGCTATGCCAGGCGACGATATCCAGGTACAAATTGACACGGCTGATAATGTCACTCGCTTGATGGGTACTGCCACTCTGGATGTAGGTAGCTTTGTGGTATTGAGTGGGGCGATCACTGTGGAAAAGACTGTTACCACCACAGGCAATCTTACCGACACTCAACTGCTATTAGGAGTCGCCGATGCCACTGCCTTTGTCGGTAGCGGCTACGGCAGCAGCACTGCTGTGGGTGTGCAATTAACTGACGGTCGCCTGGGTCTGGTACTGGAGCAGCAATACAACAGCAGCACCAGTGAAACTACCCAATCTTATGCACTCATGGGTAGTGGTAGTGCTGGATTGATTGGCATCAAAGACCTGTCCTTAAGCGGTAGTTTGAATGTGGCGATCAACCGCATGGGTCGTCCTGTCGATGTCACGATTGACACACCCGAAGGGGAAGTCACCGTTAAGTTCGAGGACGCGGCAAATATCACCACCGTCTCAGGTGCTGCCACTCTCGATATTGCAGGTGTAATTCAAGCCTCCGGGGAACTTGGCTTTGAGAAAGTCAGCACCACTACTGAAGGCATAACCAACACGCAGCTGAAGCTGGGTATCGCCAACGTCAATGCCTTCGTCGGTGCGGAAGGGGGTACAGATGCCGCATCTGGAATTCAGTTGAGTAATGGCAACTTGGGTCTAGTTGTCTACTCCGAAGCCAACCAGGTGACCGGGCAAACCACTAGCAGCTACGCGATGGTGGCTAGTGGTGCAGCATCCTTAATCGGTGTAGAAGAATTAACTATCGACGGTACTTTGGCGGTGCGCGTTAACCGCACAGGTGAGACAGTGAATGAAACCGTGACTGTGGGTGACGGTAATACTGTTGAAATTATCTTCAACGAGGAGCAAAAAGATCAATTGCGCGTAGAAGGTACAGCCCACCTGAATGCTGGTGGTAATCTTGCCTTCGGTGGTGAGTTCTCAATGGAACTGTTCACTCTCCAAACACCAGGCGCATTGGGTCAGGCATCTAACGCCATAGTGGATGACCTGAATTTAACCAAGCATCAAACTAATCTTAGCGAAGAGCTATATCAAGATTTACGATCGCAACTAGCCACGGAAAAAGCCCGCCTAGAAGCCGAACAATCCACAGTCAAGTCCATTAGTGCCACAGTAGATGGCTGGGCATTCAACGAAGACAGAGTAGATATCCAAAATGATCGCCTGGTGATCGACAAGCCCCACGGGTTGGTGACTGGTCAGAAGGTGATCTACTCCCCAGCCTTGGGTAGCGAGGCGATCGGTGGCTTGGTCGCTGGTCAGGAATACTACGTCCTCAAAGTAGATGACCAGACGTTACAACTAGCAGCAACATCAGGCGGTCAGCCGATTGACCTAACCAGCGCCGGCAGTGGGGCGCAGCATCTCCGGGAAGTGATTGAGTTTGGTGCAACCAATTCGATTAAGGTCGATCTGGAGCAAAACCTGATCCTATTCGACCAGCCTCATGGATTGACCAACATCAGCCGTGTGCTGTACGACGCTGGACAAAACGCAGCGATCGGTGGGTTAGTTAGCGGTAAGCAATACACAGTGCAGGTAGTGGATTCTACAACAGTGCGCCTGCGGGAACTGAACGGCAGTGCAGTAGTTGATTTGACCTCCGACAGTCTGGGTAACCATGCAATCCGCCCAGTGCTGACAATGGCCACAGAGAACAGTCTCAACGTTGATATCGAGCAAGACCGGATTTTATTTGCCAATAGCCACGGACTCAGCACTGGTATGCTGGTGCGCTATAACGCCCAGAATAATGCCGCCATCGGTGGCATGACAGATGGGGTGCTGTACTATGTGAAGTCTCTCAATGCTCAGAGCATTCAACTGAGCGCAACCAAGGGTGGGACGGCAATTAACTTAACCAGCGATAGCCTGGGCAACCATTCCCTCACCCCCGTCAATCAATTTGGTGCAGAAAACCAACTGCGAATTGATGTGGAAGGCGATCGCATTCTCTTCCCGTCGGCTCATGCACTACTCGACGGACAAACAGTGCGCTACGAATCTCGCGGTAATAGTTCCATTGGTGGACTCAGCAATGGAGAACAGTATCGTGTGGCCGTGATTGATGGTAACACCGTGCAACTGCGATCGCTCACCAACGGTAGTGTGATTAACCTGACCAATGATAGCGTTGGCGAACATGCCCTGGTGCCTGTCCTGAGTTCTACGTCAGCAGGTGGTTCAGGTAGCGTTGTCAGTATTAACGACGATACAATTGCCTTTGCCAGCAAGCATTATCTGGAAACAGGTGACAAGATCCAGTACTACAGCCCTGCTGGCGGTGTTCCAGTCGGTGGCACCTTCGATAAACTCATCACAGAAACTGCTGTTCACACCTTCTTTGTCATTAAGGTCAGCGATACAAAAATTAAATTAGCCAGCACCAGCAGCCCCTCAGTTCCCCTTGATCTCACCAGTACTGGTACGGGGATACAAACAATGACAATGGTAGAGCGTGCTAATAGCGATCGCTACCTCTTCCAACTTCCCCAAACCTTATCCACCAGTCTGAAGACAATTAAGCTGAACTACGCTCACGGCTTCCAGGATGGGCAACAAGTTGTCTTACAGCTAGATTCCATCGATGCTTCTCCCAGTTCCCCGATTAGCGGACTGACACCAGACATCTACTTCCCTCAAGCACAGGTTTACCAGCCGACTCCCGATAAAACCTATTTCGTGAAGAAGGTTTCGGACACCGAATTTAAACTTGCCAATACAGCAGCAGATTTGACTAGCGGTAAGTTTATTAGTGTGTCGAAGCTATCGGGCGGCTCCAAATATCGCTTCATGCCCACCTGGCACTTTGGTGCTGCTGCAACAGCAGTTGATGGACAAGCCACTCTCTTCAATGCAGAGAACCATCTACAAGTGGATACTAACCGTGACCAAATTCTCTTCGCAGCAGCACATGGATTCACAGATGGTGTCCTGGTTAGCTACGAAATCGATCCCGGACAGTCGGCGATCGGTGGACTGACAGCAGGAAATAATTACTATGTCAAGCGCGTCAGCGATACTGCTATTCAATTGACCACTGCGTCTGGCGGTTCTGTTGTTGATCTGACGAGCGATGGCGATGGCATCCAGCGTCTTACCCGTGTTGCCACTACCTTCCTCGCCCAGAACACATTGCGGGTGGATGTCAGCCAAGACCAAATTCAGTTCGCCTCCTCCCATCGTTTAGCAGATGGGGCAGCAGTGCGCTATGAAATTGATCCCGGACAAACTGCGATTGGTGGACTGACCGCAGGTAATACCTACTACGTCAAACGCATCAGTGATACTGCTATTCAACTGACCACTGCATCCGGTAGTGCAGCCGTCAACTTAACTAGTGATGGACGTGGCAATCACCGACTGGTACAAACTGGCACAGCCTTCGATGCCGGCAATCAGCTAGCCGTTGATGTGGCAGCAAACACCATTATTCTACCTACCGTAGTCGATCTGAAAGTCGGTGAGGCAGTGCAGTACCGCACAGGTGGCACTCAGGCGATCGGTGGGTTACAGGATGGAGTGACTTACTACGTCGCCAGTATTCAGGGAACTGCCCTCCAGCTAGCTACATCTGCTAATGGCACACCAGTTGACCTCACTGCTGCTGGTGGCGCAGGCAATCATAGCTTTGTGCGGATGGGTGTGGAATTCCTCGCCAACAATGACACAGCCGAACAGCGTCTGGCTGCGGCTGTAGCCCTGGCTCAAAGACTCAGCCATGACCTCGGTGTGACAGTCAACCTGACTGCTGGCAATGCCAACTCCACCAATGACCTGGCCGCCACAACGACAACAGTTGACGCTGGGCGCAAAGTCAGCTTCCACAATGTCCAAGTCACTTACGACGAGCAGCAGTTGGAAGCTACTAAGTTGTTGGCGGGGATTACCAACGGCTACGCTTTCATGGGTACAGGCTATGACACTGATGCAGAAATCGGGGTCAAAATCACCGATGTCAATCTTGGTCTCGCCCTCTTCAAAACCATCGACTACAGCAAACCCCTGACTGAGCAAAGCCAGATGACCTATGCTCTCATTGGGGAAGGTGCAGGAGCATTGGTTGGTGTCGAGGATGTCACCATCGAAGGGACTTTAGAGGTACAAGTCAACCGTACAGGCAAGGTTGTTGATGAAATAATTACTACGCCTGGCGGAGAAATTAACCTGGCACTGGATGCCGCCAACCTCACCCGTGTGGCGGGGACTGCCAACCTGAATATTGCTGACACCCTTGCTCTCTCAGGGAACTTTGGCATTGAGCAGACCACTGGCAAACTGCTGATTGGTGTCAGGGATGTCAAGGCGTTTATGGGTTCAGGTTACGAAACCCCTGATGAAATGGGAGTCAAGCTGATTGATGGCAACTTGGCTATGGTATTGGAGACAGCAACTAACTCCCAACCTGCGAAATATGCCCTAGAAGCCAGTGGCACTGCCAGCCTGGAGGGAGTCCCAGACCTAACCCTAGAAGGCACAATGAAGGCGCGGATCAACCGCATGGGCGGGGCTGTGGATCAAACCATCACCCTGGCAGATGGTGAGACAGTAGCGATCGCTTTTAGTGAAGAAGAAGCGACTCTCACCCGTGTTGAAGGCACTGCTCACCTGAAAGTAGCAGGTGTCTTGGAGGCTGAAGGTAGCGTGGCTCTGACCTTGGGTGATCCCCTCCCCGATGGTCGTCGCACAATTGAGATTACAGCGACAGATGTCTCTACTTTTGTGGGCATTGGTGCAGATACTCCTCATACCAGCGACGACATCGGCGCGAAACTGAGCAATGGCGAATTTAGCCTGACTGTCAACACAGATGATACCTACAACTACACCATCGACAACGCAGAAATTGCCCTGGTGGGGATTGATCTGTTCAACTTCTCCGGGATAGCGAGTGCAAAAGGCGATCGCAACAGTGTTAGCCTCCAATTAGATGAACTCAATCTGTCGATTTCCGACTATGCAAGGCTCACAGGCAACTTTAGCTTTAACGTTAGCTCTGTAGATGGCACTCAAATTATTGAATTGGCTAGTACCAACGCCTCTGCCTTTGTTGGCATTGGTGCTAGCACCCCAGATCAAGACGATGATGTCGGTTTAAAACTGAGTAACGTCAACGGCACAGTACAAATTAGAAAGTCGCCTCAAGGTCAGAGTGCCTTGGCTTACTCAATGTCTGGGGATGTGGCATTAGTTGGCATCAACGGCTTGACCCTTGGTGGCAATGTCTCGGCGCAGATGAACAAGACTGGTGTTGATGTCACCTTGGGTGGTGTCGCGATCGCTACGGGAGTTAACCAAGTTAGCGGTACAGGCTTGAACCTAAGTATTGCCGACCTTACCACCCTCAGTGGCGATCTTACCTTTAACATCCGCGAGTCGGATGGGGCAATTCTGGCTGCTGGCAAAAATTTGTCTGCGACTGTCAGCCTTGCAGATGACCTATCGGGCAGTTTGAGTGATGGTACTTTGGGACTGGTCATGTACGGTGGCGGACTCTATGCCCTCCAGGGAAGTGGTAAAGCTGACTTGGCACTGGGAACTGATTTACAATTTACTGGCGATTTAGGTATAGAAGTTAACAGTACAGGTAAAGTTGTCGATGAAAAGATTCAAATTGGCAACCAAACTATAGCAGTTAACTTTGTTAGCGCCAGCAATATCACGCGCTTCAATGCCTCGAACTTAGATATGATACTGACTCAGAGTATTAAGGATGCTCTGATTAGCGGTGCCGATAAGTTAATCGACTTGAAAGATAGCTTAGTACCTAAATATAAAGAAGATGGCACACTCATTTCCGAAAGCTTGTTGTCTAAATCACTGCCAGGTACTAATGCTACCATTGATAGCATTTTGGGCATTAGCACTTATCTCTCCCTTGGAGATTCGATAAAGGGTTATATTTCGCCTACCACTGCTAACCAAACCACTCCACAAACCCTACAAGGGTTAATCAAACAACTACGAAATGTTTGGTTACCAACTCTACCAATCGCTAAAGGGCTTGATTTTGTTATTGGTCAAAGTGGTTTCTCGTTGTCCTATGCAAGCGATAGCGAATTCCAACGCAATATCGGTTTATCACTCGACCAAGAAGCGAATCTATTTGGTCTGGAATTAGAAGGTCAAGCAAATGTTGAATTTAATGTTAATTTGGGTATCGATTTTGACCTGAGCTTTGACTGGAAGACATTTACTTCTAAATTTGACCTCAATAAGCTTTCCTTTAAGGCGGCGGCGGCGGCAAAAGATATAGTTCTGGGTGGTTACTTTGGTCCAGTTGGTTTAAGCATTGGTTCCAATGAAGTTGGTCAAGAGAAAGGTACGGCAACCCTAAGCCTTGGTGGTGGCATCTCCTATGTAAATAGCGAGTTTAAAGTCACCACCAACGACAACCGGATTGATGTTGTCCTCCCCGTATACGCGACTTTGGCAGGTAACGATTTATCGGGTGGAGCAACACCAGCCAAGGCATATCTAGAAGGTCAATTATTTGGCGGTACGGGTGTTAAATTCCGTCACGAGAACTTTGATAAACTGGTGAATTTCCGTAACTTCGGTATTGGCGATGTGCTGGTGATGTTCAAGGATTTGGTGGGCTGGGCGCAGCAGTATCGTGAATATGACATCATGCAAACGGAAATTCCGTTTGTGGATCTCTCGCTTGGCGGTGTTCTTGACTTTGCAACTGCTATCAACGATAAAGTTCTCTCGAAGATTGATTTTTATCGCCCACGGATTGATTTGATGTCGGGTATAGACGCTAGCATAACTGGCGGTAAGCTGACGGCATCAGATGCGAACTTTGGTAGCAATTTAGCAGGGAAGTTTGTAACGATTAATGACGTTTCCTACCAAGTTAAATCGGTAGAAAATAATACAACTCTTATTATTGATGCTGCTAGCGATATTAGTATCGCCAGCAAAGACTTTGTTGTCCATGAGAAACGTCAACTTCTACGCACATACCAGGAATTGATAGTAGCCATTAATAATTCTGGTATCCTGCCGTTGAGTGTGCCCTTAACCTATGACCCAATTAAGAATGAGCTTGTAATACCGTTTAGCTTCCGCAAAGACTTACCAGTGCTGAACGACCAACAGCTAAACTTGGGACTTGATTTGGGTGGTGTTGCATCGCTTTCAACCAATGCCAAGACCTCAATTAACGCTGGTGTTGATGGACGCATGGATTTTGTCATCAACTTTGGCAATACTCCTGGAGATAAAGGTGTCAATTTATATATTGACAATGTTGAACTTAATGGTAGAGCCAGCCTAGAAGTCAAAGATTTAGAAATAGCGGCGCAGTTAGGTTTTGTGGGCTTAAAAGCAGGTGGAATTGGTACAGATTCTGGGGTAAGGATGGCAGCTACTGTCTCAACCGGGCTAGACCGTGACCCGAATACAATTACTCCAGGCGATCGCCGCTTTAGCTTTAGTGACCTGATGAGTGGCGACCTTTTCAAATCCTTCTATTTCAAGTTGGACGGTGATGCCCAAGCGAAACTCAAGGGTCTCAAGGTAAATGGTGGTTTTGGCGATATCTCCATCGCGCCAAACGCCGAACTGTCGGTTTACGTACCTACACTTACTAAGTTCAAGAGCGGTGTTCAAACTGTAAACCAGCCAGTTACTCAAGCATTCGATCTCAACGCTGCGATCGCTAGTGGTCAGGTTAAAAACGAAGGCATTATTGTAGTAATGCCCGATGTCTCTGACCTACTCAGCCTTAAGAACCTAAATTTTGAGACGGTTATTCAGGGTGTCCGGGCTGGTATCGACTTTATGAGCGATTCCTTAGCGAATGAGTCGTTCTACAATACACCAATTCCCGTTATTAATCGCTCGTTAAGCGAAACCTTTAACTTCCTCGATAGTTTAGCTGCCAAACTAGAAATCGCAGCGAAAAACCCTGCTGGCATGGTTCAGGAAGTTGAAAATACCATCGAATCTGCCCTTGGTATTAGCGATGACAACACCTTAGCTGCTGACCAGCAAAAATTCTCCCTCTCCCTCAGCAATGGTGCTTTAAATATCCGCTTTAATTGGGAAGCACTATTCTCTGATAAATTCGACTTCAACCTTGATTTAGACACCTTTAAGCAGCTATCAGGTAATGCTGGTGCAGCCGCACTCGACGCGATTGATGCCCTCGCAGACCTCAAGGGTGGTGGTAAGCTAACCCTAGAAGCGATCGCCAAACTCAACTTTGATATTGGCATTGACCTTGACAGTATCCTCAAAGGCGACCCCAAGATTTTCCTGCGGGATTATAACGCCCAAACAGGTAAAGGCACTCATGCCCAAATTGGTGCCCGTCTTGTTGGTACTGGACTCGATTTAGACTTCAAGGCCGGCCCAATTAATATTGGTATTGATAACGGTACAGTTGTACTTGATGCTGATGGTAAAGTTGATACTAAAGACTACGCAGGTTTATTAGTTGCAATTGACCAAAAAGCAGGTACATTACCCGACGACGGATTGTTCTACATCGGCAAGGAATCCTTCAAGGACAACTTACAAGCCAAACTGACGGGCGGCTTTGATATCAACTTGCCAGTACGCATAGAAATAGCTGGACTTGATTTCAAACTCAGCCCAATCCAAGTTAAAACCAACCCTGTCTACGGCGACCAAGGCTTAGTACAACTGTTCAAACACCTGGCGAAATCTACTGATAGAGGACAGCAAGACCCCCTCATCATGAGCTTCCCAGACATTCGTGGCGAGTTTGAAAAACTGGGCGGTCAATTCTCACTCCTTGGCTTAATCAACGACCCATCGTTTATTCTTGATAGCGTCGATACAGCCGTGGGAACCCTAGAGGATGTCCTCAGTTCAAACCTCGCTCAGGATATCCCGTTGATTGGTGATAAGTTGGGTGACGCAGCTTCATTCCTAAGGGATATGCGCCTGGGTATTTTGGGCGATCTACGTAGAAAATTGAGTGGCAATGGTAAGGCGATCGAATTTATCCGTGAAACCCTGTACAACATCCTTGGTCCCGATAAACTCAATATCCTACTCGACACCAATAAGGACAACCGCATTTCTGTCGATGATGTCATGGTGGGTTGGTACGACAAGCTCGGCAACTTGATGCAAAACTGGATAGTTGGCGGCGCCCTACCAACTGGGGCAGATGCAATCCAATTCGATATGGATTTGGGTGGGAATTTAGTCGGTACAGGTGTGAACTTACCGCTTGACTTTAGCATCCCTGGCTTTAGTCTTGATATAAATGGTGGTTTTGCACTCGATATTGGCTGGAAATTTGACTTCGGCTTTGGCTTTAGCCTCCAAGACAGTTTTTATCTTGCCACCAACAAAGATGGTAGTAAGCCTGAACTAGAAGTTGGTATCAAGGCTTACTTAGACGGTAGTCCCACTGACCCTAATGTCATCACTCCTTTTAGCGGAGAAGGTAACTTGTTGTTCTTCAAAGCGAAAATGAAGGACAATAACCCAGGTGGTGAAGCTAGCGGTATATATGGTGGACTATCCCTCGACCTCAAAGGTGACAGTCGCGGTCGTATGGCTCTAGGACGTATTCTCTCCGGTCGCACCAAAGACCTATTTGGTGTCAGTTTTGGAGTTGATACCAAGTTAGATATCGGCATGACCCTAGAAATAGATGGTGCGAAGGGACTGCCAAAAATAGGTGCCGACCTAGAATTTAATTGGAGTTGGCAACTGGGTCAAAAGATGATGGCTCCCAGTTTCGGTCTGCGCGATATGCGGATTGACATGGGCAGTTTGGTTAGTGACTTCTTGACACCTATCGCTGAGAAAGTCCGCGATGCCCTCAAGCCAATGGAGCCACTCATTGATGTCCTTGATGAGAAAATAACTGGTTTAGATAAGATTATTCCTGATGACCCCACCCTCAAAGGATTAATCAACAAAATTATGGTGCTGAAGGGTCGCAAGCCGATTGATTGGAGCTTCATCACCGAAGCCAAGCAAATGCTTAAGTTGGTAGATCAAATAGCTACCTTAAAAACAGGTGAATGGCTCCCCTTGGGTAGCATCATGGGACTGGGTACTAACAATATACAAACTGTAGCCGCGACAAATGTTCCCCAATCCACCGAAGTTGACCAATTCCTCGCCGCAAATACCCGTCAGGCTGGCTCTGTAAACTCTAGTTCTGGAACGAACAAGACACCACGCTCTGGCTTCCAGATTATGAAGTATATCAAAGATATCTCCAATTGGAAGAATCTTTTAACCGGAGGAAGCGCAACACTATTTACCTACGAGCTACCTTTATTAGAGTTTAGCGCCGACTTTGATGCACTTTTAGCAGTGATTCCCTTAGTACCCACTCCAGCTACAGTTAATATTTCTGCGAGAGGTAGCTTTAGTGCCAAGGCTGATTTAGGTTTTGGTTACGATACCTCCGGTATTCAAAAAGCAATTAAATCCAAAAACCCGCTTGATGCTTTTGATGGCTTCTTCCTCACAGACTTTACTATCCCCACTCAGAAAGGTGTGAAGCCACAAGAAAAGGATGAGTTTACTGTTGAAGCTTACTTAGGTTTAGAAGCAGCTCTGGCACTAGGTATCCTTGAAGCAGGTATTGGTGGCGGTATTAAGGTGAAGATGGGTGTTGATTTGCAGGATATCTCTAAACCCACCCTAACTAAGGATGAGTTAGGATTTGTGACGAATCAAACCTGGCAGAGCGATGGCAAGATTCATCCTTCTGAAATTGCCACAATGTGGAGCTATGACCCCAATAATGATGGTCAAGCAGGTGGTATTAAGAACTTGGCAAATGTCAAGACTAGCGTGGATCTTTTGATCAACGCCTTTGTAGCCCTCAATTTGTTTGTCGGCAAGATTCGGATATTAGACATTAATCTGATTGAAGCTAATTTGCTCACCTTAGAGTACAAAGCACCTAACGTACAGCCTCACTTAGGCAAAGTCGAAAATGGTGTGCTGTATCTTAATAGTGGTAGCAGTTCCAGCCTACGTAAATACGGTGATACTACAGATAGGGCTGAAACCTTTACCTTGTATGGTCAAGGCAGCACAGTAAGTGTTGAATTCGAGGATTACTATCAGACCTTTGAAGGTGTTACTAAAGTTGTTGCCGATGGTGGCGAAGGTGATGATACGTTTGATGCATCTCGCTTGTTTGACATTGGTGTTGAGTTTACTGGTGGTGCAGGCAAAGACAAACTGATACTCGGCACAGGTGGTGGTATTGCCGATGGTGGCGATGGTGATGACCTACTTGATGCATCAGTTTCATGGCTTCTCGACACTAAAGATGCTCGATACCAGCAGTATCGCAATACCTTTAAAGGTGCAACCTTGATAGGTGGCGCTGGCAGAGATAAATTAATTGGCAGTATTGCTAACGACGTACTGCGTGGTGGTATTGGCATTGACAATCTCTCCGGTGGTGCAGGAGACGATACTTACCTGTTTGAGGATGATTTTGGACTTGATAAGGTCAACGACAATGAAGGTAATAATACCCTCGACTTCTCACTCGCTACCAAACAACTCAATGCCACTGTTAACGCCCGTGGTTTTGCCGTCACTCAAGGTGCAGAAAACGAAATTAAAGGTAATTTGACCTTCAATCGTCTGGTTATGGGCGGTGGTAATGACGTAGTAAACATTACAGATTTTGGCGATCGCACTATCTTTATCGACGACAAAGGCGGTAACGATACTTACTTTGTGCGGTTGGGTCGGGCAACTGGTTCCGGTGCTGATGGCATCATTAATCTTAACGATACCGTAGGAGATTTTGATGAAGTAATCGCCGAGCAAATGATGAAAGATGCGATCGCTCTCAACCAGAACCAGCTTCGCAACGGTCGGGAAATTCTCAACTATACCAGTGGCTTAGACCGCCTCACCCTCATCGGTCGAGCTGGTAAGGTAGATGGCACTAATATTCTCGATTTTGGTAGCAATGTCACCTTGAACAACACCGACAACAATGGTGTCTCTCGCAACAGCACCACAGATGTTAGGGTTGTTGCTTCCCAGGCTAACTTCCAAAGTCAGATTAACGCCGATGTAATTATTGTTGAAACCCTCAACAATATCACAGTTAGCAAGACCCTCAATGCAGTACAAAATGGTTACGTAGATTTACGTACCTACGGTGATAAGTCAAATATTCTCATTGAGTCTAATATTAAGGTTTCCACAGGCGATAGTGAAGATGGAAAAGGTAGCGGTTGGGTACGGTTGATAGCCGCCGATGGTGCAATTATTAATTCCAATGCCTCCAGCATTATTGGTAGCGATAGCCACCTAATGTTGAAAGCGAAGAATGGTATTGGTAGCGACAACGCCGCTCTATTAACGGAGGTTGGAACATTAACTGCTGCAACATCGCTTCACGGAATAGGCAACATCGTAATTGAAGAAGCCGATAGCCTGAAACTAACCAATTTAGAGAAGACAGCAACGGTTGTTAACACCGGATTAACAATTCCTCAAGTTAGCGTTACACCTACTTGGATGCAGAACAACCAATGGGTAACACAGGTAAGTGACGACTGGCGCGGTTTGATGACAGATGGTAACGAACAGTATGCAGTTGCTGCTGGTAATGGCAACGCTTCTCTCACCCTCTTGGCTAAAGATTCTCTCCTTACCTTGGTAAGTGGCAGAATTACTGGACGCACAGCCGGGGCAAAGATCGTCCTCACTGCCGATGACATGAACTTCCGCAGTGGAGCAAATCAAGTTAACGGTATAGGTAATCTGACCTTACAAGCCAATCAACTTGTTTGGACATACAGCCTTGGTGCGGCCGCAGAAAACTCTGCTGGTGCTGATCTCAATGATGTGGGTATTGATAATCCCAATGTCATGGAGCTATCTAGTTTAGACTTAGCTGCGATCGCTGGCGACTTTGACACTGTAACCATCGGTCGCACCAATGCAGGCAACCAGATGACCATCGGAGATGTAATGTATGGTACTACAGGCAAGATGGTCGCCGCACCCCGCAATCCAGACGCATATCAGCCAGAGTTCCGCAATACCACAATCCTCAAAACCGATCATCTCGATGTCAGAGGTGACGTTCGCGCCACTAGTGAAAATCTCACCATTGAAGCTCGCACTGCCCAAATTAACAAGCAAAATATCCACAACCCCAACGGTGTGCCTGATTCCGGTATTACCGCCGGCAATCTGGTAATGAACCTGACTGAGCAAATGGTAGTCAGTGGTTGGTTACGCGGTACTCAAAATGTCACCATCAACATTCAAGGTAGTACAGGTACTAATGCCTTAGTCACCTACGAAGAAGGTATTAATAGCCTCAGAACAGACATCGGTAGTGATATTACAGTCCTCGAAAGCGGTGGATTGGTTAATATCAAGACCAGTGGAAGCATCAAGATAGCTGGTTTAGTGGAAGCCAAAGGGGTTAATTCCGGTATTGATATTTGGGCTGATACCATGACCCAAATCATGGAAGGTGGTGTGGTAGCAGCCCGTGAAGATTACGGTAATATCCTAGTTTCTGCTGGTGAATTGGTGATTATTGAGAGTGGAGGTGCAGTCACCGCAGGCGCTCGCTTTGATGATATTAACGGTAAACCCACTGCGGTGAAGACGGGCGAAGGTGCAGACGCAACAATTATCTCGCCGCATGAATTGGTAATTAAAGGGACTGTCACCACCAGCGACCAGATGAAACTCAGTGCTGGTAGTCCCTTGAATCACTACTACGATGACTACTTCAGTAAGTTACCTAAAGATGCTAAGGGGAAAGATCACTATCTAACAGCGATCGCTGAAGATCAATTCGGTATGCTGATCACTGGTACATTAACCAGTCTGGCAGCAGATACCACTTTGGAATTAGTTTCTAGTGATGACATTATTATCCGGGGTAACATTGACGTTCTTGGTCAAAATTCTGACCTGAAGATTAATACACCAACTTGGGTTTACTTAGAAAGTTTCCTCAATGTTCAAGATAACATCACGATTGAAGGTGGTTTTGATGCCAATGGCAACAGCACTAATGGTGCAAACACTGAAGGTTCTAGTGTTTATGTTCACGGTACAGCCAGAATTAACACCAAACAAGCGGGTAGCAGTATCAATATTCGCGGAGCGCAAGATGTTGACATCTTAGGTGCAGTAGTTGCCGGTGGTACGATTGGCGAAACTGGCGTAACTTGGGCTGGTAACGACTCTACGGTTACCGTTACCGCAGGTCAACAAATCTTCCTAGATACTGGTCTACTTGCGTCTAAGTCTGTAACCATGAATGGTGGTATTGCTGGTGCTGATGATAATGGCATTGGTTTACTGGTGACAACTGCGGGTGGTGCAACCGCGATGGGCTTAACTTCCGATAGTTCTGGTGCTTTAATCGCTATGAACAATGCCGGAAATATGGAAATGATGGGTACTTTAGTATCCGGTGGTAAGTTAGTCCAAGTCTTTGATAATAACGGCAATATGTTATCTCAGACCATTGACTGGTCTGGTAACTACGGTGAAATTAACATTAAATCTGCTGGTCAAGCCTTTATTGGTGGTCATACCGTCAATAAACAAGGTGAACCGATTGAAACTGGTGGTTACTTATTCGCCCATGACCGCATCGAAGTTACAGGCGGCGCACACAGTTCCGGTACGGGTGCATACATTCAAGCAGCCAGTGAATTAGTTACCCATGCTGCTAATAGTTCTATTGAAATCAACGCCGCCCAAGATGCAGATGTTCAAGGTTTATTAGTCCCAGGTGGCAAAGTTACCACAGTCCGAGATAGCAAAGGCTCTTACATAGGTCGCTATGTCAGTGACTTTGGTGGTGAATCAACTATCAAAATTACCGCAGAACACCAAGTCAGAATTGGTCAAACCTTGCGCGCAGGTAAACAAATTGACCTGATTGGCGGACTAGATCCGGTAGAACCCAATCCGGCTAATGGTTCTACCAACCACTCAGGTAAAGGGATGGTGCTTTATGGCTCAACGCAGATTTCCACTTGGAGCAAAGATAGCCAAATCAACCTCAATGCTCCTGGAAGAATTGATATCCTTGCACCTGCACACACCAATGAAATTGAAGCCGCAGGTTTCTACGAATTTGCAACTGGTGTAGTTAGTCAAGATGTCACCTTAAAACTACGCCTTGATAAAGTTGGTTTTGAAATTGAAGCCACTGTTACCCTCTCTGCTAGTGCTACTGTTGATAACACGCAAGTAGGAGACTTAGTAGCAGACTTAAATAACGCCATTAAGAACGCAACTTGGACGGTTGTAAGCTCCCAAGATGAAAGTGTCAAAGCAATTGGTAGCATGTACACTGGTTTTGACGATTCTGACATGAGCGTAAAAATCCGGGAAGGTCGCTTAATGTTGACCAGTTCCTACGAAACTACTTTCCTCAAAACTGGTTCAACTAATGCTAATCTCTTAGGTTTCACTAACCTGACCACTGATTTAACCTCTACCTTGCCTTACACTATCAAAGCTGATCAAGTAGGCTCAGTTGTCACTATCGGTTCGCCATCAGGTCCAAACGGTAAGCTTTACATTGCTAGTAAGGTACTGGGTTACAAAGCAATCAACCTCAACAGTGGTAAATCCTCTGATGGTATTGATATTGACCTCGATGGGACTGGGTTACTAGAAACTCGTGATGGTTCGATTCAAATGAATGTGGGAACCTACGGCATAGTCAAAGGGGATATTATCGCTGGTGGCGTAGGTTCTGACATTATCCTCAGTGCCGAAAATACCCTTGAGTTACACGGTAGCCTCACTGCTAATGACGAAGTCCGTTTAAGTGCTGGTGTAAATTTAGTTGCAGGTGAAACCAGTATTCACACCTTCGGCACTAGTAAAATTAATGGACGTTTAGTTAATATTACTGGTTTAAATGATGTCATCATTGACAGCACCATCGGCGAAGGTAGCGTTGGGATGACCAACATTGATATTGCTGCTACCTATGGTGATTTAACCCTTGCGCGCACCTCTGGACGCATTATTACTGATGCAGATGTCACAATGAAAGGTAAGAACGTCAGTATTGAGGGTGTAGTTCGTAATACCGCAAGTGATGCTAATGCCAACACCGTTGAAATCTCAATTGCCGCCACCAACAACGCTACCTTAATGACTGACATCATCAGCCAAGGTACGGTCAAGATTGCAGCAGGTAATAACATTGAGGCTTACAACGGTCAAATTCTCGTACAAGGTACAGGAGAAGTCCTCAATATTAGCCAAACTAATGCCAACGGTAACATTAAGTTCGGTCGCACTATCTTAGTTGATGGGCAATATCAGCAACAAGGCTTAGATTTAGCTGGTACTAGTAACGTCACCATTAACAGTACAGGTGCAGTTAACATCGGTTCTGGTGTCCGCATCCTCAGCAGTGCCGATAACAGCACGATTAATGTGAGCGGCGACGTAATTAATGTCACAGGTTCACTCTTGGCTGGTGCATCTCTCAACGAGAATACCATAACTTGGACAGGTAAAACCGCTACAGTTAACCTCAACGCTACAGATGTTGTTACCTTCGGTGGTGCTGGTGTAGAGAACGGTAAAATGGTGACTCGTGGTGGTTCAGCTTGGGCGACTGCTAACATCAACATTACCGTGGCTGGTGGTGCTAACGGGCTAGATTTCACAATGAATGATCTTAGCTCCATTAAGAGTGATGCGACTGCACGCTTTGCGGAAACAGGTGCATTCATCTTTGCAGATATCACCGATAGCAAGATTAATATCACCGCTCAAAGACAAGTTGAAATTGATGGTTTAATTCAGGCTTATGATGATGATGCCGATATTACGATTGATAGTGCAGGTTTGTTGTTAATTAACGGCTACCTGAAAGCAGACGATACCCTTACCGTTGACGGTGGTACAAATGCTCAAGGTTACGGCTTAATGCTGACACCGTTAATTTACAAAGATCCTCAAGGACGTTTAATTAATAGTTCTAGTTTCTACATCAATGCTAATGGTGAATATGTCGATGCTAATGGTGTCAAATTAGCTGTAAATGCTGCTCCTGTATCTAGTTCTGAACTACCGGCTAATCTTACCCGTGTCAGTGGTGGTACGTTAGAAACTGCATTCGGTGGCAATATTAATATTTCGGCTGAAGCTGGTATTGTCTTAAGTGGACAAGTTGCACCATTGAATAGTGACAAGACTGTGAACCCTGAAAAAATCACAATTATCAGTGAAAATAATGCAGGTGATGTCTTCATTGACAATGCGATCGGAGCGCGTAGTCAGATAATCATTAAAGGTAGAAATCTCTATTTACTTGACTACCAAGAAATTGATGCTCTCAAGTCTGTACGCCCCAATAATGCTTTAATTCAAACCTACGGTGGTGCTACAACCACTGACCCCAGCATTCAAATTCACGGTACTGGCGAAGTCATTATTGCCAAGAGTCAAGCACCTCTCACCCGTGCTTTAGTTGATTCCTCGAAAGATATTGAAGTTATTGCTGATTCTCTCTGGGTACAGGGTTATTTAGACAGCAACACAGATATCACCTTGAATGTAGTGACTTCAGCCGAGATTAATGGTTTAGTTACCGCAGGACAAAACATCAATGTCCGCGCTGGTATTAACGCCAACTGGGATTTAACCACACTCCGGGGTAATATTACCCGTTCACAACTGAGCGGCGGTAATATTCTTATCAATGGTACAGGCACTTTACAAGCAAATAATACTGCCACTCTCCTCGCTGGTGGAAAAGTTACTATTGATGCTGACTCTGCCCTTGGTGCTGGAACTAAGCCTGTACCTACTCCCTTTATTACCCAAAAAGCCATTACTGTTCCAATCGTTACCGGAACTAAGCAGGTTTCTGATGGCACAATTCAGGTTGAAGTAGTTAACTGGATACCTACTACTGTTACTGAACAAGTAGGAGTAGATCAAGTCCGCGTGGGTAATGAATTCTTCACGATGGATGCCAAGCTGAGTCAAGATAGCTACTGGAATCCCACTACAAATACTGAACGGGAATGGTTTGTTAATCAGGTTGACTATAAAATTACTGATATTTGGGCAACAGCTAGCTCAACTGCATTAACCCGTGAAGGCGCTATAGTTGCGGCTCCTAAGGATAAAGATGGCAATTTGTACACAAGTGCTAGTTTCAATGAGTTGAGTGATGAGCAGAAAAATGTTGTTCTAAAACATTTGGATTACTACAAACTCTATGACTTTGGGTTCAATAATGCCAAAGTTGAAAAAACCCTTAACGGTAATCCCACTTCTAATGCGGTTTACTGGAATTTAGCGGAAACCACAGAGTCTTTTGTCATGGAAACCGCTAGCGGAAAAACTTACCGCAAAGAATTTATTGGTGGAGGCGACTATAAATTAAGTGCAGAATCAGGCTTCTACAACTCTTACGATGTAGCGAATAATTCTGATAATATTCAAACCACAATTATCAAGATTGATGTTGATGGCTGGGGAGATAAATATATCCGTGTACCAGTAGGAATTGCGGCTGATTTAGCAGCAATACTCAGAACTGTGTCTCAAGGTGAAGCGAAACTTTTAGATAATGGTAGTTGGGTGACACAAGGTAGCGTTCCCTCTCCCACTGGTGAATACATTGGTCAATATTGGGATGAAGCAAAGGTTAAATACACCCAAGACAAATCAACTCTAACCAGCTACTCCAAGAACGGCGTAACTGTTCAAGACTATGACAATAGTCCTGCACGCTGGGCTGTAACCTACAACAGCAATGGGCAAAGGCGTTACAACATCATCGAGTTTGATGAGCCAAGTAACTTTTACCATACTCAAACACCTTTGTGGTCAGGGCAAGTTTCAGTAAATCAAAATGATAAGAATAACAGAAATTCTTCTGCTTCTTCTTTGTATTTCTCAACCACAGATAAAATCACTGCTCAGTCAACCCTTGCGCCTCGCAATAATGTTGCTGTAGGCTACGACCCACGTTATAGCAGCAGTATCGATTGGTACACTTATCAGCCGTCTGGGGATGTTCAATCGCTGGCAAGTACAAATTACGTGACTTTCAATGAGGATACTGACTTTGATAGCGAATGGCAGGATAATTTCAGCAAAGGTGAGGTAAGTAATCTAGGCACTGGTTATGAGGCAAATGATGACTACGGTTCTCTGAGAGTGCCTGCTGGAATGAAAGTGATTGCCTATAAAGATGGTGGATTTGGAGGTGCTTCCGCAGAGTACGTAGGCGATACCACAATCAATGATTTAGGTAGTTTTGATGATGAAATTACCTCTATCCGAGTTTACGAGCTGTATAAAGTCTGGTCTAGTGCTACTGTTACCGAAACCCAGTACGACTACCTCTACGATTGGAAATCCCTAAATAACAATATCTATGACCAACGTCTGCAATTATCCTATCAATGGGTGAGCCAAGAACAGGATATTTATGATGGTCGTCCCCGTTACGAAACTCGTGATGTTTTGCTGAAAGATGTCAGCATCAAAATCGAGAACAAGTTCATCACCGAAAACATCACCGAAAACCAAACCATTTGGGTAACAGAACGTCAGACATCAGGTAACCAAAAAGCTTACGGTCAATTTGCTGGTAACTCGATTAGTGCTGCTAATGGTATTACTATCGATGCCACGGGCGACATCAGTATCACTGGTAAACTGGAGGCTAACGGCACAAGCGGTAATATTAATATCACCAGTTTGGGACAAGTAAATATTCAAGGTAAACTCCCTGACGGAAGTAGTGCGAGTGATACTTTAGCCGCTGCTTCCTATATTTCTACCCAAAATCTTCTCAACATCACTGGTAGCAGCATTACCGTCCTCGACTCCAGCGAATTACTGGCTAATAGCAACAGTGGACAAGTTAACCTGACTAGCACTTCCGCCACTGGTGACATCAACTTTGCAGGTGCGGTAAATGCTGGTACAACTGCAACATCCGGTACTCAAATCCAACTGAAAGCAGGTAATGACCTGAAGATTACAGGCTTACTCAATGCAGGTAACGGCATTATTGCCCTTGCTGGTCAAGTGGGTGGCAATGGTAACATTACCGGGGATAGCTCCACTTACTTACAAACTGGTGTAACGGGTAGTATTACCATGTCTGCGGGGACAAGCAGTGGTAGCGTTGACCTAGCTTCTGGTTGGATAAACGCTGGAACTCTGAACATCACTGCATCTCAGGGTGCTATTAACAACTACCTGATTACTAATGGTGTACGTCAACACGGTTTAATGACGGCTGACACCATCAACCTCACTGCTAAATCGGGTATTAGTGCCAATGTTGATGTGACTACTCTGAATGTGAATAACACCAGTAGCGGTAATATTGACTTGATTGTCGATAAAAAAACCAGTATCGACGTTCAAGCAACTGTCATCACTAATAACGGCAATATTAATATCAACTCGATTAGCGGTATCCAGTTGCTCAACGTCACTGCTTTAGGTGCAGGTAATGATATTCAAGTGACTGCGGGCGGTAAGGTCACCGTTGATAGATTAAAAGCGGCTGATTTTCTGACTCTAAATACCAGTGGCGCATTAATCCTGGATCTGAATGCGGCTGATGATTTATCTGCTGGTACTTCTATGACTATCTCCGCAGGTAGCATTATTAGCAATAACAGCAACCGCATCCGTAGTAATACTTTAGATGTCAACACGGCTAACGGTAATTTTGACCTCTACACCCAAGTTGATAACCTAACTCTACAAGCAGGTGGTGTGGGGAATGTCAATATTAACAATGTTGCTACCACCTTAAATCTCACCTCTGCGGAGATTAGTGACGGTAACTTTACCCTGAATACTAGCGGTGCATTA
This sequence comes from Anabaena minutissima FACHB-250, assembly GCF_014697125.1. Lineage (GTDB taxonomy): Bacteria > Cyanobacteriota > Cyanobacteriia > Cyanobacteriales > Nostocaceae > Trichormus > Trichormus minutissimus. The sequence continues at coordinate 322,256 of NZ_JACJRG010000002.1, read as the reverse complement.
GTCGCTACTTTGGTGAAGTTGATTGCTAATAGTCAAGCACGCACCTTTAACATTACCTCCGGTGGTGATATGACCTTCGGAGAAATTAATGCTGGTTTGTACGGTGATTATGATAGTCAAGGTAACTTAATTGCCAGCAGTCAAATTAATCTCACTTCTTATAATGGTGTGATTCTCGCCTTCAACCCCAATGATGGGAAAGCGGATGTAGTGGCGCAGAAAATCACTGCTAATTCTGGAAAGACGATTAATTTTGAGACAGCCACAGAAACTAACGGACTCTCTGCAACCGCTAATACTGGGGATATCTTGATTGAGAGAATCAGCGCCAGTGATGCGAAGACGCTGGTTTTAGGCGACCTGGTTGCAATGCAGGGTAATGTGAAAGTTGTGACCTCAGGTAATTTGATTGCGAATACGAGAATCGAATCTGCCAGCAACGGTAGCATTGAACTTATCAGTAAGACTGGCAGTATTGTAGTCACTACTTCGACTACTAATCCTGGGGATAAAGTACTCAAGAGTGAGACATTAAAATTACGAGCGACGCAGCAAATCAGTATTGATGATGACATTACCCTGGAAGCCAAATATCTGGAACTAGCTTACGGTAAGACAGGCATTGTTCAGGGTTCCGTACAACTACCTAACATCAAGACTGATGAATTAACATTAGAATTAGGTTCTGGTAGCATTATCGTCTCCCCTGAAACCTTTGTTGACTCCAGTGGTAACGCGATTCCTTTAGAAAAGGTGAGTTTAATTGCACGTGGTAATCAAATTACTGAAGGGAATTTTGCTGGCTACTACCGCTACCGGGATGTCAATAACAATAATGATTACTACTTAGACACAGCTGAACTAGTTGCAGGCACAAAAGTTTATCGTGAATCTGGTGGTAACTTAGCAGAGCTAACGGCGGCTGAAATTGAAGGCTTAAAACTGGCTCCCGTACTGAATACTATCAGTTATCAACTACTCGAAGAAATGAGCGGTCGCTACATCTTTAGTGGTAATAATGGTCGTGAATACTACATCGATGGTTTTGAATTAGGTAAGAATGGCGATCGCCAAAATCTGAACGAGATTCCTAGTGGTACTACTGTTTACACCCGTCAAAATGACGCAGGGTTGTATGCTTACACAGTTATAGACCCAACCGAAACCCAGAAGGATGCAAATGGCAATGATATTGTAGTTGGTTACAAGGTTGTTTACTCAACTGAGTCTGATTACAAGCAATTCACCGCACAAAATTCGCAGTACCAAGATGTCCAAATTAATTTTACTGCGGTTAACAACTATCAATCTTTGAATCTGCAAGCCAAGATGCAGCAGGAGTTAGCTGGTGGTATTCAACTAGTAACTCCATCGGGTATCCTGCAAGAAGCACGAACTGGCTTCCCTGTGCTGGCTGATTCCATCACAATCAAAGCCCAACGGGATTTAGGTAATATCAGTTTCAAAGATATTCAGGGAATCGATGTCGGAATTTCTAGCGGTGCAGATATTCTGGTGATCGACACACCCACGGCGCAAAACCTGAGTTTGGCATCTACTGGCTACTTCAACACCCAAGGACAGCTAATTGGTGGTCGTCTCACCACTGCGGAAGGAGTCACCTTGACTGCTAACAAGTTGGAACTTATGGCACTAGCAGAGATTAATGTCAGCACCAACGCCAATCAACTGACAGCGATCGCTAACACTGGTAATGTGACTATCAGGGAAGTGGATGCCATCACCCTGACAAATATCTTGGTTGAGCAAGGTAGCTTGAATCTCTCCTCTGGCGGCACTGTTCAGGTAGGTAAGGTAATTGCTGCCAATCAGGTCAACCTTATGGCTCGTCAGGTGAACAGTCAATCTAGCGATGGGGTAGCGGATTTGACGGCTCAATCACTGACAATTCAAGCTACTTCTGGTGTGGGTACCGACACCCAACTGCTGGAAACCTCTGTCAAAACAGTAAATCTGACCACAGGCACTTCTGCTAACTTGAGCAACTATGGTGGGCTAACTGTTACTGGTGTCACCGCAGGTGGTGGGGTACAAGTGGAAACCCACAGTCCTCTGACTATTGCTGGTAACGTCATTGCAGGTGATAGAATCCGTCTGCAATCAGGTGATTCCGAATTGGCAGGCGATGACTTGAAAATTAACGCCAATGTTGCTGTTCGCACTATACAAGGCAATATTACCTTGAACTCTGGTGATAACCTGCTGATTGAGACAACGGCAGTCATTGAAACAGTAGGAATTGTTACCATCCACGGTGACTTTGGCAACACAGATTTCGGTGTTGGTAGCACCATTAACTTAAATGGCAGCATCAAGAGTAGCGGTATCAAGATTAATAGTGGTGATGACAGCGATATTATTAATCTGAACGGCAATATTATCAACTTCGCTGCTAGTGGTACGATTGCCACTGTTATCAAGACTCAATTCGGTGACGATGTCATTAACCTGGGCGATCAGTACAACACTGTTAACAGCATTGCCGGTTCTATAGAAATTGATGCCAGTGATAATTTCGATACCTTAAATATCGAAAACAGTGGTAATCCCTCGAACAATAACCTGAAAGTAACTATTGACCGCATCTCAGGTTTGGCGGGAATGCTTGGTGATATCACCTATCTCAGGGTAGAGAAAGTAAATATCCGCTTAGGTGCTGGTAACAACACACTCGACATTGCTTCTAATATCACCGCAGAAGTCAATGTGGTTTCAGGTAGTGGACAAAACACGATTGTGATGGACTACTCTAACGAGCAGCAAGACTTTAATCTTGTTCTTGATGATGGTGTAATCACAGGCTTCAAGAATGCTGGTAATCTGCAATACGATAATTTCGAGGCACTAAATATACGGTTAGGTGCAGGCAACGATACCTTTACTATTAAAGACACCAGCTTTGATCTGAAACTGGCAGTTGATGCAGGTGGCGGTTCAGATCAACTTAATCTTGACTTAGCAGAGAACACTACAGGCTATCTGGAAACCGTAACGGTCACGAACAATAATATCTTCGGATTGGGTTTGGATAGTCGCTTCCAGTACAGTGGTATGGAGTTCATCGATATCCAGTTGGGTGCTGGTGAAGATGAAATCAACCTGGTAAATAACTATACTGGCAATCTTGACTTCATGAGCGGTGCTGGCGATGACGTGGTGACGTTAGAAAAGGCTCAGGGACAAACTCGAATTGCCACCGAAGATGGCGCAGACACCATTAGAGTGAAGACAATTGACGCAGTTACCACCATAGAATCTGGCGCAGGTGATGACCGCATCGAGATTGGCAACAATAGCAAGACAGTGGATAACATCGCGGCACTGCTGACAATTAGCGGCGGCACAGGTGAGGATACTTTAGTAGTGAATGATTCAGGAGACACCAGTAATAATAACGGCACACTGACCAGCACTATGATTACGGGTCTGGATATGGCTGCTGGGATCAATTACGGTGAACTAGAAACGCTGGATATTCTTCTGGGTTCTGGAAGCGATGTCATGAATATCGAAAGTACTCATCAACAGATGACTATGATTGCCGCAGGTGCTGGTAATGATGTGGTGAATGCCGAAAGCATCGCTGGGGAAACCAGTGTGAAGCTGGGTGCTGGCAATGACACCATGAATGTCAGCAACGGCAGTCAACTTGTTGATCAGATTTCTGCTGCCCTGATTATCTCTGGTGGTCTGGGCAGTGATACCCTGAATGTTGATGACTCTGGCGATGACCAAAGTAACACTGCGATCGTCAACGACACCTTAATTGTGGGCTTGGGAATGAACGGTGAGATTGACTACGGCAGCTTTGAGAATTTGAACATTAAACTTGGTGCTGGCAATGATATCATCAGCGTCGAAAGTACCCATCAAAAGCTGACTGTGATTGACACAGGCGATGGTAATGATGTGGCGAATGTCGAGAGCATTGCTGGTGAAACTCTAGTTGAGCTTGGTATTGGTGACGATACAGTAAATGTTGGTAACTCCAATCAAATTGTTGATGAAATTTCCACTACCCTGACAGTCTCCGGTGGCGTGGGCAGTGATATCCTGAACATTGATGACTCTGGTGATGTGCAAAGCAATACAGCGATCGTCAGAAACATCCAAGTTGTTGGCTTAGGGATGAATGGTGAAGTTAACTATGATGGCTTTGAAGACCTGAATGTACAACTTGGTGTCGGCAACGATATTGTCAGCATTGAAAGTACTCATCTACAGCGCACCTTGATTGCCGCAGGTGCTGGTAATGACACTGTGAATGCCGAAAGCATCGATGGGGAAACAAGTGTGAAGCTGGGTGCTGGTGATGACGCTATGAATGTCGGCAACTTCAATCAACAAGTTGATGATATTGCTGCGGCACTGATCGTCTCTGGTGGTTTGGGCAATGATACCCTGAAAATTGATGACTCTGGTGATGTCCAAGGTAATACAGCTACTGTCAATGACACCCTGATTGTGGGCTTGGGGATGAACGGTGAGATTGACTACGGCAGCTTTGAAGGATTAGATATTCAGCTGGGTGTTGGCGGTAATGTCATCAACATCGAAAGTACCCATCAACAGATGTCTTTGATTACTACAGGTACTGGTCATGATGTGGTGAATGTCAGAAGCATCGCTGGGGAAACTCATGTTGAGCTTGGTACTGGCGACGATGTGGTGAATGTTGCCAACTCCAATAAAATTGTTGATGAAATTGCTGCGCTACTCATCGTCTCTGGTGGTCAGGGCAATGATACCCTGAACGTTAATGATTCTGGCGATGTCCAAAGTAATACAGCGATTATCAAAGACACCTTGATTGTAGGACTAGGGATGAATGGTGAAATTGGCTACAGTAATTTAGAGAGCTTGAATGTTCAACTCGGGGCTGGTAGTGATGTCATCACCATCGAAAGCACCCATCAACACATGACTATGATTGCCACAGGTGCTGGTAATGATGTGGTGAATGCCGAAAGCATTTCTGGTGAAACCACTGTGAAGCTCGGTGCTGGCAATGACACCATGAATGTCAGCAACTCCAATCAACAAGTTGATCAAATTGCGGCGGCACTCATTGTCTCTGGTGGTCTGGGTAGTGATACCCTGAACGTTAATGATTCTGGTGATATCCAAAGCAATACAGCTACTGTCACCGACACCTTGATTGTGGGACTAGGAATGAATGGTGAGATTGACTACGGCAGCTTTGAGAGCTTGAATATTCAACTCGGGGCTGGTAGTGATGTCATCACCATTGAAAGCACTCACCAACGGATGACTATGATTGCCACAGGTGCTGGTAATGATGTGGTGAATGCCGAAAGCATTTCTGGTGAAACCACTGTGAAGCTCGGTGCTGGCAATGACACCATGAATGTCAGCAACTCCAATCAACAAGTTGATCAAATTGCGGCGGCACTCATTGTCTCTGGTGGTCTGGGTAGTGATACCCTGAACGTTAATGATTCTGGTGATATCCAAAGCAATACAGCAGTCATTAATAGTACTCTAATTGTTGGTTTGGGAATGAACGGTGAGATTGACTACGGCAGCTTCGAGAACCTGAATATTCAACTTGGTTCTGGGCAAGATATCCTTAGTGTCGAATCTGTTTCTGGATACACTAATATTTGGGCTGATGCTGTTGACATAATTAACATCGATGAAACAACCTTGCTGGAGATGTTACAAAATAATGACCCGCGCCGAAAGCTCTATATCAATCGGCAATAACCCTGCCTTGAAAATAGGGAGTGGGGAGTAGGAAAAATAAATTTTCATTGCTCCTTGTGAGTGCAATTCATGGAATCTCTTGCAAAAGAAGCTTTTGCAAGAGTAGAGAAAGGGTTTTTAACAATATCCCAATCTGTTATTTGAATTAACCTGAGTTCGGGATAAGGAAAAGGACAGGTAGTAAGCTGAAAATAACAACAAATCCAGCAACCTGCCCTATGTTTAGTTTAGATGCTTTGTTTTGTCATGTAGATGATTTCTGTAAAGCGTTTGAAGCACAATGGCAAAAACAACTGTTAAATCATGGAGGAATAAAACGCTTTCGTGCTAAAAGCTTGTGTTTAAGTGAAATAATGACAATTCTCATTGCTTTTCATCAAAATCACTACCGGAATTTCAAGCATTTTTATTTGAATCAAGTGAAACAATATTGGAGTGATGCGTTTCCAGGTCTTCCTTCTTATCAACGATTTATTGAATGGATACCATCAACCTTGATACCTTTGTGCGTCTATCTGAAGCATTGTTTTGGACGGTGTACGGGTATCAGTTTTATCGATTCAACCTGCTTGAAAGTATGTCATAATCGTCGGATTTCTAGGCATAAAGTGTTTGAAGGTTTAGCCGCTCGTGGCAAAACTTCCGTGGATTGGTTTTTTGGTTTAAATCGCTTCATATTGTCGTCAATGAACTTGGTCAACTCTTAAATGTAACTATGACTCCTGGTAACATTGATGACCGTAAACCAGTACCAGATTTACTGCGTGAGCTTTTTGGCAAAATATTTGGCGGTAAGCGAAGCTATGCCGAAGGCTTATCGCGGCTATGTTTCTGAAAAACTTGCTTCTCATCTGTTGGAAGAGTTCGGAATTCAATTTTTTGCTAAACCCCGTCGCAATATGAAGAATCGGCTGATGCGTCTTCATGACAAGCTTTTGTCCCGTAAACGCTCCATTATTGAGACGATTAACGACCAACTCAAAAACATTTCTCAGATTGAACACTCCAGACACCGATAGCGAAGCGGTAGCCGGTACCCCGGCGTCAGCCCCGTTAATTTTTGCGTTAACGTTCTTTGCGGATTAATCGCTTATTGTCATCAACCTAAGAAACCTAGCCTTCAACTGGAGTGGCTTTTACCTGCTTATCTTTAACCCGAACTCAGGTTGAATTATTGACAAATCCGCCAATAAATGCAGATGCCTATCGGTTTGATTCAGTAGCGCACCAGAAGCAGCAAGGTATTTGTTAAACCGAACTTGTAGCAGCTAAAATTTCTTTTGATCGCTCAATATTTTTCCGTACAGATTGAGCCGAAATCTGCAAAGCTGCTTTTTCACTCTCACTCAAATTCAATTCCAAAACACTCTCAATTCCACCAAAACCCAAGCGACAAGGAACACCAATCACCACATCTTTTAAACCATATTCACCTTGCAGATATGTCGCCACAGGTAACAACCGCGACTGATTCAATAAAATCGATTCCACCATCACACTAGTAGCCGAAGCTGGGGCAAAAAATGCGCCGCCAGTCTGCATCAATTCCACAATTTCCGCGCCGCCATTGCGGGTTCTCTCCACCAAACGTTCAATTGTGTCTGTATCCAATAATTCCGTGATGGGGATACCATTAACTGTGGCGTGACGAGATAAAGGAAGCATCAAATCGCCGTGACTACCTAAAACCATCGCTTTGACATCAGCAGGTAAAACCCCCAACTCCAAGGCGATAAAAGTTTCAAATCGTGCCGAGTCTAAAACCCCAGCCATCCCCATGATTCTATTCCGAGGTAAACCCGTCGCTTCCCAAGCTAAATAAGTCATCACATCCAAGGGATTGGTGACTACGATAAAAATAGCACTAGGAGAATAGGCGATCGCATTCTTGGCTGCTTCAACAACAATTTTGGCATTGGTTTTCAGCAAATCATCCCGACTCATCCCTGGTTTGCGGGGAAGTCCGGCGGTAATCACCACAATTTGCGAACCAGCCGTATCAGCATAATTATTTGTCCCGATAATCTGACGATTATGTAATTCCAAACCCCTAGCTTCTAATAAATCCAGTGCTAAACCTTGGGGCATTCCCTCAACAATATCTAATAAAACCACATCTGCCAGATTTTTCTCAGCGATGCGTTGGGCTAAGGTACTACCAACCCTACCAGCACCGATGATAGAGACACGAGGTAGACGACAAGAAATTGAGGACTCAAGGAGAGAAGACATAGTTCGGCTAGAAAGTGCAACCTATACCACCCAGGGTAACAGCTAGTTTTGCGATCGCCAGTAGCTTAAGTAAGAAAATATCCTATGTAGAATGGACGAAATCAAGTTTGTAGTAAGGACTAAAGTCCTTACTACGAACCGTCAAAACTAACGTGATAGACCACTAGCCACTATTCAAATGCTTCGAGTTGATCCAAACGTAACCAAATATTGGGTGTCGGGACTTGTCCGAACATCACCAGAGCATAATCACCCTTAATATCTACAATTTCACCTTTAGTTTCAAATAAATACGCTGGAAAGCGAGTGTCACTAGCTTTAGCCTCCACACTATTTTCCAGCTTCTCGCGGATAGCCCGCACCATATTTCCTTTTTTTACCGGCATAAGTTCCCCTCTAAAGTTTTGACACCCTTTTAAAGAGGATTATAGGGGATTGGGGACTGGGTAAGAATTGTTCCCTTGTCTCCCTTCTTTTGCTTCCCCTACACCCCTACACCCTTAATACTGACATTGGGGGCAAAAATGGCTGGATCTTCCACCTAACTTAATTCGCTGAATTACTTCACCACAGACTCTACAGGGTTCTCCCGCACGGTTGTAAACCCAGGCGACACCGCCATAGTTACCATTGATCCCCTTGACATTCAGGAAATTACTAAAAGTTGTCCCGCCAGCAGCAATACTGGTTTCCAGCACTTGAATAATCGCGGTTCGTAAAGGCTCGATTTGCTTTAACTTTAAATCTGTACACAGCGTTTGAGGCAATATCCCACTCTTAAATAATGCTTCATCAGCATAAATATTACCCAACCCAGCCACCACCGATTGATCTAATAGTGCAGTCTTAATGGGACGACGGCGATTATGCAGCTTATCGGCTAAATACTCAACAGTGAACTCCGGCGAGAAGGGATCAGCTGCAAGTTTACCTAACCCAGTCATGACACTTTCTACAGCTACTCCCGGCTGCACCCACCACATTTGTCCAAAAGTACGCTGATCAACAAACCGTAACTCCTGTTGATCTCCAAAGAATATTCTTACCCGTGTGTGCTTGTGCAATGGTTCATCGGGCTTTACCCATAGTAGCTGACCAGTCATTCGCAAATGAACCCCTAGCCAACCACCAGAAGGGGAAGATGAGGAAGCAGAGGAAGCAGGGAGGGGTTGAGAGAGTTCACAGAGGAGATATTTACCGCGACGCTGCCAATTAATGATGGTTTTGCCTGCGATCGCATTTACAAACTCATCTACAGAAAAAGGGTGGGCGATGGTGCGATTGAGCAACACATCTCCACCCGTGATTTGCCAATTCAGAGTCAATTGATTTAGACCCCGACGGACTGTTTCGACTTCAGGCAGTTCAGGCATTTAAACTGATTTAGCAAGCGATTAGATTTATTTATAGGGATCAAAAATTGAATTACTAATATAGATACATTTGCTAACTCAACTACGAAAAATAATCCGCAAATACCCGCAGGTCGGTGCTGATTTAGTAGAGTAGTCTGAGGTGAAGAATGAAAAAATTATAATTTTTATTCTTCGGCATCTATATTTTACCCTTCGCTTCATCATCCCATTAAATAAATCCCTTCAGGCTAGGCTAGTTATTTTTTAGCTTTAGCCTTGGGTGCTTCTACCTCTAGAAGTTCATCTGGAGAGAAGTTGTTAGTGTTGATGCCAGAGTAATTTACCTTCTCAAAGCGGACAATTACAGGGTATTTGATGCCACTTTGGTCTACGGAAGCTACAGTGCCGACATCTTGAAACCAGTAGGATTCTGGGCGAAGAACACGTACTTTAGAACCACGTTGTACCATGATTATTTTCCCTTTTAGTTATCAATCGCCATTATTTAGGGCTAATTGATTTCACTCTACAACTTGAAGGTCGTTACTAGAGGATTTGTTAAGTTATTTATCTGATATTGAATAACTTCTGCCCCTCTCCTTCCCCTGCTTCCCCTGTCCCCTGTCACCTGTCCCCATATACCAATCTCTACCTTTAGTTACTTTTATGTCCCAAATTACAAACCTAGTATGGTGTCAGACCCTCCTTGACAAAGTACCAACAATGACGTACCGTCGTTCGCAAACACATATTTAAGGAAAATATTATGTTTTACTTAAAACAAACACACTACCCTCGTTACCCCTGCCAATTCGCAAGTTTTCGTCTAGGTAGGTGATATCCAACCAGCCTTGTTGTGTATCGCTCTTGATAGGTACATCCAACGCCGTAAATTTTTTACCAGCCACAATTTGTTGGATAAAATTCTCTGGAGAAGTGTATCCTATTAATCGTTGTAGACCAATGATAGAACGCTCAAATTTTACTTGGATGCGCCGCTCTGAAACTGGCTCAAATTTGGCGGCTACACTGACTAATCCTTCTAGGTAAGGTAAGCCATAAATCTCGGCAATGTTGTAGACACTGGCAGTTTCTACCCGAATACACTGATAGATTTGACCAAGTTTATATACAGGTACGCGATCTATGTTCAAGAGAGCTTTGCTAGTGGTGTAAAGTAAACGCCAATTGCCTTCTAGTAAATTGGTAGCCTCTAATGGACGCGGTGTAGGATTCAGGTCTTCTAAGCTAGCGATCGCTGCTAGGATAAACTGCTTTTGTGGTTGACTAGCTAGTAAACCCCGATTTGTAAGAGCGATCGCATCTAATAGAGCCGCTTTTTTGATCATCACCCATTGCCTCAAAATTTATCAGGATTAAAGCCACATTAAATTGATATTAATGTCCTATGTATGAAGCCAGAAAAATTACTCAGAATCAATGCTTAATTGCGTTATCACTATTAAATAAAATATTTTGGTTAGCTTGCGGATTTATTCATCCCATAGTTGAAGAAATAACTAAATTATCGCGTGTCAAGTGATAGACTTCTTAATGTCTAGTTACATAAGCTTTTTTGCCTATTAAGTCGATATGTTGAATTCTCCCCTACGTGAAGAACCTCGGAATCAGCGTGCTGCTGTCATCCCCCTAAAGCAAGAGTCTTCTTTATTAGATTGGCTACAAGCTAACGGACGGATCATACCGCGCGACGTTCAAGAATCTAGTGTTCGAGATGAAGAAGAAGAAATATCAGAATTTCTCGGTGGGGATGACGGCATTGACTACCTTGATGATGATGATGATGACGATATCAGTCTAGACGAAGATTAGTCTTTTATGACTGGGATTTCCGAAAGATTATTCAGTTAAGCAGTTTTATTAAGTGTGGAGTGAAGGGAAGTTTTTGTGGACGCTAAATTATCTCCAAACCAAGGATTAAATTTTTCTGGGATTGGTCTGGCTTCTGGCCTAGCCGCCGGACTGGGTATAGCAGCTGTAATTCTAGATTGGTTGGCAAACAGAACCCCTTGGCAGGGCATATCTCTAACTCTGCCACTGGTAATGTCTACCATAATTTCAGCTATTGTAGGTTACTTTGTAGTGCCTCTACTGCAAGCCCTCAAAACTGGGCAAATTATCCGCGAAGATGGCCCGCAAGCCCATTTAAAGAAGGCGGGTACACCAACTATGGGAGGTATCTTTTTTATCCCTGTGGCGGTGATATTAGCTTGTGTTTGGTCTAGTTTTGCTCCAGAAGTGCTTGCTGTCTCCGCATTAACTCTCAGTTATGGTTTAATTGGCTGGATTGACGATTGGCAAATTCTCCGCCGGAAGTCTAATAAAGGCATCTCTCCCCGGATGAAATTACTATTGCAAATCGGTTTTGCCCTAGCTTTTTGTGTGTGGCTGATGTTTAATCAACCCGCTAATATTACGAGTATTGCATTACCTTGGGTGGGCTTTGCCTTACCTTTAGGATTCTTATTCTGGCCGTTGGCTGGCTTTGTCCTCGTGGCAGAAAGTAATGCAACTAATTTAACTGACGGTATTGATGGTTTGGCAGCTGGAACAGTAGCGATCGCCTTGTTAGCATTAGGTGCTATAGTTGCTCCTACTTCCCCTGGATTAATGGTTTTCTGTGCAGCCTTAAGCGGTGGCTGTTTAGGTTTCTTAGCCCACAACCGCAACCCAGCCCGTGTGTTCATGGGAGATACTGGTTCTCTAGCTTTGGGTGGTGCTTTAGCAGCCGTAGCGTTATTAACTAATAGCTTGGTAGCCTTGTTTATTCTCAGTGGTATATTCTTTGTCGAAACCCTGTCTGTGATGGCACAGGTGACTTATTACAAAGCCACCAAAGGCCCCGATGGCAAAGGTAAGCGTCTGTTTAAAATGGCCCCTCTACATCACCATTTAGAATTATCAGGTTGGTCGGAATTGCAAGTAGTTGGTGTATTTTATATCATCGCTGCTATGTTAGCGACAATTTGTTTAGCGATCGCTCCTTTTTAAATCTTTTTAAAGAACTATAAAACTTTAGCCCCGCTTTCTGGATGAAGGTGGGGTTATTCTATTGAGGTTTTAGTGTGGTTGAATAATAATATCTAGAAGTTCATGCAGAGGAGAACGCCAAAAATAATTTTATCTATTATTAATTCAGAAATTGTCTGTGAATGAATTGGATCTATTTATAGCGTTAGCAATGAAAATATGAAAAGGGTAATTGCACCAATATTATTAATAGGAATTAGTGTCGGGTTACTAGCAAGCAGCCCCAGTCATGCTAATAGTAGTAATTTGTTAGTAGCCCAAGCTAACAATAGAAATCGAATTGCACAAGAGTTTATCGCGAGTGGAACAGAGCCTTTTTGGAGTGTGACAATTAGCAAAAAAGGAATTATTTACGCCACGCCAGAATCCCGTCAAAGTTTCCCTTATGTTTCGCCGTTACAAGCATCTGGTCGTCCAGTAGACTTAGTAAGAGTTTATCGATTGAGAGATAGAAATAATGCAACTAATACTTTGGTAATTAAAAAAGTAAATTCCTGTAGTGATGGTATGTCTGATATCACATACCCTTATTCAGCTATATTTATTAGGGGTAATACTGTCTTAGAAGGTTGTGCTAAACCAAATAAATAGCTGTTATATACCCTATTCCCCATTCCCCTATTTTCGTATTTGGCTAACTAAATGAGTGAGTTCTGGTAATATTAGCTTTTCCATCCCCAATCGCACAGCATTGCTAGAACCAGGTAGAGAGAAGATGAGTTTATTTTGATAAACACCAGCAACCGCACGAGAAGCGATCGCACGCGAACCAATTTCTTGATAACTTAGAAATCTAAACAACTCCCCAAATCCCGGTAGAGTTTTTTCCAGTAATTTTTCAATAGCGTCATAGGTAGTATCTCTAGGTGCAATCCCTGTACCACCATTAAAAATCACCGCATCTAAATTGGCTTTTTGACCAAGTGATTCTATCTGTTGTTGAATTTGTTCTGGTTCATCTTTGATGATGGCATATGCTCCCACAGCATAGTTAGCACCAGTTAGCAACTGCTGGATAATTTGACCGCTTTTATCTGTCTCTAGTGTACGTGTGTCGCTGACGGTAACAACCGCACAAGTTACCATCATTCCCGGTGCATCTGGATGAGGTTGTGATGTCATGTAGAAGGGAACAGGCTAAGAAGTATTTTTATGTATCCTGGTGTACACAGTTCACGATCGCTACATTGAAAGTCATTAGTAGCAATATGCGAAGCTCAAAAGTCAAAAGTCAAAAGACTCGTACTCTCGGCTGTGTGAAGTTAATAGCCAATGACTAATGACTAATGACTAATGACGACTACTTACGCTTTACTAAATCCTAAACCCTTGTCTTCAGCGTATCGCTCCATAAAACGCATAAAGCGATCCCATTCATCGCTAGATTTCATCAAGTAGATAGCTTCTAACGCTTCCGGCTTACCGTTGATGAATTTACCCTTAACCTCGCGGGTGATTAGTTCTCCTTCTTCATCAATTAAGTACATCCCGGTAATCTCATCGGTGCTACCTTGGGCTAGAATTTTAGGATTTGTAAAAATAAAGGTTGCTGTACCACTGTCACCAGTGCGCGATCGCGTCAAACGTACTTCTGGAATTACGTCTTCGTCAAGTCCCTTGGAAAACTGTATTTTTGCCATGATGAGTTTAAAATTTTGTAATCATTAGTTTAATATTCTCTCATCATTTGGTGGGTATTAGGGACTGGGGACTGGTGATTGGTTATTGGTGATTAGGGACAAGGTAGACAAGGAAGATTTAGAATCACCGCACTTTTACTTTTAGGGCGGTGAGAACGTCAACTCAGCCCTCTTTTTCTAGGATCAACGTGACTGGCCCATCGTTTTCGATGCTGACTTGCATCATTGCGCCGAATTTACCTGTTTCTACTCGCAAACCGCTATTTTGTAACTTAGCAACAAAGCTTTTATATAATTCTTCAGCTTGTGCAGGATTCGCCGAACGGTCAAAGGAGGGACGGCGGCCTTTGCGACAGTCACCGTAGAGGGTAAATTGGCTAACTACCAACAACTCACCACCAATTTCTTGTACAGATTTTTGCCACCTGTCCCCATCTTTTTCATCAGGAAATAGGCGTAACTCTAAACATTTACGCGCCATCCAGTCGAGTTCTGCATCTGTGTCTGTATCAGCGATCCCTACGAGTAAATTTAATCCTTGTCCAATTTTGCCAATTACTTCACCGTTAACAGCAACTTGAGATGATTTTACTCGCTGGACTATTACACGCATATTATAGAAATCCTAGTTTTAGAGACGTAGCATTGCTACGTCTCTACATGATTGTTCTTGTATTCTTGCTACGTCTTTATTGTTCAGAGATGTCTATTGACTATTTCCCAAAGCCTTTACCTCGGCTGGTGGAAGGGATACAGAGACAGTTTTCTAATTGGGTCAGTAAGGTTTCCCGATCTAAATTTTGCCCAATCAGCACTATTTGATTTTTGGGTTCACCTTTCCATTCGTCATCATCTAGAGTGAACCGCTTACCGCACAGGTGGAAAATATGCCGATGGGGACTTTCATCAAACCACATGATTCCCTTAGCGCGGAAGATAGACGTGGGTAGTTGATTATCTAGAAAATATTGAAACTTCCGAATTGAGAAAGGTTGGTCACTTTTGAAAGATATGGATGAAAAGCCATCATTTTCTAAGTGGTCAGAGTGATTATGGTGGTGTTCATGGTCGTGATGGTCGTGACCGCAGTTTGCATGGTCATGATCATCATCATGGTCGTGATGGTCGTGACCACAGGTTGAATGGTCATGGTCATGGTCATGGTCATGATGTTCGTGATCATGCTCATCAACAGTGTCAAAATATTTATCAGATTCAAACAGTCCGACACTCAGAATTAAAGGTAACGCAACTTGCGATCGCGTCGTCCTTAAAATTCTTGCTCCTTCCTTAACTTCGTTAATTTTTGTTTCCAACTCATTTAATTTAGCTTCATCAACCAAATCTGCTTTGTTCAAGACAATCACATCACCGTAGGCAATTTGACTGTAAGCTGCTTGGGAGTTGAATAAATCTAAGCTGTAATTTGCTGCATCTACTACAGTAATAATCGAGTCTAACCGCGTTAAATCCCGCAGTTCTGTACCCAAAAATGTTAGGGCTACTGGTAGGGGATCTGCTAATCCCGTTGTTTCTACAACTAGGTAATCTAGCTTTTCGTCCCGTTCTAAAACTTTATATACAGCATCAACTAAATCATTATTAATAGTGCAGCAGATACAACCATTACTTAGTTCCACCATATTCTCATCAGTGGAAACGATTAACTCGTTGTCGATGCCGATTTCTCCAAATTCATTCACCAAAACAGCAGTTTTTAGACCCTGTTGGTTGCTGAGGATATGGTTAAGTAAGGTTGTTTTGCCACTACCAAGAAATCCAGTAATAATTGTGACTGGCATTCCTTGTTTGGGGGCATCCATTGGTTGAAAATTGGAAGTAACTGCTGATTGCATAAGACTGTAATCAAAAAATTTGAAAATTTGAAAATTTGAGAGAAGTTAAAATTGCAGCACCACTAAGAGCGTGTTTGAAAAGTGGTTGGCTGTGATTTTAGGCACTTGTTGATCCCCCCTAACCCCCCTTAAAAAGGGGGGAAAACCTCTTAAAGTCCCCCTTTTTAAGGGGGATTTAGGGGGATCTGAAATGTTTTGCTACACCAATAGGAACTTTTCAAACATCCTCTAAAAGCAACTCAAAAGTCATAGACTCGAAACGGCTACCACACGGTAAGTCAAAAGAGTTGAATTTTGGTCTTTTGTACTGTTTTAAATGGTAGTCGTATTTCAGCCGTGATGTACTAGCATAGGGATGCTGGATAATTATTCCTGCTGCCTTACCTTATTATCGCGTATCTCTCTTTTCAAATTTACTGTGTTATGACCCTAACCATTTACAATACCCTCACTCGTCGGCAAGAAGCGTTTGAAACTGTAGAACCAGGAAAGGTTAAGATGTATTGCTGCGGTGTGACAGTTTATGACTATTGCCATTTGGGTCATGCACGTTCTTATATCGTTTGGGATACGATTCGCCGTTATTTGATCTGGCGCGGTTTTGAAGTAATCTACATCCAAAATTTTACCGATATCGACGATAAGATTCTCAACCGCGCTAAAGAACAAGGTTCAACGATGGAAGCGGTCTCGAACCGCTTTATTGATGCTTATTTTGAAGATATCCGCCGTTTAAATGTCATGGATGCGGATGAGTATCCCCGCGTTACTGAGCATATTCCCGAAATTCATGAACTGATTCAGATTTTAGAACAAAAAGGTCTAGCCTACGCGGTGGGTGGAGATGTTTATTATCGTGTAGAACGCTTTCCTGATTATGGCAAACTCTCAGGCAGAGAACTAGAACAGATGCAAGCTGGTGCTAGCGGTCGGTTAGATGCAGAGGAGTCGGAAGTTAAAAAGCAACACCCCTTTGATTTTGCCTTGTGGAAGGGAGCAAAACCAGGAGAACCAGCATGGAACTCTCCTTGGGGTGAAGGTCGTCCGGGATGGCATATTGAATGCTCGGCGATGATTCGCTCTAAATTAGGAAAGACGATTGATATTCATGGTGGTGGTGGAGATTTAATTTTTCCGCACCATGAAAATGAAATTGCTCAGTCAGAAGCAGCTATCAATCAACCACTGGCGCGTTATTGGACACATAACGGTATGGTGATGGTAGATGGTCAGAAAATGTCTAAATCACTGGGTAATTTCATTACTATCAGGGAATTACTAGATGGGGTGGGAAATTGGAAAGATCAGCCAGTCAACCCGATGGCAGTGAGATTGTTTGTTTTACAGGCACATTACCGCAAGCCTTTAGATTTTACCGAAGATGCGATCGCCACTGCGGAAAATAGCTGGAAAACCCTGAAAGAAGGGTTACTTTTTGGCTATCAATACGGCGAAAAACTGGGATGGAGTGAAGAATCATCAATGATTCCCGAACTAGTCGCCCGCTTTCAAGAATTAGGCGATGATGATTTTAACTTCTCTGGTGGTTTGGCGGTTGTATTTGAATTAGCCAAAGACCTACGCCGCGAGGGAAATATTTTGGTGCATGAAGGAACAACCAAAACTCCAACCGATGAACTCCACCGCCAGTGGTATACCCTAATTACCTTGGCTAAAGTCTTGGGTTTAGAAGCAACACTAGATGATGAAACCCTGACAAAAGACGGTTTAAGTGATGCAGAAATTGAGGCTCTAATTCAGCAAAGACAGGACGCGAGAAAATCTAAAAATTTTGCCGAAAGCGATCGCATCCGCAACGAATTGCAAGCTCACGGTATAACTTTAATTGATAGCCCTCAAGGTACGCGTTGGCATAGAGGCTAAAGGTGACTGGGGACTGGGAAAGAAAAAATTTACCCAATCCCTAATACCCAGTACCCAATCCCCAATACCCAATCCCTATTCCCTAAAATCTTTATGTGGTCAGAATTAACAAAAGCGATCGCTAGTTTTAAAATACCTGCTGATTGGATCGGTATTCGAGTTGTGAAGGAAACGGCTGCTAACCATTATGTCCGGGATGGTTTGCCCCAGTCTAACGGCAAATCCACAACCAAGGGAGTAATGTTAGAAGTCTTGGTGAACGGCTGTTTGGGTTACGCAGCAACTAATTCCTTAGAACTACCATCGCTGCAAGTAGCGGCGGAAATGGCATATAAACAAGCACTTGCAGCTAGTGAGTGGTGGATTTATCCCTTCCGCGAAACTGAACGTCCTAAAGTGGTGGGTGAATATAACTCACCTTTTTTAGAACCATTAGATGCCCTATGTCCAGGGGAAATTAATGATTTATTGGTGCGGATTTGTCACACCCTCAAAGTTGACGAGAAAATTGTGCAAACCACAGCCAGCGTCAGCACGAACCAGAAAGAGAGTTGGTTTGTCAGCAGCAATGGTTCTGAGGTATATCAAAAGTTTTTATCTTTAGGAAACCATTATGGAGCGATCGCGCAAGATGGGGCAATAGTCCAACAACGCACTAATAACGGCTGGCAAGCACACTGTTATCAAGGCGGGATGGAATTGTTACACAGAGAAAATTTATGGCGAGAGGTGCAGCAAATTGGCGAACAGGCGATAGAACTGTTAACCGCCGAGGAATGCCCAACTACCCGCACCAACTTAGTTTTAGCCCCCGACCAAATGATGCTGCAAATTCATGAAAGTGTCGGACATCCCTTAGAAATTGACCGCATTTTAGGAGATGAACGCAATTACGCCGGCGGTAGCTTTGTCAACACCAGCGATTTTGGTCAGCTAGTTTACGGTTCACCCTTGATGAATATTACCTTCGACCCCACCGTTGATGGTGAATATGCTAGCTACGGCTTTGATGATACAGGAGCGATCGCCACAAGAGAATATGTCATCAAAGAAGGCGTATTGCAACGGGGTTTAGGTAGTTTAGAAAGTCAAGCCAGAACCGGAGTTCCTGGAGTCGCCTGCGCTCGCGCATCCTCTTGGAATCGCGCCCCAATTGACCGCATGGCGAACTTAAATTTAGAGCCAGGAAACGCCAGTTTTGACGAAATAATTAGGGGGATGGAACACGGCGTTTATATGGAATCTAATCGTTCTTGGTCAATTGACGATCGCCGTTATAAATTTCAGTTTGGCTGTGAGTATGCCAAATTAATTGAAAATGGTAAACTCACTAAAACCCTACGTAATCCCAACTACCGCGCCACCACCCCAGAATTTTGGCATAGTTTAATCCAAGTAGGGGATGACTCCAACTGGGAAATGTATGGTACACCCTTTTGTGGTAAAGGTGAACCCAACCAAGCGATTTGGGTAGGACATGGTTCACCAGTTTGTGTATTCGCTAATGTTGAAGTTTTTGGGGGAGGAAAGTAAAAAATTCAAAATTAAAGATAGAACGTAGGTTGGTTTGACGCAAGAAAAATCAACATTAACTAATATATTTTTATTGCGCTCCACTGCCCTTGTTAAGTGCATCATTCTTACTTATGAAAGCAGAAATCTCTACCTTAGAAGTTAGCTTTAATCAAATACTAGAAACTCTCATTGCAAAAAAAGCAGAAAATGAAGAATTTACTGTCAAATTGAACTGTGAACGCAGTCAATTTACTCGATTAAATCATGCCAAAATCCGTCAAACAGGTTATGTATCTGATGGTTCGGTAGAATTAACTCTCATGGCAGATCAACGTAGTAGTTTTCGCCAATTTCCGTTTACTGGCAATTGGGAAACAGACTGGCAAGCAGCATATAAAGCTTTGCAGGAACTACGGGATGAATTGCCTGTATTACCATCTGATCCTTATCAGGTCTTACCATCAGGAAATAATACTAGTCGAGAAGTAAATACAGGTAACTTGCTGACAGCAGACGTATTATTGCCAAATATCTTAGAACAAATTAATGAATTAGATTTTACTGGTATATATGCTGGGGGAATAGCAATTAGAGCCTATGGTGATTCCTGTGGACAAAAACATTGGTTCGCAACTGATTCTTTTACCTTAGACTATTCTTTATTTATCGCATCTGGGCAAGCTGTTAAAGGTATATTTGCAGGTAGTAATTGGGAGACAGCCGCTTATACCGCTAAAATCAGCGAGGCTAAAAAACTCATTAAACTATTATCTAATACACCAAAGGAATTACCCAAAGGACAATACAAAACTTACTTTGCACCTGCCGCCGTTGCTGATTTATTGGGTATGCTTTCTTGGGGTGCTGTGAGTGAAGCAGATATCCAACAAGGTAACAGTGCATTAGCAAGTTTGTCCCGACAAGAAAAACAATTGTCGTCTGCATTTAGTTTAAAAGAAAATTTTCAACGGGGGCTAGTACCGCGATTTAATGAATTGGGCGAAACCGCAGCACCAGAATTACCAATCATAGAAAATGGTAAATTAGTCAATACCTTAATTAACTCCCGCACTGCGAAGGAATATAAAAAAATTGCCAATGGTGCTAATAGTTCCGAAACTTTACGTGCGCCAGAAATCAGTCCAGGTAATTTAGTGTATGAGCAAATCCTGTCCAGTTTAGATACAGGGCTGTATGTATCTAATTTACATTACTTGAACTGGAGCGATCGCCCTAAAGGTAGAATTACAGGTATGACCCGTTACGCTTGTTTTTGGGTAGAAAACGGTGAAATTGTCGCACCCATAGAAAACCTCCGCTTCGATGAAAGTCTCTATCGTTTTTGGGGAGAAAATTTAGTAGCCTTCACCAATTTTCAAGAGTTCATACCAGAAGTCGGCACATACGAAAGTCGTCAACTCGGCGGTAGCTTAGTTCCAGGTATGTTGGTAAATGATTTTACTTATACCTTGTAACTTCAAGTTTGCATGATTTCCGCATCCCTAGCTATTCCGTGACTTTAACCTGGAAAGTGTCACTTTATCTAACTTCATTAAATTAAATAGATGCGATCGCAGTCAAGATTTGCGAAACTATTGATCCTAAAAACAAATGGGCTAAAGGCGCACAGTGATAATTGAGATAGTGATTACAGGCGATCGCCCCACGGCGAAGGTAAACGTAAAGCATCAACCAGTTTTAGTCTGTCAAGAAACGGCAAATTTTGATCCGAAAATGGTAAAAACGCAAATTTCGCCATTCCGTATTTAGTAAGCAGAGAAATGACTACAAGTATTGTGACAATCACAAATATTGATGATAGGCGATCGCTTAAATGAATTCATTTGTAAAAATTTATCTCTATAAATACACAGCCACAATTCAAGGCGTGTTGACGAGATATTTAAATAAGTCATCAATTACTGCATCAGCAGCCAGTAAATTTCCGGCTCGCCAAGTTAGATAATCCATAGAGTAAACGTGATTTTGTTGAACGGCGCGCAGATTTTTCCACAGTGGTTTTTGCTTGAGTTCTTCTAGAAATTTTTGATCATCATCAGTTAAAGTTCCCACAAACAAAACATCACCGTCTACTTTCTCTAATTCTTCTATGGAAAAATAAATTTGTGTATAAGGTACGATAACATCTTGTGATTTGGGACGTTGCAGTCCCGCATCTTTGAGAATAGAATCGGGAAAAGAGTTCTTGCCTTCGCTGAATATTACACCAGGTGCTAAAAAGACAAGAGAAATTTCTTGATTTTGATAGCGATTTCCTAAAGCTGCTTTGAGTTTTTCCACTCGCTGATAATAATGTTCCCAAGCTTGTTGTGCCGCTTCTTGTTTTCCTAAAACCTGAGTAACAAAATCAAATAAGTCTCGCCAAGTTTTATTTTGCCAATTAAATAGTACAGTAGGAGCGATTTTTGAAAGGCCGTTATCTCAGGTGTCACTCCAAAAATTAAACCCTCGTCGCTATCAAATAATTCAACCTTGGGCAAACTCGTCTCACCTGTCACTATCACCCGGATAGTCTTTGCATCGAGATTACTTACAGTCACTACCGTGATTCCATCAGCAGGATTTTCTTGACGAAACTCACTACCAGAGGGCAAATTTAACTGAGTATTAGGAATATCTATAATAAAATTATTACCTTCACTCTTACTTACAGGCTGCAACTGATCTGATCCTGTAGTCTCTAAAATTACTTCTAGTTCCTTGTCTGTTTGCCCTAGCTTTACACCCGTTACCTGAATTATTCCTTGGGCAAGCCACTGTTTAAGTGTAGTCGCTGGATGCTTAACTTCGTTTAAATGAGGGATTTTTTGACTACTTTTAGCCGCAGTTGCCACAGACGTATTGAGATCGGGATTAATACGCTCTAAACTTGTTTCCGCCCCAACTGGCAAGGCAAGCAATCCCCAGAAGGAGCCAAGCATCAACACCTTCCACCAGCAATAATTTGACACCACTGCTCACACCATTAATAAAAATAACTTTCAATAAAAATACCGTGAAACTCTGCGTCAACCAAGGCTAATCCGATAGGTAGACGGAATATTTTCGATAGCTAAACGGAATTTTTTCCCAGTTTTTGATATTCCTTGGGATTCATGCCAAACTGTTTGCGAAATGCAGCAGCAAAAGGACTGCGGCTGTTGTAACCCATTGCATGAGCAATTTCGGTAATTTTCATCTCTCCTATTTCCAGCAGTTGTCGCGCTTGTTCAAGTTTGTAATTACGCAAATAGCCAAATACTGTTGTGCCAAAACAACAACGAAAGCCCCGTTTTAAGGTGCATTCATTTAAACCAACTTGTCGCGCTAATTCGTGTAAGGAGGGTGGATTGTCCAAGCGTTGTAGGATGATTTCCCTGGCGTGGTGGATTCTATCGACTATATCTGGTTGTAAAGGCTGAATATTGGTTTTACCATCACGCATCTCTACTTCTTGTGCTAGTAGCATTCCCATCAATTCCAGCACCTTACCTTCTAGATACATCCGTTTGGCAATACTCCCATAGGGACAGTGTAAAATTTGCTGCGCCACTCTCTGCATCGGTAAGGTGGCAGTGCCACAGCGATGGTAATACTGATCACAGGGTAGGATTAAGTGCTGCAACTGTTTTGGTAATTCTCCTTCACTATTTCCCGCAAAGGAACGCAGTACATCAGGCTGCATTGTAAATTCAACCTCAAGAAATGGCTGTTCGTGATCACACTGAGATTTTCGTTGAGGAGCCAAACCACTGCTTTGGAAAATATACTTTCCGCTACCTATGGATGTATATTTATCTTCATGTTCCCCTGAAAAATGAAAATGGTAATTTAGCCAAGATTCTGTTTCTGGGTCTTCAAAAATCACGCGATCGCCTAAGCGCAAATCACCAATGGCTAACTCCAAACCCTCACGCAGCTTGATTTCTCGCCAATAGCCTTGTCCCAGTACCTTTGGGTAATCATATATCACATCTAACTGATCATCGGGGTCTGGATATTCCGAACTGTTTTCTGTCTCTTGATACAACAGATCCTGGAAGGTTTGCTGGGAGATAGTGATAGTCATAGTTGATATTACGGAATAAAAAGTAAAATTTATATTAAAAATTACGTGATAAATTGATCAAAAATTGAGTTTTATTTTTAATTAAATGAGAATTATTTTTAAAATTGTTGCATATTAACAGTGTAGTAGGCAATTATTTATTCCTGGAAATAACTGATGATTTCCTGACATAGATTTTTGACCCACTGGCAGCGATACAATTAACACAAATCCATAAAAAGCGGTCTTTATGGCGACACAACTCGGTAAAACCAAAGAGCTACATAATCTGGTAATCTCTTGGGAAGCGTTGCCGGATGATTTTCAACTAAAGGATGAACCAGTGGAAAATACAGGTCAGCCAAGATTGGCTGACGCTTTGCGTGAAAGCTTAGAAATTAGCGGTTTCATCCAACCGCAGATGTTGATTGCTTCCAATTTTGGTCTTTGTGCAACTTTTAACGGATTGCTGTACTTATACGCTTCTTTGTAAGACAAGCCTGTAATCATCAAAAAAAGTTAGCTAGAATTAATGAATCCCCGACTGTACGCGCCACAAACTGGTATAAATCCCATCAATTGCTAGTAATTCCTCATGCTTACCCTGCTCGACAATTTGACCATGTTCCATCACATATATGCAATGACTGTGGCGAATTGTGGAAAGACGGTGAGCAATCGCGATCGTTGTCCGATTTACGGTAATCTTTTCTAAAGAGCGTTGGATTGCGGCTTCAGTTTCATTATCCACCGCAGATGTCGCTTCGTCCAAAATCAAAATCGGCGGATTTTTTACCACTGCTCTAGCAATAGCTATCCGTTGGCGTTGTCCCCCAGATAACTTTTGTCCTCGTTCCCCAACTATTGTTTCATAACCTTGGGGTAACTCCCTAATAAAATCATGTGCTTCAGCTACTTTCGCAGCATTAATGATTGCTTCATCAGTCGCTTCAAAAGTACCGTAGGCAATATTTTCTGCCACCGTACCATGAAATAAAAATACATCTTGACTAACTAAGCCAATACTGCGACGCAAATCGGATAAATTCAACCTGTGAATATCAACCCCATCAATGGTAATTGAGCCATTAGCAACATCATAAAATCGCAACAATAGTTTTACTAAAGTGCTTTTACCCGAACCTGTAGAACCAACAACCGCAATAGTTTTTCCCGCAGGAATGTGTAAGGATAAATCCTTAATTATTGTTGCACTATTTCGATAAGCAAAAGTAACATTTTTAAACTCAACTTCCCCCTGTACTTGCTCCACAACTAAAGGCATATCTCCTGTAATAACTTGGATGGGAGTATCTAACAAATCCATCACTCGCTTTGTCGAAGCCATTGCCCGTTGATATCTGTCAAAAGTTTCTCCTAAAAATACCAACGGCCACAATAATCTTTGGACTAAAACTAATAAAACGCTATAATTACCGATGGATATTCTACCAGAATAAGCTGCCATACCTCCCAGAAATAATAAAGCCGTAAACCCAACTAAAACCAACATTCTAATTACAGGCACAAAAGCCGCAGAAAGTTTAATTGCTTTGGCATTACTTTTTTTATACGCATCACTTTCTATTGCTAATCTGGCACTTTCATAATTTTCGGCAGTGAAACTTTTAATGGTGGTAATCCCACTAATATTATTAGCTAGACGAGAATTTAAAAAGCTCACCTTTTCCCTGACATCAGCATAACGAGGTTCGAGACGCTTTTGATATACTAATGAACCCCAAAGAATAAAAGGCATTGGCAGCATTGCTGCTAAGGTGATGTTGAAAGGTAAAATGAAGAATGCACCACCAATTAAGATGATAAATGAGGTAGTAACTTGGATAATTTCATTAGCTCCCCCATTTAAAAAGTCTTCGAGTTGGTTGATATCATCACCGAGAATAGACATCAAACCACCTGTGCTACTGTCTTCAAAATAAGCTGATTCTAATTCTTGTAAATGATTGTAGGCATCTAAACGTAAATTATGTTGAATATTTTGGGCTAAGTTCCGCCAAATCCTATCATAAGCATACTGAGAAAGTGATTCAAATATCCAAACAATAACGGTAATTAATGAAAGTAGAGCAAATTGCCATATTACTTCTTGAATGCCTAATTTACCAATAAAAGAATCTTGCTTTTGGACTAATATATCTACAGCTACACCTATTAGCCAAGGTGGTGCTAAATCTAAAATTGTATTAATTACAGAGTAGGTAGAGGCTTGATAAATTTGTCCCTGATATTTTTGTCCGTAGTTGAGTAACCTTTGGAGGGGAGAGAGTTTATTTGATAAAGGATGGAATTTTGATGTCATTGTCAGAGTGCAAGTTCAGTGATTTAGGTTTTCTAGTTAGTCATTGCAATGGCAGTTGACCAAAATATATAAATTTTACTATTGTTTGATATGTGAATTCTATCCAAAAACGGCAAATTTATATCCTAAAAGGGAAATTTATAGGTTATTTTGCTAACACACATATGTAAAAGCAGAATAATGACTTTACCATTAAAGTACGATGGCTATGCCCGCCGCAGGCATCGCTCCCTCAAACGTCGTCTAGTTTATCTGTACTACTTACATCTTACCTACCACTTTCTCAATATTTAGATGCGTTTGCCCTGTGTGATTTTTTGATTATCGAATGGTGTTTTGACTAAATATTTATAGAGATCATCAATTATTCTGTTAGCTCCCATAGCTCCCCCGACAGTCCAATTTACCCTGTATATTTGTTTAGTTTTAACAGCTTTAAGATTTGACCAAATAGGCTTTTGTAAGAAAGATAAAACTTCAGGATTTGCTTCTTTAAAATCTCTAGTCAAGTGTTCTGTCATAATAAATAAAATATCCGCATCGTATTTGGGTAAAACTTCAATACTTAATGTTAACTCGCGTTGTTTTTGATTTTGTTGGATTAGTCGTAAACCTGCGTCGCTAAGAATTTGACCATAAGCTAGAAAGTCCGGTCTGTAGCTATAAAAAATATCCGCAGAACCTGCAAGATAAATCACAGATATGGTTTTTGTTTCTAGTTGCTTTCCTAATTGCTGCCGCAATATTTGGATACGATTTTGGTACTGAGCCAGAAGTTCCTCTGCGCGATCGCTCTTTCCCAACACCTGAGCTACATATCGTAGCAGCCCTTTCAAGGTGTCTGTTTTTAGGTATTATTTTTGGGATAGAATTTTAGCTGTAGAAACATGGGGTCGTTTGGAAGGACGAGTACGTTTTAGTACCCTTCTTGTCTTTTTTGGTGCGCGAGGGTGGGACGCGAAAACAACTAAATTAACGCGAACTGCCAAGTCTCGAAGTATGTTAGTCAGTTCAATTAGATTCATTTTTGCAAAAACCTTCCATTCTGAAGGGGGAATTGCAATCATCATGCCCCGGTAAGTCCCGCGAATTTCATCAGCGAGATAATAGCTTGACACTTCTTGCTCAATTTTTTTAATGCCATGAATACTTCTCAGAGCAGCTAGGACAACAGAAAGGATATTGTAAGAAACCAAGGCAACGCAAAAAGCAAACACAGCAGCTTTAGGATAACCGAGGGTCTTAATTTCGCAATTAAATATTTCAGTTAAAATCTGGAATAAAGTTTCTATAGTCCAACGTTTACGGTAGATTTGAGCCACAACTAAAGCATTAGCAACCTTTGTGGGGAGATTAGTCAAGATAAAGATTTCTGAGTCTCCATCACGGGTAGTTTCATCTAAAATTATTTTTACACGCCGAATATTCGATAAATAGCCCTCATCATCGCTGACTTTAACTGTTTGTTCAAAAACTGTTCCTCCTTCTACTGAACCAATATGGCGAAATTCTGAGGCATCATACCAGGGAAAACATTGATGCTCTCGGATGATGAAATAGCCCTTTTTCGCTGCAATACCACTCAAAAAGTTCAAAGTGCAGAAATTTCGGTCAGCTATCCACACATCATCTTCTTCGATTGTTGTCAAAACTTTATGTAATAGAGAACGCTCTTGAGCATGAGCATCTTCACAAGGGAAAACATCAATTGCCTGCATTAGAGATGGGTCAAGTACCACCAATGATTGCCCTGGTAAAGGTGCACTGTTACAGTCACGAAGAGGTTTTAGGCGATGTTCACTTGCACCGATTGCATTCCCATCTAAAATTTTAAGCCGATAACCAGGTAACCAATCTGGTAAGCTTCCGTTTAAATGCCGAATAATCGCTTCCATTGAAGCTCCTGTCTCCCTTACTAATTCAGCACTTACATCAGTCTCCATTGCATTTAGCTTGTTATAGACAGAAGTAACTGAAACATTCATTTGTGATGTTTTAGCTTGATATGCAGCATGAATTGAAGGTCTAATCCCACAAGCGACTGTATTCATCATCTCTACTACCGTAGAGAACAGTAATTCCCTTGTGTACTGAGTTTTTGCACTTTTCTCAAATAACTTGTCAAGTTTTTGAGGACATAAAATTGTTTCGAGAAGTCCGCGAACCATTACCGAAACCGGACTTTCTTCTACAAAACGCTCAAATACTTGACCTATAATCATTCTAGCTATTCCCCATTTCCCAACTTTATTTTTTCAACTAACTATAATTTGGGGAAAATTACAAGACCTTGAAAGGGCTGCTTACCTTCTCGCAAAAGTTGCTCTGCTTGCTGCATACGGATACTAGAGAGATAACCCAACACTGTTGTGCTAAACAATTCTTGAAATCCACGCCGTAAAGTGCGATCGCTCATCCCCACAATCTGCGATAATTCCAGTATCGACGGTGGATTTTCCAAACGTGTCGATAAAATTTCTCTAGCGAGGTGAATTCGGGCAATAGTATCTGGCTTCAGTCGCGGCGATGGTTGCAATCCCTCTTGAGCAGATAAGATAGGAGCTAACTGCAACGCCATTAATTCCAACACCTTACCCTGTAAATACATCCGCTTTGTCATTCCCTGGTAAGGACAGTTAATAATTTGTTGTGCGATCCCCATAATAGCCGTTGTAATTTTCGGGTAGAGTAAAGTTTGCCAATCATTACCCTTATCTAACAAACGCAACTTCTGAGGAATTTCGCCTGTTTCATCGGGGAAAAAAGTTGCCAACAAGTCAGGGGATGTATGTATGCTAACGCCCACACGCCGATATTTGGGGCATCTTATCATCATTTGACGTTGAACACCACTACCGGAAATACAGGTATACCCTTCTCCCAACTGTCCTCCATATTCGTCTACGATTTTGCCTGAAAGGAAGGCCCAAAATTCTAGAGGATGATTCCATTCAGGAATTTTCATCAATACATTATCGTGATATTCACAATCCCAAATTAGCCAGAGTTCTGGATGTATCTCAATATCCCGTATATAGCCCTTACCAAGTTGCTTTGGCATTTGACGGAGAATTTCAAATGGCTCTCGTTTTGATGGTTGTGGGCAAGTGTGGTTAGCTTCTGCCCACAATTCCCGATCTTCTCTCATCGTCAGGGTGATGGTCATGACTGGCACTAATTAATAATATTTATTGTCAATAATCTTACCGTGCTTCCGCCAGCACTCTTGATTAGAAATCAAGATGCGTTGACAAGGACAGTGATTACGTTCCCAAAGGTGGAATTTGGCCAAAAATAGCGGACTGCAAAGTTTTCAGAAGTCGTTCCCAAGCTACAACCCCTTTACGGCTTTTGATGTATAGTTGCATAAATTCCAGTAACGCTATTGGGCTTTCTTCTAAGGGAAGATTAACAAAAAGATAGGTGGTTTTATCGTCGCTTGAAACAGCGACAACACAACCTTGACTGCAAGCCCACAAACACCCAACAGGTTTAATTTATAGTTGTTCTGAGGTAAATTATTCACCGCACAAAGAGTTGATTTTATCAAGTAGATTCTCTCCATCAAAAGGAGGATTTTCTGGGCGTTCTTCAGATGAACGATGGCAGAATTTGCAGATGAATATGGTGTGTTTAATTATTGTTTTCCGAGAGTGACAAAACAGGGATAATTATTGCCAATAAATTCTCATAAAGCTGTAGCTATTTACAAGTTTTTTTGCAAGAATCAATCGCTACACAGGCGTAATTAGAGGATATGAATTGGGAGAAAGTGGACATCTCGCCCACTTTTTCCATGACATCACAGATGAGAAGATTTTGCTTGCAATTTTCTCTCTCCTTTACGTCCTATCGGTACACACATCGGTGTCCCCACAACAGGGTCAGAAACAACCCGGCATTCTAAGCCAAAAACCTCTTGTACCATTTCTTCAGTCATTACCTGTTTCGGTTCTCCAACGGTGAAAATCCGACCCTCTTTGACAGCAACCAGATAATCTGCATAACGACAAGCCTGATTTAAATCATGCAGTACCATGACAATAGTTCTTCCCTGATGTTGGTTCAATTCATATAACAAATCTAAAACTTCTATCTGATGTGCCAAATCCAGAAAAGTAGTCGGTTCATCTAACAGTAAAATATCTGTATCTTGTGCTAATGCCATTGCAATCCAAGCACGTTGTCGTTGTCCACCAGATAAAGTATCTAATCCTCTGTCATCCAACTCTAATAAACTTGTAATTTCTAGTGCCTGTTGGACAATTTTTTCATCTTTTTCTGACCACTGCTGCAACCAATTTTGATAAGGATAGCGTCCTTGTGCTACCAAGTCTCTGACTGTTAATCCTTCCGGTGCAACTGGGCCTTGCGGTAAGATACCTAATTGCTTCGCTACATCCTTAGTAGAAAGATTAAAAATAGATTGCCCATCAAGATAGACTGTACCGCCATAGGGTTTAAGAAGTCTAGCTAGACCTCGTAATAAAGTTGATTTACCACAGCCATTCGCACCCACTAAAGCACTAATTTGTCCCGTAGGAATTGACAAATTCAGGTCACGAATAATTGGCGCACCATCGTAAGCTAAAGACAGACCTTTGGTTGATAATCCTTTCATAGTTGTTACCATTTTGAATTAATAAAAACCTGATTTTTCCCCAGTCCCTAGTCCCCAGTCCCCAGTTATTTAATTTTGAATCTTGAATTGATTTGTCCCCAGTCCCCTATTTCTTCCGATTACGAATTAACAAATAGAGAAAATAAGGCGCACCAATAGCAGCAGTCACGACCCCACAAGGAATTTCTATAGGTGCAAACAAGGTTCTGCCTAGCAAATCTGCGGCGACAACAATCACTCCCCCTAACAATGCAGATGTAGGAATCAAGCCTTCATGATTTGTACCTACCAACTGTCTGCCTAAATGGGGTGCAATTAAACCGACAAAACCAATCATTCCCGCCGTGGCGACTCCTGCACCGGCTAAGGCTACACCCACTAGCACGAGTAAACCACGTTGCCATTCCACCCGACTACCTAAACCTCTGGCAACATCATCTCCTAAATTTAAGGCGTTCAAATGTCTTGCCAATGTCAACGCCATCGGTACGAATACAATTAACCAAGGTAAGAAGGAAAAGACTTGTTCCCAGGTGCGTCCGTACACACTACCAGCCAACCATACAAGGGCATCACTGACGCTGTAGATTTCACCAAAGGTAATCATCAAGCTGGTGAAAGCACTGGCGATCGCAGACAACCCCACGCCCATTAAAATTAACAAAATGGGGGAACTACCATTATTCCAAGCTAGGGAGTAAATGAGCATCGCCATCAATAAAGCCCCAGCAAAGGCTGATAGAGGCAAGGTGTAAATGGGTGCAGCAGGAAATAAAATAATAACTGTCACGGCTGCCAGACTCGCGCCGGCATTGATGCCAATAATCCCAGGGTCAGCTAAGGGGTTACGTGTCAGTCCTTGAAAGATAGTGCCAGAAATTGCCAGTGCTACCCCCACCATAAAAGCGACAAGGGTACGAGGTAGACGCAGATTGTGAATCACAAAAGCATGGTCTGGATTACCTGTATCTATACCCAATACAGTTTTGACGATATCTAAAGGCGAGATGGGATACTCACCCCTACCCACATTGATCACCATCGCGATCGCAACCACCACTACCAAGCAAAGCAGCATCAGTGGTACGCGTCGGTCTATGCGAAAAGATATCGCCTCGGAACGGATGACGAGCCAATCTACCTTCATTTCTTCACCTTTGACTTAGCCAAGTAGACAAAAAAGGGCGCACCAACTAGTGCTGTCATTACTCCCACAGGTAATTCTTGAGGTTTGAGTAAGATACGCGCAGCCACATCTGCAACTAAGAGTAAAGTTGCTCCTACTACTGCGGAATAAGGCAGAATCCAACGGTAATCAGCTTTGATGAAAAACCTCACCATATGGGGAACAACTAAGCCAATAAAGCCAATTGGCCCAGCCAGGGATACGGAACTTCCCGCTAGTAAAACAACGCTGATGGCCGTCGTGATTTTCACCCAAGCTGTCTGTTGACCCAGGCCTTTAGCTACGTCTTCACCCAGACTCATAGTTGTAATTTGTCTACCAAGGGCAAAGGCCATTACTAAGCCAATAACAACGAAAGGCAATGCTGATAATAATATGTTGAAATCCCTTCCAGCTAAAGAACCAGCCAACCAAAATCTAATTTCTTCTAAGGTGCGTTGACTGACGATGAGAATAGCCGTGGTGAGGGAAGAAATTAGAGCCGTGATTGCCGCGCCTGCTACGGTGATATTTAATGGTGTAGCTCCTCCTCGCCCCAGAGAACCAAGGAAGTAGACTAATATGGCGGTGATTCCTGCACCTACAAAGGCCACAATAGTCAAAACACTCAAGGACGAGCTGCCAAACACAAAAATTGTGGCAACTACAGCCAATGCCGCCCCCGATTCAATACCTAAAATCCCTGGATCGGCTAGGGGGTTGCGTGTCAAACCCTGCATTAATGCCCCGGATACAGCTAAGGCTGCACCTACCAAAAGAGCAACTAGCGATCGCGGTAATCTCACCGTCTGAATCACTAAATGTTCATATGAACCATCAAAGGTGATAAAGGATTCCAGAATCTTGTTTAACGGTATTTCTGCCGCACCCAATGTAACACTGTACACTAAGCAAGTTAGCAGAATCAGTATGCCTAGAATCAGACCCACTAATGGCGATATTTTGGGTGGATTCCAGTTTCTGGGTGATGCTGTGGTTGCTCTTGTCATTATCTTCTAGTTAATTGAAAAATATAGTCATTTGGGTAAGTTGCTTGTGCTTTCTTTGACATTTGCAAGTTCAACATCTTAATTGAGAATTAATATAAGCCCATCAAGTATTTAACCAAAGCATATTCTCATAATATTGAGGTTTGTAGCCTGATATGACCGCCAAGTTTCAAAACTATACTTTATACTTATTGGCAGATTTTTTCAACTTATTGCAGCTTTGTTTCATAAAAAAAGAAATATATTCTCAAATAGCTTTAATAATCTTGTAGTTGCTGTTTATTTGAATGTTGACCGTCAAGCGTCAACCATGAATACGAAAAAATATACCAGTTATACCAATTTTGGATTTTAGATACTTCTCTTAACGGAGAGGCTACGCCTTAAGCGTTCGCGGTAGCGTGCCGGAGGCTCTAGCTATGCCGCAGGCTTTACAACAAACTCAGTACAAGTTTTAGATTTTGGATTCCAAGCTTGCTTTTGACAGGTGTGATGCCTTTGGCGCGCTGCATCGAAATCCTTAAAGGGCTGGCTTTCGTGCTATTTGGTAAAGCTGAACCCGGAGGAATTATCAAGGTTGTCACCAAACAACCCCTGACCACTGCCTATTATGTCGCTGATTTTAATTTCGGCAATTACGCTTTCTATCGCCCTAGTTTTGATATTTCTGGGCTGCTGACAGAGGATGATTCACTGTTATAGCGGCTGAATGTGGCTTATCAAAATTCTGGGAGTTTTCGATATTTTAACTTTACCGTTTTGCTGACAAAATTTATTTAGGTTGACTTAAATACTTAAATAAATCATCAACTATGGCATTAGCTGAGAGGATACTACCAAAAATCCAATAACTAGAATCAACACTATAAACTCGCTGATTTTGTACTACATTCAGGGTTTGCCAAAGACGAGTATTTTGATATTTTTGGAATAACTCTCTAGCACCAGGGTCTACAGCTACAAATAAAATATCAGCATCAAGTAAGTCTATACGTTCTAAGTTCAAGATTATCAAAGTATGATCAGGAGTTTTGATTAACTGACGTTGAGCATCTGGCATAGAAATACCGACTTCTTGCAAAATACTGCCTGGGAATGAAAATTGGGAACGAAATTCAGGCAGTTGCACCCCACCATGAAAACGGCTAATAGATACGTTTAATTTATTGATTTGATTCTTGAGGACAGTTTTTAATTTTATTAATCGCTGTTTGTACTCAGACAGTAATTTCTCAGCTTGTTCCGTCTTACCTAATACCTCACCAATTTGCCGAAAAGATGTTTGCCATCCAGCATGAACATATTTAAATTGAACTGTAGGGGCTATTTTTGAAAATAATTGATAGTTTGCTGAATTAATCCCATATAAGCTAATAATTAAATCTGGATGTAACGCTAATATTTTTTCTAAATTAAACGTATGTTCTTTACCTATATAAGATATACCAGACATTTTGTTCTTAAGAAAACTAGATTTACTAGCTACATAAGTAGTGTCAGGCACACCTATCGGTTTCAATCCTAATGCTATTATATCTTCCAATGCCACTTGATCTGTAACAACAATACGCTGCGGATTTAGAGGTACACAAGTTTCTCCTAATTCATGTTTAATTAATCGGCATTCTGAATTTGATGATGTTTTATTTGGTAAATTAGTATATAAATAACTATCACAAGCAATGCTGATCAAGCATGAAGCCACTATCACTATAAGTAGCTGAATATAATAATAAAAACTCTTTTTCATGTTTTATATTTTATCACCATGAAGTTGCATTAATCCCATAGATCATTAAACTCACACATCCTTTTTAGGTGAAACTCGCAGAGTAAATATTAAGTATTGGTGTGGCAAGGCTAAAATAGTTCATTAGATGTAGGTTGGGTTGAAGTAAGGAAACCCAACACCGATAGTCATGTTGGGTTTCGCCTTTCAGTCCACTAAATTTCACATCAAAATTCAAAAGAAATAGTTCCTAAAACAGTAAAAGGTGCTGCGGGAACAATGAAAAAGCTTTGAGACTCGTAGTATTTCGTATCGAAAAGATTCTTAAAATTGAGAGCAGCACGCCAATTATCCCGTTTATAGAAAATACTGGCATCTGTTCTAACATAAGAAGGAATTTTCAGATTGTTGGGTAAACTTGCCTCTCGTTCGCCAACGTAAACAACACCAAGTCCTAATCCTAAACCCTGCAAGTTACCTTGTTGCAGTTCATAGGTAGTCCATAAACTCGCACTGTTGTAAGGTACACCAACTAACCTATTATTAACTAATGATGAGTCATTATCTTGGCTGATGTTGGCATCTGTGTAAGTATACGTGCCAATAATTTTCCAGCCAGGGAGAATTTCCCCAACAACATCTAACTCTACACCTCGACTTTTTTGTTCCCCTGTTTGAATGCTAAAGTTATCATCTTCAGGATCTGTTATTAAAACATTCTTCTTGGTAATGTCAAAATAAGCTAAAGTCGCTGACAGACGTTTATTCAAAAATTCCTGCTTAATTCCTACTTCAAATTGCTCTGCCGTTTCTGGTTTAAAAGGTTCATTATTGCGAGTCCTGCCAAATATTTGTGGGTTGAAGGAATTTGTCCAACTAGCATAAATTGAGGTGGAATCAGTAGGTTGATAAACTAACCCTAGTCTTGGTGAAAACTTAGAGTCTGAAGTCTCATCATAGACTGTACCGGTTTCTACATCTCGATAAACTGAATCAACAGTATCAAAACGACCACCAGCAAGTAATTTTATTTGTGGTGTTAGTTCCACTAAGTTCTGGAAATAGACTGCAATATTATCTCCACCATATTCTTCATTAGACCTGCTAAGATCCGTAGGTGCTGGTGCGCCATACACTGGGTTGAAAATATCTAAATCGCCAATGCTGCCACTCAAAAAGTCGTAGCTGTATTTGTAATAGGATAACTCCAATCCCACAAGCATATTATGGACAATTGAACCAGTATTAAATTTGCCACTAATTTCATTTTGGAATGACAGATTATTCTGGGCTTCATCGACATTTCGATATCCCCTCGCTACCGTCTGTCCATCGGTATTGACACGCCTTGGTTGCTTCTATACCTTGATTTGTTGTATCAATCCGCACTCCATTGACAAGAATTGGAGATTGAGGTGCTGATGCTTGAGATAGTAATGCTTGAGAATTTGTAGAGGTATTACCGCCTTCAGACCAGGGAGTATTCCCACTCCCCCAAGCTGGTTGTACAGCAACTACTATCCCTGCTAACCATAAACCCATCAATAATTGCGGTTGTCGCCTCATAATCTCCTCACCTAGACCAGCCTCTCATACCAGAGGGTGTAATTTTTACAGCTAAGAATCTTTTTTAAGAAGCTTAATCTACAATGGATGTGACTTTGAAGACCTGATTGAACCGAAGACGGATTTTTTTGAACCAAAGACGGATTTTTACTAAAAGCGATAGCAAATAGCTGCATTTTAAGTAATTTTCAGGCTCTCAGTAATAAATCATAGGTTTTAGGGCAACTCGCATTTCTGGAGTAGTATGATCTATTTGAAGATATGGCTCTTGATCAGTTTCAATAAGCTTTTTGAGGATTTGTGAGGATATGGGATTTAAGCCACCTGTAATAAAACTATGGAGTAATTCAGGGGATTCGGGATGTATATCTACCTTTAAAAGTCGCTGCGATCGCAATAATTCTGATGTGTTATTCTGGTTTAAACCTCCACTTTGAAAGAAGTTTTTCCCAGCATGAATATTATTCCAATAACCTGACAGGGCAAACGCATCTAAATTACTCTTGATCACAACGAAGGTTAAGAACCAACGAAAAAATCAGGATTTCGCGTTTGATTATTTTTTAAGCCTCAAAGCGATGACCTCCGGTCGGTCGTAGACCATCGCCTAAAACCTTCGCAATAAGCAGGAGTTAATGACATTATTTTTAACTCTATTGAGAATAGACTTTGCTTATTGACATGATGCGGCCGCCCTGAATAACCTGAGAGATGAAAACCAAATTCTAATCCACCACTAAAACTATCTGAATACTTTCTTTCTATGACTAAATCGTGATGAAATTCCGCATCAATAATTAATAAACTAATGTCCCGCAGTTCAATCCAACGTTCATATCCACTACCAAATTGTTGAGGACATATATTAATAATATCAGATGGGTCCGATGGGTCTGGTTGTCTAGTGTTTTGATTGCGTTCTCTCCAAAATTCTTGGTAATCTGCGAGTGAAATAATATTCGCCATGCGCTATCCTACAAAACACCTCATCTCAATTAACTGAGAAGGCTATAGATAAACTTTCTCAAATAGCTTTGAGGGTAAGTTTATCAGAATGCAATCATGTTGTCTAGCAACGGCGAGACACCGCCTGCTATGAATCACAGCAACTAAAAAATCCAATCAACTTGCTCATCAGCTAAAATATCATCAAAATTACCTTGTGCTACAACCCTACCTACTTTCATCACCAAAATCTGGTCAGCACGACGTAAAACAGAACGGCGATGAGACACGACAAGACAAGTTGGTGTCCAAGAATTTTCCCCCTGTTCAGTTGTATTAGCAAATATCCGCGACCATAACGCCAATTCTGTTTCCACGTCTAACGCGCTAGAAAGGTCATCAAATATCAGTAACTCTGGTTGACGTACAAACATCCGCGCTGCTGCTACCCGTTGCATCTGTCCACCAGAAAGCCGCACACCTTTTGTTCCCACTAAAGTTCCTAGCTTCTCATTCATGACTGCTAAATCTTGCTCAAACACAGCCATTTTTAAGGCTCTTTCAATATCAGAATCACCCTTAGACAATCCCAGCAATATATTTTCTCGTAAGGAATAGCTAAAAAGTTGGGGAATTTGTGGAGTATACGCACTGCGAGGCGGTACAAAAAAATTAGCAGGGTCTTCAACTATACGCTCATTCCAATAAATTTCTCCTGTTTGCTTGGGTAATAATCCTAACAACACCCGTAGCAATGTACTTTTACCAGAACCAACCTGACCAGTAATTACAGTCAAACTACCACGCTGAATTTCAAAGCTGATATCTGTAATTCCTTGGCTAGTACCAGGATAAAGATAAGTTAGATGAGAAACTTTCAAAGATTGAAGATTATCTTTTTCATTCCGCAAAGGTTGTTCTATTTTTGGTAAATCTTTTTGGGAACTATTCAAATCATTCAGATAAAGTTGATTGGGGGCTACTAATGTATCTGCTGATGCACCAGAGAGTAAACTAAGCATCCTTTCAAAAGATACTTCTGTATGCTTAGACAACGCTATGAAGTTGCCTAGATAATGAAAAAAGCTAGTCACAAAAGAGAGGTTATAGATAAACAAGGCAAAATCACCTACTGTTAACTGACCAACCTGACTTTGCATTAATTGAGAAGCCAGCAGCAGAATTATTCCTGTCCCTAGACTTACCATATTTTGAAAGAGAGAATTGAGAATAGCGTTAAACAAACTATCCTTAATCATCATCTGGCGGCGTTTTTCATTCAGAGTACGAAAATAATTCAGGGCATTTTCTTCTGCACCAGCAACTTTAATCGCTTGAACTGAACCAAATATTTCACCTAAAATCCCTGTCACCTTTTCGGTGGCTTGGCGGCTGGCTTTTCTATACTGTTTAATCCGAGTTTCTGCTTGGCGAACAATTACTATCATCCCTACTAAGGGCAGAAATACAAACAGTGTCATCTGTAAATTGATACTTAATAAAATAATTAAACAAATAACAGCAAATATTCCTTGTCCTACAACTTGTGAGAATAATGCCACGTTTTCTTCTATTTGTTCAGCATCATCACGAAAATAACTTATTATTTCGCCCTGAGATATATTCGTTTCAGCTTCTTTAGTCACAACCATTGGCTGTGCTGTGGGATTCTTGAAAAGGCGGTCTAGCAAATTATGTCGCAGTAATGACCGCATAGTAAAACGGTACTGCGTTTTGGTAATACGCCCGGCAAATAAAGCTACAATTTGTCCTAAATTCAGTGCTAGGAATAACACAATTAAAGCTAGAGGTGATAATCCAAATTTTGCCTCATTAGTCAAACTGTTGAAGAATTCCCGGAGAATTAATCCAGGGAGAGCAGGCAACCCCATAATTAAAATCCAGAAGCAGGAATCAATTGTGTATAGTTTTGGCGTGTAGCGCATAAGTTGCCATAATAATTTCCAATGTTTGCGCTTTTTTGTTGATATCATAATAATTTTTAATTCGTAATTTTAGGAATGGGCTTAGGTTAATAAGTCGGTTAAGCCAGTTTGTAATAACTGGGCAAAACGTGAATGAGGATTTTTAATTAATTTTTCACGCTGACCATATTCAATAACTCGACTTTGTTCTAAAATTAATATTTGATTGGCTCTTTCTACAGTTGCCAAACGATGGGCAATGATTATTCCTGTACGTCCAGTTAGTAATTTATCAACGGCTTTTTCAATCAGTTTCTCGGTCATGGGGTCGAGGCGAGAGGAAGCTTCATCTAATATGACTAAACCAGGATCTTTGAGAAATACGCGCGTAAATGCAAGTAACTGCGCTTGTCCGGCAGATAAGCCACTACTATCTGGCCCTAACTTTGTATCTAAGCCTTGGGGTAATGAATGCAACCATTGTGATAAGCCTAATATTTCTAGGGTTTCATAGATGCGTTCGTCGCTGATGTTCTGATTGAAAAAGGTGAGATTATTGCGAACTGTGGTTTGAAACAGCTGTACATCCTGAGTGACTAATCCCACTTTTTGAGGTAAGTCTGTGAGAAGAGTCTGATTAATTGGTACGCCTCCCAAGTTAATTGAGCCTGTTTTGGGATCATATAATCTCAGTAATAACCGCGCTAAGGAAGATTTGCCGCTACCTGTCCGCCCTAATAAACCTAATAGTTGTCCCGCAGGTAAATTAAAGGATATGTCTTGCAGTACCAAATCCCCTTCTGCCGATTTCCGGTCATTGTAGCTAAAGGAAACGTGATCAAAAGTTACAGAAAGTGCGCCTTGAGGAAGTCTTTGTTCGCCTCCTGCACTGAGTTGGGATTTTACTTGGAGTAAATCTTGGATGCGGTAAATACTGGCTTCTGCTTGTTGGAGTTCTTCAAATTGGTTGCGAATTTGCTCGATTGGTTCGCTGAGTAGGTTGGTGTAGTAGTATAGTAAATATACTGTACCAATGGTAATAATATTTAGACTCCAAAGGTAAGCACCGACGCTTAAGGCGATCGCAGTTCCTAATGTAAAGATACCGTTGGTTGTACCCCAAAGAATAGTGCTGGCAAAACGAGCTTGATGATATACAGGTAGCCAGCCTTGCAAAATTTTATGGAAGCGTTGCATCACATAGCTTTTAGCACCATTGGCGCGGATGTCTTCCATCCCAGCGAGTTGTTCACCTAGAAAACCATAAAAATCGGCACTAATTTGGCGATAAGTTCTCCAATAGGGAACGGCTATGGAACGCAGACGTATTAAAGTAGATAAGGCTATTAGGGCAAAAAAGGCGATCGCAACACCAGCACGCCAATCTTCGGCAAATAGCACTACAATTACACCTAACATCAATAGCAAATTGCCCAAGATGTAAATGCTGAAATTGGAAAAGAATTGCGAAAGAGTGTGAACATCTCCGTCTACTCTCTCTAGTAATTCACCGGGTGTAGTGTATTTATGAAAGGATAAATCTAGTCTCAAACAATGCTCAACTAAGTCAGCCCGTAAGGCGTTGGTAGCTCTCCAAGCGACGTTTTCGCCGTAGTATGTAGCAATAATGGTGATGAGTTGAGTGATTAAAGCTACAGCTATAAATAGTAGAGCGGCTAAAAGTAAGTTTCGCCCAGAACCACCAGCTACGGCTGTGTCTATGAAATAGCGGAGAATTTGCGGGTTGACTAATTGTAGTCCGATGCTGGCTAAGAGTGTGATCGCGAATTTGATCACTCTCCCCTTTTGCGGCTTGAGATAATCAACAAGTAAATTCCAGTATTGCCGTAGTCCAATTTTCATATTTTACGCTTTAATTATGCCTATTTAATGCGAATATATTTTGATATATTGATTTATCTATGTAGCTTTTTTGGTGTGTGAAAACTGATTCAATTCTCTATCGACTGTTCAAAACATTTCCTGGCGTTTTCTTTGAATTGCTCGGTCAATCACCAGTGGAAGCAGAAGCCTATGAAATTTTATCAGTAGAAGTCAAGCAAACGGCTTTTCGGATTGATGGGGCATTTTTACCCAAACAACCAGATTTAGAACGTCCCATTCATTTCACTGAATTTCAGTTTCAACCAGATACCGGACTTTATTCCCGTCTCCTCACGGAAATTTTTATGTATCTGGATAAGACAGAAATACGCAACGATTGGCGAGGAACTGTTATTTGGATGAGTCGCCGCCTCGACCTGCCTGGTATCCCAATACGCTATTGGGAGTTTTTTGAAAGTCAACGAGTGCAAGTAATTTACCTAGATGAGTTGAGAGACTTAACTCATCAATACAATTGGTTTAGGAACTCTTACGTTGGTAGTTGAACCACCAGAACAGGCGAGTGTAAAAGCTCGGAGTTTAATTGAGAGGAGTAGACAAGTTCCTGATGAACAAGTGAGTAGAAAATTAGTAGAATTAATAGAGACAATCATTGTTTATAAGTTTCCTCACAAGAGTCAAGCGGAGATTCAGGCAATGTTAGGATTAGGCGATTTGAAACAAACCAAGGTTTACCAAGAAGGCTTGGAAGACGGAGAGCGTAAGGGGCGCGTTGAGGGTAAACTCGAAGCAGTACCTCGGTTATTGAAGTTGGGGTTGACTTTAGAACAGGTAGCAGAAGCCCTCGAAGTAGACGTTGCAGAAGTTAGAAAAGCTGCGCGACCGTAAACCGTAGTAATTACCAGATTCAGGCAATGTTAGGATTAGGCGATTTGAAACAAACCAGGGTTTACCAAGAAGGCTTGGAAGATGGAGAGCGTAAGGGGCGCGTTGAAGGTAAACTTGAGGGTAAACTTGAAGCAGTACCTCGGTTATTGAAATTGGGGTTAACTTTGGAACAGGTAGCAGAAGCACTAGAATTAGACATTGCAGAAGTTAGAAAAGCTGCGCGTGTCCAATTTTGATCATGCCAATTTCACTAGACTACTAACTTGATACTGCTTGACTTCCTCTAAAGATGGCTGTTTTGCTGATTTCCAGGCTGTCATGACTGAACTTTTCACCTCCACTCTGGCTTGATATGCACTGCTAATATTTCCATCGTTTGTGGTGTAATCAATGCGAACATCAGCCCATTCTTGATTAATTTCATCACTGGCTAAAACTTGACCGGCTTTATGATATTCCAGCCATTTCCAACCTTCCTGCATCCAAATTTCTCGTTCGGCAATTTGTGCAAATTTGGGTAAACCAGCCCAGCCTCGGTAGTATGGATACAGTTCTTTGACTGAACCATTACGTCGGACTAATAAATCTAAAATTTCTGGTTTTAAATGACCCCAATATTGTCCTTGAGGTAAATCAAGTAAGGTAGGTGCAAATTCGTGTCCACCAAAATGACTACATCGCCAAAAACGCAAGTTATTATTATTTGCAGTAGCGTATTCAGAACGTAATTTTTGATAAATCGGATAACCAAATCTACTACAAGCTGCATCTACATTCCCGTGGTTGCAAACGAGTATTTCTCGAATGTGGTTTGTTGGTTGGCGATATTGGGTAAAGTTTGGTAATTCTTCGGGATTTTTGACTAAAGCTAATGCCAAAGAACCCACTAAACCATGAGGTAGGATAAACTCA
This sequence comes from Anabaena minutissima FACHB-250, assembly GCF_014697125.1. Lineage (GTDB taxonomy): Bacteria > Cyanobacteriota > Cyanobacteriia > Cyanobacteriales > Nostocaceae > Trichormus > Trichormus minutissimus. Next base: position 279,998 of record NZ_JACJRG010000002.1, on the reverse strand, counting down.
TGTTTCTCAAATTGGGCAAAAAACTTTGCTGGTCGGCGATAGTAGAATACACGAGTATAACCTGGATGGGAGTATTCTTTGTCTGGTGCGATCGCTAGTGGTCGAATTTCTTTATCACTTTCCCAAACAAAGCTTAATGCTTCTAATACACCCTGTGGTATGGGGTCAGGTTCAATCCAAATATTAATTGGCCAAGGTTGTGCAGCTTCGATAATTAAGTATTGTTCTAATGTTACAGCTGAACCAATGGGGTCTTCACCGTTAGCTTGGGAAATCTCGGAACAAAAATGGCAATTATTTTGAGTTTTGTTGGTTGACATATTTATGATTACTTCACTAAATATTTAAACAAGTCATCAAGAATGAGATTGGCGGCGATGTAGCTGCCACCGTGCCAATAATCATCACCTACCTCATAGACTTTGCCTAACTTAACTGCATTTAATTGAAGCCACAAAGGATGATTAAGAATATATTGATAGTTATCTGCTTGTGGATGCTGTTGCAGAAAAATTACATCCCCATCTGCATATTCAATACTTTCAATCGACATATCAATTCCCTCTTTTTGAATCGGAGAACGAGGTAAGCCCACATCCTGAATAACCATGCTGCATATATGTTGTCCTTCTCCCCGCAGGCGTATTCTATCTGCGTAAATCCTGACGAGTGAAACCTCTGTGGTCTGGAGAGAATCGCCTAATGCCTGTTGTAACTTTGTTACCCGTTGCTGATAATCATTGACGACAATATCTGCCTCAGATGATTTACCCAATGCTTCAGCGAATGATTGAAAGCATTCCTGCCAACGAACGATTTTGCCATTCCACAATTCACAAGTAACTGTGGGTGCAATTTGCGACAATTGATTATATAAGCTTCCTTGTTGTGTCAAATTAGAAACCGAAAGAATTACGTCTGGCTTCAGCGTCAGAATCTTTTCTAAATTGGGTTTTCCAGAATCACCAACCATCACCACTGCTTGAGCTTTTTTCTGCAAATAAGCAGGTACATCTCCAAAGAAGACAGAAGCACCTATGGGTTTAAACCCTAAAGCTAAGGCAATCTCCAGGCTTGCTTCATCTAGCACTACTATCCGTTGTGGGTTAGTAGGAACGCAGGTTTCACCCATGAGATGTTTGACTATTCTGCACTGTGAAGGCAATAACTGTGCAGAGCTAGTTAACTTTTGTGAGACATTATTAGCACAAGCATAAAATAGTACAATTGTCAGAAGTGTTAACCCAAACAACCCAATGTTGTGAGTTTTGTTGGTTGACATATTTATGATTACTTCACTAAATATTTAAACAAGTCATCAAGAACGAGATTAGCAGCAATGTAGCCGCTTCCTCTCCAGTAACTATCTTCAACTTTGTACACTTTTTCAGCCTGTACTGCTCTCAGTTGCTTCCATAGAGGATGATTAAGAACTTGCTGATAAAGTTTTGCTTCGGGATCTCGTGCCATTAGAAAAATGATGTCGCCATCAGCATCCCCAATACTTTCAAGGGAGATATCCATTCCCTCTTCCTGGGAAGGTGGGCGAGGAAAACCGAGGTCTTCGAGAATAGTGCTACTGATTGACTTGGTTTTCCCAAATAGGCGGATTCTATCGGGATAAATGGCAATAATTGAGATTACAGTATTTTGGAGGCGATCGCCCATTTGCTGCTGTAATTCTGCAATTCGTTGATTGTAAGCATTGACGATTGCTTCAGCTTCAGATGTTTTCCCAAAGGCTTGGGCAAATAATTGGAAGCATTCTTTCCAGCGAATACTCTTACCATCCCACCACTTTGCAATAACGGTAGGAGAGATTTGTGATAGCCGATCATACAATTCCTGCTGTTCTCCATAATCATCTGTAGCCAAGATTAAATCTGGTTTAATGGTGAGAATTTTCTCTAAACTTAGTTGTCGTGAATCCAGACCAACACTGGCGGTACTTTCAAATCTTTTTCTCAAGTAATCGCTCTGTTGTGCGTAATTAGTTGTACCTGTGGGCTTAAAGCCCAGTATTAAAGCAGCCTCCAAAGCCGGTTCACTCGCAGCAATAATTCGCTGTGGATTATTAGGAACACAGGTGTCACCCATAATGTGCTTGACTATTCTGCACTGTGAAGGCAATAACTCAGCAGAGCTAGTTAAGTTTCGTGAGACATTATTAGCACAAGCAGAAAACAGCACAATTGCCAGAAGTGTTAACCCAAAGAACCCCAGCCCACGACGAATTTTATACATTTTAGAAAGTTGATTTAGTTCTACTCGAAGTGCAGGACAATCTAAAATTCCACTGACAGCGTTCCTCTCAACGTAAAAGGCGCACCAGGAGCAATACGGTCTCTATCGGTTGTTTCCTTGACGTAAGCGACATCAAACAGGTTTTCAACATTGAGTGCAACTCGCCAATTGTTCCTCCGGTAAAATAGACTGGCATCTGTTCGCACGTAGCTGGGTAGGATGAACCCAGCCCGAAATAAATCTCCTTCCCGTTCACCGACATAGGACAAACCCAGTCCCAACCCTAACCCCTGCAAAGATCCTGCTTGAAGTTGATAGGTCGTCCATAGGTTTGCAGAATGATATGGCACACTATAGAGCCGATTTCCAATGATTGTAGTGTCACTATTATTCGTCACTGTGGCATTGGTATATGCGTAGTTGGCAAGAAGATTCCAACCAGGAAGAATTTCCCCAATGATATCTACCTCTACTCCTCGACTGCGCTGTTCTCCAATTGGGAGACTAAAGTTGGGATTGTTGGGATCGGTAGCTGAAACATTGCCTCTGATAAGTTCAAACGCAGCCAATGTTGCAGCTAATCTGCCATTCAGAAATTCGCCTTTAACTCCAACTTCATACTGTGTACCACGTTCTGGTGGCAGGAGTGAACCATTTGCCTGTGTGCCTGAGTTGGGTGTGAAAGACTGACTGAAACTGGCGTAGAGAGAGAGGGGTGGAATTGGTTGATAGACAATACCAACACGCGGTGTCAATGCCGTATCTTGCTGTTGGGTTTCAGATCCACCTGATTCGGATCGTTGTTCGGCAAGATCGAAACGTCCGCCGATCAGCAACTTCAAGTTTTCAGCTAGAGTTACTTGATCTTGCAGATAAATCCCCAAGCGGTCAGTGGTGGTAACAGAAGCAAATCCACCACTTAAAATTTCCTCTCGGTTGGGACGCTGAACTTGCCGATAAATGGGGTTGAAGATATTGATAAAGGTGGGGTTGTCAACATCGAATCTGCCATCGAAATCTCCGACAGTGCGTGACATATCGACACCTAACAGAAGCGTATGTTTAACCGATCCTGTCTCGAATTTGCCAATTAAATCAGTTTGCAACCCATAAAAATTTTGACTTTCGACATTATCTAACCAAACTCTGCCCACTTCGCCTGTTTGCTGATCAACACCCACAAATGCTTGATCTGCTCCGCGTGCAGAAACGTTCAAACGTGAGAAATTAAAGGCATTACGAAGCGTCAAGTTATCGCTGAATCGATGCTCTAATCGGTATCCTGTGCGTACAAATTCTCGGACAGAGACATCATCTGGTTCGCCCAGCACGCGATCAAAGGGAATATCAGCAACCCTGTTGTTGATCGCAACCAACCCCCGATCATAAGGGCGTGTATCCTTGATGTATTCTAAATCAAAGGTGATAGAGCTGCGATCGCTGATTTTCCAGGTCAAAACAGGTGAAATGAAAAAACGATCAACCCCTTGAGTAAAGTCGCGAAAGTTACCATCTTTCTCGTAGGCAGCATTGAGGCGATAGAGTACCGTATTTTCTGCATTTAATGGACCTGTTAAATCGATAGTCGGGCGAATCAACCCAAAACTTCCTACCTGGAATCCCACCGAATAGAAAGGATAATCCAGAGGTAGCTTAGTCACCGTATTGATAACACCACCTGGATCTAAACTACCGTAAAGTATGGAGGCAGGGCCTTTAAGGACTTCTACTCTTTCCACATTAGAAGTTTCTCCTAAAATGGCTGCCTCTTCTCTAAATCCGTTTCGTAATTTTGTGAAAGTTGAGAACCCCCGAATCACAAATGATTCTGTTCCCCCCGAAGCTGAAAATCCTTGTTGCACACCACTAACATTTCGCACAATATCGCCCAGCCGAAAGACTTGCCGCTCTTCCAATATTTGCCGGGGAATGACCTGAATTGATTGTGGAATATCACGTAGGGGTGTATCCGTCCTCGTCGCAGTTGTGGCATTGGTTACTCTGTATCCATCTTGCTGACCTGTCACCACCAATTCAATCGGCTGGTCTGGAGTTGATGGTTGTTCTGTTTGAGTTTGAGTTTCTGGTTCTTCTGCTGGTAATTGTGGTGTCTGGGCAGAAGTTACAACTGGTGTGAAGCCAAAAATCAGACCTTCATCAGTGTCAAATAACTCCGCAGTAGGTAATCCCGCCTCTCCTATGACTGTGACTCGGATAGTATTAGCATCCAAATTTATTACTGTTATCTCAGTAATTCCCTCAGTTGGTTTTTCTGAACGGAAAATGAACCCATCACTACTGGGTAAACGCAATTGAGCATTAGGAATATCTGCGATAAAGTTATTATCGGCACTGCGATTGGTGATTTGTAACTGTTCTCCTTGAGTTGTCTGCAAAATCAACTCCACACCTTTATCTGTAGGAGTAGCTTGCACTCCTGTCACTTCCACCAGTGTGGGGGAATTAGGTACTTGAGACAGCAATTCAGCTTGATTAACAAGACCTTTACGTAATTCTCTGCGCGTAATAGTTTGCGAAACCCCTGATTTGGTCTGAACCACCTCAGCAGATGCAGACTGCACAATAAACGCGGACACAATACCTGTTAAGCACAGACTATACAAAATTTGTTGATTCACCGCACTCACCCTCAAACCACAATTACATGACATCAGCAAGCAAATCACCAATAAAGTTCTCACCTGCTAGTTAAGAATAGTTTTCAACTGTATTGCAAATATCATTATGGTTATGTGGGTACTGAGTCTATCCATAGACAGACTTTATTTATCCATAGACGGACTATTTTTGCCGGTAAGCACTGGGATTTACCCCAAATTTTTTTCTGAAGGCAGCTGCAAAGTGACTCAGATGAGAATAGCCAACAGCATGGGCAACTTGAGCAACAGTCAATTTTTGTTCTGCCAACATTTGTTTAGCTTGTTCCATGCGATGATCGTGCAGGTAGCCAAAAACTGTCGTCCCAAATATCTGACGAAAACCCTGCTTCAGTTTTCGTTGATTCACAGCAACTCGACGTGCGAGTTCTAGCAAGGTTGGCGGATGAAGTAAATTAGTAATCAGAATATCTCTGGCATAGTAAATACGTTCTATATCATCAGGGGAAAGTTTAACTATAGATTTGTTAACTTGACGATAATCTAGTTCCTGCGCCAGCCACAATGCCACAAGTTCCAGTGCTTTACTTTGTAGATAAACCTCTCGGATAAAATCTCGGTAGGGACAGTTAAGAATTTGGTATAGTACCGACTGCATTACAGGTGTAGTGGTTCGCAGTTCATAATAGGGTGCATTTTTGTCCCCGAAAAGAGGAAGTTGCTGGTGTGGGGATAAATATTGTGAGTGTTGCTGAATCAGCATTGCCCACATTTCCGGCGTGAGGTTGATATCAACTTTCAGGTGTCGTTGATTACCCGCCCACTCTGTTACATCTCCGCGACCGACATCCGACAAACACAAGAAGTTTTGACCACCTTGCATCACCTCACCTGTATACAATTTACGGTTTCCTGATAAACGAAATCCTATTTCCGGCCATCCCTCATCGGCTGGTTCCTCTAAGATAATATGGTTTGAGAGTTGACTATTTTCAATATCTATAGAAATGTCATCTGGTAGGAAAGTTCGCTGCCAATATCCTTTACCAATAGACTCTGAATATTTCAAGATGATATCGTTTTCAGTTTGATGAGGCTGATTACCGTTGATAGCTGTCTCTTCAAACATTTCATCCATATTTTTGATTGATAAGATACCAGCCATCTCTAGTTGCACGCTTTTAAAGGTGATATTTACAACTAGGTTAGCAGCTATTAGATAATTTTCTCAAGAGGGATGTCATGAGATCACTACCAGTCTTTTTAGTTGTCATAGCACAAGTTCCTGTTTTCCTCGCTCGTAGCTAATGCTATGCGGCGTAACTCTCAAGTAAGGTACGCATAGAGTCTGTTTGGTTTAGCCTCTCATAGCGATCGCCTGTGGTAATGTAGTTTATAATTCACTCCTGCTAAATCCATAAATTGTCTATAGTGTGGGATTTGCTTGTAACCAGTTAAGTAAATCCTCTACCTTGTTCAGCGTCACGGGCTATTTGTTGAAATTCCTTATCGAGGAATTCGTGATATGAGGACTTTCCCAATTAATTAATGCCGCAGTTTGGGGAAAGAAAAATTGCATGGCTTGGGGAAAGTATGCTTCTAAAATCTCTTTCCACGGGCTATCATTATCTGCTCTTGACACAATCTAAAAAATCCAATCAGCTTGCTCATCAGCTAAAATATCATCAAAATTACCTTGTGCTACAACCCTACCTGCTTTCATGACAATAATCTGGTCAGCGCGACGTAAAACAGAACGGCGGTGAGACACTACCAGACAAGTTGGTGTCCAAGAATTTTCCCCTTGTTCAGTTGTATTAGCAAATATCCGCGACCATAACGCCAATTCTGTTTCCACGTCTAACGCGCTAGAAAGGTCGTCAAATATCAGTAACTCTGGTTGACGTACAAACATCCGCGCTGCTGCTACCCGTTGCATCTGTCCACCAGAAAGCCGCACACCTTTAGAACCAACTAATGTTTCTAGCTTCTCATTCATGACTGCTAAATCTTGCTCAAACACAGCCATTTTTAAGGCTCTTTCAATATCAGAATCACCCTTAGACAATCCCAGCAATATATTTTCTCGTAAGGAATAGCTAAAAAGTTGGGGAATTTGTGGAGTATATGCACTGCGAGGCGGTACAAAAAAATTAGCAGGGTCTTCAACTATACGCTCATTCCAATAAATTTCTCCTGTTTGCTTGGGTAATAATCCTAACAAAACTCGTAGTAGTGTAGTTTTTCCAGCACCAATGCGTCCAGTAATTACAGTTAAACTACCGCGTTGTATTTCTAAGTGGATATCTGCGATTCCTTGAGTCGTACCAAGATAAATATAAGTTAGATTTGATAGTCTTAATGACTGTAAATGATGACTTTTATTCTCTACAGGTTGTTCTAATTGAGGTAGGATTTTTTTACTTTTACCTAAGTCTTGCAAATACAGTTGATTTGAAGCGACCAAAATCTCTGTTGATGCACCAGAAATTAAACCAGCCATGCGTTCAAAAGCCACCTCTGTTTGCTTATACAATGCCATAAAACCGCCTACAGAGCTAAAAAATCCAGTCACAAATGACAGGTTATAGACAAACAAAGCAAAGTCACCCACTGTTAACTGATTAACGCCACCTTGCATCAAAAAAGCAGCCATCACCAAAATTAAACCTGTGCCGAAACTCACCATATTTTGAAATAGTGAATTGAGAATGGCATTTAATAGGCTGTCTTTAACCATCATCTGGCGACGGTTTTCATTCAAAGTGCGGAAATAATTGAGTACATCTTGTTCTGCACCAGCTACTTTAATTGCTTGCACAGAACTAAATATTTCCCCTAAAATTCCTGTTACTTGTTGAGTCGCTTGACGGCTAGATTTGCGATATTGTTTGATGCGTGTTTCTGTTTTTTGGATAATTACTACCATCCCTACCAAAGGAAGGAAAACAAACAGTGTCATGGGTACATTGACACTTAATAAAATGACTAAAGAAAGGATAGCAAATATTCCTTCTCCCAAAATTTCTGATACCCATGCCACATTATCTTCAATGTGTTCCGTATCATCTCGGAAATAGCTGATTACTTCACCTTGGGATACAGTTTTTTTCGTATCACCGTTAGCCATCATGATTTGAGCGTGAGGATTATTTAAAAGACGTTCTAAGAAATTTCTTCTAAGTAATGACCTCATAGTAAAACGATGCTGAGTTTTGGTGATTCGCCCGGCAAATATCACGGCAATATGAGCTAGATTCAAAGCCACCAAACCAGCAATAAATACCCAAGGTGATAAACCAAATTGAGCTTTACCTGTGAGACCATTAAAAAATTCCCGGATAATTAACCCAGGTAGGGCAGGCAAGCCCATAATAAAAATCCAGAAGCAAGTATCAATTAAGTAGAGTTTTGGTTTATAGCAAATTAATCGCCATAATAATTGCCAACCAGGAAGATTTTTTGCTGAAGAAAACATAATAATTCGTAATTTTTAATTAGAAGAAAAGTATGAGTTATGTTGGTGTAATTAGAATTAAACTAATAAATCTGTTAAACCAGCTTGTAATAATTGGGCAAAACGTGAATTGAGATTGTTTGCTAGTTCTTCTCTTTCACCGTATTCACTTACCTTACCTTTGTCTAAAATTAAGATTTGATTGGCTCTTTCTACGGTTGCTAAACGATGGGCAATAATAATGGCAGTCCGTCCCATCAATAATTTATCTATAGCTTTTTCAATGAGTCTTTCTGTCATTGGGTCAAGGCGTGAAGATGCTTCGTCTAGAATTACTAAACCAGGGTCTTTGAGAAACACACGGGTAAAGGCTAATAACTGCGCCTGTCCCGCCGACAAGCCGCTACTATCTGGCCCCAAAGTTGTATCTAAGCCGTTGGGTAAAGAGTGCAACCATTCCGACAACCCCAACATTTCTATTGTTTCATGGATGCGATCGCTGCTAATGTCAGGATTGAAAAAAGTCAGGTTATTGCGAACTGTGGTTTGAAAAAGTTGGACATCTTGAGTTACTAATCCGACTTTCCCCGGTAATTCTTTGAGTGGGGTTTGGTCGATAGGTACACCACCCAACTGAATTGAACCTGATTGTGAGTCATACAATCTCAAGAGTAATCGCGCCAAAGTAGACTTTCCGCTTCCTGTACGTCCCAGTAAACCCAACACCTGACCCGCAGGTAAATTAAAAGATATATTTTGCAATACTAAATCCCCAGTCTCTAATCCCTTGTCATTGTAAGCAAATGAGACATTTTCAAAAGCTATAGAAAGTGCGCCTGGGGGAATTGATTTATTTGTACTTGCTCGTAATTGAGATTGAATTTGTAATAAGTCGTGAATGCGGTAAATACTCGCGTCTGCTTGTTGGAGGTCTTCAAATTGGTTGCGAATTTGTTCAATTGGTTCGCTGAGAATAGTGGTGTAATAATACAGTAGGTAAACTGTCCCAATGGTGATTGCCTCTTGACTCCATAGGTAAGCACCGACTGTTAAAGCAATTACACTGCCCAATGTAAAGATACCATTGGTTGTCACCCAGAGAATTGTATCGGCCAAGCGGGCTTTATGAAAGATAGGTAGCCAGTTGCGAATAATTTTATAGAAGCGGTGCATGACATAGTTTTTCGCTCCATTGGCGCGGATGTCTTCCATCCCTATTAGCTGTTCACCCAAGAAGCCAAAAAATTCTGCACTAAATTGGCGATAGCCTCCCCAATGGAAAACCGCAATGGTACGCAACTTAATCAGAGTAGATAAGGCGGTGAGTGCAAACAAGGAAATAGCTAGACCTGCTCGCCAATCTTCTGCAAACAGCACTACTATCACACCCAACATCATTAGCAAATTGCCTAAGATGCGAATGGTAAATTTTGAGAAGAATTCCGACAACTGCTGCACATCACCGTCTATGCGTTCTACTAATTCGCCTGGTGTACGGTATTTGTGAAAGGATAAATCTAGTCTCAAACAATGCTCTACTAAATCTGCACGTAAAGCATTAGTAGCTGTCCAAGCGACGTTTTCACCGTAGAAGGTTGCGGTAATCGTCATGAATTGGGTAATTAAAGCTACACCAATAAATAAAAAGGCAGCTAAGAATAATTTTTGATGATGGTCTCCGATCGACCGTAGGTCATCGCCACCCGCAACAGCCGTGTCAATGAAATAACGTAAAATTTGGGGGTTGAGGATTTGTAACCCGATGCTTACGAGTAGTGCGATCGCAAATTTAACAACCCTTCCCTTTTGTGGTTTGAGATAATCTACAAGTAAGTTCCAATATTGCCGTAGTCCAATTTTCATAAAGCTTTAGCAGTCAGCCAGGCAGATTGTGGAGGACAAAAGAGAATAATTTTTAGATAATTATCGTATTTTATGCTTAATTATGCCTATTTAATGCAAATGAACAGGTGAGTATAAAATTAGGGCTATGGCAGTGTCATCATTTAAAATCCATATCAATACTAGGAATCTGTGCAAAAATCGCCGACTGTAAAAATTGAGGTAGTTGTTTCCAAGGAATTGCTCCGTTATCTTTATTGATGTACAGTTGCATAAGTTCCAGTAATGCGGCAGCACTTTCATCAACTGGTAAATCAACGATGAGATAGGTAGGTTTTTCAGGGCTAGAAATAGCCGCAACGCAACCACGTTCACACGCCCATAAACATCCTACAGACTGAATTTCTAGTTGTGCTGATGTAGATTGTTCACTAGATAAAATTTTTATTTGTTCTAATAAACGTTTACCATCTCTAAGTTCTTTTTCTGGCATTTCTTCAGATGAACGGTCACAGGATGTGCAAATGAATAGAGTGTGTTTAATCATATATTCGAGATGTATTGCTGAGGTAATTGAATAAATAGAATAGTAATATGTAGTCTGTGAAAAATATTACAAATTCACCCGTTTTATATTAGTTTGTAATTACCTTATGTAGGTGCAAGTAAAAGTGTGGTCAGTTGGTCTAATATCAGAGAATTACCGATAGATCCACCGATTACACTAGCCCATAAGGTGTAATCAACAAAGTAGACTCGTTCTTCTTTCCATGCTCGTGAATTGTGCAGAAGGGGATTTTTAGCCCATTTTTGTTTGAGTTCTTTTAATGGAAAATTATAAGTAGATGTGCCATCCCAATTATCAACCCAAGTAGAGACAATGATAATATCTGCTTCGAGTTGAGATAAAGTTTCAATGGTGACTTTGGGGCGTACTCCTGGCTTACGTTCTACATTTTTAAGCAACACAGATTCAAATCCAATTTCTTCCAGGAGTTGTACTGAATCACCACTGTATCTAATTTCAATGTAATCCATTGATTGACTGCAAGCTATATTCAGCACTCGCGGATGAGTTTTTACAAGCGGGGCTAATTTGGTGCGAACTTCCGCCAGTTGTTGTTGATGTGACTCCATCAATTGTGTTAGCTTGCCCTCCTGATTGAGTGCTTGAGCTACAATTTGAATATTATCTTGCCAATTCTCTGTATGCTCTACGAAGACAGTGGGAGCAATGGCAGACAATAACTTATTTTCCTGAAATTTCATCCCCAGAATTAAATCTGGTTTGAGTAGAGTCAAACTTTCCAGAGAGGGATTATTGCGATCGCCTAAATTAAGCGGCTGACTTGTGACAAAATTACCCAAGTAAGGTATTTGTTGGCTGGGACTGTCGAATTGACGCGATTTCAGTAAATAAGCATCTGCATAAGCAGAGGGTTGGACATCGAGTGCAAGCATCATACTCAGCATCCTTGGTTCTAGTGCAACTACTTTCTGGGGTTTACCGCAAATAGTTGTTTCACCGCCTGCGTGTTCCACAACTCGACAATCATTGGATGTTCCTTGCACAGTCTCCAAATTGGGGCTACTGGGAATACCACTTTGACAAGCCGTAATTAAGATCACTGTGACAATAAGCAAGCCAATGTATTGATATAGAGTCAGTCTCATCTGGCGGCGAATTTTAAGAAACATGATGAACGCTCTTTTATTAATTAAAGTTAGAACTGAATAGAAAATGAGCCGATGACAGTGAAAGGTGCGCCAGGGTAGATAATGTTTCGACTTTGAGAAGTTTCATAATAAGTTTCGTTGAAAAGATTTCTAAAATTAAGCCCTAATCTCCAGTTATCCCGCTTGTAATAGAGGGCGGAATCAGTGCGGAAATAGCTCACCAGAGTTGATGTATTTTCGTTATCGGCAAAGCGATCGCCTACATAATAAAGTCCTAGTCCAAAGCCTAAACCTTGTAAACTACCTTGTTGAATTTCATAAGTTGTCCAAAAACTAGCAGAATGTTCAGGAACGTTAAAGATCCGATTACCAACGGAAATTCTATTGTCCTTGGAGGTAATAGCATCTGTGTAAGCATAAGATGTAATGATGTTCCAACCTGGAAGAATTTCACCCGCAATATCCAATTCAATTCCTCTACTTCTCTGTTCCCCCACCTGAATAGAGAATCTGGGATTGTTGGGATCGGATGTCACAACATTTGACTTGGTAATCTCGAAAGCTGCTAGTGTTGCTGACAGTCGTTCTGTTATATCTGCCTTAATACCAACTTCATACTGTGAACCTCTTGTTGGCTTGAAGGGAGTACCTGTTACCGAGCGACCGAGAAATCGATCAGGCTGAAACGATTCAGTATAGCTGGCGTAGAGAGAAATCGGCTCTATGGGTTGATAGACGATACCGACACGAGGACTAAAGGCACTGAGGGATTCTTCTTCAGGTGTTCCGAAGTCTTCTTCTCTTTGAAAGGCATCAAAGCGTCCGCCAAGCAAGAGCTTCAGATTGTCTGCAAAAGTAATTTGGTCTTGGAGGTAAATTCCTAAAGTATCTCTACGAGTCTTATAGCCAAAGGTTGATTCTTCAGGTATAGCAGGCTGTGTAACGTTATAGTTAGGATTAAAAATATCGATTGGAGGTATAGGTTCTTCCACATCGAACGAAGTATAAGTCCATGTATTTCGTCTTAACTCCACCCCAATTAAAGGTTGATGGACAACCGAGCCTGTATTAAACCGTCCGACTAGTTCTGTTTGCAGTGTATAGGTCTCTCGCAAGAAGTTTTCACGACCGACAAATATTGGTCTGAATTGTTCATCAATAAGCTCACGTGAACTCTCAGCATAGAGTCCTCTTGATCTGCCATAGCTAAAGGAAAACGCATTACGAAGCTGCCAATTCTCACTAAATTGATGCTCAAACCTGTAGCCAGCGCGAAAAGCACTATCAGTATAAGTGGTATTCCCGTCGAAGGGATAGCCGATAAAGCGACTAATCGGTACTGGAGCAGGTCTATCTCCAATGGAAGCAAGTCCGCGATCAGACCGATAATCATTGTTGAGGTATTCAAAGTCAAAGGTGACTGAAGTGCGATCGCTAATATTCCAGGTGACAACAGGTGCAATAAAGAAACGTTCTGTAAAGTTAAAATCTCGAAAACTTCCGGCATTTTGATAAGCTACATTCAGCCGATATAGTAGCGAACCATCGGCATTGAGTGGCCCAGATAAATCAATACCGGGGCGATAGAACGAATAATTGCCTACACTCAGGTCAACTGAAGCGAAGGGGTTGCTGAGTGGTTGTTTTGTTACCACATTAATAATTCCTCCCGGTTCAGCCTGACCATACAGGACAGAAGCTGGCCCCTTGAGAACTTCAATACGCTCGATATTGGCTGGATCTACCGACGAGTAGAAGTCATTATCAGCAAATCCATTGCGGAAGTTTCCTGACTGAGCAAAGCCACGAATCACGTACCCACCAGCATCAGTACCACCGAGATTACCTTGCTTGTTTACACCACTGATATTCTCCAACGCATCTTGTATGCGCGTTGTTTTCTGGTCTTCTAATAGCTTTCGGGGAATGACTTGAATGGAAGCGGGAATATCACGCAATGGTGTATCTGTCTTGGTTGCAGTTGAACCTTCTCTGACACGATACCCATCTTGCTGACCTGTCACAACTAATTCAATTGGCTGATCATTCGGGGTTGATGGTTCTGCTGGTGGTATTTCACTGGTTGGCTGTTCCACTTCAGGCTGCTGTGGTGGCTGCATTGCAGTTGTAGCAGGTGTCAAACCCAAAATTAACCCTTGATCACTGTCAAATAATTCGACATTGGGTAATTCTGTTTCACCTGTAACTGTCACCCGAATCGTGTTAGCGTCTAAATTGGCAACAATGATTTCAGTAATACCCTTGACTGGGTTTTGGGAACTAAATTTAAACTCATCACCATTGGGTAAACGCAATTGAGCGTTAGGAATATCTGCAATATAGTTATTATCTGCACTGCGATTGGTGATTTGCAGTTGCTCACCAAGAGTAGTCTGTAAAATTATCTCCAGACCTTGATCAGTGGGATTGGCTTGAACTCCCGTCACCTGTATGACTTTTATACCAGACTCTTGAGCCAATAGCACCGCATTTTTATGAGCATGAATCCCATCCTCAAGGCGAGAAATATCTGCATCTGCTTGCGCCGGTTGTATTGTCAGAATTGAGATCACACCTACAGCCAAAAGAACATGAGATTTTTCAGCCAAATTTCCACACACCATGATCACCGTATTCCTTGAACAGTTGCTAGTAACTTTCAATAACTGTTAGATACAATACGGCATTTTGTTATTTCAAGTGATTTCTACAGGGTCATTTTTGAACACTAGGCGGACTTTTTTCGCCATTGTGCTTGATAATCTTTAGGATTGATACCAAACTTTTTGCGGAATGCTGCTGCAAAGTAACTTCTATTAGCAAATCCCACAGCGTAAGACACCTCAGCTACATTCATTTGACCTGTCGTCAAAAGTTGACAAGCTTGTTCGAGACGATAATCATGTAAATATCCAAACACTGTGGTATTGAAGATTTGCCGAAATCCCTGTTTTAATTTGCGCTCATTTAACTGTACTTGTCGCGCTAATTCAATTAATGAGGGGGGATTGGGAATATTTTGGGTAATAATATCTTTGGCTTGATGAATACGCTCAATATCCCGCTTTTTCAACCTCACAGACTGCTGTCCGGGTTTATTATCCTGCAACATTTGAGCAAATTGTAAAGTGATTAATTCCAGAGTCTTAGCTTCTATATAAGTCCGGCGCATAATTCCTTGAAACGGACAGTTCAGTAGTTGCTGTAATGCCAGTTGCATCGCCGGGGTGATTTTACCCAGTGATTGATAAAATGGAAGCGGTGTATCAGTTTCTAAGAAGGGTTTAAGTAGGCAGGGTAAATATGTTTCCTGACCCTTGCTCAATAATCTCACCAGATGAGGTTCTAAACGGATTCTGACGCTAACATTGCGTCCCGGCATCCTTGTCTCAATTTCTCGTGTTCCTGCTGGATAGTAAAATAAATAACTTTCTCCCGGTTGTTCACAAGCATCTTTATTTATACCAAATATTTGCTCTTTGAGAACGCCTTCACTCCGAAATACCAGAGTCATAGGGTAATCTTCACTACCATAATAATCATGATCATAAATATCTGGATACTCAAAATTAGAGATATCTGTGCGGAGTCCTTGGGAAAGGGGAATATGACTAACTACACCTTTCCTGAGTGGGTGCTGCCACTTGTCTACACTTTCCACATCATCATAATGGTGGGTAATTTCTCCAGTTTGCAAACCTTCTTCCACTAGTTCATTAAACTCCGCATCTGTATAAACTTTTGTCATTTTCGTTAATACAATTTTTCTCAACTTTCTTGAGAAATTATCTCATATTTTATAGGTGCTTAATGATGCGAGTATTGTGACTGCAAGCATTAGAGGGCTTTTCCTGATATTTTTGTTGACAGTCTCGCAGATGATAGATAATTGGCATGAACTACTGCACTCATATTAGGCATTTCCTGGCGACAATCGGGACAAAACCAGTAAATTCTTCTACTACTACCGATATGTTGCAGTAGTTTTCCATTACAGCAAGGGCAATCACTCATATTTGATTTAATTATCAGCGTTGCTAAGTTTTAAATTTATCAAATCTAGTTATTGACAATAAAATCAATAGCTGCTTGAACTGGTTGAGAGTTATTAAATTAGAAAAAGGCGCGGGAGAATATATCTCCCACAAGTAAGCTTGATGTCGGAGGTAATAGATTTATACAAAAATAATCTAACAAATACTTTTAATTATTGCAATTATTTATTAATAAGTGGGAGAGTAGGCGATCGCCTCTAGCGTAGCTGAATGCACACTTATTGTCATCCGTCATACGATACTTTTCTGATGAATCACTGAATGACCCCAATAATCCCTAGTTTGTTTGGGGTTAAGTTTCTACTTATTAGCTAACCATCCCTGCAAATCTAATAAACTGCTAAAGTCCAATAAAGCCTCACCCAGATTCTCCAAAATAATTTAACAAATAATCGAAATAATTGCAATAAGTTTGCAATTATTTCGATTATGGAGCGATCGCATTGCACATTTTTTTGAGGATTCCAGATTTTCTAGCGATGTCTAACAACAAGCTGCTACTCTGTGGTTTCTGCGAAGCAATGCGCGTCTATGCAAATTTGATTACGCCAATTTCACTAGACTAGTGACGTGATACTGCTTTACTTCCTCTAAAGTAGGGTTTGCTCCTGATTTCCAGGCTGTCATTACTGACAGTGACGAAGGTAATTCCACTAGCGGGGTTTTCTTGGCGAAATTCCTGAGTTAATTGAGCATTGGGAATTTCAACTAGATAAACATTTCCCTCACTCTTATTGACAGGTCGCAGTTTTTCCCCTTGATTTGTCTCTAAAATGATCTCTATACTCATATCTTGCACCTCTAAATACAACCCCAGGTAAAGTCCAAAGATGCGCGATAAAGCTACCTCATTTTTATAGATTTTTATCGCTAAATTGAGGATTTTAGTTTTTTACTGAGTAATAAAATTACATCAATTTTTATTGGTGCAAGATGAGAGTATACCTTTATCAGTTGTTTGTAACTTGACATTGGTAATCTGAATTTGTGCTTGGGACAGCAATTGTTTAATGGTGGTAACAGGTTTGTCTATTTCCTGTTTTTTATCTTCAGCCCTCCCAGGTAGATTAATTAACACCAAAGCTAATATCGTCATCAAAACAAGTCTTTGCAGCTGACTAGCCATAACTCCACACAACCAAATCCAAAATTGAAAAATTTTCTGAATAAATGCGCTTTCACACTGCAAAAATTGACCGCAAAATTCCCTTGATTACGGGAATATAGGCAGTATTATCGGTGCAGTTTTTAGTAATTAACCTGAGTTCGGGATAAGGAAAAGGACAGGTAGTAAGCTGAAAATAACAACAAATCCAGCAGCCTGTCCTATGTTTAGTTTAGATGCTTTGTTCTGTCATGTAGATGATTTCTGTAAAGCGTTTGAAGCGCAATGGCACAAAAAATTGTTAAATCATGGAGGAATAAAACGTGTTCGTGCTAAAGGCTTATGTTTAAGTGAAATCATCACAATTATCATCGCTTTTCATCAAAATCACTACCGGAATTTCAAGCATTTTTATTTAAATCAAGTGAAACAGCAGTGGAGTTCTGCATTTCCAGGTCTTCCTTCTTATTAACGATTTATTGAATGGATGCCATCAACCTTGATACCTTTGTGTGTCTATCTGAAGCATTGTTTTGGACAATGTACAGGTATCGGTTTTATCGATTCAACTTGCTTGAAGGTATGTCATAATCGTCGGATTTCTAGGCATAAGGTGTTTGAAGGTTTAGCCGCTCGTGGCAAGACTTCTGTGGATTGGTTTTTTGGTTTTAAGCTGCATCTGGTCGTCAATGAGTTTGGTCAACTCTTAAATGTATCTCTGACTCCTGGTAATGTTGATGACCGTCAACCAGTACCCGATTTACTGAGTGGTCTGTTTGGCAAAATATTTGCCGATAGAGGTTATGTTTCACAAGAACTTGCTTCTCAACTTTTACAAGACTTCGGAATTGAATTTTTTGCCAAACCCCGTCGCAATATGAAGAATAAGCTAATGCGTCTTCATGACAAGCTTTTGTCCCGTAAACGCTCAATTATTGAGACGATTAATGACCAACTCAAAAATATTTCTCAAATTGAGCATTCCAGACATCGAAGCCCTGTTAATTTTTGCGTTAACGTTCTTTGCGGATTAATCGCTTATTGTCATCAACCTAAGAAACCTAGCCTTCAACTGGAGTGGCTTTTACCTCCTTATCTTTAACCCGAACTCAGGTTATTTATTGTTTATTGTACACTATTGATAATTAGTTGCAGTAAATTTGGGAAGATGGGTCTATACAAACAAAGTCCACGTAAATGGACTTCCAGAAATCAACCAGTAAATTTCATTATTGATTATCAAATGCTAACAAGCGGCGGGTTGGGATGCGATCTCCTCTGGTGTAGGAGGAATGCGTACTAAGAGATGCGATCGCAATGTTCCAGGTAGTTTCGGCGGTAAAACATACCCATCTTGGCTTTCTTGATAAAGCAGGCTGAATTCCAACAAGTCAGTTATGCTTTCCTGTGGCAAATCAACAAAATGGTATGTATATTTTTGCGGACAAACAAAGCTGACAGCACAAGAATATTTTTTAACGCAACTCCACAAACATCCCACAGGCTCTATATTGAGAGTGCTGTAAGTAGAATTATTTTTTTGAATCTCTAGCAGCTTCAGTAAGAGTTGATTTCCCTCGGCGCGATCGTCTGCTTCTTCGTGGTCGAGAACAGCACTACACGATTTACAAACAAATAAGGTATGAACTGTCATGATGATAATGATTTTTGCTTCTGCAAAATGTATTTATTGAGGTCATCCAAAATAGTATTTGCTGACAGGATATTACCAAAAATCCAGTAACCAGAGTCAACAATATAAACTCTTTGATTTTTAACTACATTCAACTGTTGCCATAAAGGATTTTTCTGATATTGTTGAAAGTGTTTTTCCGATCCTGGATCTAATACGGCAAATAAGACATCTGCATCCAACAAATTGACACGTTCCATACTCAATCCTACACGGGGGTAGTCATTTTGAGTAAGCTTTTGTTGTATCTTTGGCGAAGCTAGACCGATTTCTGCAAGTAAATGACCAGGAAATGAAAAAATAGTCCGAAACTCTGTTTCCAAACTTCCAGCATAAAAACGACTGACAGAAACTTTTATTTTGCTTAGTTCCTCTCCCATAGCATTTTGAAATTCTGTAACTCGCTTTTCATATTCAGAAAGTATTTCTTTGGCTTGTATAGATTTACCCAAAACTTCACCAATGTATAAAAAAGCTTCTTTCCAAGCAGTGACATGAAACTCAAATATTACTGTTGGGGCAATTTGTGAAAAAATTTGGTATTCTTTTTTATTGGCGTACTCTCCAAGGATTAAATCAGGATTCAACTGTACAATTTTTTCTATATTTGGCTGTGCGCTTTCGCCAAGGGAAATTATACCTTCAGCTTTATTTCCAAATTGCCTTCCTCTGCTGGCTACCCAGTCATGTTCTGTTGCTCCTACAGGTTTAACACCCAGTGCTAGTACTGCTTCTAAGGTGTCTTCTTGCAAAACAATTACACGCTTTGGATTTAAAGGAACACAGGTTTCTCCAAATTTATGGCGAACTATTCGGCACTCAGATGATGTTAACTTTGTTTTGGTAGAGTGCAGATTTTGAATAGGTTTACCATGACAAGCAGTAACTAGAAGAAACGCCAGAGTTAAGAGAAAAAATAGACTTAGACGTTTCTTCAAAATATAACGGTACAATTTCCAGACTTGGTGAAATTTCATCATTAAAATGTTACGGTAAAACTACCAATAACTGTTAATGGTGCGCCAGGTTCTATGGTAACTCTACCAAAATTTGCTCCTTGAAAATATTTTTCATTCAACAGATTTTGGATATTAATTCCAGCCCGCCAATTATCCCGTTGATAATAGATAGCTGCATCTGTTCTCAAATAGCTAGGGATGATATAGGTATTATCGGTGTCACCTTGGCGATCGCCTACATAAAATAACCCTAGACCAAAACCTAAACCTTGCAAACTACCGCGCTGCAATTGGTAAGTTGTCCACAAACTAGCTGTATTAAATGGGACATTAGGTGGTTGATTACCAGCTAAACCATCATTACTTTCGGTAATTTTGGCATCAATGTAAGAATAAGATGCGATGACATTCCAGCCAGGTTGAATTTGTCCCGCAACATTGAATTCAATACCTTGGTTGCGTTGTTTTCCTATGGGAATGCTAAAGTCTGGATTAGCGGGATCAGTTGTAGCAATATTTGATTTTGTAATATGATAAGCTGCCAAAGTAGCAGCTAATCTGCCATCCAAAAATTCACTTTTTACACCAACTTCATATTGAGTTCCCCGTTCCGGTTCTAGAACTGAACCATCTACGCTTGTACCAAAATTTGGTTGAAAGGATTGACTGTAACTAGCATAAAGAGAAATAGGTTGAATGGGTTGATAAACAATACCCAGTCTTGGAGTGATAGCTGTATCATACTGACTAGATTCACTGTCATTCAAGAAATTTCTGCTTTTTTGGTCTACAATATCCAACCTCCCACCCACAAGAAATTTTAAGTTATCTGCCAAGGCTATTTGGTCTTGCAAGAAAATGCCTAAACTATCGCTTGTATTTTGGTTATTACGCACAACGTTGGTTAATGCTTCTAAACTAGGTCTGGGTATGGCATTGTAAACGGGATTGAATACATCAATACTTGGTGTAAGTCCTCCAGGTAATCGGCTTTGAGTTCCTCCTGATGTAGCTCTAGCTAGGTCAACACCAAATAAGAGAGTATGATTAATTGAGCCTGTAGTAAACTTACCAACTACATCAGTTTGTAAGGTATAAGTTTCTTCATAGTCATCATTGGATCTAAAGTTACGTGACAGAATACCTGTTGTTTCATTGAAGTTTACAGGTTCAGCACGATAATCAAAACTATCTGAACTTTGATATCGGAAAGCATTGCGGATTTTCCAATTATCGTTAAAATTATGTTCTAAGCGATAGCTAAAACCTATTTCTTCAACTTTCCTCACATCATCTGGTTCGCCTAAAATCCGCTTTAAAGGAATGTCAAGAATACCATTACCAAAAGCTAAAAATCCCCGATCAAATGGACGCTCATCGTTGAGATAGTCGAATTGAAAAGTTACGTTAGTTGCTTGTCCAATCTCCCATTTTAAAGTGGGTGAAATAAAGAATCGTTGAATATCTTGATTAAAATCACGGAATCCTTCTGAAGATTCATAAACGGAGTTGAGACGATATAACAAAGTTCTATCGGAGTTTATTGGCCCAGAAATATCAATACTAGGGCGAAATGTAGAGAAACTACCCACCGAAAATTCAGCATTGTAATAGGGATCTCTCAGAGGCTGCTTTGTAACTAAGTTAATTACACCTCCAGGCTCAACACCACCATATAAAACTGAAGCTGGCCCTTTGAGAACTTCTATCCGTTCAACATTTGCAGTTTCTCTAATACCACCTCGTCCATCTTTGAACCCATCAACCAAAATACCGCCACCAAAAAATCCCCGAATCCCCAGTTGGTCGATTCCTCCACCGAATCCACCATCTTGAATTACACCCCCAACATTCAGCAGTGCATCTCTTAAACGAGTAACTTTTTGATCTTTAATCACTTCTTCAGGAACTACTTGAATAGTCTGAGGAATATCTCGGATGAGAGTATCAGTTCTAGTGGCCGCTGATGCTTCTGGTACACGATATCTATTCTGCTCACCTGTAACTACCAGTTCAATAGGTGCTTCACTCTGTGCAGATGGTTCTTCTGGCTGGGTTTCAGTGCTGGGTTGTGGTTCTACTGGCGTGGGTTGTGTCTGTGGTGTTTGTGTAGTCGTCACAGTTGGTACAACCCCAAAAACCAAACCTTCATCACCATCAAATAACTCGACTTGTGGCGCACTAGTTTCACCTATCACTGTCACGCGAACAGTGTTTGTATCTAAATTAGTAACTGTAACTTCAGTAATTCCCGCAGTCGGTTTTTCTTGGCGAAATGTATCACCACTAGGTAAACGCAGTTGAGTGTTGGGAATGTCAATAATATAGCTATTCCCCTCACTCTTATTTGTGAGTTGCAGTTTATCTGATTGATTGGTTTCTAAAGTTACCTCTATCCCTGTCTCTGTAGCTTGGGACTTGACACCTGTGATTTGAATTAGCGACTGAGCCAGCCATTGCTTAATATTGGTAGCAGGTTTTTCTATATCACTCAATTGAGAACTTTTAGATATTGGTTTTTGGTTATCTTCAGCCAAAACAGGTACATTTATCCACACCACAGCCAAAGCGGTCATCCAGGCTAATTTTTGCACTTGATTATTCAACATCACTCTCATCACCACATAAATCAGGGACTAGGAACTAAGAAAATAAATCTCAGTACCAATCAATACCCATGCAATTAATTAATAATTACTATCAAGAAGATTACAGGAAAGTTCTGAGATATGGGTGAATACTATGATCACTAGCCGGAGTTTTTGCGATCGCTACACGGAGTTTTTTGATCTTTGTCGTTTTTCGTTGAGATAAATTCCCGGATTTACGCCAAATTTACGCCGGAAGGAGGCGGCAAAATAACCCCGATTAGCAAACCCTACCGCTTTTGCAGCTTCTGTTACCGTTAATCTACCGGCTGCTAGCATTTGGCGCGATCGCTCCATGCGACAATCATGAAGGTAGCCAAACACTGTTGTCTCAAACACCTGCTTAAATCCAATTTTCAGCTTATTGTCATTAATTCCCACCATCCGCGCCAACTCCATCAACGAAGGTGGCTGATCTAACCGCGTCAATAAAATTTCACTGGCGTAATGGATGCGCTCAACATCCTCTGCATTTAAAATTTTGCTAGTTGTCTCCACTGTTTGAGTTTCCAGGAATTGATCAACCTGAAGTGCCATCAATTCCCAAACTTTGCTTTCCAGATACACCCGTTTTGTGTTTCCCTGATACGGACAGCCTAACAGTTGTTGTAGTGCCATTTGCATTGCAGAGGTGGTTTTTCCATAACGCTCATAGTATTTTTGATCTGATTTACGGATTAATGGTTGCAAGTTTGCCGGTAGTTCTCCCATATTCCCAAACCACTGGCAAAATAACTCAGGTTCTACATGAACACTCACCGAGGCGATCGGTTGCACTGGTGAATGTTCTAAACTTCCCCCCAATGCTAAACCGCTACCAAAAAAGCCATAACTTCCCGCTTCCACACCTGAAAGCTCAAAAGTGTACTCAATCAGATGTTCTCTATCAGAGGATTTTGTCATCACCTCATCATGCAATTGATAGTTGGCGATATCTAAATTTAATCCTTGTCGTAAATCGATGCACCGAATGTAACCGGTTCCCAGTTTTACAGGATACTGATAAGTTACATCAAATCCATCGGAGGTATCAGGTGCGGGTTGAATCTGCTCACTTTGGTAGATGAGTTCATGGTAAGCAGATTGGGAGAGGGTGAGAGTCATAGGGTGATTAGCTGCTGGCAATATTGCAATAGAGTGCGGTTAATTGTCAGCAATTGGTGATTTTAATAAGAATTACTTGCAACTATTAAACCATAAATCGTCCCCTTTTATCTGTTGTTTATCAAGGTTTGAGCAAATCGTAGAACATAAAATAAGTCTAGTTCCATAGCGATCAGATGGATTTTCAGGGGAGCGATCGCCATTTTGATAAATCTGCATCTGTTTTACCCTAAAAATCTTCGCAGGCTGGGAAAAAACGCATTCATCTGCCAATAAAAAAGGGCTGGAAAGCCCTGTAATGTTCTTATTTTCTTCAAGGCGACAGGCGGATTTGAACCGCCGGATGGAGGTTTTGCAGACCTCTGCCTTACCACTTGGCTATGTCGCCGCACTCACAATTATCAACAATAACAGATTTTGCTCTAAATTAACATCCCTTGTTTGGGGAAATTTTACTTTATTTGTACCAATTCTGGAAATGGATGATAGTATTACCAGGAAATTGTAGATTTACCTGAATAACGCTAACATCTATGCTTCTGTAGATGAGTGTCGTAAAATACAAAAAAGCAAAATTTCTATCCTAGGATAGATGAAAAACTCAAAAACCATTTAACTAAACTATTTTATACAAAAATTTTGCTAAAACTTGCGTATAAGTGCTTAATTAACAGAAAAAGTATTTTACTTTATAAGTATGGAAATAAAAGGTAAACCATGTTATTGATGCTCTTAATGATGTTTATACTAGCAAGCTAATTTTATTACTTTCTTAAAGAATGCTATTGTCCCAAAAGGAGAATCCAATATTAATACGCATAAATCCTTAACCGTAAAAATGAATCAAGCTTCTCCAATATCAGTGGCGCAAGTAACGGATATACATTTGTTGGCAGCAGAAAATCACCAACTGCAAGGGATACACACTACAGAATCTTTCCAAGCAGTGATAGAACGGTTACGAGAACTACGAGATGAACTTGATTTACTGCTACTGACTGGAGATTTGTCTGATGATGGTACGCCTCAATCTTATGAAAATCTGCAATACCACCTGAATTTACTCAAAATCCCGACTTATTGGCTACCAGGAAATCATGACTGTGCGATCGCAATGGATAAAATTTTAAATCTAGGAATGCTTTCCCGACGCAAGTCTTTTCTACGAGGTGGTTGGAATTTTATCTTGCTGGATTCGTCTGTACCTGATACTTGGCATGGTTATCTTTCAAATACAATTCTAGAGTGGCTGGAATCCGAATTACAAATCCTAGGTAAAAATCCCACTTTAGTAGCCTTACATCATCCTCCTTTTCCTGTAAACTCTGCTTGGCTAGATGCAAGTAGGCTCAAAAATCCTGAAGATTTGTTTGCTGTTCTAGATCGCTATCCCCAAGTTAAGTTAGTCTTATTTGGTCACATTCACCAAGAGTTTCGACACCAGCATCATCATGTTGAATATCTCGGTAGTCCCTCAACTTGTTTTCAGTTCCATTCAGAAAGTCCCACTTTCGCTATTAATCAAGACTTTCCCGGTTTTCGTTTGTTAAAACTATACCCTGATGGCACATGGGAAACCAGGGTTGAGCGAATTCATTATCCTTATCCTCTCAAGTCAGCAGCGACAGTCTGAGATGAGGGAGCGGGGAGTAGGGAATGGAGAAGAATCACCTACTCAATAAATCAAGAATCAAGAACTGATTACCACTTCATCAGCGAAACTCTGCCAACGCACGAAGTAAAATGGCCCGGCTACAGAACCCCAGAGATGTTCATCTGTCTCTAAATCTCGTCCTCTGTCAAGACTGATAAATTTCTCTTCGTTAATCTCAAATTCATTATCTAAATAGGTTTTTTGTCCTTTACGAAAGACGATACAACCTTTGCCTGGTTCGACTTTACCTTTGAAACTATTACCAGTCCACTCTACAATCATGTTACAGCCTGGTAATTTTTCCATATGGTCACTGTTTAAAGCGTTGAGACGTTGTAAGTCACGGGATGCACCGTAGAAATTTTCTTCTTGCTTCAGAGTATAGTTTTCAATATGGATGCCATCGCCTACGATATCCAACTTTAGCACCCGCAAGCGGTAGGGATCGTTGATTGCATAGTCGTAAGCCTGTTCAACAAAAAATCCCACTCCTGATAAGATATCCCAGGGTAGGGGACGCATACACACGCGAATATGAGCATACAAAGGTGGATTTTCAAAAGCTTGTGCTTGATTGCTAAAATCAGCAGCCATCCAACGCGCTAAGGTGGCGATATCCGTAGAATGAGTCACGTCGCTTCGCTCCGAATTCAAAATTAACAATCCCCATAAATAAATTGAGGTGCTAAAAAAATCTCTGTAAGTATTGTAAAGGTTATTGGATACTGGGGACAAATCAAGTCAATCAATTGTAGATTGCCGATTGTAGATTTGAGATTGACTGCACCCACTCTTGGACGCAGCTTGAGGATTTGAGATTGATGATAGCGTAGCGGTAGCGACTGTGCGTAGCGTCTTTTAGATTTATTCCTGCCCCTGGCGGCGGGGCTTGTACCAAAAACATTTAATCTGCAATCTGCTATCTTCAATCTCCAATCTTCTCTGTCAAAAGCTAAAAGTCAAAATAAAATAACTCTTGCAGATTTGGGATTGGGGAAATTCTCTGACTTTATAACGGGATTTGGCTGGACAAACTCTCTCCAAAGACGTCCCAGTCAAAACTTGCTTTATAGCCCTTAAATGTCATTTTGAGTGGAGTCCTGAGCGAAGGGTTCGCGCCAGCGTTCCCGTAGGGTAGGAACTGGAAGAAAGAATCTCGGATTTGCACCGTAGTCTCAAGATTTTTCATTTCGCTGTCGCTACATACTCCTGCGGAGAAGCAAGCTACAACATGACAGTTGAGAATTTTATAAAAGTTCTGAAATGTATGCTGGTAGCACTTGTGTGTACACCATAGCCTTAGTAGGGAAGGGGGTTAGGGGGTTAGGTTTTGTGTCAGCTTTTCCACATAACGTGAAAAATCAGGGGAAATTCTCCCTTGTCTCCCCTACTCCTCTACATCCAATTACTTGGCCTCAATTCCATAACAAAAGCGACCAATTACAGGTGGATTCTTCGCCATTGATGTATTTGTACTAACTTGTAATCCCTGCAAAAAAGGCTCTAAATTGAAAGTCTTCCAATCTTGAGAATTATTGTTACTAGAACTCCACTCACTCCACCATTCTTCGGCAGCTACCCCTTTAGCTTTAGCATCAATAGTAAAGTAATAAAAACCAGAATTTCGTAAATTATTTGGTTTAATCGTAGTTACAAATTTCAAGTTTTCCTCACCATCTTTTTGCCATTGATTTAGTTGCAGAGCTTGTTTTAATCCTGAATCGTTAGATTCTAGTAATTTTTTTTCTAAATTATCGAATATTTGAACTGTAGTTTCAGTCTCAATATTACTAAAAGGCAGTAATGTATGACTATATAATCTTAACGGTACACTGTAATTAATTGGTATCTCTTCATCTGGGTTTGCATTGACTAGAAAAAGGTGAATTTTTTGTTCATTCACTTCTATTCTCGGACTACCCACTGCTGCTATCTTCTGCACAGATTTTTTTTGTGGTACTGCTTCGCCGTCAACATAAGATAACTCTTCAACCAAATGATTTGCAGAGAAAATATTTAGTTGGCTATCTGTTGGTATTTTATTTTCCTTACTTATTTTGTTAAAATAAAAGGCGATGTCGCTATTTTTTCCCAAAAAGATTAGATAAAAAGGTCTAAATTCCTTAATTTTCTTACCTTGTGTATTATGGGTTGTATAGCGAAATTTACTCCCACTATCATCTTCACGATATACCTCTCCATTAAATTCACTTTTTATGGCGACAATGCCCACAGCATAATCAGCTTGAATATTATTTACATTTAAATAATTTTTCTCGATGCGGCGATTTATCTGATTAACATCTTCACTCGCCTGATATAAATCTGTGATAATCACACTTAGCTTATTTTCCTGGGCTGCTTCAATAGCATTTTCTATCTTGACTGTTTTTAAAAGTGGGTAGTCTGTACCACTATAAAATTTTGGCTGTCTAGCGTCTCTATATTGCTGACGATTAATTTTTTGGGGTGTTTCTCCCAAACGATAATACTCTTCCGTAATCTGTCTAGAAGTTCCTAGGAATAGGATATTTTGTAATGATTCTATAGTTTGACTATAGCGAGTTTTTTCACCCCTAGGATGGATGACATATCCCTGCATTGATGGTGTGCCATCTACGTATATAGAAACTGTCAATGGTGATGATAGTGAAACTGGGCTAGGCGGTTTAGTTAGTTCACACTTTAATTGCGGTGCTGATGTGGATGATATAGGACAACCTGTCAGTCCCAAAGTTATTAAGAATACCAAGAAAATGAATACTTGCCGTTGTACTCGCATCATGACTTTAAATATTGTTTGTGAATCTTTAATAAATATAAAAATATGTAACCCTGTATTTTAATTTACAAAATAACTGGCTTTGTATTTAATATTACATTATTGTAGTATGATCATAAAAAAGCAAATTTTGGTAAAAATGCGAAATTTCGTACTCATCACTAGTAGATATAATAAACCATATATTGGTATATTTTTACAATCTCCTATTAGTCACTACTACAGGAATCCAAATGAAGCAAAGTGAGCTAGTTCGCATTGTTGGGTTTAGTGTATTTGGCGGGCTGTTAATGTTTTGGATACAGCCATTTTTTTATCGCATTCCACTACCTTTTTTTGTACTGCCTAGTGTAGATAAACTTGATGCTTGGATTGGTAACTACTACATCCCAGGAGCAACAATTGTTCTGGCTTCTAGTATTTGTGCAACATTGCTGTGGTATGTTTTGGCATCCAGAGCGCAACCCAGAACAGCCCATGATAGACAAAGTTGGTTATTGGTTTGGTGTGTAATTTTATTCATACCAGTGTTAAGTATTATTGCGACTCTATTTTTCTATAGTCATAAACCAGAAGCTATTTTGTCTCTAACAACTCTGTATATATTTGATGCGGCATTTCTTTACTGGTTTACCACGGCTACCAGTTCGCCAAGAGACTTAATGTATACTCCTCCAGGAGCATTTACACTGCGTCGTCTTCCTCTATTTAGGAACTAGATAATGGCACTGTATTTAATTGGGATTGGCGGGACTGGTGCTAAGTGTATTGAGGCGGTTATTCATTTAGCAAGTGCGGGACTTTTTAGCAACACGCCTATCAAAGTTTTATTTATAGACCCAGATGAAAGTAACGGTAATTTAGAACGCGCTCAAAGTACACTAAAACTTTATCAAAGATGTTCTCAAATTATTGCCGGAGAGAAAGAACAGTGTGCTTGGATGAAGACTCCCATTGAGTCTTATGATTTATGGTCGCCGTTTGCACAGGTAAATATTAACAAAAATCTGGGTTCGTTTTTTAATTACAATAACCTAAAGCAGAATTATCAAGAATTAGGTAACTTATTTGATGTTCTTTATACTAAAGAAGAAAGAACAGTTAATTTAGATGTGGGTTTTCGTGGACGACCGGCAATTGGTTCAGCCGTGATGAGCCAAGTAAATTTGGAGACATTAGATCAAGAACCGTGGCGATCGCTAATTGGTCAAATTCAAGCCGATGTCGGTGGAGGAAGCCCAACTAAGGTTTTACTATGCGGTTCGATGTTTGGCGGGACTGGGGCTTCGGGATTACCTACCATCGGTCAGTTACTCAACAATAAATTGCGAGCATTGATTGAGAGCGATCGCATCAATATGGGTTGTATATTCATGCTCCCCTATTTTTGCTTTGCGCCACCTGTAGGCGAAGACCCCGATGGTGTTTACGCCCAATCTGATTTATTTTTATTAAACACCGAAGCCGCATTGCGTTACTACGTCAACCAAGCACAAAAAATCTTTAGCAACGTCTACTTACTGGGTAATCAAAATGCCAAGAAAGTTGAGTTTAGTATTGGTAAAAATACTCAACGTAACGACCCCCATTTTTTGGAATTATATGCTGCCCTAGCTGCTCGCAAGTTTTTCTTGCAACCATGTAACAAACAGCGTCCTGTGACATTAATTGCACGTCAAGATTTAGGCAAAGTCACATGGAACGATATCCCAGAACCCAACATAGTCAAACAGGAACTAGCTAACGCCACCCGTTTCGCCTATGCTTGGCTAGCCAATACCCGACCAGAATTAAACAGTGCGAAAGAACAAGGAATCGTCTGGGGACAAAAGAATATAGCCTGGTTTAGTAGATTTTTCCGCCCCAAAACCTTCCTTGGTAATGCTGGAAAAGATTTACCAGAATTTGGTGAAGCGCGAGAACAAGACACCATTAATGTCATAACCCGTTGGTGTCAGACATACCTGCAATGGCTGTACAACATTCATCAAGGAGAAGGTGACGACATTCAACTCTTTGAATCTCGTTCGTTGTTGCAACCATCATTAGAAGGATTTCTCAGCTTAGTTATTAATGATAGTCGAGACCGAGGTAAACAAACCCAAGACACTATACAAGAACTAAACGTCAAGCTAATTTCTGAACCGCGAAATCTCCCAGCACCAAATCAAGGAGCAGCAGGATTAGCGAAAGCCCTCTATATTAATTCTCGCCTGGAAGAGCCAAAATCAGGGAAAAATTGATTATGACCGCTACACCAATCAATAACAATTTATGCTTTTTTCTACCTGCATTAAATCAGGAGGCTGATGTTAAACCCATTGATGAAGCAGGTAAATGGGAAGAGCAAGAAAATAACGCCTTTGAAAAGGTAGCCACCAGTCTCAATTATCAAGCACCAAGGGAAGTTAAAAGCATTAGTTCCGTACCCACCATGTGGGCGCGACCCCTATCAGTAGAGATGGCTCTGCATAACAATCAGTATCCCATCCGCGACCAAATGATTGAACAATGGCGGGGAATGCTAGCAGCCCTAGCCCTTGCTGAAGTGCGCGGGTTTCCCCTGAAGGCGCAACTGATAGAACTACGTCAATTGCGATATGAAGAATTTGCTCGTTGTTTGCATGAACTTTTACCAAGTGAATCTAGGACTCTTTACACAATAGCAAATAAGCATTCCTGGGAAGATATTTACGTCTTTTTATGGCAAGGTAAAGCAGTGGGGATGACTTCTCCTAGTACTCTAGTTTGTCCTGCTGAAGAAGGAGAATGGACAGGCTTACAATGGTGGGTAAAAGGTCAACTGCACTCTCCCATTCCTCATTTAAATGCTAGTGAGAAATCTTTGTTGTGGCGTTGGTTAGAAAACTTGCGCCGAGAAATCGGTAAACCAGAATATCAAGGTAAAAAGCAGGCTATCAATACGATTGGTGGATTAATAGATGAATTTCGCATCGATTTAAACGCCGATACCAGTCAACCATTAAGCTTAACTGAAGAACCACAATTTTTTGGCGTACCGCTCAATAGAGGAATATTAAATGCTTTGAACTTTCCTGTTAAAGCACCAGAAAAACCTTCTAATATCAGATTAATAGCTAGTAGCAGTAAAAATCCCAAGTCTGATTTGTTAATTATTGATTCAGAAATTGCTAAAGTCTGGAATGTGCCATCACAAAATATTTGGGTGCATGGAGGGAAAACTTTAGCATCATTAAATGTTGAAGATTTACGACAAAGAAGAATTATTTGGCAAGATGTCAGATGGGTTGAACCGAAAGATTTATTTTTGCCAGAATTTAAATTTATTAATCAAGAAGATGCCTTACCAGGAGCATTCTTGCCCAAAGAAGTTGTACCCTTAACCTTTGAAGGCGATCGCATTACCCCACTCATACCCCTAAACCCCATCCTCCTAGATTATCTCACCCCAGAAGAGTTAATTTCTAGAGTGAAACTGCAACCTCTAAATGGCAATGAAGGTCTACAAATCCGAGTCACATTAGACCTACCCCTAGCTGGGATGGAAGAAGGTAATTCATCCCAAAACTATCGGCTGCAAAAAGATTATGTCCTCAAAGAAGAAAACGCCTTACCAGAAGTACCCGTCTTAGAAGTATGGCCTAAATTCCGCAGTCCTAGCTGGAAATATTACCATGCTTTTTATTACGATGGTGAACATTCAGATGATACCTTCCAAGTAAATTTTCCTGAAGCGAAACAACCCCAAATTTTTAAAGATGGTCGGGGTGCTTATCAAATGGCTTACTTGGAACAATTTCCATCTTATATTGAATGCCAGACTCAAAATAAAAACCTATTAGGTTTAATTTTACTAGAGTCTCCACCAGAAGTGAACCCCAGAAGTTCATGGCAAATAGGTGTAGATTTTGGGACATCTTTTACTAACATTTATGTCAATAGAATCGGCACAGCCGAGCCATTAGAGTTAATTAATCTCCATCTCAAAATCACAGAGTTCAACCAAGAAACTCGCTTACCATTGCTGTATGAATACTTTATTCCCGAAGACTTTATACCGCTATATAAACCCCTACCTTTATCTAGTGTATTAACAACTAGAGGTAGCCAAGCCGCAAATAATGACCAAAGAAAACCAATTTTTGACGGTCGAATTTACGTACCCAACAGTTACCGATTTAAAATTCAAGAAGACTGGATTAAGACCAACTTAAAATGGGAAGAACCACAAAATTTAGTCTTCAATCAACTTTTCCTTAAGCACTTAGCACTACATATTACAGCTATAGCTGCAAGCCAGGGAGTTGGACAAATTCAATGGTCTTTATCCTATCCTTCAGCTTTTTCTAATGGTGATAAAAGACGCTACGCCAAAACTTGGAAAGATATCACAATAGAACTAGAACAAAAAACAGGTGTTAGACACAATTCCCCAGACATCGATAACTTAGATTATTTCCGTTCTGAAAGTCTCGCCCTAGCTCAATATTTTGCAGATCATGAAGATCATGACTTAGTTAACACCACCTGTATTGATGTTGGTGGTGGTACTTCAGACATATCAATTTGGGAAGAAGAAAACCTCGTTCACCAATGTTCAGTTTTGTTAGCAGGTCGG
Source organism: Anabaena minutissima FACHB-250 (assembly GCF_014697125.1). GTDB lineage: Bacteria > Cyanobacteriota > Cyanobacteriia > Cyanobacteriales > Nostocaceae > Trichormus > Trichormus minutissimus. The sequence goes on along the minus strand of NZ_JACJRG010000002.1, from coordinate 247,560 downwards.
GATTTATTCTCACAATTTTTAGAATTAAATCCTAAATTTTTAGAAAAGAGATTTGGGATAGAACCATCTGAGATCAAAGGACTCAAAGGTACAGCATTTAATCCTAAATTAGACGTGTGGCTACGTTTGGAAGGAGACAACTGGCTCAATAACAAAAAAGCCTTCATTGCAGATCAAGCCGATTTTCAAGGACTCATACAACTCACAGCCATTGGTACGGCTGGATTGTATTACTATGTAGGCATTATTCTCAAAACTTTGCACCAAGAAGAGAAATATATGCGTCCAGAAATTACACCTGTTTATATGGGTGGAAATGGCGGACGCTTTTTACATTGGCTTTCCGAAACTGGACAATTTGACCGTAACTCAGAAATCAATCTGCTATTTAGCCGGATGTTGAGTAAAGGTTCTGGTTTTGAAGACATTGAAGTAACTACACGTTTAAGTCAAAATCTCAAAGATGAAGTAGCTTGTGGCTTAGTCTTAAAAGATACGAAACTTAAAGGATTGACACGCAAAACCAAAGACCCGTTAATTGCAGGTGAGCAATGTGTAATCAATGGTAGACAAATTAATTGGAACTCCCGCTTGCAATTAGAAGAAGATGAAGAAGAAATTACGCAATTTACGATTCCTCAACTAGTGCAGTTACCCAAATTCATCTATGATTTTCATGTAGCACTTAGAGAACTAGAAATTGAAGGCATCAAACCTTTACCAGGGTATAAAAGAAGTCTAGACCTGCAAGAAAACGAAAAACTATGGCGAGATACCAACCGCGCATTAACCGATGTCTTGTTAAAAATTAAAGGTTCATCAGAAAATATTCGTTTTGAGCCTCCTTATATTTTGGGTTTAAAAGCGTTCTTACGCGTATTAGGTAAAGACTGGGCTGAAAAATGGTCAAAGTAAAGTATTGTCTATCTCATCCCTGCTTCGTGTAGGTAAAAGATATATATTTCCTCCTTGTCATTGTAGATAAGGAGGATAAGTCTGATTAAATGCAATATAGTTAATTATTCCGGTGCGTTTAAGTGAAATTATGATAAGTCTATAACTGAATCTCAATCTTGGATTGTCGTAGGAGCAAGAGTTATGGTGTCAGATATATTAGACTGTCCAGCTTGTGGGCATCCCATCAGATTTAATACTAACACAAACACTAAACCACAATGTGAAAATTGTGGTTTCCCTCTCAAGGAATACAAAAGTATTCTAGAAAATGTCAAATATCTTAGTAAAGAACCTAATGGAAATGAAGAGATAAAGTCTAAAATTCAAATGATTATAGAATGGAAAAATGAGTACAGCTTAATTCCAAAAATTAAACAACTTTTACAGGACATACGCATCATAATTTTCACAGAAACTAATCCATATAATCTTGTTTATCATAACCAAAAAAAAGAAGAAGCTAAACGATACTATGACGAATTAGATAAGCTTATAAAGCAATTTGAAGGTAATGGTTTAACGCGTTCATTTCCAGTAGATAGAAAACCCGAACATCTACAAAGTAAAAATTCACAAATTAAACAGGATGTTCAACCACAAGCTTATTCTAATAATCAATTACAACAAGAAATACAAAAACAAATTGCTCCTTTACAAACTCAATTACAACAATTAATTCCCTTGCAAAATCAATTACAAAAACTAGATATATTGGAAAAACAGTTACAGAAAGTTATACAACTGATATCTCAACAAAATACTGCTAATCAGTCTAATAGTCCATCAGTTGCAAGCCAAGCTGTACAACGCGAGCAGGAGCAAATTGAAGATACGTATCATAGTAAATATATAGCAGAATCACCAAGACAATCAAATGATGTTACTCGCAAAGAAAATAATACCTTAAATCCTGCTTTGGGCTATATTCCTTCTTGGTTAAAAAGTTATAATCAAAAGCCAGAATCATTTGAAAAATATCAGCATATCCCAGTATCAATAACAGATGAAAGTATACATCAATGTCGGTTGGGCAGTAGTCAACCTATAATATTAGAATACAATAAAAAAGGTAATTACTGGATATTTAGCGACAACAACAATGGATATTTAGAGATATGTTTAGTTCCCAAAGCAAATTTAAAAATTAATGAATATGGACTAGAAACCATGAAGTTCTTATTTGAAGTTTTAGAAGAAAATATTGGCAACTATACTAAAATAAAAGTTATTTTTCCGGCAATATTAATGTCAGTACAGCATGAAAAATGGCAGTTAAAATCATTAGGAAAGCTTGAATTTGAAACTGATTAACATTCACATAAAAGTTAAATCACACATAGTCCTCGTATCTCAGAGGAGTTATTTTATGAAAAAAACAACACGAATCAAAATATTGTGGGTTTTCTTCTTAGTTCTTACCTTATCAATAGGTAGTCAACAACTGAGAAGTTTTGCTGCTGAAACAACTAACTCAAATTCAACAGTTATACAGAACAAGGATAATACTTCTAAACAGTCTGCTTCTGAAACAAGCCCATTAAAAAATGCTAATAATGAATTTTTAGCCTCATTTGACGATTTTATTAAACAACTTCAAACAAAATCAAATAATAACCCAGAAAAAGGTAATTCTGTTAGTTCTGAAGATGTTGTTCTTAAATTAGAAAAACTAGAAATTTCGATTAAAACATTAAAGTTTCATAGCCCATTAAGTAAAGATATCAAAGATAAAATTAAGAATATAGAATCTGGTATCATTGACACTAAAAATGTTTTAGCTCTTTTTCAGGTTAATAACCAATCCGTTTTAGAAACGCAGAAAGAACCCAGAGCGAGGAAAAATTCTCAGCTTTTAGATAATCAAGATAAATTTAATAAAGAGACTTCTGAAAATTTTGATAATCTATCTCGACAAAAACAAAAAATCTTTGATGAAATTAACACATTAGAAACCCTAGTTTATCCGAAAAAGCAAAAACTTACAGTGCCGATAAATGTAAATAATAATAATCAAGGTAATAATACAATTCATTTTTTGTGGTTCTTCACTTGTTTGTTATTATTCTTAATTGGTGTAATTGTAGGAATATTAACGATACTTTTATGGGAAAAAAATCAAAAGAGTAAGAAGAAATGTACACCCAAACCCAGTCAGCATCCATCTACCGTACAACATCATCAAACAAATACAAATATTGGTGTACAGACAACAGCTTATCAACAAAATATCAGCAACCAAACAGCAATAAATCCTCAAACAACATCACCACCAATAATACACCATCGTATACAACCTCCCGATGTTCCGACACCACCAGCAGACCCATTCATAAATAATTTAGATACAACCCAAAGTTTTGTTTCATCAGAACAAATAATTACAAGAGAATATAATCAAAATCGTAAGCAGGTTTGCAAAAACGCCTCAGAAGTATCAGAAACAGTAGACAGTATTAATCAACGCCGTTTAGGTGTTAATCACTCTGTCATTTTAGAGAAAGTTAGTAAAAATAAAGGTAACTACTGTATCATCCCCGAACAAGGTTTCTCTTACTTACTACCAAAAGACAATCTCAGAATTAACGAATATAACTATGAAACAGTGACAATACTTTTTGATTGTTACAATTATCAACCAGGACGCTCAAGCGATTTCCGATTGAAAACCCCAGCAGTAGTAGTTACAGAAAATCACGATACCTGGAGGCTACAACAAAAAGGGGAACTTCAATTCCTTTAAGCTAGTTTATGATTTATATTAAAATATATGCAGCCTTTTCAACTTGATATTTCTGATTTAATAGAAATATATAATCACGCACCTCAAATATTGCAAAAACAAGCAATTAAGGTTTCTTTAACAGAAAATAGTTTAATTCATAAATCTAATGAGCCAATCATCTTAACATCTGCTAAAAATGGTAATTATTGGATAATAGCTACAACAGAAGAAGATTATTGGTTATTTCCTAAAGATAATATAAAAATTGATAACTTTAACTTAGAGACATTTAAATGTTTATTTAATTTCGATAACTATCATCTCCAAGTTGCTAGTTTATTAACATTAATAAAACCAGCTAAAATTTCATTAATGCCTAATGGACGAGAATGGAAATTGGAAAAATTGGGAAAAATAGCTTTTATTGAATCATCATCATCCATTGATTTAAAAACTCAACTAGAATTAGCCAATCAAGAAATAACGCAACTTCAGTTGAAATTAAACGAAATAACTAAAAAAAGTTATCTACTTCAAGAGAATTTAAATCAACTACATCCAGAACTTCAACGAGAAAGACAGGAACGTCAACAATTGTTATCTTTGATAGAAACAAAACTCAATCAACAAGGTAATGAGATTAGTTATATCAAAAATTATGTAGCAGAAATTAAAAATCAAAATTTGTCAGCGACATCAAAAGTAGATATACCTGATAGTTTAATTCTGACAATTAAGAAATTTTTACACGATACACGTATCTTAATTTTTACGGAAATTAATCAACATAATTTGACGTACCATAATCAAAAAAAAGAAGAAGTCAAAACATATTATAAACAATTAGTTTCCATTATTAAGGAATTTGAAAATAAACAGTCAGATACTAGCCCAGAACATAGCATTTATAATCCTAAGTTACACTATATTCCTTCTTGGTTAAAAAGTTATAATCAAAATCCAGAATCATTTGAAAAATATCAGCATATCCCAGTATCAATAACAGATGAAAGTGTACACCAATGTCGGTTGGGCTGTAGTCAACCTATAATCTTAGAATACAATAAAAAAGGTAATTACTGGATATTTAGCGACAATAATAATGGATCTTTAGAACTATGTTTAGTTCCCAAAGCAAATTTAAAAATTAATGAATATGGACTAGAAACCGTGAAGTTTTTATTTGAAGTTTTAGAAGAAAATTTTGGCAACTATACTAAAATAAAAGTTATTTTTCCGGCAATATTAATGTCGGTACAAGATGAAAAATGGCAATGGCAGTTAAAATCATTAGGAAAGCTTGAATTTGAAACTGATTAAAATTCACACAAAAATCAGGTTATTTTACATAAAAAAAACACATATAGCCCTTGGATTTAAGAAGAGTTATTTATGAAAAAAACACGAATTAAAATACTGTGGGTTTTCTTCTTAGTGTTAGCGTCAGGTAACACACCCTACTTATACTTAGAGGCTGTTTGAAAAGTTTTGTCAGGTATCATTTGTCATTCTGAGTGGAGCTTTGCGGAAGGTAAAGCCTGCGGTATAGCTGCGCTTAACACGAAGCGTTCCGTAGGAAAGAATCTGCGTTTTCACTGTTATACTGGGATGCTTCCTTCGTCAGGATGACATAAAAGGGGACTTTTCAAACACCCTCTTAGATTTTTAAGCGCAAGCGCAGGCTACACAAACATAAATCAAATCGGATTCCTATAGTTAAATAAGATTTATGTATTAGCATAATTAATAAGCTAATTTTACAAACATCAATTTAGAATTTTCCAAATAGATATTAGTGATTTAGTAGACATTTATAATTATGCACCTCAAGTCTAGCTAATGTTTTCCATCTTCTTTTATGATGAGAGTGGCGTCTTAGCAAAGGTTCTTTTTTTATGCAACTAGAAGAATATTTCAACATACTTGCAACCGATGACATTCGGCTCAAAGGAACTCGTATCGGGATTGAGAGCATTCTTTACGAGTATATCTATCACTGCAAAACACCAGAAGAAGTTGCTGAACAATTTCATACGGTGACTTTGGAACAGGTTTACGCCACAATTTTGTATTACTTGCATTATCGTTCAGAGGTTGATGCCTATTTAGCTGATTGGTTAGAATTTTCCCGAACTATGCGCGAAAAAGAACAGCAAAATCCTTCTTCTGCGAGAATGAGGTTTAAGAGGCTGAGGGAAGAAAATGCTGCAAAACAGTTATTACAGGAAAGCTAATGACAATCAGGTATCTGTTGGATGAACATCTGAGTCCTGCATATCGCTCTCAACTTGTGCGGCGCAACACAGAATTAGTTGTGCGAATTATAGGGGATTTAGATGTACCGTCCAAAGGCACTCTAGATTCTGATATTTTAATTTGGTGTGAAATCAATGAATTTATATTAGTGACAAATAACCGTAAGTCCATGCCAAAACATTTAGCTAATCATTTAGCTTTAGGTCGTCATGTTCCAGGAATTTTTACGATTAATACTAATCAAAGTATTAATCAAATCGTTGAAGAATTGATTACCATTGCTGGTGCTTCGTTTGACGATGAATATCAAGATAGAATTGAATACCTACCCCTGACCTGATAGAGTATTATTTTTATAATTGCATAATAAAATATGAAAATTTTTCAAATAGATATTAGTGATTTAGTAGACATTTATAATTATGCACCTCAAATATTACAAAAACAAGCAATTAAGGTTTCTTTAACAGAAAATAGTTTAATTCATAAATCTCATGAGCCAATCATCTTAACATCTGCTAAAAATGGTAATTATTGGATAATAGCTACAGCAGAAGAAGATTATTGGTTATTTCCTAAAGATAATATAAAAATTGATAATTTTAATTTAGAAGCGTTTAAATATTTATTTGACTTTGATAATTATAATTTCCAAACTGCTAGTTTATTAACTCTGGTAAAACCAGCTAGAATTTCATTGATGCCTAATGGACGAGAATGGAAATTAGAAGAACTAGGCGAAGCAGATTTTATTGAATCACCGCCATCAATTGATTTACAAATGCAACTAGAATTGGCTAATCAAGAAGTAACTCAACTCCAGTCACAATTTAGCGAAATAACTAGAGAGCGTAATTTACTACAAGATAATTTAGAGCAATTAAGAAAAAATATTCAGCAACAAAGGGATAATTATTATCAGCAACTAGAACAAGCAACTCTGGAACGCCAAAGATTAGTCTCTTTGATAGAGATACAGCTAAATAATGAAATTGGTCAACTGAAACATGAGATAGCAGATATTAAACAGGTTTTACTCGTTAGTAAGCAAAATCAATCAATACCATCTAATAACTCATCCGAACTAATCCCATTTCAAAAAAAAGATAATGATAGTTTATATCTTGTTTTGACGAATATTAATTGGCTAAAAACTTATAATCAAAATCCAGAGTTATTTGCACAATATAACCCTATACTAGTATCAATAACAGCCGATAGTATTGATCAATATCGCTTAGATCAATATTATTTAGACAGCCAAATCATCATAGAAAAAAACAATACAGGTATTTATCAGATAGTTCCTAGTGATGAAAGCCTCCATGCAGTAAAATACTTAGTACCAAAAGCTAACTTTATCATAAATCAATATACTTTAATGACACTGAGGTTATTATTTCAAATCACAGACGAATCTTTGGGACATCGGAATAAGTTAATAGTTGTTCAACCTGCATCTGCAATTTCTATCAATAAAGAAAAATGGCAGCTAGTTGAACCGGGAATTAACAATTTTGAAAAAACAAAAACAGAATTGTATTGAAGTAAATTAGACAGCAATGGAAGAATTAGAAGAAAAAATAAATTTTTTGATGGAAACAGTCCGTCAATTAGAACGAAGAGTTAATAGTTTAGAGAAATTACTAAAAAATGAAAATGCTACTACTAGTGATGATGAATCAGTAAATGTCACTGGAGCGATGAATATACCAAAGATTCCTAAACTAGCACTATCAGAAGATGAAATATTAGAAATTTATAATAATAACTCTGATGCGTTGCTTAATAGTGCTGTTAAGGTTTCAGTAACTCAAGCAAGTTTGTTAAATAAAGATGTGATTTTTTTTGAGAAAACAAAATCTAACATTGCTAGCTATTGGGTAATAGCTACAGAAGATGATAACTACTGGCTATTACCTAAAGGCAATTTACGAATTAATGCCTATAATTATGAAACCGTGAATCGTTTATTTGAATGTGATAACTATAAATTTGATATTGATTGCGAATTTATCTTAGTTAAACTGGCTAAGGTGTCTTTAAATCAAAATAGAGAGCAGTGGCAATTATTAGAACCTGGAAGATTACAATTTTCCTATGATAATGAATATCAAGAAGAAATCTCATCTATAGAATTAGAAACGGCAATCTCAGAAAATGCAGAACAAATTAAATTTACACAAAATCAAGAAAATACGGGTTCAAATTTCACGAATGAATTAAAGGATAATATAGAAAATAATGCTGATTTAGAAAATTTATTAGTTAATATTTACAATACAAAATGTGACTCGTTAGCCTCTCTTGGTACGGTAGTAATAGAAGCACACATCACCATTGAAGAATTAAATTTAATTACTAATGATATGGCTCTTTTTGAAAAAAATGTCCTAGGAGAATATTGGCTATTTTCTTTAAAGCAAAGGGCTGTTTATCTAGTTCCTAGACGAGATAGAGATATTAGTCAAGATATAGAAAAAATACAACGCTTTTTTGAATGCCGTGATTATCAACTGATTAATTCAAACAAGTTTCAATTAATTAAACCTGCTAGGGTATCACCATTAAATACTGCTGTAGTTGCGGGGTATAACTGGGTAATTAAAGGGAAAGAAAAATGGCAATTACAAGAAACTGGGATTTTACAGTTTGGCTAAGGGGATTGGGGATAATTATCTATGGTTTATGCGTCAAACTAATTTGCAGTTACAGTTGTTAGGCAGGTCTATAAGATGCCCAATTACCTACGCTCATATATTTGTAAAAACTTATGCTAAAACGCTTCAGTGTTATTATTACAGCCGCTATACTCTGGCAATTTAGCAGTGATTTGACGCTGGCGCAGAGTAGAAATCCTCTACAGGCGGATAAATTTCCACCTAGTCCCCTAGAAATCACTACACCAGACCCACTTTTACCAAATTTGCGCGATAAACAGCCTTTAAGCCTTCTAGAAAAGCTGAAACTTCAGGCGGCGTTAGATGAGTTAAATCAAGCGGCGGTGGTTCAATTGCAAGCTGGAGAGAAGGAAGCCGCTTTTGAGATTTGGAATCGGGAGTTGCGCTTGCGTCGCTATTTGGGTACTGTGGCTGAGGTACAAGCATTGTCAAGAGTTGGTGAGATTGCTTGGAATCGCAGCGATCGCCAACAGCTATACTACATTACACAACGCTTGCAGGCAATCCAAAAGCAGGCACAACCCAAAAAAGCCAAAACCCAAGCCAGTGTTGACTTAGAGCTATTACGGGCATTAGGTGCAGCTTATCAGAAAGTGCGATCGCCTCAACCTGCTATAGAACTTTATAACCAAATTTTGGCAGAGGTGCGACAACAAAAAGATACCACTGCGGAAATTGATACTCTCCAAACCCTGGGAAACTTAAATCTGAGTTGGTTTAATTATCCCCAAGCCGCCACCAACTACGAGGAGTTGTTAAGTTTCGCTACCTCTAGGGGAGAACGACAGGATGAATTAACATACCTGCAACAGCTAGCTTATATCTATCAGCAGGCGAAGCAGCCGCAAAAATCTATTGATGTCTTGAGTAGGCTCAAAGAAATTTACTCCCAAAATGATAATCAGATACAAGTGCCAACTTTGCAAATAGCGATCGCAGCCAATTACGAAACCCTCGCTAAAGAAAATCCTGCTTTACTACCAGAAGCCTTTAAAAACTATCAAACAGCTTATGTCACAGCTTGGGGATTGCAACAATATGCGCGTGCGGCTGAAGCATTGCAGAAATTAATCCCCTTATATCGTTCTCAAGGACAAATTAATGAGGCTTTAGAAACTAGCAAAATTCTCTTAGAAACAGAAGCAAGAGCCGCTAATTATTATGGGATGATGCAAGCTTACGACCAAATGGGACAATTATATTTAGAAAATAAAGACTATCCGCAAGCACTAACAGCTTTTAAAGACGGGTTAGAGTTAGCAAGGCAACTCCAACATCAGGAAGCATACTTTACTCAGCAAGTTGAAAAAGCATCCCAGGCAAGTTTGTAAATAAAAATGAAACCACAGATATAAACAGATAACTCATCGGCGTTTATCTGTGGTTTCAAAAACAAACCAGGATTTTTAAAATAATTGTAATGATATGGAACATATTTTACTGTGAGCAATGAGACAAAAACTCTTTTGTAGAGACAGAGAGAGACGCAATTTATCACGTTTGGTAAACAAAATAGTAGTTCATCAAGTTTGAATTGATGGATAAGCTTTTTTTGTAGTATTCGCGTAGCGTCTGTCTACGACACGCTCCGCGTTTCCTACGTTTCCTGCGTGAACGCGGAGCGTCCCGCAGGAAACGTAGTAAGGACTTTAGTCCTTAGAAAAATCAGGACTAAAGTCCTTACTACAAACCATCAAAACTAACTTGACACAGCAGTAGAGCCGTAGCAATGCTACGGCTCTACTTATTTTTCAACAGATGTCTATCCGATATTTTTTAATTGGAAGTCCCTGTACTTTTGATGTTGTTCGAGTAGTGTCCGCAAGAGAGAAATTTAGTCCTCTTACAAACTTTTTAAACAGAGGTGGTTTCTACAGTGTCTGATACTTGCACCAACTCATACAACTTGACTTCAAACTTCTCCATACAAGCTGACCAATCATATCCCAAGATAGAAGGACGAGCCTGTTCAGCCATAGCTGCTTTGAGTGCAGGATTTGAGAGAATATCTATCACCTTTTGAGCAAAATCTGCTGGATTATTGGGTTCAGCTAAAAAGCCATTCTGACCAGGAGTTACTTGTTCTGAGGTAGACGGTGCTAAGGCTGCAACTACAGGAGTACCAGAAGCTAAGGCTTCGTTAGTTGTGGTGCAGAAGTTTTCTGTAACCGAGGGATTGACAAAGACATCCGCACGAGCAAACCAACCTAATAGTTCTGTACCGTGAGACTCACCCCAGATAGTAATACCTGAGCCGAATCTTTCCGCACGTTTGCAAATTTCTGCATCTAGAGGGCCACTACCCACAATCACTAAATGAATGTTGGGAATTTGCGCAGCAATCAGAGGATAGACATCTAGGAGTTGTGGGACATTCTTTTCAGCAGTGATGCGTCCGACAAAGAGGATAGTTGGTCTATCGTCATTAGGGATGGGGTTGTGACAGATATTACGAGGGTGAAATTTTTCGCAATCAATACCCTGATAGGGGACATATTCACTCGGTTGGCATCCTAATTTCTGGTATTTAGCGAGTTGTTCACGAGAGGAAAATATATTCAGATCATAAGTTCGGCTGATTTGCTCCACCAAATAAGGGATGATCGGACTCAACAACTTAAAGAAGACATTCCCAAAGTAATATTTGATGTAGGCCACAATATCTGTGTGGAAGACCGAAATAATCGGGGTTTTAGTCCGCCGTGCATACTCCACACCCACCGGACGACCGTAACCTTGGATTAAGGCTGAATATAAGCCTCGCATTTGGGCTGCTTCTTCCACCACGATGATGTCGGGTTGGAAATCAACCAGTAACTCGGTATCGCTCCAATGGCGATAACTCAAAGGTTGGGGTAGAGACTTGTAGAATATCAGTGGCTCTGTGGGGAATGAGAAAGAAGAGAAATTGGGATAAGACTTTAACTCTTCTAACCCAGGCATGGGGCGATCGCCTACTTGTTTGGGATACTGTTCATTAAATTGCGGATGGACTAAAAATACTTCATGACCCTGTTGTAGTAACCAACGCGCCCTCTGGTGAACTGCAACGGAAACCCCGGTCAAAAAAGGAGAATACAATCCTGAAAACAAAGCGATGCGAAGCTTTTGCTTATTCATAATCCTATGCAATGTGTGTATCTTGTCTCAGCCAGAGGTGTTTGAAGAGAAAGCACTTCTACTGAGCAAGTTGGATAAGAATTTAGGATTTACGCATCGATATAGAGATTAAAGAGTTCACAGAGAGATTTGGCGATCGCTTGGTTGATTTCCTAGCTGATAAGGGCGATATTCCATCAGATGAATCTGCCCAGCCCCTTTTACTTCATAGGTAACACCACGCCAATGTACTATGGGCATATCGAAAGACCGAAACATCGCTAACCCATAAACCCATTGATATAGAGGCATTCCGATGAGCATCTTCCAGATGATTGGCCAAGAAAATTCCGTCACTGGCTTACCTTGGGAACGAATTATTGGCTGTATGCTCATCTCCAATAACAACGTCAGCATAACTAACGCCAGGATATAAATCCCATACCAGATAAAGGCGATCGCAGCTGTACCTCCTTGTCCGGTAAACCAAGCCAGGACAAACACCACAACTAACAAATTGGGTAGCACACTCGTCAATACTGCCTCAGCCACAACCCCCGGCCAAAAAGGATGGTAAAGTCGAGAAGTCATTAATTGACGTTGCAACCAATACCTTAAACTAGGTAAATCCGCCTCCTCCTGATTCAACATAATCAAAGAAGGTACAAACTTGACCTGGAGGTTATGTTGACTCAATACACGACGAATCATCGTATCTTCGTCAAGGGCTTCTCCCCACTTCTCTAAGAGTCCCGTTTGGTGTATCACCTCTGTTTTTATCGCCAAACTACCACCCCAAGGAACACCATATAGATACATCTGGACGATCGCCGAAACATTCCAGATGTAACGAACTAACGAACCCCAATACGTACCAGTGGGTACATACCAACGGTTTCCAGTCGTTGCTCCTACGGAGGGATTATTTAAAGGTGAGACTAATTCCCGCAACCAATTAGGGTGAACAATCGTGTCAGCATTCACCAACGCCACAACCTTGTAAGTCTCGTCTAGTTCCGAGACAGCTTGCAAAAGGGAACTGCACTTGAGACTACAAGTTGATCGGATGTTTCGCAAATGACTGATTTGGTAATTAGTTACACCCAATTGAGCGATAGTATCGCTGACAACTTGCCAAGCTGGATCATCCTGACTATCGATAATCAGCTTCAAATTGTACTTTGGATAGTTTTGCTGAAGTAGCGATCGCAAACAATCCGGTAAAAACGGGTCAGCACCACGTAAACACAACACTACCGCCGTTTTTGGTAACTGTTCATCGGGCAAACTTTTAGAGCCTGAATTTAAACTCCCCAAAAACAGTAGTACGAAACCCACCTGAACAACTAACCAAGCCACCAAAAATTTCGATATCGATATCACCAAATCATTCATTTGTTGATGACCCTTACATGATGTATCAATCAAAGAGATATCTTGCTATCCACCGGCTGATCTAAAAAATCGTAGGGATGGTATTCCACCAAACGAACATTCCAAGGGCCTTGAATCCGATAGACAATCCCCCGCCACTTCACCGTTGATATCCACACAGAAGAGAGCATCGCTAACCCATATACCCACTGTGTGACGGGAATAGACAACAACATCCTCCCTACCATCCCCATTGATAACTTTGTCCCTGGCTGACCTTGGGCGCGAATCACCGGCTGTAAAGCCATCTCCATCAATAGCATCAACGACAGTAATCCCAGAGTGTAAATGCTGTAGGATTTAAACAATAAATCCGCCACCTCCCACTGAGCATCACCTAACGATAAGAAAAACAACACAATCACTAAAGTGGGAAACAAAATACTAGAAACAGCTTCACTCACAATAGCTAGCCACCGGGGATGGTACAGGCGCGAATAGAGAATGAGACGTTTCACATAGTCGATTATCCCCAGCAAATCGCACTCTTCACGATTCACCATAATCAACGAAGGTACAAACTTCACCCTCAACCCATATTTTTTGAGGATATTGTGCATCATCAAATCTTCACCGAAGGCTTGCGCCCACTGTTCGACAATTCCCGTTTGACGCAATACCTCTGTTTTCAACGCCAAAGTCCCACCCCAGGGAATACCAAATAGGTACATCTGCACAACTGAAGCTATATTCCCTGTGTAGCGTACCAACGAACCCCAATATTTCCCTGTTGGTACATACCAACGATGGCCTGTTGTCGCCCCAACTTTAGGATTATCTAAAGGACTAACTAATTCTCGCAGCCAATTAGAATGAACTATGATATCGGCATCAACAAAAGCTACCACTTCATAAGAATCATCTAAATCAGAAATAGCTTGAATCAAAGCACTACATTTAAGGCTACAATTGTGGCGGATAACTCTTAAATGACTAATATCAGCATTAGTTACCTCTAATTGCTTGATAGTATCCCCAGCAATCTGCCAAGCTGGGTCATCCTGACTATCAATAATCAGCTTTAAATCGTAGTTTGGGTAATTTTGTTTTAACAACGCCTCAATACAATTGGGTAAAAAAGGATCAGCCCCGCGCAAGCAAAGAATTACCGCCGTTTTAGGTAACTGTTCATCAGGTAAAGTTTTTGTCCGCGATAATCGCACATACAACAAAAACATCAGAGAAATAAAAACCTGAATCCCCAACCATCCCAGCAAAGACCTAAACAAAAATGCTGCCAAATCTCTCATGACATCTATAAGTCTCCGGCAAATTTCGCCATCTGTAATAGTTGAGAGGAAAGACTAATTCGTAATTTGTAATTACAGTTCGTAGTAAGGACTTTAGTCCTTATTCCTCAGCACTAAAGTGCTTACTACAAACCATCAAAAAACTTAGTAATTTTTAGCGATCAAGTGAGTATTTCAGAGTAATATTGACAGTGGTATTTTTGGTAACAGCAAAACTTGATTTATTGAACTTGGGTGTACCTGTTTGGATGGATACAATAGGATTGTTAGAAATCCCAAATCCTTCCTTGGGAATGCCAAAGAAATCAGAATCAAGTTTTTGATTACCGTTTTGATCATCTACAACTGCTACCGCATAAGTACCAGGCTTCAAGCCATAGAAATGCTTAGTGAGTGACTTACCTGTAATGCGAGTACAGCCACTTTGCACTTCACTGGTGTCACTCATAGGAAACCCTTTTTCGCTAGCGTAAACTCTCATGCAAATCTGGCCTTTTTGATGCCGGATACCGTTAACCACAACACTTAACTTAGCGGTAGGTTCTGCGTTCAATGGTCTAATACAAGTGAAGCTCAATAAAGTCGCTAGTAAAAGATGATTTAATCGAGCAATCTTCAACATATTTTTGTCCTCATTAATAGATACTTTTTGACTGACTACTTTTGTTCAGAAGCGATAAATCGCGTTTTTACTCCCTGTGTTTGCAGTGGGTTATAATGCAATACGGTTCAGTTAAGTGAATAGTAGGTTGGGTTGAGCGATAGCGTAGGCATAAGCCTTCTCGTAGAGTAACCCAACAAAGTCTTGATAATGTTGGATTAGTCGATGGCAAGCCCCTCCGGGTCTACGTTTCTCAACCCCACCTGCACCAGTTTTGTTTTTAGCCTTAACTGAACTGTATTGGGTCATAATGCCAAATCTGCCAAAACTGTCGTGCTGCTATCAGCAAATCTTTAAGTAATAAAGACTCCTTTCCTTTGAGTTTCTGATATAAACTGATAGCGCAACGCATATAATCATGTAAACCCATCTGCAACAGACAATAGCTATGGGCAATGGAGCATTGAAGTAAAATATCTTTTGCTTCCCTGAACCCTTATTTAAGTAGCTTTTGGATATCCGTCTTTTCTAGCCATGTTTTGGTTTGATGCAGCCCTGTTTCTAAATCAATTTTTGGTTTGTAATCTAATAAGCTTTGAGCTTTAGCAATAGAGCAAGCATAGGGACGACTCATAAAATCTACAGATTCTGGTAGGATATCGGCTTTTTTACGAAATAGTTTTTGCCCCTGATGACGCAGTTTTAAAAACAGTTTGATTTCATCTTTACCTAAAGACATTGGTGCAGGTAAACTTTCCATTGCTGCTAGGCGCATAAAATATTCTTTCCAGGAAGTTACTTCTCCATCGGTGATATTAAATATTTCACCGTATGTCTGTTTTTCAATTGCCAAAAAGATGGCATCAATGAGGTTATCTACATAGACATGATTAATTACACCTGGCCTATCATTGGGATAAGCAAATAACTTTTGTCGCATGAAGTGAATTGGTCTGACAACCCAAGGTAGGCTTCCCGGCCCGTAAACATCGCCAGCACGAATAATAATCATGCCGAAATCTGGGGGAGAATTGAAGGGTAGAAGTTCAGCTTCGGCGGCAATTTTGGTTTCACAGTAGGGGTTGTCGCTACCGGAGAGTGTACCGGATTCCGTAATGCGATCGCAATAATTAAACCCATAGACTAAAATACTGGAAAGATGCACAAAAGTTTTCACACCAGCACTCTTGGCAGCTTTGGCTATATTCACCGCACCGCCAACATTCACTTCCTGAAACTGTTTGATAGGGCCAGCTTCTTCGGTAATTTGGGCTGCATTTAAAACAATGTCTACTCCCTGGCAAGCTTTTTTAGCAACAGCCGCATCGGTGATACTCCCAATAATTACTTCAGCCCCCAATTTCTTAGCTGTGTCAGATTTATTAGAACTTTGCAGTCCACGCACCTTCATTCCCTGTGCTATGGCTAACTCGGCTGCACGCAAGCCGATAAATTCATCAATTCCAGTAATTAGAAGAGTTTTGTCTTGTAAATTCATAGTTCAGAGTTTATTGTTTTACTAAAAGGGAGTAGGAGAAAGAATTTTAGATTTTAGATTAAATCCCAATCCAAAATTACCAACCCAAAATTCAAAATTGAATTGCCCAATCCCTAAAAAATATCTGCCGGGTCTGCGGAACGCAGTTTGTTAATAGCAAGTGCGCCTGAAGTGATGCACATTAAAACGGCGGAAACAAAGACTATTAATGCGTTATTCGCCGTCATCATAATAGGTAATTTTGTAGCTGCCATTGCAAAGTCATACAAAGCGATAGAAACTAAAAATCCTGGTATATAAGATAACAATGCCAAGATGATAGCTTGTTGAAAAACCACATTTAAGAGATAAGAATTGGGATATCCAATAGCTTTTAATGTGGCATAAGCGATAAATTGTGTGGCAATATTGCTGTAGAGAATTTGATAAACAATTACCACACCTACAACTGAAGCCATTGTCAGCATGAGGTTCAAGATAAAACCAATTGGTGTTCTAGCAGACCAATATTGTTTTTCAAAATCAATAAAACCTTGACGAGTGAACACCCTCACATCATTAGGTAAATTAGCTCGCAAATTTTCTAAAACTGTTTCTTGATTGGCATCAGCTTTCAGGGTGATGATACCTATATCTATTTTTTCGACGGGGCGCGTGTTGGGATTAATCCGCAGAAAAGTTGCGTCACTGACAATTAAGTTACCATCCACACCAAAGGAAGGGCCTAAGCTAAATAAGCCACCGACTCTGACTTTATATCCTCTTGGCCCATCAAAGGGGAAGATTTCAATTGTCTGTTCGATATCTCCTTTGTCAAAATTCGCTGCAATGGGGCCAAATTCTGGTCTTGCATCCCTATCAAATAACATGACATCAGGAATTTTCAGCTTATCCAAGTTTTGCTCAATTTCAGGAATATTTAAGACAGATTTGCCTGGGTCAAACCCCATCACATATATAGAGTATTTCTCACCAGTAGCAGGGTTTTTCAATTTAGCAAATTGTAAATACATGGTGCTAATTGATTCCACACCATCAAAACCTAAAGTTTGGTACAAACGAGTTCGAGAAAAACTTTGATTTGATGTCAAAGATTTATATTGAGAACTTACTAAAAATAAGTCCCCTTTAAGACTTTGGTGTACTGCGGTAGCACTAGAATAGAGAGCATCTTGAAAACCAAGTTGCACAAACATCAGCAAGACAATGAAGGCGATACCAGCTACAGCCACCAAAAACCGAATTTTTTGTTGGACTAGCTGTAGCCATGCCAAAGGAATCTTAAAATTCATGGCTGTTTATTAATTAGGGAATGGGGAATGGGGAATTGGGAATGGGGACGAATTTTTTCTGCCCCATGTCCAATGACTAAATCTGAATAGCCACATCAACCTGTAAATTTGTTAACCGAGATACACGTTGATTATCTGCGGGTTTATCGATAGATACTTTAACTTCAATGATTCTGCGGTCTGTGTCGAAGTTGGGATTAATGCTGAAGATGCTTTGTTTGTCAACTTGCAACCCAATTTCCTGAACTGTTCCTTGCAATTTACCGCTAAATGCAGGACTAGTGATAATTACTTTTTGACCTAACTGAACCTTTTGAATATCGGTTTGATAAACTTCTGCAATTACATACATTTGGGAGGTTTTACCAATATCAGCAAATCCAGTATTGCTAATAACCTCACCTTTTTTGGCATGAATTTTTAACACTTTGCCATCGATAGGAGCTTTAATATAGGTCAACTCCTGGTCAGCTTTGGCTTGTTTGATAGCTGTTACAGCACTCTTAACTTCATTTTGTGCCAACTCTACATCTACAGTCCGCACTTCTTGAACGCTGTTGAGTCTGGCTTTGGCTTCTTTAATTTGGTCGGCAAGGGTGTTTTGAATCCTGCTGAGGCTAGCTTTGGCTTCTGTTAGTTGTTGCTGGGTTGTTTTCAGTTGTAATGCTCTAGTATCTGCTACAGAAGCAGAGACAGCACCTTCTTTGACTAACTTTTGATATCGCTCATTTTCCGTTTCAGCGTTATTAACTTCTGCTTGGATACGGTTAATTGTTGCCTCTTGAGTGGCAATTTCTCCTTTGAGTTGTGACTGTAACCTAGCAATGGTAGCTTTTTGGGCGGCGATGTCTCCAGGTTTAGCACCTGCTTTAACTTGTGCTAGTTGGGTCTTAGCAATTTCTAGTTTATCTAAAGCCTGTTGTAGAGCTGCGGTAGCACGGGCATAATCTTCTAAATACGCCAATACTTGCCCTGCTTTTACTTCGTCGCCTTCTTTCACCAAGAGTCTTTCTACTCGAATACCATTAGTAGAACTAGGTGCTGACAAGGTAGTTACTTTACCTTCAGGCTGCAAACGTCCTAAAGCTGTGACAGCAACTTTCACTGGCGCAGCTTTGGGAGAATTAGCGGCGGGAATTTGGTCTTGAGAGCGAAATTTATTTGGCGTAAAACTGTGTAAAGCAACTATTCCAGCCGCTAACGTGATTGAAGCTGCCAAAATTAACCGCCACCTGCCTTGAGGTTTGATAAATAACTGGCGCAGGCGTTCTTTATTTACTTCCATATTTTTTATTCCTAATTGGTGTGATGAGCCAGGAATACGATTGGGGATTGGGGACAAATCAAGTCAAAAGTCAAAAGTCAAAAGTCAAAAGCCAAAATTAATTAAATAACTCCTGGGGATTGGGGATTGGGGATTGGGGATTGGGTAATAGAGCTTTTCGTGCGTCCTGGTGTACGCAGTTAATGCCGTCTACTATGAGCAATTTTTCCCTGTATTCTTATGAATGAGCTGGAAATCTAATTAGGTTTATGTAAATGCTTTAAGATTTTGATACCTACCGCAAACAAGTTACTTAGCGGCAACATTAATGATGGTGAATCGACTACAAATCTTTCTCTGTTTTACCTTAATTAGACTTCGCATCAAGTAGCGTAAAATACGCTTGCACTTTTGAACAACTTAAATTCCCATCAATACGAAGCGCGGAGTGGAAATTAATGAGAAGAATTTACTAAATACGTGTTTAATCATTGCAAAAAACTTTGATTTTGTCAATCGATTGGGGATTGGGATAGGTTATTTGTATTGAATATTATTGATGAATTGCGATCACCTCCGGTGGGCGGGTACGCCATCAGCTACGCTGGGCGGAACGCCATCGCCACTGTTGTGTAGTATTGGACATTATCATGGGTTATGTGAGTAAAATCATCGTTTCTAGATATTCTTGAAACATATTTAGCGTATCTTAGTCGTAATGCTGAGTGATTCGACTCACTGTCTTAAATTTTGCATTTTGAATCGCTTATGTCTACAGTACCCATAGACCAAATTAAAATCGGTCGCAACCGCCGTCCGGTCAAGGGTGATAAGGTTGATGAACTCAAGGAGTCAATTCAGGCGAATGGTCTATTAAACCCAATTACGGTAGACCAAAAGTTGAATTTGATTGCTGGACTGCATCGGCTGACGGCTTGTAAATTGTTGGGATTAGAGGCGGTTGAGTGTAATATCGTCGCTTATGCTAGTGCTGAACAAGCGCGGTTGGCAGAAATTGACGAAAATTTGATTCGCAATGAGCTAGAACCTTTAGAACGTTCAGAATTGTGGTTGGAACGTGATCAAATTCTGGAACGCATGGGTTTACGGGCGAAGGTGGGAGATAATCAACATACTTTCAAAGGTGGTGAAACGATTTCACCACCCAAGAGAACTTTAGAGTTAGCTAGGGAAGCTGGTTACTCAGAACGGACGTTTCAGCATGGTAAGCAAATTGCTAAAAGTATTCACCCAGAAGTTAAACAGCTAATTAAGGGTACGCCAATTGCTGATAGTCCTACAGCACTTTTAAGTGTCGCGAGAGCTGGGACAAAAGAGCGTACCTTAGCAACCGCCGCACAACAGGCTAAGGAGTTAGCCCAAGCTCAAGGAGACACGGCCGAAGCTCAACGCCAAGGGCAATTAGTAGAACAATTGCAGGCGAAGCAAAAAGAGTTACAGACATTAGCTTACAAAAGTGCTATGGCGCAAAAGGAAGCTAAATTAGCTGTGAAGAAAACTCAAGCGATCGCCCCACCTTCACCTGCTCAAGCTTCCCCCAATCCCACAATCCAAACAGGTGATGAATGGATATTAGGCAGACATCTCGTATATTGTGGCAACACCTCCCAACCGGAATTTCGCGACTTATTACCTTCAGATGCAGCGTTAGCGATCGCCACTCTCTCACCCACCTGGGAGCATAATTACTTGGTAGATGAAGCCAGGGTTGTGGCTGTCATTCGTGCTGAAGGACATATTTATGATTTCTACAAACAAAATCAAATGCCTTTTCAATATGAATTATTACTAGGAAATCTCTATGTAGGGATTTTTTCTCATCAATTAATAGTAAAACCCCAAAACCCAATTAATATTGAAGGCGTGGAGGGAATTATTAATTATTTGCTCAATTTGTACACCAATCCTAATAATTTTGTGATTGCTCCATTTATGGGACACGGTGAAATTCTCATTGCTTGTGAAAGATTAGGACGTATTTGTTTTACGGGTGACAGCAATTCAGAATTAGTTAACCGTGGACTGGGACGCTGGCAGAAATGGACTGGTAAACAAGGACAGAAAATAGGCTTGGTGTCTTAGTATTTTGTTGGTTTTGAACCACAGAGGCAGAAAGGCACAAAGGAAATTAAATGTTTAAAGTTGCATACTTTGTTTATTCTGCACAATATATAGAAGAAATATTTGCTTAATAAATACTCCTTAATCATGTTCGGTCATTTATATTAAAAATTCATCAAAAATCATCTCTTGATTATGATGTGCTGCTGAAAAATAAATTCTTGCAGCTATGTAATCAGATCGGTGTATTGATGAAATGTTTACGGGCTTGACTAGAAACTGTAACTGTTATCTGCATCGATATCAGGTCAACCTTACAGCCGACATCAAGCAAATTGTCAGCTTGTGTTTATAAGTCCTCAATTATACTAATGTGCTATGGCTAATTTGAGATTTTCATCAACAAATATCTATTATGTTTATAAAATTAATTTAAACCAATGATTTAGTTTCTATGAACTGTGCTATTCTTTGTATTAATTCAATGCTTAAAAGCAGCGAGGCAAATTAGTTATTTATGTGCGAGTAGAACAGTAGTAAAAAATGACTAAAGCTAGCTGTATCTCCATCGGTTTCTCAATGGTTGATAATTCGTTTAAAGGACTGTATTAACTCGGATTCAAGATGGTATTTCTTCTGTAACGAATTTGTCAACTTTTTGGGGTCGAATCCCATAACATATATTATCCTGGACGCTGAAACTGGCTATGGCATTCATCAAAATACAGAACGTTGTCATTAATACCAGCTACGTGGCTGCGGTAAAACTAGATCATCAAACTAGTTTGGGAGAAGAAAGCGTTTCTGTCCTAATAGCTACTCCTAAGTTTCCGTTGCTCCAGTTAGATACAATTGCTCAAAATTTCTACCATTACGAATGGATGGAATTTACCGGTTCAGCAGCTACCGCGCTTCAAGATTATTTTACTAGTTTCAATAACGTTATCGACCTGTTGCCGCCATATCATGAGTCGAACGTTGGATAACATGATTCAGAAGGCAGAAGGGAGAGAAATCTTGACAGCCAATTCCCAATGCCTACAGATGCTTAACAAGAAATAACACTAGTCAGGGTAAGCAACAGCAATTATACCAATTATTCAAAATTCATTAATAGTTTCAAACTCAGAAAACCTTGTAATATCTGGCTTTCTTCATTTTGAATTTTGAATTTTGAATTGATATTACTGTCGCTGCACAATCCACAGTACCCCAGAACAGTATATACCCTATGTCTGCTAATTCAATTGATACTGCCTTAGCGGAGTTAGAAACCCAGATTAATAATTGCGAAAAGGCTTTGTTGCGGTGTATTGAGGAAAAGAAAATGAACTCGGAAAAACCAATGTCAATTAACAAAATTAACAGACAACTACAACAAAATCCTATCGCCATCATCGGTATGGCATCATTAGTTCCCCAAGCCAGAAATTTGCGGGAATACTGGCAAAATATCATTAACAAAACTGATTGTATCACCGATGTTCCGTCTACTCACTGGAGCGTAGAGGATTACTACGACCCCAACCCCAGAACCCCCGAAGATAAAACCTATTGTAAACGCGGTGGGTTTATTCCAGAGGTTGATTTTAACCCGATGGAATTCGGTATCCCTCCCAGCATTTTAGAAGTGACTGATGTTTCACAACTATTAAGTTTAGTAGTTGCAAAAGAAGCAATGGAAGATGCCGGTTATGGCGAATCTCGTGAATTTAACCGTGAGTTGGTGGGGGTAATTTTAGGGGTAGCCATGGCCAAGCAATTGGGTATGCCTCTATCTGCACGCCTAGAATATCCCATTTGGAAGAAAGTCCTTAAAAGCAGTGGACTCTCTGATGAAGACACCGATAAAATCGTCGAAAAAATCAAAAGTGCCTACATCAAGTGGGATGAAAACGCCTTCCCTGGGATGTTAGCTAACGTCGTCGCCGGACGCATTGCTAACCGCTTGAACTTTGGCGGGATGAATTGCGTAGTTGATGCAGCCTGTGCTAGTTCCTTCGGCGCATTGAAAATGGCCATTAGCGAACTAGTGGAACATCGTGCTGATATGATGCTAACTGGTGGTGTGGACACCGATAACACCATCATGGCTTATATCTCCTTCAGCAAAACCCCGGCTGTATCTCCCAGTGAGAAAGTTAAACCCTTCGATGCCAAATCTGATGGGATGATGCTGGGTGAAGGTGTTTGTATGTTGGTGCTGAAGCGTCTAGAAGATGCAGTCCACGACAACGATAAAATTTACGCGGTTATCAAAGGCATCGGTACTTCCAGCGATGGACGCTACAAGAGCATTTATGCACCCCGCAAAGAAGGACAAGTCAACGCCTTACGCCGTGCTTACGAAGATGCAGGTTTCTCTCCCGCTACCGTTGGTCTAATTGAAGCCCACGGTACAGGAACAATGGCTGGCGACCCCACCGAGTTCGGTTCTTTAAGAGACTTTTTCTCTAAACACGACAACAAAAAACAGCACATTGCTTTGGGTAGTGTGAAATCCCAAGTTGGACACACTAAAGCGGCTGCGGGTGCAGTCAGCTTAGTTAAAACTGCTTTGGCATTACATCACAAAATTCTGCCACCCACAATTAACATTACCGAGCCAAACCCCAAGCTCAATATTAACGAATCATCTTTTTATCTCAACACCGAAACTCGCCCCTGGATTCGGGCGGAAGGTGAAGCACCAAGACGCGCGGGTGTAAGTTCCTTTGGTTTTGGTGGGACAAACTACCACGTAGTTTTGGAAGAATACGAAAGCGAACAAAACCGCCCTTACCGTTTGCACAGCACCCCCCGCGAAATCCTGTTATTTGCCGCTAACCCTGGGGAACTGCTGAAAAAGTGTGAAGAAGTTTTAGGTAACTTGCAATCAGAAGGTGGTGAAAGACACTTCGCCCAGTTAGCGCAAGAGTGCCAAGCTTTAGAAATTCCCCAGAATGCAGCGCGAGTTGGCTTTGTCGCTGAAAATCTGCAAGAAGCCTGCAAGTTTATGCAAACTAGCATCGGCTTACTGAAGCAGAAAGGTACAGCAACTAATTGGGAGCATCCCCAAGGGATTTACTACCGTGCATCCGGGATGGAATTAGGTGGGAAAGTGGTATCCTTGTTCTCCGGTCAAGGTTCTCAATACCTGGAAATGGGACGAGAACTGGTGATGAACTTCCCAACATTGCGCCGTCTATTCGGTTACATGGATGGGTTGTTACTCCAAGATAACTTGCGTTCCCTCTCGGAAATTGTTTTCCCCCATCCTGTGTTTGATGAAGACGAGAAAAAGGCTCAAGTTGCTGCACTGCAACGCACAGAATACGCACAACCAGCGATTGGGGCATTTAGTGCAGGTTTATATTCCATCCTTAAACAAGCTGGCTTTAAGTCTGACTTTGTAGCCGGACACAGCTTTGGTGAAATTACCGCCTTGTGGGCTGCGGGCGTATTAAGTGACCAAGATTATATGTACCTAGTTAAATCTAGGGGTCAAGCAATGGCTGCACCCAAAGACCCTGACCATGATGCAGGGACAATGCTGGCGGTGAAGGAAGACATCGGCAAAATCGAACCGATTCTGAAGCGATTCCCACGGGTAACGATCGCTAATTACAATTCTCCCACCCAATTTGTCTTAGCAGGGCCAACCGGCGAAATTACTAAAGTCCGTCAGGCTTTACAAGAACAAGGTTGTGCAGCCGTACCGTTACCAGTATCCGCCGCTTTCCACACCTCGTTGATTGCTTTCGCTCAAAAGTCATTTGCGATCGCTACCAAAGCAGTAAAATTTAATGAGCCAAAAATCCCTGTATTCACCAATGTTACAGGTAAGCAATATCCTCAAGACCCCCAAGCGATTCAAAAAATCCTGGAAACTCACCTAGCTAACTCGGTGCTGTTCAAACAGGAAATTGAAAATATTTACGCGGCTGGTGGTTCTTGCTTCGTGGAATTTGGGCCGAAGAGAATTTTAACTAACTTAGTCAAAGATATTTTAGGCGATCGCCCCCATATTACCGTCTCCTTGAACCCCAGCACTCAGAAAAATAGCGATCGCTCTCTGCGGGAAGCAGTGGTACAAATGCGGGTAATGGGTATGCAGTTGAAAAATCTCGACCCATACCAAACCCAGCCTACCCTACCCCCAGCCGACAAAAAGAAAACTCTGAGTGTGACCTTAAGAGGCATTAACTATATTTCCGACAAAACCAAAAACGCCTTTGTCCAAGCGTTGAACGATGGACACAAAGTTTCCTTACCTGCTGCACCTACAGTTAATGTCCCTGCTACCCCAGTGGAAGAAACACCTGCCATCTCTGCACCTGCGGTAACAATGACACCAGCAATGTTTGCCCCAGTCAAAGAGACTAACGGTAACGGACGCACTCCCAAAATTGCCAATCAGTCTACTATCACCACCAAAGCACAACCGAAAATGAACTCTGCGATCCTTGCACCTCAACTAGCCCAAGAGAAGAAGATGCAAACACCAGAAAAACTGGAAAACTTCCAGCGAGTGCTACAAAGCCTAGAGTACCTCATGACTCAGTTTCAGAACAACCAAACTGAGAACCTGCAAGTACATGGTACTTACCTCAACCATCAGATGGAATATACCAAAGCGTTCTTCCAACTGATGCAACAGCAAAATGCTTTGTTTGCTAACGCTAAGACTTCCCAAGAAGCTGCTCAACTCAAGCTAGTAGTGATGGAAAGCTTGGAACGCAGCATGATGCAGTTTCATTCCCAACAAGGTGAAACCCTCCGCATCCATGAAAAATATCTTCAGGAACAGCTAGCATACGCCCAAAACTTCTTTGACCTAATTCAGCAACAATATTCTCTGGTACTTTCCAGTGGGGTGACTGCACCAGCCACCGAGACACCAGTAAAAGAAGTTCCTGCTTTCACCATCGACACACCAGTTGTTGAAGCACCTGTAGCCAAAGTAGAACCACAGCCTCAGCCTGTAGTTGAGCCTGTAGCAAAACCTGAATTCACCATTGCTGACGCGCCTGCACCCGCAGCTTGGCAAATGCAACCTGAAGCGGTGGTTGAGACACCCGTTGCTGCACCTGCGCCTGTAGTTGAAGTTAGCATCCCCGCAGTCAAAGAGGTTGAAGTTACTCCTACACCTGCACCTGTAGCTGCTCCCGCCCTAAATTTGGCTGAGTTAGGTAACAACCTCTTGGCGATTATCAGCGATAAAACCGGCTACCCAGTCGAAATGCTGGAAGTGGAAATGGATATGGAGGCTGACTTAGGTATTGACTCTATCAAGCGGGTAGAAATCTTAGGCGGATTACAAGAAATGTATCCCGACCTACCCAAACCCAACTTAGAAGAACTGGCAGAAAAACGCACCATCGGTCAAATTATCGAGTTTCTGCAAGTAATGGCTGGTAGTAGCCAACCTGTAGAAGTTGCAACTCAGCCAGTAGAACAAGTTGTAGAAATACCTGCACCCGTACCCGTAGTTGCTCCCCCTGTACCTGAGCCTGTAGCTGTTGTAGAACCCATTGTAGAAACTATTGTAGAAACGGAAACCATAGCCGACACCGCAGATTACGCAGACATCGCCCAAACCCTGCTCAACATCACCAGCGAGAAGACAGGCTACCCAGTCGAAATGCTGGAACTAGAGATGGACATGGAAGCAGACTTAGGTATTGATTCCATCAAACGGGTAGAAATCTTGGGCGGATTACAAGAAGTATATCCCAACCTGCCCCAACCCAACCTCGAAGACTTAGGCGACCTCCGCACCATCGGTCAAATTGTTGACTACCTCCAGAAGCTGGTGGGAGGTGAAAAAAAAAAGTCTCAGTCTGAGCTTAACTGGCAACCAGTCCAAATAATCGACGGTGTTAAACGTCGTCCAGCCAAGCTCAAATACCTACCAGCACCGGATAGTTTAGAGTTCACATTACCAGAGGGACACATCTGTTTAATTACCGATGATGGCTCTGGGACTACCTCCCAAGTAGCGCAAACCTTAACAGAAAGCGGCTGGAAAGTAGTAGTTTTGAGCTTCCCCCAATCGATAGTTCCCCAGCGTTCGCCATTACCCGCAGGTGTGCATCAAGTCACCCTTGCAGATATGAGTGAAGAACTACTCCAAGGAAAATTATCGGCGATCGCAACTAACTACGGCACGATTGGGGCTTTCATTCACCTCCACCCAGGATTTCAGGTAGATAACACCGGGAAAATTCCCTTCCTTCCAGAAGAAAAGGCGATCGTCAAACACGTCTTCTTCATGGCGAAACACCTGAAAAAATCCTTGACAGAAGCCGGACGCTATGACCGTAGTTGTTTCTGCACGGTGACTCGCTTAGATGGAAGCTTTGGATTGGAGCATAATGTTAACTTTGGTGCGATCGGTGCTGGTTTGTTCGGTTTAGTTAAAACCTTGAGATGGGAATGGCCGAATGTATTTACTAGAGGAATTGACCTCAGCCCCAGTTTAGATCCGCAAGTGTCAGCACAAAATATTATTGCCGAACTGCACGACTCTAATCTTTACATCGGTGAGGTTGCTTACGGTTCTCAAGGACGTGTTACTTTGATTAGTTCTTTTGAGTAAAGGGAGTGGGGATTGAGGGTGAAAGTTTAAACGCAGAGGGGAGGCAGCGCGTTGCGGGGGTTTGCCCCGTTGTAGCGACTGCCGTCGCGCAGAGGTAAATGCGGAGGTACGCTAAGAGAATTTGCCTAGTCCCTCATCCCCAATCCCCAGTACCTAATCCCCCATCATTTCAAAGCTAAGATTTTTAATAATATGACTACACTTACTCAGGTTCGTCCTTCATCGGTTTTTGTTGTTAGTGGTGGTGCTAAGGGTATTACAGCGCAATGTGTAACTAAGTTGGCGCAGCACCAAGCTTGTCGGTTTATTCTCCTTGGGCGATCGGAAGTTTTAGAAGGTGAGCCGGATTTTGCTCAGGATTGTTTGGAAGAGGCTGTATTAAAAAAACGCATTATGCAGCATTTGCTGGCTCAAGGGGAAAAGCCTACACCCATGAGTGTGCAGAAAGTATATAACAAAATTGTTTCCAGCCGGGAAATTAAAGCAACCTTGGCGGCGATTCAAGAAACAGGTTCGCAGGTTGAATATTTGAGCGTTGATGTGACTAATGTGACGGAGTTACAGCAAAAATTAGCGGCTGTGGCTGAACGGGTGGGCAAAATTACAGGTATTATTCACGGTGCGGGAAATTTAGCTGATAAATTAATTGAGAAGAAGACAGACCAAGATTTTGAGAAGGTTTACACCGCTAAGGTGCAAGGTTTAGAAAATCTGCTGTCTTGTGTGGATGCAAAACAACTAGAGCATTTAGTGTTGTTTTCCTCCGTGGCTGGGTTTTATGGGAATATGGGACAATCGGATTATGCGATCGCTAATGAAATCCTCAACAAGTCAGCCCATTTAATCAAACAATACAATCCCGATTGTCACGTTGTCGCTATCAATTGGGGCGGATGGGATAGCGGTATGGTGACACCAGAACTCAAAAAAGCCTTTGCAGAACGGGGAATTGAGATTATCCCTGTGGATGCGGGTACACAAATGCTAGTCAACGAACTTCACCCCAGCCATCGTGATTCTACACAAGTAGTCATTGGTAGCCCCATCACCCCCCCACCCAGAACTCTAGACCCCCAACTCCGCAGCTATCGCATCCGCCGCCGTATGACAGTAGATGCAAATCCCTTTTTGCTAGATCATGTGATTGCTGGTATTCCTGTACTACCAGCCACCTGTGCCATGTCCTGGATGATTCATGCTTGCGAGGAATGTTATCCAGGTTATCGTTATTTAACTTGCAAAGAGTTCAAAGTTCTCAAGGGTATTACCTTCAATGACACCCTAGCTAAAGAATATATTTTAGAAATCCAAGAAGTCGCCAAGAATGGTTCTGAATCTATCGAATTTAAAACCACAATTCTGAGTAAAAACCCCCAAGGTAAAACCTTCTATCATTTCTGTGCCAACATTACAACTGTGAGGCAATTACCAGCAGCACCAATTTACGAAAACATGGATCTTACCGAAGATAATATCATTACCAAAACAGGTAAAGATTTTTATCAAAATGGAGATTCATCCCTATTTCATGGTGCAGCATTTCAACAAATCACCAGAGTTATCAACATTAGCCAAGATAAAATTACCACTGAATGTTTCTGGTCAGAAATATCACTAGAAGCCCAAGGACAATTCCCCGTCAAATGGCATAACCCCTACACCACCGACTTAAGCACCCAACCCTTATGGCTATGGTTAAGCCATCTTCACCAAGAAGTTTGCTTACCCGGACAGCTAACATATTCAGAACAATTTAGAGCCATTCCTTGCAACGAACCCTTCTACGTTTCTTGTGACATTATCCACAAAACAGCAACAGGTGTAACTGCAAACTACATCCTCCATGATAGAGAAGGAAAAATATATTCCCGCATCCTAGGAGCAAAAGCAGTAATTGCACCCATGAACCTACATAAACCCAAGTAGGCAGTATTTGGGCATACTTTCAACTCCCGTAAATCAAACTAGTAAAATCTCTTCTTCTTTCTCCGTGTCTCCGTGTCTCTGTGGTTTCAAAATTCTTTATCTCACCACAAAGGCACAGAGAACACAGAGGTAAGAGACTCAACAAAGCATTAAATCCTATCCAGTTCGGGGAATCAAGTAAATCTCAATAACCTTACCCAAACGAGGATATAAACAGTGGAAAAAATCGCCATTATCGGATTATCATGCCTCTTTCCCGATGCAAACAATCCCGATCAATTTTGGCAGAATCTTAACGAGCAGAAAGATTCTACATCATCAATTACTGTCGAAGAAATGGGTTTAGATCCCACAATATTTTACGACCCAGCAAAAGGAAAGCCGGAAAAATTTTATTTCCTCAAAGGTGGATTTATCCGCAATTTCAAATTTGATGCCGGTGAATACAATCTGCCATCAGAATATGTGGAAAGCTTAGATAACACTTCTAAATGGTCGCTATATGCAGCCAAACAAGCAATTGTACATAGTGGTTATTGGGGAAATCAAGAAGTCCTTGCTAAATGTGGAGTAATTTTAGGGACTCTTTCCTTCCCAACGAAGCTTTCTAATCAACTTATTGCACCTATTTATCGCCAAACCATTGAGCCAGCAGTAGCAGAACTTTTACAAGACAAAGATTTCCATCTAGCGGCTATCCCTACAGCCACCAAAGCCGCTACAGAAAACGCCATGATTTCCGGTTTACCTGCTGCATTAGTCGCCAAAGCCTTCTCACTTTCCGGTACTCACTTCTGTATAGATGCAGCTTGTTCTTCCGCCTTCTATGCCATTAAATTAGCATCTTATTACTTACAATCACACAAAGCTGATGTGATGCTATCTGGAGCTATCAGTTGCTCAGATCCTTTATTTTTAAGAATGCTATTTTCCGGCATTCAAGGCTATCCAGAAAATGGTGTTAGCTCACCTCTGGATAAAACATCAAGAGGCTTAGTTACCTCCGAAGGTATCGGGATGGTAATGCTTAAACGGTACAGTGATGCTGTTAGAGACGGTGATAAAATCCTAGCGACAATTTGCGGTAATGGTCTTTCTAACGATGGTAAAGGAAAGCATTTATTAAGTCCCAATACAAAAGGACAAGTCCTAGCCTTTGAAAGAGCCTATCAAGAAGCCGAACTTAACCCCAAAGCTATTGATTATATGGAGTGTCATGCTACCGGCACATTACTAGGAGACACCACCGAATTTAAATCAATAGAAACCTTCTTTGGAAAACACCAAGCAGCACCTTTAGTTGGTTCAGCCAAAGCGAATGTCGGTCACTTATTAGTAGCCGCCGGGATGGTGAGTTTAACCAAAGCAATTTACAGCCTAAATCATGATGTAATTCCCCCCACCATCAACATCAACAATCCTATTAGTTCAGAAAATAACATCATTTCTCCCCAAAACATCGTGCGGACTCCCACAACTTGGCCACAAAACAACCCAACCAAACACATAGCATTAAGTGCCTTTGGTTTCGGTGGTACAAACTCCCATTTGATTCTAAAAAAAGAAGAAACCTTGTAGTAAATTTGCGTTCTTCTTTGCGCCTTTGCGCCTTTGCGCGAACCTCTAAATAATATTTTCAGCAACGCCAAAGTATTTATGCAAAAGGCCTAAAGCCCATAAATTCAACATTGATAGGCTAGAAAAGTGATGTTTGAACAAGAAAATAACAACACAGGCAAAATCGCTATTGTCGGCATGGATGCCTTCTTCGGTGAGTGCAATAGCCTAGATGCCTTTGAACGCAGTATCTACGACGGTAAGCAGCATTTCATCCCCCTACCGCCGAAAAGATGGTACGGTATAGAAACCCAACAAGAATTACTACAAAAGTACGGATTAATAGAAGGTAAAGCCCCCGTAGGCGCATATATCAAAGAATTTGATATTGATACCCTCGCTTATAAGATTCCTCCCAACGAAGTCGAAAAACTCAACCCCCAACAACTGCTATTACTCACCGTTGCCGATCGCGCCCTCAAAGATGCGAAGATTGCAGAAGGGAGCAATGTAGCCGTCATTATCGCCACAGAAACAGAGTTATCTGTCCACCAACTACAACAACGCTGGGATTCTTCTTGGCAAGTTAAAGACGGTCTGAATGCGGCAGAAATTACCTTACCACCAGAAAAAATTGCCCAATTAGAAACCATCGTTAAAGATAGCATTCACCATCAAGTAGATATTGGTGAGTATTTAAGCTACATCGGTAACATCACAGCCAATCGGATTTCTTCGTTGTGGAATTTTACAGGGCCTTCCTTCACTCTCACGGCTGTAGAAACTTCTGCATTCAAAGCCTTGGAAGTAGCGCAAATGCTGCTAATTACAGAAGAAGTTGATGCTGTAGTTGTTGGTGCGGTGGATTTAGCTGGCGGTGTTGAGAACGTATTATTACGTAGTCAATCAGAAAATATAAATACTGGTGCTAATACCCTCAGCTATGACCAAAAAGCCAACGGCTGGACACCAGGGGAAGGTGCGGGTGTAGTTGTTCTCAAACGTCATGACCAAGCATTAGAAAATGGCGATCGCATTTATGCTGTAATTGATGCCGTTAGTATTGGTCAATCCCACTCAAATCTCAATCAAGGTTGTCAACAAGCCCTAAAAACCGCTCTTATCCAACCCGAACAAGTAAACTATGTAGAAGTTTGCGCTAGTGGGATTCCTCAAGAAGACGAAGCGGAAATTGCAGGTTTAACCAAAGCTTATCCATCGGTAGGGAATGGCTTGCACTGTGCAATTGGGAGTGTGAAAGCCAATATCGGACATACCTTTGTAGCTTCCGGGATTGCTAGTTTAATTAAAACGGCTCTGTGTCTCTATTACAGATACATCCCAGCCACTCCTAACTGGTCTGGTGTGAAGACTCCCGAAGCCTTTGAAGGTAGTCCTTTCTATGTGGCGACAGAATCTAGACCTTGGTTTCTCAGTAAGAATGCTCCTCGACGCATCGCTGCAATTAATGGGATGGGTTCTGATGGTAGTTATGCTCATGTGATTTTGTCGGAGGAAGTCAAAGAACAAGAGCGTCCTAATCGGTATTTGCAGCAAACACCTTTTTATCTGTTCCCTGTGGTGGCGGATGACCGTGCTGGCTTGATGTCGGCTTTAGACAGCTTGCAAAAGAGTATTCAAGAGAGTGATTCTTTATCTGAGAGTGCTAGTCAAGCCTTTAACATCTATCAGCAGCAATCCCAAGCACAGTACGCCATATCGATTACTGGACGGAATAAGAAAGAACTCCTCCGAGAAATTGAATCAGCGCGGAAAGGGATTAATGGGGCTTTTGATAGGGGGATAGATTGGCAAACTCCTGTAGGTAGTTACTTTACAGCTAATCCCCTGGGTAAAAAGGGTGAGGTAGCTTATGTGTACCCGGCGGCGGTAAATTCCTATGTCGGGATTGGACGTAATCTTTTCCGACTCTTTCCCAAACTGCACGATAACCCCTTTGTGCAGAGCATTTACAAACGTGCGGCTGATGTGGAAAGACTGGTGTTTCCCCGTAGCTTGAGCAAATTTACCACCAGAGAATTAGAAAAGCTAGAGAAAAAATTGCTAGAAGACTCTCTAGCGATGTTTGAAGCGGAAATGTTCTTCACCAGACTGATCACCACAGTCATTCGGGATGATTTTCAAGTCCAACCCAAATATGTGTTTGGCTATAGCTTGGGTGAAACCAGCATGATGGTTGCTCAAGGGGTGTGGAGTAATTTCTATGAAGGTAGTAGTTCTTTCAACTCATCAGCCTTATTTGGTGACAGATTATCTGGCCCAAAAAATGCGGTGCGTGAGTATTGGGGATTACCAAAATCTACCACGGCTTTAGGGGATAATCTGTGGGGTAATTATGTGCTGATGGCTAGTCCTGTGCAAGTGCGGGATGCGATCAGAAATGAACCTCGTGTTTATCTGACACAGATTAATACCCCAGAAGAAGTATTAATTGCAGGTGAACCAGCCGCTTGTCAAAGGGTGATTAAAACTATCGGCTGTAATGCTTTCCCTGCGCCCTTCGATCATGTGATTCATTGTCAAACCATGCGATCGGAGTTTGATGAATTGGTAAAATTAAATACTTTACCAAGTCAGGAAATTCCCGGCGTTGTATTTTATTCGGCTGCCGAGTATCAGACTATCACATTAGAGAGTGGAGTAATTGCGCGTAGTATTGCCACAGGCTTGTCTCAAGAACTTGATTTCCCCAAATTAGTTAACCGCATCTACGAAGACGGGACGAAAATCTTTATCGAAGCTGGTGCGGGTAGTGTCTGTTCTCGTTGGATAGATAAAATCCTCGAAGACCAAGAACACATCACCGTATCCCTGAATCGTCGCGGGATGGATGATCATAGTTCGATTGTCAAAGCATTAGGAAAACTCCTGAGTCATCGGGTGAATTTAGACTTATCACCACTATATAGTCCAGTTACAGCCACCACCAAATCAAATAAAGCCATGCTGCGGACTATTACACTGGGTGGTGAGTCAATTACTGAGAAAATCTTGACTGAAGAAAATCGTCAAATCTTCCAAGCTATAGCTGAAAAACGACAGCCAAAACAACCACTATTCAGTGATTCTCTAGGTATAAATTCGCTGAATTTTCTCCAGTCTATTACTAATAGTGAAAGTCCTGCTGTACCCATACCTAAACCCTCAGTTGAGCCAAAAGAAGATTCCATGAAAAATATCATGGAACACGATTTTAAAACTGAAGAACAAGTACAATCTTTTGAGTCAACTACTTCTGACTCTGCAACGCCTCAAAGAGTTCCTTATTCACCTGTCACCGACGACGAATTCACCACCATCATCAATATGTTGGAATTAAACAAGGTTCAGTATCAAAAGCTGAATGCAAACAACGCACGCATAACTAAAAATCACACAGATTTCTTAAAAGCCAGACAAGATTTTAGTAAGCAACTGAGTGAAATCATTCAATTACAAATGGTCTGTGCTGAAGATTTGTTGAATGAAGAAGCTAAGTAATTAAATTTCGTAGTAAGGACTTTAGTCCTTCTTCTTTAAAGACTGAAGTCCTTACTACAAACCAGACTGGAATTAATTGCATATCGTGCGAGGGAACGACTGTGACGACCGTGGATACGATTATAAATAAACATGATAATGGTCTGGGCTTTTCTAGCCATACTTACAATCACAATCTAGTCTGGAAAGGTTCTTTAGATTGTGTAGCTTTTGAACGAACAGATATCAAAACTAAATTACTGGCTTTAGATAAACCTTGCTACGTTGTCAAAGTCGCAGGCAAAGTTGGTGTAACTAATGATGGTTATTTAGCACCATCCGAACATGGCGTATTAGGACAATTAGAGCTATTAACATCAATTGCACCCATCCCCAGCCAACAGTTAGGCGACCCTAGTTTTCTCTCAGCTTACGGCGTAAAATATGCCTATATGACTGGTGCAATGGCTGGCGGTATTGCGTCAGCAGAAATGGTCATTGCATTAGGTAGAAATAACATTTTGAGTTCCTTTGGTGCAGGTGGTTTAACACCCGATGCCATAGAAGCAGCGATTAATAAAATTCAGCAAGCTTTACCTCATAGCCCCTACGCTTTCAATTTAATTCACAGTCCAAATGATATGGCAGTCGAACGCCGGGCTGTGGATTTATATTTGAAATATGGGGTGAAAGTTGTCGAAGCTTCGGCATTTTTAGACTTAACTCCCAACATCGTTTATTACCGAGTTGCAGGGCTAAGTTTAAATAATGCAAATCAAATTGAAATCAAAAATAAAGTCATTGCTAAAATTTCTCGCCGTGAAGTAGCGAGTAAATTTATGCAGCCAGCACCACCGAGAATCCTGCAAGAATTGCTGGAACAAGGTTTAATTACTGAGTTGCAAGCTAAACTTGCAGCGAAAGTTCCAATGGCTGATGATATTACTGTCGAAGCTGATTCTGGTGGACATACTGATAATCGTCCCTTGGTTTGTTTGCTCCCTTCACTGATTGCTTTAAGGGACGAAATTCAAGCTCAATATCATTATCCCCAACCGATTAGAATCGGCGCAGCCGGCGGAATTGCTACCCCAGAATCAGCCTTAGCAGCTTTTATGATGGGTGCTGCTTATGTAGTTACTGGTTCAGTCAATCAAGGTTGTGTAGAATCTGGTGCTTGTGAGCATACCAAGAAACTATTAGCTCAAGCGGAAATGGCTGATGTAACTATGGCCCCCGCAGGCGATATGTTTGAAATGGGTGTGAAGGTACAAGTTCTCAAACGGGCTACTATGTTCCCCATGCGAGCGCAAAAACTGTATGAATTGTACCGCACTTATAACTCAATTGAAGAAATTCCTCTGGCAGAAAGAGAGAAGTTAGAAAAACAGGTTTTCCGCAAAACAATTGCTGAGGCTTGGGAAGGAACTGCTGCTTATTTATCACAAAAAAATCCTGAAAAATTAGGCAAGGCAGTTAATAACCCTAAACTGAAAATGGCTGTAATTTTTAAATGGTATTTAGGGTTATCTTCTCGTTGGTCTATTACGGGTGAAAAAGGTAGAGAAGTAGATTATCAGATTTGGTGTGGCCCAGCAATGGGAAGTTTTAATGATTGGGTGCGGGGTTCTTATTTAGCTGAGGCACATAATCGTCATGTTGTTGATGTTGCTGATCACATTATGACGGGAGCAGCGTTTTTATATCGCATTCAAAGTTTGAAATTGCAAGGAATGCAAATTCCTGATTTCTATATGCAATATCGTCCGGTTCGTTAAGAGAGTAATGAGTGCTGAGTAATGAGTGCTGAGTAATGAGTAATGAGTGCTGAGTAAAATATTTGGAGAGTTGAAAATGAGTGTAACACAATCTTATAGTGCAGCAGAGATTCAAGCTTGGATGGTGTCTCATCTGGCTGAGTTACTAGCAGTAGAAGCTGATGAAATTGACCCCAGTATTAATTTAGAAAGCTATGGTTTAGACTCTGCTCAAGCCATGACTATGGTAAGTCAACTTGAGAAATTATTAGGCTTTCAACCGTCTCCTTTATTGTTGTGGCATTATCCCACTATTGAATCATTATCGCAGCGTTTAGCTGAAGAAGTGGAAGAAAAATCAGATGTACAAGACACAGGTGTTGTACGTCCAAAGAACACTTCTAGCCTCTCTGATACCCCCACTTTGAACTTACAGGCTGAAGCTGTTCTTGACCCTACAATTCATCCTGGTGGTGCTATTCCTGTTGCTTTACCTGTAACTCAACCAAAGAAAGTATTTTTAACTGGTTCTAGCGGCTTTTTAGGTGCTTTTATTATTCGGGAATTGCTCAAGCAAACTCAGGCTGATATCTATTGTTTGGTGCGTGCTGCTAATCTGGACGAAGGTGATAGCAAGCTGCAAAAGAATTTAGAACGCTATGGAATTTGTCAGGATGGGAGTAAGTCTAGAGTTATCCCTGTCCTTGGTGATTTATCTGAACCGTTGTTAGGTTTAAGTTCCACTCAATTTCAAACTTTAGCGGCGGAAATTGACACTATTTATCATAGTGGTGCTTTGTTAAATTATGTTTTCCCTTACTCAGCATTAAAAGCTGCTAACGTTTTGGGAACTCAAGAAGTTTTGCGCTTGGCTTGTCAGGTGAAAGTGAAGCCTGTGCATTATGTTTCTAGTGTGGCGGTGTTTGAATCTCCTGTCTATGCTGGCCAGGTAGTGAAAGAAGATGATGATTTCAGTCACTGGGAAGGTATTTATCTGGGTTACTCCCAAACTAAATGGGTAGCAGAAAAGTTGGTTAAGATTGCGAGCGATCGCGGTTTGCCTGTTACTATTCATAGACCACCCCTCATCGCTGCTGACAGTGAGACAGGTATCGGTAACACCCACGACTTTATCAATTTGATGGTTAAGGGTTGTCTGCAAATGGGATATTTCCCCGAAGTGGAATATATGTTGGATATGTCCCCTGTAGATTATGTTAGCAAAGCGATTGTACATCTATCGATGCAAAAAGATGCGATCGGTCAAGCTTTCCACTTACAACACCCTGAACCCGTAGGTTTGAATGTCTTAGTTGACTGGGTGCGCTCTTTTGGTTATGACATTAACATCATTCCCTACGAAGAATGGCAAGCTAAGTTAATTGAAAGTGCCACTTCTACGGATAATCCTTTATACACTTTGCGGCCTTTTCTTTTAGAGCGTTGGTCTGATGAGCAACTCACTATTCCCGATTTGTACCTGAAAGCTAGAAGACCTCATATTAGTTGTGAAGAAACTGTGAAGGCTTTAGCTGGTAGTGATGTTGCTTGTGCGCCAATTGATTCTAAGTTATTCATGACCTATATCGCGTACTTACTTCAGAGCGGTTTTTTGACTCTGGCTTAGGAGAGTTTTAACGCAGAGTGGCGCGGAGGTACGCGGAGAGGTTAAAAAAAATTAAATTTTATGCGTCCACGACCCAGTTTCGACAAGAGGCTGGGTTTTTCTTGTGATTGTCTAACACTACTCCCTGTCCCCTATTACCTGTCACCCTTCGGGTTCGCCAGTCGCTCATGGGGGAAACCCCCATGACCGCGCTGGCTCACCTGTCACCTATAAATAGTTTGCTATTAACACTAGCTTCATAAAATAAATGCTATAAATGAAGTTGATATAAAGTTAAACCTCATTGAACAAATCCTTGACTGTATGCCTGTTCTGCAACAGAAGGCGATCAACACTGTTATAGGTCTATTCTCCTAAATTTTCTGCCACATGAGTGCAGTCTCCCAGCTTAAGTTCTCTAAGCAAGTATGAAGTGTAGCTGTCTTTATCGCATTTAGTTGTAGATGGGTGGGTAGTTGTTCTGATGGTTTGAACTGTATTTGTCTCTGTCTGAATTAGGCTGCACAGAGTTTACCAACTGTATCATGCGTGAATCCTGCCAATCAGAATACAGGTACTAGCAGGTTATAATGACAACTCTCACAGGTAAGACAGTGCTTTTGACCGATGCCTCTCGCGGTCTTGGTTTACACATTGCTCACGCTCTGGCTAAAGAGCAGGCAACAGTAGTGTGTGTTTCTCGTTTCCCTTCAGGATTAGAGCCAACTTGTCAAGCAATCAATGCCACAGGTGGTAAAGCGATCGCTATTCCCTTCGATATCACCAATGTAGCACAATTATCATCTCTAATTCAGCAGGTTCACGCAATTGTCGGCCATGTTGATATTTTAATCAACAATGCTGGCATAGAAATTAATAGTGCTTTTGCAGATTATTCGCTATCAGAAATTCAGTCTGTCTTCAAAACTAATCTATTGGCTGCTATGGAATTAACTCGTTTATTGCTCCCCAACATGATGGAACGAGGTAGCGGCCGCATTGTTAACATTGCTTCGCTGGCCGGTAAGAAAGGTGTTGCTTTTAATAGCATTTATTCTGCCAGTAAAGCAGGTTTGATTATGTGGGCTGATGCCGTCCGTCAAGAGTTAGCTGGCCGCGATGTGAATATTTCCGTCGTTTGCCCAGGATATATTTCTGAAACTGGTATGACTATTGATCCGTGTGTATCTGCACCCAAACTAGCAGGTATGAGTACGCCTAAAGGTGTAGCAAATGCGGTAATGCGCGCAATCAAAGGCAAGCACACCCAAATTATTGTCAATCACAATCCGCTTATGGAAGGTTTGACGAAATTGATGTTAGCTATGGGACAAATTGCTCCCACTGCCGTTAATACGCTTTATCGCTGGTTGGGTATAGTAAATTTCAACCAAAGACGAGCAGAAAATAGGCGTAATTTTAGGTATGCTGCTATTGGACGTTAATAAAAACGACATTCGGCTGATTCGGGGAAACGGCTTAGATGGTTAATACTGCCAACACTTTAGTTCCCAGCCACAACCCGCCACAGCAAGAGCAGCAACATAATTATGATCAGGCACTAGCTCTAGGAGACTCCAAGCTGGCGATGTCTGTAACCTAGCTGGTTCTGTGGGAGTTAGTGCTACCTCAATCTGCTCTAATTGTGCTAGTCCATCACCAGTGGCTTTTAAATAAGCTTCTTTACAAGTCCAGTAACGGAAAAAAACTTTTTGTTTTTGATCGTCAGGTAGCGATCGCATTAAATCATATTCTTTTGCTAGAAAAAACCTTTGAGCCAACGCTTCAACATCGGACATCGGGCGAATACACTCTAAATCTACACCAATTTGACGAGTATAATTCACCGCACACAAAGCTAAATTTTGGGAGTGCGACAGGTTAAATAATAAACCACTATGCTGTAAACCCTCTGCTAACACTGGTTTACCACGGGCTTCATAATCAAATTTGACTTGTTCTGGGTCAATTCCCAAATAGCTGCCTAATATCTGCCTGAGCATACCACGCCCGGCAATAAAACGCTGCCGATGCTCAGGAAAATAAAATCTGTTAGCGCGAGTCAGTTCATCGCTAGATAGGGTTAATGCTAAATGCTCTAACTCTGACTCTGTTCCATCAAGATGAAATCGCCAAACATGAACCTCATCTGGTAATAAATTTAAATCTTTGGGTGCAGGTAGCCAGGTCATTGGGGACTGGGGATAAATCAAGTCAAAAGTCATAGACGCGAAAGCAGCTACTCTACGAGTTCTCCGCAGGAGTACCCGAAGGGTAAGTCAAAAGTCAAAATTAATTAAATAACTCCTGGGGATTGGGGATAGAGGAAACGCCGTGACGTGTCCTGCGGGGAAGCTTAGTCGAGCTGCGTCAGCTAAACAGTGACACACGAGAAGAGAATAACTAATAACTAATAACTAATGACCAATAGGCATTTTGGCACACTTATTTTGAAAAGTATAGGTATGCTATGGAAGTGGGATAAATTTCGTGTGAAAAGTAATAAAACGTGTAATCTCTCAGCTGACTACTGAGGGATTTTTATTAAACTCTTATTGTACTTTTTCTCTACTCATAATTTTAAATTAATATTGTCTTCAAATATTTATATATTTTCAACAGACACTCATCAAATCAAGTTCATTTCCACGCGGTCTAAAAATTCTAGATCAGATTTTTACGTTAACTGTTGTCTACGCCTTTTTTTGTAATTGACTAGGCATAATATCAAAGTTAATAAAATCATGGCTTTCAAAGCAGAAGGTTCTACTACCTTCTTCACCTCTGGAGTCTGGGTAATGGGAATGTCACATTGTACTTCGCCCACTTGACCACTATTCCCAGAACCACCACCACCAATATTCAAATCAGGGCATACATTATCGGGAAGTTGTGGTGTTGGTATCCCAGTAATTTCAGGAACAGACTGAGCAACAGCACGACTTGATGAACCATTTCGATCCCCAATTGATCCCAGTAATAACGCTAATAATGCAAGAGGTACTAACCAGGGAAGAATTCCACCAAAACCATCTGATGCAGTTGAAAGGTGTTGAGAGCCATCAAGGACTGATATTTCATCGGTTATTACATTGCCTAATGGTTCTATGACTGAATCATCAAATATATTACCTGTTAGCACGTCACCTGAATCAACTAAACCGCCTGGCATCTCATCAAGAACTACACGTCCGTAGTCACCATTATTGATGTCTACTTGAGAGTAGGGTTGTGAAAGTAGCCTCAAAATACTTGCTTTGAATTCTTCGTCTCTTCCCCCATTCATTGCACTGATGGCTCTCGCAATGTTGTTCTGATAAAATCTCATCACTTCAGGTTCTAGATTCATCTGAATCATCTGTTGCTTGAGATCAGGAATTTTGGCTGCCTCTTCCACCATGACACGCCCAAAGGCATATTTCATGTCCGCAAACGCTCTATAAGGATCTTGTCCTCTTA
Source organism: Anabaena minutissima FACHB-250 (assembly GCF_014697125.1). Classification (GTDB taxonomy): domain Bacteria; phylum Cyanobacteriota; class Cyanobacteriia; order Cyanobacteriales; family Nostocaceae; genus Trichormus; species Trichormus minutissimus. Next base: position 206,059 of record NZ_JACJRG010000002.1, on the reverse strand, counting down.
ATGGCGACCAATAGAACTTGCTGGTGACATCTCCTAAACCTGCTACACGATTACGACTCAGAGGCTCTCCCAAAGTGTATGTGACTGAATCAAGAAAGCGGTTAGACCCGTTCCTCCAAAGGGATGTATATGGGATGGGTTGTTCTATCAGATTGCGATTGTTACCGTAATAAGTCGCAAATTTATTGAAGTTATCTTCCCCACCAGCTGCTTTCATCAACATCTGTTGATAAGTCAGCCCACCGTTAGACTCGATAATTTTCTCTAGTACCGTCCCAGTTTTACCACAGCGCAAACCCTCGCCTACAACACATGCAGGCATAACTCGCATTTGACGCAAACCAGCACCGTTATTTTGCAGCTGATACTGCAAATACTGTTTTTCTAGTCCTTGTGGAATCTTTACCGGCGCACCCACATTTAGTCCTTGCTGCTGTGCATTAGCTGTCTGGCTAATAATCAGTGCAGTGACTAAAGACGAACAGACAAGTGTGATATTTTTGATAGTCGATTTCAACAAGACCCTTCTCCGGTAGATGACACAGAATACTTGAATGCTTGGTAGGAGCAATTAATGTTAATGAGGCTGGGAAATCTCAGTGTGAGATATAGATAATCAGTTTTGAGGGGAAGAAGAACTGATATTTTTAGGTAATTGGATATTAATAGTAATTGCTGTTCCTTTGAGTCCTCCTGTTGTCAGTGGGTGGTACATAATTAATGCGCGGTTTGGCTGATCAAAGAGAAAACCACGACGGGAGGGTTTGATTTTTTCATCCTTGACTAGAGTGATAAAAGCTTCTAAATATCTGCGTATACTTGGTTTATTTTCCTGCGTGACATTAGTGTGACGCTCAATCAGAGTCATAAAGAAGTCTAAACTGCGGCTATCTTGCCCTAAAATCAGACTGCTATTATCTAAGAAAGAACTACCAATTAACTTGCCGCCCTGCTCTTTAACTTTAAACAATGTGTAGTAGCGTCCCTCTTTGTTAGGATCATTTACATAGCACACCCAAGACCCATCTTCACTACGTGAAAAACCTTGTTCTGCAAGGTAAGAAAACAGCGAACTGGTTTTTTGATTGGGTAGGGCTGGTAACAAATCCTCGACAGGATCTAAAGAGCAAATCTTTTGGGTGGTTGTTGCTTGAGGAGTATTAGGTACTTCTTCCGCATTGACGTGTAACTGCTTGCCATTAAACATAGATATACAAGCAATAGCAGTGAAGGCAATTAATCTATTTAGATGAATAATTCGACTCATTTTTGTGTCCTCGTTGATGCTGTTATTCAAGTTTGTAACTGGATATCAAAATTTTATAGCCTAACGTGAATGCTAAGTTATTTTTTTGCCTTTTTTTATTACGTTGTTCATAGTGAAAACCATGAATAATATATCTCCCAAAACAACGCGAAATTGCCCTATATTAAGCATTTTTGTCTAATTTATTTACTGGCTTAATATAATGCTAAACATTCTAAAAATCAGCATAATCTATCAGCCAATGTTGCATGACTTCATAAATGAATTTCCAGGGGTAAATGATAATTAACTCGTTTTTCTACTTGTAAATGTCACAACTATTTTTTAATAGCTATAACTTTCTTTAATGGGTTCTCCAAAAAAATTGTGTGATTAGTGTTTACTTAAGGATTAGAGTGATACTTGTCTCATACCAATAACTTTAAGTTGGTTATACTTAATAGTTTTTTATATTTGCTTGCTATTTATAACAGTGTTCCTTACCTCTCCACCACTACGTAATATTATTTAAAAATTTCTTTAGGTTACGAATGTTTACTAAGGAAATTTTTCATTGATGATACGTTGAGTTATTTACACCACTAATATTTCTTGGTTGCTGCCTAAAATACTTAGAACTCTTGTTATTGTCTGACAAACTCAAAAGTTATTGCAGCCAAGTACCTGTGTAATCACGGTCACTTGCTGACCAATTCAATATGTTTTTTAGTTAGTGTGCAGTAATTTTACCATTACCTATTTGGGCGAGATGGGTAGCATAGACAACTTTAAAAATCGCACACTAGAAATTTTTCTTCTCTTTAAAATTACAAGCTGAAACAATATGAAGTATTGACAAATATTAAAATATATTATTAAGTATATACCTATAAACTCATATAGTTATGTAAATCTCTGTTAAAGCTTAATGTCACTATTGTCCGTACACCCAAACTTACGTGACAGCAATAAAAATATTTTTCACTGAATAGAAAAAACGTTATCCACAAAAAAGTAGAGACGCAGCAATGCTACGTCTCTACTTTTTTTGGAGATGTCTACTCTATATGGAATAGTACAAGGGGAAGGATTTAGCATCCTTGGGTTTGACATATACTTTCTGCTGTGCTTCTAACTGTAATTCGTTAAAGCGATCGCGCGTCAAGTGAGCATTGACAACTTGACCATCATCTAAGGTCAACTCTACCTGAATTTCCCAACCCAAGTGAATTAAGCGACTGACTATCGCAGGTGCAGTAGTACCATTGGCTTGCTTTTCAATGACTACATCTTGGGGGCGTAAAAATACATCAGGGTGTGACGAATCAAACCCACTGCTTTGGAAAATCTTCGATGTGCTGGGTAACACGTTCACGGGGCCGATAAAACTCATGACAAAAGCACTGGCGGGATTATCGTAAATTTCTGCCGGTGTCCCCACTTGTTCTACACGTCCTTGGTTCATCACCACAACTTCATCGGAAACTTCCATCGCTTCTTCTTGGTCGTGGGTGACAAAGACAGTTGTCACATGAACTTCATCATGGAGGCGACGTAACCAGGCACGCAAATCTTTGCGAACTTTGGCATCTAATGCCCCAAAGGGTTCATCTAATAGTAATACACTGGGTTCTACGGCTAATGCTCTGGCTAAAGCCACGCGCTGTCTTTGACCACCAGACAGTTGTGACGGATAGCGATCGCCTAATCCACTTAATTGCACCAATTCTAGCAACTGTTCTACTCGACCTTTCACTTTTTTAGCGGGGGTCTTGCGAATTTCTAAACCAAAAGCAATATTTTGCCGGACTGTCAGATGCTTAAATAGAGCATAGTGCTGAAACACAAACCCAATATTCCGATCTTGCACACTCTGATTTGTAGCATCCTGACCTGTAAGCAAGATTTTGCCGCTATCTGGCATTTCTAAACCAGCTATTAAACGGAGCAGCGTAGACTTACCAGACCCCGATGGACCTAATAAAGCTACTAATGAGCCACTGTCGATTTCTAAGCTGACTTGATCAACAGCTTGAAAACTTCCGAACTGCTTGGATACATTCTCAACTACTATGCCCACAAGTGCTGTACCTCTGCCACTCTAACTACGGCTTATTGCTAGGCTTACCGTAATTTAATATATACCATATCTTGTTGCACTTAGATTAAAAATATTTAGTCATTAGTCATTAGTTCTTCTCCCTAGTCCCTAGTCCCGCACTGAGTTACCGTGTCGAAATATTAAGGAATGTTGCATTTCTGTCAAAACCTAGAGGTAGAGCGAGAAATCAGCCAAAAGACCGTGGTACGATGCTTTCGGTAAATGTGAAGATTGGGAGAAAACCTTTGACACTACGGGTTGCTGTTGTTGGATCAGGCCCAGCTGGTTCCTCTGCTGCTGAAACACTAGCAAAGGCTGGGATTGAGACCTATCTATTCGAGCGTAAGCTAGATAACGCCAAGCCCTGCGGAGGTGCTATACCTCTGTGTATGGTAAGTGAGTTTGATTTACCACCAGAGATTATTGATCGCCAAGTGCGGAAGATGAAAATGATTTCACCTTCCAATCGTGAGGTTGATATCAATTTAATAAAACAAGATGAATATATAGGAATGTGCCGCCGCGAAGTGCTAGATGGCTTCTTGCGGGATCGGGCGGCAAAACTGGGGGCAAATTTAATTAATGCCACTGTTCATAAAGTAGATATACCATCAAATAACACCGATCCATATACTATTCACTATGTTGATCATAGTGAAGGTGGTGTACAAGGGATTACCCGAACCCTGAAGGTCGATTTAATTATCGGAGCAGATGGGGCAAATTCCCGTATTGCCAAAGAAATGGATGCAGGGGATTATAACTATGCGATCGCGTTTCAAGAGCGGATTCGCTTACCCCAAGATAAAATGGCATACTACAATGACCTGGCCGAAATGTATGTCGGTAATGACGTTTCTACAGACTTCTACGCTTGGGTTTTCCCCAAATATGACCACGTAGCCGTCGGTACTGGCACAATGCACGTCAACAAAGCCAGTATCAAACAGTTACAAGCTGGTATCCGCGCCCGTGCCAGCGAAAAACTAGCAGGCGGTAAAATCATCAAAGTAGAAGCCCACCCCATTCCCGAACATCCCCGTCCCCGGCGTGTAGTTGGTCGTATTGCTTTAGTCGGAGATGCTGCTGGCTACGTTACCAAGTCTTCCGGTGAAGGTATTTACTTTGCAGCTAAATCTGGACGGATGTGTGCAGAAACCATTGTGGAAATTTCCCAAAATGGTAGTCGTATTCCTACAGAGAACGAAATCAAGCTTTATATCCAACGTTGGGATAAAAAATACGGTCTGACTTACAAAGTGTTAGACATTCTACAAACAGTCTTCTATCGTTCCGATGCTACCCGCGAAGCATTTGTAGAAATGTGTGGTGACTTGGATGTACAAAAACTCACCTTTGATAGCTATCTGTATAAAACAGTCGTTCCCGCTAACCCATTTACCCAGTTAAAAATCACCGCCAAGACAATTGGTAGCTTAATTCGCGGTAACGCTTTAGCACCCTAATTATGAGTGCTGAGTGCTGAGTAATGAGTAATTAGTAATTAGTAATTAGTAATTAGTAATGAGTGTTGAGTGCTGATTAATATAGCGTTTATTGGTTGAGCTAAGTAGAAGAACCCTATCCCCGCAGGCGAGGAGGGAAATATTATCTACCTCATGTCATTAGGAAACGTTATACGTTATAAGTAACGAGTGAGTTTACCCTGGCTCAAAACTCAGCACTCAGCACTCAGCACTCACAACTCACAACTCAGCACTATTTAAATAGCACTCCCTAGATTCTGCCAACAGGGAGTGCTATTTATTTTAGGAAAGTTTAGCGTTGATTTGTAGCGATGTATGTGTCATGTCAATTTGCGTGCAAAGCTTACCTGTAGGGTAAATTAGCGAAGCGAAATCTAGACACGCGCAGCGCGACTGCTTGAAGAGTAGAATTTCCTGTGATACCCTACATTGCAAACTGTATCTTCCTCAGTGTGTCCCATCATTAAGGGACTTGAGCAAGATTTCACTCAACTACTGATGTGGTAGCACCCTCATTTGATGGTGGAATACTAGGCAATTCCAGGCAGTATCCCGCACCATACACGGTTTTGATATAGCGAGGGTGGCGGGGATCTGGTTCTAACTTTGTCCGCAAATGCCGGATATGCACGCGAATAGTTTCGATATCATCATCAGGATCGTAGCCCCAAACTTCTCTGAGGATTTCGCTAGGGGACACAGTTTGACCATGACGTTGCAGCAAACAGTGCAGCAGTTCAAATTCCAAATGAGTGAGTTTCACGGTTTGATGAAACCAGATAGCCTCAAATCGCTCTGGAACTAGAGTCAGAGACCCATAGTTCAAAATTTCGCTGTGCTTTGCTGCTTGGGGAATACGGTCAGTGCGCCGCAATAATGCTCGCACTCGTGCCAGCATCTCTTCCACCTCAAAGGGCTTGGTCAGATAGTCATCAGCACCGGCATTAAAGCCTTCTACCTTATCTTGAGTTTGACTGAGGGCAGTCAGCATCAAGACGGGTATTTCGGCTGTGCGTTCGTCCCGGCGCAGACGCTGGCAAACTGTAAAACCATCTACCCTTGGTAACATGAGATCAAGCATGATCAAGTCTGGTTGTAGCTGGAGAGCTAGGGCTTGACCTTTAATTCCATCTTCGGCTTGACTCACATCGTAGCCAGCCATTTCCAAGTTGACGGCAACGAGTTCTGAAATTGCTGGGTCATCGTCTATGACAAGAATCCTCGGCATTCTTAAAAAATTATTACTACTGATTAAGGATAAATAAGAACCTTTGGTAGATACAAAGATTTCTGTCTTGATTATAAAAAAGATTTTAAATCTAACATAAACCTTAAAACTGACAAAATTGAGAAATCACGAATAAATTACCTGAAATTTTCGCTATGATATGTGACGCTCCCTACAAACTGGCTTGGTTTCTCCAAAATGGTGCGATGGCATAACACTCAGCTGTAGGCGATCGCAACATTCTACACGGCCATATGGGGCAACCGTTATTGGCAAAACACAATTCGTCATCCAGAGCCACCATACCAAAAAACAGTGTTGATGGGTGGGCAAAATGTACCGATTCACCGTTGGATTGCCAATTTAATTGGCGATGTCAAGGCCAAGACGCTGATCTCTGGTGGCTAGAACCACAGGTATAGCTAAGTTTTAAAAGTATTATTTTAGTATAATTTGCTACGATGTATTATTATCGTAGAATCCCGTAGGCAATTGCACTGTTACGGACTAATGAATTTTTGACTGATCCGCTTGTAAATTAGAGTCTTTTAGGAAATAAAACAGCCCTAGGGTTAGGGTGAGTTAATTCGAGGACTGATAGTGATTTGATAACTTGTGTATACACGGTAGACTCCGCAAGCGGGGTGGGGTTCTTCGTTTGTCCTGAGCAATCAAGCACACACGAATTACGTAAAGCCTGCGGCATAGCTGCGCTTAGAGCGAAGCGGGGGGGAGCATCGTTACGAATTACTCCTCGTGGCGATCGCTTTTTGATATGCTGGCCTTTCTATCATGCGCTGGATATATTGCTCAACTGCTGGGTAAGCACTCAAATCCAGCTTCAGCATTATGGGAATGTAAGCCAAGAGAGACCCCACCGCGACATCAGCAACGCTGAATTCCTCTCCTAGTAAAAAAGGTTGTCGGGCAAAAATTTCATTCAGGGGAGTCAACAACCGGGGCGTTTCCCGTTCCCGATTGGCTTCGAGAAAAATACCATTCCCCAAAGTAGCATTTGCAAATAGTACCCATTGATTAATGATCGCCTGCTCCTGTGGCGAAACTGGGTGTTTGCCATACTTATCGGCCAGATAAAGTAAAATTGCCCCGGATTCCCATAGCACAAAATCTCCATCTACTATGGCTGGTACTTTGCCGATGGGGTTAATTTTCAAGAATTCAGGCTGGAGATGTTCTCCCGCCTGCATATCTAGCATGACAAACTCGTAGGGAACTTCTAGTTCCTCTAAATACCATTGCACGATCGTAGCCCGACTACGCGCACCACCATACAGTTTCAACATAACTACCTGAGACTAAAGAACTTTGTGAGTGTGAGAATGCTGTTTCACATTATCTTCTTTTGTTACTAATCTAGCCGCGTTTAGTATGCGCTTGCGATCTACGGAATATTGAAAATCAGTATAGGTTGAACCTATGGGGATCAAAGCTTGTGAGCTTTCACGCCGCTTGTAAGTGCGAGCTGCTGCAAATACCCGTGACACAAATTCATCTGCAAATTGAGCCGAATCAGGAAACCCTGTAGGGAAGGTTGGCTGTTCATCGTTTACGACTGCACCGACATTGGTTGCACAAGCTAATTTATAGGACGTGGGAATACCTTTGAAAATTGCTTCTAAAGCTGCTGAAGGGATGGGTTCTAGGACTTCGACTTCATGAACTTCTCCATCTTCTTTGATGAAGCAGGTTGCTAGACCAATCACAACATAATCATCAGCCGCTAAATCAGGTGCATTTTGGTAAGTCATTGTTGTCATGAGAAATAGGACTGGGGATTGGGGATTAGGGACTGGGAGAAAAATTTTACCTTGTCTGCCTTTGGCATTTTACCAATTTGTCTCTCCAACTCCTGGAATGTTCGTAGAGATTAATATTTGATGCTTCGTTTCAGGAATTTAACCTGGGGAAGAAGTATCTGTAACCAAGTTGGAGCATTAATTGTTTGTATGAAGTGTGTTTTTTACTGGTTGCAGTTCCTGAAATGTGATTTGGTCATTGTAAATAAGTAATTATAGACACCTGCACAAGTGACACACAATCACCGCTACGGCGACAGTAAAAATTCTAACTTGATTTCAAGGAGCATTTAGGCAAAAACATGAATATTCAACCATTTCTAGCTGCTGGAGAACAGCAAAATAACTGTTATCATTCTGTTGTTAATAATACATTTACTGACAAAGAAAATGGGGCTAATGGTGACAGTTACTTACGTTCTTGCGCTTTGAGTGCAGCGCAACAGGGGAATCATACTGAAGCGATCGCTCTTTTAACCGAATTAATTAAACGCCATCCACACAATGCTCTGGATTACAACAACCGGGGGTTAATTTACTTCCAAAGTGGAGAACTACACAAAGCACTCCGCGACTACAACAAAGCACTGCAATTAAATCCTCATTTGGCTAGTGCTTACAATAATCGCGCCAATTATTATGCTGCTTGTGGGGAATTAATGGCTGCACTGGCTGACTATGATTGCGCCATTGATTTTCATCCAGGCCATGTAAGAGCCTGGATTAACCGTGGGATTACTTTACGCGATTTGGGACAATACGACCAGGCAATTGAGAATTTTGATAATGCGTTGCTGTTTGGTCAGCTAGAAGGCCATATTTGGGCTGAAAGGGCTAGAACTTATCATATTTGGGGTGATTGGAATTGTGCGATCGCTGACTACCGTCGCGCCCTGACTCAATTACCTGTCCTGGCGAATAAAAAAGATGTTCCTGGCTATCGTTTGCGATTACAAATAGAAAATTGGCTTAGTGAATTATTGCCCGCACATCCTATGAAATAAGTAAAAATCTGATAGATAAAGGTTTTTCCTTTTTCCCTTTGAGGCTATGTAAAATTAAAAATCCCAAATTAAATATCATTAATGTATATTTACTTTTTTTGATTCAATCACCAAAAACTGCAAATCCTCCTGTACTTTTCTATAAATTAACTTTTCATAAACTCTCTGCGCCACTCTGCGTTTAAAAATATTACTATCAACCACCAGCAAGTAAAGGTAAAATAACCGCCGCAATAATTCCCCCTAAAACCATTACCTCTACAACCCTCAAAAGTAAATTATTCTGTATCCCCAAATTAGCCGAGAAATTACCCCACCAACTACGCAAACCATTCAACCAATGACTAGGGGTATCTTCTGCACGTACCTTTAACAAAAATATTGAAACTAGTAAAGGTAAACCACCCACTTTACTAGACATTAAAACATGAATAGCCAAACAGCAAAGCATCACAACCCAAGCAATCAAATGCAGATAATACCAACTGTGATTTAACTCTCCGGTAGGCAGCCATTCTTCCTTCATCATTCTGCCAGAAATTAAAGCGAAAACAGAGGCTATCAACATCAAAGTATTAGTAATTCTCTGCAAACTGACCCACCAAATCGGTCTACCTATCTGAGTTAAGTTTTGTAAGGAATCTTGTTGTAATAGTCGTTTATTTCCCGCATGAAAACTATAGAGGGCGATCGCCGGGAAAACCACCAAGAAAAAAACTGCAAATGTACCGTGAATATCTATAATGGCATCGATGCGAGGAATCAGGATTTTACCAAATCTGCCATCGAAGGTATTGTAAACCAGAAATCCTGTAATCATGGCAGCGATCGCTAAAATGCCACTTATGCCATGCAGGATACGTAACAACAATGGTTGGTAGGGAGCAGAACGAGACATATAAAGTATTTAAACACCAATAAAATTAATATACATTTATTTGAATATCTGTAAATATATGCTTAAAAGCCCTCTCCGATATCCTGGAGGTAAATCAAAAGCCATCAATCAGATAATTGAATACCTACCAGAAAGTTTTGCTGAATTTCGAGAACCATTTATAGGCGGTGGTTCAGTTTTTATTTACTTAAAACAAAAGTTGCCTCATCTGAAATTTTGGATTAATGATTTAAATCAAGAATTATTTCTATTTTGGAAAATTGCTCAATCTGATATATCTCAATTAGTTGCAGAAGTACATCAAATTAAAGATAAATATACAGATGGTAAATTATTATTTACAGAATTAACCAGTGTTGATGTTAATAGTTTATCTGATTTAGAAAGAGCCGTTCGCTTTTTTGTACTCAATAGAATTACCTTCTCTGGAACTGTAGAATCAGGGGGATTTTCTCAAGAAGCCTTTCATAAAAGGTTTACTTATTCCTCTATAGAACGTTTAGAAAAATTAGCAAGTATTTTAACCCCAGATATTAAAATTACTAACTTGGATTACAGCAAACTAATAAATGCAGAGGATGAAAATGTATTTTTATTTTTAGATCCGCCATATTTTAGTGCTACCAAATCTAAACTCTATGGCAAAGATGGTGATTTACATACGTCTTTTGATCATCACAGATTTGCTGAAATTTTACAACCATGTCCCCATAAATGGTTAATCACTTATGATGATTCACCACAAATTAGAGATAACTTTAAATATGCCCATATTTACGAATGGGAATTACAATATGGCATGAATAACTATAAGCAAGTCCGAGCAGCTAAGGGCAAAGAGTTATTCATTAATAACTATGAAATTAAAATTAATCGCGAGAAAAGCGTCAATAAAAATAGCATTAATAAATCAGCTTTACAATTGGAACTTGATATTTTGACTTAACTTTGAGCGCGTCCAATTTTTCGGTAGGATAACTGCCATACACAATTGATGTAATTATCCCTAACAGTTATCAATTTAATATGACAACTTCTGCTAACGCCTCCCCGGAATCCTTAACTAGCTGGTATCTTCTCCTACAACAGTTAATTGATGGTCAATCCCTCAGCCGCACCCAAGCTGCTGAACTAATGCAAGGTTGGCTGACTGAAGCAGTCCCCCCAGAATTATCTGGCGCAATCTTAACAGCACTCAACTTTAAAGGCGTGTCCGCCGACGAGTTAACAGGTATGGCGGAAGTCTTACAATCTCAATCGAAAATGGGGACTGGGAAAACTTCCCCCACACTCAGCACTATTATCGATACTTGTGGTACTGGTGGAGATGGTTCTTCAACTTTCAATATTTCGACAGCCGTGGCTTTTGTCGTGGCTGCTTATGGTGTACCTGTCGCCAAGCATGGTAATCGTTCTGCATCGAGTTTGACGGGTAGTGCTGACGTCTTAGAGGCTTTAGGAGTGAATTTAGGTGCTGATAGCGAAAAAGTCCAAGCGGCACTCCCAGAAATCGGGATCACTTTCTTGTTTGCCCCCGGTTGGCATCCCGCACTCAAAGCAGTGGCACAATTGCGCCGGACTTTAAGAATCCGCACGGTGTTTAATTTGCTAGGCCCTTTGGTAAATCCCCTGCGTCCGACTGGGCAAGTCGTAGGGTTATTTACACCCACACTTCTAGAAACTGTTGCCCAAGCTTTACACAATTTGGGTAAAGAAAAGGCGATTGTCCTCCACGGAAGAGAAAGACTTGATGAGGCTGGGTTAGGTGATTTAACAGATTTGGCGGTGTTATCTGGTGGTGAAGTCAAGTTAACTACAGTGAATCCCCAAGAGGTCGGTGTCACACCAGCACCAATTACAGCCCTCAAAGGTGGCGATGTCCAAGAAAACGCTGTGATTTTAAAGGCGGTGCTACAGGGGAAAGGAACTCAAGCACAACAAGATGCTGTAGCCCTCAATGCTTCATTAGCACTACAAGTAGCTGGTGCGATCCCATTGATGGATCATGCCCAAGGTGTAACAGTGGCTAAGGAGATTCTACAGACTGGTACTGCGTGGGCAAAGTTGGCACAGTTAGTTGAATTCCTACAGAATTAGCATCTGAGTGCGATTGTGGGCGGAACTCTACTACGTTGCGTTTAATGGTGACATCATAATTACCAAAAAAGTCGTGTCCCAGTAACCCTGTTTCCAGTTCTGTCCCAGCTATCGCCACCGGAACGCGATTCACTCTCACACCCGCCAAAGTCATCGAATCCAGATAACCAATCGCAAATTCCACAGCCTTAGAACTAGCGGTGTTAGCTTTAGCTTTCCCCACCGCCACAACTCCCAAAGCACGAGCCATTTCTTGGGTAATCACAGTTCCACTTGCGCCTGTATCAACAATCATGTCAAATTGCCGTTGACCATTAAAAGTCACACTCACTACAGGCGTACCGCCAACCCGCCGTCTAATTGGGGCAGAATATACTTTGTCTGAGGAAATAGCGGCTGATAACGGGAAAGTGCTTGGTTCTGGTGGTAGTTCTGTCGTTCCGGGGGGAGGAACAGGAATAGTAAATCGGGATGGTGTGGAAGTCTCAGGTGGGGGCGAGGACGGACGAGAAACAGCCACCTTTTGCTTTTGAGACGCTACAGCTACCGACTTAGGCGATGGACGAGCCACAGTATTAGCTTGCCTGATAGCATACTTCATGTGTCCTTCGTACTCAGAAATTTTCGTTTGCGCGATCGCAAACTCTGAGCTTGGCCGTTTGACTTTCTGCATCAAAGCGATCGCATCATGATACTGACTCGCCACCAAATACCAATCATCTGGTGATTGCGCCGATTGACTGATACTAGTCGCACCTGCTGCCTTATCTAATCCCAGTTCAAAAGGACTAGGTTCTAAGACCGATGATGGCAGGTCTATTGATGCTGGCATATTTGGTGCTGGCGTAGTTTCAACAGAAGATTGTACTACGGCTAAATCATCAGTCACTACAGACTGTTGATTGCGAAGAATACCCGTCTTTGGCTTACCTGCACTACAACCAACACTCACAACTGCGATCGCACCAGAGAGAACAATTAGGGTTGCACGAGAAAAAAAGGGCTGAAGCATAATTAATTTTGATTTTAACTGTCCCAGGACTCCTGCCACCGATTCCCATTGTAGATTTAATTTCCCAATGAAGAATTTAAAACCCAGAATTTCAGAATTATTACTTCATTTTAATTTTTAATTAATTTCCTTGGTAAGGTTCCATTCGCCAACTCATGGGATAATTAACAGTCGCAGTATTAACTAAATTGGGGACTCAAGACTGCTCACTATTAACAAGACACTAGGAAGCAGCAGAGGGGCAAAAAAGAGGAAATAGCCAATGCCCAGTTCCCAATCCCCAATTCCCAATCCCCAATCCCCCTATTTATCGCTTATGCCCCTGTCTGACGCAATACCTGCTCTACTTGTCTTAGCAGATGGAACTGCTTACCGTGGCTGGTCTTTCGGTGCAACGGCAACCACAATCGGAGAAGTCGTGTTTAACACTGGTATGACTGGATATCAAGAAGTCTTGACTGATCCCAGTTACTGCGGCCAAATTGTCGTATTCACTTATCCTGAGTTGGGCAATACTGGCGTTAATCCCGAAGACGAAGAATCGGACAAACCACAAATACGCGGTGCGATCGCCCGTAATATTTGTCATAAACCCAGCAACTGGCGATCGACACAATCCCTACCTGACTACCTCCAACAACACCACATTCCAGGTATCTACGGCCTAGATACCCGCGCCCTTACCCGCAAAATTCGGATGTATGGAGCAATGAACGGTGGGATCTCTACAGAAATTTTGGATGAAGCAGAGTTATTAGAGCAGGTACAAGCAGCTCCTAACATGGCAGGCTTAAATCTAGTTCGGCAAGTCACCACACCCCAAGTTTACGAATGGTCAGATCCCACAACCCCCGCTTGGGAATTTAAGCCAAAAACTGCGGTTAATAACCAGGAATCCTTAACGGTTGTCGCCCTAGACTTTGGCGTGAAACGCAATATTTTACGTCGTTTGGCTAGTTATGGTTGTCGAGTAATTGTTGTACCTGCCGATACACCAGCAGCAGAAATTCTCAAATACAATCCTGATGGTATCTTCCTCTCGAATGGGCCTGGTGATCCGTCAGCAGTCTCGGAAGGGATTGCTACGGCTAAAACCCTACTCGAAAGTCAAAAACCCATTTTTGGCATTTGTATGGGACACCAAATTCTCGGTCACGCCTTGGGAGCAGAAACCTTTAAGCTAAAATTCGGGCATCGGGGTTTAAATCAGCCTGCGGGATTAACACAAAGGATAGAAATTACCAGCCAAAACCACAGCTTTGCGATCGACCCAGATTCTTTACCTGAGGCAGTTGTGGAAATTAGCCACCTCAACTTAAACGATCGCACCGTCGCTGGATTACGGCACAAATCTCTACCCATTTTTTCAGTGCAGTACCACCCAGAAGCCAGTCCAGGCCCCCACGACGCTGATTACTTGTTTGAGCAGTTTGTCCAATCCATGCAAACAGCACGTCAAGCAACTACAGCCGAAGTGAGTTAAAAAAAGACTGGGGAAAAAGTTAGTTCCGAGTTCCGAGTCAAGAGTCGCAAGCGGGTAATCTTACTCATTACTCATTACTCAGCACTCACTACTCCAAAGACCTGTAGACAACAAGCCTAAAAAACATCTATACTTGAGCGTTTAGTTTAACCATGAGGAGGGAATTATTGCTGAACCACTAAATCTAACCGTCAGCCTGAGAGGTACTCGTGAAGCACGGGATAATTATCAGCTATTCCGCCTCACAGGTTTGTTAGATGCCTTTTCTGAACCGACATTTCGCAAGGTTCTTGGCAACAAAATTGAAGAAGGGCCAAAGCACATTATTCTGGATCTTTCGCAAATTGACTTTGTTGATAGTTCTGGCTTGGGTGCTTTGGTACAGCTAGCCAAGCAAGCTCAAACCGCCGAAGGAACTTTGCAAATAGTCACCAATGCCCGTGTAACTCAAACGGTCAAGCTTGTGCGCTTAGAGAAGTTTCTCTCGCTGCAAACCTCTGTTGAAGCAGCTCTAGACAACATCAAGCAGTCGTGATCGCTTGACCGAATCAAGCAATTAAGCTATTCCGAATAATGTATGGGATAGCTTAATTTTACAGGCTGGCAATAACCTCTCCCTGTGGGAGAGGGAAAAGCCACCAAATTAGGTGACAGGCGATAGGCGACAGGTGACAGGTGACAGATAAAAAAATTTAGATTTACCTCACTCTAATAAAAATTGCTATAAATAACGGAATTATTACCTTAAATATGTTTGTGCAAGTATTTGTACTTGGGATCAACCGGAGACAGGAAGCCGGAGTTATGAAATTTTGAATTGATTTTTCGCAATGCCCAATGTCCAATTCTCAATCCATGCAAAATCGCTGGCAAAAAGATAAAATTAGTAAATAATTCTGATAGTGTTAATTATGCTGGGTATATAAACACAGCATGGTTCTCAAAAAATAGAGCTATTTTTTGCAGATATTTACCATATATTTAGATATTTAGCCCGATAAGGAACAGTTAATTTGTGAAGTCAAAGGAGGAAGAGTTTTTAGATAGCAAAGATGAAGATCCCCTGACGGATACATCTTGGCATCAATTACTCTTAGCAAACACAGCGCAATTTACACAACAGATTTCTCAGGGGCAAATACAGCAAATTTCCCCCGCAGCTTTAGCATATTTGGGGGATGCAATCTACGAGCTTTATGCTAGAATGTATTACCTGCTACCACTACAAAGGCTAGAAGCTTATCATAGACTGGTAGTAGCACAGGTAAGAGCAGAAACACAGGCGCTACATTTGCGATCGCTAACTCCTTACTTGACAACATCCGAATTAGAAATAGTCCGGCGAGGCCGTAACGCCGCCACAGGACGACCTAAAAGGGTTAATCCCGAAATATATCAACAAGCAACTAGTCTAGAAACTTTAATTGGCTACTTGTATCTCACCGATTTGCCACGTTTAACCGAACTATTGCAAAAAATCCATCTAGAGAAATAAATAACCGCTTTAATCTCCATGATTGGAAAATCATTACGTAATGGTTCAGTGTATTCAGGAATCGGTATGTCTATTCATGCGTTCTATCCCAAACTCCCATGAACAATAAACCTAAAAAAATCAAAACTGCACCCGAAGCTAATCGCGGGCCAGTCCTCAAACTTAAAGGTAAGCGTGTTGTGACTAATTCGACTCGCAGTCCTAGAAAAGTAGAGAATCAGCCACATCCACGCCGTATCTTTACTCCTCCATCGGTATCTCCCAAACCAATAGAAGAAAGAGATAGCGATAACGACATGATCTATGGTCGTCATCCAGTCTTAAGTGCTTTAGAAAATCAACGGGAACTCAACCGCATTTGGGTGACTTCTCGTCTGCGTTACGATCCCCGATTTCATAATTTAATTCTCAAAGCCAAAGAAAACGGTACAGTCATTGATGAAGTAGAACCCAAGCGGCTAGATCAAATCACAGACCAAGCCAACCACCAAGGAATCGCCGCACAAATAGCTCCCTATTCATACATCGAATTACATGAATTGATAGAGCAGGCTAAGTCAGTAAATGATCCCGTTATAGTAGTAGCTGACGGCATCACCGATCCCCATAACCTGGGTGCAATTATTCGTACTGCCGAGGCTATAGGCTCTCAAGGTCTCATCATCCCTCAAAGAAGAGCATCCGGAATTACATCTACTGTAGTAAAAGTCGCAGCAGGTGCTTTAGAAAACTTCCCTGTAGCTAGAGTAATTAACCTCAGTCGCACCTTAGAAGAATTAAAAGAGGCCGGCTTTTGGATTTATGGTACTGCGGCAGATGGTAGCGAACCTCTCCACACCGTCAGCTTCCGTGGCCCTATCGTTTTAGTCGTAGGCTCGGAAGGCGAAGGTCTTAGTATGTTGACACAGCGATCGTGTGATGTGTTGGTATCAATTCCCCTGCTGGGTAAGACCCCCAGTCTAAATGCCTCTGTAGCATCAGGAATGGCACTGTATGAGATTTTTCGTCAACGTGCTGTAAATACTTTATACCTAGATAAATTACCAAAACCTCTTTGAAAATTATGCGTAAAAGAGTATAAAGAAATGTAAACAGAATAAATGACGATACCAAACATTTAACATTCAGTACCACTTTGATAAATTGGCGGCAACCATGACAACAATTTGGCATAACCTGAAAGAAACCGTAATTAATACTTACAATAGCCTTGGCTTGGCTTGGTGGGTAGAAATTGAAACTCAACATCCCCGTTGCACCTATTATTTTGGCCCTTTTCTCAATTCCACTGATGCCAAAGTAGCAACCAAAGGCTACGTAGAAGATTTAGAAGCAGAAGGAGCGCAAGGAATATTAGTAAATGTCAAGCGATGCAAGCCGGATAATTTAACTATTGCTGATGACCTGGGGGAACGCATTGACCGCAAAGTAAAGCCTGCCTTTAGCGGTCAGATTTAATTTAGGCAATAATCAAAATTCCAGACTCAATAGTCATTAGCACTTAAGTAAGTCGGCATAATAAAACCAAACTGTGTGAAAAAAGTAAATAAGGCTCAAACCCTTGTTCCCCCTGCCACCTGCCTTATCCCAAAGATAATTATTTACGCCGACCTACTTAGCCTTAGCCATTAATAAAGGTAGTGGGGGTTAATTACCCTGCCTCTACAAGCAGAGAGTTTTGTGTCGGGGTCAAATCCCCGTTACAAAACGTAATTGCGAATTGCTTTAAAAAGCGGCGTGTAGTTTTCAGATGCACGCAGTTTACACAAACTTATAGATAAGGAGGATGAGGGGGATTGAGATCCGAATAACGGCTACTTTCCTCGTTTTCCTTAGGAGTACCCGCAAGGTAGGAGATTAATTAATTATGTATTTAAATTAAGATCCTCCCCTTGCTTCCTCATCCACCTTATAACCCACTCAGCACTGAATAAAACTCAGCACGGGCTACGATAACAGCACTAAATCAACCACCCAATTCATTGGGACGCTTGTATTGCTTATAGGCAGCGTAAAATAACCCAGCGAGGGTAACTACAATCAAACCAAGAACAATACCTGATAGCAAGGGTTCAACCACTTTAAGTCTCCTGTTTACGATTATTCAACATTCATTTCCCGCTTATGATTTTACCAAATTGGGGATGAATCCCGCTTTCTACAAACATTTTAGGCAATCACCAGTCAGCAAAAAAGTCTCAGATATGCTTGCAGTCAGCATCAAGAACTTTTAAGCTATGTGTAGGAAATGAAAATTTTTGAAAACAACTAGACTTTTACAGCACAACTTTTGGATAACCAGATTACCAAACCTGAAACTCTGATTCAGCAGTGCGCTTTACTGGCTCTGGCGACACTGCTAGCAGTCTTTTTGGGCATTTTTGGTGTTCAGATGCTTCAAGCCTCTGACCCATACGTCAAGAGTGTTCTGGCTTTGCAAGGAGACCAAATACAAGGACACGCTATCTTTCAAATCAATTGTGCTGGCTGTCATGGTTTAGAAGCAGATGGACGAGTAGGCCCAAGCTTGCAAGGTGTTTCTAAACACAAATCCAAGTATCGACTAATTGATCAAGTCATTAGTGGTAAAACACCACCAATGCCAAAATTTCAGCCTAATACTCAAGAAATGGCGGATCTTTTGAGTTATTTAGAAAGTTTATAATTTGGTACTCAGTCCATACTAAGCAGTAGGTGAATCATCTTCTTGATCGCCTACTGTTTTTTGTGAGAAGTTTATTTTTACTCTTCAGTTAAATTACTTATAGTATTCGAGTAAACTTTACATGAATAGTATATTTTTGCTATTAAAACCTTAAAACTGTGAAAAAGAGTCATATAGCCATCCTGTGCAGGATACTAACTCAGGATCTATCACCCTAGAGAGCCAAACCAAATAGATTATGACTGAAGTGCTTCAAATCGGCAACCGTCAAATCCAAGCTAGTGAAATTATTCCCTTACTAGCAAATTATCAACTGCTGCCACAATTACTAAGGGAATTAATTATTGATGAGGCCATAGTAGAGATAGAATGTCAGCCTGAAGAAGTAGCCCAAGCTAAACAGCGTTTTTATGCCGAAAGGCAGTTAACACAAGCAGCTGATATTCAAGCATGGATGACGCAACAAGGTTTGATTTCTGAGCAATTAGATAATATGATTTCTCGTAAATTAAAACTAGAGAAATTTAAGCAAGTTACTTGGGGTAACAAACTAGAATCTCATTTTTTCCAGTTAAAGGGAAAACTAGATAAAGTAATTTATTCCCTTCTCCGGACTCAAGATGCTGGACTAGCTCAAGAACTCTACTTTCGGATTCAAGCTAAAGAACAGTCTTTTGCAGATGTAGCACAGAAGTATTCACAAGGGCCAGAAGCTCAAACAGGTGGCTTAGTGGGGCCTGTGGAACTGAATACACTTCATCCAGCAATGGTACAAATACTTAGTAATTGTCAACCTGGTCAAATCTCATCCCCAGCCCGCATTGCAGAGTGGTTAGTAATTGTACGAGTGGAGAAGTTTATCCCAGCCCAACTAGATGATCCGATGAAGGCGCGTCTACTGAATGAATTATTTGAAGCTTGGTTGCAGGAACAGCAAAAGCAAGTTGAGGTAATTCGTAATTCGTAATTGGATGGAGGAGAAGGAAGGTAGGGTTGCAGGGGAGGAACTTTTACCCCATTGACTAATGACTAAACTGCTGAGTATAAAACCTTGCATAACGACGCTCAAGGGCTAATAATTCTTCATGAGTGCCTGACTCTACAATTTGTCCTCGTTCTAATACTAAAATACGATCGCACTTTCTGACTGTACTTAAACGGTGAGCAATAATAAATACTGTCCTTTGCTGCATGAGTCTTTCTAAGGCTTCCTGTACCAAAGCTTCTGACTCGGAATCTAAGGCTGATGTGGCCTCATCTAAAATTAAAATTTGTGGGTTTAGCAACACAGCACGGGCGATCGCAATTCTTTGTCTTTGTCCACCAGATAAATTTACACCCCTCTCACCTACCCAAGTTTGATATCCCTCTGGTAACTGGGTAATAAACTGGTGGGCGTTAGCAATTTTTGCTGCTGCTGCAACTGTTTCTAAGTCAAATGAGTCTTTTCCAAAAGCGATATTTTGAGCCACAGTCCCAGAAAACATGATTGTTTCTTGGGGAACTATGCCAATTTGTCGCCGCAAACTCTCTAAAGAGACATCCCGAATATTTACACCATCAATCAAGATTTCCCCATTTGTGGGGTCATAAAAGCGCGGGAGAAGATTAACGAAGGTGGTTTTACCAGCACCAGACGCACCTATCAGCGCGATCGCTTCCCCTGGCATTGCTAATAAACTAATATCTTTTAAGACTGATTCCCCTGGTTTATAAGCAAATGTTATGTGACGATATTCGACTTTACCCAAAACTGGCGGTAAGTTGATCGCCTTGGGCTTTTCTGTCACCGTTGGTTGCACCGCCATCAGTTCAAAGATCCTGTCTACGGAGGCTTCACCTTGCTTAAATTCGTTGTAGTTGTTGGTGACATGACCGATGGGGTCGATTAATAACCCAGCTGCGGCTAGGTAACTAAAAAACTCTGCTACCGTTAAATTTTTTTGCTGAATTTGCCACGTTCCCACCAGAATTAAGGATAAAGCACTCAAGGCTTCTAAAAATCCGATGATGGGGATCTGCACAGCTTTCAGGCGTTCGGCTGAATATTTAGCTTGAAAGCTGCGTTCTGCTTCATGGCTAAATCTCGCAATTTCATAATTTTCTGCTGCAAACGCCCGAATTAGACGAATACCACTAAAAACTTCGGTGAGAATTGCTGATAAATCAGATACGCGATTTTGACTTTTAAGTGAGTATTTACGTAAGCGTTCCCCAAACCAACCAATTAATACACCCATCAATGGTGCGACTATTACTGTAGCTAAGGTGAGTTGCCAATTCAGGTAAATCATATATACCGGGATGGCTATCAACTGCAACACACAGGGGAGAAAGTCGTGAAACAGTTTATTGATGACTTCACCAATCCGGTCAATATCTTCGGTGAGGCGGTAAGATAAATCACCTGCTTTGGCAGTTTCAAAATAGCTTAAATCTAATTTTTGTAAGTGGGTGTATATCTGTTTGCGGAGATAAAAAGCGACTCTTAAAGCTGCTTTCGACATATAAATGTCTTGGACAGACTGAAAAACGCCACGAACAAGAAACACCAAGGCCAAGATTGCTGCTAATTGAGCGATCGCTATGACATTACCTTGACCAAAGGGCGTTGCTAACTTACCCGCAAAATTAATTAGCGTCAATGTCGCCAGCACATATCCCAAAATGCCGACTAGTCCCTTAATAATGTTCTGCCACTGGGGTCTAATATAGGGCAGCAGTTGCCAGTAATTAGAACGAGTTTTCAAGCTCTCACGTCCACAAAAATATGATCCTTTGTTAGACGCTAGCAGCTTTTGGGTAGTTTCTCAAAGTTAATTTCCTTCACTAGTGCAGGCTGGCAAAACTCAAGATATGGTTTCCTACCTAGAAAAGCAAAATTCACCGTATATAGAAAAAGACCACAAAAGCTGTATCAAAATCTACCAAATTAAAAATCAAAATCCGTTAATTTAAATAAAAGCCATAAATGTAATTCAGGCTACATATCCCATGCGACTAGAACAGTTGCAAGCGTTTCTAGCGATCGCCGAAACTGGCAGTTTCCAAAAAGCAGCCCAGAAATGTGGTGTCACCCAATCGACGATCAGTCGCCAAATTCAGTCTTTGGAGGCTGACTTAGGCGTGGAATTATTTCACAGAACCAATCAGTCCAAGCTGACTTTAGGCGGTGAACGATTGTTACCTCGCGCCCGGAAAATTTGTCAAGAATGGGAAACGGCTACTCAAGAAATCACAGATTTAGTTGCAGGAAAGCAACCGGAATTGTGTATTGCGGCGATTCATTCTGTTTGTGGTTCTTACTTACCACCGGTATTACAAAAATTTTGTCGTGATTATCCCGATGTGCAATTGCGGGTGACATCTTTGGGGAGCGATCGCGCCCTCAAAGTCCTCAAAGATGGTTTAGTAGATTTAGCGATTGTCATGAATAATCGCTTTCTTACCACCGGTAGGGAGATGGTTGTAGAAGTCCTTTATGATGAACCCATTGAACTGTTAATTGCAGCTAATCATCCCCTAGCTCAATATGAATTTGTCCCTTGGTCGGAGTTAGTGCGTTATCCCCAAGTAGTATTTAAGGATGGTTATGGGATGCAACGCCTGATCCAAGATAAATTTGAGCGACTAGAAGCCAACCTACAAGCAGCTTTAGAAGTGAATACCCTCGATGCTTTTCGGGGAGTAGTACGCCAAGGTGAATTAATAGCTTTGCTACCCACATCTGCATTAGTAGAAGCACGCCTTGACCCTACCCTAGCAGTGCGTTCTTTAGCAGCGAGTGGATCATTATCTGATAATTCTAGCTTGACTCGCCGCGTAGTCATGGTAACAACTCAAGACCGCCTGCACATTCCCCCAATCAAGCACTTTTGGCAGCTAGTCCGAGAGAATATTACCCCACAGTTTGACCAACAGCGATCAGCCTCTTAAAGTATGATTAGTCAAATGTCCACAGTCAAAAGTCCCCAGTCTTCAACTTGACTGTTGACTATTGACCATTGACTATTGACTTGTATGAGTATTTTATTCAGGGATTTGCTGAAAAAGGTAGGTAGTGGCAACCATACAGGCGAGAATCTAACTCGTGCTGAAGCAGCCACGGCTACCAAGATGATGTTATTGGGTGAAGCTACACCAGCCCAAATAGGTGCATTTTTGATTGCCCACCGCATCAAACGTCCTACAGGGGAAGAATTAGCGGGAATGCTAGATGCTTACGAGGAACTGGGGCCAAAACTGCAACCCATCAACTCTACACGTCCAGTCATAGTTTTTGGTCAGCCATATGATGGCAGAACGCGTACAGCACCCATTAGCCCTGTAACTGCCCTGATACTAGCCTCAGCCGGACAACCAGTTATTATGCACGGCGGCGATCGCCTACCAACCAAATATGGATTACCCTTAGTAGATATTTGGCGAGGTTTAGGAGTCGATTGGACTGGCTTATCACTAGCAAACACCCAAGAAGTCTTAGAGAAAACAGGCATCGGGTTTGTTTATACACCACAGCATTTTCCCTTGACGAAGAGTCTTTGGGAGTACCGTGATCAACTAGGTAAACGCCCACCCTTCGCCACAATGGAACTAATTTGGTGTCCCTATGCTGGCGATGCTCATGTTATAGCGGGGTTTGTCCATCCGCCCACAGAAGCCATGTTTCAGGTAGCTTTGGGACTACGAGGGGTGACAAAGTTTACATTAGTGAAGGGATTAGAAGGGAGTAGCGATTTACCACGCGATCGCACAGCCATCATCGCTTTATCTAAATCACCCCCAGAAATAGAAAGATTGCTCCTATCTCCCCATGATTACGGCTTTACTACCAAGAATGTACCCTTAAACACTATCGAAGAATTATTAGATCAGATGCAGGAAGTGTTGACTGGAACACCCAGCGAACTAATGCAAACAGCCCTGTGGAATGGAGGATTTTATCTCTGGCGCAGTGGAATTTGTACTGATATGCAAGCAGGTATAGCCAAAGCCCAAGAATTATTAACTACTGGCACAGTCGCTAAAAAACTCCACGAACTAAGTCAAGTCGCTTCTCTATGAGACGCTACGCGTTAAGCGGAGCTATGCCGCAGGCTTTACGCTCCAATTCAAAATTCAAAACAATTAGTAGGATCTTGTAGCTTGCTTGCCGTGGGCTACTTATTACTCATTACTCATTACTCACCACTCATTCCCCATTCAGTAAACTCAAAAATCGGCGAATCAGTCCAATAGTGACGGCTGGCAATTCTAACTGTGGTGTTAACCCCACATCTTCTAAGGGTTGAAAAACTTTGATAGCTTGGGGATTTTTTTCTGCTAGGCGGCGGCCAATCTCTGGCCCGGTGAATTGAGACTTTTGACCCCAAATAATGGCGGTAGGAGTGATTAATTGTTGAATATAGAGTGATAAATCAAAACACAAATCACCCCTAACAAAAGATAATGCTGCATATTCAGCATTGTGTTGTTGAGCAGATTGGAGATAAGCTTCAACAATTTCTTCGTAGATGCGGTTAGCTTGGGCAAATTGCCGTTGTTCTAAGAAACTACGAATACCCCCACTAGTAGCAATCCCAGTGCTGTATAGTAAGCGGTCAATAAGAGGAACGCTGACGATTTGGGCGAACAAGCTGCGGGAGTAGTCTTCACCAAAGTCAGAAAGTCCCGCCGGTGTGACAAGAATTAAAGATTTAAATAGATTCGGATGGGTAATCGCCACTCGGATTGTAAACGCTGCTGTTAACGAAGAAGCGATCGCCCTGACTGGAGTTGTACAAGTCTGCTCCAAAAACTCGCGAATAGTCGTTAAATAATCATCAATCGTGTAATTTCTCGCTGGATGTTCAGATCGACCCCAACCTATCAAATCAGGGACAATAATCCGGTATTCAGCAGCAAATGCCGGATAAACTTTTGACCACTCATAGGCAGAAGACCCACCACCAAATCCGTGTAGAAAAACTAACGTTTCTCGTTCTGTTGCGGCGGTTGTATTGTCTTGCCAAAGTGAACCATTAGCGGTGTAGTACACCATTTTACCCAGCGACGTAATTATTGAGCGTTGCTCAAATCCTTGTGGTTGAATCATAGTTTTGGGTAGTCATTAGTTATTAGTCATGAGTCATGAGTCATTGCACTTCTCTGCATTCTCTCCGTTCTCTCCGAGAGGCTACGCCAACGCGGAGCGTGTCGTAGACAGAGGCTACGCGAACGACTAGGCGCAGTAGGTTCGGCATTGGGCATTTCATTTTCCCTCCTGCTCTCCCTGCTTTCCTGTCACCTGTCACCTGTCGCCTGTCACCTGTCGCCTGTCCCCTGCTCCCTATTATCCTTGAACCAACAATCTGGAAACCTCTGGCCTGCGTCAGATTAAGTAGATGTAAAATCACTAGGTTACTTGTAAAGATTCAGTAATTTTTTTTTTCTGTATAAAAGCAGATTTTGCTTATAACTACTATATAGCCAGGTTTCATTAGATTTTATTTTGGTAGCTAGTATCACTTAGACAATACTTTGGGATAAGTTTTTTGTGATAGTCTACAGAAAACTTACGGATAGTTTTGTACTTCTTACTATAGTCAAAACGTTCGCCAAGGGTTGCTATACATCATCACCATCAAGATTAAGAGAAATATCTGTTGGTGTATTTACTTATTTAGTGTTTCTCTGGTTAATGGTAAGGTGGGGTATTGTGGGCAAGCAGGCGACTCTTCAATCAGATCAAGTACCAAGATTTGAAAATCCTACATTTGCACTTGATAAATTGGGTGTGCAGAATCAAATTATAGCTTCAGCTAGGCGTGGACAACTAGAAGAAGTAACTGATAGTATTCCGCTTGATGTACCTACGTGTATATCTCTCAATTTAGAAGATTTAAAATGCTTTGAAGTTGTAGAGCATCAGTATGAGCAATGGGGTGTAATTTTTCAAAATTCCCTAGCCATACAACCATCAAATCCAGCCTTCCCAACGAAGTCAGGGGTAACAGTATTGATGGGTTCACCCAAAAGTGGATTTTTAGAAGCCAGTTTCCTTCGTCCTGTAAACTGGGTAAGTACGTGTGTAACTAGCTCACAGCGATTAGTGCTTTCTGCCTATAATTGCGATCGCCAACTATTATGCCAAACTATCTTACCAGGGGCGAATCTAGCCAATTCTGATTCATCCTTATCTCCCAATCTATTATTATCTGTCGCCGCCAAAAACATTCACGCCATTACCTTCTGCGCCTTTGATGGTCAATTCACCATCGATGAGTTCCGTTTTTGTGTTTAAAAAGAACGAATTCAACGGATACTTATGTGTTGGGCTATTATTTAGTATTTTTTCTGCCCGCGAAATTTAAAAAAATCAGTAATAAAACCTGATTTTGCTACTTCAGCCTAGATATGCTTGTAGAGTAATATGGATATTCCATTTATATTACTGAGTAGTAGGAAAGTGGCAAGTGTGAAATATGCTGAAATTTCAGTTTTCAATTACAGTCTAACTTTCCCATACCTAGTGGAATCAATCTATATAGATATTTTGTAAGTAGGTAGGTAAACACTGTGGCAAAGGCTGTATCTTCTTGGCAGCAATTAATCAACCAGAGACCCGACTGGCTGCTTCCAGAGTTTAAAACCAAAGCCACCAAGCAACGAACTATTCAGCGTTTTTCAGAGCCAGGAGCAATTCTAGGCTTGCTAACGTTACTTGTTGGTATGCTGTTGTGGAACTGGAAATTATTATTGGCACTGCTAGTTGGTATTAGTGTCATGTTAGTGGTCTACTCAATGCAAAAGTGGGATTGGCAACTGCATTGGGGAGAAATTAAAAAGTTTTTCAACAGTCCAAACCGTCAATTAGTTTTGGCAGTCAGCAGTGGTGGTATTGCTACTCTCAGTACATATATGGCGGCAGCAATTTGGGCTGACTCCAGTAGTCCTTGGATAGCTGTTGGGGCTATTGTCCAAGGGTTGGGAACTTTATTAACTTTAATTTTATTAGTCTGGCAAATTGTCAACTTTTACAGCCATCGTGAAGAAGATAGCTTTGAGAATTTGTTGCTAAATCTCACTCAACAAGACCCCATTCAGCGTTTAATTGCTATCCGTCGGTTAACTAAGATAGTCAACCGTCAGCAAAATGATCCGGCATTACAGCAAGACGTTCTGCGATGTTTATATCTCCTCTTGAGTCGAGAGGAAGAAACCGCAATTCGAGAAGCAGCCTTTGAGAGTATACAAACTTTGGAGCGATCGCAGTTACCATCCACTCCTTTACCTCTCATCCCTCTAGCAACCAAAATCAAGGCACGTGTTTCCATGTAGGGGTGTAGGTGACAGGTGATAGGTGACAGGTGACAAGGAAGCAATACCCACTTCCTACTCCCTTTTCACTACTGATTGGCGATGTAGTTTACCATTACGAACTTGTAGCACGGGTTTATTACACCGACGTACTAGCTGTTCATCATGGGTAGTAACAATAACTGTAGCCCCAAAAGAATTTAATTTTTGCAGAATTTGCATCACCTGCCAGGAGTTATCAGGATCAAGATTACCTGTGGGTTCATCAGCCAAAATTAGAGGCGGTGTACCCACAATTGCCCTTGCAATACTGACTCGCTGTTGTTCTCCGCCCGAAAGTTGATGAGGAAAACAATCGGCTTTAGAAATTAACCCCACCAGTTTCAATGTTGGTTCTAAACGCCTTTGAATTTCTTTGCGGGTATAGCCTTGGGCTTGTAATACAAAAGTTACATTCTCCGCCACTGTGCGCTGGGGAATTAGTTTATAGTCTTGAAACACAATCCCAATGCGTCTCCGTAATAATGATAAGCGATCGCCCCGCAAAGCTGAGACATTGCATTCACTGACAATTACTTCTCCCTGTGTAGGTACTTCCTCACCATACAGCAGCTTCAAAAGTGTGGACTTACCAGAACCACTAGGCCCTGTAATAAACAGGAATTCTTTCTGTTTGACCTCTAAGTTGACATCTAACAAAGCATGACAGCCATTAGTATAAGTTTTCGTAACGGCGCATAGTTGCACCATATTACCAGCAGCACCACCGTGCTGTTGCTTTTCACTATCCTTCTGTTGTTCAGTTGTGACTGGATTGGTTAATACGGGCATTGCTAAAAAAGGGGAATTGGGAATTGGGAATTGGGAATTGGGAATTGGGAATTGGGGAGAAAATCCCATACCCAATAACTAATGACTAAAAATAATGATTCCCAGGAAATACCTAGGAATCACAAATTAAACACTCAAAATTTATTTTTGATTTTTGATTTTTGATTTTTGAATTTTCAAGTCGCACCCTTAGCTGTCAAGCGATAAATAAAAGCCTTAACCGCGAACTGGGGCAAAGCCAACATCCGCCGCCAACGCCAAGGTTCTTGATAAAGTCGATACAACCATTCCAAATTGTTATTACCCAACCAAGACGGCGCACGAGATTTTGTCCCTGACCAAATATCAAAACTGCCACCGACACCCACCCAAATGGCTTGGGGACACAAATGACGGTTTTGGGCAATCCATAATTCTTGACGTGGTACACCCAAACCCACCAAAATTAATTTCGGTTGCAATTGCGCTAAAGTTTGTTGCAGTTGCTGTTCTTCTTCAGCAGTGTGGTAGCCAGAATGACTACCAGCTATATTCAAACCAGGATTTTGCTGCTGCCAAAACTCTGCTGCTTTTGCCGCTACTCCTGGCGCACCACCGTAGAAAAATATTGTTTTGTCTGTCTGCTGTTGCCCAATCCCACGCAACAGCATTTCTGCTAGTTCAATACCTGGACAACGGTTGATCTTTTGCCACAGTAGCCATCTTAAATACAGAACTACCCCTGCACCATCTGGAATAACTAATTCCGCACTTTGAATGATTTTCGCCAAAGTAGGATTTTGCTGTGCTTGCATAGTCATTTCTGCATTGAGGGTGATGACATGAGTCCCTCGGCTGTGTTGCCAGCATTCTAGCAACCAAGTTGGATAGTCATTCATCACATGAACAGGTATTCCCAAAACCGAAAACACTTTAGGGGTTTGAAACATAGCCTTTATCTGAATTAGTCTCACACCAGATGATCTAGAACGATAGTTTATCAAATTTTTTAATAGGGTGTCTCTTACTTTTTGGCCAAAGTAAAAATAGGGAAACTATCCATCTGGTGAAAATGACCCCATGCACTAGATAGTTTTTTTTGCCTACTGTCAATGATAAAAACAGCTTATAATTCATCAGCAGAGTTTTATCATCGATTTTTGATAAATTCTTAGCAAGATTATCCTCTTTCTACTAATCAAGAGGCTAGTATCATAGCGTGGTTAAGGCGTAGTGCCTTATGTCCCTACAAATGCACTCAATGGTAAACATTCTATATTTATCTGCGTACACAATTATTTACACTGCATCTATTAAGTCTTTTTTAGTAAACTCAGTTTTAAAGTTAAGGTAGCGTAACGGGTAGAAGTTGACTATGAATAAAATTCGGATTGTGCTGATTGAAGATCACGACCTTACCCGTATGGGTATTCGCACAGCTCTGCTACAAAATGAAGAAATTGAAATTGTCGGAGAAGCGGCTAATGCTGTCGAAGGATTGAAAATGTTAAAAATGGTACATCCAGATATTGCTATTGTCGATATTGGATTACCTGATAAAGATGGCATTGAACTTACACGGGAGTTCAATGCCATTAGGAATGGAGACGAGCTAGAAACAAAAGTATTAATTTTAACGCTTCAAGATAATAAAGAAGCGGTGTTAGCGGCTTTTGCGGCTGGGGCTGATTCCTACTGTATGAAAGATATTAAGTTTGATAATTTGTTGGAAGCGGTGAGAGTCACTCACGATGGCAACGCTTGGATCGATCCGGCGATCGCTCGCATTGTATTACAACAAGCACAACAAAATCCGCCCCAGCCCGATAATCTGGCAGCAGACCGCAAATATCTTGGCTCACGCTCAGACTCTTCAGATAATCAGGAAAATCCTGACTCCTACACCCTCACAGAAAGAGAATTAGAGGTTTTACAATTAATTGTCGAGGGTTGCAGCAATGCACTTATTGCCGAACGTCTCTACATCACCGTGGGGACTGTTAAAACTCACGTCCGCAATATTTTGAATAAGCTGTGCGCTGATGACCGTACCCAAGCTGCTGTCCGTGCCTTACGTTCTGGATTAGTTGGATGAATTTAATTTCTCAATTTTCTCAAATTTCACCCCTTGAAATTCAATACAAGGGTACAGAAAATCGAGAGTAAAGTTATACTCGTAAAAACAAATGATTTTGCTGGAAAAAACTACTTTTTCAGTAAATTTTTAGTTAGGCAAGATCAAAATTATACTATTTTGCCACAGATTTACCTGCAAATAAAAGTCAAATATGACGCAAACCGAGGTAGAAAGACTTAAGCTCATGGTCGTAGACGATGAGCCAGATAACTTAGATTTACTCTACCGCACTTTTAGGCGAGATTTTCAAGTATACAAAGCCAATAATGCCCGTGGCGCATTGGCAATTCTGGAGAAAGAAGGAGAAATGGCGGTCATTATCTCCGACCAACGAATGCCAGAAATGAACGGTACGGAATTTCTTAGTCAAACAGTAGAGCGATTTCCTGACACCATTCGGATTTTACTAACTGGTTTTACTGATGTCGAAGATTTGGTAGATGCCATTAACTCTGGTCAAGTCTTCAAGTACATCACCAAACCTTGGAATCCAGAACGGTTAAAAGTTCTAGTTGAGCAGGCTACTGAAACATATCGCATAGTCAAAAAGCGTACCCAAGAGTTAAGTCGAGCTTTACGACGGGAATCTTTATTTAATGCAGTGACAACAGCTATTCGAGAGTCATTGGATTATGAAAGTATGCTGCAAAAGATTGTCGCTACCATTGGACAAACCTTTGATGCTACTTGTTGTCTACTTAAACCAGTAGAAGATGATCTTCTCTTACCAAATGAGTTTTCTTATCAAAATCCAGTATTCCATACTCCCGATAATGCTTTTGACCCCAGTTTCTTAATTGAAAAGGTTCTAGCAACTCATGAATGTCAAATTTCTCAAGAAATATATAACGACAAATCTTGTAACTACTTAGTTGTCCCCCTATCCTACCAACAAGACCTATTAGCGGTGCTAGCCTTATACCAATGGGGTCAAGATGAGCCTTGGCATGATGAAGAAATTCAACTAATTACAGGTGTCGCAGAACAAGCCGCTTTAGCTGTTTCTCAAGCCAAACTTTACCAATGTCTCCAGGAAAAGCAAGAGCAAATTAAAGCTGAGTTAGAAGTTGCTCGCCAAATTCAAAACAATCTGCTACGCCAAACTCTACCTGATATTAAAGGTGGGAAGTTACAAGCTTGCTGCTACCCAGCACGAGAAGTAGGCGGTGATTTTTTTGAAGTCTTTGTCCATCCCAAAGGAGACTTGTGGTTAGCCGTGGGAGATGTTTCTGGTAAGGGTGTACCAGCTGCTTTATTTATGGCTAGTGCTATTTCTGTATTGCGTCGAGAATTATCTCAGGAAACACCTGCTGATCCCAATGTAGTTATACATAATCTCAATAATGCTTTATGTACTGACTTAATTAGCAACAATTGCTTTATTACTCTTGTCTTAGCTTGTTTCACCCCGACGACTAGAGATTTGGTGTATGCGAATGCTGGACACATTTATCCAATGGTTTGGTCACACCAAGCGACAAGAGCAGAAGAACCAAACTATCTCAAAGTGCGAGGTATTCCGATAGGAATATTACCGGAATGGCAAGCCCAGTCAGGTCGCTTAGTTCTCTCTCCTGGAGATACATTACTGCTTGCTAGTGATGGAATTACAGAAGCAATGGTATCAAATAAATTCTTATCAACCGCAAAAACCGTGGATGGCGTTTTCCCAGTAAGTCGTTCTATGCTGAAACAAGATGGTCTGTGGCAAATATTGCAAGACGAACCACAACCACTGTCTCTGAACCATTTACTAGCTTGCATCCAGGCAGATAACCCCGTACAAGAAGATGATCAAACTATACTCTCTCTGGAGGTCTTGTAAGTGATGAAAAGTGAGTTGCACGTACCAAGTGACTTGAATTATTTAAATATTGTAGAAAACTGGTTACTGGGATGTCTAAAAATCCAATTGGGGGAATCTGTTGATTGGTCAAGACAGTCCAGTCGTTTGCGTCTAGCATTGGTCGAAGCCTACTCTAATGTAGTCCGTCATGCTCACAAGGAGCAGTCTAATATACCTATTTTGCTGCGTTTGGAACTCAAGGAGCGAGATATTTCTCTGGAGGTTTGGGACTACGGTACAGGCTTTGATTTGTCTACTTATTTTCCACCTAATCCTGTAGACAAACAAGAAGGTGGTTACGGGTGGCTGATTATGAGTCGTTTGATGGATAAAGTGGAATATCAGTTACAAGTTGATGGTGCTAACTGTCTAAAATTAGAAGCCACTATCCCGGAACTTGCTAATACTCAATAGTTGTTGGGAATTGGGAATTGGGTATGGGTGTAAAATATCCTCTGCTCCCATACAACCTAATTCCAGCCCGATTTACTGCTTCTTATGTGGTGACTATTTTTCAGGGCGCAAAGCCAGTAACTCTTGAGGCGATGCTAGAAGTTTGATATGAGTTTCGAGGATTTGCCGTTGCTGGTTAAGCATAAATAGCCACAGGACATTGACGCTACACCAAGAGGTCTGTGCTTTACCCCGAACTTGTATTTGGATATGCTCATTTTCTAAGGATTCGGTTATTCCCTGGTAAGGGTCAGCTTTGATATTTTGGGCTTCTTGTTGTAAATAACGCGCGATCGCATCTGTCCCCACAATACCAGATTCAAATGGTGGATACATCACACCCTCGGCGGCAAATAAAGCCCCAGTTGCTGTAAAGTTTCCAGCGTTTAAAGTTGTGAAATACTCTATGATTGTAGATTCTGTAATTCCTGGAATCTCAGGCGCAGTTTTTGCGGTACAAGATGAATATTCAGGAGTTTTCATAAAAATTACCTAAAATAGTGATCGCTGAAGATCAATTAAAATAAAAAAGCAGAGAGAAAAAAAAGCTGCTATTGGAGTGTATTACCAAATAAATAAATCTCACCAGAGACAGAATGTATTCCCAAGTTTTTACGTGGAAACATTGACTGAGTTAGGTATAATCGATAGACGGCTATTTTGGTTATACGAATGAACTACTGTTCCGTAGTTAGCAGCAGTGTGGTAAAAGAAAAAGCCAAAGAGTTGGGTTTTCACAAAGTTGGCATTGCTGCTGTAGATAGGGGAAATAATACAGCAGCAGAGAGGCTGCAAGCATGGGTGATGCTGGGTTATCACGCTGATATGGAGTGGATGAATAACCCGAAGCGTCAGGATGTTAACTTAGTCATGCCAGAAGCGCGATCGCTTATTTGTGTAGCACTCAATTACTACACCCCCCACCAACGCCCTGAAGGGGAAGAGTACGCCAAAATCTCCCGTTATGGCTGGGGGAGAGACTATCACAAGGTGATGCACAAGAAACTCAAAGCCCTGGCTACTTGGTTACAATCCCTAGATCCAGGGGTTCAAGCTCGTTACTATGCAGATACTGGCCCCATCCAAGATAAAGTGTGGGCGCAACGAGCCGGGATTGGTTGGATTGCTAAAAATGGGAATGTGATCACTAGAGAGTATGGTTCTTGGGTATTTTTGGGTGAGGTGTTGACAAATCTGGAACTAGAAAGCGATCGCCCCCACACAGAACACTGCGGTAGTTGTACACGTTGTTTGGCGGCTTGTCCTACTGGGGCAATTACCGAGCCATTTGTAGTAGATGCTAATCGCTGCATAGCTTATCATACGATTGAGAACCGGGCAGAAAAATTACCAGAGGCGATCTCATCCCATATGCAAGGTTGGGTAGCTGGTTGCGACATATGCCAAGATGTTTGTCCTTGGAATCAGCGTTTTGCGCAAGACACAGATGTGGTAGATTTTCAGCCCTATCCTGAAAATATCGCCCCGAAGCTGATAGAATTAGCGCAAATCTCAAATGAGGAGTGGGAAAGAAGATTTCCGGCATCAGCGTTGCGGCGGATTAAGCCAGAAATGTTAAAACGGAATGCCCGTGCTAATCTTGACGCATCTAGGCAATGTAATGACACAGAAAGTAATTATCTTTGATTTTGATGGCACAATTGCAGATACTGTAGATGCACTTGTAAGTATTGCCAATCGTTTGGCTATAGAGTTTGGTTATATTCAAATTACACCAGATCAATTAACCCTCCTGAAAAATTTATCATCGAGAGAAATTATTAAATATTCAGGAGTTTCTCTATTTAAAATCCCGTTTCTAGTTAAAAAGGTAAAAGCTGAATTAAAAGATAAAATCCAGGGATTGAAACCAATTCCTGGGATGAAAGAATCTTTAGTAGAACTAAAAGATCATGGTTATCAGCTAGGAATTATTACATCCAACGCTAAAGATAACGTTACAGCTTTTCTCACAATTAATGAATTAGATAATTTATTTGAATTCATCTATTCAGGAGTGACAATTTTCGGCAAAACCACCATTATTAATAATGTGCTTAAACAGAAACAACTCAAGCCGCAAACAGTTATTTATGTAGGTGATGAAACCAGAGATATTGAAGCATCAAAAAAAGCTAATATTAAAGTAGTTGCCGTCACCTGGGGATTTAATTCTCCGGAAATACTAGCTAAACAAAATCCTGATTTTTTAATTCACAAACCTAGTGAATTGCTGCAAGTCGTACAAAATTGTTAGATGTAGCGAATGTAAATACATTGTAATTTCGTTTGTAGTAAGGGCTTTAGCCCTTTTTTGAGGACTAAAGTCCTCACTACAAACATTTGATTATTTACACCCACCTAATGAATGATTAATGACTATTTCTTAGGTTGACCTTTTTCCAGAGCTTTTTGGACTAAATCGTCACTGACTGTAGTTACAGCCTCATTCTTTGAAGCTCCTACTTCCTCGGCTAATTCTAAATAATCATCAGGGTTACCAGTGGATGGAATTTGTGTTTTTGTTACTTCACTTTCAGCTTTTTTATCTTCAGGTGTAGTAGCTGCTTCCACAGCAACACCTTCACTCAATTGCTGTGCAGCTGCATAGTCAGCCTCAAAATCAACCTGGGGTGCTTTTGCTTCACCACTAGCTATACTTTCAGCAACTAATTGTGCATCATGGGTAGGAGCTTCACTAGGATTAGGCTTCACTTCATCAGTCATAACTAACACCTTAAGTAATTTTTTTATTGCTGCGGTGATCGTAACAACTGAGTTAGCTAGTTTTTAACACCCTTGGGAAATATTTCTACCTCTATTAAAGGGTAGATAAAACCAATTCGCAATTCGCAATGGACTAACGTCTCGCTCTGCTAACGCAATTCGCAATAAATATGGCGATCGCTGCGCTTAACAAATGTGAATGAGTTGGTTAGGGTGCGTCAGTATGAATAATTTTTGAGTATAGTTAGGTTTTATCGCACTGATGCACCCTACAGTTTGGATATTTTTTTATCTGGAAGTCCCTTAACCAATGTAAATGAGTGAGGAGTTAATGATTACTCCTCACTCAATTTAGCTACCTAGAAAACTAAGCTCCAACTGCTTCTTTCGCGGCGTATAGTACCTCAGCCGAGATATCTTTAATACCGCGATCGCGAGCAAATTTTTCGGTGTTTCGCTTCACTTTACCGCGTACAAAACCAGGGATTTTGTTCAATTCAGCTGAACCGTCTTTTGTCCAATTGAGGTCAGATCCAGCCGAAATTCCTTTGGTAATTACTTCTTTGGTATCATGTCCGCCGAAGATTTCTAATAGATGATCTTCCATTCCTAAAGTGAAGGAATTGTAGATTAAATCTGTAATTTGATTCGTACCTTCGTAACCCAAGAATGGTTTGTAACCAATGGGAAAGTTTTGGACATGAATGGGTGCAGCAATCACACCGCAAGGAATATCCAAACGCTTACCCACGTGGCGTTCCATTTGTGTACCGAAGATGGCGGAGGGTTCAGCACGAGCGATCGCATCCCCAATCTCGCCATGATCTTCTGTAATCAGCACTTCGTCGCAATATTCGCTTACCTGTTCACGAAACCAATCAGCATCGTATTTACAGTATGTTCCCGCCAAAACTACATGAATCCCCATTTCCCGTGACAAAATTTTGGTTAGGGCGGCGGCGTGGGTGTTGTCACCAAAGACCACGGCTTTTTTACCAGTCAAGTTTTGACAGTCGATGGAACGGGAGAACCAAGCAGCTTGCGAGACATACAGGGTTTGCTCGTTGATGTACTCTTCGTAGTCAACGTTTGCACCTTGCTCGTTAACTATCTGCTGAATTTTACGGATACATCTAGCAGTTTCCACAACACCCATTGGCACGATATCTATGTAGGGTGTACCGAATTCTGCTTGTAGGTAATTAGCAGTCATTGGCCCTAGTTCCCGGTAAGGAATGAGGTTAAACCAAGCTCTAGGTAAGTTCTTCAATTCATGGACTGACGCACTTTCAGGAAGGATGGCGTTTACCTCAATTCCCAAATCAGCCATCAGCCTTTTGAGTTCGGTGCAGTCGTGGTTATTGTGGAAACCAAGGGTAGAAATCCCGATGATGTTAACGGAGGGCTTTTCGGTCTTAGCCGTTGGTAGTTCCCCTTTTTTGCGGGCTTTCTCAATGTAGAACTGCACAATTTGGTGCAGAGTGCGATCGGCTGCTTGTAGTTCGTTAAAACGGTAGTGATTTACATCCGCCAGCATCACATCCCCTTTGGCTTCTATCTGCGCCCGTTCGACAAAGTTTCCTAGGTCTTCTTGCAGAATACTAGAGGTGCAGGTGGGAGTTAAGACAATTAAATCGGGACGTTCTTCTGTGTCTTTGCGGGTAATATTATCTACCACTTTTTCTTGAGAACCACGCGCCAACACGTTGCGGTCAACTACACTGGTTGTCACTGGGGTGAAGTCTCTTTCCCGCGATAGCATGGAGCGCATGACGTTAAAGTAGTCATCACCCAGAGGTGCGTGCATGATGGCGTGGACGTTTTTAAATGAGGTGGCGACTCGCAGAGTGCCGATGTGGGCTGGGCCAGCATACATCCAGTAAGCTAATTTCATTAATATCTTCTCCCTCGTAAACTTAAATAAATCGGAACGGGACTATAAGTGCTTGATGAGTAAATTGATGCTGATTGATTGTCCCAAAACTGGAAGCATTGATGAAGTGGGGTGTTTGGGGGTTTTTCTGGTGTGGCGATCGCTCAAAACTACTTCCTGATTATGATTCAGGTTGTGCTGGAAACAACTTCAGGCTTTTTAAATTACATGAATCTTAAAGTTCGGCAAGTTTTGTTATCAATTGGGATGGATAGGTATTAATTACTTTTTTTGAACGCAAAGAGGCGCGGAGGGACGCGGAGGTTTTAGTTTGAAAGATTTATTTGCATAGCCCTTTTCCCCACTCCTCTGCGTGAAATCACTTGCCCAAACACCCAAGAATTTGGCAGAATGAATCAGAATCCCCCAATGCCAAGTCAAAAATCATGCCTACGACTGGTACAATCCTCCGCAACCACTATAAAATCATAAAGATCCTCGGAAGTGGTGGATTTGGTGACACCTACCTAGCCCAAGATTTAGACCTACCCAACCATCCCCAGTGTGTAGTCAAACACCTCAAACCCAACTCCGACCCCAAAGTATTAGAAATCGTTAGAAGATTATTTGACAGCGAAGCCCAAATATTATATCGCCTAGGCAACGATAGTGACCAAATACCGCGACTATTTGCCCACTTTGAAGAGCAAGGGGAATTTTATCTAGTCCAAGAATTTATAGATGGTCAAGACCTAAGCTATGAAATCATTCCTGGTCAAAAGTTAACAGAAATAGCAGTCACCAAACTATTACAAGAAATATTAGAAATATTAGCAGTAGTCCACAAACAAAACATCATCCACCGCGACATTAAACCCCAGAACTTAATGCGTCGCCGTCAAGATGGTAAAATAGTGCTAATTGACTTTGGTGCAGTCAAAGAAGTTAACACCATGATGGTGAATAGCCAAGGTCAAACAAGCTTTAGTGTAGTCATTGGTAGTCTTGGTTATATGCCCACCGAACAAGCAGGCGGACGACCAAAGTTAAGCAGCGATGTATATGCAGTGGGGATGTTAGGGATTCAGGCGATAACAGGACTACAACCCAACGAACTACCAAAAGACCCCAATGATGACGAAGTGATTTGGCGCAATCGGGCAAATGTCACCGAGAAACTGGCTGTTGTTTTAAATAAGATGGTGAGTTGTTACTTTCGGGATAGATACCCGTCAGCAGTAGAGGCGTTGGCAGCAATTAAATCACTACAGCCACAACAGCAAGTAACGCCAATTGTACCCACACCACAGCCACCCTCAACACCAACAAAAATCATCACTCCTTGGTCAAGGCGGAAGGTAATACAAACAGTTGGGTTTGCGGGTGCTGGGTTGGGTTTAGCAATTTTAGTGCCACGTCTCTGGCAATCTAATTCACAAGTCGTAACAGTAGATAAAACTGGGAAAATAGTAGACCGCCGTAATCTTGAAGTGAAATCATCATTCGTTGAAAACTTAGGTAATGGTGTCAGCTTAGAAATGGTGCAGATACCAGGGGGAACATTTACAATGGGTTCACCGGAAAGCGAGAAAAACCGAGACTCAGATGAAAGTCCCCAGAGACAGGTGAGAGTTCCCGGCTTCTTCATGGGGAAATATGAAATCACCCAGGAACAGTATCAAGCCATCATGGGGATAAATCCTTCCAACTTCAAAGGAGAGAAAAGACCTGTAGAAAGAGTCAGTTGGGATGATGCGGTAGAATTTTGTGAGAAATTGAGCCAGAAGACAGGAAAAACCTACAGGCTACCCAGCGAAGCGGAATGGGAATATGCCTGTCGTGCGGGGACAACTACACCGTTTTATTTTGGGGAAACCATTACCCCAGATTTAGTGAACTACAACGGTAACTTTCCCTACGGCTCTGCACCCAAAGGTGAATCTCGTAGAGAAACAACAAATGTAGGAATATTTCCGCCGAACTCTTTCGGTTTATATGATATGTGTGGTAATATATGGGAATGGTGTCAAGATGTATACAATGATAGCTATCAAGACGCACCGAGAGATGGTAGTGCGTGGTTGACAAGTAGCGATAATGACACAAGGCTGCTGCTGCGTGGCGGTAGTTGGAATAATTATTCCTGGGATTGCCGTTCCGCCAGTCGCGCTAATATTACGCGCGAGTCTCGTGGCAACGATGTTGGTTTTCGTCTCGTTATGGTTGCGTGAAGATTACCTAGCCTGTAGATTCTTACTCTTTATACTTCTTATTCTTTTTCCGTCGAAGGGAGATTAAAAAGTTGTTTTTAATTTAGAGAAGGGGCGCGATCGCCATGATGGAACACATATAAATACTTGGTATAAGACTGTGGTGCTAGACTTGAAATCAGAGTCAGGAGCAAGCACAATGTTTCAAGCTTTACCAAAAACCCTAACTTTTGCAGAATTCCTGAATTGGAAGCCAGACGGCGGATGTTATGAACTACATGATGGGGTGATTGTTGAAATGCCGCCAGTAGGAGATCATGAAGAGATTAATGGTTTTTTAGCTGGTGAAGTAACTTTCGAGTTTAAACGATTAAAACTGCCTTACATCATACCCAAGCAAGCACTCGTCAAAATTCCTGATAAAGAGTCTGGTTATTCACCTGATGTAATAGTGATTAATCAAAAGCATCTTTCATTAGAACCGATGTGGAAAAAGTTTTCAACAGTAACTCAAGCTGTATCTGTTGTTTTAGTGATTGAAGTTGTCAGTAGTAACTGGAAAGATGATTATGCACACAAGTTGGTTGACTATGAAACTTTTGGTGTTCCTGAATATTGGGTTGTTGACTATTTAGCTTTGGGTGGTAGACGGTACATAGGTAATCCCAAACAACCGACTATTTCTATTTATTATTTAGTAGAAGATGAGTATCAAGTTAACCAGTTTCGAGGCAGCGATCGCATTATATCACCGACATTTCCAGCATTGAATTTGACTGCTGAACAGATTTTTCAAGCTGGGCGATCATTAATTGAGTAAAATTCAAGCATACCAATAATTTTCGATATTATGTTAAATTTTAATGTTGGGTTTCCTTACGTCAAACGCCACTCGCCCCAAGCCGGGAGACCCGTCCAAGGCGGTGGCTTCCCAACTTACGCTTCTACTCAGGTAAATTAATCGCCGGATTGCGGCTAAAAAAACCTCTAGGAGATAGCTTAAACCCTAGTTTGTGAACAGGCATTACAGGCCAATCTTCAGGTTTAGGCACATGAGTAATACCCATCGTGTACCACAACACAACATCTTCACCAGTCAAAGATTCATTGTCAGCAATATATTTTGGTAAACCTTCACCCGGTGCAGCTTGATTGGGATAATCACCGCCAGCATATAATTCATTAGGCTGATATTTTGTTACCCAGAAATGATGGCTAGCAAACTCAGCTTTTTGACGAATTTTTGCCCCTTCCACCGGAAATAATATAGTATTACTTCCTGGCATCAGCATATATGCAGGTGGCGCACCCAAAGTATTCTTTTTCTTTGCACTCGCAATCATCCATTCCCGACTGTGTTTGATATCTGCATCACGCACAGCCGCTTTTTCTGTAGCTAGTAGGGTATCTTCTACAACAATGGCATTTCCTAAAGGGTTATTCTTACCTATTGGTAAACTGTTGACGTTCATTTCCATCACAGAATTAGCCTGTCCATCAACATCCATATCTAGGCGGTAGTTGAAAAAGTGCTGGTGATTTACCCCAAAGGTATTTTTTGCCAACATCCGGCCATAAGAATTATCAAAAGTCTCTTGTTCAGCAGCCGTTCCCTGTGCCAAAACAATCCCTGATAAATCGTTTTCTACTTCTATAGTTCCGTCTTGGTGAAAAATCCAGTTAATGTTGTAATCATAGTTGTCAATTGCCGCCGTCATGCTCATGACTAATTCGCGATCGCGGCGCACATCATTACGCTGGGTAAGATAATCGTAATGTTTCCAAAGTATACCGCGATCGCGCTCGTAAATACCTGCGACTCCCGGCATGGTGTAAGGTTCGCCCTCTTCATTGGCAAACACCGCGTCAAGTAAAACCCCATTTTCTGGAACTTCCTTCCCTAATTCCATTGTGTTGGCGAGTAACCCTAGATTATATTCCCCGACATCAAAAGCATTTCTAAATGACCAAGTAGGGTTAGGATCGCCATAGGGTACGACCATCTCCGATAAACTGGCGCGGTATAATATGGGACGCTCATTTTCACCGTCGTTATAGCTGACTTGATACAGCACCAATCCACTGCGGGGGTGCATCATGTAACGAAATTTCCAACCTTGCCAAGTAATTTCATTACCATTGATTTGGAAGGTTGTGCCATGAGGTTGGAGAATTTTTAACAGTTTTGGCGGTGACAGGAGTTTACCCAAAGACTGTAAATCATAGTTCCAATTGGTTTTAGATATGGGAACTATGCCGTTATCTATAAAATTGGTGACTGTGTTTGTGTTTAAATTGATAGTGGCTAGTACCCCTTCAATGGGACTGCCGTAATAATTCCAGCCGGGCTTGTAATAAAATAGAGTCCGACAAAGACGGCTACCTGTTGCGGTTTCATCTGGACTTAAAATTCCCGCCGCCCAGCAGCTAATCTGCACTTTGTCAAAATCTTTAATTCCCCGCTTTTGCATAGCTTTCTGCCATCGGGGGTCAGATTTGACTATCTGCCGAGCAATTTCGTATTCTGATGCTATAATAGCAGGCTGCACATTGGGTATTTTTTGCCAAGATGCAATTTTTTGAGTCTTGAGATCAACAATACCCTCATAGGTTTTATTTTGCTTTCGCTCATAGATTACCAAAAAAGCTTGGCGTGGAAATGCTTGTCCTGGTGTAAATTTCAGAACTTCGGTTTTATTTGGTTCAGCTAAGGTAATCAGTGGAAAAGCAGCCATATCAGTCAAAGACTTTTCTTTTCTAATTACTGCTACAGCTGTTTTAATTTCTGCTGCTGTTAACGCTGTCAGAGGATGGGTAATAGTTGGCTGTTGAGCTGCAACTATCCCCATTAATTTTAGTGAGAGAGCAAAGCAAAGAATAATGGTAGTAAGTAAACCAAAAAATAATCTGAGCCGCTTAATCATGCTTGAGTGTTGAGAAACAACTGGATTGTTATTTATTTCCAGAAATCAGATAAAAAACAGAATTAAAAGTAGATTAAACTGTTTATATACCAAGGAAAGTGGTAAGTATACTCTTCACCTTGTGGCAGCATATGGTAAAAATGCTCTCAAAAATCCAGAAGTAAGAAAATTCAGCCCTTGATTTCTGACTAAGAGTTGCCACAGCTTAATTAGATCAATAGTTTTGAGAGCCAATGAGGAGTATCTCTATTGCACCGTCGCGGCTATTGCTTTCGCTCATCGGCTGCTCTCAACCCCTGCTCAAATTCGTCAATAGCTTGAATTGAATCCGAGATTGTCAGACATTGCTCTAGCAAATAAATGTCTAATTCTGGCAGTATGTCACTTTTAGAGATTGCTTCATACCCATAAGTATCAGGGTAAACAGTAGCAAGCTCAGTCTGGGAATTGTCCCGTAAATGGTATAACTTAAACTGGTTTCTCTCCCAAAACCAGACTTCTGCAACTCCTAATCTGCGGTAGATTTCCAGTTTGCTTACACTACCACTTGTCAAAACTACTTCTATAGCTAAATCTGGTACTTTTTTCTCTTCACCTATGCAGTAACACTCGTCTGGTTCTGCACCAGCTTTTTTTGCTTTGTTTTTAAAAGTAGAACTTCCCATAGGTACAAACCGAATGCGCTTGCTGTAGAAAAAACGCTCTAACAGCATCCCTAAATTCGTTTTGATTTTTTCATGTCTGATTGATGGCGACACGATCTCTAAGATTCCATCTAAATAATTAACACGGTAATGAGAGTTGTTTTCTAGTTTCGTCAGTAGCGATTCATAGCTTTCCCAACTCACACCACTACTGATAAACTTTTCTTCTGGGTCGTTACCATGACCCAATTCTGGCTCATCAATTAGTTCTTTAAGGCTGCTGACCATTGTCATCTTTCCTGTTCATTTTTGAGATAAAGGTGAGTTCTGCATTTATTTCATGCTGATTTCTCCATAACATCTGTTTAGATATTATCGCGAAATAAAGCGATCGCCCTAACTTCGACCGAGCAAGGAAGTTAAACTACATTGGCGGCTTAAAGCCTTAACAGAGATTACTTTTAGACAACATTCATTAAATTTTTTTCTTACCCATTTCTTACTCGATATTAATTAAGAGCGATCGCCTTTACCAAATCAAAAGCGATCGCTCTTCTGGAACACATCGGGGTGATTACAGTCGAAGTAAGAGTTTCTACTGATTACGCAGCCACTAAACGACGCAAAGATTCAGCACGACGTTTAGCTGTAGCATTGTTAGGTGCAAATTTAAGTGCTTCTTCGTACATTTGTAACGCTTGAGCATTCAACTTTTTTCG
Source organism: Anabaena minutissima FACHB-250 (assembly GCF_014697125.1). Lineage (GTDB taxonomy): Bacteria > Cyanobacteriota > Cyanobacteriia > Cyanobacteriales > Nostocaceae > Trichormus > Trichormus minutissimus. The sequence goes on along the minus strand of NZ_JACJRG010000002.1, from coordinate 162,885 downwards.
CTCATACGCATGACCCAGATTATTTAGTGCTACCACATAATCAGGTTTCGATTTCAGAGCTTCTTTGTACTGACGAATCGCTAAGTCATATTGCTCTTGGGCAAAATAAGCGTAACCTAGACCATTGTAGATAGGGGCTGTATTTTCTTCTCCCTCTTCTTCAGCAGATTTCAGTGCTTTTTGAAACAATGGTATAGCCTGGGTATACACTTTTTTCTCAGAATAAATACAGCCGAGTTCGTAATATTCTTGAGCCGTACCCTTGTCTTTACTCAATTTATTTCGCAATCGCGATAAAGAACTTTCACGCTTACGAGTTTTGAACAGCTGGCGGAGAACATTCACAACGGCGAATGCGAGTAAACCCACCAAAACAGAGAGATAAACGACCGCTAGATTGCTATCCATTGGCTTCAAATTAAAATATTAAAGTTGCTTGTATATCTATTATCGGTCTTTCTGGGGATTGAGAAGGGGTCAGGTGACAGAGGACAGGTGACAAGGAAGCTATTGACTATTGAATAATCCCCAATATTTGATGCGTTCTTTCAGCCAGCCTTTGGCGATGTAACGGGCGATCGCTTCATTTACTTCTCTTCTAAATTCATCGTACTGCAATCCTTTGGGCATGACTACAGATAAGGGTGCGGTTGATAATTTTGTTGGTAATATGCGATATTCGGGGTTTTGTTGCACCCAACCACTGAGAACGCTAGCATCGGCAGCAAAGGCTATGACAGTATTATTTTCTATTTGTTTTTGCGCTTCTTTGTAGGAATTAACCCCAACTAACTCGGCATCAGGGATGTAGTAACGGACTTCAGCTATGGTGCTGGAGTGATTTAAAACGGCGATTTTCTGTTTTTTCAAATCTCTCAATTGCTGTATTGAGGCATCTTTGGTAACTAAGACAGTACCATCATAGTAGTAAGGAACACTAAAGCTTACCAAACGTGAGCGTGATTCTGTAGCTGTGACTCTAGCGATCGCCATATCTACTTTATGATCGAAGACTGCCGATAAGCGATCGCGGTTCATTACGGGTTTTAATTTCACAGCATCGGCTTTACCCAACAAATCAGCCGCTAAACGCTGCGCTAAGTCAATTTCTAAGCCTTGTAACTTCCCATTCCCTTCTTTAAATCCCAAGGGTGGTAAGTTATCTTTAACGGCAACCGTTATGTAACCTCGCCGTTGAATTTCTGACATTGGGGCGGCAGATGCAGCCAATCCCGACCCAAAAAATACGCAAAAAATGCAAATAATAGTCGCGGATAATACCAGATGTAACCGACTAATTATTTGCCATCTGTTACATCCGTTATTCATCCGTTTTCACCTTTAACTTTGAACTTGACTAGCTATTTCAATAACTTTACCGAAGCTAGCGGGATCGAGAACTGCCAATTGTGCCAACATTTTCCGGTTAAGTTGGATGTTAGCTTTTTTGAGGTTGCCGATCAAGCGACTGTAGCTTAAGCCATGTTGTCTAGAAGCAGCGTTAATCCGGGTAATCCACAGACTGCGGAAATCACGCTTTTTCTTTTTGCGATCGCGGTATGCACTCCGTAGTGCTTTCATTACCTGTTGGTTAGCGGTTCTAAACAGAGTTGAGTGAGAACCACGAAAACCTTTAGCTAGTTTGAGGATTTTATTGCGGCGTTTACGAGCAACGTTACCGCGCTTTACACGAGTCATATTTTATTCCTAAAGAATCTCACAAATTTACAAATAAGGCAGCATCAAGCGCACGTTTTCTTCGTCGCGTTCGTTCACAACGGCCATTTTGGAATATTGACGCTTTTTGTTAGTTGTCTTGTGTTCCAAAAGGTGGTTTTTAAAAGCTTTGCGGCGCACAATCTTACCGCTACCAGTGGCACGGAATCGTTTCGCAGCTGCTTTGCGTGTTTTAAGTTTTGGCATGGCTTGGCTTTAATTCGACACAATCCCTCATTATATACTAATGAAACCAAATTTAAAGCCCCAATAACACCTTACAACCCACAGCCACAGGCAATGGGGTCAATTTCCAGACCCTGCAATGATTATTTTTGACGATCACAAGGATGCTAGAAACGGGACAGTTCACCCTGCCAGACGAATTTCCTTGTGGCGATCGCACGCAACAACACAGCCCAGGTTTTAGCACTCCCAGCGATGCAGAAGAAAGGGGAAAGACAGAACTTCATTTTTTAGGGACATAAATAATAGTTTACTTTCGATCTGAATTATGATTTCTAATTTAGTGTATTGAAGTCCAACAAAATATATTTGAACTTATTTTAGTGACAAAAATGGTTTATTTTCGGCATAAAAAAAATGTAACTAATATTTTCATGATTTTACTTTATCCTAAAATCCAAAAAAGTGAAAAGACATATTTATCAATAGTCAATTCACAGCCATTTAATGTATTGTCATCAAAAAAAATAGAAATCAATCATAGAAACTTCAAAAATCAAATCGAAATTAATGATTTGGCTGTATTTGGCAGTGCTTCCTCCCTCAAGAGGGAAAAGGTAAAAGGGTTAAAAGTTTTTTCTTTTCCCTTTAAAAGTCACGGACAAATTCAAAAAGCGGTTCAGTATATTTCTGAACCGCCGATGATGGAATGATTTATTTTTTCAGGTCAAATTTCCTCAAGACTTAATATTGCCCTGAGTATCCACCATTATTTTTTCCCCAGCTACCACCTCCAGAGCGAGTGCTTTTCTCCTCCCGTGGACGAGCTTTATTAACTTTCATGACACGACCCATCCATTCAGCACCATCCAGGGCTTGAATAGCAGCATCTTCAGCAGCCGATGATTCCATTTCTACGAAACCAAAGCCACGAGCGCGTCCAGTTTCCCTATCTGTGGGTAACTGAACGCGCGTAACTGCTCCGTACTCGGAAAATACTTTAGTAAGGTCGTCTTGAGTGACGCTGTAGGACAAGTTCCCTACGTAGATTGACATGAAACTCTCCAGAATCCATTGATGCAGAGATGCTGATCCGGAGAGCCACTTGTAATTATTACTAAAAACAAGATACTTATCACCGAACTCAACTTCTCTAATTTCCGATTTTATATTATCACAACTTATTGAATAGCAAAGTCTAGTTTTGATTATTTGTTTTAATGTATGGTATAATGCCGATTTTTCTAATCTTCTTGACAAACTATTTTTTTAGTCGTACCAGCATTTTGATAAGTTAGTACATAGTTCGCAACAATTTATAGTTATCGCCAAGGGGGGTTTAATTTGAGTCATCATCCAGATGCCATTGCACCGCACGGTGGACAGTTAGTAAATCGTATTGCCACACCGGAACAAAGACAAGAGTTTCTGTCGAAGGGTGATTTTTTGCCCCGGGTACAACTTGATGAGCGATCGCTTTCTGATGTAGAAATGATTGCGATCGGTGGTTTTAGTCCACTCACCGGTTTTATGAATCAGGAAGACTATGATCGAGTAGTAACCCAAATGCGTCTCGCTAACGGTGTTGTATGGTCAATACCCATTACCCTGTCGGTAAGTGAAGCCGTAGCTGCCACCTTAAAGGAAGGTGATCTTGTGCGTCTGGATAATCCCCAAGGTGAATATATTGGGGTTTTGCAACTCACGCAAAAATATCACTACGACAAAACCCGTGAAGCAATTAATGTCTACCGTACCGATGATGCTAAACATCCAGGGGTACAGGTAGTTTATAACCAAGGTGCAGTGAATCTGGCTGGTGATATCTGGCTACTGCAACGCAATGATCACCCTTCTTTCCCTGCATACCAAATTGATCCGGCTGCTTCACGGCAGATGTTTAAAGATAAGGGTTGGAAAACAATTGTCGGTTTTCAAACCCGCAACCCCATCCACCGCGCCCATGAGTATATTCAAAAGTGCGCTTTAGAAACAGTTGATGGTCTATTTTTGCACCCCTTAGTCGGTGCAACCAAAGAAGATGATATCGCTGCGGATGTGCGGATGCGCTGCTATGAAATTTTGCTAGAACATTATTACCCCGCAGACAGGGTGATTTTAGCAATTAATCCCGCCGCCATGCGTTATGCTGGCCCCCGCGAAGCCATTTTCCATGCTTTAGTGCGGAAAAACTACGGCTGTACTCACTTTATCGTCGGTCGGGATCATGCAGGCGTGGGAGACTACTACGGCACGTATGACGCTCAATATATCTTCGATGAATTTGAGCCAGAGGAATTGGGCATTGTACCTATGAAGTTTGAACACGCGTTCTACTGCACCCGCACCAAACAAATGGCCACTACCAAAACCAGTCCTAGCAAACCAGAGGAACGCGTTCACCTGTCTGGTACTAAAGTTAGAGAAATGCTGCGTCGTGGTGAATTACCCCCACCGGAATTTTCTCGTCCCGAAGTGGCGGCAGAATTAGCGCGGGCAATGCGAGTACAAGTATTAGCCTAAAAGGGGTATAAGGGTATGGGGGTGTATTCAATTCAAAATTCAAAATACTCCTTGGGAGTGAATCCTAGGGATACGCTAGCTACAAAATTTAAAACTAAAGAATTGCTTACTCGGTACTCAGCACTGAGTTCCTCACACCTATACCCCTACCCCCCTAAACCCCTAACACTATGAAGCGTCGGAGTTTTTTACAACGGATTGGCTCAATACTCGCTGTGATGGGTGTTACTGAAGCTGAATGGTTGACTTTGGGCAATCAATATTATCAAGCTTTGGCACAACCTACACCGCGTAAGCTGGCATTATTAATTGGCATTAATCAGTATCAAAAAAGTTCTTCTCTCAATGGTTGTCTGACTGATGTCGAACTGCAAAAAGAACTGTTAATTAATCGGTTTGGCTTCCAATCTTCAGATATTTTGACTTTGACGGAAGAACAAGCTAGCAGAGAATTTATTGAGGCGGCTTTTGTGGAACACCTCAAAGAGCAAGCCAAGCCTGGAGATGTGGTAGTTTTCCACTTTAGCGGTTATGGTACACGCGTTCAGCTAGCACCAGATAAAATCCAAAATGCTTTAGTACCTACCGATGAAAATCAAGCATTACAAAATTCTCAACTCGCTAATTATTTACTAGAAGAAACCTTATTATTATTATTGCGATCGCTCTCTACAGACCGAGTAACGGCAGTATTAGATACCAGTTATTATCCCCCCCACACAGCCCAAACTAAAGGATTAAGAATTCGCGCCCGTCCAGAATTAGTACAAACGCAATTAGCACCAGCCGAACTAGCGTTTCTCCAACAACTCAAAACCCAAACTACCCCCAAAACTCAAGATGCTGAACTGAGTAGCCCGGCTTTGGTGTTGTCGGCTACCTCAGATTTGCAACAAGCCGCTAGAGAAGTGCTGCTATCTGGGTTTAGTGCAGGATTATTCACCTACGCTTTGACTCAACAATTATGGGAATCTACCCCGTCTACAACTATTCAAATCAGCCTCTCCCGTGTAGCTAGTTCTATGTCTCAGTTGGGTAGCAAACAGCAACCAGGACTGGTAAGCAAGAAGAAAAATCAAGCGGGAGTGACTATTGAAAATTTACTTCCAGATAGGACGATTGGGGCTGAGGGTGCAATTATTGCCACAGAAGACGACGGTAAAGCCGCACAGATATGGTTAGGAGGACTACCCGCCCAGGTTTTAGAACACTATGGGATCAATTCTAGACTAGCTCTAGAAACAGGAGAAGAGTTAGTAGTGCGATCGCGTACCGGATTAACAGCCAAAGCTCAACTTGCTAAAATTGGTGACACTACTACCTTGCAAGTTGGGCAACTTCTCCAAGAAACAGTCCGTGTTTTACCCAGGAATATTAAATTAACAGTGGCCTTAGATACTGGATTAGACAGAATTGAACGGGTGGATGCTACTAGTGCCTTTGCCGCAGTTCCCCACGTTTCCACCGTTGTAGAAGGAGAACAGCCAGCAGATTACGTCTTTGGTAAACTACTGCAAACACCCAGCCGCTACGGTTTATTTTCTATGGGTGGTGAACCGATACCCAGCACCACAGGAGAATTTGGAGAAGCTGTCAAAGTGGCTGCACTGCGGTTAGTCACAAAATTACCCACTCTCTTAGCTGCTAAGTTATGGCGACTGACAGAAAATGAAGGTTCTTCTCGCTTACCTGTGAAAGTAAGTTTAGAGGTGGTGGGGATTGCGCCTAGGGTGGTATTGCAACGAGAAACCCAGCGTACCGTCGTAGCTGAAACTTCCCCCAAAAAATCAGCCAGCACTCAGTTATCAAACCTTAAGCCTCCCGTGATTTCTATTGGGAGTCGGCTACAGTATCGAGTCCAAAACAAAAGCCAAAACCCGATTTATTTGATGTTGTTGGGTATTAAGAATCATCGAACTGCGATCGCTTTTTACCCTTGGCAAATCCTCTCAACAGTCAACAGTTCTGATAATAAGCTGCAACTACAACCTATAGTCATTGCTCCCAGAGAGACGGTCACTTTACCACAAACCGCCACAACATCAGGATGGATGATTTCTGGGCCAGGCTATGAATGTGAATATCAATTAATTGTGAGTACCGCACCCTTTAAGGAAACGTTAAATGCTTTAGAAACTGCTAAGTATCCAACAGGCGATCAACAGCCAATTAGCACACTGGTTAATCCCTTAGTGATTGCCCAAGCTTTACTGCAAGATTTGCACAATGCTAATACCATCAAAGGGGAGATGAATGCTACAGCTACCGATTCTTACATATTAGATGTGAATCATTGGGCAAGTCTCAACTTTAGTTTTCAAGTTGCCTAACATTATGTTGACAATCCCCGTTGATTGATGGCGGGGATTTTGGGGCTAATCACCGCCCTATAAGTGATTCATCTTCTGGGGTGAAAGCAGGATACCTCTACCCATCTAGTCTTTAGTCCCTAGCTTCTAACCTTTGTTCATCCTTGTTTTCATCTAAAAGTGGCAAAGCTGGTATTTGAATAACAAATGGCAATTCTGCACCTATCAGACCCCGTTGAATACGTTCCCAGGTTTCGCTGAACAATACAAATAACGGATATATACTATTAGCACCTTCACTGAGAATGTGGCTATGACGATGTGGCATTAACCATTCATAGTCTTGGTTGAGGAAGACTTGGGTTTGTCGCCAACGTCCCAACAAATCAGAAAAATCTTCATCAGGACGATGAATAAATACTAAAATTTCTGCTCCAGTTTTAATCTTCCACTCTGGATCACACATTAAAATTGCTACATCACAGGGTAGGCAAATTGCCTGTGTAGTTGCAGAGGTAATTTTACGTAAACGAATAATTGGTAGAGGGATAGTGATTAAACTTTCATCGGGACGGCGCAGACTGGGAATCATTTCCAAGTATGGACGGTGTTGCTTAAGTAATGCGATCGCAGCTAAATGATTGCTATACTCTGCCAAGCTTGCTTCATAATCAGATTTTTGCACAGGCATAAGAAACTCAAAATTAATGATTCATAGTTCATCTAGCCCAATTTTTCAAATACCTTGAATAAAGGCAGATACATCGACATCAAAATTGTACCCACCATACCCCCTAAAAACAAAATCATAATTGGTTCTAAAACGCTGGTTAATGCTTTTACTGCTTGCTCTACTTCATCTTCATAGAAATCAGCAATCTTCATCAACATCGCATCTAATTCTCCAGTTTCCTCGCCAATACTAATCATTTGTATTGCCATTGCCGGAAAAACTTGCTCTTTTTGTAAGGCAATACTAATCATCCCACCTTGTTGAATTTCAGCTCGTGCGGCATCAATAGCATTAGCAACTACCTGATTACCTGATGTATCCCGCACAATTTCTAAAGATGTGAGAATAGGTACGCCAGAACGAGTCAAAGAACCAAATGTGCGACTAAAACGAGCTACGGAAGATTTTTGAATCAAGTCACCAAATATCGGCATTTTTAAAGAAAGACGGTCAATTGTTTCTTTACCCAGGCGGGTTTTGTAATACTGTGTGTAGCTAAATTTCACACCTACAATTCCACCAATAATTAATCCTGATTTCCAACTTCTTAAAACTTCACTACAATCCATTAAGAATTGGGTTAACGCAGGTAATTCTGTTCCTAATTCTATGAAAATCTTGCCAAAAATAGGGAGAAGAAAAACAGTCATGCCGACAAAAATACCAGTTGCCAAAATACCAACTACTACTGGATAAGCTAGTGCTGATTTAAGTTGGTTCTGTAATCTAGCCATATCTTCTAATAACTTGGCTAGGCGATTTAGCACTTCATCAAGAACACCTCCAACCTCCCCAGCTTGAATCATACTGACATACAAACCATCAAAACAATCAGGGTGCTTACGCATGGCATCTGAAAGATTAACACCGCTTTGTACATCATTACTAATATCGTTTAGAGCTTGTTTCAGTTTACTATTAGTACATTGATCAGCTAACACACCCAGTCCTCTAACAATAGCTACACCGGCATTTACTAAAGTAGCCAGTTGTCGAGAAAATACTGCTTTTTCTTTAACAGTAACTTTGACCAAAGAAGTCTGGAATTTTTGGAAATCGAAACTGGCAGATTGAGTCTGCTTCAAGTCTTGAACTACAAAACCTTTATCCCTCAAATTAGTACGAGCATCTGCCAAGGATTCGGCAACAACTTTTTCACTTCTGGTCTTTCCCTGTGAGTCCCGAACACGGGCAACAAATGTTGGCATAATTTAATTCAAAATTCAAAACTTGTACTAAATTTTTTGTAAAGCCTGCGGCATAGTTAGAGCCTCCGGCACGCTACCGCGAACGCTTAAGGCGTAGCCTCTCCATTAGTTAGGAGAAGTATTCAAAATTCAAAATTAATAATTTAGTCAATAGCCAATCTTCCATAGCGATGAAAACTGACTAATGACTAATGACTAATGGGCTTTTACACCTGCTTTAGCTGCACCTTGTGGTGGAGCAGATGCACCGATAAGACGTTGAATCTCATCTGGTTTGGAAGTTTTGGACATGGCGGCTTCAAAAGATATCATGCCGGATTTGTAATAATCGGCTAAAACTTTCTCTAAAGTTTGCATTCCTAATTTACCGCCAGTCTGAATAGCTGAATAAATTTGTGAAGTTTTACCTTCACGAATTAAGTTAGAAATAGCAGGAGTAATAATCATAATTTCTTGTGCCATCACCCGACCATATTCGCCTGGTTTGGGGTTTTTCTTAGGTACTAAGGTTTGACTAAATACGGCTACTAAAGAGTTAGATAATTGCACCCTCACTTGGGTTTGTTTTTCGTGAGGGAAAACGTCAATAATCCGGTCAACAGTCTGAGAGGCTGAACTGGTATGTAGCGTACCAAATACTAAGTGACCTGTTTCTGCTGCGGAAATTGCCAAAGAAATAGTTTCTAAATCCCGCATTTCTCCCACTAAAACAATATCTGGGTCTTCCCGTAGGGCAGCTTTTAAAGCATTAGCAAAACTCTTCGTATCTTCACCCAATTGTCGTTGGTGAACTAGGCTTTTAATTGGTTCGTAGACAAATTCAATGGGGTCTTCGACTGTGAGAATATGCTCTGCTTTGGTGCGGTTAATCAAGTCGATCATTGCCGCTAGAGTTGTTGTTTTACCAGAACCTGTAGGGCCAGTCACCAGAATCAATCCTCTGGGTTTATCACACATTTCTCTAACAACATCTGGCAGACCTAATTTTTCAAAATTAGGAATTTTGGAACTGAGCGCTCTTAAACAAGCAGCGTAAGCACCACGCTCTTTATAAACATTCACCCGAAAACGTGCTAAACCTTTCACACCATAGGAACAATCTAACTCCCATGTCTGTTCTAGGGTTTTACGTTGGGTATTGTTGAGCATACTAAAAATCAGTCTTTGGCACTGCTCCGAGGTCAATACATCTTCTCCGATGGGTGTGAGCTTGCCACTGATGCGAAAATAGGGAGGCAAACCTGCGGATAAGTGCATATCCGAGCCACCCATTTCAATCAACTGTTCCATCAAGTCTTCAATCATCATTTCCATAGTTTCGCTTCGCTCTAATTTAAAAAAGTGGGGAGTGGGGAGTGGGGAGTGGGGAGTGGGGAGTGGGGAGTGCTGAGTGCTGAGTGCTGAGTGGGGAGTAGTGAGTGGGGAGTAGGGAGTGCTGAGTGGGGAGTAGTGAATAGGGCGTAAGGAGTGCTAATTTTCTTATCTCCCCCTGCCTTCCCTTCTCCCCTGCTCTCTCTAGGGACTTCATTGACTAATCCTCAAACCGTGGTGTCATACAGTAGGGACAATCTAGCCATTCTGGTTGTAATACAGCATTACAACTCCGACAGGTTAGTCCACTCTTACGCTTGGCTTTTAATTCAGCTTCTAAACCTGTGTCAGTAAACGTCACCCGTTCTACTTCTTCTAGGGTGGTAGAACCTTGGCGAACTAAGTCTAGGCTGTAAGCCAGCAGGGTTTTCATCCCTTCTTCTACGGCTACTTCCTTGATGCGTTCTGTTGGTGCTTCTTCGTTGATTAAAGTTTGCAGTTGTTCAGTTACCCGCATCACTTCATAAACACCACAACGCCCTTTGTAACCGACACCATTACAGGTTGGGCAGAGATTATTTTTAGTTTTAGCTTCAGCGATCGCTTCTAGTGATAAAGTATTAGCCTTATAGAAAGTCACTCCCACATCTTGGGAAGCTGTCATGCCATAACGAGCCAGTTCTTCAGGTGTAGGAGTGTAGGGAATCCGACAATCTGAACAGACACGCCGTACCAAACGTTGTGCCAATACCCCAATTAACGAACTAGACACCATGAACGGCTCAATGCCCATTTCTCCCAAACGTGCGATCGCACCTGGGGCATCATTAGTATGTAAGGTAGTTAATACCAAGTGACCAGTTAAAGCTGCCTCAATCGCTGTTTTGGCAGTTTCTTTGTCTCGTGTTTCACCCACCAGTAATACATCTGGATCTTGTCGCAAGAATGCCCGCAATGCTGTAGCAAAATCCAGTCCTTTTTCCCGAATTACCTGTACTTGGGTAATTCCCGGCAAACTGTACTCAATTGGGTCTTCTACCGTACTGATATTAATACCGGGAGAGTTCTTTTCTGATAGTGCTGAATATAGCGAAGTTGTTTTACCAGAACCCGTAGGCCCTGTTACCAAAATCAACCCAAAAGGCTTACTGACCATATCTTGGACAATCTGCAAAGTTTCTGGGTCGGTAATTAACTTATTTAATCCCAGTTGGGTAGAAGAGTTGTCCAAAATCCGCAGTACAACCTTTTCCCCGTAGCGGCTGGGCAAAGTATTCACCCGGAAGTCTACTTTCCGTCCCTCAAACATCCGCCTGATACGTCCGTCTTGGGGTAAACGTCTCTCGGCAATATCCAAGTTAGAGATAATTTTAAATCGGGCTGTAACTGCGGGAATGATTTTTTTCGGTAGGGGGTCAAAAGCCTCCCGCAACACCCCATCCTTACGGAAGCGAATGCGGAGGTTTTCTTCTTGTGGTTCGACGTGGATATCAGAAACCTGCTCATGTAGAGCCTTTGCCAAAATTCTATTGACGAGGTTGATAACTGGTGCATCTTCTGCACCCTTCATCGCCGCCCCTAAATCCGCCTCCATCTCTTCAGGGGCATCTTCTAGGTTGAGATTGCTGAGATTTTCTAAATCTTGATTAATATCTGTAAACTTTTCTTGTTCTATATGCTTTTGCCGCACAGCCAAGTCATCCAGATATTGGTTGATTAGCTGTTGGTAATCATCCTGGGTAATCACCATGCGCTTTAATGCCAAACCTTGCGGTCGCAAGATGCGGTTGAGGTCATCGGACGCTTCTAAATTGTCCGGATCAACCATCGCTACTAAAATGCAGGGTGGATTTTGCTGATCATTCTTCGAGAGTGGTACTAAACGATGACGACGGCAGATATCAACTGGAATGAGGGTTTCTATGAGTTGCCCCACCATCGTATCGCCGATGTTATTGACTTCCGGATCAAGGAATTCAACACCGTATAGTATTTTCAGTTCAAATAATTGTTGTTTCTTGTATTGTCTGAGAAACTCAGGTGATAGTTGTCGCCCGGTAATTGACTCCAGCACTTCCGTCAAGGGTCTACCAGACTTGCGACTTTCAATCAGCGCCTGCCTCATTTGGTCGGTATTAACATAGCCAGTTTGTACTAGCTTGCTACCAAAAGGCGAAAACTCTGTTCTTGTAGTGAGAGCGGTACTGCGCCGTTGCGGAGACGATTGAGTCATAGGTGAGCAATGAGTAGGGAAAACCTCTGCTTAGAGTATTCCCAACATGAGCCACAGAATTTTCATCCAGACTCATTAAAACTTTAAACTGCTTGATGCAGTGGGGAAGAATCAATTCAAAATTCAAAATTAAATGGCCTATCCCCCATTCCCCGATTTCATTCGGTTTATCACACCTAGAAGGTCTGTTCACCATTTGTCAAAATAGGATGAAGGTAACACTAGTTCCAAATATATTTCGGACAAAAATTAGCTCTAGTTTACAGCCATCAATTGCAATGGCTACTTAGCTGTGGCGAAATTCTGCCTTAAACAATACCTGGGATGAGTAGACTTAGATAATGATGGACGAAAATAAACAGATAAACAATACAAGCCAGCCATTGGGTGAATCAACAGAGGTAAATCAAGCAATGATGAGCGACTCCCAAGCCCCAAGCAATTCTCACGAATCTGGCAGCGAGGTTAATGAGCAAGTGGCAGCCCCAACTAATGTAGCGGGAGACACTGTACTCACAGAAGAAAATAACTTCGCTGCACCAGAGACAACTGAAGTCGAAACAGCAGCTTTGGCAGAATTGACTCAACATATTGAGTCACTCAAAGCCCAACTAGAAGAACGCAGTACACAGTACATGAGGATTGCGGCAGATTTTGAAAATTACCGCAAACGTACACAAAAGGAAAAAGAAGAGCTAGACGTACAGGTAAAGCGGAATACTCTGATGGATTTGCTGCCTATAGTCGATAATTTTGAACGGGCTAGAGCGCACCTCAAGCCACAAACTGAAGGTGAGATGACAATTCACAAAAGTTATCAGGGAGTTTATAAACAACTCGTAGATTCCCTGAAGCGATTGGGTGTATCGCCAATGCGTCCTGAAGGACAAGAATTTGATCCTAATCTTCATGAAGCAGTAATGCGCGAACCTACGGATGAACATCCTGAAGGAACAGTGTTAGAAGAGTTAGTACGCGGATATTACTTGGGCGATCGCGTGCTACGCCATTCTATGGTTAAGGTGGCTGCTCCAAAGGAAGATGCACCATCTGCACCAGAAAGTCAGTCGAGTCCAGCCGACAGTTAAGCTGTATATGCTCGCCTCGCTGACCAATAGTGCCTAGGTCATAGTAGAGGCGAGCATTGCTAGGGATTGGTTACTGGGGACTAGGAATTTTAGATTTTAGATTTTAGATTTTGGATTATTCAATCTAAAATCCACTCATTGAAAGGCTGGGGATTGGGTATAGGTTATTGGACAAGAGTCAAGTCTTAATTTTGAATTTTGAATTGTTTGTCTCCTGCCTCAAGTTAGTCCGCGTAACATTCCGGCAACAGCAGTCAGTAAAAATACTTGAATATGGGAAAAGTTATTGGGATCGACTTAGGCACTACAAATAGTTGTGTTGCAGTTTTGGAAGGTGGTCAACCAATTGTGATTACCAATTCCGAAGGCGGACGAACTACACCGAGTATTGTAGGGTTTGGTAAAAGTGGCGATCGCTTGGTCGGTCAATTAGCAAAACGCCAAGCCGTAACTAATGCTGAAAACACGGTTTTTAGTATCAAAAGATTTATCGGTCGTCGCTGGGATGATACAGAAACAGAGCGCGATCGTGTACCTTATAACTGTGTAAAAGGTCGAGACGATACCGTTGATGTGCAGATTCGCGGACGCAATTACACACCCCAAGAGATATCCGCTATGATCCTGCAAAAGCTCAAACAGGATGCGGAAAACTTCTTAGGTGAAGCTGTAACACAAGCAGTAATTACCGTACCAGCATATTTCACTGATGCCCAACGGCAAGCTACTAAAGATGCTGGCACAATTGCCGGACTGGAAGTGCTACGAATTATTAATGAACCTACAGCTGCGGCTTTAGCCTTTGGTCTAGAAAAGCAAGACCAAGAACAGCTAATTTTGGTCTTTGACTTGGGCGGCGGCACATTCGATGTATCTATATTGCAACTAGGCGATGGGGTTTTTGAAGTCAAAGCTACCAGTGGTAATAACCAACTAGGGGGCGATGACTTTGACGGCTGTGTTGTCAGTTGGATGATTGAACGCTTCCAACAACAAGAAGAAATCGACCTTGCCCAAGATAAAATGGCACTGCAACGCCTCCGAGAAGCGGCAGAAAAAGCCAAAATTGAACTCTCTAGCATGGCTAGTACCTCGATTAACTTGCCTTTTATTACGGCTGATGAAACTGGGCCAAAGCATCTAGAGATGGAACTCAGCCGCTCTAAATTTGAAGAATTGGTAGGGCATTTAATTGCAGCCACCATCGAGCCAATGATTCAAGCCCTCAAGGATTCAGACCTAAAAGCACAAGACATCGACAGAATTATTTTAGTAGGTGGTTCTACTCGGATTCCTGCCGTACAAAACGCCCTCATCAAATTTTTTAACGGCAAAACTCCTGACCGTTCGGTAAATCCCGATGAAGCAGTGGGTTTAGGTGCAGCAATTCAAGCTGGTGTTCTAGGTGGTGAAGTAGATAATCTTTTACTCTTAGATGTCACACCACTATCATTGGGAATTGAAACTTTGGGAGAAGTGTTCACCAAAATCATTGAACGTAACACAACAATTCCTACCAGTAAGTCACAAATATTTTCCACCGCCGTTGATGGACAAACATCCGTAGAAATTCACGTTCTCCAAGGTGAACGGGCAATGGCACGAGATAATAAAAGTCTCGGCAAATTTCTTTTAGCAGGCATTCCTCCGGCCCCTCGTGGTGTACCCCAAATTGAGGTATCGTTTGAAATCGATGTAAACGGTATCCTCAAAGTTGCTGCCCAAGATAAAGGCACAGGTAGAGAACAGAGTATTCGGATTACTAACACAGGTGGATTAAATAGCAATGAAGTAGAACGGATGCGCCAAGAAGCAGAAGTGTTTGCTGAAGAAGATAGAAGACGCAAAGAACTAGTAGACCTCAAAAACCAAGCAGATAATTTGTTATCTAGTTATGAATCTACTCTCAAAGATAATGGTGAATTGATCGGTGAGCAGATGAAAGTTTTAGCCAACGAAAAATTTGCCCTCCTCCAGAGTGTCATGACTAATCCCGCCATTTCCCTGAAAGAATTCCAACAGTGTCTAGAAGATTTCCAACAAACTTTATTTGCGATTGGTGCAAATGTTTACGAGCGGGCTAGCGGACAAAATGATGATGATGACGAAGTAGAAGTAGGCGTAGAAGTAGAAGCCATTTCCGATGGTTCATTATCCTTAGAACATCCGATGAATGGAACTCTAATTCCCCAATTTAATTTTGATTTTGATGACGAAAGCACAGCACAAGCTGATTATGAAGCCATAGATTAGACCTCTTGCAAAAGTCCGAAAATGAGATGTGTCATTCTGAATGAAATGTAGAATCTTTGAGACGTTTCGCTTTGCTCAACATGACAGATTAAGCATTTATGCAGGAGACTCCATGAATTGCCCTCACAAGAAGCAATAAAAATTTATTTTCCCTACTCCCCACTCCCTATTTTCAAGCTAGGTCTATTAGGATTGGGGAGCGGGCATTGTATTTTTCTTCCCCTACCTCCCCTACCTCCCCTGCTTTCTTGTCCCCAGTCCCTAGTCATCAATCACTAATACCTAGCAAGGGGGGTTTTCCACACCTGATGGTGCGGCTAGCCCCTCTATTTCATGAGCAGGCTTTTACCATGGTACGTAGCACAATTGTAAAAGAGACCGCCGATTGGTCAGTGACAAGTCTAATCTGTGTTCTTAATACTGCCAAATTCGGTAGCTTTTTCGTTTCCCACGAAGAAAGTACCTACGCCTGGCAACTTGCTGGTGATTTTTGTAAAAGGTAACAGGTAAAATCAATTAATTATTAAAATAAGTTAACGCCTACCTTCTGCCTAGTACACTACGGCGTAAATGAACATACCATTTCAAACGAGCAACAGCCTTGATATACGAAACTTTTGACTTTTGACTTCCGCCTTGCGGTACTAGCTTCCAGCCAGCCCCACTTGTGGTGTCTGCTGCCTGATTATCTATTCGTCCTCACTTTTACCTTTGCTATATGGCCCGCGACTACTATGAAATTCTGGGCGTCTCTCGTGACGCTGACAAAGAAGAACTCAAACAAGCTTACCGTCGTCTAGCCCGGAAGTATCACCCAGATGTGAACAAAGAACCGGGGGCGGAGGAGCGATTTAAGGAAATTAACCGTGCTTACGAAGTCCTCTCTGAGCCAGAAACCCGTGCGCGTTACGATCGCTTCGGGCCAGAGGGTGTTTCTGGTGCTGGTGTTGGTTTCCAAGATATGAGCGATATGGGCGGCTTTGCCGATATCTTTGAAAGTATTTTTAGTGGCTTTGCCGGTGGTATGGGTGGCCCAACCCAGAGACGGCGTAGCGGGCCGGCGCGGGGCGATGATTTACGGCTTGACTTAAAGTTAGATTTTCGGGAAGCTGTCTTCGGTGGTGAAAAAGAAATTCGGATTTCTCACCTAGAAACCTGTGAAACCTGTAGTGGTTCAGGCGCAAAACCAGGAACTCGTCCCCGCACCTGTTCGACTTGTAGCGGTTCTGGTCAAGTCCGCCGCGTAACTAGAACGCCCTTTGGTAGTTTCACTCAGGTATCGACTTGTCCCACCTGTAATGGTACAGGCATGGTAATTGAAGACAAATGTGATACTTGTGATGGTAAGGGTACAAATCAAATTACCAAGAAACTGAAAATTACTATTCCCGCAGGTGTGGATAATGGTACACGTCTACGCATATCCCAAGAGGGTGATGCAGGTCAACGTAGTGGTCCTCCAGGCGATTTGTATGTCTACTTGTTCGTGAATGAGGATGAAGAATTTCACCGGGATGGAATTAATGTTCTCTCGGAAATTAAAGTTAGCTATTTGCAAGCAATTTTAGGCTGTCGTTTGGAAGTAGATACGGTAGATGGGCCTGTGGAATTGATTATTCCCGCAGGTACTCAGCCTAATACGGTGATGAAGTTGGAAAATCGCGGTGTACCCCGCTTAGGTAATCCTGTAAGTCGGGGGGATCATCTGTTAACAGTGTTAATTGATATTCCTACCAAGGTGATACCAGAGGAGAGAGAATTGTTAGAGAAGCTAGCTAAAATTAAGGGAGACCGTACTGGTAAAGGTGGTTTAGAAGGTTTTTTGGGAAATCTGTTTAAGTAATGAATCTCTCTCCTTTATTAACTCCTGATGCTCAACTAGATTTGCGTGGCACTCCTTGCCCGATTAATTTTGTGCGGACTAAACTTCGTCTGGAACAAATGTCTCCTGGTGCTTTGCTGGAGGTATGGTTAGACCCTGGCGAACCAATTGAACAAGTTCCTGACAGCTTGACAATGGCTGGTTATCAAGTAGAAAAAATTACAGACTGTACTGGCTATTTTTCTTTGTTAATCCGCCGTCCCGTAACTGCCTAATGAAACTTGGTACTACTGGACAGCTTTTGGGTACTGTGTTAGCTGTGCAAGCTAATTTTTACAAAGTACAGCTAGATCAAGAATTGAGAGCAAGGGAAGCAGAGGAGGTAGGGGGAGCAAGGGAGGAAATAAATACACTGTTCCCCTCTACACCTCTACCCCTGCTTTTATGTACTCGCCGAATGCGTTTGAAGAAAATCGGGCAGCAGGTAATGGTGGGCGATCGCGTGGTCGTAGAAGAGCCAGATTGGTCGGGAGGACGCGGGGCGATCGCGGATGTCTTACCTCGTCAAACTGAATTAGACCGCCCGCCAATCGCCAATGCTGACCAAATTCTGTTGGTTTTTGCCGTGGCTGACCCACCCCTAGAACCTTACCAACTCAGCCGATTTTTAATTAAGGCTGAATCGACTGGTGTAGATGTGCTGTTATGTTTGAATAAAAGCGATTTAGTTAGCCCAAAAGAAAAGCAAGAAATTAGCGATCGCCTATTAAATTGGGGCTATCAACCCTTATTTATTAGCGTTCAGCAGGAAATTAATATTGCCGAAGTAGCAAAATATCTCAGCCAGAAAATCACCGTTGTCGCTGGGCCTTCTGGTGTGGGTAAATCCAGCTTAATTAATGCCTTGATTCCCGATGTTAACCTGCGTGTGGGGGAAGTTTCGGGTAAGTTAGCCCGTGGTCGGCATACAACACGCCATGTAGAATTATTTGAATTACCCAGTGGTGGTTTATTAGCAGACACCCCTGGCTTTAATCAGCCTGACTTGGATTGCAGTCCAGAAGAGTTAGTACATTATTTTCCAGAGGTCAGAGAACGCCTAGCAAATGGTAACTGTAGATTTAATGATTGTTTACACCGAGATGAGCCAGATTGTGTAGTGCGGGGTGAGTGGGAACGATATGAACATTATTTGGAATTTTTAGACGAAGCGATCGCGCGGCAAACACAACTTAACCAACAAGCCGATCCAGAATCCAATTTAAAGCACAAAACCAAAGGTAAAGGCCAAAGCCAATACGAACCAAAACTAGAAAGCAAAAAATATCGCCGAACTTCCCGACGTACTCAAGTACAAGGTTTACAAGATTTGTATGATGATGATGAATAACCAGCAGTTGATTGGGTAGGGAGTGGGGGATAAGGGGGACAAGAAAGCAGGGGAGGCAGGGGAGGCAAAGGGGAAAAAAATACAATGCCCAATGCCCAATTGCTAATGGCATTGATCCTGATCAAATACTTTAGCTATAGTGAAAAGTTTATTGTGGGTTGATAGTTAATTTCCTCAGATTACTAGTCTGTCACGATCCCAGAAGGTCTTAAAATATTGTTAATTTCCACCTACTCCCTAGACCTTCAATTTATCAGTATCACCCCAAAACACTATGGCTATTGGCTACGTCGCGCTTGTACTCCACGCACACCTCCCCTTCGTTCGTCACCCAGAAAGTGATTATGTGCTGGAAGAGGAATGGCTCTATGAAGCTATTACAGAAACTTACATTCCTTTATTGAAAGTATTTGAAGGCTTAAAGCGTGACGGCATTGACTTTAAAATCACAATGAGTATGACACCACCGCTTGTGTCAATGCTCCGTGATCCTTTACTGCAAGAACGTTATGATGCACATCTAGCTCAATTAGAAGAACTTATAGAACTGGAAGCCGAGCGCAATGTCCAAAATGGACATATGCGTTACTTAGCTGAACACTACGCCACTGAGTTTAACGAAGCCCGTCAGATGTGGGAACGCTACAATGGCGATTTGGTTACGGCTTTTAAACAGTTCCAAGACTCTAACAACTTAGAAATCATTACTTGTGGTGCAACTCACGGCTATTTACCACTGATGAAAATGTACCCCCAAGCTGTGTGGGCGCAAATTCAGGTAGCGTGTGAACACTACGAAGAAACGTTTGGCCGTCCAGCTAAAGGTATTTGGTTGCCGGAATGCGCCTATTATGAAGGCTTAGAGAGGATGCTGGCCGATGCTGGTTTGCGCTACTTCCTCACTGATGGACATGGTATTCTTTACGCCCGTCCTCGTCCCCGTTTTGGTACGTATACCCCAATTTTTACCGAAACTGGTGTTGCGGCTTTTGGTCGAGATCATGAATCTTCTCAGCAGGTCTGGTCTTCTGAGGTAGGTTATCCCGGTGCAGCAGAATATCGGGAATTTTATAAGGATTTGGGTTGGGAAGCTGAGTATGAGTACATCAAGCCCTATATCATGCCTAACGGTCAACGTAAAAACACTGGTATTAAGTATCATAAAATTACTGGGCGAGGCTTGGGACTATCAGACAAGGCACTCTATGATCCATATTGGGCAAAAGAAAAAGCGGCAGAACACGCGGCTAATTTTATGTATAACCGCGAACGACAAGCAGAACATCTTTACGGAATAATGCAACGTCCGCCAATTATTGTTTCTCCCTATGATGCAGAGTTATTTGGACATTGGTGGTATGAAGGCCCTTGGTTTATTGATTATCTGTTCCGTAAGTCGTGGTATGACCAAGGAACTTATGCAATGACCCATTTGGCAGACTATTTACGAGCAGAACCAACTCAACAAGTCTGTCGTCCTTCCCAATCAAGTTGGGGTTATAAGGGTTTCCATGAGTATTGGTTAAATGAGACTAATGCTTGGATTTACCCACATCTGCACAAGGCGGCTGAACGCATGATTGAAATTTCCCACCTAGAACCAGAAGATGAATTAGGCTCGAAGGCACTGAATCAAGCAGCGCGGGAGTTACTATTGGCGCAATCTTCTGACTGGGCGTTTATTATGCGGACAGGAACTATGGTTCCTTATGCTGTGAGGCGGACGCGATCGCACTTGATGCGCTTTAATAAGCTCTATGAAGATGTGAAAATCGGCAAAATCGATAGCGGTTGGCTGGAAAAGGTCGAATTAATGGATAATATTTTCCCGAATATCAACTACCGCGCTTACCGTCCTTTGTAAGAGTGCTGAGTAGTGAGTAGTGAGTAGTGAGTGCTGAGCAATAAAAAATTAATTAGATTCTCTAACCTCTAACCTTTTAGTAGCTTAAAAGCAAAACCCCCAGTAATTAACGCTGGGGGTTTATTATTATTGAAAAATTTAGCATTTTGAATGTTATCGGGACAGATTCCGGCTAGTATAAGCATCCATAGCATAGGCAGGAGTGCGATCGCTGTAATCTATATCTGTACCAGTAATAGATTTAGCTAACTTTTCAAAGGATTCAGAACTCCAGTTGCGTTCATGGATGGGCTTTTTCTGCTCTCCTAGGAAATAAGCCATAGTACCTAATACAGAAGCTGCTACCCAACCTAAAGCTAATACTGCAAATAAAATAGTCATTACAAACCTCTTTTTTTGTTTTTGTAACTTTATGTAAATAAATATAACTTTATTGCAACAAGATTTGCAATATACTCTCAGGTGTGCATACCGATCAGGTAGGGTGGGTATTCCTCACTGCCAGAAAATAAAAAAGACAGGTAGTTAGCCTGTCTTAAAAATATTCATTTAGCAGAGAATTTAGAAATTAAGTTCAGCAGCTTGGACTTTTTCAACCTGCTTCTTCTTGAGAACTAGCATTACTTGAGCCATCATTACTAGCGCAACGAAAGCAATCATCCAGCCAACTCTGTTGGCATCTTGCAATACGATTTCTACATCTTTTTGACCGAAACCACCAACGTTGGGGTTGCTGGTTAAAGCATCACCTGCTGTCACTACTTGACCTTCAGAAACAATCAATTCTGGGCCTGCGGGAACAGTATCAGTAACAACTTCACCGGACTCAGTTTTGATGTTTACTACATATTTAACGCTGCCGTTTTCATCTTCTTCTTTAGCAATCTTGCTAATTGTGCCTGTCGCAGCAGCGTTATAGACGTTATTGTTGCTCTTTTCGCCTGTAGGATAAACTTGTCCACGTCCACGGTTTGCGCCGACGTTCACTGCATATTTTCCGAAATGGATGTTTTTATCCGTTGCAGGGTTGGGAGAAAGAACCGGGAAGACGATTTCCTGATACTGTTCGCCAGGTAAAGGGCCAACAATTACGACGTTTTCTTTATCTTCGCCGTAGGCTTGGAAGTAAACATCGCCAACTTCTTCTTTCAATTCTTCAGGAATACGGTCTGCGGGGGCAATTTTGAAGCCTTCGGGCAACATCAAGACTGCACCGACGTTTAAGCCGACTTTAGAGCCATCAGCACCAACTTGTTGAATGCTGGTGTCGTAGGGAATTTTGACGACGGCTTTAAATACCTGATCAGGTAATACCGATTGGGGAACTTCTACTTCTGTTGGCTTGGCTGCTAGGTGGCAGTTAGCACAAACAATTCGCCCTGTCGGTTCGCGGGGGGTTTGTGGGTAGGTTTGCTGCGCCCAGAAAGGGTATGCAGCAGCAGATTGGGGAAGAGCTATGTCGCTGGTAAAGAAAAATGTCACGGCAGCGATCGCTACGAGCAATACTTTTACCATTGCTCTAGCAGAGCGAGTTAACCTCGCTGTTATACAAGCATTTCTCATCTCATTTAAGGACAACGATTGAATTAGTCATTGGTCATTAGTCATTAGTCATTAGTCATTAGTCATTAGTCATTGGTCAATAGTTGATGATTTCTACTATGGACTTTGGACTAAAGACTTAGCACTCTCAGCCGCAATGAGTTAAGAATTATGAGTGGAGACAATAATACTCAATACTCAGCACTCAGCACCGGCTAAAGGCCGCGCTACCGCTAACAGCACTCAATACTCAGCACTCAGCACTCAATACTCAGCACTGATTAAGACCACCAAGGTTCTTCGTTTGTGCGGAAGTCGGTTTCAGTCCAAGTGGTGAGAACGATTTTATCGTCTTCCACTTTGGCATGACTCAACGCTAAAGAACGTGGTGCTGGCCCACGTACTACCTTACCTGTTGCATCATATTGAGAACCGTGACAAGGACATTTAAACTTGTTTTCTGCCACATTCCAAGGAACGACACAACCTAAGTGGGTACAAATAGCGTTGATGCCGTAATCAGTAATAGCTTCTTTGCTTTCGACCACAATGTAAGTTGGGTCTCCCTTTAGTCCTTGAACTAGGGTGCGATCGCCTACATTATGGCTATCCAGAAATTTGCTGACGCTAACATCGTTGCCCAGCTCGTCTTTTGCTGTTGTTCCGCCACCTGCTCCACCCGTTGCAGGTGGAATAAAGTAATTGACAACGGGATACAATGCACCCAGGGCTACACCTGTGACAGTTCCAAAAGTTAGCAGGTTCATGAATTGACGTCGCCCCATATCGGGAACGTCCATAGATTCAGAAAATTGAGCCATAATCTACGCGCTCTTTCGTGTATTTTGTTAAGCGTGTTGACAAGAGTACTAATACTTGAGCATCTCCTGCCTGAGTCGAAATGCTAACGCCGACCGTGATGCTGTATTTCTTTGTTTCAAGATATATTTAGCATCCATTTTGTTAGCATTACATTTCTTTATATCCTTATCATACTTGAGTTACGGAACTTAACATCATAACTAAATGTAAAATCTATTTGAGAAAAACTATGACAGGACAGGAGTTACACCAACTATTGCTGGATAAATGGGGACATTCATACGATGTTCAGTTCCGTCGCACCCAAGGGAAGATATTTCTGCAAGTCATGTGGAAGTATCTAGAGCAAGCTTCTTTCCCTATGAGTGAGACAGAATATCAAGAGCATCTGGACAGTGTGGCGAATTATCTTCATGCTTTGGGTGGTGCGGCGCAGGTGCGAACATTTATTACCCAAACACGCGATCGCCCCCGACTCGGTAAAGCTGTTAGTATACCTTTAGACTTGGGTGAACGTACTTCCGAATGGATCATTTGACAATACCTTCGCCCGAATTAGGGGTAGTCTAGCTTGTGCCGAAATAGCCCAATCGTGTTTGATTCTTAGGCATGAAAAGTGCTGAGTTGGTAAATTGGCGAAGGTATTTTGATTTCAATACTAAACTAATGAAGTGAATTTAATATTCAACGAGAATCTAAATTAATCTTCGCCAATTTCAATGCGAGCAGGAAGTAGAATACCTTCCCGTAGCAATATATCCATAAGCATCTTCCGCAGAACGCGCTGAATTTGAATATGCTTTCCTGGCTTCACTTTGGTTAATGTCCGCAGCAATAAGTTAGACTCGCCCAGACTTTCCACGCCATCTATTTGTGTGGGTTCAAGTACATCTGGATCTTTTGCTTTTAACTCTTGTCCTACTTCCTCAATTACTCTGTAGACATGAGCCAAGTTAGAATTATAAGGTACGCCAACGTCCACTACTGCAAATATGTACTGTTTGGAGTAATTGGTAATTGAGCCAATATCCCCATTGCGAATAATCTGTAATTGACCATTAGGATGTCTGATGCGGGTGGTTCTCAGTTCAATCGCCTCAACAATACCTTCTACAGTTTTCTCTTCGACTTTCCCCGCCTCAATATAGTCCCCTACTAAATAGTAGTTTTCAAACAGAATAAAGAAGCCACAAACTATATCACTAATTAGTAAAGGTAACAATAATATATTCAATAAGACTCTTATGCCCAGCAACAAAGCTTGATGAGTCGCGAAACTCATGATTTGTAAGATATATTTTCTGCAAAAATTTTGTGTGAAAGAGCCGATTGGCAACGTAAAAACAGAAATCAGCAGCAACTATTCTCATCAAGAACCATCCGAAATTTAGGAGTAAGATATTTACTCTATGAACTTCTGGGGCAAGATATATTATTATTAATGCTGATATAAAAGCTTTAATTTCTCCTATGATTATTCCTTGCACCGAAAAAAAAGGAAATGGTTGCTTTTTTACTTTCTTAATTCTTGCATTCAGTTTATTCCTTAAAACATCATTGCTTTTGATTACTTCTTCAATGAGAATTCCAATGCCATAAAATGTTATAGAACCAACGAGCCAGTACAATAGCACCTGCGTGAGAAAGTTTATCTTGATATTGTTTAACAGAAAATGGAATACCTGCTGAACAATAGCATTTCCTAAGCAGATGAAGTACATTCAAAACTTTCCAAATCCCTGTAAACAAAATATGTAGATTTTAATTTGCACCTCACTAAACCAGGAAACACTATAAGAATTTCAAACAACCTTTAATATTGCTATGTGATTTATAAAATTCTTTTACCCAAAGGTACATCTCTATCTGGTTGAATTAAAGCAACTTCACCGTCATCCAGAACTATACCCAATACCAAAACTTCAGACATGAAATCACCTATTTGACGAGGTGGAAAGTTTGTCACAGCTAAGATGAATTGGTTGATAATATCTTCTGGCTGATATAGTTTGGTGATTTGTGCGCTAGATTTTTTAATACCCAAATCACCAAAATCTATCCACAGTTTATAAGCTGGTTTTCGTGCTTTAGTAAATGGCTCTACTTGAATAACTTTACCAACACGAATGTCGACTTTTGCAAAGTCTTCATAGCTGATTTGCATGATTGATCGCTATTTGCCAGAGAGTTTGACTAAACCAATACCACCAAAATAAAGACCTAAAACAGCACCAGCCAAAAGACTTTGGGTAAGAGGATCTGTAGAAGGTGTAAGAACAGCACCTAAAATTACTCCTCCTAGAATCACCGATCGCCAACCAGCCAGCATGGTTGCAGAAGAGACAATTCCCAGATTAGCCAATAACAGTTGGATGATCGGCACTTGGAATGCTAACCCGGTACTGAACATTAATAACAGTACAAATTCAAAATACTTATCAATTGACCAAATTTGTTCGACTACATCCGCACCGTAGCTGATAAAGAAGTTTAAAGCGGCGGGAATGAGCAGTGAATAAGCAAAAACTAAACCAGCACCAAATAACACACTCGACCCTAAAACTATCGGCCCCAGTAATCGACGTTCACGGCGAGTTAGTCCTGGCAGCACAAACTGGATAACTTGATAAAGTATGAAGGGGCTAGAGATGACTATGCCACTGTAGGCGGCAACTTTTATAGAGACAAAGAAATATTCTCCCGGTGCAAGTTGCAGAAATTTAACGCCCTTGGCTGGGACTTCTAGCAGCTGGACAATTGGTTTCACAGCTAGAAAACAACTGACAACTCCCACAGCTACAGCAATCAGGGCATAAAAAATCCGTTGTCGCAATTCTTCTAAGTGGTCGAAAAGAGACATTTCGACCTCATCAGGTAACTCATTTATGGGATGAGGTTCTGAGTTGCCATATCCCTCAGTATCGATGTCAGGAGTGTTTACGGTTTCTAGTTCTTGTGAAGGTGTCATGAGTCAGGTGGTAGGCAACATTTGCTAACTATTCTATCTGGCGAAGCTAATAATTAGAAAGCAGGAGAGCAGAAGAACAGGGGAGCAGGGAGCAGGGGAGACAAGGTAGAATTTTTTCAGCACAGGCTAAACGCCCCGCTACCGCTAACAGCACTCACTACTCAGCACCGGCTAAACGCCGCGCTACCGCTAACAGCACTCACTACTCAACGCCATTTGAGTAAATTTTTGAGTTTTTGACACCATGTAGCTACCAAAGATGGACGCTGAGTTTTATACTTGACCCGTGAAAAAGCAGTGGCTTTTGGGATTTTACCTTCTAGCTGTGCGGCTTTATTCAAATCTGATGCAGCTCTGTATTCGTAGCCTAATTGAGAGCAAACGAATCCACGATATTTATAAGCTTCAATATAGCGAGGGTTGAGGCGAATTGCTTGGGTAAAGTAGGCGATCGCTTCTTGATATTCTCCCTGACCTACGCTCTCCACACCATAGTTATAGAAAGTTTCCCCATTAAAGCGATTGACTGATACGTTTGGCGCATTTTTGGGTGCAGGCGCAGCAGGCGGTGTCACAGTAGGACTTTCTGACTTGAGCAGATTGTAAGCAGCGTTGATTTGTTTAATTTTGGCCTCTGCTTGCTGTTTTTGCTGTGGATGAATAAAGCGATCGGGATGCCAAATTTTCACCAGTTGACGATAAGCTCGTTTTATCTCTACCTGCGATACACCAGGTTTTAATCCTAGAATTTCATAAGCATGATGAATATCAAGACAATCGGTCATACAGAAAACTAGAAGTAGATAAATCTATGTTAACTATTCCAGTCAATCCTCTTCAATCTACTCAAACACCTCACAGTGGATATCATTGGGACGGGAGTAGTCGCCGTTTTTTTGAAGGCTGGTATTACCGCGTCACTTTGCCAGATTGTGGTCAGACTTTTGCTTTCATGTATTCCATAGAAGACCCGATTGGCAATCAACCCTACAGTGGCGGCGCGGCGCAAGTCCTGGGTGTGAATGATGAATATCTCTGTCGGATTTTTCCTGATGTGACTAAATTTTGGGCTAGTCGAGATGTTTTGGCTTTGGGTCATTGGGGTAAAACAAACCTTAATAGCCAACCCCTCTACCTCTTACCATCAGAGTTTGCACAATATGTCCAAGAAGGTTATCAAGCTACTGCAAATTTGAACCAGGGATTTATGCAAGATCCTGCTACTGGTTTTTATTGCCGTTGGGAGTATGAAATTCAGCCTGTATATGGCTGGGGTAATCAAAATAGTATTCAGCAATCTACTGCTGGCTGGCTGTCTTTTTTACAGATTTTTGAACCAGGATGGCAGATTTTAATGGCTCATGGTTTGGCTAGTGGTTGGATTGATTGGAATGGCAAAATTTATCAATTTCAGAATGCGCCAGCCTATGGGGAAAAAAATTGGGGTGGTGCTTTTCCCCAGAAATGGTTTTGGTTGAATTGTAATAGCTTTGATGGCGAATCTGATTTGGCATTAACGGCTGGCGGTGGTAGACGAGGTGTGTTGTGGTGGATGGAGTCTGTAGCGATGATTGGTTTGCATTACCAAGGCCAGTTTTATGAATTCGTCCCCTGGAATGCCAAGGTAGAGTGGGATATTCAACCCTGGGGTAGATGGCAAATGAAAGCAAAAAATCTAGATTATGAAATTGAATTAACCGGAACTACGCATTTACCAGGTCAACCCCTACGTGCGCCGACAGCAAAAGGGTTACAATTTTGTTGCCAGGACACTATGCAAGGAAAGCTGAGTTTAGAGTTACGACAAATAAGGGGTATATCCCCTCTAGTCATTATCAAAGCAGATAGCTATCTTTGTGGGTTAGAAATTGGCGGCGGTTCTTGGAACAATTTTTGGCAGTCCACCTAAAACTACTGCTATCATTGTATATGCTCCGTAGTTGGGGCTGTAGCTCAGTTGGATAGAGCGAGCGCCTCCTAAGCGCTAGGTCGCCGGTTCGAGCCTGGCCAGTCCCGTCATCAACAACTCATTGCATCAAGCTAGCGATCGCAATTCCTATCTCTGGGATGATCGCTGAGTTTTGCATATCTATAGCTGATATGTGCTTAACTGCATATTAGCGTAGGTCGCAAAGGGATGTTTGGGTGAGTTTGCCAATATTCTTATTTTTCTGATCTCATAGACACAATCATCAGACTAAGTTTTAGAGCCTTGAAGAATAATCTATTGTTTAGAGGTAAGTCATTTCAATTTGCAGTGGTTGTTCTACCACTACTAATCTGGTTGGGATATCAGGAAGTACAAAACAATATTGAAAAACCCGAAGCAGTTATCGTTTTAGGTGGCTCAACCAAGAACCTAGAAAGAGAAAAATTTACTGCCAAATTTGCCAGTCAGTATCCAAATTTACCAATACTGATTTCTGGCGGTAGTCCACCTGTCTTTACCAAACGGGTGTTTAATAAGGCTGGTATTAATCCTCAACGTTTACATTTAGACTATGAGGCAGTAGATACTGTTACAAATTTTACTACATTAGTAGACGACTTACAAGCACGCAAGATTAAGAATGTTTATTTAATCACCTCAGATTTTCATATGCGCCGCGCCTGCGTAATTGCTGAGATAATTTTGGGTAGTAGGGGAATTAAATTTAAAGCGATACCAGTACCGTCCCAAATACCACCTGAACCTATTGAAAAATCTATTCGTGATGGAGTTAGATCGTTAGTTTGGGTAGCTACTGGTTACACAGGTGCGGAAGAAGTTAAACATCGGCGGTGAGAAATGCGGTATGAAAATGTTTCTAGGGACTAAGTTAGAATTATCCGAACTCATAACTCAGCATCGGCTAAACGCCGCGCTACCGCTAACAACACTCATAACTCATAACTCATAACTTAGCACTCATTACTCAACACTCATTACTCAGCACTCCTAAATTGGAATCAGGCTGCGATTTCTTGCACCAGAACATAGGGCTGAATGATCAGGGTTTTAAATCGCTTTTCGCGATCGCAATTCCATTCTCCCACTTGAGTGACTGAAGGCTTAGTGATTAATTGACGCTCAATCCATTGTTCGACAGATGAGGTATTATCAGTTGCGATCGCTTCGCCTACATTGAGCAAATCTAAGTCTAGCGACACCAAAATGACCGCTTCTCTTTGGACATGGGGAATCAGCCATTCCCACTCGGCTTCGTCTAATATTTCTGATAATTCCTTTCTTACATCTGACATGATTTGCTGTTTTTCGCGTGTATATGTTGATTTTACAGTAATCGGGAATTGGCAAGACCACGGAAAATGAATAATGGCTAAACTTCTGACTTCATCGCATTAATTTCAAACAAAGATACAATTATTCCAGTAATTGGGATTGATAGAAAAATTCCCAATAATCCTGCAACTCTTGCACCTACTAACAGAGCGAAAAATACTACTACTGGATTAAGATTCAATGCTCCTTGCATGACGCGAGGGGCAATTAGATTATCTTGTATTTGTTGAAGAACTATACAAGCTATGAAGACTTTTAATGCCAGCCAAACATCTTGAGACAACACAATTAAAGTAATTACACTAACTCCTAAAGTTGCTCCTATCCCTGGAATAATGTCCAGTATGCCTACTATCAAAGACAGAAGTAAAGCAAAAGGTACATTAAATAATATAAAAACAATAAAACTTGCAGTGCTTAGAAATAAAGTTAATAGTAACTGTCCTCGAAAAAACCCTAAAAAACTCCGGCGAAGAATATTTGTAAATCTTCCACGATGCTGATTAGGTAAAAATCTGAGAATGAATTTCCACAGTTTTTCACCATCTAGCAACATAAAGAAAGCTACAACAGCAATTATGATAAAAGTGACAAAATTAGACAGCAATTGTTGTAATATAGTTAGGCTTGTGACTAAAGTTGATATTGCTTGATTTCGTAATTGCTCTTGAATTATACTTAAGTCTATTTGCAAATTACGATTACGCAGAGTTTCTTCAATTCTTTCTAAGAAAGGTAATAAAGAAGTTAAAAAATTAGAGATACTGTCTATTAATTGTTGCCCCTGAGATACAACTGCCACACCAATAGTAATTAATAGTCCACTCAGAAATATAATGCTGATTAAAAAAACTATAACAACTGCTATACCGTGTGGCAAAAAATGCTGCAACCACTTTACAGGATAGCTGAGTAAAAAAGCCAAAATAGTGGCAAACGTAAAAATCACAATTACTGTTTGAAAGTATGCTAAAAGCTGGACTAAAGCCCAACCAGCAGCGACTAATAGTAAAAAGCGTACTATTAAGGAATTATTCAGACGATGCCAAAAAGTTTTGGCTTCAAATCCACGCATAATAGTTAGTCATGCCTAATTTTTGAATATTGAGTTTTAATCTACAAAAGTTAAAGCAGCGATCGCTACTTTCTGGGAGCATATGTTCTAAATATTTTACTCAACGCCCTAAATCGTGCATTTGGTTAATGACGGCGGCACATTTTTGTGTTACACGTTCCAATTCTTCTTTATTGGTAGAACTGGGGGTATCAATTAAACTACCAATTCTTACCGTGAGGGGAACTGCACGCGGTAAGGATGAGCCTGGTTGTAAAATTTTCTCCGAACCCCACAAACATACAGGTAATATAGGGGCTTGTGCCTTAGCAGCTAACAGTGCTGCACCGCGTTTTGGGTCACTAATGCGGCCATCGGGGGTACGCGTTCCTTCTAAGAATACGCCAACAGCCCAGCCATTATTAAGATACTCTAGAGCTGCGCGGATAGCATTGCGATCGGCACTTCCCCGACTGACTGGGTAAGCACCATACAATTTAATAGCTTGTGCCAGAACTGGGACATCAAATAATTCTTCTTTAGCCATGTATGCTACTGGACGCGCAACACAATTCGAGACAATCGGCGGGTCAAAGTAACTGGCATGATTACTGACAACTACCACAGGGCCTGATTGAGGAACATTTTCCACACCATAAATCCGTCCCCGAAAGTAAGCATGAAGCATCGGACTGACTACCGACCACTTGAAAGCATGGTAAAGAGCTAGACTAATAAACGGTTCGCGAGTTCGAGACATAGGGGATTGGGGATTGGGGATTATTGGGGATTATTGGGGATTATTATGAGGGAAAACGGTAAAGGTAAAGGTGCAAAGGGATTAGATTAATTATTTTCCCCTTTGCTCTTTTCCCCAGTCACCAGTCCCCATTCCCTAGTTTGGTAATTCAGCAGCGTTACGGACGTTTTCTAAGATTAAATCAGTTGTGCTGCGTTTAATCAAACCAGTTAGCACATTACCAGGACCGATTTCTACTACTTTTTCAATACTATTAGCTGGTAGTTGTAAAGCAATTTCTCGCCAGCGAACTGAACCTGTCATTTGTTGGCTGAGGCGTTGCTTTAAAATTTCAGCATCAACGGCGGGTTCTGGCTGGACGTTCGATGATACTGGTACTTTAGCTGATTGAAATTCTACAGTATCGAGAATTTTTTGAAAATCATCTGCCACATTTGCCATCAGATGCGAGTGGAACGCTCCCGAAACTTTCAGGGGGATGGCACGTTTAGCTTTAACTTGAGACATGACTGTTTGTACTGCCTCTGGAGTGCCGGAGATGACTACCTGTGCTGGACTGTTATCATTTGCTAAAACTACATCAGGATTTTCAGCCAGGACTTTTTCTAGTTTTTCACGGTCAAAGTTCATCAAAGCCGCCATCATTCCGCCTGCGGCACTATCCATGAGTTCGGCGCGTCGCTTGACTAACTCTAATCCTGCTGACCACTCAAACACACCCGCAACGTAAAGGGCAATGTATTCTCCCAAACTGTGACCAGCAACTAAATCTGGCTGGTGTCCTTTTTCCCGGATGAGGTCAGCTAAGATACTTTCTACTACGTAAAGACAGGGCTGAGTGTAGAGTGTCTTTGATAACTTTTCTTCTTCGTTTTGGCAGATTTCTGTTACAGACCAGCCTAAGATGGCCTCAGCTTGGTCAAACTTGGCTTTGGCCTCTGGTATATCTAATAAGTCTGTTCCCATTCCCAGTGTTTGAGAACCTTGTCCGGGAAACACCCATGCAGTTTTAGTCATTGGTCAATCGCTTCACTCAAATTCAAAATTCGTCTTGAAAAGTTGAGCCACTGCGTTGGCCGGGTTTCCCGGCTTGTAGCAAGTGGCGTTCCTAAATTGGGAAACCCGCCTACAGAACTTTTGTCTGCGACACGCTACGCGTAGCGTATCCGTAGGATTCACTCTGGAGGGGTACGCAAATTAAAAATAAAGAATCCAATTTTTAAATTTTTAATTTCTAATTTTTAATTGTTTATCTTCCCCATTGGAAAATTGCTGCACCCCAGGTTAAACCTGCTCCAAAGCCGGATGCAGCTATGATGTCATTGGTTTTTATTTTGCCTTCCCGTACTGCTTCATCTAAAGCTATGGGAATGGAGGCGGCGGAGGTATTACCGTAATTAGCCAAATTGCTGATTACTTTGTGGTCAGGAATATTGAGCCGTTGGGCAACGGTATCAAGGATACGTTGATTGGCTTGATGCAGTAACAACCAGTCTATTTGGTCAACAGTGAGATTAGCTGCAAATAATGCTTTATCAATGATTTCCGGCACTTTTTGGGCGGCGAAGCGGTAAACTTCTTTGCCGTTCATGGTGATGGGTTGATAAGTGCCTTGAGTCACATTTACGCCAGGGATGATTTCTTGGGGAGTGCCTTGATAAGCTACGTTAAGGTAGTGGTTTTGAGTACCGTCACTTTTGAGGGCAAATCCTAGTAAGCGATCGCTATCATTGGCTTGCAATACAACTGCACCAGCCCCATCCCCAAACAATACGCAAGTGCGCCTGTCTTGCCAATCTACCCAACGAGAGAGGACATCTGCTCCGATCAGCAGTACATTTCGATATGCGCCTGTTCTAATGTATTGGGCGGCTGTAACTAGCCCAAATACAAAGCCAGAGCAAGCTGCTGTGAGGTCAAAAGCTACTGCTTGGGTTGCACCTAACTCAGCTTGAACTTTACACGCGCTACCAAATAAGTCATCTGGGGTGGAAGTTGCCAGCAAGATTAAATCTAAATCGCCTGGTGTAATTCCCGCTGAGGCGATCGCTTGAATGCTTGCAGCAGTGGCCAGACTACTTAAGGAATCTGTGGAATTTGCTAACCGTCGCTGTCGAATT
Source organism: Anabaena minutissima FACHB-250 (assembly GCF_014697125.1). Lineage (GTDB taxonomy): Bacteria > Cyanobacteriota > Cyanobacteriia > Cyanobacteriales > Nostocaceae > Trichormus > Trichormus minutissimus. The sequence continues at coordinate 129,700 of NZ_JACJRG010000002.1, read as the reverse complement.
CCTGTTCTGGTAGTAATCCACTCATCTGATGTTTCCACCAGTTGGGTGAGTTCTTGATTGTGAAGGGAAGTTGCTGGTACTGCCGAACCACTTCCTATTATTGCTATACCTAAGTTTTGCACTCCTATTCTCCCAAGCTATCAGCTTTTAGTCATCAGTTATCAGTCATTAGTCATTAGTCTGATGCTGCTAACCAATGACTTCTTGCTAGCTGTAATTGCTAGTCTTGTGGCTGATTGCTAACTACTCTCACTCTGTAGCATCTCATATTGGGATTGCAGTTGTTGCATTACTTTATTGTCTACAGCTTCTTTAGCCATGCGAATGGCGTTAAATACTGAAGGGGCTTGAGAACTACCATGACCGATTAAACAAACTCCTGATACCCCTAACAGCAAAGCACCACCATGTTCGGCATGATCCATGCGCTGCTTAATGCGCTTGAGATTGGGTTTTAAAAGAGCTGTTCCAATTTGACCGTGTAATCCTTGAGGCAATTCTTCCCGTAAGATTTGCAAAATTACCCCACCGATCGCTTCAGCAAATTTGAGTAAGATATTACCGACAAAGCCATCACAGACAATCACATCGAACTCGCCAGAAAGTACATCTCGTCCTTCAGCATTACCAATAAAGCTAATGTAAGGATTTTCCCGCAACAGTTCATGAGTCCGTAGGGCTAATTCATTGCCTTTAGTCTCTTCTTCGCCAATATTCAACAAACCTACTTTGGGTTCATCCGTACCTAGAACATACTGGCTATAAATCGAACCGATGACGGCAAACTGTTCTAAAAACTTGGGACGGCAATCTACGTTTGCACCGACATCAAGTATTAAGACTGGTTTACCTGCTTTGATTGTAGGAAACACTGTACCAATTGCTGGACGGTCAACCCCTGGCAATCTTCCCAGACGGAGTAAGGCTGAGGCCATAGCTGCCCCAGAGTGACCAGCAGAGAATACCGCATCTGCCTTTTGCTGCTTCACCAAATCCATTGCCACATTGATTGAAGCCTTGCGTTTGCGTCTGACCGCATTTAAAGGCTCTTCATCCATTGCGATCGCATCCTCAGCCGGAATGATTTCCACTCCTTCCAAATTGGTTTTTGGAGGCAAGGCAGCTTTGATTTGTTGGGGATCACCCACTAACAAAACTTTCACACCTAATTCTTCACTGGCTCGCACCGCGCCAGTAACGATTTCATCGGGAGCATGATCCCCTCCCATTGCGTCAATTGCTATCCGCACGCCAGTCGATCCCATTGCTCAGAGCTTCTTAGAAACCTTACAAATTTTACCAGATGGCTTTGCTGAAAAAACTTAACTTTCTATCTGCCAGATTACTGTTGTTATTTTTGAAACAGCTCATGACAGTAAGCCCACGATAGCATGAATGAATGGGGAATGGGGATAAGAGGCATTGGGGCAGGGGGCAGGGTGCAAGGGGGAGGAATTTCCCCAGTCCCCAGTCCCCAGAACCTAGTTCTCCAGTACCCAATTAACCAGCATTCTTACACCGAAACCAGTTGCACCAGTGTTGTTATAGCCATTATCTTTATCTGCCCACACTGGCCCCGCAATATCTAAGTGCGCCCAAGCGGTATCTTTGACAAATTGTTTGAGGAACAAAGAGGCGGTGATTGAACCACCAGGACGTGGCCCGGTGTTCTTCATGTCCGCAATACCAGATTTAAGCCCGTCAAAATATTTTTCTTCCATTGGCATCCGCCAAATTTTTTCGCCTGAGCTTGCCGATGCTTGTTCTAGCTGGGTAGCTAAAGCATTATCTGGAGTATATAGCCCGGCGATGTCGTCACCCAAAGCAATGACACAAGCACCAGTTAGGGTTGCTAAATCTACGATCGCATCTAATCCTAATTTGTCGGTAAAAACTAAGGCATCTGCCAGGGTTAAACGTCCTTCAGCGTCGGTGTTATTCACTTCGATTGTTTTGCCGTTAGATGCTGTGAGGATGTCTCCTGGGTGCATGGCGTGACCGCTAATCATGTTTTCAGTCACTGCCGAGATAAAGTGAACTTCTGCGTCTGGTTTGAGTTGAGCGATCGCTTTGGCTGCGCCTAAAGTAGCGGCTGCACCACCCATATCGATTTTCATGGTTTCGATACCGCTACCAGCACCTTTAATGTTGAGTCCACCGGAATCGAAGGTTAAGCCTTTACCGACAATTCCTAGTTTGCGTTTGGGTGTACCTTCTGGTTTATATGTCAAGTGAATAAATTTTGGCGGTAAATCAGAAGCTTGCGCCACTCCCAAAAAAGCACCCATGCCTAGTTTTTCACAGTCTGCTTGTTCCAAAATTTCGATTTGTAACCCGTGGTCTTGGGCAATTTGCTGGGCAATTTCTGCCATCGTAATGGGTGTAACTGTGTTGGCTGGGGCGGCTACTAATTCCCTTGCCAAGATAACCCCGGAAACTATTTGGTTGGCTTTGGTAATTGCTGCTTCTTGTCCAGCAAATCCTAGAAATTCGATGGTTTCGACTCGTGAACCTTTATCTTCTGGATCTGATTTAAAGCGATTATCTTGGTAAAGTCCTAGCTGCACACCTTCGGCTAGTGCTTGTAAAGAGGCGGCTGGATCATTATTCCACAAGGGGAAACTAAAGCCCAAAACTTTGCTTTTCTGTTTTTTGGCAACTTTTCCTACCACCGCAGCCGCACGTCTGAGAGTTTCTAATTTGAGGTTATCGGCTTTGCCTAAACCTACCAAAATGATTTTTTTAACTGGGCTAGCACCACTCACACGGCTAAAAATGGTGCTGTTGGCTTTGCCTGTAAATTCTTCTTCGGCAATTATTTCTTTTAAAATGCCGGACAACTTCTCATCTAATGTTGCCAGTTCCCCGGTTAATTCTACTGCTTCTTCAAATAATGCGATCGCGAGGGTATCTCCTGCCCACTCTAGCAAGGGCTTGTCACTTAGTTGAATTGTCATTTTTGAATTTTGCGTAAACTTACTTCTTGTATAAGTATTGCTCAAAATTTTTCGAGTGAGGGCTTGGGGAATGGGGAAGGAAAAGGAACTGATGACCATTGAGCATATAATTTGATATGTAGCTGCATCAATTTCTGTCTTTGTGGTCTGCTATCTTGCCACGCTTCAAAAGCAAAGTATCGTCAGTTGTGGCGAAGCTTAAGTTTTCCCTCTGCATAAGCTTACTCTGCCTCTTCAATCAAATTGATTAGACAATCCTGTAAACCACAAGCTAGTGAAGGGACAGTTACAAGGCTATCGCTTACGGCAAGATATATATGAATTGATTACAGACAATCACAGTGAACTTTTGGGGTTCAGGTTGCAAGTGGAAGGAGAATTGATCGGTTTTTATCGGGAAGATACGGGAGAAAAACTGCTGAATCCGACAGAAGTTTCAGACGCACTACGTACGAGAAGCACAGCAAAGGATAGATGCAGAAGCCTTAGCTCGACAGCAAGCAGAAGAGCAGGTAGAGCAGTTGAAGCAACGTTTGCGATCACCTCCGGTGGGCGGGTACGCCATCAGCTACGCTGGGCGGTTACGCCATCGCTCGGTGTTGATCTTGAGCAAATCGAATAACTAATCAATATCAAATTTGTTGGCGATCGCAGTCATAATTTCTTGCTCTACTGGTGTAGTCTGATTGTCTAGTTGGGCAATTCTTTGGCACTGCGCTAGTAAGGGTATGGCAAAATCCCGATCTAGTTGATTGAGTAGCTGATCTAAGGGTTGGGGTGATTTGATGTTTTTCTCAATGGCTGATATGGAAGTCGGACTGAGGTTAGCGGCTTGTAGTTGGGGTAAGATTTCTTGCCAAGTTTTTTCGGGGTGACTGGCTAGAATCATGCGGACTAATATTTTATCCATGACTGCTTGTTGAGCGATCGCAGTTTCTAGATATTTTTCGCTTTCTGCTTTTAAGTTTGCCAGTGTTTGCGGCGATTCTAATGACACTGATTCATCTAGTTTGGCTTCGTAAAAACGACAAGCGGCATATCCTAAAGAATAACTCATGGTGGCATTGGCACTAGCTGCGATCGCTGCTCCAGCAAAAGGGACATTTCGCAATAAAACTAGTCCGGCTGCTTTCAGGAGGCGATTTCCACCTAAACCTAAACCAAAAATTGTTAACAGTTCACCTTTGCGGCTAGAGTCTTTTAAATCTAAGCCATAGGCAGCAGCAATTTGATATAACATTTCTGTCTGCAACTTCATTGTCGCTGCCAAGTCAACTGCTAACAGCGCAGTGGCGACTCCTGGCAAAATACTACTTGCTAAACCAATTCCCCCGGCTTTCGTGGCTTTTTCCATCATGATGCGGTGGGCTATTTGCCTGGGGGATTCTTTGGGGTTTTTCTGTTGGATTTTTTTGACCGCAGTTGCTGCTTTTTCTAAATCAACACTGTCACTAGCACCAATCAGCCAATTGAGATTTAAGAAGCCGGATATTCTTCTAATCAGCCAATTTTGCTCAATATGATTGATGACTTTGCCTGTGATTTGAGTTGCTTGTGCAAATAAATTATGGGTGGTTTTTGCGGTTGCTGTTCCTACTCCAACTGCTTTATTTAGAAATATTTTGCCTGTGCTGCCAAAATTCTCTATCAGGGATGTTTGATTTTTATCTGCTGCTGATTTTGGATTTGTGGGTGAATCAACTGTTTGATTGATATTGTTTTTTCTAGATTGAATCTCGTCTGACATTGGTAAGTATTAGCCTGGTTACAACTTCTCTTTTTCGGTTGTAATTAACTATTACCTTGTTTGACATCTTCCAATCAGCATAAAGTTTTTAAGATGCAAATATAACCCCATAGGGCGTAAGAAAAGTATTTTATCCTTTTCTACGTCCCTGGGTTAAGTAGTTGTTCGAGCAAAAAATCTTGATATAAGACTTTATTGCTCGCGTGTTAGAGTTTCACTTACAGTTGACCAAACAAAAGATGATTGGTAAAACTATTTAGACTGCGCGAGTACCCTGTTTTTCACTTTCTGGTCTGTTAGGATCTGGATTAGTATATCCAAAACCACCAGTAACTTCTTGAAGGTTGCTGTCATCGATTTTATTTAACAGCGTAGATGCTTGCTCTAGTTTGCTTGTTGTTGTGGTTTTTTGTAGTTTCATATTAGTTCCTTAATCTTTACGGAAGGAATACATCTGATTCCCCTATGTATCTTCCTCTTTGAATATATTGTTTTCGGAAAATCTGAAAATTTTATCTAAATGTTATATTCAGTTTCCAGCCCGATGTGAATTGGAAACCCTTGTTATCCCATAAGGTTTTCTAGATTTGCCTAACATGATTTTTTTGGCAGTACCCAGAAAAATATAAGGTTTTTAAAACTTAAGTCGTAATTTTTTAAACGGCAGAAAATTTTTAAAGTGAGTTTGCTAATTGGTTGGATGATAAATTTTGTAAGCCTTTGCTATTTCCATAGGAAATTGTGTATTATCGGACAGGTTTTTGATCTCTAAAAAGTTATGAGACTGAAGAATTTCATAGAGATTTACACCTTCTTCTAATAAGCAGGCGTGTCCACTTTCCGGTAGGACTAAAGTTCTGCTATTGGGTATGATGTTGGCTAGGCGTTGGATTTCGCTAACAGAAGGTAAAAGGCGATCGCTAGCACCGGCAATTAATAAAACGGCTTGTTGAAGAGAACGCAACTTATTTTCATCAATACTAAATTCTCTCAACATGGATACTCGCCAATTCACTGTCTCTGGTGGTACAGAACGCATGGTTTTTAGCAGTTCATGTCTGACATTCCGCGAGATTCGGGGTAAAGATGCTAAAAATGGTAACAAACCCAGTGCGCCGATATCGTAAAAGCATCCTGGGACTAAGTACATTAGTTGAGATGTCCAATCTAACCACGGCCTCAGTCCAAAGGCGGATGCTGGGTTAATTAAAATTATGCGTTTAAATAGTTGTGGGGCTTGGATGGCTACTTTCATCGCCAAGCAACCGCCAAAGGATTCACCACATAAATAAACTGACCTCTGAGAACTTTTCTCTAATTCCGCATGGATTAAGTCTAATACGTTACTGGTGAGTGCTTCCCAGGTCGTCAAGTCTTGACGGGGTATTGCCAAACACCGGACATCAAAACCCACTTCTAATCCTGCTGTTTGCGATCGCAATAGTTGACCAGTTCCATCCATTCCCGGCAAATACACAAATAGCGGGTATTCTGGCTTAACTTGTCTAGGTGTGAGGAAACACGGCTTTAGTTCAACTTCTGGCATTGTGGCAAAATTTTAGTCACGTGATCGTTTTTATTCAGCTTTACCCCAGAAAAATCCAAAATTCTACATAACTAGGACAATAAAAGGGTTGAAGCGCAGTCGTCAAAGTTAAATTTATCCTCAGATCATAGCTTCAAATGTAACAAATACTTTAAATTTATTTTAATACGTTAATAATTACTTAACCTAAATTCAAAAATACATGAATCTGCTGGTTAATAGTAGTTTAAATCAATAATATAAATCATAAATAAAGCAGTCGTGTGCTTTTACGGATCTACCAATGTAATACCAAAATGCTTTGAATTAGTATAAATATAAGAACAGTTAAATGTATGTTATGCAACTTTTGTCAGAATTACTGATGATTACTATAAGAACTTTATATAGCAATCCTCTTCCATCTATGATAAACACCAGATTTTAGACTCCAGACTCCTGGCATTCATCAGGATTTTCATATCTCATCAATGATGTTTAATTTATATATACTGCTTAATGAGAGCCATCATTTAGTAAAAAACATCTACAATTTTAATAGCAACCTTGCATAAGTAAGTGAGCAATTTCACGGTGACAGTACGTGGTTAGTTCAGCTACGACATTTTTTGCCTGTTTGCCGTGATATTGCTGTTGATGTTGAGATGTAATCCAATAGGGACGACCAATTAACACAGCCACGCGACGATAAATTACCAGAGGATGCCAACCAGACTGATTAAATAAAGGTTCGGAAGGGTCAAATAAACTTAACAACCGCAAGGGAAAAGCGGCTGTATTCACCTCTTCTAAAGAGGCGATCGCCACTGGTAACACACCTAAATCTGACACATCAGAACGTAACGCCAGATGAGCAAACCCACGACGAAATTCACCCACTTGATTCGGTTCAGTGTATTTCACCATTGGATTAGCACCTTCAGGAAACACTCCCACCATCTGTTTTCTTCGTAATAACTGCTGGGACTGCACAAAAAAGCTTTGCTGACGCTGCTGGTTTTCTTCTAGAGGAAAACAACCTAATTGTCCTGTGACAATCTCTCGCAAAATCGGCACTTGTCCCATGTAGTGATGGCAAGCAAAGCGAATTGGACTTTCTAAAGCTGCCATTAAAATCAGGGCATCCATAAAACTGCGATGATTGCTCACTATTAACAAACTAGCATCTTGGGGAATGCGATCCTCGTAATAACGAAACATATTTGTTGAGAGTGTAGCTAGGAATGATTGAGAAATGTCTAGAGGTCTATTGAGACTCATAGCTAATCTATATACTTGGCGAAAAATATCGCAGTTTATCTTGACCTAATTTTTACATTTCTTTACTAATCTCATGACTGTCTTAAGGTAGAAATGTTTTATGAGCAGAAGCTAGCAAATATCAATTATTTGGGGGTTTACATTACCTATAACTATAGATGTGATAAAAAATATTTACCTGAATTTTTAATAGTTAATTTCCGTCTTTTTTATGAAAATTAGCGAGATTTATATAAATAACAAAATCATGCTTAATGTCATAAATTTGCTAATATAAAGTTATTGTTGAAAAAAAGAACAAGAATGTTATACAATTGCTTGGTTTTGCTCTGAAAATTAAAAAATAAACGTTTTAATAATTTGATTTTTATTTTGCATGAATATAGTGGATAAAACAGAAAAGACATTTGCACTAACAACCCCGTTATATTATGTAAACGATGTACCACACCTAGGTAGTGCTTATACAACAATGGCGGCAGATACACTGGCGCGGTTTTATAGGTTGCGAGGAAAGCAAGTATTATTAATTACAGGTACAGATGAACACGGACAAAAAATTCAGCGATCGGCAGAGACTTTAGGCAAAGCACCACAAGAGTTTTGCGATCAAATATCGGCTAGTTTTGCGTCCTTGTGGGAGTTGCTCAACATTAAGTGCGATCGCTTTATTCGCACCACCTCACCGCGCCACGAAGCCATTGTTAAAGAATTCTTCCAACGAGTCTGGGAAGGCGGGGACATTTACCAAGGTCAACAAAAAGGCTGGTATTGCGTATCCTGTGAAGAGTTTAAAGAAGAGAGGGACTTATTAGAAGGCAATTTCTGCCCTATTCATACCAATAAAGAAGTTGAGTGGCGAGACGAACAGAATTATTTCTTCCGTTTATCTAAGTATCAAACTCAATTAGAGGAATTTTACCAGTCTCACCCAGACTTTATTCAACCACAAAGTCGTCGCAATGAAGTTTTAAACTTTGTCAGCCAAGGGTTACAAGACTTTTCCATTTCACGGGTAAATGTAGATTGGGGTTTTCCTGTACCGACTGATCCCAACCATACCTTATATGTGTGGTTTGATGCCCTGCTGGGTTATGTCACAGCCTTGTTAGATGCTGATACCACCCCCACCTTAGAAAACGCCCTAGCCAAATGGTGGCCAATTAACCTGCACTTGATTGGTAAAGATATTCTGCGCTTCCATGCTGTTTATTGGCCTGCGATGTTGATGTCAGCCAATTTACCTCTACCAGAAAAGGTATTTGGGCATGGGTTTTTAACCAAAGATGGACAAAAAATGGGTAAAAGTCTGGGTAATACCCTTGATCCTATAGCACTAGTTCAACGCTATGGTAGTGATGCCGTTCGTTATTACTTCCTTAAGGAAATCGAATTTGGCAAAGATGGCGACTTTAATGAAATTAGATTCATTAATGTTTTGAATGCAGATTTGGCAAATGATTTAGGTAATTTGCTCAATCGCACCCTAAACATGGTGAAGAAATACTGTCCTGAAAATGCACTGTCAGTTAACAATGAAGCTGTTCCTGCGGAAAATCCTTTGAAAGCAATCGGTTTACATTTAGGGGAAAAAGTTAAACAAGCCTACGAATCACTAGCGTTCCACCAAGCTTGCGAAAATGTGCTTTCACTGGTGCAAGCCAGCAACAAGTATATCGATGATCAAGCACCTTGGACACTATATAAACAAGGGCAACAACAGGAAGTAGAGACTGTACTTTACACAGTTTTAGAATCTGTTAGACTAGCAGCTTATCTGCTTTCCCCAGTGATTCCGAATATCAGTAGCGATATTTATCAGCAGCTGGGCTTTGGAATTGATTTTAATGAGCAAACAGCAAGTTTTGATACCCATTCAAAATGGGGATTACTATCTAATCAACAAAACTTGGGGAAACCCCAACCCATTTTTAAACGCATAGAACTACCAAAAAATGATTAGTCTTTGGAATTTTTGATTAATCTTGTTTTAGTGCCATTTTTTATTTTTTCAGAAAAAATAACGGGGCGAAACTTAATTATTGGCCCCGGAACGTTATCATAAGCCGATAGTATTCTCAACTTGAAAAATTCTATCAAAAATATCAAAAATAAAAATGAGGTATGACAATAATGTTGAATAACTTGGAAAATGACTCGATATTTACGCCTGAGCAGGTTTTAGAAAATCGAGGACGTGTTGCTATATTTATTGACGGCTCAAACCTATTTTATGCAGCTTTGCAATTAGGCATTGAAATTGATTATACGAAACTACTGTGTCGCTTAACCGGTGGTTCTCGGTTATTGCGCGCTTTTTTCTACACTGGTGTAGATCGCACCAATGAGAAACAACAGGGGTTTTTGTTGTGGATGCGGCGGAATGGGTATCGAGTCATTGCTAAAGATTTAGTACAGCTACCAGATGGTTCTAAAAAAGCTAACCTAGACGTAGAAATCGCTGTAGATATGATGGCTTTGGTAGATTCTTATGATACCGCAGTGTTAGTTAGTGGTGATGGGGATCTAGCTTATGCAGTAAATTCCGTCAGCTATCGTGGTGTCCGGGTGGAGGTTGTAAGTTTGCGTTCTATGACTAGTGATAGCTTAATTAATGTTAGCGATCGCTATATTGACTTAGAGGCTATCAAAGAAGACATTCAAAAAACCCCACGCCAAAGCTATCCCTATCGACCTTTATCTGGCATGGGATTTTTAGATGATACCAGCGATGGACACCTAGAAATTCAGGATTAATGCAGTATAAACAAGAGAATTTGGAAACAAGCTCAAATTTAAATCAGGAGGGGGGAAGAAAAAAAAATTTCTCCCCATTTTCTTTACTTAAAAGTAATTGGTATTATCTACCTTTAACTATTTGCCTAATGCTTGGTTTAGTAGCTTGTGGAATTAAATCCCCCATAAACAACCAAGCAAATAATTCTGATTCATCTAGACAAGATAGCAATTTGACTTTCTTTGATGTCACCCTCGAACAAGCAGACGAAGTAGGAAGACCAGTCTGGAGAGTCAAAGCTAAACAAGCAGAATACACCAAAGAAAAACAAATTGGTGAAGCTCAAAGCCCTTATGGAGAACTATATCAAGATGGCAAAGTAGTTTACCAAGTCAAGGCCGAAAAAGCAGACATTGAACAGGATGGTAAACAACTATTTCTCAAAGGGAAAATAGTAGCTACAGACCCTGCAAATGGGATTATCTTGCGAGGGAATGAATTGGAATGGCGACCTCAAGAAGATTTATTAATTGTCCGTAACCAAATTAATGGTAGTCATAAAAAACTCCAGGCTGTAGCGCAGGAAGCAAGAGTAAAAACCCGTGAACAACGCATGGAATTTTCGGGTGGTGTAGTAGCAACTTCTGCCGATCCCCAGATGAAAGTGCGAACCGAGCATTTAATTTGGCAGATTAAAGCAGAAACATTAGTCAGCGATCGCCCTATTCAGATTGACCGTTACAAAAATAATCAAATTAGCGATCGCGGTAAGGGTAATTCAGCCGAAGTCAACTTGAAAACTAAGGTTGCTACACTAGCAAACAATGCTCAAGTAGAGTCATTAAATCCCCCAGTTCAAATCACTAGTAACTCATTGACTTGGAACATGAACGGGGAAACCGTCATCACAAATTCACCTGTACGTGTGTTTCATAAAGCAGAAAACTTAACTGTGACGGCTAACCAAGGTGAAATGAAAATCGCCCAAAAAATAGTTTATTTAATAGGTAAAGTCAACGCTATTGGGCAGCGTCGTCAGACTCTCAATGCTCAAAAAATGACTTGGTATCTAGACAAAAAATTATTAGAAGCCCAAGGAAATGTAGCTTATCAACAAGTTGATCCCCCCGTAAATTTCAAGGGTGAAACTGCTGTCGGTAATCTGCAAACCGAAAATATTGTAGTTAAAGGGGGCGGTTCTAGGAACAGAGTCGTGACAGAGATTATTCCCAATGTGAGGGATTAGGGACTGGGTAAATTCTACCTTGCTTCCCTTATCTCCCCTACGCCCCTTCTTCCTAGCTTTTAAAGACAATCTCATTCCGGCTAGTATTACCCAGTTCTGGTAAAGATTTAGCGGTATGTGGCGTGAGGGCATTAGGAACGTCAGGAGGGATTTGTAACTGTTGTACCAGACTTTGCAAGAGTTTATCTTGTTGCTGGCGGAAAGCTGTGATTTGTGGGCCACGGTTAATGATGGCAAACCAAACTAAACCGCGATCGCGTGTTGGTACAACCCCAGCTAAAGCACTGACATCTCGCAAAGTCCCAGTTTTCATCACAGTTGCAGCCGGTAAACGCCGATGCTGCATCGTACCTCGCTGATCGAAACCAGCCGTGGGAAACAAATCAGCCAAATTGATTTGATCGGCAGCAGCTTCCTGTTGAATTGCCATCAACATTGCACAAGCAGCCCTAGGAGAAATACGATTTTCTTGTCCCAGTCCTGAACCATTAATTAACTGAATTTCTGCCTCTGGTACATTAGCCATTTTTGCGGCTTTTACCTGCACTACTTGATGACCGCCTACTGAGTCTGCCAGCATATGAGCCATTTCGTTGTTGCTGTAAACGTTCATCTCCTTGATTAATTGCTTCAGAGGTAGAGAACGGTGACGCACCAGTAAAGTCTGTTGGGGGTTGGGCTGGGGTGTAAATTTGACTTGACCTGCAATCACAAGCTGGGGTTTGGGTGTACCCTTGGGCATGATGGAGTGGATATAAATTGCCGGACGAGTCCAAGTTTTGGAATTGAGAGATTGCTTGAGCATTTGTCCAGCTAACAGGGGATGTCGTTGGAAATTCATGGCGAAATTGCCAGTAATCACTAAATTTCCCTTGACTTGCTTGATCCCCATTTTGTTGAGAGTATTACCCAAAGCGATCGCTTCCTCCCAAACAAACATCGGGTCGCCACCACCAGTAATGACTAAATCTCCTTGTAAAACGCCCTTTACTACTGGCCCTGTAGCACTGATCATGGTATCGAATTGGTGGTTAGAACCCAAAGTTTTCAAAGCCACTAACGAAGTCGCAATCTTGGTGAGAGAAGCCGCAGGTAAAGGTGTTGTACCTTGATGATCAGCCATCAGCACAGGCCCCGACTGCATCCAAATTCCCTGACTTTGAGTGAGATTTTGCGCAATTAACTTAGATGTTAATAGCCCTTGGAGATATTGTTTAACGGTATTAGCCCCTGCTGGATTGGGATCGGGTGCAATCACTAAGCCAGGACTACTTTGCCAAGTTAGTGCATCTAAGGCATCTGACGGCTTGATTTGAACTCCAGCCATTTCCAGCCAGAGGGATACCAAACCTGAACCCAACAATTCCAGCATGATTTAATCCTCTTAGGATGTAACAGAACACAACAATTTGATTTACTGTGCTACTATACGAGATTTTTGGTGTAAATCAGTATTGAGCCGTAATAATTGGTGTTTTTTCCCCCTCTGGGTAGATTAAATTACATGGTTTTTGTATCTGTTTTGACAATTTCTCAAAGTTGAGCGTTTATTAAGAGCGATCGCAGATATATTCACTAAGTTATCTACATTTACCAAATTCTTCAATATAAATAAAATAAGCAATTTATTTATACTCCTCTATGTTAAGAGAATGTAGGTTATAACCTATGACAATAAACCGCTTCGACAGGGTAAAAATCATCACACATGACCAAATTAACCTCTAATTTACTGAGGACTTTGTTTGGTGCTAGTTCCTAACTGAGATGCAGAAGCAAAACGCGCTCTCTGCTTTTGAATAATGTAGGAAAATGGTAGTTTTACGATACAGAAATTAAAAACTATCATTAAGGATTTGATTGTAGAGATAATTTTCTAATTCAGTGTCTACTTTTAATGCAAAGCGAATTTCTCTATCCTTAATATGAGGAAACCAGGATTTTCCAAAACGGTTAAGTAAGCTACCTCCTATTTGCGCTGCTCTTTCGATTTCATACTGTAAATATAAAGCAGTCACAAATGCAGCTACCCTTGCTTGGTTTTCTCTATCCTTTCTTATGCAAGTAATAATTGCTATCTTTACAGCTTCTTCAGGTGAATGAAGATTAACGTTACCTGTTGCAACCTGTATACTATCAAAAAATTTTAGTCCTAAATTATAGACTTGTTTTTTAGTTTTTTCGTCATTAAATAGACTCCAAAATAACTTAACCGCTATTTGTTCAATAGGTAGAGGAAGCATATATTTTTCTAAGTTAGAAATTGATAATAAACCACATAAACTAGTTTGACTAATTCTAAACAGCCAAAATTTACTTTCTCACAAGCCTATCTAAAATACTTTTGGCACAAGTATAAAGTTCTATATCATTGCCATTGTGAGCTAGTAAGTAAAACACTTCCCATTCATCAGGCGTAATACTTAAATACTCCACAGATTTATATTTATCTGCGGATGCTCTCATTTGTCGACTAGAACCTGTTTTTGATTTAATCTTTAGGTAGCGTCCCCTATATCCTGTTTTGCGAACCTTGACTTCCCATAAACAACTGCTACTGTCTTGTATATTAGCCTCGCCTAAATCTATTAATCACGCTCATTTACTTCCTTCGCTATCTCTCTTCAGCTTTAATTATGATTCCATTATCAACAACAACGTAGATTATGCGGATTCCTACATCATCTGTAAACACATTTTGGCTAGATTCTATGCGTAATTTATAGTTCATCCCTTTGATCAAATTTTCGGCTTCTTCAATTGTTTTACCAATTAGGTGATTGAAATTAAAAAATCCGCCCATAAAAACCCTCTCAGTTAGTAATCCTAGTGTTCCCATTTTTTGTAGAAAATTTTCTCTGGTTGGTGATAATAATATTTCAGTATTTTTACACTTACTACCGTACTTAAATAAGAGTATATTTTATGTAACGTAAAGCTCTTTTATTTCCAAAAAACAAATAGTCTTTGACTTGTGTTTCCTTAACTACTGTTTTCCTTAAGGAGATACCATGAGAAAGTTATTAGACAGCAAATGCTTTGCGGCTATCAGTGTTTCTATGCTAATCGTATCTTGCTACTTAGCTGTACTTGATAAAGCTTATATTGGGATGTTTGGACACGCATCTTACATGATTGTCCAAATTTCCAAAAAAGAGGAAGAAAACTCTCAGCCTAAACGAGTGCCTAAAAAGTAAAATAATAAAGATATTTATAGATAGAACACTAAAGAGAGCAGTTAAAACGCTCTCTTTTTTATTGATGTGGATATAGCGATAGTGTCACAAGAGGCAGTATTTAGCAACCGAGCAATACAGTTTATCTGTCAGGGTTTATTATTTAATTCATAGTGCGTAATCTATCTCTACGTTATTAGCATAAGCTAATTTTCTATTAAGCTTAATCTGTTTAAAGTCCAGGAAATTTAGTAATTAGTGCGTGAGAGCCAAGAACCCCGGTTTCTTTGATAAACCGGGGTTCTGAAGTGGCGCAATTATCAAAAATCAATACCAAATATCTATTTTTTTTCTGGATGTAATTGCTCTTTTACAGAAGACATTCCCATCTGGTTGATTGCCGCAATCATTTGATATAAGCGTCCTAAATCTCTTTGATTAAAGTATAAAACTATCCGTGGTAGGTCAAAAGTTTCGTCCTGGTTTTCTTGGGGTAACGTCGGACTTTTTTCAATTCGCCCTTTGACAATAATGTCGCTAAATTGATCATTGAGATATTCCACTTCTGCATCTGATAATTCTTGCATTAAGCGAATTACCAACTGATCACCTACATAGCGACTAGAGTGATAAACCTGGTAAAAACGGGTAATAGCATCACAAGCTACTTCCAAGTTATCGGTGACAGTATAAAGACTGGGATCTTCAGGACTGACCAGACCTTCTTTTACCAAATGCTCATTAATGTATTGACTCCAAGATTGCCAATAATCACCGCCGGGGTGGTCGATTAAAACCACGGGTACAGGGCCAAATTTACCCGTCTGGCTCAACGTCATACACTCAAAAGCTTCATCTTGAGTGCCAAAGCCGCCAGGGAATAAGGCGACAGCATCACTTTCTTTGAGAAGAAATAATTTGCGGGTAAAGAAATATTTAAAATGAATCAGTTTAGGATCGCCCTCAATAATTGGGTTAGCTTCCTGTTCAAAAGGTAACTGAATATTTAGGCCAAAAGAATTTTCTCGTCCCGCACCTTGATGACCAGCCTCCATAATTCCACCGCCGCCACCAGTCATGACCATAAAGCCCAATTTGGTGACAGCACGCCCAAATTGTAGAGCCATTTGGTACTCTGGGGTTGCTGAAGAGAGACGAGCCGACCCAAAAATAGTCACTTTGCGGACGTGCCGATAATCATAAAATAGCTCAAAGCCTCGCTCCATATCTGCTAGAGAAGCAGATAGTATCTTCCAATCGAGGCGATCAATATCACTATCAGCTAGGCGAATGATGGTAGCTAAAGCCTGCTGAATGAGTTGCTGATGCTTTAAAGTCGGTAAGCGATCAATTAATCCAGCGATATCCGCTTGGAGAGACTCGAATGTGTCAAACGACGCAGATGAAGTCATGAGAACTGCCAACACAATGGCATTACATTTTACCTAATTTTGGTGTGTAATATATCAATCTTTAATTTTTGCCTTGCTGCAAGCCATTAGGAATTGGGAATTGGGAATTGGGCATTGGAAATTGGGCATTGGGTTTTTTCTTCCCTATCTTCCCCTGCTTCCCCTGCTTTCTTGTCACCAGTCCCCAGTTTCTATTCCCCACAATTTGTTAGTGGGATTTTGACTGCTGTATCAATAAAATGTTTGTGAGGCGCGAAATTGATCACCTCACAAACTTACTGACAAATATTGACTCAAATTTAATCACTAATCGACTACTCAACAGACATTGATTACTGATTGAGTTTCAAAGATACTTTTCCAAAGTGTTAGCTAATGTAGTTTTGGGTACTGCACCAACTACCATGTCAACCTTTTGCCCATCTTTAAAGATCATCAGGGTGGGGATGCTGCGGATACCGTACTGACTGGCAACTTGGGGATTTTCATCCGTGTTGACTTTCACGACTTTTAGTTGACCTTCGTACTGAGATGCAATTTCCTCAACGACAGGTGCTACCATTCTGCAAGGCCCACACCAAGGGGCCCAAAAATCAACTAAAACAGGTACATCGCTGTCGAGTACCTCTTGCTTAAAAGTAGAATCTGTAACTTGTGCGGCTGCTGACATGCCTAAAAACCTTTGCCAATTATATTTCTGACTTTCGTGAAAATTCTACCATAGCAAAAACATCGGACAGAAATAGAAGGATGTATATTTGCAAAGAACTCCAGAATTTATTCACAAACGTAAAGACAAAAGGAACCGCCCGAACAGTAGTCCGGGCGGAGTGTGGTGTGAGGAGTGAACGGAAACATGCGTCTCCGCTATCTCTATTGTAGGCGACAGATGTGATTTTTCCAGTGAATGTTTAAAACTCTGGAAAAAATTTCTTGAGGATTCAAAGTATTTATCTATTAAGGATTAGGTATTTATTAGGTATTGGGAATGAGAAGATATTTTTCTATTCCCTATTCTCTAGTTCAATGGTTGAGGGTGTAGGTGTGTAGGGGTATAGGAGTATAGGAGTTTAAGAAATAATGATTTTTTCTGTGATTTTATAACTGTCACTCATTACTCTATTAAAAACTTAGCCTTTTCAAGCTATTCTCTATCCCCTATGCCCTTTATTTACCCATACCTAACTGTTGAGCTTTTTGGTAAACCTTACCTTCGGTTAACAAAGAAGGAGCAATAACGACTTCAACTTGCTGCATTTCTTTGAGATTTTTTGCTCCTAAAGTCCCCATGCTAGTTTTTAAAGCACCCAAAAGGTTATGAGTGCCATCATCTAATCCTGCGGGGCCAATGAGAATTTGTTCTAAAGAGCCAGTCGTACCAACGCGAATTCGCGTCCCACGGGGCAATATTGGGCTAGGAGTCGCCATACCCCAGTGATAGCCCCTTCCTGGGGCTTCTGCGGCTCTTGCAAAGGGAGAACCGATCATCACACCATCTGCACCACAGGCAATACATTTACAGATGTCGCCACCGGTGATTAAACCACCATCAGCAATGATGGGGATATAATTACCAGTTTCTTGGAAGTATTCATCACGGGCGGCGGCGCAATCAGCGATCGCAGTGGCTTGGGGTACACCCACACCCAATACACCACGAGAGGTACAAGCTGCACCAGGGCCAATCCCTACTAATACGGCAGCAGCCCCAGCTTTCAATAAGTTCAAAGTGACTTCATAAGTCACGCAGTTCCCCAAAACCACGGGGATGGGCATAGAACGACAGAATTCTGCTAAATCAAGGGGCGTAATGGTGTCTGGGGATAGGTGGGCAGTGGAAACCACTGTAGCTTGGATAAAAAATAAATCTGCCCCAGCTTTTGCTACCACTTCACCGTATTTGCTAGCACCTACTGGAGTAGCACTAACGGCGGCGATACCACCTTGTTGTTTAATTTCCTGAATACGTTTTTCAATTAATTCTGGTTTAATTGGTTCGGCATAAAGTTCCTGCATCAAAGAGACAAATTCATCTTTCCCTACCGATGCAATCCGATCCAAAATTGGATTCGGGTCAAGATAGCGAGTTTGGATACCCTCTAGGTTGAGAACACCCAACGCGCCTAGTTGTGACAACTTTACAGCCATGCCCACATCGACAACACCATCCATTGCACTGGCAATGATGGGGATTTCTCGCTCAATATTACCGATTTTCCAGCGAGTATCGGCTAAACTCGGATCGAGTGTTCTGTTACCGGGGGCTAGAGCAATTTCATCAATGCCATAGGCTCTGCGAGCTGTCTTTCCCCGCCCAAGTTGAATTTCCACGCTGTTAACTTTTCTTAATTCTGTTCTAGCTAGGGTATCAAATTGTGAGCTAAATTGCAGCGTTTTTTTGACTGGGGACTAATCAAGTCAAAAGTCAAAAATCAAAAGTCAAAAGTCAAAATTAAATAACTAGAGGCTGGGAATTGGGAATTGGGGTTGAAAAAGAGTCTAAAGGAAATATATTTTTGTTTAAGTCCCCCAGGCTCAATGGGTAATCCAAATCAGTGTATGAAGGATGTCACGGTTAAGCCTTCTGGGAGCTAGAATTGATACGATACTTGTCAGATTTGATATTGCAGCCTTGATCCAATCTGAAACCTTAGAATTACTAGAATGGCATCGCTTATGCCAGCACCTTTCCACGTTTGCCGCCACTAAATTAGGGGCGATCGCATCCCTGCGTCTGCAAATTCCTACATCTCAAGCAGGAAGTGAGCAGTTGTTAGCACAAACCAAAGAAGTCTATCAACTGGAAACTCGCCTGACTGCCGGATTATCTTTTGAGGGAGTTCAAGATATTGGAGACTCCCTAGAACGGGCAGAACTCCAAGGAATTTTGGCAGGGGATGAATTATTGGCGATCGCAACTACCTTAGCAGGGGCAAGAAATTTACGGCGTGTCATTGATAACCACGAAGATTTGCCGATATTAAATGAATTAGTTGCCGATTTACGGACTTATCCTGAATTAGAGCAAGAGATTCACCGTTGTATTGATGAACGGGGACAAGTAACTGACCGCGCTAGCCAAAAACTCGGAGAAATTCGCATCGAATTGCGAAGATTACGCAGCCAAATTACCCAAAAGCTGCAAAATATCTTACAGGCAAAATCTGGGGCAGTCCAAGAACAAATTATTACTCAAAGAGGCGATCGCTTTGTCATTCCGGTAAAAGCACCGCAAAAAGATGCTATTCCCGGTATTGTCCATGACACCTCGACTAGTGGCGCAACCCTTTATATAGAGCCGAATTCGATTGTGCCAATAGGCAACCAATTGCGGCAGACAATTAGAAGAGAGCAAGCAGAAGAAGAAGCGGTACGCCGCGCTTTGACGGAGCAAGTGGCAGCCGTCAAGCCAGATTTAGAAAGGTTATTGGCAATTGTCACAACATTGGATTTGGCAACCGCCAGAGCTAGATATAGTTTATGGCTGCAAGCTAATCCCCCTAGATTTATAGACCGCGCAGAACAGGAAATCATCACATTACGGCAGCTACGCCATCCCTTATTGGTATGGCAACAGCAACACGAACAAGGTCATGCTGTGATTCCTGTTGATTTGTTAATCAGCCCAAATATTAAAGTAGTGACAATTACTGGGCCTAACACTGGCGGTAAAACTGTCACGCTAAAGACCCTAGGATTGGCAGCATTGATGGCCAAAGTGGGTTTATTTGTACCAGCCCGTGAACCAGTAGAAATGCCCTGGTTTGACCAAGTATTGGCAGATATTGGTGATGAACAATCCTTACAGCAAAGTTTATCTACTTTCTCTGGTCACATTCGTCGCATTAGTAGAATTTTGAATGCGTTAGGGACAGGGGAGAGGGGACAGGGGATAGGTGACAGGGGACAGGTGACAGGTGACAGGGAAGAAGAAGAAGAAGGAGAAGAAAAAGGAGCAATAGACTATGCTCAATCTCTGGTATTACTTGATGAAGTTGGCGCGGGTACAGATCCGGTGGAAGGGAGTGCTTTAGCGATCGCCCTTTTACAATACTTGGCTGATCATTCCCAGCTAACCATCGCTACAACTCACTTTGGGGAATTGAAAGCCCTCAAATATGAAGATGCGCGGTTTGAAAACGCTTCGGTAGAGTTTGATGAGGCGACCTTATCGCCCACCTACCGTCTACTTTGGGGGATTCCTGGACGTTCTAATGCTTTAGCGATCGCCCTACGTTTGGGTTTGAAACCTGAAGTTGTAGAACAGGCAAAAACCCAAGTGGGAGAGGCCACAGACGAGGTAAATCAGGTAATTGCTGGTTTAGAAGCCCAACGCCGTAGCCAGGAAACCAAAGCCGCAGAAGCACAAAAATTATTACAACAAGCGGAACGTTTATATAAAGAAGTATCAGCCAAAGCCTCAGCGTTAGAGGAAAGGGAACAGTCTTTAAAGGCTTCTCAGGAAATGGCAGTCCAGCAAGCAATTACTCAAGCTAAAGGTGAAATTGCCAAAGTAATTCGCCGCTTGCAACAGGGTACACCCACAGCCCAAGATGCCCAACAAGCAACTAACACTTTAAATCAAATTACCCAAAAATATCAGCCAGCACCACCGCCTAAACCAAAAATTGGCTTCATGCCCAAAGTAGGCGATCGCATTCGGCTGTCCCAGTTTGGACAAACAGCAGAAGTTTTAACCGCCCCCGATGAAGATGGCGAGTTCAGCGTCCGCTTTGGGATTATGAAGATGAGTGTCAAGCTAGAAGATATCGAATCTCTTGATGGTCAAAAACCCGAACCAGTCACTAAACCAAAACCTAGCCCAGCTACAGTCACACCACCACCCCCAACAGCCCCAGTCATTCGGACTTCCCAAAATACTGTCGATTTACGCGGTAAACGGGTAGCTGATGCCGAATACATTCTAGATAAAGCCATTTCTGAAGCTCATGGTCAAATCTGGATTATTCACGGTTACGGCACTGGCAAATTGCGTCAAGGTGTTCAAGCCTTTTTACAACATCATTCCAGAGTCAGCCGCTTTGAAATAGCAGAACAAGCTGATGGTGGTAGTGGGGTCACTATTGCCTATATTTCTTGAGATTGGGGAGAAGGAAGCAGGGGAGGGCAAGGGGAGAAAAGTAATTCTCAATACCCAGTAACAAATTAGGAAATTTTTTTTCTGCAATAAATATAACTGGTGTCAGTTATTGATTATTCATCTCTGGTGATTGATTACCTGATGATGCTGGCAATTAATAATTAAAAATTAAATTATCCAGATATATTTATTTATACTTTGGTACGGAAATAACAGCTAAAACTGGTAAATACCACCAGCAAAATACACCTTATACACTGTTGAAAATAAAAATTCATCTTGTAGAGTAAGACAGTGACAATTGCTGTTTACCAAAAGTAAGAAAAGCAAGTGGAGTCAGAAAAAAAATGTGCATTTAGTCACAAAGCAAGAGCTAATGTCTTTTAGTTCTTTTTCTTCCTGCTTTGTCAGTAGGGAATAGGGAATAGGGAGTAGAGAGTGAAGACACATAAATGCAAATAAATCTAGGGAATCTTGCCACACCAAAATTAAAGAACTTCTGCCTTCTATCTGCTCTTCTGTCCTTTGACTGTTGACTTCTTTCTGCCTCCTGCCTTCTTTACAGGAAACCAACTTTAATCATTAATAGTCTCGTTTCAAAATGGGTAACAGCAACAGCCCCTACCAGCCTGATCACCTATGCTAAAAGTTATGCACTCGGCCACTGACTCAGCCACTCCCAATTCTCAGTGGGAGGACTTAACTAAACTTCCCAACCCGAATGTTATCCAATGGGAAAACATCAAAACCCAGTTAGACTTGGTGCTGTTGGCACTAGAAACCTTAACCGGTATTGGTTCTGAGGCAATGCTCTCAGCCGCAATTGATCTGAATTTGGAGTCGAGAGTGCCAGATCGCGTAGCTTTATGGCGACTGCGACAGTCAAACCCGATACGCAAAGGTCAAGGAGGTCGAAAAAAACTAGATGTGGAAGAAGCGCGATCGCTAGTTCTGATTATCTGCTACCTCACAAAACAGCACCAGGAATTAATTCGCCGTGCTGTGGGGCTACTAGAACAAATGGCGGCAAAAAATCGAGAACCTCATCAGGTTGCTTTACTGGGAGATTATATTGATGCTTTCTGCAACACTTACCAAGAGCGCATGGAAGAGGATGAGCAAATCTCAACGGATCTACTTACCCACCTGGCACTAAAACTGCTGATAGATTTACTGTTTTACAGCGCACCTGGTGGACACCGCCGTCTCTGGTTAGCACTAATAGACCGTTCCGCAAAAATTTGAAACCATCTCCTTTGTTCTGCCATGCCTCTATCAAATTCTGTCATTCGTCGCTACACACCTCCTACTTGTACGCTAGAAGTATTAGCGCAAAGTTCTCCTTTATCTCGTTGGATGGGGAAACCTGTACTGAAGCAGTTAACCTTTGAGTTACACTTTGATGATCCAACTTTGCCAGAAGAACGCCGAGTGCCAATTCGAGGCGATCGCGATCAACTGGAAGCTTTATGTGATGCCGTCACTACTTACGTACAAGAACTTTTACAACAGTCACCGGAAAGCTTTGGGTTCAGTTTCTCTGGTCTCCAGGATTCAACCAAGGTATCTGATGACACGGAATTAACAGATTTCCAGCAAGTTCCTTTATTAGCTAAAACATCAAATTCTTTTACATCCCAATTTTCAGGTTCAAAAATCTACTTAGAATCAAACAGTCATCTAACACATAATTTATATCTCGGTTCTTTAGCTAATCAAACTTCTGGTACTGTTATCCAACTTAGTCTTTTACAACTATTTGATTTGGCAACTGCTTTAGATGAATATGCAGCAGATGTCTTAGCTTTACCAATGCTAAATCAGAGTAGTTCAGTTGTGCGTTTTCCTACCTGGGTTTCTGTGGCGGCAATGTTCGTCATAGCTGTAGGTTTAACGCCTTTGACTTGGCAATATGCTAGCAATATGCGGCAAAAACAACCACAAACAGCTAAAATTGCAGACTCTCCAGAGTCGCAAGTTGCCTTACAAGCCCCAACATCGCCTAATTTTCCTGTACCTCAAGCTGAACTTTCACCTTCTAATAGTTTGTCATCTCTGCCTCTAACTTCTACTCCTCCACTACCTTCAACTTCCAATTTACCTACGACAACCCTACCATCTCCTAATTCTGATTTCTCTACAACAAATTCTAATTCTGCTTTAGCACCGGATTCTCTTACCTCAACACAGACATCAAATTTACCCCAAACACAAATTCCATCAGTTTCTAGCAATTCGTCTAACATACCAAATCAGCAAATTGCAATTCAGCCTAATTCTTCAGGTTCAAGCAACCCGGCTGAACTAGGGCTTCCTATCAAGCGGGATTTACCACCAAGACCATCTTCTATTCCCGCACCACTCCCGCCGCCATTGGCTACTCTACCGAGTGCTAATAGTAACAACACTATTCCTCAACCTTATTCATCAGTAACTTCGCAACAGTCCTCAGCTAGAATTAATTCTCCGGCAACTACTTCCTCTGAAGCGGCTAATACTAGTTCATTAGTAGGCAGATTGAGGAGTGAATCGAAAAATCCCACACCCACGGAAGTTTCTGTTAACAGCAGTAGTTCACTGTTTGACACCCCTCAAGTAGCAGAAGCCAGGGAATTCTTGAAAAGACGCTGGCAACCACCTACAGGATTTACACAAACTTTAGAATATAGTCTGATGGTGGGTGTGGATGGCTCAGTTGAGCGTATTGACCCATTAGGTAAGGCAGCTAGAGAGAACTTTGAGATGGTGGGGATGCCTGCGATTGGTGAACCGTTTGTTTCTGCCAATCGCTACGGACGAAATACACGCATTCGAGTGCTTCTCAGTCCTGATGGCAAGGTACAGACTTTTCCTGAGTCTGAATGATATTCATAAAGCATTGGGCATTGGGCATGGAGTAAGTTTTTCCCCTGTCCTTTGTCTCTCTACTCCCCACGTCCTATTCCCTATACCTTGAGGGTTTGATGACACTTCTTAAACTGGTGTAATTTTGCACCAGTTTAACTGTAATTTTCGTGCTGATAAAATAACTTTTTGAGTCCAGTTATAAAAGTGGTTATAAGAATAATACCAGTGAATCTACCAATCACTACAATCACAATTAAATAACTTTAATTAGAGGTAGATAATATGCAAAATGTTGGAACTCAAAAAGATAGTACAGCCTGGATTCTTCAAACATGGGCTGCTTTTATATTTGCCGTTTCTATGACCACTTTTGGTATTGTTAATTTACCTGTGGATAACTGGGTAAAAGGTTTTATGGGTATGGGGTTAGCCTTCTCTGTTGGTTCAACTTTTACCCTAGCTAAAACTACTAGAGATTTACACGAAGGAAAAAAATTAACTTCCCGTATTGATGAGGCGAAAGTAGAAAAACTGCTGTCACAGCATGATTCTTTAACTTTGAAATAAAGGTATCAAAACAAAAGGACTAGTAAAACTAGTCCTTTTGTGATGTGAATTGAAATTTTTATTTTAATGAGTGGATTTTTTGGACTTGAGTTTTTGCTTTTTACGCCGTTTTTCAGACGTAGCAACTGCATGATCTACCGGATAGCCAACAGTGGGAATAACCTGATATTTGCGATCGTCTTCTAGATTTCTCAGTTCGGTGTAATCAACCCAATGAATACAATCGACGGGACAAGTGTCAATTGCTTCTTGAATAACATTTTCCGCGTCCCCATCTTGACGAATTGCTCGCGATCGCCCATAGTCTGGTTCAATGTAAAAGGTATTCCGCGCCACATGAGCGCAGTGCTTGCAACCAATGCAGGTGATCTCGTCAACGTAAACACCCTTTTGGCGTACCATCCCTCCCAATTCCGGCTCTAAACCAGAACGTTCCGGCGCATCTCGCAAAAAACCGCCTAGTTCTGGCTCGAAACCGGAACGATTTTCCTGTTGTTCTTCCGGTGACGGCAGAAAGTCAGCCATTACGCACTCCAGCGTTGTACAACTAAGCG
The DNA here is from genome assembly GCF_014697125.1 of Anabaena minutissima FACHB-250. GTDB lineage: Bacteria > Cyanobacteriota > Cyanobacteriia > Cyanobacteriales > Nostocaceae > Trichormus > Trichormus minutissimus. Next base: position 104,550 of record NZ_JACJRG010000002.1, on the reverse strand, counting down.
AATTGAACCATCTTCATTTTTTTGCTGTTCGGCTACCTGAAAACCAACACGAGCTGTTTCTTGTACTACCGTTTGGTAAGCATAACGCTGAGTGACTTGGCGTAAGAAACCATCTACAGATAGATTTTGTTGCCAATATTGCAAGTCAGCAACTAGTTCATATTCTTTGCCATTCCATCTAAAGCCGATATCATAGCCATTTTCCTGCTCAATGGTAATTTCGGCAGGATGGGTTTGACCACGATATCCACGTACTTCTCTTGGGCCAGGTTTCCAGTCAATGCCCAAATTGGTGAGAGCATCTTTTAAGGATTCTAGGTTACGGATTTGAGTTTTAATTTGGCTAAAGTGTGACATGGTTGTTGTAAATCAATGACACTAAACTATGTTGAAAACTTACCAATCGCTGTAAGTGGTGTGCGTATTCGCCACACTAGATTCCTGCACATTAGCAGCGAAATATTCTGAGGTTGGCTCTTGAGTAATTACTAGCCCTAGCTGTGCTTCTATTGCGGCTGTAACTTCAGCACAAGAAGCTCCAACAATGCCAGTGGCTTTTTCCTGTACCCGACCGTCTGGATAAATTATGAACTCTAATGTCTCCATGCTCTTGGCCAACCACAATAATACGCTTGGATTTTACTGCCCTAGCAGCAGGCTATGTGTATAGCCGTAGGAACATTGTTACTTAGGGACAAAGTTGCCATTTTTTAACTAATGTTCCATCTTTCTCAATAAATATCTCAGAAAGTTTACAAAAATTCTTAATTTTATAAGTCTACACACCTATCACTAGTTAGTTTCTCTTAACCTAATTAATTAGTCAAGGTCAAAATTAAGTTTGTAGTATTAAGTTGCAATAACTCTCAAAACGGTCACTAGCGGTAGTATAGCGAGCTAGATGAGTCACAAATCTATTAAAATTATTGAAAAATTTTATCATTACCATTGGGGTTGACATATTTTTCAGGGGACAGGGGATAGGTGATAGAGGACAAAAAAGCAGGGGAAGCAGGGGAAGCAGGGGAAGCAGGGGGATAAAAATACAATCCCCAATGCCTAATTCCTAATTCCCAAGTTGCAAAGTTTAAGAAAAATTTCTGAATTGTTACGACAAGTTAATGGTGTTTAAGGTTGGTAAATAAGCCTATCAGATTAAAAAAAAGGTGCTACATTAAGACCAAGGTACAAAAAGGTTAAAAGTTAATTAAACGCAAACCTTTATTAGAGCCTGTACCTCCTGCTCTAAGACTCCATCTCTTCACAATCTTAAACTTTTTGGTTGCATCCTTTATTAAGTGTTTTCACCTTGAGTTTATTGATTTATTAGTGGAGGTTTTGAACTTAAAGCCAGAAATGCCTGCCTATTGGAATCAAGGATGCAGGTTTCTGAAGTGGAAGTGATGGTTGCGAAAGTTGTCCACCTTATTTGAGTAATTTTAGTTCTGTTTTTTCTATCTTCTCTAACAATTGCACATTTACTAAGCCGCCTAAGCTAATGATATTTTCCTTCTTAGCTTTAGGCGGTTATTGTCATGAGGGATTGGGAAAAAAAAGTTCAAAATTCAAAATTCAAAATTCAAAATTAAACACTGGGGAGAATGATTATTACTTATTGTCTTCTCACTCACAATTCAGCACCGGCTAAACGCCGCGCTACCGCTAACACAACCGGCTAAACGCCGCGCTACCGCTAACACAACCGGCTAAACGCCGCGCTACCGCTAACAGCACTCATCACTCAGCACTCAGCACTCATCACTCATCACTAACTTAAGCTAATGTAATTACAGTAACTTCGGGTGGACAAAATAAACGTCCTGGTCGATAAGTTCCTAAACCGCGATTGACATATAATTGGTTTGTGGAAACTTGGTGATATCCTTGCGCCCATTCCCAATATCGAACTACTTTTGAACAATCTCCTAATAGAAATGGAATCCAACGCCGCAGTTTCTTAGGAATTTGTTTGATGAGCTTTTTATAGTGATAAACTACAGGGCCTATACCTGGTATAACAATATGTCCGCCGTGGGTGTGCCCGGATAATTGTAAATCTACTCGCCATTGTTCCAGTATTTTGGCGGTATCTGGGTTATGAGATAAAACAATCCGGGGTGTAGATGGGTTGAGTTGTTCCATTATCGGTGCAGGATTGAACTCTTTTGACCAATAATCAGCCAATCCTACTATTGGTAAACCTTGTCCTAGAGGATAAGCAATTTCATTCCACAGAACATTGACCCCAATACTAGTTAATGCTGTGGTAACTTCTGCTTGGGAGTGACTGTAGTGAATATCGTGATTGCCAAGTACAGCATAAATCCCATAGCGACTTTGTAGATATTTAAGTCTTAATGCCAGTTGGTTAATTGGTGTAGGATCATCAGTTACATAATCACCGGTTAATACTATTAAATCTGGTTCAGCTTCGTTAGTAACTGCGATCGCTTCTTCTAGCAATTCTTCTGATAATCGCAAACCATCGTAATGAAAATCCGACAACTGCACTAACTTTAAGCCTTGCAAACTGGGTGGAAGTTCTGCAATCTTAACCGTCAGTTTATCTACACTTAAACGTCCTGTAAACAACCAGTGCATATATGCTAGGGACTCCTCATACCAGCGTCTACAGCTTATCAAAAAACCAAATAAATCTTGAGAAAATATTAAAAATTAATAACTTAGCCTATATGAAAAAAGTGAGTGGAGAAGGGGCAGAAGGGAGGAAATTACAAACGATTAATGACTCATGTCTAATGGCTATTCTTTTTCTAATGTAATTACTGTTACTTCTGGTGGGCAAAATATACGTCCTGGGAAATAAGTTCCTAAACCACGATTTACGTATAATTGATTGTTGCCGATGCGGTGTAAACCCTGTGACCATTCCCAATGATCGACTATAAAAAACTCTTTGCGTAAACATGGGAAAAGCTGCCGCAATCCCATTGGAATTTTGCGGATGATTTTTTTGTGATATGGTAACACAGCCCCAACGCCAGGAATAATTATTTGTCCTCCATGAGTATGACCAGATAACTGCAAATCTACTCGCCACTCTTGTAAATACTCGGCGGTGTCTGGATTATGAGTTAAAACAAGGCGTGGTGTAGAAGGATTTAACTGGTTAAAAATAGTTGCTGGTTTGAATTCACGGGAGTAATAATCTACTAGTCCTACTATTGGTAATTCTGTTCCCAAGGGATAGGCAATTTCATTCCAAAGGACATGAATACCGATATTCGTCATCGCCTCAGTGATTTCTGCTTTGGAGTGTTTGTAATACAAATCGTGATTACCGAGGATGGCATAAATACCATGATTACTTTGCAGCTTTTTGAGTTGTAGTGCGAGTTCGTGAATTGGTTTAGGGCTAGTGGTGACGTAGTCACCAGTTAATAATATTAAATCTGGTTGTGCTTGATTACTCAGAGCGATCGCTTCTGCTAACATCGCATCTGATAGTCGCAAACCATCGTAGTGAAAATCTGATAGATGCACTAACTTCTTACCCTGTAGCGATGCAGATAAGCCTGCAATCTTCACCGTCAATTGCTCTACACTCAACGGACTAGATAAAAACCAGTGCATAATTTACTTCATAAATCTCAACAATAGAGCTTCTAGCCTAACTTAAAAATCGGGAGTAGAGGAGATTTTAGCTCAATGCCCAATCTTAATTACGAATTACGTTAGCGTAGCGTTAGCGAGTCTTGCCTACGGCACGCCAAGGGCGAACGAGCGTCATTACGAATTACGAATTAATTACAGGTGTTTCTCTAACCAATTTTCTAAATCAGCCAATACTTCTTGGTAATTGAGGTCATCTTGCAACTCGTGATAAGCTCCTGGGTATTCGATTCGCAGTTTATCTAGAGAAGCGACAAGCTGGTAAAAGATTTCACCACCTTCAGGTAAAGCTACTCTATCTGCCCCTCCGTGGAGAATGAGTAGTGGAACTTGCCACTCTGGAGCATGGTCATAAATCCAGGCGACTGTGGCAAAATATTCTGTGGCTAGACGCGCACTAGCGCGGGTATGGCGTAGGGAATCTTGCGTGTAGGCGACTAAGACTTTCTCGTCTCGTGAAGCAGCAGCTAAGTCAAGTCCTGTATTTAAGGTGAAACTTGGCCAAACTTTTGACATTAATCTCCCTACAAGTAAGCGGAATTTGGACACACCAACTTTACCAATGGCAGGTGCTAAAGCAATTACGCCTTGTAATGTAGAAGCTTCTTGGGGATAGCGTAAAACATAGTCTAAGACAATGACTGCACCGAGACTATGACCTAACAAAAAAACTGGGACTTGTGGCTGTTGGGTGGGAATTAACTGGAGAAAAGCCCTTAAATCTTCCCGGAAGTCAGCCCAAGCATTGATATGACCTCGACGACCAGGCGATCGCCCATGACCACGCAGGTCTAAACTGTAGATAGCATAATGTTTAGGGACGAGATGCTCGACTATATGACTGTATTTGTCGCTGTGTCCTCCGAGTCCATGCACAATAACTAATACAGCTTTGACTTTCCCCTCTGGAAACCAGCTTTGATAATAAAGTTTCAGACCCCCGACACCTGAAAAGACGCTTTGATTGTGATAAATCATCGGGTTAAGTTTTTCTATGTGTTGTCAACAAGCTACTAGCGTATCAAGGTATATTGTAGGGAATCCCTTATAAATTGCTAAGACCTAGCTAACGTGTCATCTAGTGAGCAGGAAAGTAGCACCCCATCAGAAATATCTTCTCCTGTAACTGCTGCAACTATCAAGCGGGTAAAGGAAGGTGTTGCAGCTGCAAGCGATCGCGCTATTCGCCAGATGATTGCAGACACTTTATCTGAGTTAGAATCTATTCAGAAACAGGATTCTCCAGCTAGAATTAATTCTGGGATACGGCGGTTTGTATTGCGATCGCTCATTCGTTGTATTTTTCAGGTAAAAGTTGAAAACCTCGAAAAAATCCCAGAAATACCAGCCATCCTAGCTGTCAATCATCTCCACCATATTGATCCCCTATTACTATTAGCAGAACTTCCCACCCAACCTTATTACTACATTTTGGGTGATGCCCGCACCTTATATAACAAATGGTGGAAACGTCTGATTTTGAGGATTGCAGGCGGTGTGATTCCCCTAGCTAGGATATGGAAAGAAGAACTCGCTGTCATCCAAGCAGCGAAAGCTGGTAGGGAAGACTTAATTAACTTAGCTCAAGTTATTGAACAAACTGTACCGACTGGTGGAGATATACACACACTACGCCAAATAGACCGTATTGTTTTAGGCATTTTAGCTCAGGGGGATAGCTTGATTCTCTTTCCTGAAGGACGACTGGGAAACACTGAGGGTAAGTTACATCTACCTTTGAAGCGAGGAACTGTAATTTACGCTTTACGTGCTGGTGTGCCAATAGTACCAGTAGCCTTAATTGGTACTCAAGATTTGTATTGGAGAAAAGAATTAATAGTGCGCTTTGGTCAACCACTAAACTTTACCCCAACATCCAGACCAAAACGAGAGGATGTCGAAGCGGCTTTAGAAACTTTGCAAAATACTATGCTGTCTCTTTTACCCACTGATTATCAAGAACCAACTGGGTCAAAGCCATTGCGCCATTTTCTTAATCATATGTTGTGGTGAAATAGAGACGTTACAATGCAATGTCTCTACAGGCGTTATTTTTCTAAAAAGTTAGTCACCTTAAAATTTGATGTTCCTTCCCAGCAATGATTTAAACAAGCATTTATTTGAGCATCAGCAGTATCATCAGAGTTAGAGGCGTTTAACTGCACTGCGGTGACAGTATACTCAAAAATAATGACAAACTGTTTCTGAGTTGAAATTCTCTCAACTACAATGGTTTCACCAATTCTGGGAATCTGTGGTAAATTCACCACAAATGTTTCAATTTTTGGTTTATCGAGGGGATTTTTAAAATTGAAGTATTTACAATAAACAATAATTTTCACGCAAATAAACACCAAAGAGAGTCAGAATTAAATGTTTGTACTGTGCGCTATGCGAACAACATAGGACTAAAGTCCTTACTACAAACAATTAAATATTTATACATTATTTAATATAGTTCAATTTATAATTTTGCAGTTTTCCTCTTTCTTTCTCCTGGTTGCTATTATTTACCACGCCATAGACTTTGAAACTTCTGAAAAATCTTGACTATTGTTTCTTCTAGCCATACCATACCACGATCAAGCCATTCTAAGACTTGCTCTAGCAGGTGCTTTTCGTAGCTTACTGAAGTAGCTTTGGTTTCTATCCAGTCTGGTTGGGCTTCTTCGTGGTCAAATTGCTGTGTGGAAATTTCGGCTTTTTCAGTGTTACTTCTTAATGGAGAGATAGAAGTTTCAGTTTGTTGTACGGTGGTGATTTTTCCCGATGTTTTGTGAATGCGAGTGAGGTTGCGGGATTGTTTTCTGCGTGGTACTAAACTAGAGTCGGCTTTTGATGGTGGGATAGACATTCTTTTCTCCCAAGATAACCTTGCTGATGGATTAGGCACAATAGTGGGATTGGGTTTTAAGGATGCTTGAGTTGTTTCTTCAGCAAACGTTGCAGTATCACCATACAAATCACGCCAATTTAGCCACGGTTCTTGATTGCTGTTAGATAAAGCTTTGTCCTTAGCACCCCGTGCATTTAAGTTTTTACTTTTACCGATCCCAAAAAAGTAATTTATCGCTGATTCAATTAAGGCTGAGATACTGAATGTTTGAGTTGATAAATCATCAGCAGTAATCGATATGTCTCCTCTAGCAGCTAGTTGTTCTTTACCATAAACAAAAATATTGATTTGAGTCTGAGTGACTCGCATAATTTCTTGGCTAGGAACAATAGTTTTGTCCTCTAACTGAGCAAATGCTGTGTCTAGAGCGGTAATAATTTTATTAGTATTAAGTAAATTTTTAGGTATACCCTGAGTTATTAAGGGAAATTTAATTATATTATTACCTTTCGCCTGGGACAATATGCTCTCAAATTCTCCTGATATTTCTGCTTTTTGCTGATTTTCAGGTGATTGCCAATCATCGAAATAATTAGCAATTTCATTAATAATCATATTGGATAATTTTGCTTGTTGCTGTGGTGTCAAAATATCCAATATTTCATTTTCGATACTAACAAGTACCAACTGGCGATTAAGCAAATCTGTGGCTATTCCGCTCACTAGTGAAAGGTGAAGGTTGAGGACATCATTTTGCCTGGTTGATGTGATACTCGGTAGCGTTTTGTTTGGAATAGTTAAGGATGGTGAAAGAGGGGATTTATCTGTGGGATGATCAAAAAATTTCGCCAAAAATAACTGCAAAGGTTTCAATAATTTGGATATATTTCCACGAGTAACTGTTGTTTCTTCGCTAGACAGATTCTGCACAGCCTCTAGTATGTGCTGAATGGGTGTATCAGCAGAGGGAGGAGTTAGGAGTGAAAAATCGGTATGATTCGGCGATAACTTTGGCTGAGGAGGTGGTGCTTTGGAGTACAGTATTTTTACAGATGAATCAGCCGATTGCAAAAATAAATACACAGGATACAGTATCAATTCCACACCCCACTTAGTCGCAACTTGCAAATGTCGGAAGGTGCTTTCCCACTTTGTTGTCAACCGCCGAGATTGCTGGTGGACAAGGTTAAAGAGTCTACTTTGATAACGACCAGAAGACATGGTAGTACATTAATGAATTTGAGCCTGATTGGTTTGTGAGACTCCCAGAATAAGACAAAGGTAAACATAGAGAATGCTGATTTTGTCAGCTTTTCTCCATATCAGATGATGGCTTATATTTACGCCACACTGTACTAATAATTATCGTAATTGCTTTAATCTTAACGAAAATATGACTACTCCCCTATCTCATCCCCATAAAAAATTAATCTCAGATGCGATCGCACTATTGCGCGGATACTGTCAAGTTAATTCCCAGTCTACTTGGTTATACCAAGAATCTGATCGAGATATTACTAATTTTTTCCCATGTAATTTGTCTGATTGGCAACCTGTCGAGTTAAACGCCAAAGGTAACATTGCTTGGACAGGAGGACAAAAAGTCCTGTGGCTAGTCCAAAAATTCCTAGTTCCCCAGAATTTACACGGGTATCCCCTAGGGGGTTTAGCATTGCGGTTGTCGTTGCTGTGGTGGGCAGACTCAGCCAAGATTTATGTCAATGGGGAATTAGTATTAGAAGGGGATTTATTTGATTGTGCGCCTAGGGTGTTGCTGAGTCCAGAGGTGACACCAGGAGAAGAATTTACTGTGGCTTTGCGGCTAGTCAGTCCGGGACATTGTGACGGTGCGTTGGTGCGATCGCTACTTATATACGAATCTACAGATTATAATCATCCTGATCCCGGTTTGATCGCCGATGAGTTGGCAATATTGCAGCTATATCTAGAAAAATCCGCCCCAGAAAAACTAGATACTTTAGCATCCATTATCAATCAATTCCCCACCCATACACTAGAAACCCTCATCACCCTCCGTCAACACCTCATCAAGCACCTGCATACATCTGCATCCGAATTTAAAATCTACCTACTAGGACACGCCCATCTAGATTTAGCATGGCTATGGCCTGTGAGTGAAACCTGGAATGCAACCCAAAACACCTTTGAGTCAGTCCTCAAGCTACAGCAAGATTTCCCCGAATTAATTTTCTGTCATTCCACCCCAGCCATGTATGCTTGGGTGGAAGCACATCGCCCAGATTTATTTAAACCTATTCAACAAAAAGTAGCCGATGGAGTGTGGGAAATTGTCGGCGGTTTTTGGGTAGAACCAGATTTAAACTTGATTGCTGGGGAATCTATAGTTCGTCAACTATTGTATGGTCAACGCTACGCCCAAGAAAAATTCGGCAAATTGATGAGTGTAGTTTGGCTTCCCGATACCTTTGGTTTTTGTGCTACTCTACCGCAGTTTTTGGCTAACGCTGGCATTGAATATTTTGTTACCCAGAAACTACGTTGGAATGATACTAATAAATTTGATTATGGGGCTTTTTGGTGGCGATCGCCTGACGGTAGCCAAATATTTAGTTATATGTCTGCACCCATTGGCGAAGGCATTGACCCCGTAAAAATGGCAGCCTACTCTTTAGAATGGCAAGCCCAAACCAATTTAACCGCATCCCTTTGGCTTCCTGGTGTCGGCGACCACGGCGGCGGCCCCACCCGTGATATGTTAGAAATCGCCCAACGCTGGCAAAATTCGCCATTTTTCCCAGATTTAGAATTTACAACCTCTGAAAAATATCTCCGGGAAATTGAGGTAGGGGGCAGGGAGCAGGGAGCAGGGGGAGAATTCCCCATTTGGGATGACGAACTATATTTAGAATTCCATCGTGGTTGTTACACTACCCACGCCGACCAAAAACGCTGGAATAGGAGTAGTGAAAATTTACTATATCAAGCTGAACTATTTGCTACTTTCGCAAAATTGATTTGTGGCGTGGAATATCCCAAAGCTGAAATCGAAGCCGCTTGGAAGCTAATATTATTTAATCAATTTCACGATATTTTACCGGGTTCATCAATTACCCAAGTTTATACAGATGCGTTACCTGAATGGCAACAAGTCCAACAAACAGGAACGAAGATATTAAAAGAATCATTAGAAGCGATCGCATCTCACTTTACCCCATCAGAGCCACCAAATCCTGGCAGTTTACCAATTTTCGTTTTCAATTCTCTCAACTGGCAACGCTCTGAGGTAGTATCTGTCACCTTACCTACAACCAATCAACAATGGCAAGTTTACGACACTACAGGAAACTTACTCACCTCCCAATTATCTGAAACCTCAAGCCTACTCTTCCTCGCCACCGAAATTCCCCCAGTCGGCTATCGCTTATTTTGGCTGTCCCCCACATCTTCGACATCTCCCAAATTTCCAACACCACCCGAATTCATTCTAGAAAATGAATATCTGCGGGTTTTAATAGACCCCGACACCGGAGATTTATCAAGTGTTTTTGACAAAACCCATCAACGGGAAATCTTAAACGGTGCAGGTAATCAATTACAAGGCTTTAAAGACAGTGGTCAATATTGGGACGCTTGGAACATTGACCCCAATTACACCCAGCATCCATTACCAGCCACTCACCTCAAATCTATAGAATGGCTAGAACAAGGACTAGTGCAAACTCGCCTGCGTGTAGTGCGTCAGTTGGGAGACTCAGAATTTTGCCAAGACTACATTTTGCAAGCTGGTTCACCACTATTAAAAATTGCCTCTAGAGTCAATTGGCAAGAAAATCAGGTGTTAGTGAAAGCGGCTTTTCCTCTCAATGTGACAGCCGACTTTGCTACTTACGAAATTCCCTGTGGTGTAATTCGTCGCCCCACTAAACCAGAAACTCCACAGGAAAAAGCTAAATGGGAAGTTCCCGCTTTACGTTGGGCTGATTTGACTGAAACAACTAATGAGGGTATTTACGGGATTAGCTTATTAAATGATTGTAAATATGGTTACGATGCCCAACCCCAACAACTACGTCTCACCCTGCTACGCAGTCCCAATTGGCCAGACCCACAAGCAGACCGAGGCTTACACGAATTTACGTATGCTTTGTATCCTCACGCTGGTAGTTGGGAATCATCCCAGACAGTCAGAAGGGGTTATGAATTAAACATCCCTTTGCAAGTAATACTAAATCCCATTCCCCACTCTTCAGCCACGAATCAAGACAAGCTAAGTTTCTTAAATTTATCCGCCGAAAATTTAGTCTTAATGGCTGTAAAACCAGCAGAAGACGAACCAGATAAATTAATTATCCGATGTTACGAGTCACAAGGGGCAACAGCAGAGTTATCTTTACAAAGTGATTTAGGCTTAACTCTGGGTGAACAAGTAGATTTATTAGAACGTCCTACTCAAAAATTATCATTCATCACACCTTGGAAAATAGCTAGTTTCAGAGTCATACCCCCAACTAACTAGCTGTCATGAACTGCGTACACTCTTGTCTGCTTAGGAATTTGGTTATTCAGACGCGATAAATCGCGTCTCTACATGAGGGCTTTCGGGCTTATCTGAACCTATTTCCCGAAACCCTTAATTTGTTTAATCTTCGTGATCATCATAAGGGTCTGCCAATTCCTTGCTAGGAGGGCCGAAAGAAGTGTACACTCCATACCCAGTAATCCCAACGATGACGACAGCCACAGAAATGATAAGAACTATTGCGGGTTCCATAAGTGATTTATAGATTATGAGTGCTATTCTTATAGAATATTACAGAAGATTAAAAAAAGCTTTGGCAACTAATCTTAGGTGAATCTTAGGTGAACTATGGCACAACGGACTAGGTTGGGAGATATCCTGAGACCTTTAAATTCTGAGTATGGTAAAGTAGCTCCTGGCTGGGGAACAACCCCAGTAATGGCTATTTTTATGGGTCTATTTTTCGTGTTCTTGCTAATTATCCTGCAACTTTACAATAAGTCAATCCTGATTCAGGATGTCAGAGTAGGTTGGTAGATAACTAATACACAGCAACTAAGCTGACATAGTTAGTTAGCAGACCTCTACCCGGCTTGTCCGGGTTTTTTTGTGTCTTTGCTTCTGAAAAAGTTAGGCTTAATATGTGAGGGAATGGGAAGTTGGGGGAGTAGGGGGAGAACATCCAAATCCCCAGTACCCAGTACCAAGTCTGGCTTTTCACGTTATGTGGAAAAGCTAACGCGAAACCTAACCCCCTAACCCCCTTGCCTACTAGGGAAGGGGGAAAAGTTAAACCCTCTAACGCCACTTGCTACAACGCGGGAAACCCGCGCAACGCAGTGGCTGCTCCTTGTAGGGTTTTCCAGATACCGTAAAAAGTGAGAGTACCAAATCCCCACTCAACCACTAGCAACTGCATACACGTTAAAAAAAGAGGAGAAACCGCGTGAATATTTTTGGTATCGGTTTACCGGAAATGGCTGTAATTATGACTGTCGCACTGTTAATTTTTGGCCCCAAAAAGTTGCCAGAAATTGGACGGAGTTTGGGTAAAGCAATTCGCGGTTTTCAAGAAGCCTCTAATGAGTTCCAGAGTGAGTTTAAGCGGGAAGCTGAACAACTGGAAGAGGCTGTTAAAACTACTGCGGAAATTGAACCCAAAAAAATCGAAGCAGTTAAATCAGAGCAGGAGAGTGCTGGTTCTTCCCCAGTCGCTTAAGTAACTGCTACGAATCGATTGACTAGAAAGAAGATGACAGAAACTGTTACGCCATCGGCTTTGGTAATTCCTCAACTCATTGTGGGGTTGGGGAATCCAGAGCCTAAATATGACCAAACTCGCCATAATATCGGCTTTGCGGCTATTGAAGCTCTAGCTCGTTCCTGGCACATTTCCTTGGCGGAAAATCGCAAGTTCCAAGGAGAATACGGTGAAGGGACTGCACCAGGAGGGGTCAAAATCCGCTTACTCAAGCCCTTAACTTATATGAATCGCTCAGGACAGTCTATACAAGCGGTGACAAGTTGGTATAAGTTGCCACCGGAGTCTGTGCTGGTGATTTATGATGATCTAGATTTGCCTTTAGGAAAAACGCGCCTACGTTTATCTGGTTCGGCTGGGGGACATAATGGTGTGAAGAGTGCGATCGCTCATCTTAACACGCAAAATTTCCCCCGCTTACGTATCGGTATTGGTAAACCCAAAGATGCAGCCAATAAAGACAACTCAGATACTGTTTCCTATGTGTTAGGAAAATTTACCTCAGCCGAAAATCAGCTGATGTCTCTTGTACTCCAGTTCGTGGGTGAATGTGTAGAACTGAGCCTTAAACAAGGAGTAGAAAAGGCTATGAACCGTTGTAATAGTCGTACTATCGAGGTTTCTAAATCTTAATTTTTTTTGGTTCAGGACTTACGCAAAAATAACGTATTTTCGTCATTACATTCAGTCCCCAATCCCCAGTCACCTGTCCCCTGTCCCCTGTCACCTGTCACCTATTTCATATGTGCAGATGTATCTTAACTAACAGCGATATACTCACACCCCATCTGGGGTGCGGTACATACTGCTTGATTCTTCTCAAAAATAATTAGTGGTAAGTAAATGTCGCTTTTCTAGGTGATTTTCCCCAAGCAACAAACGTACCCAACCGAATTGGCTTATTTAAAATCGTCGTTTGCGCCTAGCTGACACTGCTTTCCGTTTGCGTTTTTCTAACGGTGTTTCAAAGTGCCGATGATACTTTACATCAGCTAATATACCAGCCTTAGATACTTGACGTTTGAATCGACGTAAAGCTGAATCGATTCCTTCGTTCTCTCCTAGAAGTACCTGAGTCATTCGTTTGCCTCGTTTTCCTCATTGAACAACACTTTCCATTGTAATATTAGCCTCAAACTTAGCCAAAATTGTTGAGGTTATAAGTAAGAACAAGGGCAATTTTTTCTCTGATGATTCTGTCTCTGTAATCCTTGAGATGAGAAGAGGATGATCAACTTTTTCTGACAAACAATGATCTGATACTTAAGCATTATTACTTACTGAAACGCCTAATTGCGTAGATGCGATCGCAGTTTGTGGTTAGACATCCCTTGATGTTGAACCAGAAGCTTGATAAAACTTCGATACGTATTTTTTCAGAAACTGCGATCGCTTATACTCCTAAGAGCAGGTTTCACTCCACAAGCGATCGATGGCAGAAGACCCAAAAGACCAGAACGCACCCATAACGCTGGAAAGTTTTTGGAAACTCCTTGATTCCAAGCTGATTAGTCTCGGTATTCCTGGGGCTTTGATTGGTGTTGCAATTGATTTCGCCCGCAAGACACAATGGAAGAACGCCGGATTGTGTATAGTTGCAGCTAGTGGTTTCTGGTTAATTATCAAAATTGGTAACAAACTCAGCCCACGCATTGACCAACTAATAGACTGGATATTAAGTCATGCCGAAAGACTAGCTTTGAATTTTTGGGCAAAGTTAACTTCTGACTTTGAAGGTAAATATTATCAAAGATTAAAATTTGACTGTCGAGAATATGAAATTCGGGGAATTAATCGCGGTGCATTGCAATTAGAAAATGTGTTTGTTCCTCTAAAAATGGCACAGAAAGTAGCCGAACAGATACCACAGAATATTATTGAGCATCAGCAAGCATTAATTAACCCACTGGAACAGCAAGAAATTGGCAAATTGCTAGTACAGATGAAAAGGGATGTTTACTTTAAACGACTGGCTATTTTAGGTGCGCCCGGTTGTGGGAAATCAACACTCCTCAGACACATTACTTTGATGTATGCGACACGCAAGCAACGACACTTAAATCCTAAAGCACCGAAATTAATTCCGGTTCTGCTGCAATTGCGAGACATTTACCAAGATATCATTCAAAATCCTGAGATACCTTTAGCAGAAGTTATTGAGAACGCAGTCAAAAAACTTCAAGCTAGTGAACCTCTACAACCGCGTAAAAATTGGTTTGCTAAACGGCTGCGTGAAAATAAATGTTTAGTCATGCTGGATGGATTAGATGAAATTCCAGATGATCATCAAAGGCAAGATGTGAGCGCATGGGTTGATAAGCAAATTGATATATATAGTGATAGTTACTTTATTCTTACATCTCGCCCAGAAGGTTATAAAAACGCACCGCTAAAAGCTGTCTGTCAGTTAGAAGTACAGCCATTTACCCGTGAACAACGAAATAAATTTATTCAAGATTGGTATTTTCATCGTATTAAACGAGAATATAACAATAAAGTAGATTTGGGTGTGCGCGATCGCGCCAAAAAACAGACTAACAATCTGATTGAACAAATCGAAGCTTCCTCATCATTAAAGCTGATGGCAAGAAACCCATTATTGTTAAATATGATTGCCGTCACCCACGAAACCCACCAGACTTTATCTAATAAACGCGTAGATTTATATAAAGAAATTTGTCGGGTATTGTTAGAAGGTAGGCAGCGAGTTAAAGGACAAACTACGCTGCTTTCTGCTGAACAGAAGCAAGTGGTTTTAAAGTCTCTCGCCCTAGAGTTAATGCAACAAAACACCCAAGCATTTACTTTAGATGAATTTTCTACTCGTGACAAGACATACAAACAAGCGAAATCTCTCATTAAAGACAAGTTAGATAGATTCCCACAATTAACAATTACCCCAGAAGACTTTATTAAAAAAGATGATTTAGGTGTGCGGGAGTTACTCAGTGAGAAGAAACAAGAGGGTATTTATGAATTTGCCCATAAAACTTTTCAAGAATATCTCGCGGCTGTGGAAATCAAAGAACCTCCACAAGAGAATTTATTAATAGACGCATTTAATGATGAGACTAAGCTAGCTTGGTGGCGAGAGACAATTCGATTTTATACCGCCCAAACAGATGCTAGCCAATTAATTGCCGAGGCTCTCGATCATGCCAATATATCTGTATTAACTCTGGCTTATCAGTGCAGCAAAGAAGCTCAAGCAATAGAACCTTCTGTAAGACAGCAGTTAACAGCCAAATTAGAACAAGGTTTAGCATCTTATAATTTAGCAGAATTTACCTTGGCGGCTGAAGTTAAACTCGCTGACAGGATGAGTCAGTTAAATCATGATTTATTGGATGAAATTAATGTTGAAGAAGAGAACATTGCCGTTGATAGTAGTTATATAACTTGGGCAGAATATCAACTATTTTTAAATGAAACGAGTTCTCCAAGTACCTTGGCTAATAAAAGACAAGCACAACAGGATGTAACTAATATTAACTTTTGGGATGCTAATCGTTTTTGTGCTTGGTTGAGTTTAAGAAGCCGTAAAGAATTAGCTGAACCGGGAATTTGCTACAGACAAGCATTAAAACCAGAACAAAATGCTGATGGTAAAATTAAATTGCTGCGGTTTCAAGTACCTAATCGCTATGCACAACTTGCCTATTACCTAGCAGCAGGTATGTGGCAAGAAGCGGATGAGGAAACATATAAGGTGATGTTGGAAGTCGCGGGACGGGAAAAACAACGCTATCTAGAACTAGAAGACATTCGCCAATTCCCCTGTGAAGATTTGAGAATTATTGATCAATTGTGGGTCAATTACAGCAATGGACACTTTGGTTTTAGTGTTCAAAAAGAAATTTATCTCAGTGTGGGCGGAATTTTAGAAGGAAGTCGAAGCAGTTCACCTTTTAAAAAGGTTCTTACTCCCTTCAAATCGATATATACACGTTTTGGTGGTAGAGTCAATAATAATGATGACATCTATGCAGCTTTAGCACGCTTCGGTGATCGGGTTGAGTGGAAAATAGGCAAAAGATTTATAGAATTACGCCAAGTAAAATACACTACTTTTGTAGCCAAGGGAAATCTACCCTTTGCGCCCAATGATAATATTGCAACAAATTTGATGGGTGATCGTTGTTTTTTCACTCGCCTTGATATTTGTAAACTTTAAAATTTAACTCTTTAAAAAGTTATAAACATTTATCACAACCTCTTTTTTTAGGCAATAATCAACATTTCATAAATCCGATAGTGGGCATCGGGGGGCTGATAACAATTCGCCTGCATAAATTTTGCTGCTACCTCATACACCTCAGTAAATTCCGTCACTCTCTGTTTATCCCAAGTTAAACTCATCTGCCCTAGAAGCCTAATATGTTTGGTTTGGGGTAATTAGTATCAAATGGAGATAATCTGGATTTTCTTAACTCGGTGCATTGGTTTGGTAGGCTTTTCAGTAGTAATCAATTCATTGGATTTGAGCCAGAGAGCAGCAGCAACATGAAGTGCATCCATTGCAGCTAAACCGTAGAGAGAGGAAAGTTGATACGCATCTTGTGAAATTTGCTCCAAGTCTGTTGCCCAATAGCTAACAGCACTAAAGAAGGTTTCGTAGAAGTCTGTTTCGTCTTGCTGTTGATTATAACTTGCTTTAGGCACTACTTCTAACTTGACAAATTGGCTCGATACAAATTCCCGATTGTCATCATTGAAAATAGTGTTTGCTTGAATGCCAATTGACTGAACACCCCGAAAATCAGCAATGAGAACCCCGGAGTCAATGTAAGTCTTCTTACGACTCACGGTATCCTCCCCGACGTTCAGCAAGTTCTTGTTCAATTTCTGCTGCTGTGAGTAATTTTATGCCAGAAGCGATGGTCTCCGACCGACCAGAGGTCATCGCACGTTGCCGAATTTCCCACAGTTTCTGGGCTAAAGGTGTTTGTGGAATATATTCTGTATTGATTGATGTTGCTTCAGATTCAGATTTCAGCGATTCAACAAACTCCAAAACTTTTTGCTGTTTTTCGGGTGTGAGTTCTCGCCAGTGTTCTAGCAATTGTTTTTCTTTCGCCATGAGCTACCTCACCATAGAGTGATAGTTTTGTTATTAATTTTCACACAAGCAAGGCTTAATAAGCTGGGTTAGCTTTGAGCAGAAGAGTCGCTTCTAAACTGGAAAATCGTGGGGAATTTAGGTGGGAAATTTAAACGCAGAGGGTGATAGAGGTAAGCGCAAAGGTACGCGGAGAGTTTGCTACTAATTAAAAGTCGATTCTGCCTCTAGTCAATAATTTGAATCCTACGGCTAAAGCGGCGAACGCCAGAAACAAATTCCACAAGCTAATGGATTTAAAAAATATACCACCACTCAAAAACACCAGCACGAAGCCAATACCTAACAAAGCCCAGCCAAAGTTACCAGTTTCTCGCCGAAAAAATATCAAAGATAATGCACCCGCCATGATGGCTAAAACTGAAGCGGTTGCGGGTAATCTCTGGGAAAAGGAATAGTAACCGCTAACGAATATGACGTTTTGAGCGAGGAAGTAGATACCTGCAAATAGTAAAATTAAACCTATAGCTTTAATTAACAGCCTACTCATAATTCGCCTGCATCTTTTTTGATTGCAGTGTTTATTGTTACCAAAATTATACTTTAGCTTGGCAATAATGCTGGGGTATTTTAAGTAAATTTTGTTTAATTATTAAAAGTTTAAATATCTAACCCTGTGACTGTTAGCTCTGGTGGATGCTCAACAGTGAACTGGTAATGTAATTCTTGCTTCTCTTGGGGTGGAATCGTTAACCGCCATTCCAGAATCCCCATTTCGCTGAGGGGTATTTGGGGGTTGCTGCGGTTGAGGCGGACTTTGATTTGCTCGTTGCGACTAATTGGTAGTTGTTCCGTTAACTTTAAAAAGGTTTCTTGATTGAGCAAGTTAGTAACGACTAAACGATAAGCGTAAGTTATGCGGCGTTGGTTGCCAATCAATTTTTTATCTACTTGACGCTCAACTAAATCACGCTCAATTTTTAAACCTTCGTCAATTCCTAAGTTAAGTTCAAATTCTTGTCCTGGGGCAATATTTTCTAATTCGGTTGTGCCAACAAATATATCATCACGGAAAATATTGGCTGTACCTGCTAATAAAGTTGCACCATTAGGACTATTTTTTACATTGGCTTCTAGATAAGCAAAGCTAACTAGACGTGGTATGGCGACATACTGAAAATCACAGGGGTAATCGTCGTTAAAAATTGTGGTTTTATGAGGTGTGCCATCACTAGGGATGTTACCACCGCCATTGAGTTTAAAGGTGACAATACTTCCCTGTTTGACTACATCCACCACTAGATTTTGTGCTGATAAAAAATCCTCCTCGTCTTCTGCTTCTGGTGGCATTTCTTCCGCAGATGAAGCAGACATAGCTGTAATAGCAGGTAGGGATGGACTAGCTAGTTTACGTAGCGATCGCGCCGATGGAGGTGCTACGGTGTCTATATACCAAGGATTTAATTTCGGTGGGAGTGTGCCTAATCCTGGTTTGGCAGTGGATAGGGTAAGGTTCACATCCTGCCAATCTTCGCCAGTATTTTGGGTGACTTCTGCTAGATAACTTAAGTTTAATGTCTTGCTAGTGGTATTTAACCGCAGGTCATATAGAGGCTGCCAACTGGCACGATTCACCACGTAGGATAGCTCTAACTCAAATTCCCCTGCATCTGTAACTTCTATGCCCACAACCAAGGTAAAACTTTCTTTGGCGTGGGGTGTTTGAACGCTGTGTAATGAGTTACGCAGGGCTTGGATTTGCTTATCTAGTTCTTGTTGTTGGCTGTTACACTCAGCAGATGCGATCGCATATTCGCTGTACTGACTGCCTAAAAAATTCAAAAAATCCAGGGTTTCACTCAGACTAAGATTTTTCCGCGATAGGCTTTGAGCAAAAGGTTCTTCTGTTTTTTCCCGTAAGCCTGCAATAAATTGAGATTGTAAGGTTAAAGCATCTACCTGGGCTTGGAGATGACGTTTTTCGGTTTCTAATTGCTGAATTTGTCTGGTTAACTGGGCAACTCGTTCGGCTACAGGTTCGGTGGTGTAAATGCGATCGCAACTCACTGCTAACAAACGCACTTCAAACGTACCTTTACCACTAACTCGGACAGATTCAGGTTCTAGAGTCACTGGCAGTAAAGGGATGACTAATTCCTGTTCCGAACCTGTGAGGGACACATTACCCTGTCTTGTAACCAGGGCTTTGTCACTGTAAACCGTCACAGATACAATCTGACTTTGTATTGTTTTGCGCCAAGATGGTATTTCCGGGTTAACCACTGCCAGTTTTTTCCTGTGTTAAATGACTCTCCTAGTTAATTATTAGGGCTTAAAGGTCTACCTCGTCAAGCGGCTTAAGTAGTGAGTAGTGAGTGCTGAGTAATGAGTAACGAGTAAATTTCCCCTTGTCTCCCCTGCGCCCCTACTCCACTTCACTAGCATCAGGGGCAACAGTCTGTTCTACAAATTGCTTCGCTGCATCGAGCAAATACTCATAGTAAGTCCGCGCGACGATAGATAGCTGTTTACCAGCCGGGTAAACCATGTACCAATTCCGCTTAATCGGAAAATGTTGCACATCCAAAATGCTAAACTCAGCTGCATCTGACAATAGAGTATGCCTAGATAAAGCAGAAATTCCTAAGCCTCCAGCGATCGCTTGTTTGATTGCTTCATTACTGCCTAATTCCAGCTTAACTTTTACTTTTATATTGTGTTCGTCTAGGAGACTCTGCACAGCACGACGCGTTCCTGAACCTGGTTCACGCATAATGAAAGGTTGATTAGATAAACGTTCTATGGGTATATTTTTTTCCTTAGCTAATGGATGATTTAAGGGTGCAAATACAACCAAAGGATTATCTAAAAATGGCTCACAATTTACATCTAAATTTTCTGGAACTTGACTCATAATGTATAAGTCGTCCATATTACTCATCATCCGTTCTATGATGCCTTCATGGTTTGTGACTTGTAGCGAAATTTCAATTCCTGGATAAAGTTCACAAAACGGCCCCAACAAACGGGGGATAAAGTATTTTGCTGTTGTGATTACTGCTAAACGTAACTGCCCTTGTTTTAGCCCTTTTAAGTTGGCAACTTTCATTTCAAACTGGACTATTGTCTCAAAAATTTGCCGACAAGTAGCAAACAATTCTCGCCCTGCTTCTGTCAAATAGAGGCGTTTTCCTACTTGCTCAAATAGTGGTAAACCTACTGACTTCGTGAGCTGCTTAATCTGCATCGAAACAGTAGGTTGGGTCAGAAATAGTTCCTCGGCTGCACGGGTAAAACTACCATGTCGTGCAGCTGCCTCGAACACTTTTAACTGGTGTAGGGTCGCCTGATTCAAGAGTAATTCTCCTCTAATAGCGATTTATCAATATAAAACTAGTATCACTAAATACTCGCAAATAATATAAATTTACTCATATCAAAGCTATGAGTTTAGTTATAGATAAAACTCTATTCTCGCTATTAAAAAAAATAGTTTTACTTACTGGTATTGAGAAGTTATCATCATAAAACAAGCAAAGCGTAAGATGCCTTCCATCTGCAAGATGAATGCTGAATACTGAGCGCATAAATTTTAAATGGCAATTTCCCTAATTGCTCATTTTTTAATTAGTAGTTCATCATTCATCATTCATCATTCCATACTTCTTCTGTAATTTTCACAGGAAGCTTGACTAAATCTGGCAACATTAACACTTCTCTTTCAGCAACTTGTTCTTTAATATTTACTGGCAAATTTAATGATTGGCGTTGTTCAATCCAGCAACTTGCTATAGGCAAAGTTTGTTCCAATTCATCTAAAGGTCGGGGGATAACCATCACGGCGTTCAACTCCCCAATGCGTTCTGCCTCAAACATTCCCGCTTCTACTGCTACGGCGACATTAGCTACAGAGCCACGGATAATAGCTGTACACAAACCCGCACCAATTTTTTCATAGGATGCTAGCTGCACATCAGCCGATTTAAGCATGGCATCACACGCACCTACCATTGCTGGAAAGCCTCGTGTTTCTACTAAACCAATTGCTTGGTTACTTAATCGACTATACTGACCTTCTTCCATGAATTGGCTGAGACGGTTAGTAATAGGTAGCACTACGTCGAGGTTTGGAAAAGGTCGGGGAATGACTAAACTAGAAACCAACTGACCAAACTGTTCCGCAGTCTGTACACCAGCTTCTACAGCCAGACGAACATCAGCAATACCACCACGGACGATCGCCGTACAGTGACCACTACCAATTTTTTCGTAGCCAACTAGATGAACCCCAGCTGATTTCAGCATCATGTCCGCAGTTCCCACGATCGCGGGGAAACTGAGGGTAGATACCAAGCCTAAAGCAGTATCATTGAAGCTGTCTTGACGGCGGGTTTTCTGGTTCGTGCTAATAGACTTTTGATTATATGTCTCCATGTGAATCCTCCAGGATACTCACAAACTAACACTTACTCAGAGCTATCGTCAGAAATGGGGGTGTTTAAAAATTGCCTATGGGGAAATAATGTCACTAAAAGTCTTTGGATACTCCCTTGCCCATAAATTTGAGTCCCGATACTATTATGGGAATCAATCGCAGTTTGACCAGATTCTAAATCTTCTGGGCTGGGTTCTGTCTGGGTAGAGTCAGTCTCATGATGATCTTCTTCTACAGCAGCAGGTTGATTTTCTGGTGCTGTAGATGATTC
This sequence comes from Anabaena minutissima FACHB-250, assembly GCF_014697125.1. Lineage (GTDB taxonomy): Bacteria > Cyanobacteriota > Cyanobacteriia > Cyanobacteriales > Nostocaceae > Trichormus > Trichormus minutissimus. Next base: position 82,554 of record NZ_JACJRG010000002.1, on the reverse strand, counting down.
TGGTACAGATATAGACTGGTGCGTTACTTCTACAAAAGCTGCGGCTGAGATGGTAGTTGAGGTAATCACTTTGCTCTCATTTTCTTGGGGCTTTTGGGTACTTGTAGCAGCAGCGTTATTGGTGGATGTCTCCGCTTGCGGTTCTATGACACTAATCGGACGACTAATATCGCCCACAACTGAACCGGGTGTAACTACTAGTCCTGGAGCAACAGAAGAGTTAAATACTGTTGTTGCTGCACCAATACAAGTATTCGTGCCGATTTTGCCTTGACCAACCATCAAAAAACCTGCTCCCAAGTTGACACCGGATTCTATTTCTATTGTTCCTTCATTAACTTGGAGAATTGACCCCATACCAATACAGACTCCTGCCCCGATGATAATCTTGCTGTTTGTAGCCGCTTGGAGTATCACCCCTGGTGCAACTACTGCACTTGGATGAATTGTCACCTCACCACTAATGTAGGCATCAAAATTGTTGTGGAGGCGCAGTGGCGGCACAGACATGGAAATTTTAACCTCGGAAGCCGAATAATCAGTAGGGAGTGCTGAGTAATCAGTAATGAGTGCTGAGTAATCAGTAATGAGTGCTGAGTAATCAGTAATGAGTCAGGTGATTATTGTTTGTCATCAACAAAGACCTAGGTTACAACTGCGCTGACTACTCACAACTCAGCACTTTTAACTCAGCACTACTATGGACGCTGAATAATTGTTTCCAAGACTCGCCGCTTGGCTTTGGGGTCAATACCAATCAAGCGCACGTATTCGCCTGCATATTCAGCTAAGGTGGATTCTACAGCCGCGATCGCTTCTCTTTCTGAGTTAGCTGAAATGGGGCCGGTACTATTCCAAGAACCTGTGCGGAATCTTCTTTGATCTACGTGTTCGATACTAATCTTATAGCCACCAGCCAAAACTTGCCGGACTTGATCGACTACCTCAGAACTCAACCGAGTGCTAGTAGCTGTTGCTGTCCCTGTTGACGATGATGATGCACTCACCACCGATCTCTGGCTACCAGAGGGTGCTACTTGACCATTGGGGCGTTGGATAATGGTTTCTAATACGCGCCGTTTAGCTTTGGGGTCAATGCCAATCAGACGCACATACTCACCTTGATGGTTGTCTATACACTCTTCTAAAGCAGAAACTACTTCATTGGCTGAAGTTGCTTCAATTGGCTTACAACTATTCCAAGAGCCTGTACGGAAGCGTCGCTCATCTACGTGTTCTGTGCCAATTTTATAACCACCTGCTAGGAGTTGGCTAATTTGCTGTACAGTTTCAGCAGGGAGTCTACCACTACCAGATCCGTTACTGTAGCTACTGCCGTTACCGTTGTAGCTACCGTTTTTCTGACTTGCAGGTGCTTTAAAGCTAGTCGAAGCTTGAACTGCACCATCAGGACGTTGAATAATTGTTTCTAATACCCGCCGTCTACCTGCATCAATCCCAAACAGACGCACATACTCGCCACTGTGGTCGGCTAGACAGACTTCCAATGCTGCTACTGCTTCGCCTAATGTTCTGGCTTCAATGGGTTTGCAGCTAGTCCACGAACCTGTACGGAATCTTCTTTGGTCTACGTGTTCTGAGCCAATCTTATAACCTTGCTCTAATAAATAGCGTAATTGGTCTATGGTTTCTGCACCCAGGCTATTGCTTGCCACTTCACTACTCCTTCCTATTTCTATGACATTAAGTTTATTACTTGTATAAGATTTAGCGTTCTTATCACGAATGGGTGCAATACACTTGTTATCCGCAGCACAAAGATAACCAGCTCGCAAGGCTTGGTTAATCCCTATCACATGATGGGCAAATTCCTGATCTTGATCTTGCACGTCTGACAAGCGATCAGCCTGCTGTTGGGTGGTGATAATCGCGCCTGAAGGCACATATTTACCAGGGGGAATTTCTACGTCTTGAATCAAGGCGTGCATCATGATAATGCAGCCTGCTCCTACCCTGGAATTAAATACCGTAGAGCGAAAACCAATAAATGAATTTTCCCCAACATAAGCAGGCCCGTGAATCAGGGCCATGTGGGTGATAGAAGCATTTTTGCCAACCCAAACCGAGTATTCATTGCTATCATCGCCTATGACTCGGCCTTGCTCCAAACCGTGAATGACGACACCATCTTGAATATTAGTATTTTCACCAATATAAAAAGGTGTACCCTCATCGGCTCTAATTGAAGTTCCTGGAGCAACGATTACATTTGCACCTATGTGGACATCCCCAATAATGTTGGAAAAAGAGTGTACAAATGCGGTTTCATGGATTTCTGCTTCCGCTAAACTCCTTGACCACGGGGTTGGGGGAGCCGCCGTGCTGCGGACTGCCATTGCGAGATTCCTCCTAAATTAAGTGTCAATAGTCTATATTTCATAGTCTATAGTCTGTGTGTGTTGACTATTGACTATTGACTGTTGACTACCTGTATTGGTCTTTTTTGCTATAAATGAGACGATCTTCTACGTAAATAGTATCAATTATCGCCACTACTGCTGCATCCAAAGGACGCTGCTCACTTCCAGGTACTTGACGCGCCGCACTACCACGACTAATCAATACCCACTCATCCACCCCTGCACCTACGTTATCTGCTGCTACTTCGTAATTTTGCAGGAGGTTTCCTTCCTCATCTACTAATTGCAACAACAGTAGCTTCACACCTCTGAGACTAGGTTCTTTTTGTGTGCTAACTACTGTGCCACGAACTTTGGCAATTTGCATTACTCACTATGGTCTTCTGCCGAAGGGACGAATGGCGTTCACATTTTCCCGGAATTGCTCTACATCTTCGGTATAACGAATTGGGAGAACGTACTCTAAGTTCTCATGAGGACGAGCAATGATGTGTGTAGACAACACTTGTCCACCGTTGACGCGCTTCACTGATTCAACCCCTGCGCCTACAGAAGCTTGTACTTCTGATACGTCGCCTCTCACAATTACGGTAACTCGACCACTACCAATTTTTTCGTAGCCTACCAAGGTGACACGAGCAGCTTTCACCATCGCATCTGCTGCTTCTACCACTGCGGGAAAGCCTAGCGTTTCTACCATTCCTACTGCAATTGACATTCTTTTTGATTCCTGAATAAACTTTCTAGCTTTGAATTTCCATTGACGCTCAAGAAGGCAACCCCGTTAATGAGTTTTTCTACTCAGCTTTTAGGTACGGAACTGTTCCACAGCTTCCGTGTAACGAATCGGTAAGACGTATTCTAAGTTCTCATGGGGGCGGGCAATGATGTGTGTAGATACTACTTCACCACCATTGACTCTTCTGGCTGCTTCAATTCCAGCTGCTACTGAGGCTTGTACCTCAGATACATCTCCCCGCACAATTACAGTAACTCTAGCACTACCGATTTTTTCATATCCTACCAAAGTTACGCGTGCAGCTTTCACCATCGCGTCAGCTGCTTCCACTACTGCGGGAAATCCCTTGGTCTCAATCATTCCAACTGCAATTGGCATCCCATATCTCCTAAAAAATTAATCCAATCAGTACTGCGGTTTGAAAATTTTGCCGGGGAAGCTCATCTTGAGCTACAAAAACACTTCCAAACTAAGCATAGAAAAGGTTGGCATCTATGGCAATATAAATTAGTATAATAGTTTATAATAAAAAAGTTTTAAAAAACTTAACAAAAATTTGTACCTGTGATCTGTTCAATCAAAGTTTACGGATTACTATAGCAACCACTTGTGCTTTATAATTTTTTTATTACATTTACAAAAAGATATCCGTAGTCGAGGCTAGTCCCCTCTGGTAAAGGAAGATCAGAGTCTGTAAGCTTTGCTGTCTCTGGTTTCTCTACAGTTTGTAGTAAGTATCAAGGCTAAATGAAAAATATATAAGAATATATAAGTTTTTTAAATAAGCTCTATAAAATTATGTTTTCAAGGTAGAAACCAAGAGTTTAAATCACAGAAAATATGCAGAATACAAATGTTTTAACACAAATAAGCTTGACTTTAATGGCAGTTTTTGTAGGGGGAATTTAAGTAAAATATACTCATCTAAGAGTTTAATAAAAAAATTAAAAAAAGCATAGTTTTTGAGAAAAATTAATTTGTTTTAGTAAATGATGGTTTTAAGGGTTTTAAGAAAATTTAAGGCTGAGTCTTCAAGGGAAATCAATAAATGAATCAGTTTCTATTTGCAACAAGTTGGTGTATGCCTTTTTATAGTTTGTTAGGCGCACTCATAACCTTGCCGTGGAGTATAGGTATCATCCGACGAACAGGTCCAAGACCTGCGGCGTATTTCAACTTGTTGACTACCCTTTTAGCTTTTGCTCATAGCCTCTTAGTATTTAAGGATATTTGGAATAGGGAACAAGAAAACTGGGTCATTACTTGGTTTCAAGCGGCGGATTTAAATTTATCCTTTGCTTTGGAAATTTCACCGGTTAGCATTGGGGCAACAGTTTTAATCACAGGGTTGAGTCTACTAGCGCAAATCTATGCTCTAGGTTACATGGAAAAGGACTGGGCTTTAGCAAGATTTTTTGGACTAGTCGGATTTTTTGAAGCTGCACTGAGTGGTTTGGCTTTTAGTGACTCTTTATTTCTCAGCTACGCACTATTGGAAGTTTTGACACTTTCTACCTACTTGCTAGTGGGATTTTGGTACGCACAACCCCTAGTAGTAACAGCAGCAAGAGATGCGTTTTGGACAAAACGAGTGGGAGATTTATTACTACTAATGGCAGTAGTGACACTTTCCACCTTAGCGGGTAGTTTGAATTTTTCTGACTTATATGAATGGGCGCAAACAGCGAGTTTAGACCCAGTAACCTCAGCATTGTTAGGTTTGGCTTTGATTGCTGGCCCAGCAGGTAAATGCGCTCAGTTCCCCTTGCATATGTGGTTAGATGAAGCCATGGAAGGCCCTAACCCGGCTTCAGTCATGCGGAACTCCTTAGTGGTCGCTGGTGGTGCTTATATATTGTATAAACTACAACCGATTCTGGCTCTCTCACCTGTCGCATTGAATGCTTTATTGATTATAGGTAGCGTGACAGCAGTGGGAGCTAGTTTAGTTGCTCTAGCCCAAACGGATATAAAGCGTGCTTTATCCCATTCTACTAGTGCTTATATGGGATTAGTATTTTTGGCAGTGGGATTAGAGCAGGGGGGTGTAGCCCTGATGTTGTTATTAACCCATGCGATCGCTAAAGCATTATTATTTATGAGTTCTGGCTCAGTCATTTTTACTACCCACAGCCAAGACTTGACAGAAATGGGTGGTTTATGGTCTAAAATGCCGGCAACTACCACCGCCTATATCGTTGGTTCAGCCGGGATGGTGACAATGTTACCACTGGGTAGTTTTTGGGCAATGCTAGCCTGGGCTGATGGCTTAGTGAGAGTTTCCCCCTGGGTGATTGCAATTTTAATCTTAGTCAATGGGTTAACTGCCTTAAACTTGACACGGGTATTTAGATTAGTGTTTTGGGGTCAACCGCAACAAAAAACCCGTCGCGCTCCGGAAGTCGGCTGGACGATGGCTTTCCCAATGGTATCACTGACAATTCTGACGTTAATCCTACCTCTGATGCTACAGCAATGGTACTTACTCCCAGCTTGGGAAAGTATTGATTGGTACGTAGTTTTAGTGTTGGTTTCTTCTACGGTAGCTGGGGTAGTCATCGGGTCAACCATTTATCTGCACAAAGCTTGGTCTAGGTCAAGAATTATGGCTTGGCGAATGATGCAAGACTTATTGGGTTATGACTTTTACATTGACCGGATTTATCGCCTCACCATAGTGAGTACAGTATCCATACTATCGAAAATTTCCGCGTGGAGCGATCGCTATTTAGTTGATGGTTTAGTAAACTTAGTCGGTTTTGCCACGATTTTCAGTGGACAAGGCTTGAAGTACAGCATTTCGGGTCAATCCCAAGGATATATGTTGACCATCCTAGCGGTAGTCAGCGTCCTGGGCTTTTTCATTAGCTGGTCATTAGGCTTATTAGATAAGTTGCCTTTTTGAGAGTGCTTATTGAGTGCTGAGTATTGAGTATTGGGTGGAAAAACTGGAAGAGAGGAAAGTTAAAAGTATTTATTTATCTCTTGTCACCTGTCACCTGTCCCCTGTCCCCTGTCCCCTGTCACCTTCCTTATGCTAAGTGTATTAATTTTTGCGCCATTGTTGGGTGCGCTGTTAGTTGGTTTATTACCTGCTGGCGTGAATGGGAAAATTTCCCGGAGTATCGCGTTGATTGTTGCAGGATTAATTTTCTTGTGGACTGTCATATTGGCTAGCCAGTTCAATCCAGGGGAAGTTAACCAACAGTTTAGTGAGTTTTTACCCTGGATAGATGCGTTGGGATTGAATTATAATCTAGGAGTAGATGGGCTATCCTTGCCTTTGCTGTTGTTGAATGGATTATTGACTGGTATAGCTATCTACAGCACCGATGAATCTCTACAACGTCCTCGGTTTTATTACTCTTTGATTTTGGTGTTGAGTGCTGGAGTAGCCGGAGCATTTATTGCCCAAGATTTACTGCTATTTTTCTTGTTTTACGAGTTGGAATTGATTCCCCTGTATCTGCTAATTGCTATTTGGGGTGGTGCGAAAAGAGGTTACGCTGCTACAAAATTTCTGATCTATACTGCGGTTTCGGGAATCTTGATTTTAGCTAGTTTCCTGGGTATGGTGTGGCTGAGTGGTGCTGACAGCTTTTCCTTAACAGCATTAGATGCTAAATCTCTACCGTTAGCTACCCAGTTGCTACTCCTAGGGGGAATTTTAATTGGTTTTGGCATCAAAATGCCCCTAGTTCCCTTTCACACTTGGCTACCAGATGCTCACGTTGAAGCTTCTACGCCGATTTCTGTGCTGCTGGCTGGTGTATTGTTGAAACTGGGGACTTATGGCTTGTTGCGGTTTGGGATGGACTTGTTACCAGAAGCCTGGGCATATTTAGCCCCTTGGTTGGCAGTTTGGGCAGTGGTGAGTGTGTTGTATGGCTCATCCTGTGCGATCGCTCAAACTGACATGAAAAAAATGGTAGCCTATAGTTCTATTGGTCACATGGGCTATATCTTACTCGCCGCCGCCGCCGCCACACCATTAAGCACTTTGGGTGCTGTCATGCAAATGATTAGCCACGGGTTAATTTCTGCCATGCTGTTTCTATTAGTGGGAGTTGTCTATAAAAAAGCTGGTAGCCGTGATTTAAATGTGATTCGCGGACTACTGAATCCAGAACGGGGTATGCCTTTAATTGGTAGCTTGATGATTATAGGCGTGATGGCTAGTGCTGGTACTCCGGGAATGGTAGGATTTATTTCAGAATTTATTGTATTTCGTGGCTCTTTTGCTGTATTCCCGGTACAAACGTTGGTATCAATGCTGGGTACAGGTTTAACGGCGGTTTACTTTTTAATTCTGCTCAACCGTGCCTTTTTTGGTCGCTTGTCTGAGCAAGTGATCAACCTACCTAGAGTTTACTGGAGCGATCGCATTCCTGCCTTTATCTTAGCTGCCCTGATTGTCGTTTTTGGTATCCAACCAGCTTGGTTAGTACGTTGGTCTGAACCCACAGTTACTGCTATGGTAAACGTAGAACATACAGTAGCAACTGTCTCTTTAGAAGCGGCAAAAAGCCAAAACTAATCCAGTGTTTAAGAATGGGTAATAGCCACACAATTACCCATTATCACCTATCTGGTAATTAACAAAAATAATTTAAAAAATATTTTTATTTTCTGGAGAATTAAAATGGTAGCTGTTAAAAAGAAGCAGAATCATAATCCTTTAGCTGAGTATATTCAACGCCTCCAAACAGGACAAGCTTTACTGACAGACAGTCCACAAAATGTCTTAGAAGTTGTAGGTATCCTCAAAAGCTATGGGGTAATTATAGATGCTTATTCAAAGAACTTGATTTATATTTCTGAAAATCAATTTTTAGTATTTTTCCCATTTTTTAAATATTTTAATGGTGAAATTAATTTCCAAAAATTACTTCGTCATTGGTGGCACGACAGAATCAATTTTGAGTATGCAGAATATTGCATGAAAGCCATGATGTGGCATGGTGGTGGCGGTTTAGATGCTTATTTAGATACTCAAGAATTTCAAGAAAGAGCAGAAGCAGTTATCAAAGCAAAATTTGGCATCAATCCCTTGATAATGGGGTTGAATCAACTGTTTCCCGACTTTTTAACTGAACAGTTACGGATGTCTGCTTACTACAGTGGTTTGGGGCAATTTTGGCGGGTCATGGCTGATATGTTTCTAGACTTATCAGACCGCTATGACCGAGGTGAAATTAAAACTATTCCCGACGTTGTAGAACATATTAAGGCGGGGTTAGTAGCGGATGCGTTAAAGCCAATTGCCTACGCGGTGAAAATTAATAAAAAAGTCTATGAAATTATTCCTCAAAGTTTGGGGTTGACTTTTTTAGCGGATACCGCAATACCTTATGTAGAAGCAGTATTCTTTAGAGGTACTCCATTTTTAGGAACAGTTTCATACAACGCCCAAGGTTATCAAGTTCCACCCGATCAATCTCGATTCCAATATGGGGCATTATACGCTGATCCGTTGCCTATTGGTGGTGCAGGTATTCCGCCTACATTGTTAATGCAGGATATGCGTCATTATCTACCAGAGTATCTGCACGAAGTTTATCGGCGAGGTTTACGGGGTGAGGATGATTTGCGTGTGCAGATTTGTATGACTTTCCAAAAATCTATGTTTTGTGTGACTACAGCCGCGATTTTGGGATTGATGCCTTATCCTGCGGATAGTGAAGAAGCATCTGAGCAAGAGGCTAATCGAGTTTATTTAGAAAAATGGATGGATAGGTTACAAAATTCACAGTTGCTGAATGTGAATAAGTAAGGTTGCGGGGGGAGTTTAAACGCAGAGGAGGAAGGAGGTAGGCGCAGAGTTTCGCGGAGAATTAAGCTTCTGGTTCAACGCCGAGTGATCGCAATTGAGCAATCAGGCGATCGTTCCTTTGACGTTCTTGTTCGGCTCGTTCTTCACCAGTCAGCAACAAATTACCCTGCGAATCCCACCAGCGTAGCCAAGGTAATTCGGCGTTTTGATATTCGCCCTGCCAAATACCTAACTCAACTCCCAAGGGCAGAATAGGATAATGTCCATGCTCAGTTGCGGCTAATAACTGATATTGCCCACCAATTAATTCATAAACTTCCACGCTGGCTTTATTGACTTCATAAATGCCATAGAAAGGAGGACGAATCACCTGTTCATAAATCCAAAATTTGCCCTTCCAAGGGGTTTTGTCTCGTTCTTCACTCCCATCACCAGAAACAAATTCCAAGGCAATTAACGGGGCAATAAACTCTCGCCACAACACATAAGACCTCCGCGTTTGCCCATCAAGCAAGGGTGGTACATTTCCTACATAGAACCAATCCGGTGCTTCTGCACCTTTTTCTGGGGGGTCAGTTAAACGCCAGTAAATACCTAAGTCCTGACCTATGCAATATTGACCATCGGGGTGTAATTGTCTGAGAACAGGTTGAATTGAGTCAGTCAATAAAATGCTTTGGGGATGCTCTTGCCAATTTTTTCCTTCGGCACGCTGCGCGAACACGAAAGTACCATCGGACTCTGGTAGTTGCGTATGGTCTGGAAATGGGGTCAGGTCGGTGGCGGGATTGGTTGCAGAGGTCATAAGACTACCTTTGCACAGGGTAAGGGTTGTTTTTTAGTTTAGCAGTGAGAAGGGGAGGAGGGCGATGTATACGACAAGCTATAACTGTATATTGTTTTACAGTGACTATTTACGATAATACTTGCTTAACTATTGTATTTTTGTTCCCATATATCCAATGATGATTTTACCAGGGCCTAACGGGAGCATCCCAGTTTTTTGCAAAGAAGGCGAAAATCAGTCAGGATAAGTAGGAAGAGTGTATTTACTTACCGATGACCCCAGAACAAAAACAAGCTCTTCAAGAACATATTCAGGCGATCGCTAAAATATTGTATGAAGATACGTCAGCAGAAAGACTAACAAACCTTGCAGGAATTGAAGAGGCAGTGCGAAGTCAAATGCAGAAGCATGTCATGCCAGAAGTAGGGGTTTTTTTATCGAAACGGTTACAGGCACAAGGGCAGGATATCAACGACGACTGAAAAGTATTTTGGGAGAATTGCCAATAACAAGCAAGCAGGCGCAGCAATTAGAAGTCCCGAACAGTAATCAATTGAGTCCGTATCTGGAAATTTGCTGTCTACGTGTGAGTGCCAATGTCAGCTATGAAGATGCAGCATCAGATATTGAGTATTTCACAGGCGTACAAGTTTCCCGCAGTAGTCAGCAACGATTGGTACATCGCCAGAACTTTGAATTGCCGACACTAGAAGAGACGATTGAAGAATTAAGCGTTGATGGTGGGAACATTCGTGTCCGCACCCCTGACGGAGAAGTATGTGCATGGCTGGGCTATAAAGGGATTAGCTTACATCATCTAGGAACTGTGGGAACGTCCTTTCAAGATAATCAGGTTGTCATTGATTGGGTGAATGACCAAACACTGGCTAGCACAGTCACTTGTATTGGTGATGGACATGACGGCATTTGGAACATCATTGACCAACTAGCGCCTAACGTACAACGCCGAGAAGTGCTTGATTGGTTCCATCTCATGGAAAACCTCCACAAAGTCGGGGGTTCACTCAAACGTCTTCAGAAAGCACAAGCTTTACTTTGGAAAGGTCAAGTAGAGGCAGCTAAAGGCTTATTTACTGATTGCAAAGGTAAACAAGCACAAAACTTTTGTCATTATCTCGATAAACATCGCCAGCGCATTATCAATTACGAATACCATCAAGCTGAGGAAATTTGTTCAATTGGTTCTGGGTCGGTTGAATCTGCCGTTAAACAAGTTGACCGTCGAACTAAGATTTCTGGAGCGCAATGGAAGCGCGAAAATGTGCCTCAAGTCCTTGCTCATCGTTGTGCCTACCTCAATGGATTATTATCGGTTTGAGCTACTTCAAAAAATGAGATGCTCCCTTTTGAAATTTTCTTCTATTTTGGACATATCTTCATTATTAAGATTATTGATTTTTGATAATGCCTTGCTAAAAAATGACTCTCTAGTTTCATCTTGATATTCTTTATAAGAAATTAGATAAAAAGCGAGAAATCCTAATACAAATTCCCTATCATCCATCCTCTTTTTCTTGGAATCGCTGAGATTAACAACACGTTGAAACTCGGATAAGGAAGCCAATTTTGCAACCAATTTGATAGCTTGCCCTGGATTCAACGCATGACGTAATTCTTGATTAGAAAGAGGTACTCCACCTGTATTAATCCGTTTAAAAATATTATATTTTACTTCTAATGGTGTACCTTTCTCTATTAAAAATACTGTGACTTGAGTTTCTAGAATACGACGTTGATATGTCCTTTCTAATTCATCATAGGTTTTATTATTAAGCTCCTTCAAGTATTCTAATCCAACCAAGTTAAGTCTTGTTTTATCACTTTTATCAATTACAAATTGCTTGAGTGCTGACAATCTTTGTAATCCATCTACAACTACCCATTCATCTTCATTAGTAGCATCTATATAAAAAGCAGGTAATGGAATTCTAATTAGAATAGATTCAATCAATTTACTTTTAGCTTCTGGAGTCCATATATTTGCTTGTCTTTGAAAGTCAGGAGCTAAATCAAGTGCTGCTTCGTCAATTCTTCTCAATAACTGCTCAATAGTTGGCTCTCTAGTAACAATGTTAATTTTTTCAGGATCATACTGAAAGGTAAATTTTTCCTCTAGTTCTTCATCATTATCTTCTTCATTTAAAGTTTCTTCATCTGCTAATTCTAATCTGTAGTTATTCAAATCTGTCACAATAATTACCCCTTAGTGTTAAGACTGTTATGCTAAATAACTAGTTATGCCTGATGTGACTACATTATTAAATGCAGCTTTTTGAGGAAGCTATTTCAATCCTACTATTTTCCCAAGTTATAGAGACGCAAAATTTTGCGTCTCTATCTAGATATTCTATTTACTTGCCTACTTCGCTAAAACCTGATTAACTGGTGTAACTCCAGCTAAATCTAAAATTTTGGGAATCAAATCTTCCCGCTTGACTGCCATCATGTGGACACCATGACATAATTGTTGCGCTATCTGTACTTGTTCGGCAGCAATTTTTACGCCTTCCTCTAGTGGGTCTTTGGCTTTTGCTAACCTATCAATAATATGCTGGGGTATATTTACACCTGGAACGCACCTATTAATAAATTGGGCATTTTTTGCTGATTTCAACAGAAAAATCCCTGCCAAAATTGGTTTGTTATGGGTTGAAGCTATCTTATCCATGAACTTTTCTAGTTTTTCAAAATCAGTAATTAATTGACTTTGAAAAAACTGCGCCCCTGCTTCAATTTTACGTTCAAAGCGACTTTGCAAACCTGACCAACTGGCACACTGCGGGTCTACGGCTGCACCTGCAAATAAATCTGTTGCACCATCAGTCAAGGATTTATCGTTGCAATCGACACCTTGATTCATTTTCCGAATCAGTTGCAATAGTCGCACTGCTTCCAAATCAAAGACGGCTTTGGCTTCGGGATGATCGCCTGCTTTTACTGGGTCGCCAGTCAAAGCTAAAATATTACGAATACCAAGGGCGTGTGCGCCCATGAGGTCGGCTTGTAAACCAATACGGTTGCGATCGCGGCAAGCCATCTGACAAATTGGTTCAATCCCATTTTGTAACAAAATCACTGAAGCTACCAACGAAGACATCCGCAACACTGCACGGCTACCATCGGTAATATTGACAGCATGAACCCTCCCCTTAAGGGTCGCCGCCATTTCAATCATGTGGGTGGGATTTCCCCCTTTTGGTGGTGCTACCTCGGCGGTAACTAAAAATTCTCCCGCTTGCGCGGCTTTACGGAAATTATTCAATGTACTATAGCTAGGGCTATGGTTATGTTCCATAACGTTGATAAGTGGTTTCTCTTCAAGGGTATTATGAATCACACCTCAAAGAGAAATTGTTAGAAACTGGGGACTATTCAATTCAAAATTCAAAATTCAAAATTCAAAAACCTCTGAGGATTGGGAACTGGGGACTGAGAATTGGGGGCTGGGAAGAAGTCGGTGAGAAGAAAACTATTAATTCTTAACTAGCACGCTGCTCACGCCCCGCTACCGGTAACAGCACTGTCTACTCAGCACTGTCTACTCAGCACTCATCACTCACAAAGGCATTGAATAGCCTAATGCAGCTTTTACATCTCTTAGGGTTTGGTTGGCGATGGCTTCGGCTTTTTCTCTACCATCACGCAACACAGACTCTAGATAACCTTTGTCATCCATGATTTGCTGATATTTTTCTTGGATGGGTTTTAAAGCATTAATTGCTGTTTCGGTGAACAATGGCTTAAATTGTCCCCAGCCCATATCTTGACACTCAGCAGCGACTTCTTCCTTGGTCTTGCTAGAGAGTAGCATATACAACGTTAGCAAGTTGTTGCACTCTGGGCGTTCTGGGTCGTCAAAGGTTAAACCGCGTACTGGATCGGTTTTACAGCGTTTAATTTTATTCGCAATTTGATCTGGTGGATCTAAAAGATTAATCCGGCTTAACTCGGAAGGATCGGATTTAGACATTTTGCGTGTCCCATCCGTGAGACTCATTACTCTCGCGCCTTCCTTACGGATTAAAGGATCTGGCAATTTCAGCACAGGCTGATCCTTGGCGAATTGGTGATTAAATCTGTTGACAATATCCCGTGTCAGTTCTAAATGTTGTTTTTGATCTTCACCCACCGGCACTTTATCAGCTTGATACAACAAAATATCAGCCGCCATCAGCACTGGGTACATTAACAAACCTGCACCAACATTTTCGCCTTGCTTAAGGGCTTTTTCTTTAAACTGAATCATGTCTTGCAGCCAATTTAGGGGTGTGATGCAGTTGAGTAACCAAGCCAGTTCACTATGAGCTGAGACGTGGGATTGAATAAAGATGTTGGAGTGGTTTAAGTCAATACCACAGGCTAAATAAAGCGCAGCGATTGTATAACTGTCTGCTGTCAAGGTCGCTGGATTATGCGGTACAGTAATCGCGTGTAAATCTACGACACAAAAGAAATTATCATACTGGTCTTGGATTTCTACCCAGTTGCGAATTGCGCCTAGGTAGTTACCCAAGTGCAAATTACCCGTTGGTTGAACTCCAGAAAGAACACGCTGCTTACCCATAAATTATCCAGTTTATTAATCTCAAATACCCACCGTAGAAAGTGGCGATGGCAAAACACCTTTCATTTTGACATTTTCCAGGGTAACTGGGGATTATATAGGGGTCACATATGGGTCACGGATGGGTCACATATGGGTCAAACATCAGATTTTCTGTTTATTTTAACCAGCAAATTTTCAGAAAAATCAAAAAATTATCCATAAGATATGATCAACAATATTGCTATATGCGCTTTGGTGGCTATTGGTGGCGCGATGTGCTGCGCCCCGCCCTTGGCGATATTCCGCCCCACCGTAAGCGTTGGCGTAGCCTCTCGTTGAGATGGTCTCCGACCGTCGGTCGGTCATCGCTATTTCTGTCTCAGCGCATACTCATACACCATCGTTTTTGCAGAGATCACGCAAGAAGTAGAAATTATTTGATTTGTTCTGCTACAAAAATTATATTCTTAAGTTAAATACATCATCCCTTCGATAGGGTATCGGCTTCCTAAACCATAAAAAATAATTACATATAAAAATGCGTGAACTTTATCCACTCATAGAACCTTATAAAGAAGGAAAGTTACAGGTTTCTAAATTACACACAATTCATTTTGAGGAATCAGGAAATCCCCAAGGTAAACCCATAGTTTTACTACATGGAGGCCCTGGTGGTGGGTGTCCGCCATTTTATCGCCAATATTTTCATCCCGAAAAATGGCGTTTAATTATGTTTGATCAGCGTGGGTGCGGTAAAAGTCAACCCCATGCTGAGTTACGAGAAAATACTACTTGGGATTTAGTTAATGATATTGAAAAACTGCGATCGCATTTAGGCATAGAAAAGTGGGTGGTTTTTGGTGGTAGTTGGGGTAGCACTTTATCATTAGCCTATAGCCAAACCCATCCAGAGCGTTGTTTAGGGCTAATTTTACGCGGTATATTCTTGCTCAGACAAAAAGAGTTACGTTGGTTTTATCAAGAAGGTACTAGTTATCTTTTTCCTGATGCTTGGGAGGCATATCTCAAGCCAATTCCTGTAGATGAGCGTGATGATTTGCTCACAGCTTATTATAAACGTTTGACTAGTCCAGATTTACAAGTTAGGCAAGAAGCGGCGCGGGCGTGGTCAATTTGGGAAGCTAGCACTAGTAAATTATTTACAGATACCCAGCTAATCCATAATTTTGGTGAGGATGAATTTGCTGATGCCTTTTCTCGCATTGAGTGTCATTATTTTATTAATAAAGGTTTTTTGGAAACCGATGATCAATTATTATTAAATGTTGGACGGATTCGACATATTCCGGCTGTGATTGTGCAAGGACGTTATGATGTAGTTTGCCCGATGATATCAGCTTGGGAATTACATCGTGCTTGGCCAGAAGCAGAATTTATTGTTGTTCCTGATGCTGGACATTCAATGAGTGAAGTGGGGATTCGTAGTGCTTTGATTGTAGCTACGGATAAATTTGCCTAAAATTACCTAGTTTATAGTAAGGACTTTAGTCCTTTTTAGATTTAAATAAGGACTAAAGTCCTTACTACAAACAAAATTGTGAGTATTGATATTTATAACTATGAAATTTATTGGTGTTGATTTGGGTTGGAAGTCGCAACCCAGTGGGCTTTGTTGCTTAAAATTGGTAGAGGGGAAATTAGAGTTAGTTGATTTAGAACGGAAAGATGCGATCGCAGATATTCTCACTTGGATAGATACCTGGGTAGAACCAAACCAACCAGCACTCATCGCCGTAGATGCGCCTACCCTCATCCCTAACGCTACAGGTAGCCGTCTTCCTGATAAACTGACTCACAAATATTTCGGTAAATATCACGCCGGCTGTTACCCTGCCAACCAAAATCTCCCCTTTGCCGATCGCACAATCAATTTTGGTTTAGAATTAGAATCCCGTGGCTTTGCCCATGCACCGGAAATTACAGCACAAACACCGGGTAGATATCAAATCGAAGTATTTCCCCATCCCGCCATAGTCAATTTATTCGGCTTAGAACGGATTCTTAAATACAAAAAAGGACGCATCAGTGAGCGTCGCTTAGAATTAATTAAACTTTATCAATATATTGTTGAGATTCTGCCCAAGTTTGAACCAGTTTTGTGTCTGGGTGATTTGCTGACTGATGAAATTCCCTACACAGGGGCAGAACTCAAAGCCACAGAAGATAAACTAGATAGCCTGATTTGTGCCTATGTGGCTGCTTACTGGTGGTATTGGGGTGAACAACGTAACTTGGTGTTAGGCGATCTCACCACAGGTTACATTGTCATCCCTAAATCAGTGCTGAGTGCTGAGTTTGGAGTTTTGAGTTTTGAATTACAACTTAAAACTACCCACACAAGAGTAGAACTCAAACCCACGAAGATAAACTAGATAGCCACTCACTACTCACTACTCAGCACTCAGCACTCACTACTCACTACTCTTACTCAGCCCAAGCAATCAAGCGAGGTTCATAAGCACTAGACAAATGTGGGTGTTTTGGCAATACCCGCAAGGACAAGCCTTGTAAACCAGAGGTGGTGTAAATGATATCAGCAGTGTAAACACTTAATCCTTGCGTATCCTGTCCCTGGTAATCCATGACGACAGGTATAGCGTTGACAATATCGCCGTTGGCATCAATTGAACCTTGATATAGTTCTACTTGCAGATCGTCATTTGTTAAAGTTGCCAAATCAACCTTAGCTTTTACACCAACGGTTTGATTAACTTCAATGTCTGCGGCGACAGATACGTCAATATCTTTGATTCTGATATTAAACCAGTGTTCACCGAGTTTAGCCTTCCAATCTGCTAGTTCTTTAGCTGGAACATAGTTGTCAGAGGTTAAGGTATGGTAGCGATCGCTAGCTGGGAAGTAAGACCTTTGTGCATATTCTCCCACCATCCGCGCTGTATTAAAGAAAGGACAATTCAACTGAATTGCGTCTTTCATTTTGGCAACCCAAGGACGGGGTAAGCCATCAACATCTCGGTGGTCATAGAATAGCGGGACTACCTCTTTTTCCAATAAATCATAGAGAGCGTTGGCTTCTACTTCATCTTGGTAGTTGGGATCTTCGTAGTTTTCGCCGTGGCCAATTGCCCAACCTGTGCGGACGTAATCAGCTTCATCCCACCAACCATCTAGCACACTGAGATTAGGCAATCCATTCATGGCTGCTTTCATCCCACTAGTACCAGAGGCTTCGCGGGGACGACGGGGTGTATTTAACCAGATATCACAACCAGCTACCATCAACCGGGCAATGTGAATATCATAGTTGGGAACAAAAACTATGTGTTTTTCTAGGTGTTGTTCCGTGATGAAGTGATTGATTTCGCGGATAAGTTCTTTACCGGGAATGTCTTTCGGGTGTGCCTTCCCAGCAATCACGAATTGCACTTTCCGCTCTTTATTGCCTAATAAGATCCGCTTAATGCGTTCAATGTCCCGCATCCACAGAGTAGCACGTTTGTAGGTGGCAAACCGTCGAGCAAAACCAATGGTTAAAACATTGGGATCAAGGACTTCTTGGGCTTGGGCAATTTCTGAGGAGGACGCACCACGATCAAGTAAATGCTTGACTAAATGATCCCGTACATACAGAATCATATCCAAACGGCAACGCTCATGATTGCGCCACAACTCTTCATCAGGAATGGCATTCATCCGTTCCCATAATGGGCTATCGGGTGCGGCTGATGACCAATTTGGGCCTAAATAGCGATCGTATAACTCCTGAGTGGGTTTGGCGACACAACTACGGGCATGGACACCATTGGTAATGGCTGTAATTGGTACTTCTTCTACGGGGACTTTTTTCCACAACCCTTGGAACATTTGGCGCGACACTACACCATGCAGTTGGGCAACACCATTAGAACAGGTTGCCATCTTCAAGGCTAGCACTGCCATACTAAAGGGCGCGGACAAGTCGCCTGTATTCTCGCGTCCCAGTCCTAAAAATTGCTCTTTGGGTAAGTCAAAAATATCTGCGTAGTAACCCAGGTAGTGAATAATTTTGTCGGGTGGGAACAAGTCAATCCCCGCCGGGACAGGTGTATGGGTAGTAAAGATATTGCTGGACATCACCACTTGTTTAGCTTGCGCGTAGCTTAATCCCTGCTCTTGAATCAAGATGCGGATGCGCTCTAGGGCTGAGAAGGCGGCGTGACCTTCATTCATGTGGTAGGCGGTCACGTCATAACCCAAAGCTTTTAATAGCTGTACACCGCCGATACCCAGCATGATTTCCTGGTGGATACGCATATCGATGTCGCCACCATAGAGCTGATCTGTGATGTCGTGGTCGTAGGGGTTGTTTGGTTCAATGTTGGTATCCATCATATACAGGGGTACTGTTCCCACCTGTACCCGCCAAACCCTAGCGTATACCTTGCGCCCTGGATAATCTACGGCAATCCGCAGTTCAGAACCGTCAGGATTGCGTTCTAGGTGCAAGGGCATATTGTAGAAATCGTTAATGGGATAACGTTCCTGCTGCCAGCCATCGACATTGAGATACTGAGCAAAGTAGCCTTGCTGGTAGAGTAAACCCACTCCTACTAGGGGTAACCCCAAGTCACTGGCAGATTTGAGGTGATCTCCTGCCAGCACACCCAAGCCTCCAGAATAGATAGGTAGACAATCTACCAGTCCAAATTCAGCCGAAAAATAGGCGTAGCATTCCTTTGGTTTCTGACTGCGTTGTTTCTGATACCAAGTGCGCTCTTGCAAATAGTCTTCTAATTGACGAGCGGCACGATCCATTTGCGCCAGGAAGCCTTCATCTTCCACTACTTCCAAAAGCCGCGCTTGGCTGATCGTACCTAGCATCAATACTGGGTTGTGATGGCTAGATTCCCACAGATCGGGGTCTAAACGGCGAAATAAATCTTTAGTCTCAACATTCCAATCCCAGTGTAAGTTGTACGCCAACTTCCGCATTGGTTCGAGTCGTGACGGTAGTGAAGGAGAAACGTTGAATGTGCGAATCGGCTGCATAGGTTAGCAAAGTTCCTAGTTTTAGCTATGGCTATTGTTGACTGTCTTTACCCACTGTTGCCAATTCTTTATACTATGTTTGTAAAAATGCCATGACTTTGTTAAGCATTGAAATTTACACGCATCTATTGGCTATTAGTTCATACTAATAGTATTTTGCTATATGCTCACACTGAAAATTTATACTTAATTTTATGAAAATTTAATTATTTTCTGAAGATATTCGCAATTATGCAGCGATTTCACTAAGAATACTTAATTTTCTTTGATATGGTTGCAAAGTTATCTTTTTGCTCATGATCCCAAAATAATAATTATATTTATTGAAGAATCTAGATCAAATCTGTTATTGAGGCGATCGCCTCACTCGGTGTTATTAAATTTCATGTACCCAGAGATGCTGGATCTTCAGTATTTTTTGACATAGGTAAGAGCAACGACGGTAGAAAAAGCAATTTCTGCTACGGCTTGATCCGCTAGTTTGATGCTAGATTGATTTTCTTGAGTCAGGGAAAGTAAGTTTTTTGACGACGTGACTATCGCGGTACTTTGTCCTGATGCTATCGCTCGTTGCAGAATAATCAAAGCATCCACATCTGCTGAATCATATTGCTTTGCCGGAGCGTGTTAATTTCATGTTTGAGTATTTAGTATATTTTCGTGATTCTTCATTCTCAACATAGACCCCAACAGATGGGTTATCTACAACGAAGGACTAAACATCATATTTTCGCTATTATTGATAATAAAGACATATTGTAATTTAGCAATTTACTATTTATTAATCATAGAAAATGTATTTTTATTTACAAACAGAAAAAGACAAATATTGAATACTATGTCATTAATAATATTCTCTATTCTCCAATCTATTCTATGTCACCAATATTAAATAAAATTCTTTTATTGGGGTTGTTTCACATCAAATAAAGTATGTTATGCTGGGAAGCAATTATTGTCAAAATCGATCCATCTAATTAAAAGTGTCATTTCGTAGTTAATTTATAAATCATCTGTGTGCAACATGATTAGAGCAGAATACTCTAGAAATTCGTTGCAAGAAAGTCGTCATAGCGATCGGGGAAAAGCTTACTTGTTTGCACCGATGGTAAATTTTAATGTGATGGCTGAAGTTGGAGATACTCCACCCTAACTTGTTTGTGTTTTAAATAAAAATAACCAAGATAAATGCAACACAAATTATATTTGTGCGTGCAGGTAAAACTTTTTGTGCAATTCATACAACCTGTACAAAATTAGTGGTGTTGACTCAATCTTGTTAAATTGGGCTAGAAAATGACTCGATTCACAATTAATCGTCATTTAATTTTTGCCTGTTTATACAAGGATTACTGGTCTAGCGCAGCCAATTTTATAACTGAGTAGTCTGAAAAAAGCTCGGTCAATATCTCAGTTTTGACTTGTTATTCAGTGCAATTATGTTGTTGGCACTTAATAGAGCAAAACTGTCACAAATTATTGTGTTTTCAAATATACCAAGCACAATTTACTCAATTGATGTGTAGATTTCCCATATATCAATTAGGGCGTAATCTTAATAACTACCCATGTCTTAAATTAAGTAAATTAGTTTACCCAGTAAGGAAGAATTTACTGGAAATAGTGGGTATTTAATAGATTGCTCTCCTAATGATGTATCACTTCAGAAATCTAGGCATAAGTGTCACTACCGCAACAAAGAAGACATCTTCAATACAGCTTCCGCATTCTTAACACCATTCATCTGATAATTAGGTCATGAATAACCAGCAATACAAATTAAAATGGCAGCGTTTTCAAGAACTTTTTGTAACTACTGCTTTAGGAGATATTCCCAGATTAGCCCTTGGGACAAAATTAAGAAATATCGCTTATAGACAGATTTTTGCTCAGATGGGTAGTTCAGTCTATATCCAAAATGGAGTCGAATTTATCAGCACTTCCTGTATTGAGATTGGTAGTGGAGCATACATACTTAAAGGTGTGCGGATTGATGCTAAAGGACACCCTAACAACCGAATTCGGCTAGGAGAGGGAGTATGGATTGAGCGTAATGTTGATATGGGGTGTTTGAAAGATACTTGTATTGATATTGATATCGAAACTTTCATTGGCCCTAGTGTCTGTATTGTTGGGCCAGGAGACATCAAAATTGGTAAGCGTTGTCTGATCGCAGCGCATTCAGGAATATATGCTAACAATCACAAGTTTGCAGACCTGACACTGCCGATTAAATACCAAGATGTGACGCGCAAAGGAATTGTTATTGAGGATGACTGTTGGCTAGGACATGGAGTTACGGTTTTAGATGGTGTCACTATCGGTAAAGGTAGTGTCATTGGCGCAGGAGCAGTAGTTAATAAAGATATTCCTCCATTTTCTGTAGCTGTAGGTGTACCTGCACGCGTCATCAAAAGCCGATTAGCAAAAGTGACAGAACTGGCTATTCAATAGTCATTCGGTATGGGGCAATGGTTGTAGGAAATATAATCTACCAGGAAACCTTAGCCGTTAGCCCACGTCTTAATCTCAAATAGAAACAGCGATCGCCATCAAGGACATCTACCTTTTAAATTATCGGCTAGAGACGACTAGTTACTTAAGTATCACCGTAGTTCTCTCCAAAAGGAACGAGTTGTGGGTAATATAAAAGAGCTATCTTTTCTGCATGGCAGATACTGAGAAAGAGCTTCTTTATCATAAATTTTGGAGAGATCACCGATGGTAAGTTTAAAAATCGCTGTTTATATTGTGGTAGCTTTCTTCGTGGGTATTTTTGTATTCGGATTTTTGTCGAATGACCCAGCTCGTAACCCCGGCCGTCGGGATGCAGAGTAGGAACTAGATAAAGTATCTGTGACTGCCGGAAGCTAGAAAACACCAGACGTTACAGACACTTGCTGAGAGGTTTTTCCTTACAGTTTGGTGTCTTTTTCCGGAAAGCCTGCTGTATATAAGCAGAAAGCAAAAGCCGGAAGAGACAAGGTAAATTCGTCCTTCCGGCTATTAATTGGCTATTTGTTAGGTTGATTGTGTTCCTATGCTTCATCCAGTTCTACCCCCTACACCTCCTCCTCTTGTTGAACCCATACAACCAGCAAATTCCACTTTATCTGCGGGTAATAAGCAGTTTTCTGCCGTTGGCAATGTTGATAGCAGTAGCCCAAATCACCAGAAAATTTCCCCAGCACAACCGGAAACGCCACCTCAAAAACTCCCCATCCAAAATCTTGCTCCTGAAAAAAGTGAAGGGTCAAAACTTAAAATTGTTAATGCAGCGTCACCGAATGAATATGAGCAACCAATTGTAGAGGTTAGGGAAGATGCTGCACCCAATCATGAAAAAGCAGGGGAGCAGGGGGAAAAATCACCCACATTCGCGCAGCGTCCCGCAGGGAGGGGCGTTAGCGGACAGTTTGTACCTTTAGTTCCCTCTGCCCCCCTCCCCCTGCCCCCTACCTCTTATCAACCAGATAATCTTCTATCAGCCGCTAAAAAATCGGCAGTATTTATCAGTCCACCGGAAGCTTTTGCGCCAGAATTTTCCCCTCTCACTACTCATAGTGCGACCAATTTGGGGCAGCCTTTGGTAATTGGTTATCCCATTCAGAAAAAAACAGACTCTCTCACCCAGGTTTTCCCCAGTTCCAGAAATTATGAAAAACCTGTTGTCACCGAGAACTTAATTAAGCAAGAACAGAAAGAAAATATTACCGTACAACAGTCTGGGGATAGCATTAATCTCTCCGTATCTGCCACTGATAGCGCACCTACGAACCAAGCAATTGAAAATGTCATTGAGTTTAAATCCCGCAACGCTACAACCCCACCTTCAGTTCCATCATCTATAAAAGTTCCCCCAAGTAACCCACAAGCTCAAACCGCACCAAATACCCCACCAGTCCGAACCAGAATTGTAGAAATTACATCAGATCGCCAAGAATACGATGAGCAAAGGCGAATTGTCACGGCTGAAGGTAACGTGGTGGTGCGATTTGATGGCGCAGTCGTAGATGCCGATCGCGTGCAAGTTAATTTAGATAATTTAATTGCCGTTGGGCAAGGTAATGTGGCACTCACAAGGGGCGACCAAGTATTACGGGGACAACGTTTTAGCTATAATTTTTTGCAAGACAGTGGCGATATAGAAAACGGTAGTGGTGAGATTAACGTCCCTTCAGCATCAGAAGATTTTGCTTTCTTACCCACGGATATCACAGGCGGAGGAGTTCCCACAGACCCGCCAAGCGATCGCATCCGTGCTAATCAACCCACTACAGGCATTAGCAGTCCCGGTGGTCTTGAATTTACTCTCGGCGGTACAGCAGACGCGAGTAATGTCCCCCCACCAAAATCAGGGGGTGAGGTAAAGCGACTGCGGTTTGAAGCTAGACAAATTGAGTTTTATCCCCGTGGTTGGCAAGCTAGAAATGTCCGCATTACTAATGACCCCTTTTCACCCCCAGAACTAGAGTTACGGGCTGATAAGGTGACAGTGACCAGGGAAGCTCCCCTAATTGACCGGATTACTACTGAGCGACAACGCCTAGTATTTGACCAAAACTTTGTCTTACCCCTTCCCATTAATCAGCAGACAATCGACCGCCGAGAGCGAGAGACAACCCCGTTAATTGTCTCCCCTGGCTACGATGGTACTAGGCGGGGAGGGTTGTTTGTAGAGCGGGGTTTTACGGTAATTAACACAGACAAAGCACGCTTGCAGATTACACCCCAATTTTTTGTGCAGAAAGCAATACAAGGTAATGCTGATCCGGCCTCATTGTTTGGAGTGAAAGGTAGGTTAAATGCGATTTTGAGTCCCAAAGCTATCCTTCAGGGTTCTGGAGAGCTAACTAGTTTTGACTTAGACGAGGTAGACGAGAATTTAAAGGCCAGTTTGCGGTTGCGCCAAACATTGGGTGATGTGAACCCCCACATTGTCAATTGGGAATATAGCTACCGCGATCGCCTTTATAACGGTACACTGGGTTTTCAAACTGTCCAAAGTAGTTTGGGGGGTGTAATTACTTCGCCAGTAATTGCCCTAGGAAAAAGTGGGATTAACCTCAGCTATCAAGCAGGCGCACAGTATATTAACGCCAATACAGACCGCCAAGACTTATTAGAGCCAAACCGCGAGAACGATCGCATCTCCCTTGGACGATTCCAAACTAGTGCGGCTCTCAGTAGAGGATTTTTACTGTGGCAAGGAAAACCACTAGCACCCACCGCTACTGAGGGATTAAAATATACACCCAGGCCTGTAGTTCCTTACTTGCAAGCGATCGCTGGTGTCACTGGGACTACTAGTTATTACACGAATGGCGATAATCAAAACACCCTCATTGGCACAGTTGGCTTAGTCGGGCAAATAGGAAACTTTTCTCGCCCATTTTTAGACTACACAGCTTTTAATGTGACTTACTCCCAAGGTTTAAACAGTGGTCTATCACCCTTTTTATTCGACCGCTCTGTTGATAATAAAGTTTTGGGTGTTGGGCTTTCACAACAAATATATGGCCCTTTTCGCTTGGGCTTTCAAACATCAGTTAACTTAGATACAGGTAGAGAAAGCAGCACTGACTATATCTTAGAGTATAGCCGCCGCACCTACGGCATCACCCTACGCTACAATCCCGTATTGGAATTAGGTGGATTTAGCATCCGTATTAGTGACTTCAACTGGACTGGTGGAACAGATCCATTTTCTGATGGTGGAGTTAGATCCGTAGTAGGTGGTGTACGGCAAGAAAATTAAATATTGAGAATTGGGCATTGGAAATATAATCTACCTTGTCTACCCCTGCCTATCACCTGTCCCCTGTCACCTCTAAAGGCAAAGTGATTGTAAATGTAGTACCGTTACCTTCTTCGCTGTTGAGAATAATTGTTCCTTGGTGGGCTTCAACACATCTTTTAACTATGACTAAACCTAGTCCAGTACCCTGGATTGATTGAGCATTGGAGGCTCGATAAAATGATTCAAACAGGCGTGCTTGATCCGGATCAGGAATACCAATTCCTTCGTCTTGAATTTTAAAGGTTGCTAAATTAGTGTGTTGGTCACAAATTAAATCAAATCTAATAGTTTTACGATGAAGAGAATACTTAACAGCATTAGAAAGAAGATTTACCAACATATAGTTTAAGAGTCGTTCATCCATGAAAGCATTGGTTGCTTCACTAGAGCAGTTAAAAAGAATTTCATGTCCACTAGTTGTTAAAGACGTAAATTCTTCAATTAGTTCTTGACAGAATTCTTTCAAATTTAAAGGTGCAGGTTTACACTCTAGCTTGTCAGCTTCTGCTTTTCCCATAAACAATACATCTTCCATCAAGTTCTTCATGGATTCAACTGCAATCTTAATTCTTCTTAAATAAGTATTTTTCTTGACTTCTGTTAAATTTTCTCCTTGCAATTCTATCAATTCAACTGCGGTTTGGATCACACTTAAAGGATTGCGAAATTCATGGGAAACAGTAGATATAAAAAGCGATTTTAGATTATTTAGTTCTTGTTCTTTATGTAAGGCTTGTTCTAGTAATTCTGTTTTACGCCGTTCACTGAGATCCCAAAAAACAATAACGACACCATTTATTTGATTAGGTAATCCCATAATAGGGGAAGCACTATCACCAATAGGTACTCGTTTGCCATCTTTAGTTATTAAAGATGTGAACTCTTTTAAATAAACTACTTGTTGCTCTCTTAAAACTTTGGTGACTGGATTTTCTAATTTAGTCTCTGTAACTTCATCCACAAGATGAAAAATTTTAGATACATCTGTACTTAAAGCGTCTTTCTGCTGCCAACCAGTCAAAGCTTCGGCTGCGGGATTCATAAATGTTACAAGTCCCTGATCATCAGTGGCAATCACCGCATCACTAATCGAATTTAACAAAGTTGCTAATTTATCATGATTTTCTCTAATATCTCGTTCTAATCGATGTTTTAAAAGACCAATTTCAATGGCTATGCGTAAGTCTTTAGATGTGAATGGTTTAATAATATATCCAAAAGGTTGGGTGATTTTTGCTCGCTCTAAAGTATTATCATCACCATAGGCGGTTAAAAATATAACGGGAATATCTAAGTGTTCCCTAATGTAACTAGCGGTATCAATCCCATCCATTTCACCTTTGAGGATGACATCCATTAGAACTAACTCTGGTTTAGCTTCTAATGCTTTAGCGATCGCTACTTTTCCCGAAGAAGCTGTACCTATAACTGTGTAGCCTAGTTGAGTAAGTTGACTGGCAATAGTTCTAGCTACAATGACTTCATCTTCAACTACTAAAATTTTTGCTGTTTCCATTGCTCTTTTTTAAATTTATTAAATTAATTAATCAATAATAATTTATTGTGGAAAGCTTATTTTAAATAATGTGCCATTAAGACATTCTACAGTCACATCTCCTTCTAATTGTTCTGTTGCCAAATCATACACTAACGAAAGACCCAGAGAAACTGGATTCTGCCAATCTAAATCATTCGGTAAACCAACACCATTATCTTGAATAATCATTTCAATATTGTTATTTATAGGACGTAACCTAATAATAATCATGCCTTTTTCTTGATCAAGAAAAGCATATTTAAGAGAATTAGACATTAGTTCGTTGATGATTAAGCCACAGGTGATCGCTTGGTCAATATTCAAATGAATGGGATGAATATCCGTTTTTACAATTATTTTTCCTGGTACTATATGATATGAGGTGATAATACTAGTTACTAAATTATCAATATATTCAGTAATATTAATTTGACCAATATCAGGAGAAGTATATAAATTTTTGTGAACCATAGATATTGATTCGACACGATTTTGACTATCTCTTAATGTTTTAATTAGTTCAGGGTCTTTGAGGGTTTGAGCCTGCAACTGTAATAATCCAGAAACTATCTGCAAGTTATTTTTAACCCGATGATGAACTTCTTTTAATAAAATTTCTTTTTCAGCTAAGGCATTTCTTAATTTAATTTCTGCCTTTTGTCGTTCAGCCAATTCATTATGGGCTTGCTGAAATATGTAAGATTGTTGAATAGCGATCGCAATTGGTACAGAAAGTTGATCAAGTAAATCTAGTTCATGTTCTTTCCATATCCTGGTGCTAGAACATTGGTGTGCTATCAAAAGACCCCAAAGGTGAGGATTAATATCCCCTTCCCCCATTTCTAGTAAAATTGGTACGACTAGGTTGGCTTTGACTTGAAATTGTTCTAATAATTTAATATGACAATCGGTCAGTCCAGCTTCATAAATATTCGCGATCGCTCGTTTTCTTCTCTGGTAATACTCTGCTCCTGCCCCTGTCTGAAAACAAGTATCCTCAATGTCTGTACTCAAAGAAATTGTCCATCCTGGTTGTACTGATTCGGCAACAATTTTACCAACCATATTTAGATCAAACTGATAAACTACAACGCGATCAACTTCTAGTAAATCTCTCACTTCTTGAACTGTGGCATTGAGAATATCTTGAAGATTTAAAGATTGATGTATTCTTTGAGCAATAGTTCGCATTAGTTGCTCTCTTTCAGCTTGAGCTTTGAGTGTGCGTTCAGTTTGTTTACGTGCTGTAATATCCTGTCCAATCCCGATGATTTGACCATTAGGAAGTAGGATATTTGCCCAAGATGTATCTATTAACCGACCATTTGGTAACAAAGTTTTCCAATCATTCCAAGAGCTGTCTGCCGATTGAATACAATTAATCACTGACTGATAATATTCAGGTTCAGGGTACAACTCTGCTAAAACATCACGAGTTTGAAAATCTTCTAAACCCAAACCTAAAATACGTTCTAACTCTTGGTTTACCCATTGAACTTTACCATCGGTATTAACAATTGCAATCATTAAAGGAATAAGTGCAAAAATATTTTGCAAGAAGGAATTTTGCTCTTGGAGTTTTACCTCGGCATTTTTTCGTTCAGTGATATCATAAAGGATAGTTAAAATAGCATATTCGTTGTTAAAATTTAAGTATTGTAATGATGCAATAGCCCAAAATAATGTACCATCAGTTCGCTTAAATTGGATATCGTAATTTACTAAAGAACCATTTTGAGCTAATGCTGCTAAAGTTTTTTGTTTGTCATTCGAGTTTTGGTATAGCTCTGAAATATGCCGATTTACTAAATCATCATTAGTTAATTGGAATTTTTGAATAAATTCTGAGTTGCTATATAAAATTAAACCATCTGCTACCCGTGAAATAATTAGTGGGACAGGAATAGCCTCGATAATACCTCTCAGTCTAGCCTCACTTGTCTGTAGTGCGTGTTCAATTATTTCCCGTTCTTCGACATGAATTCTTTTCTCTTGGTGTAACTTAATTTGGCTCATTACTTGACTTGCCAATCTATGTAATGAAGCCTGTACCTTATGGTTCAAGTGCCGTGGTACAAAATCCATAACAGCCAGACTACCTATTGCAAAGCCATTGGCAGTAATTAGAGGAATACCTGCATAGAAACGCACATGACAGTTTGATAATACTGGAGAATTTTCAGCAAACCTATCATCTTGCAAAATATCTGAAATAACTAATATTTCCCTTTGCAAAATAGTATAATTACCCAAACAAATGCTCCGTGGTATTTCTGATTCAGTTATTCCCACTTTGGACTTAAACCATTCCCGATCAGTATCTATGAGACTAATAAAAGCTATTGGTGTTTCACAAATATCAGCAGCCAACTGCACCAGATTATCGAAAGCTTCTTCCGGTGGTGTATCTAAAATCTGACATTTTTGTAAAAATTCGAGGCGTTGGCTTTCATCGTCAGGTAATAACATTATTGATTACTTATTTTTTCAAAAAGTTGTGATTTGCTTTATTAGTAAAAATATTAAAATAAGTTGAGGAGAAGGGAAATAAAACAAATTATCCCAAATTGGCAGTTAGTTATTAGGGAGTGTCAATACAAATAAATAATTTGTTCGTATTTCCAGGTTTTATCTCACTAATGAGCCGTACGTAAAGACAAATAAAATAGTTACACTAGAGAGCTAGTTATAATCTAAAATTCTTTGAAACCTTGTGATTTATTTCATCGCGGACGACCTAAAGTAGTGATGTAAATCACAGCTTCATCAGCAGGAATTCCTAAAACTTCATTTACTTGGTCATCGAAAAAGCCACCGATACCACTGACACCTAAATTTAGATGAGTGGCAGCTAAATTTAGACGTTGCCCTAAATGACCAGCATCCATGTGTAAGTAACGATAAACGCGATCGCCATATTGAGCAATAGCTGATTTCAGGTCGGCTGTATGAAAAAGCACGACCGCAGCATCTCGACCTAGTTCCTGACCCAAACAAAGGAAGTGTAATTCTCGCCGGAAATTCTTAAACCTGATTTGTCGTAATTCTTGGGCTTTGGGTGCGTAATAGTAACAACCAGTTTCTAGTCCTTTAACACCGCAAACAGCAATAAATGTTTGGATTAAATTCAAATCAAAGTAATCAGGTGCAGGATCTAAATTTTGGTCTAGATAATTTTGGGATTGATAGGTGAAATCGAGTAAAGCTTTAAGTTCATCTAAAATTAACTCATCACCATTGTAAGCACGGGTAGAACGCCGCTTGTGGATGGTAAGTTCTAAATCTGAGAGATGGTTTCCCCAATAAATGGGTGTGGTGGTAGTAGGAACTTTTAGACAGAAAGGAAAATTATATTTATCTTCTAAGGATTTTGGTTGTTTGACTGTAGGTAAATTCAGGTTGCCCGTAATACCTGTATTAATTTGGGTGTGGGAATGAAAATATGACAGAAGTTCACCATCCGGTATGTGGGGATAGTTAGTTTCTGTAGCTGAGGGGAGGGCAGTACATCCTGATGGTAAATTTTGTCTGATATCTAATAAGTCTGCCAGAGGTAAAACAGCGATCGCTCCTTCCTGTAATGGATCTATATAAAGTAAATTATTAACTGCTTCATCAATAAAACCACCAATCAAATGCGGGCGATAATCAGTAATTGCCCCTGCTAATTCTATATTGCCCAATAAATGTCCTGTATCCAAACAAATCCGCCGATAAGCCCGGTCTTCATACCGCCAAGCAGAACGATAGAAAACTGCCGTTACAATGATTGCTAATTGGGTATTTTCTAAAGCCGGATGCCAAAAACAAGCTTCTTGCAATGCTTGCCACATGTCATTTTCCCAATAGTGGGTCAGTGAATGAGTCCGACATTGGTAGTTATACAGCCCTGGCGGTAATAGGGGTGTACCACGAGACACTACATACACTTCCGCAGGATATAATCCCCCAGCACTGGGAGCAGAACGTAAATATACCGTATTCCCCAGAGAAGGCATTCTAGCTGTCAATCCGTAACTGCGAAACAAAAACCGCGAAAGTCTTTGCCACCATTGGGAATTAGGGTCGTTGACAAACGCCTCTGGAGTTTCTTGAATATAAGGTTTGAGGTCAATATCAGAACCAATTCTATACTCCTTAAAAGGTACTGGCTGTTTAGCCCAATCTAAACTCTGGCTCTTAGCAGCAAGGGTATCAGGGTCATATTTAGTCCGTTCATGATAGTGTTGGGCAATTGATTGGTGTAGTTCTGGCATAGTGCTGGTGATACCGTTATGACATCCTTATGTTGATCTTGGCATTCATCAGTCCCATTATTTCGTTTTAATTAATACAATTGCAGGAATTACATCTGAGTATTTTATCATTCCCTTGAAGTTGAGAAGTCAGAGGGATGGGGAGACAAGAGATTGACACGCCAATTTTTGCAAATTATCTACGACAGAAAAACTATTAGCTTTTGAAAATATTTCATAAGAGTTGCTAAATTCTGCCAATAATCAGGATTATTAATATTGCCATATGCAGGTAGTTACCTGTTCTAACTTGAAATATTTATATCAAAAGATAGATGTATCAAGCTATTTGTTTGATGTATGCGACAATCGCCGTCAATTTATCGCCAGAAAACTATAAAGAAATGTTGCATTTCTAAAAAATATTGTTATATTAGTTTACATAAGGCAACAATCCTTAGCAAATTCAGTTTGGAGTGCCAATCATGACAGACACAACAAAAATCACAGCTCCTGTAATCGAAGATCGTAACGCTTGGCGTTGGGGCTTTACTCCCCAAGCCGAAATTTGGAACGGTCGCTTGGCAATGATTGGTTTTTTAGCGGCTGTATTAATTGAATTGTTCTCTGGTCAAGGCTTTTTACATTTCTGGGGCATTCTGTAATACTAGTTTAAAAAGATGCGACAAATAGACACGTAGGTGCGTAATCCACTGCGCTATTACCTAGATAAATGTGTTGCTTCTATCTTTTGAGTTGGTATAAGTTTTAAGATGTCAGGTTACCTCGTAATAATAAAGAGATAAACAAAAAACCTGGGAGTTAAATTATCTCCCAGGTTTTTTATTATTTTTAATCAATAGTCGCAAGTCCACAGTCAAGTTCAAGATTGAAAAAGCTTGATTATTTATTGATAATTGACTATTGATTTAGGACTACCGGATATATTCCTTAAGTACGCTATTGCGATTGGGATGGCGTAACTTACGGAGTGCTTTGGCTTCTATTTGACGAATCCGTTCACGGGTAACGTTGAAAATCTGACCAATTTCCTCTAAGGTCTTCATCCGACCATCATCTAAACCGTAGCGGAGTCTGAGAACATCGCGTTCACGAGGGCTGAGGCTATCGAGGACTTTTTCGAGGTCTTCACGGAGAAGATTTTTAGAAACTTGATCTTCTGGTGTTTCACCGTCGGATTCAATAAAATCACCTAAGCGGGAATCTTCTTCTTTACCAATGGGTGTTTCTAGTGAAATTGGTAATTGAGCAGATTTAGCAATGAATCGTAGTTTCTCGATGGTCATTTCCATGCGAGTTGCGATTTCTTCTTCTGTTGGTTTGCGTCCCATTTCTTGAGACAACAACTTGGTAGTTTTCTTAATGCGCGAAATGGTTTCGTAGAGGTGAACAGGTAGACGAATGGTACGCGATTGGTCTGCTATTGCTCTGGTGATGGCTTGGCGAATCCACCATGTAGCGTAGGTGGAGAATTTATAACCTTTCTCATGGTCAAACTTCTCCGCAGCCCGAATCAAGCCAAGACTACCTTCTTGAATTAAATCTTGGAATGATAAACCGCGATTCATGTACTTCTTAGCAATTGAAACTACAAGACGTAGGTTCGATTGCACCATTTTATCTTTCGCTCTGCGACCAATGTGCAGACGATAACGAAATGCTGGTAATGGTAGTTGTACTGCTTCTGCCCATTCTTTATATTCGGGTTCGCGTTCTAATTGGTCTTGCAACCTATCTCGCACCCGCTCTAATTCCAATAAATCAGCAATTTTCCGCGCCAATTCGATTTCTTCATCGGCACGCAACAGCCGAATTCGACCGATTTCTTGCAAGTAAAGACGAATCGAATCTTCAGTGTAGTGCTTCTTCTTGCTTTGTGTCCGACGACGCGATTTAGCGGCTTTTCCAGACTTTGCGTCGTCCTC
The DNA here is from genome assembly GCF_014697125.1 of Anabaena minutissima FACHB-250. Taxonomy (GTDB): domain Bacteria; phylum Cyanobacteriota; class Cyanobacteriia; order Cyanobacteriales; family Nostocaceae; genus Trichormus; species Trichormus minutissimus. The sequence continues at coordinate 49,779 of NZ_JACJRG010000002.1, read as the reverse complement.
ATCAGACTGAGGCTCTAAAAAATCATCAATTTCGCCTTCATCGGTAAGCAGCAAGTCCTCTTCTTCTTCTTCAATTAAGAGGTCTTCTAACTCGATTTCTTCAGGCTGATTCATTATTTCTAGGTCAGGCTGATAAATGCTATCGAGTACGTTGTTAGCCTGGTTCATGCCGCGTTCCTCATGCTCCTTGCAGAATCAATTACTCAAGACTTGGTTACTGCTCTTTTTAAATTGAGCTAGTTGATAAACAATAGGGTTTTAGATTGATTACCCTGGTGTTTCTAGGAAGTTTTGCTCTTCCTTAACGAATGGGAAAAGCCGCAGTGGATGCTGACTTACTCACCTATCAATGCCAGCGAAAATTGTTGCTCTCGCATACAACTTTTAACTGGCTTCTCTAAAAAAATTTGTCTTGATCAAAAAATTTATCCCTCGGTATAAATGAATTATGGCTGTGGGCATATTTTCCTATAAAGACTGTTTCGATTGTAGCCTGTTTCACAAAAATTGCACTTTTTTTGTGTGTTAATCATGAAGTCATTAAGCAAGGTAAAGCCACTAATATCAAAAAGACATTAAACATGGTAGTGATGCACTTAAATTTTCTCTAAAGTTTTTTTGAATTGCAGTGGCATTATCTTTATATTCTCAGGAATTTAAAGCTGTCTTTACATAATTTTATGTATTATGTAAAACACAAATTACCTAGAATATAGTGTATTTCATGTTAACTTATTCCAGAAGCATTGAGTCACCCATTTTTACAATTCCTTCATAAAACAGTTAGTCCGGAGAATTGGGTAAGACTTCCAATTAAATCAAGATACCAATGGAGTTAGTTCTTGTCTTTAAAGACTGAACTTTTTACGTGTCAACCGCCTTTACTAGCTAGTAAAGGTTTTGGACACTACCCGAATGGTAGTTAGTTGAGATTTCAGAAATTCAGCCTTATTCACACATTAGCGCAATGCTGAGATTTCACACCTCTGAATCTTGACAAACTTTGATTATTGTATCCAACGATATTTTAATCAATTAAAAAGGGATTTGACAGTTGGGATTACAGATATTTGCTGACTTAAAGCAAAACTTTATCTAATACAGATGAAATTATAGCTCTCAAAAAGTTAAAGAGAGAACATATTAGCTAGCTAGTAGCAGACTATTGTCTACTTTGGGCATTGGGATAAGGGGATGGTTAATTTTAGTCTTCATCTTTAGGTTTAACCTATTTTCAATATGGTAGGTTGTCAAAAAATTGCAATAAATTCGGCTTATGTCCTGGAAAATATTGTGATTTCGTCATCTTTGATGCTGAAGAAACTCGGATAGTTATACTAGTCTGACTAATACAGAGCTTTGCTATCCCAGCTTAACAAATGCTGTTTCCGATGGTGGCATTAATGAGCTTGGTAACTAAAAATTAATATTTTTTTGAATTATTCAAGCAATAACAAACAATATTCAATCAATTTGGAAAATTTACTTGACACGAAAACATTTTTGTGCATTTTAATATCAATAAAAATTGATGATGTAGTTAATGATTCCTTAATGTATATTATCAAACAATTTTCCTTAACCGAAAAAACAAAACAAATTTCCCGGACTGACTTCCTTGGTAGATATCCTGCACTCTAAAGATTTTTTCTTTGTGAAGTTACTGTGTTATTGGTTGTGTTGGCGTGGTGAGGCGATGAGGGTAGAGGTGAACATTGACAATAAATGGGTAATTGATGTTTACCAATTACCCATGCAGAAGTTTATTTGAGGCTAGTCAGCTGATTAGATATCGAGATCGTGGAGGTTTAGTTTAGAACCATAGGTTTCGATAAATTCACGTCTAGGTGCAACACGATCGCCCATTAAAATAGTAAAGATGCGATCTGCTTCGGCAGCATCTTCAATTTCCACCCGTTTGAGGGTGCGGCTTTGAGGGTTCATAGTGGTATCCCAAAGTTGTGCAGGCATCATTTCCCCCAAACCTTTAAAGCGTTGGATGGTATAGTTGGCATTAGCCGGGAATTTGGCGATTATTGCTTGCAGTTCGCGATCGCTATAACAATAATCATGATTGCGTCCCCGTTCTACTTTATATAATGGGGGACAAGCAATATAGATAAACCCTTCTTCAATGAGCGATCGCTGGTATCGGTAGAAGAATGTCAGTAACAGTGTGCGGATGTGCGCCCCGTCTACGTCCGCGTCTGTCATAATCACGATGCGGTGATAACGTAGTTGGGTGGAATCGAATTCGTCACCTTTGACTCCCAAACCCAAGGCTGTGATTAAAGCCTGGACTTCATTATTCTTATAGATTTTGGAGTCGTCAGTTTTCTCGATATTGAGAATTTTACCGCGTAGAGGCAAGATTGCTTGGGTACGGCGATCGCGTCCTTGTTTAGCACTACCACCCGCAGAATCCCCTTCCACTATAAATATTTCTGATTCACTAGGATCACGGGAACTGCAATCTGCTAACTTACCGGGTAATGGGGAGGATTCTAATACTGATTTGCGTCGTACTAACTCCCGCGCGTGGCGTGCAGCTTCTGCGGCTTTGAAAGCTTGAATAGCTTTGTCTAATATAGAGTCTGCTATACCGGGACGAAATTCTAGATACTCTGTGAGAACCTCACCTACCAAAGAATCGACAATACCCCGAACTTCGGTGTTACCGAGTTTAGTTTTGGTTTGTCCTTCAAATTCTGGATCTGGTACTTTCACAGAAATAACTGCCGTTAAACCCTCCCGGACGTGTTCACCACTCAGGTTAGGTTCATTTTCTTTAATTTTATTGCGCTTGCGAGCGATCGCATTTAACGTTCTGGTTAAAACCGCTTTCAAACCTTCAAGGTGTGTACCACCATCAACAGTACGAATATTGTTGGCAAAACCTAGGACATTATCTGTGTAAGCATCTGTACACCACTGCAAGGAGACTTCTATTTGTACGTTATTGCGTTCTCCCTGCACATAAATAATTTCTTCGTGCAGTGGCTGCTTTTCGCGGTTCATGTAAGCGATGTATTCCCGAATCCCACCCTTATACTCGTAGCTTTCTACCTTGGGTGTATCGCTTTTAATAACGTCTAAACGGTGATCGGTAAAGGTAATTTTCACCCCTGCATTCAAATACGCTAATTCGCGTAATCGAGATGATAGGGTAATGTAATCAAACTCAGTATTAGTGGTAAAAATTTGCGGATCTGGCTTAAAGCTGACAGATGTACCTGTTCTTGCTTCCTTATAAGGCTTGGCTATGAGTTCCGTGACAGGGACACCCCGTTCATATCGCTGAGTGTGAACCTTTTTATCTCGCCAAACGGTTACTTCTACAACTTCCGATAAGGCATTAACGACAGAAATCCCAACCCCGTGCAATCCCCCAGAAACTTTATAACCACCGCCGCCAAACTTACCCCCAGCGTGCAGCACGGTTAGCACAGTTTCTAAGGCCGATCTCCCCGTGCGTGAGTGAGTATCAATTGGAATACCGCGGCCATCATCTGTCACCGTCACTGATCCATCAGCATTGAGGTCAACTTCTATATGAGTACAGTGACCTGCCAATGCTTCATCAATAGAGTTATCGACCACCTCATAAACTAAATGGTGGAGTCCTCGCGGGCCGGTAGAACCGATGTACATCCCCGGTCGTTTGCGGACGGCTTCCAGACCTTCCAGAACTTGAATCTGATCGGCACTGTAACTGCTCGTCATGAAAATTCTCCTGATGCGTGGGGTTGAAATCGCCCAAAGGCTAAATAATGAAGAGTGCTGAGTTAAAAGTTCTGAGTGCTGAGTTGATAGACCACCACTGTCTTGTGGGGTATCAACTTTTTCCTGGTAAGTTAAGATTCCGCCCACAAGGGGTAGGAATTCTACCAAGTACATCAGTACGAAATAAGGGCAAACTCACTCATCACTCATTACTCAGAACTAAGTTTAGTCAAAACACCCCAAAATTTTAACACAAAAGCCTTGATGGCGACTGTAGGGCATTTTTATGAGAAGTTTATATAGGGGATGTATCCCCATAAGTTTTTTGAATTAATTCCCTGAATATTTCAAATTTTACGGATTCATGACATAAGCTATGGGTTTTTGAGTATGAGAGATGAAAACTTTGTAGCGTCGAGTGCAAACAGAGCAAAAGGCTTCAGAATTTTAGCACAGGGACTGGAAACTGGGGAAACAAGGTAGAAAAACAAAAACTTATGACTGTTGACTAATGACTAAATTAATCGTAATTTGTGGTGCTACGGCGACGGGTAAGTCTGGTTTGGCTTTAAATTTGGCTATGCGCTTGGGTTCTGTAATTCTGAGTGCTGATTCCCGTCAGGTTTACCGTGAGTTTAATATTGGTACGGCGAAGCCAACATTCAGGGAGCAACAACTAGTCCCACATTATTTAATAGATATCTGCGCTCCCAAAGACATCATGACGGTAGCAGACTATCAAGAACAAGCACAAAACTTAATTAATTCCCTTGATGTGTCTCCACTCTTATTGGTGGGAGGTACTGGTTTATATATTCGCTCTATTGTGCAAGGGATGAAGATTCCTAGAGTTGCACCGAATTATCAATTGCGATCGCAACTCGAATCTCTCGGACAAACTACACTCTACGGTATATTGCAGCAAGTCGATCCCACTGCGGCACAAAAAATTCATCCGAATGATCCTGTGCGAACTTTACGCGCTTTAGAAGTATTTTATATAACGGGAATTCCAATTTCTGAGCAACAAGGGGAAAATCCCCCAGATTATCCGATTTTGCAGATTGGGTTGGATTGTGATGTAGAGAAATTAGCACAGCGCATTTACAAGCGTACTGAGCAAATGGTACAGGATGGTTTAGTTGCCGAAGTAGAATATCTTTGTCAAAAATATGGTGCTGATTTACCTTTATTAAATACTTTAGGATATCAAGAAATCAAGCAATATGTAGGTGATGAAATTTCTTTAGATGCAGCCAAAGAATTAACGGTTTTGCATACAAGACAATTTGCCAAACGCCAACGCACTTGGTTTAGAGCCTATCCCAAAATTGAATGGTTTGATGCTAATTATCCTCATTTATTAGAGAGTGTTTGGCAGCGTGTACAAGAATTTACCAACAATGTGTAGAGACATTTTATTCAACGTCTCTATAGATGATAATGAAACTTCTTTACAACACATCAGGGTCAATTCCCATTGCTCGCAACCTTTCTGCTAGTAAATGAGCGCGTTCTTCTGCTTGTTCAGCACGTTGTTTTTCCTGTTCAGCACGTTGTCGTTCTTGTTCAGTGCGTTGTCGTTCCTGTTGAGCGAGTTCATCACCAGTCAGTAAAACACTACCATCTTGATAGCACCAACGTAACCAAATATCCTGTCTACCTTCAAATTCGCCTTCCCAAAGAGTCACACCTAAACCCACTTGTTCTAGCCAATTTTCGTAAGTTTCAAAATAGCGTCTTCCCCTCAATTCATAAACCCGCAGAATTTTTTCTCCTAATTGCTGAGTTGAATCATACACAATGTAATAACTTACCCGCATTTGTTCATAAATTTGCAGCTTTTTACCAAGTTCTTCACCTTCTTGATTAGAAACAATTTCAATCACGACTTCTGGAGGTTTACCAAACCGCCAAACCATATAACAACGATTTTGTTTCTCCCACCAATTTGCAGGAGTCTGGACATCCAAACTGAGAAAAACATCGGGTACAATTGCAGGCTGTTTGTCTGCATGATAAATACCAACGTTAGCTTCAGCTAAAAAAGTCTGATTTTGTAAAGAACTATAAAGAGACCCGACTAGTAGGCGTTGTTGTTTGGCAGATGCAAAATTATCCACAGGTGTATCATCTTCAGTAATTAGCTGGTTGGCATCTGGTACATAGAAATCATCATTATTTATAAGAAGTTGCTCAACCATGATTTTATCCATTGATTTAAGAGCGTTATTTCTAGGTTAATTGATTAGAGTAATAAATTTGTACTTATACTGTATAGTCTCAAAGTTACTTAACGACGTTAATCTTTTTGCCAAACTACTGAATAACGCCAAAATAAGTGCTTTCTTACCTTCGCTTTACCCAAGAATTTTGTATAGATTTGTTCTGCTTGCGATAAGGTAAGGTACTTATCTGTGCGAAGATGCTCTAGCATCGTTGCTGCTGCTTCTGGTGTCGATTTAATATGCCTATTTCTGAGCATTTGGAGTAACAAATTTAGAGGAACAGCAACAATATCGCTCAAACTATCTTGTATATTTTCGTACTCTAATAAATCCAAAATTACCAGTCTACCACCAGGTTTCAAAGCAGTTTTCAAATTGGGGAGCAAGTTTTCTAGTGGTAAATGATGAACTGTAGCGATAGAAACGATCGCATCAAATTTTTCGACTGGAATATCCCATTGTAAAATGTCAGCAACTTGAAAATCAATGTTTGTGTATTGTTGTGAACGTTGCTTGGCAACCTCAATCATATTTGGGGATAAATCTATAGACACAACTCTTTCAGATGTTTTAGCCACAATACGCGAAAATTCACCTGTTCCACAACCAATATCCAGAACAGTCTGACAGTGCTTTGGTAACTGTTGGAGTACAAATTTGTGATAGTGATTATTATGATCCCATCTCTCTTGGTCATGCAGAGCAATGCGATCAAAATCATTGCGAATTTTTTGAGTCAGGTTCTCATTCATATCATTTTAATGGTCGTAGCATAATAAAGTTGCTTCGCCAAAACACTTAATATTAAAAATAAGTGTTTTGGCACAGCTAGTCGTAAGCATCGCCTCTTCATTCCCCTAAACTGTTATCCTGGCAACATATAGTAATTAAACTATCAAACCTAGCCGTTAAATAAAAATCTATGCTTACCCAAGATAAACAACAACGTAATTGGAAACCCATCATCAAAGCATTCGAGGCTGTGCTTGGTACAAATGGCGTAGTACAACGCCGTGAAGAACTCATCACCTATGAATGCGATGGTTTAACTAGCTATCGTCAACGTCCACCTGTGGCAGTGTTACCACGAACTACTGAACAAGTAGCGGCGATAGTGAAGATATGCAACCAGTATGCAGTCCCCTTCATCGCACGGGGTTCGGGTACTGGTTTATCTGGCGGCGCGTTACCCTCGGAAGACTCAGTTTTAATTGTTACTTCCTTAATGCGGCAAATCCTGAATGTAGATTTAGACAATCAGCGCATTATCGTACAACCAGGGGTAATTAACAGTTGGGTGACACAGACTGTCAGTGGTGCTGGATTTTACTACGCTCCCGACCCTTCAAGCCAAATTATCTGTTCAATTGGCGGAAATGTAGCAGAAAACTCTGGCGGGGTGCATTGCTTAAAGTATGGTGTCACCACTAACCACGTTTTAGGGTTGAAAATCGTCACGCCGGAAGGGGAAATTGTCGATTTAGGAGGACAAATTTCCGAAACCCCTGGTTATGATTTAACCGGTATCTTTGTTGGTTCAGAAGGTACGTTGGGTATCGCTACAGAAATTACTCTCAGAATCCTCAAAAGTGCAGAATCAATTTGTGTGCTACTAGCAGATTTTACTAGTGTAGAAGCTGCTGCTGAAACTGTATCAGATATTATCAGCGCAGGGATAATTCCTGGCGGGATGGAAATGATGGATAATATCAGCATTAACGCTGTAGAAGATGTTGTCGCCACTAATTGTTATCCCCGTGATGCAACAGCCATTCTGTTAGTTGAAATTGATGGTTTAGAAATAGAAGTTGCAGAAAATAAAAAACGTGTTGCTGAAATTTGTAAGAAGAATGGGGCGAGGAATGTTACTTCTGCTAGTGACTTAGAAACTCGATTGAAGCTGTGGAAGGGACGTAAAGCTGCCTTTGCGGCGGCTGGTCATTTAAGTCCAGATTATTATGTGCAAGATGGGGTGATTCCTCGGACGCAGTTACCCTATGTGTTACAAGAAATTGAGGCATTAAGCCAAAAATTCGGTTATCAAATTGCAAATGTCTTTCATGCTGGTGATGGAAATTTGCATCCATTGATTCTTTTTGATAATTCTGTGCATGGTGCATTAGAAAAAGTTGAAGAATTAGGCGGGGAAATTCTCAAACTTTGTGTCAAAGTTGGCGGTAGTATTTCTGGAGAACATGGTATAGGTGCTGATAAAAAGTGTTATATGCCAGATATGTTTAGCACTACTGATTTAGAAACTATGCAGTGGATACGGCAAGTATTTAATCCTCAAGGTTTAGCAAATCCTGGCAAGATATTTCCTACGCCGCGCACTTGTGGAGAGGCTGCAAATCAAAGTAATAATCAGCAATTTGTAGGGGTAGAGAGGTTTTAAAATAGTTTGTAGTAAGGACTTTAGTCCTTTCTTATTTCAAGACAAAGGACTAAAGTCCTTACTACGAACAAACTAAGTGTTCACTGTTAACTACTCAATAAATAAATTCAAGCCAAGATATAAAGTGACAAGTTTTTATTTGGCACTTTTTGTCTTGGCAGATTATTATGATATTCCTACATTATCTAAAAAAATAATGATTTATTCTGTATTGATAAATGTCCTTACACAACAAAGCCAAAATTATACATGAATCGGTTGGCTAAACTTTGTTTGTTTTATGTGATGTGTGTGCAACTCATATTGTGCTTAACAATATTTTCTGACCCTTCACTTTCAGATTATCAACAAAAAAATAGCCTACCAACTACAACAGAAATTCGTGGAGTTTGGCTAACTAATGTTGCTAGTGGTGTACTATTTGTACCTTGGGGCATTGAACGCGCTGTTAATCAATTATCAGCACTCAATTTCAATACGATTTATCCTGTAGTTTGGAATCGGGGATATACCTTTTACAAAAGTAATGCAGCTAAATTATTTACAGGTAGTGATGTTCAGCCTTTACTGAATGTTGCACATAGCGGTCAAGATTTTTTGACAAAGTTATTGAAACTTGCCAAGCCTAAAGGTTTAACTGTCATTCCCTGGTTTGAATATGGTTTTATGTCCCCACCTGATTCAGAATTAGTGAGGCGTTATCCAGATTGGTTAACAATGGGAAGGAAAGGGGCGAAAACTCTTAGTGAGATTTTGCCAAAAAAACTGGATAATCAGCCTACAAATAAATTAGTTTGGCTGAATCCCTTGCATCCAGAAGTACAAGAGTTTATCTTGTCGTTAGTTGTAGAAGTTGTTAGCAATTATGATGTAGATGGTATTCAATTTGATGATCATTTTGGAATGCCTGTGCAGTTTGGCTATGACTTATTTACTATCGAGCTTTATCAAAAAGAACATCAAGGTAAAAGCCCTCCCATTGACCACTTTAACCCAGAATGGATGAGTTGGCGTGCTAATAAAATTACTGGGTTTATGGCAGAAATCTATCAAGTTGTGAAAGAGATGAAACCTAATGTCAAAATATCTTTGTCTCCTAATTCACAGGTTTTTGCTTATAAAAACTACTTGCAAGATTGGGAGAATTGGGTAAAAAAAGGATTTGTAGATGAGTTGATTTTACAGGTTTATCGCAGTGACAAACGCAGTTTCATTACAGAAATAGAAGCACCATCTGTAAAATTTGCTCGGACTAAAATACCTGTAGCTATTGGTATTTCTACAGGTACTTTACGTACTCCAGTTAAGATTGCACAGGTTCAAGAACAGATTGAAGTTGTACGCGATCGCCCGTTTTTTGGTATGTCTTTTTTTTACTGGGAAAGTTTGTGGGGTTACATCGCACCAGAATCACCCGAAAAGCGACGCAAGGTCTTTCGTGATTTGTTTGCAGCTAAGGCGAAAAGACCATTGACAATAGGGAGGAAGTAGGGGACAGGGGACAGGTGACAGGTGACAGGTGACAGGTGACAGGTGACAGGGATATGATTGCTCAACACTTTCAATTAATCTTTTTTTCCAAAATATCAATAAAATTTGATGCCAATCATCTCTGCCAAAACCCCGTTAAAATTTATGCTGCTGTGGATTTTAGCTAATTTTGGCGGTTTTTTGGGAAGCTTGTTCTGGATTGAAATTGGTGAACGGGCAGAGATTGGCGTAGTACAGGCAGCGATTGGAGGATTAGCGATCGCATTACCTCAAAGTCTTATCCTCAAAGAAACTATCTTCACTATCAAGTGGATTGTGTTAACTTTAGCAGCTTGGGTATTACTCACAGCTATAGGCATAGGTGCAGTCGGTTGGAGTGTACCGGCTTCGGAAATTCTGCCTTTGAGATGCTACTTTGGGGCAATTTACGGAGCATTTGGCGGCTTTGTGATTGGACTAGCACAATGGTTAGCAATCCGTCCGTCAGTATCTTGGGCTTGGCAGTGGATTATAGTTAGCTCTCTTAGCTGGGCTGTAGCTTTACCTATTGGTTATGCTGTGGGGATGATATTACACCGACTAACTCGCTTATTTTTAGGTGAAGTGGTAGGGTTAGCTATTACTTGGCTAGTGGTTGCTATCCTCACAGGTTTGACTGCTTATAGAATGGTGAACGAGTAATTTGTTAAGAAACGTAACATTAATTAATGTTATGCTTTTATAAAGTTTAAGTATATGTAACGATATTAATTAAATCTTCATAAAAGAAAATCAATAAAATTACCCTAGCTGACAAATGCGTTCTAACCTTCACAAAGTTGGATTTGTTAAGCTCATCGCTATTAAATTGCCTAGATTTCTGATAAGAATTAAAGAAAGGCTCATATATCGTCAGTAAATAACCACAATAACTCGCTTTAGGTGCTAAAAACATTTTATACCACCGAAATTATGAAATAAAGCACCTTAAAGAGTCATTAATATCAGACAGGACTCTCGCATGAATATCAATTCAGTAGAATCTGCCGTCGAGTTGAAAGAAGAATCTTGTGTTCATCTGATTTTTGGCACAGCAGTAGACGAAAAAAGTAGTAGTGAACAGCTACTATTAAGTTTGTATGACTCTGTGCAGACATCTATCTTTGTGGTGGATGTCCTAGAGAATGGAGATTTTTCGTATGTAGCACTTAATCCTACCCACGAGCGATGGATAGGTATACGTTCCCAAGATTTGCGGGGTAAAACACCAGAGGATATTCTCACCCCCGTAGATGCTGCTAAGGTGCGTCAGCGTTACGCTAATTGCGTGCGCTTGGGTAAAACTATTTCTTACGAACAATGTTTACAATTTCAGGGAGTGCCGACTTGGTGGAGTACAACGCTTACACCATTGCGAGATGCTAACTCTAGAATTTATCGCATCATTGGCACTAGTAGTAATATCACTCCTGCAAAACAGGTAGTCCAAGCCAGAGGAATCGACGCAGAAAGAGAACAAGTATTAGCAGCAATTCTCCAAAGAATTCATGAGTCTTTAGATTTAGATGCAATTCTCCATCAAACTGCTCAGGATGTGCGAGAGTGTTTAAATTGCGATCGCATCCTCATTTATCAGATGCAAACTGGCCTAAATGGAGTGGTAATTGCCGAAGCTACAGCAAACCCTGATCTGTCTCTATTGGGTAAACACTTCCAAGATCCTTGTTTAAGTATCAAGCAGAAAGAACATCACGGGCGATGTTGTACTGAAATCATTGAAGATATTTATGCAAGTGGGATAAATACTTGCCAAAGAGACTTTTTAGAATCGTTGCAAGTAAGAGCGCATCTAGTCGTCCCAATTTTATCACGGCAAAATTTGTGGGGGTTATTAATTGCTCAATATTGCCATGAACCCCACCAATGGCAACAAATAGAAATTGATTTACTCCAACAGCTAGCAACCCAACTAGGAATTGCTACCCAGCAGGGAGAACTACAACAGCAGATCAAACATCTCAAAAACGAACTAGCATTACAAAAGCAGGCACATCAAAATCAGTTCCAGCAGACAAAAAGCTTTCAATCCTTAGTTTTAAGCATCACTGCACGAATCCGAGATCATCAAGACGAAACTCAAGTTTTTGCTCATCTTACTCAAGAGTTAGCCAAGTTACTACAACTTGAGTCTTGCTATATCGAACTTTACAACTCTGATTGCTCTGTCGCCAGTGTTGTGTGTGAGTATGCAACCCAGGCTACATACCAGGGAATCAGCAGAAAACCTGAAGATTTGAGCGAAATTTATCAGCCACTATTGCAAAAACAATATTTCCACTCTGTAGAAATAGTACCTGGATGGCATCCCAAGTTACTGGTGATTACCCAGCTAGCTTGTCCTATTTTCGATCAGCAAGGAACTCTGGGTAATCTTTGGCTAATCAAACCTACACAACAAATGTTTAGTGAGCTAGAAATTGGCCTAGTACAAACTTTAGCCCATGAATGTGCGATCGCTATCCGGCAAACACGTCTCAATACAAGCAAACAAGCACGAATCCACAAACTAGAAAACAAAGAACGCCTCACTCAAGAATTTCTCAAAAACCTCTCCCATGAACTGCAAACACCCATAACAAATATTAGTCTAGCCGCTCAAACCCTGGAAAGTATTCTCTTACCCAACGGCACATTAGATATTGAAATCGTACCTCAACTCTTACAGATTTTACATAACGAGTGTAGTAGAGAAAGCAGACTAATCAACGATGTACTCACACTCATCCATCTAGAAACAAAACCTGAACCCCCAACATTAATCACCATTGACTTACAAACCTGGCTTCCCCCCATCGTCGAATCTTTTCTAGACCTCACTAGCTGTCAAGGACAGCAATTAAAGCTAGATATTGCCACTGTCATCCCACCCTTAGAAACCGATATTACAGAACTAGAGCGAATTATCACCGAACTCCTCAGCTATGTGTGCAAATACACGCCACCGGGAGAATCAATTACAGTGTCTGCTCAGACAACGCCAGCAGAACTGAAACTTAGTATCAGCAATTCTGGATTAGAAATTCCTATCCATGATCAAGTTCGTATATTCGAGCCGTTCTACCACCTATGCAAAAATGACCCTTGGAAATATAGTGGCACAGGCTTGGAAATGGCATTAGTAAAAAAAATGGTCAGACATTTAGGCGGCTCAATTCTGGTAGAAAGTATCGCCGGTCAAACTACATTCATGATCAAATTCCCTAAATCTGCTAAATCATAAATCATCAGTTGACTTAATATTGACGAATTAACTATAATATTGCTATTATGATTGTTTGCGTGGGTGACTAGCTCAACGGTAGAGCAGTAGACTCTTAATCTATTGGTTGCGGGTTCAAATCCCTCGTCACCCACTTATTGTTTTCAGGCTGCTAATTCTTCTTCAGGGTTGCAAAAACTAATTCAAAATCAGACTAGTCAAAAAAAGATTTGTCTGCTACACTAAGAAATGTGTGAAAAACACGGCTCAGTAGCTCAGTTGGTTAGAGCACGGGACTCATAAGCCTGGGGTCGTTGGTTCAACTCCGACCTGAGCCATATTATAAGTGATGAGTGCTGAGTAAGCATCAGGTACTACGTCTGAAACTACCTCATGTATCCATACTTTAGGACACTAAAGAAACTTGGTGTAAGGGCAGATATCTATGGTATGTGAGGAAAAAAGTTTATTCAGCACTCATTACTCAGCACTCCTTACTCATCTATGTGGCGAAGAACTTCAGCAATAGACCAAGCTTGTGCTACTGCGCCTCTGGGTTGGTGAGGTGGATCGCCATCAAAAATTTCAGAAATTGAACCAATACAAGCATCATCAAACAAGTGATCTAACAAGGGTTGCCAACTAAAAGGCAGTGGTTGTTCTGGTAAAAAACGCTGCCAAGCACGGATAAAGGGGCCAATTAACCAAGTCCAAACAGTACCTTGATGGTAAGCGCGATCGCGTGTTTCGCTATTACCTACACATTTACCAATATATTGTCGATCTGCTGGATCAAGAGAGCGAAGACCATAGGGAGTGAGCAAACGATAAGTAGCTAAATCTAATACCTGACGACCTTGGGATTCAGAAAAGCCGCAATGATGTAAGGAAATTGCTAAAACTGCATTGGGGCGAACTTGAGCATTGCGGCGATCGTCAAAATCAATAGTGTCGTATAAATAGCCCAACTGGGGATTCCAGAATTTTTGCAGAGAAGCCTTAACCTGTTGTGCTTGTTGACCATAACGCTTTCCTTGATTGGCTAAACGTACTGAATCACCAACGTCTAGCTGACTTAGACATTCTGCCCATTGACTCATCCAACATAAAGCAGAATACCAGAGGGCATTAATTTCTACAGGTTTACCGGGGCGAGGCGTTACAGGTTGTCCCTCAACTAACGCATCCATCCAAGTCAGGGCGACACTAGGCGCATCCCAACCCAGCAGCCCATCAGTTGCGTCTACCTGAATGTTGTAGCGTGTACCACCGATAAATGCTTTATGGATTTGCTGTACCACTGGGAACTGTTCAGCCAAAAATTCCCAATCTTGAGTCGCTTCTAAATAAAGTCCTAAAGTTTCAATCCACCACAAAGCAGCATCAATACTGTTGTAGAACGGCTCACCGTCCATATCTGGGAAGGCATTAGGGATAAGACCATGACGACAGTAACGCCCAAAAGTTTGCAGGAGACCTTTAGCTAAATCAAACCGTCCAGTTACTAAAGTCAACCCAGGTAGAGCAATCAAGGTATCTCTTCCCCAATCATTAAACCAGTGATAACCAGCAATCACTGTAGGGCCAGCAATAGAAGCTCGATAAACAATAAATTGATCGCTAGCTTTTAATAATTGTCGCCAGATTGGGGATTGGGCATTATTAATATTGCCAGTCCCTAGATCATCAGTCCCCAGTCTCCAGTCCCCAGTCCCTAGTTCCCGTTCCCAACCAAAAATCTGAGACAGTCGCTCTTGTTCTGCTGCTACAGCTTCTGTAAATGTATCGGAGGTTAAAAGATTCGGCGATTGTTCAGGAAAACCCATCTGGGCTTCTAAAGTTACGGCATCTCCTGGCTTGAGAGTGACTGATAAATAACCGGGACTGAAAAGGTCTTCGCGATCGCCTAATCCGCGTTGTGTCTCCTCTGGAAATTCGTAATTCCAGTACCACAAAGGATCGGCTCGATATTCTCCTTGTGTCCAACGTAATTGCCAAGGTGTACCAAAGCGTCCAGAGATAATTGCTTGCAAACAGACTTGTTGATGACTAAGCAATTGGGAAAACTGTAAGTCTGAACTACCAGTTTGTTGACCATGAAAATCGCGATCGCCTACTAGTAATCGCAGCCGTAAAATAGCAGTTTCTCTACCTTCGTAACGATATTGAATTAAAAGGCGATGACTCATTGGCGAGTGGGAAGTCTGATTTTCTTCCCCATTCCCTAACAAACCACGAGGCATCACCAATTGCCTGCTTAGTTGCCAGTCATCCTTACCCCAAATCCATTTAGGAACTGGGTTAATATCGAAAGAGTGCAGCAGTTTGTAGCCAGTCGGCTCAATGTTACCTGTACCCCAAATATTTGTCCCCAGTGCGACAACGTTTCTTGCTACTTCTAAGCTAGCTTCTAGGTGCGAAAACAATAGGGTACGCCCGGCCGGTGGATTTGTGGCGGCAAATAGCCAACCGTGATAAGTCCGCGTGCGGACATCAGCAACAGTCCCACTAGCAAAACTACCCAAGCCATTAGTCAATAACCATTCTCTTGTATCTAAATCAACCATTTGCTACTCAAAATCGTTATGACTATGATATAGTCGTAACAGATCGTAATCAAACTGTGAGACAGCGTGGAGAGGTAAGATTGATCTGACCCCAACTCCAACGCTAGTAAACGGATATAAGTTGAAGGAGATAATAATAAATGTCCATCACTTACGGAACAGAAGGAAGCCTCCGCGTTGGTCAACAAGCTCCCGATTTTGCAGCAACAGCTGTGGTGGATCAGGAATTTAAGACAATCAAACTTTCCGACTATCGCGGTAAGTATGTTGTCCTGTTCTTCTACCCCCTAGACTTTACCTTTGTTTGCCCCACTGAGATCACAGCATTTAGCGATCGCTACGAAGAATTTAATAAACTTAACACTGAAATTCTCGGTGTTTCCGTTGATAGTGAATTCTCTCACCTAGCTTGGATTCAAACAGATCGCAAATCTGGTGGTGTTGGCGACCTCAACTATCCTTTAGTTTCCGACATCAAAAAAGAAGTTAGTTCCGCTTATAACGTTCTAGACCCAGCTGCGGGTATTGCTTTGCGTGGTTTGTTCATCATCGATAAAGATGGTGTCATCCAGCACGCTACCATTAACAACCTAGCATTTGGTCGCAGCGTTGAGGAAACTCTACGGACATTACAAGCGATTCAGTATGTTCAATCTCACCCAGATGAAGTTTGCCCTGCTGGTTGGCAACCTGGGGACAAAACAATGAATCCTGACCCAGTGAAGTCTAAAGTTTACTTCTCTGCTGTCTAGGAAGGTAGGAGGCAGAAAGGAAGAAAGTTTAGAAAAAACTTTGTTCCTTTTTTGTAATTAGTACTGATGTCTATAGCGGTTATCGCTTTAGTGAGGTACAAGAACCCCACCCCAATCCCCTAAGAGCAAGCAAGGCTACTGTGTACACACATCTTTGTGCTGGGTGCAAAATGTGGTTTGCTCCTTTGAGCAGTAGCCTTTTTGTAAATCTTGATTGATGGAAAATTTTGACACGTTGTAAATAAATTTTTAATTGTTCAGCGATACTTTTAGGTAATATAGTCCCGACTTTCATTTCCCTGTTGCGGTAGAAGGACTATAATCCTCACCATGAATGAACACAGCGTATGGCGAATTTCCTTGGCTCACAAAATCGCTCCTGCTTTGACTGCTAACCCCAAAATGGAAGCGTGTTTTGTGTTTGGTTCGGCAGCATTAGGGATTTCAGACCAGTATTCTGACCTTGAATTGGCGTTTATCTGGTTACAACTGCCGTCTACGGAAGAATTACAAGCCACAGCCCAAAGGGTTGGTGTCAAAGGGTGGGAAATTGAGCCGTATGGGGAAGCGAAACAGGCGTGGTTGGAGCAGTTCTATTTATACGGTATGAAAGTCGAAGCGGGTCATTGGGCGCGAGATACAATGGAAAGCATCGTGACTGATGTTGTTGAGCATTACGATGTGTCGCAAAACGGGCTTTTGTTTGAGAAGCAAGCATCAGCATCTAATCTTCAACACGCGATTCTTCTTTACGGCGAAAATATTATCAAAAATTGGCAAAATAGGCTTTCTCATTATCCAGAAGAACTTGCTGTTGCGATGGTTCAGAAACATTTGAAATTTCGCCCGTTTGATGGTCAACAGATCCTGACTGAACGCCTTGAGATTCCGATGCTGTACGAAAACAACTGTGCCATTGTGCGATGGCTTCTCAACATACTGTTCGGGCTAAATCGCATTTATCATCCTGGCTTCAAGTGGACACGCTACTGGGTTGAAGAAATGAGCATTAAACCGTCTAGTTTTTTCAATCGGTTAGAGCATATTTTTCAATCTGATGCCATAAGCGGAACTCATGAGCTACGCCAACTTGTTGAGGAAGTTCTCGATTTGGTGGAAAGGACATTACCAAAAGTTGATCTCAAGCGGCAGCGCGAGATATTTGATCGGACTTACCCAAGGTGGAAGTTACCCGTCGATGACTGAACTTCAAGCTCTCAATAAACAGGCTAACAATCCCAATGCACCGGAACAAAGTCAAGCTATCTTGGTTTTGGACTTGCTGACTGATCCGAAGTTGTACTTTGAGGTTTTGGACGCGCCCGCAGAGTTTCAAACTTATACACAGTGGGTAGAGTGGAAACTAAATCATCTCAAGTGAAGGGTGAATTAGTCGCCAGTGCAAAGCTACAATTTGATTAACATTCAGATACTTTTAACCATGAACTACCGAAATCACATCACGATCGAACCTAATAAACGTGGTGGTAAGCCTTGTGTTCGTGGACTGCGGATTACGGTTTATGAAGTGCTTGAGTACCTAGCTTCCGAGATGACTGAAGCAGAAATTCTTGACGATTTTCCTGATCTAACGCGAGAAGACTTAAAAGCCTGTATTGCTTACGCTGCCGACCGTGAGCGTCGGCTTATGACCGCTCCGTATCCGCATGAAGTTACTCTTTGACGAAAACTTGTCGCCCAAGTTGCCAAACCGTTTGAGTGACCTTTTCCCAAATTCGCTTCACGTTCGAGATGTGGGTATGAAGGCGACGATCGACCCAATCGTTTGGGATTATGCAAAGGACAATAATTTGATGATTGTCTCGAAAGATGCAGATATGCACGACCTAAGCTTAGTATTTGGAAAGCCACCGAAAGTTATTTGGCTTCGCCTTGGAAACTGTTCGACATCACAGGTTGAGAATTTGCTGCGTCAGAATTTCGACGCGATCAAATTATTTTATGAAGATGAGAACTTATCGCTGCTTGCTTTATCATAATGCGCTAAAAACGATGTGGAATAAGGTTATTAGACTTGTGTGTACACTGTAGCGCAAGCAAGGAGGGGGCTATTATATACCTCATGTGATTAGGAAACCCTATACCTTGCTGCTTGTATAAGTTTCAGGAATAAAATCATCCATACCACAGATGAACACTGCAATTTGAATTTATATGTTAACTTCAACAAATTTTAGCGGCTTGTTTAATGAACGGTTCTTCCGTAATTTTCTACCGATTCCAGCTAGCAATGAACTAAGGTTAGAGATAGGAACACCAGATTTTCAATTGCCAGATATTACCAACGGAACGTTAGTTAAATTATCCGATTACCGCAGTAAACAACCAGTTTTGCTTGCCTTTACGCGAATTTTTACAGAAAAGCAATATTGCCCATTTTGCTTTCCTCATATTAAAGCCTTAAATGAAAACTATGAGGAATTTAAACAGCGCAATATAGAAATTTTATTAATTACTAGTACCGACGAAAAACAAAGTCAAATAGTTGTAAGAGATTTAGGGTTAAAAATGCCATTACTGAGTGACCCTAGTTGTAGAGTATTTCGTACCTATCGAGTAGGACAAGCCCTAGGTGCGCCTTTACCTGCCCAATTTGTATTAGATAAAGATGGCAAACTGCGCTATAAGCATTTATTTTCTTTCTTAGATCACAATGCTAGTATCGAAAAAATTATAGAAAAATTTAATTATTTCTCAGCGACCTGATTTGAGAACTAAAACCCGGCGGTTGTCAAAGCTTTCAGAGCGCGGTAATGGTGAGCCAATCCGTGAGTTTTGATGCGGGCAAGAAAAGCAAAAAGAAGCAGGGGAGCAAGGGCGATATTGAAAATCGTTCAAAAGCCTCGCTTATAAGCTTTTTGAATTTTGAATTTTGACCGATGCCCATTTTAGATTGAAGAAAAGCCTTCTTAATTACACCCAATATATAAAATTTCTTAAAAAACACTGCAACCGAAAGTCTCGTTGCGATAATACCTGTATATCACTGAAATTCTTCAAAAATTTACCTGATTTTAAGTCATAAAACTTTGCAAATCACCTGATTGATTACATAGGTGAATTAAAAAGGTTATTTGCAATTAACTTTTAAGACTCTTTGGAAATCATTTGCTGTGCGGAGTTTTTATGACTACTTCATTACCTAATAATTCGAGCAGTGCCTCAAGCAACCCCAGTCTAGAAATAGCTAGACAGCGATATACATATAACTACAGCTATATTCCACCTATGGCGATGGTGGATCAGCTACCTGATGGGGAAGGATTCACGACTAGATGGTTTTTTTTGTTAGTTAAAGAGTTAAAGATTATTTTTGTGAATACTTTGATTACCAATCGAGGTAATCGCGGTTCAGAATCGGTTCGTGATGATGTCAAAATATTTATCCTGGAAGCTGTACTGAAAGGGGCGATACCAGCCAACATCAGCGTCATTGCTAGACTGCTGCAAATTATCCCACAAATGCTGATTCGGGGATTTTCGACTGATTTTCGAGAACTAGACGATCTGTTGTTTTCGTTGGTTAAGGAAAGTGGAGTCTTAATCTTGGGGGATTCCTTGAATCGAATTAGGCAACTGCTCGATCAAGGAAAACCCACAGGTCACGTTAAAAGTCTTGAAGATTATCAGAAATTATTCCCAGTGATTCCTGTACCAGCGATCGCAGATTCTTTCCAAGAAGATGAAGTGTTTGCTTATATGCGGGTAGCTGGCTACAATCCCGTGATGATTCAGCGAGTCACCAGTCTAGGGGACAAATTCCCTGTCACCGATGCAGACTATCAAGGCGTGATGGGAAGTGACGATTCCCTTGCAGTTGCAGGAGAGGAAGGCCGACTATACCTGCTAGACTATGCCATTTTTAAAGGCGCTATCAATGGTACATTTCCCACCGTGCAAAAATATCTCTATGCACCTTTAGCACTTTTTGCCGTACCCAAAGGTTCAGACCCCAACCGTCTATTAAGACCAGTAGCCATTCAATGCGGTCAAACCCCTGGGGAAGATTACCCGATCATTACCCCTAAATCTGGTAAATATGCTTGGCTAATTGCTAAAACCATTGTTGAGATTGCCGATAGCAACTTTCACGAACCAGTCACCCACCTAGCTAGAACACATCTATTAGCTGGGAGTTTTGCGATCGCTACCCATCGTCAATTACCCAGTAGCCACCCCCTTAACTTGCTGCTACGTCCCCATTTTGAGGGGACTTTAGCCATCAACGATGCTGCTCAACGCGCTCTGATTGCTCCTTTTGGTGGGGTTGATACTTTACTCTCATCAACAATTGATAACTCACGCGTGTTAACAGTGCTGGGCTTACAAAGCTTCGACTTCAACAGAGCCATGTTACCCAAACAACTCCAGCAGCGTGGCGTGGACGATCCTAACCTCTTACCTGTTTATCCTTACCGAGATGATGCCTTATTGACTTGGGATGCTATTCGTCAATGGGTTTCAGATTACCTGAAGCTTTATTACACAACAGACCAAGATATTCAAAATGACACATATATTCAGGCTTGGGCGGCGGAAGTACAAGCTAATGATGGCGGTCGTGTAGCTGATTTTGGTCAAGACGGTGGGATCAAAACACAGGAATATTTAGTTGATGCCGTTACGTTAATTATTTTTACCGCCAGTGTGCAACACGCTGCTGTCAACTTTCCCCAAAAAGATTTGATGGCTTACATCCCAGGCTTTCCACTAGCCGGTTATTTACCAGCCTCAATTCTCAAAAGAGAAGTGAGTGAGCAAGACTACCTTAATTTATTGCCACCACTAGAGCAGGCGCAACAGCAGTATAATCTGTTGGCTTTGTTAGGTTCTGTATATTACAACAAATTGGGTGAATATCCGCAAAAACACTTTCCAGATCCCAAAGTCGAACCCTTATTGCGATCGCTCCAAAGCCATCTTGAACAGATTGAAATCACCATCAAAAAGCGCAACTTAATCCGCCCACCGTATGAATATCTGCTTCCTTCTAAAATTCCTCAGAGCATTAACATTTAGTTAGGGCATTGGTCATTAGTCTTTGATGATTCTCCCTTGTCTTCCCCTGTCCCCGATCTCCTGTCCCCTGTCCCCCAATCAACATGGAACTCAAAGATAAAGTTCTCAAAGCCCACAATCGCCAAATCTGGCTTTCATCTATTCTTGCCAAAGTCGGTAATACTAGCCCCATTGGTAAGCTGCTGCTTTTGATTTTCTATTATCTGGAAGCTGTCATCATATTCAAAGACTGGCGGGACTTTCTCTATATCCGCAAGGATAATATCGGCAACAAGTTTTTTGCCTTAGACCAAGCAGTTATCCATTCTACTCACGCTGAAGTTAAACGGCTGATGCAGACTGAGCCTCAAATTAGAAGTAATTATTTAGGCATCATTAAAATGCGAGCCTCTAGCTATCTCCTCAACAATCCCCTCAGTTTGGGAACGAATGGTCAAGAACATACTGGTGTACGTGCTGTAATATTACAAGCCTTACCAGACCCTTTAGAAACGGCAGAAACATTAGGAAAATTAGTTAATCAAAACCTAGCAGATGCTGCCAAACAGGGTCAATTACATATTGGCAACGATTTACCAGCGATGATCTTGCGGATTCTGCACCAACTTGTGTTTGAGATGTCACTCTCTGAAGAAGAAGTCACAGCTTCTCAGGCTTATATCCAAGATATAGGACTAGCACTTTTACCCAATTTCGTAGTCAAGTATCTACTCAGAAGCAAAAGCGCACCACATATTCAACATCGCCAGCGTTTAATTGAGCGATACAAACAATCTCCCAAATGGGCGGCTTATTTAGAAATTGGTTCTCAGCATCAATTAAATGAACACCAGATTGCTAACAGCCTATTTGATATGACTCATCTGGCCGGGACTGCCGGTACAAGTGCGCTTTTAGGCTCAGTAATTGGCGTTCTTTGTTTTAATGATGTCTTAAGAAATAATGTCATAGCAGAGGCAAATGCGATCGGTAATAAACAAGAACCCCTGAATAAATCTGTCTTAGAAAATGCCACACTTACTGAAAAAGTAATTTTAGAAACAGCCCGTCTCTATCCTCCTGTGCGATTTGTCAGTCAACTTACCACTCAATCAGGCGAAATTATGATTGGGGATAAAAAATGCCCTTTTCAAAAAGGGACGCTGTTAATGGGTTCTATCTTCACAGCCAATCGGGATGCAAATAGATACGAAAATCCCGATACTTTTGACGTAACACGAAATTTTTCTGACATCTTATCTTGGAACAGCCAAGGACATGAGCGAATCTGTCCTGGGACTTCTTTATCAATTGCCATCATCAAAACATTCTGTTTGTATCTTTTCCAGAAATATCAATGGGACTCATCTACAGATGTTAAGTGGGATTTTGCTAACTTTAAACCCTTCACCCCCGATGATTTAGTCCTCCAAGGTTTTGCTCAAAAATTGTAAATTATAAGAGGATGTTTGAGAAAACATTTAATACCTGTAGAGAGGTTGCACTGTAAATTCTCTACATAGGGCTTGCTGTACTAAGCTATTGCAATTACGAATTATTATGACTATTTCCATCGAAAAAAGACAGTTTGGCAATATTGCCACCTGGATGATTTCCACCCAAAAAACAAATTTACCCAGTGTCTTAAAAGGTGTATTTTTTATGGATGGGAATCCCGCACCAGATGACTGCATCACAATGTACAACGTAGAATGGGACGAGCAAAATAACACCTTGTTTCTCCCCGTTTATGCTCCTTTGCAATGGACTTTTCATAACTCAATTGGAGGATGGATATTACTGCGGTTGATCCAACTGACAAGGTTAACTTACAAAATTCAGTTTACAGATGCCACCTTGCAACAAGCACAAATCACGCCCATTGGATTAGGAATAGAGATTCCTCGGTGGCTGCTCAATGGAACAATGCACCAAAATGAAAATTCTCAAGGAGATATCTGGGAACGCCAAAATATTTGGCTGGGTATAATTCCTAAATTTGCTGACTATACACTGCGGAGAATTGTTGATGAAGAAGGTTGTTACACTCCCGCTTTTGAAGATATGCTGACTAAAGTGCAGAAAGAATGTTTGGTAATTCGTAATTCGTAATTAATTCTTCAATAGTTCTCGTTTGTAGTAAAGAAGTTAGTCCTTTTGACTGTAAAGTGTTGTGCTGCTTGGGAGATATTTAGTTGTAATAGTGTCTCTGCTCCCAACTCATACTTAATACGGGGTTTAACAGGCGATATATTCAAACTAAGAATAATTTCTTTGGCTACCGCCTTGGCTAGTAATGGCGGTACAGAATTTCCTACTTGGCGAAATCCGTGCCATTTAGTGATGTGGAATCTAAACCAGTCTGGATAAGAATGCAAGCGTGCGGCTTCCCTAACTGTGATACATCGCGGTGTCAGTGGATGAATTGGTCGAGGGGAGGTAAAAGAACCCTTGTATTTATCTGTTCCTGCTCTTAAGGTGTTGCAAACACCAGCCGGATGTAACTTATGAAATCTGCTAATAGGTTCTCTTTCTCCCTGGGGAGTATCCTGAAAACGTTGTGTAGTTGTTAATGAATGCTTAGTTCTCAGACTGGAAGAAAGAATACGGGAATCAAATTGGCGATCGCCAGAATAATCATCTCTCACCCTCTTGATACCACGCAGCATCTTAGCGTAATTACTAGGCTTACCATACTCTGCTATTACCCAATCCTGATGTAATAACTCTGAATAATTTTCCACCTCTGGTAAATCTCCAATTGCTTGCCAAACCGTGGGGCAAATTGGCAGTATTAAAGTTTTACACGGTTTATGATTCGGCTTGGCTGGTTGGGTAATTGGCTGGGGATAGTTAGGTAACTGGAAATCTTGCCTAGCACCGAGAAGAAATAATCTTTCGCGTGCTTGGGGTACACCGTATTTAGCAGCATTGAGAATTTGATAATTTTCCTCTACTTGATAACCACAAGCTTTAAATTCATCAATTAATATTTTGAGGATTTGTTTGTGTTCACCGACTGTAATTCCCCGGACATTTTCCATTACAAAATACTTGGGTTGTAACTCTAGAACCAACCGATGAAAGTGAAATACTAAGGAGTTACGCGGGTCATCAAACACCCGTTTACCCATAAGAGAAAAACCTTGACAGGGTGAACCACAAATTACAACATCAATTTCCCGATCACCTATTTGCGATCGCTGCCGAATTTCTACACCTGATGTCTGCTCAACACTCTGACACAAAACCGAGCAGAAAGGAAAATTAAACTTATGGGTAGCACAGTGGATCGGGTCAATTTCCACCGCCGCCAACACATCAAAGCCAGCCTGCTCAAAACCCAGGGTCATACCACCTGCACCCGCAAACAAATCTACTGCAATGGGACGTTTATGTCTCATGTGACAAGCCATGACTCCTTTTGCTGACCCTGAGTGTTGAATGAATCAACCACTATTTAAAGTCTAAATTGAGTTAATTGGGTAGCATTTGCAAAATTTCTTGAGCAGCGCGATCGCAGACCCCAACTTCTCCTAAATACTGCCGCATTTCTTGATAATCTACTAAAGTTTGCTGCTGGCGTTCAGAATTGAGCAATAATTCCATTGATGCTTGCGTAATATTCTCTGGCGTGGCTTCTTCTTGCAACAACTCCGGCACAATTGGTTTCATCACTACCAAATTAGGTGGCGACGCAAAGGGGATAGAACCTCTGAGGATTTTTCTGGCAATCCAGGCTGTGACGGGATGTAGGCGATAAACTACCACCTGCGGCACGTTTAATAAAGCCAGTTCTAAGTTGACTGTGCCAGATTTAGTAATGGCGAAATCCGCCGCCGCAAAAACTTCCTTTTGTTGTCCTGATATGACTGTAGCCCGCAAACCATAACGCTGGACTGCTTCCTCTATTGGCTGTCTGTAAACTTCTAGTGACAGAGGAATCCAAAAATGGACTTCTGGTATCTTTGTTTGGATGGTTTGGGCAGCTTGAAAAATTACTGGTAGTAGATATTTTAATTCTTGCCGCCGGGAAGCTGGGAGGAGTGCGATCGCTACCTGGTCTGAATCTATTCCCAAATTAACACGGGCTTCGTGGCGGCTAGGAGCAGTTTGCATCCTATCAATGAGGGGGTGTCCTACCCAAGCGACATTCGCCCCATTTTGGCTAAAATAACGGGCTTCTTCGGGGAATATTGCCAATAACTTATCTGTAAACCCGACAATGCGGGCAGTATTCTGCAAACTCATCGACCATACCCACTCTTGGGGCGCAATGTAGTACGCCACAGGCACATCTGGTAAATGCTTTTGCATATAAGTACCGATGCCAAGATTTGGCCCCATGTAGTCAATCAGCACTACTAAATCTGGGGGATATTGTTTTAAATAGGCGATCGCGCGACGTTGTACCATCAGAGTTGGCAAAACATAAGGCAAAGATTCCAGGATACCCATTGAACCAATACCACTGGTATTCCCCAAAATCTTCGCCCCAGCCTCAGCCATCTTGTCGCCACCCAAGGCCACAATCTCTAATTCCAACCCGGCAGCGATAGCTTGACGCTTCATCGCCGCAATCAACAGCGACCCTTGCAAATCGCCAGACACTTCACCAGTGCTGATAAATATCC
Organism: Anabaena minutissima FACHB-250; assembly: GCF_014697125.1. Lineage (GTDB taxonomy): Bacteria > Cyanobacteriota > Cyanobacteriia > Cyanobacteriales > Nostocaceae > Trichormus > Trichormus minutissimus. The sequence goes on along the minus strand of NZ_JACJRG010000002.1, from coordinate 23,732 downwards.
GCATTTAAAACCAATTCAAAATTCAAAAACTGGGGACTAGGGACTGGGAATCAAAAAGAATTATCTCTTGTCTCCCGTGTCTCCCTCTGCCTAAGACTCATCACTCCTGCCTATCTTACCTCTACCGGGAATCAAACCCCGTCTCCCTGGCATTTGTGACAGTAACATAAAGCGGCGGAGATTTTGCAGGGTTTCGGTATCTCCCAAAAATTCTAATTGTTCCAAAGCTTCCTTAAAGCTCAACTTAGAACGGTAAAGAATGCGGAAGGCTTTTTTCAAGAGTTGTAACTCGCTGCTATCAAACCCAGAACGTTTGAGTCCTATCAGATTGAGGGTTCTGATTTTGGCAGGATTTCCCTCCACTAGCATATAAGGTGGCACATCACGGTCAATCCGTGCCATTCCTCCTACCATTGCGTGTCGACCGATACGCACAAATTGATGTACACCTAAAACACCACTCAGTCTAGCGCGGGATTCTATATGGACGTGACCAGCTAAGGCGACGGAGTTAGCAATGACTACAGAGTCTTCAATAACACAGTTATGAGCTACGTGGACATAAGCCATGAGGAGGTTGTTATTACCAATTATCGTGGCTTCTCCCGCACCGGTAGCGCGGTTAATGGTGACATACTCACGAATCAAATTGCGATCGCCAATCCTCACCCATGTGGGTTCACCCACAAATTTCAGATCCTGGGGTTCCATACCAATGGCTGCACCAGTAAAAATCTGATTTCCCACCCCAATTTCACAAGGGCCTTCTAGCACTGCGTGTGCGCCAATAATAGTGTCAGCACCAACTTTAACATTTGCTCCAATCACAGCATAAGCACCGACTTGCACCGTTGGGTGTAGTTCCGAATTTGGATGAATTACAGCAGTTGGATGAATAAGCGTTTTCAAGGGTAAATCTCCAGAACTGTCTTGAGAAGCCAGCGTCTGACTTTGATAGCCAAAGTTGAGACGACTGGCGTGACTGAGTGTGTGAGTATCAGTAGAAAAATTGTCGGGCAAGTTATGTGTGAGGGTAGCGAAAGTCAAGAATTGATAAGAGGCTCTTGTGGCGATTTTTTGAAATTGCTATCCTGCTTTGAGACTTCAGGAAAAGCAGTTTACATCTGTATCTGCGCCAGCTAGGTTTTAGCTAACCAGAGAAAACATTAATTCGCCTTCAGCAGCAAGTTGACCATCAACCTCTGCACGTGCCTGCATTTTACCGAAACGACGTTGTTTGATCCATAACAGTTCCACTGTCATCACCAGTTGATCTCCTGGTACTACTTGACGGCGGAAGCGGACTTTATCGATACCAGCAAAAACAAACAGTCCCCCTTCTACCTCTGGTAATTGTGTCAAAACAATACCACCCACTTGAGCCATTGCTTCTACAATTAGCACACCTGGCATCAGTGGTCTACCTGGGAAGTGTCCTTGAAACTGTGGCTCATTGATAGTAACGTTTTTAATACCTACGGCTAGCTTACCCGGTACGTAGTCAATAATTTTATCTACAAGTAAAAATGGGTAGCGGTGGGGTAGTAAGTTCTGAATTTCTTCAGAGGTAAGAGTTGTTTTAATCTCAGATGCATTCTCATCATGAGATGCGGGACTATTTACTTCAGACACGATTGACATTGGCAGTGCAGTTGAATTTTAATCTAGGTATTTAGTTAGTAGGATTCAGAATTTTAGATGAGAGCTAAAATTCTTTGTGCCAGCTGAATATGTAAATTATGACTGGCTTTGTACGCTAAAAAGTGAGCGAGGGGAAAATATCCCAATAAACTCAAATCCCCTACTAAATCCAAGATTTTATGACGGACTGGCTCATTTGCAAATCTTAATGGTGGATTTACCCAGCCATCAGTCCCACAAACTAGCGCATTATCCAAGCTACCACCTTTGATTAACCCAGATTTTTGTAAATGTTCAATTTGATGCGCCAATCCAAAAGTCCGTGCAGGCGCAATTTCTTCACTAAAGCTAAGTGTAGATTTTTCTACGTCAGTAGACACAGACCAACTGTGCCATTGATTACCAATTGCAGGTAAATCAAAATCGATACCGTAACTAAAGCGGGTTTCTGCTGCGGGGATAGCAGCAACAAACGCATCATCGTGGTAAATCCAGATGGGTTCTTGAATTGTTAAAGGGTCTTTTTGCTGAGTAATTGGAACTGGTTGTGATGTCAAACCAACTTCAGCTATAGTTTTTGCCCAAATTTGAGCCGAACCATCTAAAAGCGGTACTTCTGACCCATCAATTTCAATGCGGGCATTATCTACACCCATCCCCGCCAAAGCAGCTAATAAATGTTCTACTGTGCGAACCGATGCTTCACCTTTACCCAATTGAGTCGAAAGGACAGTCTGATTAACTGCTGCTACTTGGGCAGGAATAATTGGCAAATCCGGCAAATCCACTCGCACAAAATAGCGTCCGCTTCCCACTTCTGCCGGTAGTACCCGCACCTTGGTACTGACACCGCTATGTAATCCTATTCCAGTTTGGGTAATTGCCGCAGCTAGTGTGTGTTCTAGCATAGGCAGAAACTCTGTATATGTTGGTTGTGATTATTCATGTGAAATTTTGGTAAGAACCCTGATTCAGTAATTCGTAATTTAGGAAAGTCAGTTTTCAACTGATAGCCTTAAGCGAACAGTATTAAGGCAAATGACACTATTAGCAAGCTACCAGAGAAAACAATAGTCACTAGCTAATCACTAATGAATAATGACTACCTTAAAATCTCTCGCCAATGCCAAAATTAATCCGGCTATCACCGTCATCGTTGATACCGTAGTCAATACGAATTGGCCCTAGAGGTGATTGCACACGTACACCCAGACCGTAGCCGTAGCCAGTACCGTTTTTATTCAATACCTCAGCTGGTCTGGTGGTAGTGCCTAAGTCGCTACCCACATCAAAGAACAATGCGCCACTGACAACTGAGAATACAGGGAAGCGATATTCTACTGTTGCTTGTACATAGCTGCGTCCACTACTTAATGTACCTTCTTCATAACCCCGAACGGAGTTACTACCACCAAGGGTAAAGGCTTCATAGGGAGGTAAATCACCAAAAACTGTACCACCTTGAATATTAAAAGCTATGGTTTCTGCACCTTTTGTAAAGCCAGTGAATTTCACTGGTAAATATTGGCTATAGCTACCCCGGAGTCTGGTGAGGAATATATTACCTGAACCGACGGGTACAGATTGGTCTACCCCAATACGTAGGAAAGAACCACCTGTTGGTTGTAAAGGATTGTTACGGAGATCGCGCTGCGCTCCTAATTGCAGTAACAATAAATCATCTTCACCTGTGCCGGAAAAGCTCAGAGGTACGGTTGTACCAGGAACAAGGTTGCCAGCATCATCAAATACTGCCCCATCTTTTCTTAAGTTTCCGTCGGCATCGCGGGTAGAAATTCGTTGATACTGTAACCCAGCTGAAGCAGTCCATTCTGACCTTTCGTAAGGATTCGCAGACAGGGGGCGAGTAAAGGTAACACCACCACCTAAACGGGTGACACGAGGGCGGTCTTGATTGTCATCATCAGTAGGGTTACTGGGGTTAAATGTTCTAATATCGCTATCTGTACCATCAAAAATTAACGAAATGGAACGGCGACGGAAAATATTAGCTGTGTAGGAAGTCCGGTACGGATCGCCGGCAATCCAAGGATCTGTGAAGCGGAGATCAAACAGCAACTCCCGTTGACCCACCTGAACTTCTGCCCCTAGTTTCTGGTTTCTGCCACCCAGGTTTTGCTGCTGATAACTAACTGTACCGAAAAGTCCACTAGCAGAACTAATACCAGCCCCAGCTGCAATTGAACCACTGCTGCGCTCAACAACGTTCACGACTACATCCACTTGACTCGGATCAGTACCAGGGTCAAGGGAGACATTAACATCTTCAAATAATCCTGTACCAAATACCCGTTGTAGGTCTTTCTGGACAATATTGCGGTTAAATACTTGTCCTGGCTTTAGTTCCAATTCCCGCGTAATCACATATTCCCTGGTTCGACCCCGAATTGGTTGCCCTTTCTCGTCAGTTTCTTGTCCTTCTTTATTACGGAATCGAACTTTAATGTTCTGTACCACCCCTTCGGCTACTTGGAGGGTGACGACTCCACTTTCTGAGACTTGTGGCGCACCAATGACGTTAGCTAAGACGTAACCTCTGTCTTGATACTGCTTGGTTAATTGCTTGATGCCTTCTTGTAAGTCCCGCAAGTTGAGGATTTTGCCATACTGCTCACGAAATATTTCATCGGTAGTATTAGGGGGTAGAACAGAGGGAATTTCAGTGCCGGGATTGGCTTGTATTTCTACCTTGGTTAAGACAGGGTTGGGTTGAACGACAAAACTGACCCTGACACCTAGGGGTGTGTCTTCTGGTGCTGCTTGAACGTTGGAGAAGAAGCCAGTACCAAAGATAGCGTTAATATCTTCTTGCAGTTGAGCGCGGGTTGTTGTTCGCCCTGGTTGGGTACGAATAACGTTATAAACTTGGGCTTCTAATTCTGGGGTTAGTTGACCTGTTTGAGCTTTAACTAGTACCTCTGATACCAACACACGGGGTTCAGTGGTTTCTGGCGTGTTGTTAGGAGTATTGAAATTCTCTGGAGTGGGGGTAGTAGGAGTAGTTTCTGGTGCTGGTGTTGCTGGCTCAATGCTGGGGGTAGTAGGAGTAGTTTCTGGTGTTTGTACCAGTTGGTTTGCAGTTCCCCTCTGGCTCACTACTTCTTGTGTCGTTGATGCTGCTGTTGATGGGGATGGAGAAATGACAATAGGGGATTTCTCTGCTGATTTCTTTGGCTTTGAATCTACGATAACAACATCAGCTAATGGGGTTTTGTCAACAGATGAAAGCTGAATATTGGCAAATGAAGTAGGTTTTGGAGCAGTATGTTTGGTAATTATGGATACTTCTTTTGATACTTCTAAAGTAGGTACGATGACCTCTTTTGTTGCTGTTGCTGCCGACTTTGTTGATTTATTGACAGATGATAAAGCAGTAGGGGCGGAAATTTCAGGGGCGGGAATTTCTGTCAGTGTCTTAACTTCGGTGAAGTTCGGCTGCTGTTCTGGTGAAATTTCACTCTGTTCTGACTGCTGACTGGTCACTGGAAAAACTTCTGCTGCCGGCTCTACACTGTTAAGAGTTTGTGCATTTGCACTCAAAGAGCCACTTAAGGGTGCTGTAATTGCTACAGCTGCCACCAAGACTGGAGATAAACGCATTTTATTTAGATTCCTCTTCACATCCACACACCATCACAAGGGAATTTTAAGTGCTGAGTTGTGAGTGCTGAGTGCTGAGTTATGAGTGGAATACTTACTCGGAACTCTTAACTCGGAACTCGGAACTCTTAACTCGTAACTATGAAAGCACTTTTAAATCAGGATTATTCATATTTGATTTTGAGTTGCCACAGCTTGTAATACTCGTTGTAAAACCTCCTGATACGCATCTTCTACATTCCCTAGGTCTTTGCGGAAACGGTCTTTGTCCATAACGCGGCGATTAGGGTCTGCTTCTGTTATGTTCCACAAACGGCAGGTGTCGGGACTAATTTCATCTGCTAAAAGTAGATTTCCTTGTGAGTCAACACCAAATTCTAGTTTGAAGTCAACTAGGGTAATACCGCAACGTGACCAGAATTCCTGGAGAAACTGATTAATTTCCAATGCTAGATGAGTAATTGCATCGACTTGTTCCGGTGTTGCTAGTTCTAGCAGTAAAAGGCGATCGCGTGTCAATAGCGGATCTCCCAATTGATCGTTTTTATAATAAAACTCTACTAGGGGCTGTTTTAATAATGTACCCAGTTCTAAGCCTGTTTGTTGACACAAACTACCAGCCGCAATATTACGGATCACCACTTCCAAAGGTATGATTTTCACTGCCTTTACCCGCATTTGATGGGGAGCAGGACTATCAAGAAAGTGTGTTTTAATACCAGATGCTTCCAATTGTTGAAAAAGCTGAGTAGAAATGCTACAGTTTATTTTCCCTTTGCCAAGGATGCTACCTCGCTTTTGGGCATTAAATGCTGTAGCATCGTCCTTAAAGTCAGCTAACAAGACTTCCGGATCATCAGTTGTATAGAGAATTTTTGCTTTGCCTTCGTATAGCTTGGAATGAACAGACATGGCAGGAGGTGAGGTTTTAGACGATAGACAGCTTTTGTCCTTTCGGGCTTCACCATTTTATCTTTAGTTATTGAAGATTAGCTATTAGTCTGCAATCTGTATATTCAGAATTGGTTTTGAGTATGAAAACTTATCTATCTACAATATAAAGTCACTCACTCAGTAGAGAGTGTCAGCGAGTGAATATCTGACCTACAGTAGAAGACCATTGCTTGTTATCTATGATATTTTTTGGGTTGAGTTAATTTTTTAACAAACGTACTAAAAATATTTTCAGAGTTCAGTGTCACAGTATATATTAATACTTGTATTTTTGTATCAAGAAAGAAGCATTGTATAACAATTTTATAAATGATCAAATAAAATCAAAACAACTCATTGATGTTTAAGGAGCGTCTACTACCCAAGATCATAAATACCCATGAGTGCGTTTGTTACCCTTGCTTAGACAACATCTCCATTACAATCAGTCTGTTTTGCATAATTGCAAATAAAACTGGTGTCAATATCTCAACAGCCCAAAAACATTTTAAAACCAACACAATATTTTTCATAAGAAGAAAAATACATCAATATTAATTGATAGTAGCATTACCGAAAATTTCCCAAATTAAAGGTAAATAGGCTATTAGCGATTCAGCTTCCAAGATAAAAACAAGAAAGGAGTTGAATAAATGGAGCAAAAAATAGTGACTAAAGAAAACTTTCTCTATCCTCGTGGTCGTTATTACGGTCAAGTGAAGCCAGAGAACTTAGTTTTCAATGCCAATCTCCAAGAATTTGCCCAAAAGATAAGTTATATATGTAACCTAGAAACGGCTGGGAAATTGAAACCAGAAGAAGCATACGAACAGATTAAAGCATTGTGGAAAAACTTAAAGCGGACAAAAAAACAACTACAAATTGGTGAAGATCCATTTCAGAATGGAGATGAGAACACTGAAAGGTAGGGGACAGGGGACTAGGAATTTTAGATTTTGCGGAAAGTTCTGTAGGCGGGTTTCCCAACCTAGGAACGCCACTTGCTACAAGCCGGGAAACCCGTCCAACGCAGTGGCTCAACTTTTCAAGACGGATTTTGGATTGAATAATCTAAAATCCACTCATTGCAAATCCACTCATTGAAAGACTGGTGACAGGGGACAGGGGACAAGCCCAATGCCCAATCATGACTATTTCACGGTCATTGTCCACACCCCATCCCAGTCTTCTGGCGGTGGTGTTTGTTGGTAATTATGGGCGCGTTCTAGGTGAATATTCACACCTTGGTCTGTGGGGCGAATTTTTTTGGCGGCTGCAAAAGAAGCGATCGCCTGGGTAAAATTATGAGATAAATAAGCTGCACGGCCAGCATGGTAGTGAAACAAAAACTCCTGGGTGGTAGCATCTAAAGGAGTAGTGCGATCGCTAATTAGCTCATAGATATTCACAGCTTGGTGTTTGCCTTTAACTCGGATTTTATCTAATTGGCGTACCCAAATGCGATCGCTGCATAATTGGTAAGTAAATTCGCTCAAAATAATGTCACAACCATATTCTTTTGTGACTGTTTCCAAGCGCGAACTTAAATTTACACCATCCCCAATCACTGTATAGTCCATACGCTTTTGAGAACCGATATTTCCTGAGACTACTTCCCCGGAACTAATACCGATACCAATATGGATTTCAGGCTGCGCCTGGATAATGCGGCGTTGGTTAAATTCCTCCAAGCGTCGGCGCATATCTAACGCTGATTGTACTGCTCGCCAAGCATGGTTTTCTGTGAGTGGTAAAGGTGCGCCAAATACTGCCATTAAGGCATCGCCAATAAATTTGTCGAGAGTACCATCGTAGTTAAAAACTGCTTCCACCATTGTTTCAAAATACTGATTTAGCAGTGAAACCACCTCTGCTGCACCGAGGTTTTCTGTGAGTGTGGTGTAACCTCGAATGTCCGAAAATAAGATGGTCACTTCCTTCCGTTCACCGACCATTAAAGCATCTTCCCCAGCAGCCAATACTTGTTCTGCTACGTGGGGTGTCAGGTAGCGATACATGGTAGTTTTTAAGCGTTTTTCTCGACTGATATCTTCCAAAACTACCAAACCACCTCTAACACCTCCTTCTGGGTTAGTTAGGGGATTCACCGTCAGATTAATACTACGGTCTAGAATTTTTACCTGTTCAGTCGTTAAAAACTTCGATTGGGGGGTGAGGGGTAAATTCCAGGTGAGAAAAATATTAGGGTTACTGCGATCGCGTATTGTCAAAATAGAATACTGTGTTTCATTCGTCAGAATCCCCTCAGCACTTTGTAATTGATAAATCCCCACTGTCAAACTTTGTTCCGGTACGTAATGTTTAGCACCAGTTTTTAGACTATCTTCTAAACGCATTTGTAAATTTTCAACTGGTACAATCTCCCAAACGAGACGACCAATTAAATTGTGTTCCCACAGAAGTTTATTGCTTTTATTATTGGCTTCTCCTAAAGGACAACCCAATAATCCCAAAGCTGCATCATTAATAGTGACTATTTGACCAGCCATATCCGTTGAAATCACAGCATCTGATAAACTTTGTAAAATATCTTTTTGGTACTGTTTTTCTAGCAGGACATTTTCAAATAAGCGAGCATTTTCTAAAGCAACACCCGCTTGAATATTAAAAGCCCGCATAAACTCTTCATCAGATGCGGTAAAACTACCTTGTTGTTTATTAATTAACTGCGTTACCCCAATTAATTCATTGGCTGAATTAAATACGGGCAAACACAAAATATTTCGCGTTACATAACCAGTTCTTCTATCTGTTGAAGGGTCAAATCGAGGGTCTTTATAAGCATCAGGAATATTGAGTGCTTGTCCTGTTGATGCCACATAACCAGCAATACCACGGTTAGCCGAGATCCGAATTTCCATTGAATTTGTAGTATCGGCGGCGGCGGCTACCTTTGTCCACAGTTCCCCCATTTCTTTGCGATATAAAAACAGGGTACTACGGTCTGCTTGCATTAAAATCCGGGCTTGTTCCATGACTATTTGCAAAGTAGCTTCTAAGTCTAAACTTTGCCCTAGGGTTTGAGTTGCCCGTAAAAGTGCTGTTGCTCCTCGTTGATTGCGAGCTGCTACATAAAAAGACTGACAAGTTTCTAAAATAATGCCAATCGAAGCTGCAAAATCTCGGAAGTGTCCTTCATCTTCCTGATTAAAAGGTGTTTCTCCAGTTTTATTTGCTAGTTGTACTACTGCAACTACCTGGTTTTTGCTACTAACAACAGGCATACATAAAATATTGCGAATTTCATAACCCATTTGTTTTTCCAGGTCTGGACTAAATAGAGGATGAGTAATAGTTTCACCAATATTCAAATATTGACCTGTACTAGCAACATGACCAGGAATACCAAAAGTAATAGGAGTACGAATTTCTAAAAATCTCTGTCCATTATCTTGAGGAACTTTTGACCACAATTGACTTTTATCATAGTCAACTAAAAAAATAGCTGTATGTTCTGCTTGGAGAATTTGACCAATTTTGAGTGTGATTGCTTCTAAGACTTTCTCCAACATATTTTCTAGAGCTTCATTATTAATTAATTCAATAGCTCTCAGAAATTGCTGAAATTCGGCAGTAATAAAGTCTAACAAACAAACAAATTCATTAACAGAAAGGTCTTTGACCCGCCGCAATAAAGCGTGGGTGCGATTAACTTGAGTTAATTCTGTTAATGTAGCCAAGACGCTACCAGGATTAGGAAGAGTCAAGTCGCTTCGCTCCAATTAAAAATTAAAAATTAAAAATTAAAGACTATTAGTGGGAGCTTGTAGCTTGCTTGCCGTAGGCTACTCACCACTAATTGTTGGCGTAGCGTCCCATAGGGAAGACCGCTAAATCATTCCAAGCTACGCGTAAGCAGCGCGCTGAGTGAAAACCTCACTACCTATTTCCTAGTCCCCAGCCTTTCAATAAGTGGATTTGCAATGAGTGGATTTTAGATTACTCAATCCAAAATCTAAAATCCGTCTTGAAAAGTTGAGCCACTGCGTTGGACGGGTTTCCCGGCTTGTAGCAAGTGGCGTTCCTAGGTTGGGAAACCCGCCTTCAGTTTCCGCAAAATCTAAAATTCCTAGTCCCTAGTCCCTAGTCCCTGTCACCTGTAACCTGTCCCCTGTCACCTTTCCATACAGTATTTTGTGATAATAATCTTGTAGCTGATGGGTAGCAGATGCCCAGCCCCACTTTTCTGCTTCCCGACGCGCATTTTGACGGATGATGTCCCGTTCCTGTTTATTTTCTAAAAGCCTAACAGTTGCGTCAATAGCATCTTGAATATCGGCTTGGGGGTTAAACAAATACCCATTGATCCCATCTGTGACAATATCAGGAATACCTCCAGAACGAGCGGCTACCACTGGACAACCAGCCGCCATTGCTTCTAGTAGGACTAAGCCTAATGTCTCTGTGCGGGAAGGAAAGATGAAAGCATCAGCACTAGCAAAGGCTGATCCTAACTCGCGCCCCATGAGATAGCCAACAAAATAAGTATTTGTACCTGCAAAATGTTTTTCTAGTGTTTGGCGATGGGGGCCGTCTCCTACTAGTGCCAATCGTGCTTGAGGAATAGCTTCTAATATGGGTTTGATGCGCTCAATCTCTTTTTCGGCAGAAAGACGACCTACGTACAATAATAAGGGGCTTTCTGGGTGATTTTGCGTTAAGCGATCGCGCATTTCTAAACTAGCTAAATCTGGGTGAAATAGTTCTGTATCTACTCCCCGTTGCCACAAATCTACCCTTTCGATGCCATGTCCTGAGAGTTCTGCCATCATGGCTGTAGAAGTACAAAGATTCAAGGCGGCTTGATTATGCGCCCCTTTCAGCAGTTCCCAAAGTACCCCTTCTAGCATCCCTAAGCCATAATGCTGAAGATACTGGGGTAAATGTGTGTGATAAGAAGCTACTAAGGGTATTTTCAAAACTTTACTATAAAAAATCCCGGATAGTCCTAAAACTGCGGGATTTACAACATGAATGATATCTGGCTGGAACTGTTCTAGGGTATAACCAATAGCTGGGCGAGGGAGTGACATTTTCAACTCTGGATACAGAGGTAAAGGAAAGCCACTCACGCCGTACACTTTTGCTCCTTTATGTTCAGTAATGCCACCATCAGGGGCAATTACTAAAACTTGATTTCCATGACGTTGTAAATAGTCAACAGTATGACGCAGGCGTGTCACAATACCGTCAACCTTGGGTAGAAAGGTTTCGGTGAATAAGGCAATTCTCATACAAAACTATCTATGTGAAAAAAGGGGTTTAGGGGTGTGGGGGTATAGGATTATGGGTGATGAAAACCCTTACACCCTTACACCCTTAATTCCCCCAGAAAACGAGAAAGCTTTTTGTGCTAGTACAGAACAGCGTCAAGAAACAACCCATTCAAAAGCTCTAAAAACCTTATGCTGTCATCATTTTGACTTTTGAACGTCAGTTGCTTTAAGTCGGCAGAGCCGACGACACTTGCTACAACGAGGGAACCCCGCGCAAAGCAGTGTCTCCCCAACGCACTGACTCCTTTTGACTTTTGCGTAGCGGTACTAGTGCTTTTTAATTCCTATGCCAAGAGACTTTGGGTAAAATCTGCTTATTATCAACTCGTTTTTGATATTTGACGGCAAAGTTTAGCAGAGAATCAAGTAGAGAATCAGAGAGATAGTGAGGTTGTAGCCCTAAATCAAGTAGTTTAGTGTTTATAGCGTTGAAGTAATGTTCTTCTTTTTCGACTCTAGGATTGTCTAAGTTGCTGATTTCTACATTTAATCCCAAAGCATTGCCGGCTTTTTTCACCATTAATGCCAAATCACCGATGCTGAATAGTTCGGTAAATTGGTTAAATACGCGGAATTCACCAGCTTGGGCAGGATTGGCGATCGCAATTTCCATACATCGCACCGTATCCCGAATATCCAAAAAGCCACGAGTTTGTCCACCTTTACCGTAAACGGTGAGGGGATGACCTATCGCCGCTTGAATACAGAATCGGTTTAACGCTGTACCAAACACACCATCGTAATCTAGTCGGTTAATCAACAGTTCGTCCATCCCCGTTTCTTCGGTGAGGACACCATAAACCACGCCTTGGTTTAAGTCTGTGGCGCGTAAACCCCAAATCCGGCAAGCAAAGTGAATATTGTGGCTATCATGAACTTTGCTCAGGTGATACATTGACCCAGGCTGTTTAGGATAAGGTAGGGTATCCTTACGCCCATTGTGTTCTATGGTGATAAAACCTTCCTCAATGTCAATGTTGGGTGTGCCGTATTCACCCATTGTGCCTAACTTCACCAAATGACAGTCTGGGAAGTCTTCTTTCATTGCATAGAGCAGGTTTAACGTACCAACCACATTATTGACCTGAGTGAGAACTGCGTGTTCTCGGTCAATCATCGAAAACGGTGCGGAACGCTGTTCACCAAAATGCACGATCGCATTTGGCTCAAATTTATGCAACGTTTTCTGAAGAAATTCGTAGTTAGTAATGTCGCCAACGAACAAGTCAATGGATTTACCAGTTAAATCTTGCCAGCGTTGGAGGCGTTGCTGAATAGGTGCAATCGGCGTGAGGGTTTCCAAACCTAGTTCGTTATCCCAATGCCGTCTCACCAAACTATCTAATATTCCAACTTCATAACCGCGATTGGAAAGATAAAGTGCGGTTGCCCAACCGCAATATCCATCGCCACCAATAACTAGGACTTTCATTTTCACCAGTTTTTACTCGCTGATAGCTTAATCTATCAGGTTTGGGTACCCCCTCACTCATCATTCTGAAAGATGTAGGGAAAAGAGAGTAGGGAAAGAAGAAATCTGATAGTCGTATTCGATGCCGGAATCGAGTAATTTAATTTTTGGCAGTCCCTAGGCAAGCAGAGGATAATTTTTACCACACTCAGCACCGGCTAAACGCCGCGCTACCGCTAACAGCACTGAGTACTGTAAAAGCCCTGCCCCTCCCTACGGGACACTGCGCGAACGTGGGCGGTCTTTGAACTCAGCACTCAGCACTCGGAACTCAGCACTTTTCATCTTCCCTTGCTTCGCTACTGAGGAATCCGATACTGTTGGGCTATGTAGTAAAACAAGGGATAGTAATTTTTCAATTCTTGACTGGGAGCGCGTCCTTGCCAATTATATTGCACCTGATTTTGTGTCAGTGTCAGCGTCATTGCACTAACAGCACTATCCACTTCTACCTCTAATATTCCGGTTAAACCTTGAGTCGTTTGAAAGTTAGGTTTTTGTGTGGTTATAGACTCTAGTATTTGATTACTCGCCCAGGCTCGAATTTCTACAGAGTTGTTTTTGGGTGAGGCGAAAACAATGCCATCGGCGTTAGTCGGTGTTGCTAGAGTCTTCCAGTTGCTGGGATAGGGAAACTCAAAGCCATAGCGCGAATTTTTATATGTTTTCCAGGTTGTATTTGTGATATCCAAGCTGGGAGTAAAACAGCCATACAGAATTAACAATAAAGCGATCGCTGCATTCATCCGGGTAGCTTTAGTATAAAAAATTTCTTGGAATCCCAGAGCTTTTGCTGCCAAAGTAGACATGATTCTACCTGGTTTAAAAGCTAGAAGTAATTGTAGATAAAGGATTTTAGAGATAAATTTAATCATTTGTCTCTACTTGGATCTGATTAATAGTTTAGTTGCTTAGATAACTTAGGTTAGTCATAATCTTTGTCACAAACAAGAGCAAATTGTAAAGAAGAGTAACAAAATAGCCGTCAAAACGTTTTGACGTCTTGACAACAAAGAGAACAGCCGATAACGTGATATACATACCCGGGTAAGACCACTAAATAGTTATATGCAAACTAAGCAAAAGGTTACGTTGTATTTATCGGCAGAACTGCACAAAAAGCTGAAGATTCGGTCAGCAATCGATTCCGAGCGAATGTCAGAACTAGCTGAACGTGCCATTTTTTTCTACCTAACTAACTCAGATATAGTTGATGAAGTTGAAGCTTCAGCTTACGGAAGGACGCATAAAGTTTACTCTTGTCCCAATTGTGAAAGTTCACTGGTATTAAAAGATGGGGAATTAGTTGGTTTAGGAAGTCAGCCAGGGGTAATTGGCCAAGATCATCTTTCTCTTGATGAGATGGCACAAGCAGAAACCCATCCCAAGGGTGAGGAAGAATTAGTTCCTTGCTAGGTAGGAATTAGATAAGTAATTCATAATTTCGGTTGTTGTCATCAACAAAACGATGTCTTTACTGTACTAGGGTCTCCAGAAGGTCGATTTATGAAAGAAGAGCTCAATATTCTCATTCAAGCTCAATACCCACTAATCTACCTTGTGACCTCCGAGGAAGAAAGGGCAGAGCTAGCAATTTCCACAATTGCCCAAATGTTAAGACCCCAACGCCGAGTGTACGTGTGGACAGTAACTCATGGCATCGTGGAGTATGGTCAACCCCGGAGTGTAAGCCAACACAACACCGTTTCCCCAGAGGCGGCGATCGACTGGATCATCCGGCAGAAAGAACCTGGTATATTTATTCTTAAAGATTTACATCCATTTATTGATGCTCCCGCAACCACAAGGTCATTACGTGATGCGATCGCCAGCTTCAAGGGTATGCAAAAGAACATCATTTTGATGTCACCTATGCAACAAGTACCCATCGAACTGGAAAAGGAAGTTGTGGTTTTAGACTTTCAACTACCCGATATGTCAGAGTTAAATAAAGTATTAACTCAACATCTCGAACAGCATCGCGGACGACGCTTGACGACAGAAGCACGCGAAAAACTTCTCAGGGCGGCTTTGGGCTTAACTAAAGATGAATCTGAGAAAGTCTATCGTAAGGCGCAAGTCACCACAGGGCGGCTGACAGAAGAAGAAGTAGATATAGTTCTATCTGAGAAAAAGCAACTAATTCGACGCAATGGTATCTTAGAATACATCGAAGAAGATGCAACCATCGATGCTGTAGGTGGCTTAGAAGAGTTAAAGAAATGGCTCAAACAACGCTCTAACGCTTTTACGGAAAGAGCCAGAGAATATGGTTTACCCCAACCCAAAGGGATGTTAATTCTAGGTGTTCCTGGTTGTGGTAAGTCATTAATTGCTAAAACAACGTCCCGCCTGTGGGGTTTACCACTGTTACGTTTGGATATGGGTCGAGTTTACGACGGCTCAATGGTGGGACGAAGTGAGGCCAACCTGCGGAACGCTCTCAAAACAGCAGAATCCATCTCCCCGGCGATTCTGTTTATCGACGAGTTGGATAAATCCTTTGCTGGAAGTTCCGGTTCTGGTGATTCTGACGGTGGTACATCCAGCAGAATATTTGGGTCTTTCCTCACATGGATGCAAGAGAAGAAATCCCCAGTGTTTGTGATGGCTACAGCCAACCGAGTAGAACGCTTACCTGGAGAATTTTTGAGGAAAGGTCGTTTTGATGAAATTTTCTTTGTGGATCTGCCCACACCTGAAGAACGGTGTGATATCTATAAGATCCACCTCAACAAACGTCGTGAAGACATCACCCGCTTCGACTTGGAACAACTAGCCAAGATGTCTGATGGTTTTTCTGGGGCAGAAATTGAACAAGCGTTAATTGCGGCAATGTACGAAGCTTTTGCCCAAGACCGCGAGTTCACCCAACTAGATATTATTGCTGCGCTCAAAGCAACTTTGCCACTGTCTCGCACGATGCAAGAACAAGTCACAGCCCTCAGAGATTGGGCTAGACAGCGAGCCAGACCAGCCGCAGCCTCCGTTGCTGAATATCAGCGAATGGAGTTTTAAAAGCTTTCCCTTGCTAACCCAGGGGGAAAGGCTAGCCAAACCCGCTAGCAGTTACGAAAAAAGCCGCACCCCGATAATCGCGGCTCTCTAAAAACAAACCGTTGTCCTAACTTCTCACTCTTCTCATTGGAGGAAACCCAAATGTCTCATTTTAGCACTCTTCGCACCAAAATCACCGATGCCGAAATCCTCAAAGCTTCCTTGCGCGACCTGGGTATCAGCGTAAAAACAGAAGCTGATGTACGCGGTTATAACGGTCAGCGTCTTCGTTCCGACATCGTTGCAGTATTGGAAGGCGAATATGACTTGGGCTGGTCTCGCAACAGCGATGGTTCTTTTGACCTAATCGCTGACCTGTGGGGTGTTGCTAAGAAGCACAACCAAACCGAGTTGATCAACTCCATTAACCAAAAATACGCAGTTAACAAAACCTTGGCTGAAGTAAAACAGCGCGGTTTGCAAAACGCCAACGTGAAATTAGTATTGCAATAACAATTTCTCTGCGCGTTCCCAAAGCTGATCGGGTTAACCACATTATAGCGGTTAGCCCGCTTTTTTTATGTTTGGTTTATTATCAGCCTCTAAGCTAACATAGGAAGTTTTTAGGCAGGTGCAAGTAGTTGGAAGTCACCTAAACGTAACAACTCGCTGACAAAGGAAGAACGTTCGCAATTGGTAAATCCTAATTTTAAATAGCTGCTTTTAAATTCATTAAATCCTGCTCTACTGTTCAGAATAATATAAGGGTTGAAAAATATTTTGGAATTTCCTCCATACACAACATAATCGTAACCAAAACAATCAGATTCCTCATATCCATAAGGAATAAAGCGACTGATCAAAAGATAAATCCTGTCCTTTTTATATGGTAATAGTTCATAAAGGTGAGGATAACCTGCTATTTCATAATCTTTGTAATCCCCAGATGCTATTAAGAAAATAGGACGCTGTTCTTCAATAGCTCTGCTAATTAGAGGTAATCTACTAGAGTTAATCGTCAGTTCATCTCCATCTCGTGCCTCAAAATGTGTACAATAGCCTGCTTCTCTAGCTTTATGAATTTGAATATAAGTTGGGCCATGTACTGTTGTAAATTTTGCTTTATTTGGTATAGGTGTGTCGTTGATAGGAGGTTTGTAGTGATTAATAGCTTGCTTTTCTAACTTCCTGAGAGTCCCTGTTAAATCTGAGATAGTAGCTAAAAAATCCTCTGGGAGAACACGGTAGCGTATCACAGCATTTTCCATTCCCTCAAACTGTCCTTGGCGATGATGGTTTATGTGACGGCTTTTTAAATTACGCGAAAGACCGACGTACATAACTGGAGATGAGCTATTACCTATATAGTAAATGCCTGGTTTTGCTGGTAGTTCTTGACGTTGAATATAGGGTAAAACTGGCATTGTCTTATAATTGAGATTCAACTTCATAATCTCTATTTTTACCTAGCAATGAAATTTGACTACTAGGTTAGTTTGCCCATAATTTAACGTGAGTTCGACAAAACTAAAAAAACGAGAGTTCGACGAATTTGAAACATTCTCTATACCAAGCCAGCTTGAAAAATTTGGGTTGGGGTGAGGTTCAATTCAGGAAAGGTTTGGGAGATAATGCGATCGCTATCTTGAAACTTACTGATTTGGTATTCTCCATCCACTAAGTTACAGACAGAGATTGTTCGTTGTTTGGGGTTGCCGATAAAATTGCGTCCACCCAACGCAGCATAGTCTACAATCCAATATTCAGGGATAGCCATCTCTTCATAATCAGCGTATTTTAAGTAGTAATCGTCCCGCCAGTTAGTTGAGACAACCTCAATCACCAAAGGTATTGATGTACCTAAACCAACGATGGATTCTTTTTTCCATAATGTTTCATTGACCAGATTTGCCTGATTTAGCACCAACACATCAGGAAAATAACCAGAATCTTTTTCCAGAGGTCTAACTATAGCTTGGTTGGAGATAATATAGGGGAGGTTTAATCGGTCAAATTCAACCGTAACTTTTCTGGCGATAAAACCCTTGACTTCCTCATGTTCCCCTATTGGTTGTGCCATCTCAACAATGCTTCCATTATGTAATTCGTAGCGTACCGCAGTATTTTCGGGTAGCCAATCGACAAATTCCTCAAATGTTACTGGCTTGGGTATGGCTTGAGTCATAGCTGTTGGAGAATTACTGCTTTGAGAATATTATCTCTAATCTAGATGAGTGCGAACATAGAATCAGCTTTCAAGTTTTTTATCAATTGACTAAAACTATTAAAACTATTAAAACTATTAAATTTTTTGCGTTACTGAGTGAGAATAGGAATTTGTCTCACGCAGAGACGCAGAAAGTAAGAGTTTAACCTCTTTTTTCTCAATCAATCGCAGCGTCATAAATGTCTATGATACTAATAGTTTTCAGGTTATAAGTTATTCCTATTTAAGATTTATAGGAATACTATCCTACTAATGTTTTAAGTTTATGTTCCCAACATTTGCAAGTTATGTAATGTAGAATAAAGCCCTCCTGATTTTAATAGTTCCTCATGGCTACCTTGTTCGATTAATTCGCCTCGCTTCAAGACAAAAATTCGATCCACATTGCGAATTGTAGATAAGCGGTGAGCAATAATAATTGCAGTTCGTCCGATTAATAACTCGTTTAATGCTTCCTGAACTAAAGCCTCTGTTCCAACATCTAGACTAGCGGTGGCTTCATCTAAAACGAGAATTTGCGGGTTACGAATAGCTGCACGGGCAAAGGCTAAAAGTTGCTTTTGTCCACTAGATAGATTTGTTCCGCGTTCTCGGAGTTGGGTGTTATAACTTGCAGGTAATTGTGTAATAAATTCGGCAATGTTTGTTTTTTCAGCCGCAGCTTGAATCTCTTCAAAAGTATAGTAATCACCCAAAGTAATGTTACTTTTAACATCACCAGCAAACAGAAAGCCTTCTTGTAAAATCACTGCCATGTAACGACGCAGTTCTGCTTGGGGTAACTCCCGAATATCTACACCATCTACAAGAATGCGTCCTTGGGTGGGTTCATAAAGACGACACAACAGCCGAATAATAGAACTTTTACCTGCACCTGTCGGCCCTACTAATGCGACTTTTTCACCGGGATGAATGACAAAATCTAAATCTCTAATGACGTAATCATCGTCTTTGTAAGCAAACCAAACGTGTTCAAACCGGATTTCTCCCAAAGTTGGTGTTGGCTTGGTGTCTTCTGATTCTAAATTAGCGATGATTTCATCAATGTAACCGAATTGGGTATCTAGGACGGAAAGACGGGGATTGATGCGATCGCTAATTTCTATCGGTTCATCTAAAATATCACTCACGCGTTCCATTGCTGTGAACCCAGCTTGAATCACAGTGAATTTCTCGGCAAAATCCCGCAGAGGGTCAAACAATCGCTGGGCGTATAAAATGAATGCAGATAAAGTCCCAAAAGTCAAGTTATTGCCTAACAGTAACCAACCACCCAAACCTAAAACTCCGGCGATCGCAATTAAGCCAATTAATTCTAAAGTGGCAGAAACGGCAGAATCGTAAAAAATAGTTTCATCAACTTGCTGGTTGTAGCGTTCGTTAGTCGTGCGAAATAACTCAGCGTTATACTTTTCTCGCCGGAACAACTGCACGACGTTAATTCCCAGCACATTTTCCTGTAGCTGAGAATTTAACATTGATAATTCTTCCCGTGCTTTGTAATTAGCTTGACGATATCGTCGCTGAAAATAAATAGTTAACCAAGTCACAGGGATTAACATCACCAGTAATAAACTAGCAAGTTGCCACTGGATAGAAAACATCAACCCCAAGATTACCAGCATCGAAAACACATCAGAAATGATGCCAATAGCCCCAGTGGAGAACACATCGCCTAAGACTTCCACATCGCTGGTAAGTCGAGTAACTAATTTACCGACAGGTGTACGGTCAAAAAACCTTACCGCCAGTGATGTTACATGGTGAAATAAATCTTGACGAATGTCGGCGGTGATTTTCTGCCCTATATTCTGTAGTAAATAACCCTGAAAACCTGTAAGGATTAATCGCAGCACAATCATAGTGAACAATAATCCGATCAGGATATTTAACCCTTGGGACAAAGGACGATTGCTCAAGAACTCGTAGGTACTGGGTTCATTGCGAATCAGGGATACAGCCTGTCCAATTAATAGGGGCTGTACTGCGTTAGCAAGGGCAAGGGGTAACAGCAGCAAAATCGCGATGATTAGCAATTTGCCACTACGGCGGGCATAAGGAACTAGACGTAGAAACAGTCGCCAGTCATTGTTACGCCAACGGTCTTTTCTGTAAGATTTGGAAGATGATTGGTAGATGCTCATAGTATGAGCATTATATTAATTTTTATCGTCGTAGAAACACTTGTCTGAAGGTAACACTCTGACCTTTTTTGATGCCATGCCTGAGATAGAAACCACTCGATTGATATTGAGGCATTTTTCTCTAGATGACTTTGATAGTTTATTTCGCCTCTACTCCGATGCAGAAGTGATGAAGTATCTTTCCCCTAGAAGCAAAGAACAAACTCAAGCTAGTCTAATTAAACACATTCAACACTGGCAAGAACACAACTTGGGAATGTGGGCAGTTGTTCACAAAGATAGCGGTAAAATGATTGGTCGTTGTGGACTAGGTTTTTTAGACAACACCCCGGAAGTTGAACTTGGGTACGTATTGGACAAGTCCTATTGGAATATGGGGTTGGGTACAGAAGCATCTCAGGCAACTTTAAGGTACGGTTTTTTGAAAGTTAAGTTAGATCGAATAGTAGCGATCGCGCGTCCAGAAAACATAGCATCTAGACGGGTAATTGAGAAAGTGGGGATGAAGTATCAAAAGCACGCTCACTACTACGGTCAAGATGTCGTATACTACGCCCTATCTAAATCAGAGTGGCAACGGAATAACGAGGAGAGCAGAAAAACTGTTGACTAATGACTAGTCACGTTATCACTTGATTTAAAGCCAATAACAACTCATTGATAGTGTAGGGTTTAGCTAAAAATGCTGCTGCACCAGTGTTGACTATTTCCCCCAGTTTATTTTTAGCGATTAGCCCACTGGTAGCAATAATTCTGGCATCGGGGTTAATTTTTTTTAAGGTACGGATAGTAGTTAAACCATCCAGTCCTGGGAGCATGAGATTAACTAGTACAGCACTAATTTTATCGGCATATTTGGCGTAGATGGCGATCGCTTCAATCCCATCACTAGCAACTAAGGCCTGGTATTGGTGGCTTTCTAAAGATGTTCTCGTAATATCCCTGATTGCAGGTTCATCATCTACAATCAAAATCAATTCTCCCTGTCCTATAGGTGGTATCAACTCATCTGGACTAAATACTTCTGTACCTCCCACTGCTGGTAAGTAAACTTTGAATGTAGTACCACGTCCTACTTCACTATCTACATTCACAAAACCACCGTGGCTTTTGACAATCCCAATTAAAGTAGAAAGTCCTAAACCTGTACCTTTTCCTACTGCTTTGGTAGTAAAGAATGGTTCAAAAATCCGATCTAAGTGTTCTTCTGGAATCCCAACACCCGTATCTGAGACTGTCACTACTATATAAGGGCCAGGTTTGGCTTCTAAGTTCATGCGAACATAGTTTTCATCGATAAGTAGATTTTCTGCCGTAATAGTAAGAGTTCCACCATCAGGCATAGCATCACGGGCATTAACACAGAGATTCATCATCACTTGATGGAGTTGCGTACTATCTCCACAAACAGTCCATAATTCTTTGGAGACATCCGTGACAATTTTGATAGATTTAGGAAATGTTTCTTTCAAAATTTTGGACAGTTCCACAATAATGTGTCTAAGTTGCAAAGTGATGCGTTTACCTTCTACGCCTCTAGCAAAAGATAACACCTGCTTCACTAAATCTGCGCCACGTTTAGCATTAATTTCTAAAATCTCTAATAAATGTTGAGTGCGTTCATCTGCATCGGGAAATTTTAGAGGTAACAATTGCGCACCAGCTAAAATTGGTGTCAGGATATTGTTCAGATCATGAGCGATACCACTAGCCAAAGTTCCTATACTTTCTAGGCGTTGAGTACGCAGTAATTGCGCTTCTAGATGTTTTTTCTGAGTAATATCTGTATCAACAGAAAGAATTGATTTAGGTTGTCCGTACTCATCACGAACTAAACTCCAGCGACTAGCTACTAAAATTTCTCTCCCATTTTTAGTAACTTTGTTTAACTCTCCTTGCCAGTTACCTTGGGAGATAACGTGTAGTAGAGCAATTTCAACTTCTGGGGAGGGTTCATAAAATAACAATTCACTGGCATTTTTTCCTATCACCTCTTGAACTTGCCACCCGTATAAATTTTCTGCCCCTTTATTCCAAAAAAGGATCTGATTTTGTAAATCGCGTACACAAATTGCATCAGTGGTAATGTTTAGTAATGCAGCTTGTTCACGGATTTTTGCTTCTGCTAAGTGGCGTTCTTGTAAAGCAGTTTGTTGTTCAGTAATATCAATACTGGCGCAAGTTATCCCGATGATTTCTTGGGATTCATTCTGCAATGGCTCAACAGTCAAATCGTAATATCGAATACTTTTGCTAGTTGTAATCGATATTTCTGCACGAGTACCTATACCTGTAGTTAAAACATTATATTTTATGGCGGTGAGAGCTTGGGCATCTTGATGGGGCATAATCTCACAGTCTTGCTTGCCCAACATTGCTTGTTCTGTCCACCCAGCTCTTTGGTTATAAACCCAGGTATAACGTAAGTCTCTATCTTGGTTGAAAACAAAAATTGGGGAATTTTTTAAGGCTACCCGGAATCGCTCTTCACTTTGACGAAGTTCATCTTCTACGCGTTGACGTTCAATGGCGTATCGCATAGAGCGTACTAATAAGTCGCCAGTCACTTGTCCTTTGACTAAATAATCCTGCGCTCCTTCCTGCATGGCTCTTAATGCTAATGTTTCATCATCTATACCAGTCAGGACAATGATCGGAATTGTTTTGGCTTGGCTATTAGCTCTAATAAAGGTTTCAATTCCTTGACTATCAGGTAAAGACAAGTCTAATAGCATGACATCAAAGCATTTACTTAACCCACTACTAGCGGTACTAGCTAACAGGTTAAATGCTTCTGACAACTGCTCAACGGTGTGTAAATTTACTCTAACTGCGTTGACTTCTTTGATTAACTCTTGAATTAAAAAAGCATCACCAGGATTATCTTCTACTAATAAAACTTGAATAATTTTATCTGCCATAGTCTTTACTCCGGTGGCAGTTTGACGATCGCAAACCAAAAGTTTTCTATCGATTGTACAATTCTCACGAATTGGTCAAAATCAACTGGCTTGGCTATATAACAGTTAGCCGATAGGTTATAAGCTTTGAGAATATCTTCTTCGGCTTGAGAAGTTGTCAGCACCACAACAGGAATGCGTTTGAGATGTTGATCAGTTTTAATCTCTGCTAATACTTCCCGCCCATCTTTTCTAGGTAAATTTAAATCAAGTAGCACTATATCTGGATGAGGTACATCGGCATATTTTTCTTGTTTTCTGAGAAATGCCATTGCTTCTACACCATCTTCTACCACATTGAGATTAACTGATATTTTGCTATCTTCTAAGCTCGACTTTATCCATTTTTGATTTACTCAGGCAGCGTAAACAGCAATATCCCTCAAACGCTCAAATAAAAGACGAGGGACTTTTATCATTTGAGTAGTTTCGGAAGACGTG